>NZ_JACCHQ010000033.1 GCF_016031655.1 Bradyrhizobium glycinis
ACTTCACCTCGCTCGCCACGACCGCGAAGCCGCGGCCGGCCTCGCCGGCGCGGGCGGCCTCGATGGTGGCGTTGAGCGCGAGCAAATTGGTCTGCTCGGCAATCGCGGTGATCAGCTTGACCACCTCGCCGATCTGCTGGGCGGCATGCGACAGCTTGCCGATGCGGCCGTCGGTCTCCTTGGCCTGCATCACGGCAGCCTCTGCGATGCGGCTGGAATCGCGCACCTGGCGGCCGATCTCCTCGACCGAGGCCGACAGCTCTTCGGTCGCGGTCGCGACCGACTGCATGTTGGAGGAGGCCTGCTCGGAGACGCCGGCGACCTGGCTCGACAGGCTCTGCGTAGTCTCGGCGGTGCGGGTCAGCGTCGAAGCCGCCGATTCCAGCTGCACGGCCGAGGCCGAGACGTTGGAGACGATGGCGCCGACCGCGCTCTCGAAATCGTCGGCAAAGCGGATCAGCTCGGCGCGGCGGCTTGCGGCCTGCTCGCGGTTCTGCGCTTCGCTGGCGGCGGCATCGCGCTCGGCCTTTGCAACGGCCTGGATCTTGAACTCCTCGACGGCGCCGGCCATTTCGCCGATCTCATCCTTGCGGCCGAGACCCGGCAGCACCACGTCGAAATTGCCCGAGGCGAGCTCCCGCATCGCCTTGCACATCGCGATCATCGGCCGCGAGATGCCGGTGCCGAGCAGGAAGGCGAGGACCGCACCGAGCAGCGTGCCGCCGACGGCCAGCATCAGCACCAGTTGCTCGGTCTGCCCAATGGTCGCCGCCGACTCCGAATCCAGCCGCTGCTGCTCGGCGACGAGGTCCGCCTTCATGGCGGTGGCGCCTTGCTGGATCGCGCCAGCCGAGCCGCTCATGTTGGTGACGAGGTCATCGACGAGCTTGGCGTTGGCGATCAGCTTCTCCAGCGCCTCGCGATAGGCGCCGAGCAACGCCTTGGCATCTTTCAGCCCGGCGACGATCTTGTCGTCCATCGAATAGACCGCGCCGAGCGAGTTCTCGACGAATTTCAGCCGTGCCAGCGCGCTGGTGGCGATCGCCTGGTCGGACGTCAGCACGAAATTGGTCGCCGCCGCACTCGCGGTCTGGAACTGGGCATTGACCTGCTTGGTGCCGAACTCGATCGCCTGCGCTTCGGCGTCGGAGGCGTTGTTGCCGATGTCGTCGAGCTTGTATTTCAGGAGGTTGGCGTTGCGCTGGAGCTGGTTCTGCACCAGCAGCGCGCTGTCGCGCTTGGCCTGGAGCACCTTGGCGAAGGTCGCGGAGAAGTTGGAAAACTCCTTGGCGAGCTTGCCAAGGCTTTCCTGCCGCGCCGGCTTCGTGGCGGCCTTGACGGCCTGGTCGATGGCGTTCTTCAGGCTGGCCTCGGCATCGAGCGCCGCCTTGGCGTCGTCTTCCTTGCCGGTGACGACGAAATATTTGGCGGCCGAACGATAGGCGAGCAGCTCACGGTCGATATTGCGCGCGAGATCGGCCTCCGACACGCTGCTGCGGTAGGATCCGACCCCGGAGGCGACCCGCTCGAAGCCGAAATAGGAAAAGGCCATGCTGCCGGCGGAGATCACCAGCACGGCGGCGAAGCCGAGGATGATTTTTGCGCGGAACTTGAGGGTCGGAAATAGTGCACGCTTCGACGGCGATGCGGTACGCCCGGACATTCCCAACCCCCGTTCATGTTCTTGCAGCGATTCTGCGGTCCGGAAGCAGCCCTTTCCGAACGTTGCGCAAAATTAGGGCAGAATCGTCAAGGGGTGGTAAACCCATCGGGGCATACGGGGAGCGGGTGCCGTGTTGCGGCTCACCGGAAAACGCCCTACTCTCGAATACTTATCAGGCACTTGGCATTAGACCGAGCCTCGAGGGAGAAACCGAGTGGGGCAAACCGATTTTCGGTTTGGCGGTGCGTCTGGCGTTGCCGTGGCCAAGTCGAAGGCCGCGAGCGTCGATGACGCCGTGGCCGAGCTGGCGGCCCAGCTCCCGTCCGACGGGCTGGCGCTGATCCTGGTGTTCCTCTCCCCCAGCTACGACCCCGATCGCTTCATTGCCGAGATCAGCCGGCAATTCGATGACACCCAGGTCTGCGGTTGTACCACCGCGGGCGAGCTTGCCCCCGATGGCTGGGACGAGAACAGCGTCGTGGCACTGGCGTTCAGCCGCGCCGACTTCTCCGCGGTGGTGCGCCCCATCTTCAACCTCGACAGCTTCCGCGTCGAGGACGGCCGCAGGATCGGCGGCGAGCTCCGGCACGAGCTGTTGCGGGCCACGCCGCAGGTCGAGCGCGGGAATCCCTTCGGCCTGGTCCTGATCGACGGGCTGTGCCGCCGCGAAGAAGCGGTGATGTCCGCGATCTATGCATCGCTTGACGATATTCCGGTCGTCGGCGGGTCGGCAGGCGACGGGCTACGCTTCGAGAAGACGTTCGTGTTCTTCGACGGCAAGGCACACAGCAATGCCGCCCTGCTGATCCTGCTGAACACCTCGTTGCCGTTCCGCGTCTTCAAGTGCGACAATTTCGAGCCGCAGGCGCAGAAGATGGTGGTGACCGAGGCCGACATCGAAAACCGCACGGTCCGGGAGCTGAACGCAGAGCCTGCTGCGCAGGAATATTCGCGCGTGGTCGGCATCATGGACGCCAAGCTCGATCCGTTCTCCTTCGCCTCGCATCCGGTCCTGGTGCGCGTCGGCGGCGCCTATTACGCGCGCTCGATCCAGCGCGTCGAGCCGGATGGCTCCCTGCATTTCTTCTGTGCTATCGACGAGGGCATGGTGCTGACCGCGGCGACGTCGCGAAGCCTGGTCGGTGCGGCCCGCGAGACGTTCGCCGACATCCGCGACCAGATCGGAGACGTCTCGCTCTATATCGGCTTCGAATGCCTGCTCCGCCGGCTCGATGCCGAGCAGCATCAGCTCGCCCGCGACATGTCGGAGCTGTACCGGCAGAACCGCGTGGTCGGCTTTCACACCTACGGCGAGCAGTTCGGCTCCATGCATGTGAACCAGACCTTCACGGGAGTTGCGATCGGAAGGCGCCCGTCGTGACGGACATGTGGCAGGGCCCCGATGCGATCGACCAGCTCAGGCGCGAGGCCGCCAAGCTGAGGAAGATCAATGCCGCGCTGATGTCGCGCGTCGAGCGCTCGATGGACCAGCAGCTCAACGCCTTTTCATTGTTCGAAACCGCCATCGCGCTCGACCACAAGGTTCGGGACCGGACGCATCAATTGCGCGAGGCGCTGCATTCGGTCGAGCGCGCCAATGAGGGTCTCTACCGCGCCAAGCAGCAGGCGGAGGCGGCAAGCTCGCTGAAATCCTCCGTGCTGATCTCGGTCACCCACGATCTGTTGCAGCCGCTCAACGCGGCGCGTCTGACCCTGTCCGCGCTGATGGAGATGATGGAGTGTCAGGAAGCGGGCGTACTGATCGACCAGGCCAACCGCTCGCTGGTGATGCTGGAGGACCTGCTGCGCTCGCTGCTGGAGATCGCCAAGCTCGATGCCGGCGCGCTCAAGCCCGACGTGCGCGCGATCGCGCTGGCGCCCCTGTTCGAGCAGCTCCGCAACGAGTTCGAGCCGATCGCCGCGCGGCAAGGCCTGTCCTTGCGCATCCGCCCCGCTCAGCTCGCGGTGATGTCGGATGCGATGATGCTGCGGCGGATTCTGCAGAACCTGCTCGCCAATGCCATTCGCTATACCCGCAGCGGCGGCGTCGTGATGGGATGCCGGCCGCGCGGCGGCCAGATCTGCGTCCAGGTCTCCGACACCGGACCCGGGATCGCGCAGGCCCAGCAGGAAGCGATCTTCCGCGAATTCCAGCGCGGCGATGCCACGGCGGCCGACCAGGCCGGCTTCGGGCTCGGCCTCTCCATCGTCCGCCGCTTCGCCAGCGCGCTCGGGCACGAGGTGCGGCTGTCGTCACAGCTCGGCAAGGGATCGACCTTCACCCTGGAGCTGGAGCCGGCCGACCTCGCTGAGGTCGCCGACGAGGTGCAGGAGGTCGAGCCCACCGCGCGTCACTACGATTACAGCGGGCTCGAAGGCGCCAAGATCCTGCTGATCGAGAACGATCCGAACGGCTCGGACGCGATGGCCGCGCTGCTGGAGGAATGGGGCTGCGATGTCGCGACCACGCGATCGGCCGCGGATGCGCTCGTGCGCCTCAGCGAGCTCGGCGGCGCGCCCGATGTCGTCATCGCCGACCTCCATCTCGATCACGGCGAGAGCGGCCTCTCGGCCATCACCGACGTGCGGGAGCATTTGAAGCTCGACGCGCCCGCCATGATCATCACCGCCGACTATTCCGAGCAGGCGGCGAAGCAGGCGAGCCTCCAGGGCCTCGAAGTGCTGAAGAAGCCGATCAAGCCGGCGGAGATGCGGGCGCTGCTGTCGTTCCTGCTGAGCTGAAGCGCGGATGATCTTCGCCTCGTCCTCCTTGCGGCGGGGCTATCGGACGTAGCCAAGACAAAAATATCGAAAACAACCCCATGCAAAGTAGACGGGGCCTGTCACTCCTCCTCCATCGCCTTGATTAAATTGTCGCGGAGCCTGACGACGCTTTTCTGCAGCCGCGCGAACTCATCCGGCTTGAGTCCGCTCGACTTCACGAGATTCATGTGCATGCCTTTCTCGCGGAGGCGTCGGCCGGCGTCGGTGAGACTGACGCGCACCTGCCGCTCGTCGGCGGGATCGCGCTGGCGGCGCAAATAGCCCATCGCCTCGAGCTTTTTGAGGATCGGCGTCAGGGTATTGGATTCCAGGAACATCTTGTCGCCGAGTTCGCGCACGGTTTGGTCGTCCTGCTCCCACAGCGCCACGATCGCAATCCACTGCGGGTAGGTTAGGCCGAGTTCATCGAGGCCCGGCTTGTAGGCTCGTCCGTAGGCGAGGTTGGCCGAATAGATCGCGAAACACAGGAAATCGTCGAGGCGCCGGTCGCCCTCGGCCGGTTTCGGTTTCGGCTTCTGATTGGTCATTGAATCGTCTCTGGAATCGGCCCTGGGACCGTTCTTCAGGCTCATTGGGGCAACCCTTTCCGACACGGACATGTGAAGTTCCGCACGCATATATATCGCGTCCGATTAAATCGGAAGATTGACATTGAGGCTCCACGTTATTTTATATAGCGCACACGAATATATCGTAAACGATCTAATTTAGGAGAGAGCAATGTCTGCCCGCAATGCCAACGAGACCACCCAAGCGCCAACGATCGACATGAAGCTCGAAGTCGTCGTCATCCCTGTTTCCGACGTCGATCGCGCCAAGAAGTTCTATGCGAACCTCGGATGGAGGCTCGACGCCGATTTCGCGGGGCCTGACGACTACCGCGTGATCCAGTTCACACCGCCCGGCTCCCCCTCCTCAGTCATCTTCGGCAAGAACGTGACCGCGGCGGCACCCGGCTCCGCCCAGGGCCTGTACCTGATCGTCTCCGACATTGAAGCCGCGCGAGACGATCTGCGAGGTCGCGGTGTCGAAGTCAGTGAGGTCTTCCACGCTGAAGGCGACGTACACACCGGACCCGACGAGCCTTATCTGTTCGGGCGCCGTCGGATTGTTGGCCTAGATCCCGCGCGCGCCAGCTATCGCTCGTACGTCTCGTTCAACGATCCCGACGGCAATGGCTGGCTGTTCCAGGAGATCACCACGCGATTGCCGGGACGCGTAGAGGCAGGAGGCACAACATTCACCTCCTCGTCCGAGCTCGCGAGCGCGCTCCGACGTGCGGCTGCGGCACACGGTGAGCACGAGAAGCGGAACGGCGGTCAGTACGATGCGAACTGGCCGGACTGGTACGCCGACTACATCGCCCGCGAGCAGGCCGGCCAGCCGTTGCCGGCTTGAGCCGCGGCTCGCCTCGTTCCGACGACTGACGCCGGACTATCCCGAGGGGGAATCGGCCTGCGAACGCTCCCGCTTCAGGCCGGCCCCCTCGCCGGCCAGCGTCGCGAAATCGATCCGGGACATTTCGACGATGGCCTTGGTGCGGCTAAGCACGTTGAGCTTGCGCAGGATGTCGGAGACGTGAACCTTCACCGTGGTCTCGGAGATATTCAGCTCGAAGGCGATCTGCTTGTTCTGCAGGCCGCGCTTGAGCATTTCGAGCACGCGCAATTGCTGCGGGGTCAACTCGTGCAGGCGTTTCAGGAGATCCTGCGCCGGGCCGGCGGCGCGTTGCGGGCGGACCAGCCCGCGATAGGCGGCAGGGACACAGACCGCGCCGCGCAGCACCTCGCCGATCGACTGCGCCAGCTCCTGCTTGGAGGACGATTTGAGGATGTAGCCGGAGACGCCGAGCGACAGGGCGCCGGACATGATCTGCGGATCCTGATGCCCGGACACGATGACGACGGGAATCCTGGGAAAGGCCTTGCGGATGCGGATGATACCCGACAGGCCCGTGGTGCCCGGCATCGACAGATCGAGCAGGATCAGGTCGAGCTCGGCAGCCGCCGCGGCCTGCTCGAGCGCCCCGTCGATAGACGTCGCCTGAAGGATCTCGGCCGCCGGCGCCACCATCTGGAGCGCCCCCTCGAGGGCCTCGCGAAACAACGGATGGTCTTCGACGATCAGAAATCGCATCACACGTGAGCCATTCCTGGTTGATTGCCTGGTTGATTGGTCAGATGATCGACGGGTTCGACGCCGAAACGAGAATGTCGCAGCCGGACCAGACCGGCTTGATCCAGATCAAGCAGGATGTTGCGCGTCATTGCGGCCGCCCACGGTCGGCCCGCGCATAGGGCCGGGCCTTGGGATCCGGCAGGTCCACCTTGCCGATCTCGATGATCGCCTTGTTGCGGCTGAACAGGCCGAGCTTGCGCAGAATTTCGGTGATATGTGCCTTCACGGTGGATTCGGCGAGCTGAAGCTCCTGACCGATCTGCCGGTTCGGATAGCCGCGCCGCAGCAGATCGAGCACGCGAAGCTGTTGCGGCGTGAGCTCGCGCAGCTTGACCTCGATCGCCTTGCTGGCCTCGGCCCGGCGCCGCTGCGGCGTTGCCACGAAATCCTTCGGCACAGACACCGATCCATTCAGCACGCCCTCGATCGATTGCGCCAGCTCGCGCTTCGACAGCGACTTCGGCAGGAAACCGGCGGCCCCCAGCTCCAGCGCCTCGCGGACGACGCGCTGGTCCTCCTCGCTCGACACGATCGCGACCGGCAGGCGCGGATGGGCCTCGCGCAAGCGCAGAAAGCCGGAGAAGCCGGTCGCATCCGGCAGCAGGAGATCGAGCAGCGCGAGGTCGATGCCCTCGCCCTGCTCGGCCGTCAGGATGTGAAGGGCGTCCTCGATCGACATCGCCTCGAAGATCCGCGCCTCCGGCAAGGCCAGCCGCACCGCATTGCCGAGCGCCTCGCGAAACAGCGGATGATCGTCGATGATCAGGAAGCTGGTCATGGCGCCTTCACAGGACTGCACCGCCGAATGCTGCGCCGTAGGGACATCCGCCGCCGCAGCGGAAGCGGCGGAACCATCCGGCATCCGTCCGGCACCGGGACGGTGCCGGATCAACGCTACCACATCCTCCTGATCGGGTTCGGTCAAGACCGTTCAGTCGTTCGATTCGGTCTGGACCGTCAGCAGGAAGGAATAGATGCTGTTGAACTGGTCCTCGGTATAGACCTCCTTCCAAGCCGGCATGCCCTTGTTCGGCCGCCCCTCGTGCACGGTGGTCCAGTACTTCTCGCGCATCTCGTCGCCGTAGCGGTGACGCAGCAGCCGCAGATCGATCTTGCGCTCGCTCTGGATCGCATCGGGACCGTGGCAGTGCGCACAGGTTCCGTTGAAGATCTCCTTGCCCGCGCCGACGGCCTCGGTGCCCGGCGCAACCGCATCGCCCTTGATCTCGGTCGCCACGACATTGGCGACCTGCGCGACGCCGGCTCCGCTTCCCGTGCCCGTCGTCACCGGCGCTGGCGTCGGCGCCGCGCCGAAGCGAACGGGCGCGCCGGTCGGCAAACCGTATTTCACGGCGAGCTCGCCGATCTTGCCTTGAAGCTGCGGCAACACGGCATTGACGCGGTCGCGCAACTCGGTCGAGGTCTTGGCAAAGCCGATGGCAGCATCCCATGACAGGCCTTCGCCCTCGGTGAGCTCGATCTGGTAGCGGCCGTCGTAGCTAGTCTTGTTCAGCCAGCCGGCGACCGGTCCCCAGATGAAGGCGACGTCGGCCCTGCCCTGGTCGAGCGCCTGCATGCCTTCCTCGGGCGACAGCACCGTCACCTTCTGGATGTCGTCGCGGCTCGCGAGCAGGTTTTGCGGCGTGCTGGCGAATTGCACGGCGACGCGCTTGCCCTTGAGGCCGTCGATGCCGCCGACCGCCGCGCCCTTCGTAGATTCCTTGGCGGCCACGAGGGCATAGCCCTCCTTCGCGAAGGTGTCGGAGAAGATCACGGCCGGACCCATGAAATCCTCGGACCGCGGCAGCCCGATCATGGCGTCGCATTGCTTGCCGAGCAGCGTGACGCGCACGGTGCGCTTGCCGAAATAGGATTTGTACCAGTCATAGGCGATCGGCCGGCCGAGCGCCTGCGCCAGTGCTTGTCCGATCTCGACGTAGAAGCCCGGCTTCGACGAACTGTCGCTCGAGAATGGCAGGTTGGTCGGATCGGCGCAGAGACGGAACGGCTGCGCCGCCTCGGCCTGCAGCGGCGAGGCCGGAACGATCAGCGCTGCGGCGGCACATGCGAGCAGAGCTGCGATAGCGCGATGTCGGTTCGCACCGGTGGCGGAATGATTCGGACACATCCTCGTCTCCCTTGCGTTGGTTTGTTGCGCCGGAGCTTGTTGAGCCAGGCGCGGCGGCACAAGGCACCGCCCGATGCCGCAGCTAAACTTTGGAGAAAGCGCGCGCGTATCCCGTCACCTCGAGGATACGCGCGCGAGTGGTCACTGGACGGAGAACACGAAGAGCGAACCGCCCTCGGGGGCTGCGGCCGTCATCTTCTTTCCTACCTCGCCCAGGAACGCAGGCAGCGCAGCGGTGCGGCCGACGACGATGGCCACATATTGCTTGCCGTCGACCTGATAGGTCACCGGGCCTGCGCCGATGCCGGAGCCGAGATTCTTGCTCCACAGCACCTTGCCGGACTTCGCATCGATGGCGCGGAAGTCGCCATGGATGTTGCCGGCAAACACGAGGCCGCCGCCGGTGGTCAGCGTGCCGCCGTTGAAGGGCAGGTCTTCCTTGATCGACCAGACCTTCTTCTGCGCGACCGGATCCCAGGCCACGAGCTCACCGAGGAAGCCGCCGGGGCCTTCCTTGGTCGGGAATTCGGCGCCGAGATAGAACACGCCGCGCTTGTAGGCGACATCGCTGACCGACCAGTCCATGCAGACATTGTTGGACGGGATGTAGACGAGGCCAGTCTGCGGATTGAACGACATCGGCTGCCAGTTCTTGCCGCCGATCAGATTCGGGCAGATGTCCTTGGCGGGATGATTCGGCCCGGGACGCTTGTCGGGATCCTCGACCGCGCGCATCGTGGCGACGTCCCACTTCTGGGCCCAGTTGGAGAACACGTATTTCTCCGCCGACAACACCTTGCCGGTCTCACGGTTGGCGACGAAGAAGAAGCCGTTGCGGTCTGCCTTCATCAGCGCCGGCACGGTGCTGCCGCCGATCTTGAGATCGGCGAGAACGGCTTCGTTGACGCCATCATAGTCCCAGGCGTCGGCCGGCGTGGTCTGGATGTGCCACTTGATCTTGCCGGTGTTGGGATCGAGCGCGAGCGTCGAGGCGGTGTAGAGGTTGGTCAACTTGCCGAAATTGCCGTCGCCGGTCGAACGCACCGCCGTGTTCCACGGGCCGGGATTGCTGGTGCCCCAATAGACCGTGTCGCTCTTCGGATCGTAGGAACCGACCAGCCAGGCCGCGCCGCCGCCATGCTGGAAGGAGTCGCCCTTCCAGGTGTCGCCGCCGGGCTCGTCCGGGGACGGAACGGTGTAGGTCTGCCACACCTGCTTGCCGGTGTTGATGTCGAAAGCCAGCAGCGCCCCGCGCACGCCGTATTCGCCGCCGCCGAAACCGGTGATGACCTTGTCGCGCACGACGAGCGGCGGCGAGGTGATGACCGAGCCCTGCTTGTAGTCGACCACCTTCGCCGTCCACAGCGACTTGCCGGTCGCGGCATCGAGCGCCGTCAGCTTGCCGTCGAGGCGGCCGACGAAGAGCTTGCCGTCGGCATAGGAGACGCCGCGGTTGTTCACGTCGCAGCAGGCATATTGCAGCACGTCCTCGGGAATCTCGGGCTCCCAGGTCCATTTGCGCTGCCCCGTCGCCGCATCGAGCGCATAGACGTATTTCGGCCCCCACGAGCTCGAAACGTACAGCGTGTTGCCGATGACGATCGGCGAGGATTCGTTCGAACGGAGCGAGGCCAGCGAGAAGGAGTAAGCGAGCGTCAGCTTGCCCGCGTTTTCGGTGTTGATCTGCTTGAGCGGGCTGAAGCGCGTGTTGCCGTAATCGTGGCCGGCAACGGCCCATTGATTCGAATCGGATTGCGCCTTGAGCAGCGAGTCGTTGGCGCGAACGCCCGGTGTGACGGCGGCGAGCATCGCAATCATGGAGATGCCGGCCAAGAAGCCCTTCGTTCCAAAGGTCATGTATTCCCTCCGCGATGTTGTTGTGCACGCCTCGTTGGGCGCCCGAGCGGCTTGCGCCCGTGATGCGCAGTTCGCCTGCGAGCCATCGTTCGAAATTACAGCATCGCCTTTTCGCGCTTAGTATAGGCGGAAGGTAGTAGTGCAAATCATTGGCGGCTTTCGCCGCTCATCTCGTTGTCCCGCCTCGCGTCCTGCCCTTATTTTGCAGCTCGAAATGCGCGCTCGAATCAAGGCGGCGGCGCGCATCAATCACGATGATGGCGCTACCAGGCCGGCAAAACTCTCAAAGAAGTTCGCGGCGAGTTTTCGCGAGGTCGAGTCGATCAATCGCGAGCCGAGCTGAGCGAGCTTGCCGCCAATCTGCGCATCGGCCTCGTAGTGCAGGATGGTGACGTCGGGCGCTTCTTCCTCCAGCCTGACCTTCGCGCCGCCCTTGGCAAAGCCGGAGACGCCGCCGGCGCCTTCGCCGACGATGCGATAGCCGTTGGGCGCATCGATATCGGTCAGCGTCACCTTGCCGCTGAACGTCGCCTTGACCGGGCCGACCTTCAGCACCACGGTCGCCGTCATCTCGGTCGGCGATGCCATCTCGAGCGATTGGCAGCCGGGAATGCAGCGCCTGAGAATATCGGGATCGTTGAGCGCAGCCCACACCGTTTCCTTCGACGCTGGGATCCGCTGGCTGTCGTTCATCTGCATCGCTTCCACCCTTGTTGCCGTTTTGCTTGTACGGCTCGACTAGGAGGACGGGCGGCTGCGTTCAATCGCCAGGAAGTACTAGGCGGCCGCCCGCCGGCCTCGCCCCACGCATGGGTTCGCTGCATTGCCGTAAGCAAAATCAAAGGCTTAAGTCGTCTCGTCCTACTACCAAGATCGCGATTACAAAGGCGGGAGCGCATGCTCCAATTCGCGCAACGAGCAGGACATTCGAGGGAGGAACGACGCACGACCGGGCTGAGCCCGGGGCAAACGGCAAGGGTGATCACCGCACGCACGACCAGGTCACGCGCCTGATATCGTGGCAGCCGAGCACGCCATCGCAGCGGCGACTTCCGCGTGTCTCCCGCAATGTCGCAGCACGTGATGGCGGCGGCACGAGGCATCGTGGCCGAATCGCACATCTGCGACCGTCACACGATGACCCTTCCATGACCGCGGCCAGCAAAAACCCAGTTGCAAAGTTTCGTTCGCGCTGTCTCTAATTAGAACCAATCAAAATCACTTTGGGAGGACTTCACGTGTCTACAGTCAAACTGACGGTCAACGGCAAGGCCGTTGCTGTCGATGTCGAGGACCGCACGCTGCTGGTCCAGCTCCTGCGCGATCACCTCAACCTGACCGGGACCCATGTCGGCTGCGACACCAGCCAGTGCGGCGCCTGCGTCGTGCACATGGACGGCCGTGCGGTGAAATCCTGCACCATGCTGGCAGGGCAGGCCGACGGCGCCACCATCACCACGATCGAGGGCATCGCCAAGGGCGACGAGCTGCACCCGATGCAGGCCGCCTTCCGCGACAATCACGGCCTGCAGTGCGGCTATTGCACGCCGGGCATGATCATGTCGGCGATCGACATCGTGCACCGCCATGGTGGAAAGCTCGACGAGGCGACCGTCCGCACCGAGCTCGAAGGCAATATCTGCCGCTGCACCGGCTATCACAACATCGTCAAGGCCGTGCTGGATGCGGCCGGCCGCATGAAGGTCTCGCAAGCGGCCGAGTAAGCGGCGCGCCTCGAAAGAAATTCACCGCTTGCTGCTTTCGAAGGAAAGCGCAGTCATAAAATTTCCGGTCGGGAGGACCAGACATGGGTGTTGAAGGCATCGGCGCACGCGTCGTGCGCAAGGAAGACAAGCGTTTCATTACCGGCAAGGGCCGTTACGTCGACGACATCAAATTGACGGGCATGACCCATGCCTATTTCATCCGCAGCCCGCACGCGCACGCGAAGGTCAAGAAGATCGATTCGTCCGCGGCGCTGAAGATGCCGGGCGTGGTCGCAGTGCTCACCGGCCAGCAGCTGGTCGACGACAAGGTCGGCAACCTGATCTGCGGCTGGGCCATCACCTCCAAGGACGGAAGCCCGATGAAGATGGGCGCATGGCCGGCGATGGCGCCGGAGACGGTGCGCTTCGTCGGGCAGGCCGTCGCGGTCGTGATCGCCGAGAGCAAGAATCTCGCGCGCGACGCGGCGGAAGCCATCGTCGTCGACTACGAGGAGCTTCCCGCGGTCGCCGATATGCGCGCCGCCATCAAGCCCGGCGCGCCGCAGCTTCATCCCGAGGCCCCCGGCAACCAGGTCTATGACTGGGTGATCGGCGACGAGGGCGCGGTGAATGCCGCCTTCTCGAAAGCCGCCAATGTGGTGAAGCTCGACGTTACCAACAACCGCCTCGCGCCGAATGCGATGGAGCCGCGCGCGGCGATCGCCGATTACGACAGCGCCGAGGAGCACTTCACCCTCTATACGACGTCGCAGAACCCGCACGTCGCGCGTCTCGTGCTGTCGGCGTTCTACAACATCGCCCCCGAGCACAAGCTGCGCGTGATCGCCCCCGACGTCGGCGGCGGCTTCGGCTCCAAGATCTTCATCTATCCCGAGGAGATGGTGGCGCTGTGGGCCTCGAAGAAGGTCGGCCGTCCCGTCAAGTGGACCGGCGACCGCACCGAGGCCTTCCTGACCGACGCGCATGGCCGCGATCACATCACCCATGCCGAGATGGCCTTCGACGCCAACAACAAGATCATCGGCCTGAGGGTGAAGACCTACGCCAATTTCGGCGCCTACATGTCGCTGTTCTCGTCGTCGGTGCCGACCTATCTCTACGCGACGCTGCTGTCGGGCCAGTATAACATCCCAGCGATCCATGCCGAGGTGATCGGGGTCTACACCAACACCACCCCGGTCGACGCCTATCGCGGCGCGGGCCGCCCGGAGGCGAGCTACCTGATCGAACGGTTGATGGAAACGGCGGCGCGGCAGCTGAACGTCGATCCGGCCCAGTTGCGGCGGACCAACTTCATCACCCAGTTCCCGCACCAGACGCCTGTCATCATGGCCTACGACACCGGCGACTTTAACGCGTCGCTCGACGCGGCGATGAAGGCGATCGACTATGCCGGCTTCCCTGCCCGCAAGGCCAAGGCGAAGGCCGACGGCAAGCTGCGCGGCATCGGCGTGTCATGCTACATCGAGGCCTGCGGCATCGCGCCGTCGAAGGCGGTCGGCAGCCTGGGCGCCGGCGTCGGCTTATGGGAATCGGCCGAGGTGCGCGTCAACCCGGTCGGCACCATCGAGATCCTCACCGGCTCGCACAGCCACGGCCAGGGTCACGAGACCACGTTCTGCCAACTCGTCGCGGAGCGCCTTGGCGTTCCGATCAGCCAGGTCTCGATCGTCCATGGCGACACCGACAAGGTGCAGTTCGGCATGGGCACCTACGGCTCGCGCTCTGCGGCCGTCGGCCTCACCGCGATCCTGAAGGCGATGGAGAAAGTCGAATCCAAGGCCAAGAAGATCGCCGCGCACGCGCTGGAGACGTCGGAGGCCGACATCGTCATCGAGAACGGCGAGTTCAAGGTAACCGGCACCGACAAGGCCATCGCCCTGCCGATGGTCGCGCTCGCGGCCTACACCGCGCACAACCTGCCTGACGGGATGGAGCCGGGCCTGAAGGAGAGCGCCTTCTACGACCCGACCAACTTCACCTTCCCGGCCGGCGCCTATATCTGCGAGGTCGAGGTCGATCCCGGCACCGGCAAGACCTCGTTCATCAACTTCGTCGCGGCCGACGATTTCGGCCGGCTGATCAACCCGATGATCGTCGAGGGCCAGGTCCATGGCGGCCTCGTGCAGGGTATCGGGCAGGCATTGCTCGAGCATGCGATCTACGATGCCAACGGCCAGCCGGTCACGGCCTCGTTCATGGATTACGCCATGCCGCGCGCCGACGACGTGCCGTCGTTCAACCTGTCCCACACCACGACGCTGTGCCCTGGCAATCCCCTGGGCATCAAGGGTTGCGGTGAGGCCGGCGCGATCGGGGCGTCGGCGGCCGTGATCAACGCGATCACGGATGCGATCGGCAAGAACAATCTGGAAATGCCCGCAACCCCGGATCGGGTGTGGCGCACGATCCACGCGGCTTAAAGAGGAGCATCGAAGATGTACCAGACCACCTATCATCGCGCCTCCTCGGTCGACGAAGCCGCCAGCCTGTTCGCCAAAGGCAGCGAGTCGAAGTTCCTCGCCGGCGGCCAGACGCTGCTGCCGGTCATGAAGCAGCGCCTCGCAGGTCCATCCGACGTCATCGACCTCGGCAGGATCAAGGAGCTGCAGGGCGTCGAGCTGTCGGGCGACACGCTGACCATCAAGGCCGCGACGGCCTATTACGACATCATGACGAATGCCGACGTGAAGCAGGCGATTCCTGCAATCGCCTATCTCACCTCAGTTCTCGGCGATCCCGCCGTGCGCTACCGCGGCACCATCGGCGGCTCGATCGCCAACAACGATCCAGCCGCGGATTTCCCGGCGGCGCTGCTCGCGCTCGGCGCGACCGTGAAGACCAACAAGCGGTCGATTGCGGCGGATGATTTCTTCCAGGGCCTGTTCACGACGGCGCTCGAAGACGGCGAGATCATCACCGCCGTGTCATTCCCCGTGCCGGCGAAGGCAGGCTACGAGAAGATGCGGCATCCGGCCTCGCGCTTCGCGCTGACCGGCGTGTTCGTGGCGCAGACAAAGTCGGGCGACGTTCGCGTTGCCGCCACCGGCGCCTCGCAAACCGGCGTGATGCGGGTGCCGGCGATCGAAGCCGCGCTGAAGGCGAACTGGTCGCCATCGGCGATCGACAGCGTGACGATTTCGGCAAACGGATTGCTGGCCGACATCCACGGCACGGCGGAATATCGCGCCAATCTGATCAAGGTGATGGCACAACGCGCGGTCGCTGCTGCTCGCTGACAGTTCGGCTTAGCGTCTCCACGCAAATTTTCCGCGGCGCGCACTTCGGTGTGCGCCGTTTTATTTTGGCCGTGCGGCATGAAAACCGCTTGCCTCGCTGGCGTGAAGGCGAGAAAAGTTAATCGGCCGATTAACTCGCTCAACAGAAGAAGCGTCAGAGGCGATTGCCGCATCAGGCGCATGCGCCCGCGACCCGAGGAAACAACAACGTGCTCGACAAACCAGCTCCCACCTCGACCGTCCGCACCTCCGGCCCGCTCTCGGGCTTCCGCATCGTCGAATTCGCCGGCATCGGGCCCGGTCCGTTCGCCTGCATGATGCTGGCCGACATGGGCGCCGATGTCGTCACGCTCGACCGCGTCGGCGCGAAGAAGAGCATGACGTCGGTGGCGGGGCGCGGCCGCAAGGTGATCGAGCTCGACCTCAAGGACAAGGCGGCGATCGCGCAAGTGCTGGATCTGCTCGGGAGCGCGGACGCGCTGGTCGAGGGTTTTCGCCCCGGCGTGATGGAGCGGCTCGGGCTCGGGCCGGACGTTGTGCTCGCGCGCAATCCGAAGCTGGTCTATGGCCGCATGACCGGCTGGGGCCAGGAAGGCCCGCTCGCCAATGCGGCCGGCCACGACATCAACTACATCTCCATCACCGGCGCGCTCGCCGCGATCGGCACGGAGGAAGCGCCGGTGCCGCCGCTCAACCTGGTCGGCGATTTCGGCGGCGGTGCGCTCTATCTCGTCGTCGGCGTGCTCGCCGCGCTCTTGGAAGCGCAGAAATCGCGCATGGGCCAGGTGGTGGACGCGGCGATGTGCGACGGCGCGGCCTCGCTGATGTCGTTCTTCTTCGACATGACCACGATGGGACGCTGGACCGAAGGGCGCAACCAGAACTTCCTCGACGGCGGCGCGCATTTCTACGGCGTCTACGAATGCGCCTGCGGGCACTTCGTCTCGATCGGCTCGATCGAGCCGCAATTCTACGCGCTGCTGCGCGAGCATGCGGGCCTAACGGATGCGGATTTCGACGCGCAGATGGACCGCAAGGCCTGGCCGGCGCTGAAGGAGAAGCTCCGGTCCGTGTTCAAGAGCAAGACGCGCGAGGACTGGTGCAAGATCATGGAAGGCACCGACATCTGCTTCGCGCCGGTGCTGACCATGTCGGAGGCGACGAAGCATCCGCACATGGTCGCCCGCAACGTCTTCATCGAGCGCCACGGCGTGAAGCAGCCGGCACCTGCGCCGCGATTCTCGCGCACGCCATCGGCCGCGCGCGAGCCGGAGGCGGCGGAGATCGCTGCGGTGATGAAGGCCTGGGCGGGGCGCTAGACTCTCTCTGTCGCGTCAAACTCCGCCGTCGTCCCGGACAAGCGAGCGTAGCGAGCGCTGGTCAGGGACCCATAACCACAGGGAGTGGTTTGGCGAAGACCCGGAGTTGTCAGCTCGCACTGCCCCACATCCTGTGGTTATGGGTCCCGGATCTACGCGCGCTTGTCCGGGACGACAGCTTTGGATGACGCGCGAGCGGGCTATCGCGCGGCAGCCTACGCCGCGTTCCCCACCTTCAATACCCCGCGCCGGATCTGGTCCTCCTCGATCGATTCGAACAGGGCCTTGAAATTACCCTCGCCGAATCCATCATCGCCCTTGCGCTGGATGAACTCGAAGAAGATCGGGCCGATCGCGTTGGCCGAGAAGATCTGCAGCAGCACCTTGGTCTGGCCGCCATCGACCACGCCCTCGCCGTCGATCAGGATGCCGTTCTTCTTGAGCCGCGCGACGTCTTCGCCATGCTTGGGCAGGCGCGCGTCGATCTTCTCGAAATAGGTGTCGGGCGGCGACGGCATGAACGGCAGGCCGGCCTTGCGCAGGCCTTCGATGGTGCGGTAGATGTCGCGGCAGCCGCAGGCGATGTGCTGGATGCCCTCGCCGCGATAGGTCTGCAGATATTCCTCGATCTGGCCGGAATCGCCGGCGTCCTCGTTGATCGGAATGCGGATCTTGCCATCGGGGCTGGTCAGCGCCCGCGAGAACAGGCCGGAGGCGCGGCCCTCGATGTCGAAGAAGCGGATCTGGCGGAAGTTGAACAGCTTCTCATAGAAGCCGGCCCAGACATTCATGCGTCCGCGATGGACGTTGTGGGTGAGATGGTCGAGATAGAACAGGCCGGCGCCAACGGGTTTGGGATCGCGCTCCCCTAACCATTCGAACTCGGCGTCATAGGCCGAGCCCTTGGCACCGTAGCGATCGACCAGATACAGCAGGCTGCCGCCGATGCCCTTGATCGCGGGCACGTCAAGCGTCTTCTGCGCGGAGGATACGTCGGCCGGCTCGGCGCCGAGGGCGATCGCGCGGTCATAGGCCGCCTTGGCATCGACGACGCGGAACGCCATCGACGGCGCACAGGGGCCGTGCGCGGCGACGAAATCGGTGCCGTGGGTGCCCGGCTCCTCGTTGACGAGATAGTTGATGTCGCCCTGGCGATAGACCGTGATCTTCTTGGTCCTGTGGCGCGCGGCGGGCGCATAGCCCATCAGCTTGAACAGCGCGTGCAGCTCTTCCGGACGGGGATGGGCGTATTCGACGAACTCGAAGCCGTCGGTGCCCATCGGGTTGTCGGCACTGATCGTGGCAGGCGGTGCATCGTGCGGAAACGGACCCATGGTGTTCTCCCAAATGGCTGCTGGCAGGAACTATCCTTCATGGGACGCGCAAGGAGCGTGCAAACGGGACGTCGATTGGTTAATGTATGCACGATCCGTGCACCGAATGGGCCAAACACGCATGATCTCCGTGGATGCCTTCGACCTCAAGATCCTCAGTGCGCTGCAGGACGACGGCCGCCTTACCAACCAGGAGCTGGCCGACCTTGCGGGCCTGTCGGCCTCGCAATGCTCACGGCGGCGAATGCGGCTGGAGGAGGAGAAGGTGATCGCGGGCTATCACGCCGACCTCTCCAGCGAGGCGCTCGGCTTCGGCGTGATCGCCTTCATCCAGGTGGGACTGGCGACACACTCGCCGGACAACTCGAAACGCTTCCGTGCGCTGGTGAACCGGATCGACGAGATCCAGGAGGCGTATTCGCTGACGGGCGACGCCGATTATGTCCTCAAGGCCGTGCTGCGCGACCTCAAGGGCCTGTCCGACCTCGTCAACGACGTCCTGATGCCGCACCAGAGCGTGGCGCATGTGCGCTCCTCGATCGTGCTGGACCGGCTGAAGGAGAGCTCGAAGCTGCCGCTCAAGGAGATCAATCCCGGCTGAAATCGAGGGAACTATGGCATTCGCGCTGGCTGCACGATCTGCGATGATCGCAGCTCTAGTTGCGGAGATTCAACATGGCGCTCCAGCTGCGACCGAACTGCGAATATTGCGATTGCGATCTGCCGCCCGACGCAACCAATGCGCGGATCTGCTCCTATGAATGCACGTTCTGTGCGGACTGCGTCGAAACCAAGCTGTTCAATGTCTGCCCGAATTGCGGCGGCGGCTTTGCCCCGCGCCCGATCAGGCCGGCGCAGGAATGGCGGCCGGGCGTGTGCACCGCCAAGCAGATGCCGTCGGACAAGCGGGTGCATCTGAAGTACAGCGTGGAGGATGTCGCGGCGCATTGTGCGCGGGTGCGCGACGTGCCGCCGGAGCGGCGGTAGGCTCTGCCCACGCCGTCATTGCGAGGAGCCCTTGCGACGAAGCAATCCAGGCTGCCGCCGCGGAAAGATTCTGGATTGCTTCGCTGCGCTCGCAATGACGGAGGTTGTGGTGGCGACCGCGGCTACTCCGCCGCCAATATCGTCCCCTCGACCTCGCCGAACCCCACGCGATAGCCGTTGCCCTGGCACCAGCCGCGCATGACGAGGCTGTCGCCGTCTTCGAGGAACGAGCGCCTGGCGCCACCTGGCAATTCGACCGGCTCGGTGCCGTTCCAGCTGATCTCGAGCAGGCTGCCGCGCTGGTTCTTCTCCGGGCCGGAGATGGTGCCGCTCCCTAAGAGATCGCCGACATTCATGGCGCAGCCGCTAGACGCGTGGTGCATCAATTGCTGCACCGAGGACCAGTACATGTACTTGAAATTGGTGCGGCTGATGCTGGCGGGCGCATTGGCACCTGCAGCGCGCAAGGAGACGTCGAGCTCGACGTCGTAGTTCTGGGGCCTCGTCTGCTTGAGATAATCGAGCGGCACCGGCTGCTGCTCCGGCCCGTTCAGGCGGAACGGCTCCAGCGCCTCGCGCGTCACCACCCAGGGGCTGATCGACGTCGCGAAGGCTTTTGCCAGGAACGGGCCGAGCGGCACATATTCCCATTGCTGGATGTCGCGTGCGCTCCAGTCGTTGAGCAGCACGAAACCGAAGATCATTTCCTCCGCCTGCTGCTCGCTCAGCATGCCGCCCATCGGCGACGGCTGGCCGATCACGACGCCCATCTCCAGCTCGAAATCGAGCCGCTTGCACGGCGCAAAGCTCGGCAGCTCCACATTCGGCGGCTTCAGCTGCCCGCGCGGCCGCTTCACTTGGGTGCCGGAGACGACCACGGTGGAGGCGCGGCCGTTATAGGCGATCGGCATGTGCAGCCAGTTCGGCTGCAGCGCATTGTCCTTGCCGCGGAACATGACGCCGACATTGGTGGCGTGCTCTTTCGAGGAATAGAAGTCGGTGTAGCCGGAGACGGTGAAGGGCATGTGGAGCTTCGCATCGCGCATGGGAACAAGAGCGTGCGAACGCAACTGCTCGTTGTCGCGCAGCTCCGGATTGTCGTGTCGCAACAGCTCGCTGATACGCGCACGGGTTTTCGACCAAACCTTCGGACCCAGATACATCAGAGCGTTTAGTCCTCCAGCAAATGTGCCGGGTTCGCCCGCACTGATCAGGCCATCTTGCTCAAGCTCCCAGAGATCAAGCACGTAGTCGCCAATCGCTACGCCGAGGCGCGGGGCGCGGCCATCCTTGGTCGAGAACACGCCATAGGGCAGGTTCTGGATCGGGAAGTCGGACGAAGGATCGACTTCGATGAAGGAGCGGAGGCTGGGGTCGTTGGGGTGGGGCATTGGTTTTCCGTTGCGGAGCGGTGACGGTTTCACCCTCCCCTGGAGGGGGAGGGTCGGTTCGCATGAAGCGGAGCGGAATGCGAAACGGGGTGGGGTGATCTCTCCGCTCGGGCACCGCCTCAATGGAGAGACCGTCACCCCACCCCGCTCGCTGACGCGCGCGACCCTCCCCCTCCAGGGGAGGGTAAGAGGCATCACGGCTTGCTCGGATCGAACCGCTTCTCCAGGCCCTTCCAGCAATCGGCGTAATCGTCCTGCAGCGTCGAGGACTTCGCGGCATGGGCGGTGACGCGCTGCGGGTAGCGGGTCTCGAACATGAAGGCCATGGTGCCGGTCAGCTTCACCGGCTTCAATTCGCCGTTGCTGGCGTGATCGAAGGCGTCGCGGTCGGGGCCGTGCGGCAGCATGCAATTGTGCAAAGAGATGCCGCCGGGGACGAAGCCCTGCGGCTTGGCGTCGTAGACGCCGTAGATCAGGCCCATGAACTCGCTCATGATGTTCATGTGGTACCAGGGCGGGCGGAAGGTGTTCTCGGCGACCATCCAGCGCTCGGGGAAGATGACGAAATCGATGTTCGCGGTGCCCGCGGTCTCCGACGGCGAGGTCAGCACCGTGAAGATCGAGGGATCGGGATGGTCGAAGCCGATCGCGCCGACCGGAGAGAAGGTGCGCAGATCATACTTGTACGGCGCGTAATTGCCGTGCCAGGCCACCACATCGATCGGCGAATGCGGCAGCCTGGTCTTGAACAGCGAGCCGCCCCATTTCACGTAGAGCTCGGTCGGCGTGTCCTTGTCCTCGTAGTTTGCGACCGGCGTCAGGAAGTCGCGCGCATTGGCGAGGCAATTGGCGCCGATCGGCCCGCGCTCCGGCAGCGTGAAGGCGCCGCCGTAATTCTCGCAGAGATAACCGCGCGCCGGGCCGTTCGGAATCTCGACGCGGAACTTGACGCCGCGCGGGATCACCACGATCTCGCCGGGCTCGGCGTCGATGCGGCCGAACTCGGTGACGAGGCGCAGATTGCCCTGCTGCAGCACGAACATCAGCTCGCCGTCGGCGTCGTAGAAATGCTGGTCCACCATCGACTTGGTGATGAGATAGACATGCGCGGCCATGCCGGCCTGCGTATTCACATCCCCCGCCGTCGTCATGGTCTGCACACCCTGGACGAAGGTGACCTCCTCCTCCGGCAGTGGCGTCGGATCCCAGCGCAGCTGCGCGATCGGCAGGTCGTATTCGTGGCACGGCGCCGAACGCCACAGGCCGGCATCGACCTTCTCGAAGCGGCCGGAATGCTTCACGGAAGGGCGGATGCGATAGAGCCAGGAGCGCTCATTGCTGCCGCGCGGCGCGGTGAAGGGCGAGCCCGAGAGCTGCTCGGCATAGAGCCCGTAGGCGCAGCGCTGCGGCGAGTTGCGCCCGATCGGCAGCGCGCCCGGCAGCGCCTCGGTCTCGAAAGAGTTGCCGAAGCCGGACATGTAGCCCGGCGTCACCTGGGCCGAGCTGCGGATGATCTGGTCAGGCGAGGTATTGATGTTCATGACTATCCTCCTCCTTGCAGGGCGGCCCACATTTCCTGGTCGCGCTTGTCGGTCCAGATCACGGGGTCGTCTATACCGGACGCTTCGTCGTAGGCGCGCGACACGTTGAACGGCAGGCAGTGCTCGTAAATGGCAAAGCTCGAGAATTTCGGATCCATCACCTCGCGCGTCGCCGCCATGGATTCCTTCAGCGTGCGGCCCCTGGCGACCGAGATTTCGGCCGCGCCGTAGAGCGAAGTGACGAAGTCGCGCGTCATCGCGATAGCCTCGCGCACCGTGGCGGTGCCCTTCAGCGCATCGCCACGGCCGGGCGCGATCGCCTTCGGATTGAAGTTGCGGATCTCGTTCAGCGTCATCGGCCATTCGCGCAAATGCGCATCGCCGCAATAGCAGGCCGAATGATATTCGATGAGGTCGCCGGAGAACATCACCTCCGCATCCGGCACCCAGGCGACGATGTCGCCCGAGGTGTGGCCGGCGCCCAGCTGCATCAGGCGTACCTCGCGCTTGCCGAGATAGATCGTCATCTCGCCTTCGAAGGTCAGCGTCGGCCAGGTCAGGCCGGGGATGCTGGCGGCATCCTGGAACAGGCGCGGAAAGCGGCCGTACTCGGAATCCCAATCCTGCTGGCCGCGCTCCGCGATCAGCCGATGGGTCTCCTGCGAGGCGACGATGCCCTGCGCGTGATAGGCGGAGGCGCCCAGCACGCGCACGGCGTGGTAATGCGACAGCACGACATATTTGATCGGCTTGTCGGTCACGGCGCGGACCCGCTCGATCACCTTGTTCGCCATCGCCGGCGTCGCCTGGGCGTCGAACACGAGGCAGCCATCGTCGCCGACGATCACGGCCGTGTTGGGATCGCCCTCGGCGGTGAAGGCATAGAGATCGGTGCCGATCTCGGAGAAGGTGATCTTCTTCTCGGAGAGATCGCCGGTGGATGCGAAGTTCTTCGCCATGCGTTCGTCCTTACGGGGTTATTGTTGTTGCTGCTGTTGCTGCTGACCGTCGATCATACGGCGCCTGGCGAGTCCGATCGCCTCGCGCAGCACGTCGATGTCGCCGATATGGTTGGCGAGGATCAGCACCAGCGCCGCGTCGAAATCGGCGCTCTGCTCCTCGGTCAGGCCGCGATGCGCCTCGACCATGGCGCGGAAGGCATCGTCGGGGCGCGCGAAGTTCGAGCTGGTGGAGAGCGGCATGCGAAACCTCAATTCAAGCCTGCGGCCCGCGACAGCGCCGCCGCGATCGCCTCGCGCGTCGGATGGCGGAAGCGCGCCGCGACATAACCATCGGGCCTGAGCAGATAGGCTGCGCCGGGCCCCGCGTCGTAGCGCCTGGCGGCGAGGCCGGAGGGGTCGCCCAGTCCTTTCTCGCCACCGATACGGATATTCTTCATGCCGTCGGGCGCATCGGGCGCAACGCCGTTGCTGAACGACAGCAGGGTGAAGTCCGTTCCGTCCTTACGGAAGGCGTCCGTCAGATAGCCCTGCTCGGCAATTGGCGCATCGAGCATGGAGCAGCCGGGCCGAGGTCCACCGGCCCACGCATCGGCATCGGGTGAGGACAGCGGCGTATCGTAGCTGCACGGCACCGACAGCCGGCCGCCATTGACCATGCGCTTGCCGAACTCGGTCTCCTTGGCCAGTGACAGCACCGCCTTGCGCAGCCGCGCCTCCTGATGCGAGTTCGGCGCCATGAAGTCGGTCGAGCGGGTGGATTCCCGGATGTTCTCGTCGGCCGCCATGCTGCGCTCGATATGGTAGCTCTCCAGCAGGCTCGCAGGCGATTTGCCGCGCAGCACGCGGTCGAGCTTCCAGGACAGATTCTCCGCGTCTTCGAGTCCCGAGTTCGCGCCACGCGCGCCGAAGGGCGAGACCTGATGCGCGGAATCGCCGGCGAAGATCACGCGGCCATGGATGAAGCGGTCCATCCGCCGGCACTGGAATTTGTAGAGCGAAATCCACTCGAACTCGAACTTGTCGTGGCCGAGCATGCGCGCGATCCGCGGCCGCACGTTTTCCGGCTTCTTCTCGAGAACCGGATCGGCATAGCGGTTGAGCTGAAGGTCGATGCGCCAGACGTCGTCGGGCTGCCGGTGCAGCAGCGCCGAACGCCCGGCATGGAACGGCGGATCGAACCAGAACCAGCGCTCGGTCGGAAATTCCGCGGTCATCTTGACGTCCGCGATCAGGAACTGATCCTCGAACACCTGGCCGGCGAATTCCGCCCCGACCATCTGCCGCAGCGAGGAGCGCGCGCCGTCGCAGGCGATGACATATTGCGAACTCAGGCGATAGGCGCCCTCCGGCGTCTCGATCGTCAGCGCTACGGAATCGTTGCGCTGCTCGAGCGCCGTCACCTTGTTGCGCCAGCGCAGGTCGATCTCCGGCAGCTCATTGATGCGATCGACCAGATAGGCCTCGGCGTAATATTGCTGGAGATTGATGAAGGCCGGCCGCTTGTGACCGTCTTCGGGCAGGAGATTGAACTGGTACAGCTGCTGTTCGCCGTGGAAGATCCGCCCGACACTCCACACCACGCCCTTCTCGACCATGCGGTCGCCGACGCCGAGCCGGTCCCAATATTCCAGCGAGCGTTTCGAGAAGCAGATCGCGCGCGAACCCTCGCCGATGCGGTCAGCATCATCGAGCAGCACGACGCGCTGGCCGCGCTGGGCAAGATCGATCGCCAGCGACAACCCGACCGGGCCTGCACCGACGATCACGACCGGATGCTCCGCGGGGCTCGAGGCGGAGCGGTCCTGATCGGGGTGACGGCGATAGCCGAACTGGGTCTTGGCTTGAGCGGTCTTGGCGTGAGGGGTATTGGCCGGCGCCATACACGAACCTCGGCTCTGGTCAGGACAGGATTGATCTGCTAGATAGTCTCACGTGCAACTATTTTGGACCGGAGCCGGCCGGCCGTCAACTGGAATTCGGAGGCGCTCTCCTTGGCGAGGACATCCAGCGACATTGCGTTCAAAGCGCGCGCGGCCAACGAGGCTTTGGCGCGGCCAAAGCCGCGGCTCGATCTGTTCAAGTTCGTGCCGTTCCGTCTCAACCGACTCGCGGCGGAAGTCAGTTCCGCGCTGTCCGTCGAATATCAGGAGCGCCACGGCCTCGACATTCCGGCCTGGCGCGTCATCGCCACGCTCGGCTTCCGCAATGATGCCTGCAGCGCGCAGTACATCGCGCAGTGCACCCGCACGCACAAATCCACCATCAGCCGCGCGGTGACGACGCTGCTTAGCGACGGCCTGATCGAGCGGGTCGAGAACGCAGCCGACCGCCGTGAATTCCGGCTGCAACTGACCAGGAAGGGCCGCGCGCTCTACGAGGAGCTGTTCCCGCAATTGCTGCGGCGGGAGGACGAGATCCTCGCCTGCCTCTCCGCGCAGGAGCGCAAGCAATTGTCGGCCCTGCTCGGCAAGATCGAGCAGAGCCTCGATCTGATCCAGACCAGCGAAGAGGCCGACGCCAAGCAGGCGTACTAAATTGGCGGCTCGAAAATCCCTCCGCGTTGTTGGTGGGAGTCCTGCCGGAACTCGCTGCCCCCGCGACAGCAGACTGTTTGCGTGTTCCTCTGTGAACACATCATTCACAATGGAACGGCGGCCCTTCATGGGAACGGCCTTCAGCGCTGTTCGCCGGTCAATTCTTCCCGAAACCAAACCCCGCGCCAATCGTTGGCCCCGTGCGCTGTCACTTCTCAGAGGAGGTGCCAAATGAAGCGAATTATCCTCGCGCTCGCCGCGGCAGCCACATTGGCTGCGGGAGCGGTGACAACGGCGAATGCCGTGGAGTTTGGCGTCGGTCCAGGCGGCGTCTATGTGGGCCCCGACCGGGACTACGGCTACTACGATCGGGACTACCGCGGTAGCTGCCGAACCATCGTCGAACACCGAACCAATCGCTTTGGTGAGGACGTTGTGGTTCGCCGACGCATCTGCGATTGATCGCAGTGAGTGATTAAGCTTTGGCCCCGACGCGCATCAGCGCGTCGGGGCCTCATCTTAGGGGTCGCGAAGACGCTCCTTTGACCCACAGCCGAGCTTCGACGGCATGCTCATCAATCAGGACGACGCCGACGTCGGGCCGGGCAAGCGTGGCAACCAGCGCGACACATTGGCGCAATAGGTGTCGTACTCCGCTCCAAATGTCCTGCGCAGCGTCGGCTCCTCATAAGCCAGCACGAAGATGTGGAAGCCGATCCACAGTAGCGCGCCGTACACCAGAAGCCCTGTGTTTCCGAGGATCAGTCCCTGGCCAAGTACAATCGCCACCAGGGCAAGATAGATCGGATTGCGGACATAACGATTGGGGCCGGTGATCACCAAATGTTGCGTTGGTGCGACCGGCGCTGGCGTGCCGCCGCCTTGCAGCACAAATCGTATGAAGGTTTCGACCAGCACCGGAATGCCGAGCAGGATCAGAACCCCGCCGAACCATCGGATAATCTGGAGATCGAAGAACGGCGCTTGCAGAAGCCATTGCGAAATCCACCACGGCACGACACCGGCGACCGTCGTGGGGGCAATCAGAAAAAAGACCGCCGACCCCAGAGCTGCCGAGCCTCTGGTCATGATGTTGCTCCGGCCTCGCAAATCTGAGCGGGCACCCGCGATAGAACCGCGGTCACGCCTCATCGTAGCAGCCGGCAGTTGGGGCGACTAGGATTGACTGGCCGGGGTCGCACCGCTCACGACCGCTCCTGGCCCGACTCGGACCTCCGGCGATGCTCGTTTGCGCGCTGCTTGCACGCCCGGATTCCGTCACGTCACAAATGACCGCGTTGGCGGCAGATGCAGCGCCCAGGCGTCGACCCCTTCGCTGGCGCGCGGATAGATCTCCGTCACGATCGGATCGTGGCCGGGGATGAACCTGTCGGGATGGCCGGCGAGGCGCTCGATCGTGTCCCAGCCTTGCGCCATGTCCCCGACATTGTAGACGATCGGGAACGGGCTCTTGCGCTGCAGATTGGCGTAGTAATGCGCGGCATCGGAAGCCAGCACCACGGGGCCGCGCGCGGTCTCGACCTTCACCACCTGCAAGCCGTCGGAATGGCCGCCGACGCGGTGCACGGTCACGCCGGGAGCGACCTCGCCGTCGCCCGAATAGAAGGTGACGCGCTCGCCATAGACGTGGCGCACCATCTGCGTCACATGCTCGACCGAGAACGGATGGCGCAGCAGACCGTTGCACATGCAGCGCCCGGTCGCGTAGGCCATCTCGCGCTCCTGCAGATGGAAGCGCGCATTGGGAAAGCGGTCGAGATTGCCGGCGTGGTCGTAGTGCAGATGCGTCACGATGACGTCACGAATGGCTGCCGCCGCGACGCCGAAACGCTCCAGCGCATCAACCGGATTGAGCGTGAGCTTGCGCGCCCGCGCGCTCGCCTCCTCGGCGTTGAAGCCGGTATCGACCAGAATGTCGCGGCCGTGCCCCCGAATCAGCCAGACGAAATAATCGAGGTCCTGCGCCGCGCTGTCATGCGGGTCGGGCACCAGGAAGTTCATGTGGGGGGTGCGCGGCGACATCGTCGCATAGCGCAGAGCATAGATCTCGTAGACGTTTCCCATGAGTCTTGCTTTTTTTTCGAGTTGGATCTTGCCGGACGATCGCGCACACCAAGCCACCACCGGCAGGAAAGGTCAAACGCGGGGCATTGCGGCGGAGGCGGGCGGCAATGTGAGATCGATCACGTCTTCATCGCCATGGCTGCGCTAAGGTCCGCCGATAGCATCGAGGTACCGAGGACCGTCATGACAACCCCATCCATTCCTCTCGCGGCATGCCCATCCGCTGCGGTCCATCATCGGGATAAGGTCGAATCTCCAAGCGGTTGACGCCCTCCGTCCCCGGTTTGATAATGAGGTAAGCGTAAGTTAAGGTCGCCGCGGCGCAAGCTGGAACGGCGCCTTTTTGGCTGGACCGCGCTGATTATGAGAATTCGCTTCTTTTTTCTTCTGCCCTTGCTGATCTCGCTCGTACCGACTGCCCCCTCGCTTGCGGCTGGCGACCGTTTTGCGCTGGTCATCGGCAACGCCAAATATCCGGATGCGGATGCCCCGCTGAAGGAACCGATCAACGATGCCCGCGCCGTCGCCGACGAGCTCAAGCGCGACGGCTTTTCGGTCGAACTCGGCGAGAACCTGACCGGCGACGCCATGCGCCGGGCCTTCGACAAGCTTTACGGCAAGATCAAGCCGGGCTCGGTCGCGCTGGTGTTCTTCTCCGGTTTCGGCATCCAGTCTGCGCGCCAGAGTTACCTGCTGCCGGTGGATGCGCAGATCTGGACCGAGTCCGACGTGCGCCGCGATGGCTTCAGCCTCGAGACGGTCCTCGGCGAGCTCAACACCCGCGGCGCCGGCGTCAAGATCGCGCTGATCGACGCATCCAGGCGCAACCCGTTCGAGCGCCGGTTCCGCAGCTTCTCGGCGGGCCTGACCCCGGTGATCGCACCGAACGGCACGCTGGTGATGTACTCGGCGGCGCTGGCCTCGGTGGTCTCGGACGCCGGCGGCGACCGCAGCCTGTTCGTCCAGGAGCTGCTGAAGGAAATCCGCGTCCCCGACCTGATGGCCGAGGAGACGCTGAACCGCACCAAGATGGGCGTCACCCGCGCCTCGCGCGGCGAGCAGGTGCCGTGGATCTCCTCGTCATTGGCCGAAGATTTCTCGTTCATTCCTGGCGCCGGCGGATCGCGTCCGGCAACGCCGCCCGCGCCTCCCGCCGTCGTCGCCAACAACCCGCCGCCCGCCCCTCCCGCGCCGCCGACACCACCGCCGCCGCCGAAGCCGGCCGACAGCGTGGCTGCGGCTCCCGCTCCTGCGCCTCCGGCACCTGCGGCGCCAGTTGCGGTGCCGGCACCGGCACCCGCGCCTGCTCCCACGCCGCGGCCGCAGATCGAGGCCGCCCTGCCCCCGCCGCCACCGCCGGCACCGCCTGTGAAGCCGGTTGATCTCGCCCCCGCGCCGAGCACGGAAGGCGGGCCGAGCGCTGCCGTCCTGGCCGACGATCCCACCATCAAGAGCCTGACCGCCAAGATCGCCGCCAATCCTGACGACGTGAACGCGCTGTACCGCCGCGGCCAGGTCTATGCCAGCAAGGGCGCCTACACCCTCGCCATCAAGGATTTCGACGACACCCTCCGGATCAATGCGAAGGATGTCGAGGCCCTCAACAACCGCTGCTGGACCCGCACCGTGGTCGGCGACCTCCAGGGCGCGTTGAAGGATTGCAACGAGGCGCTGCGGCTGCGGCCGAACTTCGTCGATGCACTGGACAGCCGCGGGCTCGTCAATCTCAAGTCGGGTGCGGTGAAGAATGCGATCGCCGATTTCGACGCGGCCCTGAAGATCAACCCGCGCCTCACCTCCTCGCTTTACGGACGGGGCCTTGCCAAGCAACGCAACGGCTCGGCCCAGGAGGGGGCGCTGGACATCGCCAATGCCAAGGCGATGGATCCGAACATCGTTCAGGAATTCGCAAGCTACGGAGTACGCTAGTATTTTTTTGAGTTGAGCCGGTCCAAGGCTCGAACCTTGAACAGCCCTGGGAAGACCAATGGGCGGATGCCGCAACAGGCCTTTTCGGGGGCGTGTTGCTTGAATTTTATGAGCACGCGAGCTGGCTGCGCAGGAGGGACTGGCTATGAGATCGGCTGCAAATTGGCTTACCGCGTTTCTGTCCATCATCACCGTCGGCGCCGCGCTGTCGCTGCCGACCTCAGCCGCCTATGCGGGCGATGACGGCAACAGCAAGAACGTCACCGAGGACGAGATCGTCCGCGCGCTGGCGCCGGCGCCGAAGAAGCCCCTGACCCGCGGCCTCTCGATCGGTCCGCAGACCGAATCCGCACCGAACGCCGCGGAGACCAAGCTGCTGCAATCCGTGCGCGGCCGCTCGACGCGGTCGCTGTCATCCACCGAGCGCGAGGAAATCGCCTCCGCCGCCAAGGACAAGCCGAACATCGATCTCGAGATCACGTTCGACTACAACTCCGCCAATATCAGCGCCAAGTCGCTGCCCTCGGTGCAGGCGCTCGGCCGCGCCTTGACCAGCCCGGATCTGAAGGGCTCGACCTTCGTGGTCGCCGGCCACACCGACGCCGCCGGCGGCGAAGCCTACAATCAGGACCTCTCGGAGCGTCGCGCGGATTCGATCAAGCGCTACCTGGTCGAGAAGTACAGCATCTCCGCGACCGATCTCGTCACCGTCGGCTACGGCAAGAGCAAGCTTAAGGACCCGAGCCAGCCGCTGGCGGAGGTCAACCGCCGCGTGCAGGTCGTCAACATGGAAAACAAGACCACCGCATCGAAGTGAGCACGACGTATCCTTTGCCAGTGACAAGTCGTGATGTCGTGTAAGGTCTCGTTTCCAAAGCGCGTCCCGCAGCCTTGCGGGACGCCGCTTCATTTCAGAACAACGCTCCGTTTGGGCCTCGCGCGGATGGCCGTGAGCCAGGTCAGGATGATCCGGCGATGAATTTGACTGACTATCTCAAACCGGCCGGAACCGTGGTGTTCGTCGTCGCGCTCGGCGTCGGCTATTATCTGTTCGAGCATCGCAAGCGTCCCGAGCCGAAGGAGACGCAAAGCGAGGCGCTCGTCATCGTGACGAAGTCGACCAATGCCTGCTTCTCCGATCTGGTGCGGGTGACCGGGTTCTTCGTGCCGCGCCGCGAGGCGGTGGTGGTTGCCGACCAGGAAGGCTCCAGGGTCACCGACCTCCTGGTCACCGAGGGCACAATCGTCGCCGACAATCAGGAACTGGCGCGCCTCACTGCGCCGCCGCAGATTCCGGGCCAGCCGCAGCGGCCCGGCCCGCAAGGCCCGATCTCGCTGAAGGCCCCCGCGCCGGGCCTCGTCACCGAAGTCCGCACCATCGTCGGCGCGCCGGCCTCGCCGCAGGCCGGTCCGATGTTCCGCATCGCCGTCAACAACGAGATCGAGCTCGACGCCCAGGTCCCGGCGGTGCACATGTCCAAGCTCACCTCCGGGGCGACCGTGCGGATCAGTCGCGACGACGCACCCGATCTGATCGGGCGGGTCCGGCTGGTTGCGCCCGAGATCGACCGTGCCACGCAGCTCGGCCGCGTCCGCATCAGCGTCGCCAACAATCCCTCGCTCAAGGTCGGCGTGTTCGCTCGCGCCTCGATCGACGCCAAGCGAAGCTGCGGCGTCTCGATCCCGAAGACCGCGATCGATCACCTCATGGTGCAGGTCGTCAAAGGCAATGTGGTCGAGACACGCAAGGTGCGGGTCGGATTGTCGTCCGACAGCGCGACGGAAATCCTGGAAGGGCTCGAGGTCGGCGAGATCGTCGTCGCCGACGCCGGCTCTTCGCTCCATGACGGCGACCAGATCAAGACCATGTTCGCCGATGAACTCGATCGCACGCGGGTACGCTGATGGCTCTCAATATCTCGGCATGGTCGATCCGTCATCCGCTGCCGTCGGTCGTCTTCTCGATCATCCTGCTGGTGCTGGGCTGGGTGTCCTTCACCAAGCTCGCGATCACACGGCTGCCCTCGGCCGACATCCCCGTGATCTCGGTGGCGGTGTCGCAGTTCGGCGCAGCGCCGGCCGAGCTCGAATCCCAGGTCACCAAGACGGTTGAAGACGCGGTCTCCGGTGTCGAGGGCGTGCGCCACATCACCTCGTCGATCACCGACGGCCTGTCGGTCACCACGATCCAGTTCGCGCTCGAGACCAACACCGATCGCGCGCTCAACGACGTCAAGGACGCGGTGACGCGCGTGCGCTCCAACCTGCCGCAGAACGTCACCGAGCCGCTGATCCAACGCGTCGACGTTATCGGCCTGCCGATCGTGACCTATGCTGCGATCTCGCCCGGCAAGACGCCGGAGCAGCTCTCCTATTTCGTGGACGACGTGGTCAAGCGCGCGCTGCAGGGCGTGCGCGGCGTCGCCCAGGTCGAGCGCATCGGCGGCGTCGAGCGCGAAATCCTGGTCTCGCTGGATCCCGATCGCCTGCAGGCGATGGGCCTGACCGCCGTCAATGTCAGCCAGAGCCTGCGCGGCACCAATGTCGACGTCGCCGGCGGCCGCGCCGAGATTGGCAAGAACGACCAGGCGATCCGCACGCTCGCTGGCGCCAAGACGCTTGGCGATCTCGCTGGCACGATGATCCCGCTGTTCGGCGGCGGCGAGGTCCGGCTCGACGATCTCGGCACCGTCACCGACACCATCGCCGACCGCCGCACCTTCGCCCGCTTCAACGGCGAGCCGGTGGTCGCGCTCGGCATCAAGCGCTCCAAGGGAGCCAGCGACGTGAAGGTGGCCGAGGCCGTGCAGAAGCGCATCGATGCGCTGAAAGCCGCCTATCCCGACGTCGACCTGAAGCTGATCGACACCTCGGTGGAATACACCAAGGGCAATTACCACGCGGCGATCTCCACCCTGTTCGAAGGCGCGATCCTCGCCGTCGTCATCGTGCTCTTGTTCCTGCGCGACCTGCGCGCCACCATCATCGCCGCGATCTCGCTACCGCTGTCGATCTTCCCAGCATTCTGGGCGATGGACCTGCTCGGCTTCTCGCTGAACCTCGTCAGCTTCCTCGCCATCACGCTCTCGACGGGCATTCTCGTCGACGACGCCATCGTCGAGATCGAGAACATCGTCCGGCACATGAATATGGGCAAGTCGCCCTACCGGGCCGCGCTCGAAGCCGCCGACGAGATCGGCCTCGCCGTCATCGCGATCTCGCTGACCATCATCGCCATCTTCGCGCCCGCGAGCTTCATGTCGGGCATCGCCGGACAATTCTTCAAGCAGTTCGGCATCACCGTCTCGGTGCAGGTGTTCTTCTCGCTGCTCGCCGCGCGCTTCGTCACGCCGGTGCTGGCCGCCTATTTCCTCAAGCACAGTACGCACGAGGAGCCGCCGCCCGGCCGCATCCTGCGGTCCTATCATCGCATCGTGGCCTGGTCGGTGAGGCACTATTTCATCACGGTGCTGATCGGCCTCGGCATCTTCGCCGCCTCGATCTGGAGCATCACGCTGCTGCCGCAGGGCTTCCTGCCGGCCCAGGACAGCGCGCGCTCGCTACTTGCGCTCGAGCTGCCGCCGGGCACCCAGCTCGCCTACACCGAAAAGGTCACCGAGGACATCGTCGCGCGCCTGCGCAAGCGGCCCGAGGTCAAGAGCATCTTCGTTGACGGCGGCCGCGTCCCGCCGGGCACTCAGGAGGTGCGGCGCGCCGCCCTGATCATCAATTACACGCCCAAGGACAGCCGCGACATCACCCAGCGCGAGCTCGAATTCTCCATCAGCCAGGAGCTGGAGAACGTTCCCGATATCCGCTTCTGGTTCCTGGATGAGAACGGCCTGCGCGCGATCTCGCTGGTGGTGACCGGCGTCGATCCCAACATCGTCAACAACGTCGCGAGCGAGCTTGCGACGCAGATGAAGCGCATTCCCACCATCGCCAACGTCATCTCCGAAACTGCCCTGGAGCGCCCCGAACTGCGCATCGAGCCGCGTGCCGATCTCGCCGCACGGCTCGGCGTCTCCACCGAAAGCCTGTCGCAGACCATCCGTGTCGCCACCATCGGCGACGTCGGACCGGCGCTCGCCAAGTTCGACGTCGGCGACCGCCTGGTGCCGATCCGCGTGCAACTTGAGGACGCCGCCCGCGGCAATCTGAAGACGCTGGAGCAGCTCCGCGTGCCGCTCGGCGAGCGCGGCGAGAAGGGCGGCGTGCCGCTTTCGGTCATCGCCGACGTCAAGCTCGACCAGGGCCCGACCAGCATCGGCCGCTACGATCGTGAACGGCAGGCGACCGTTGCCGCCGACCTCGTCGGCTCCGCCGCGCTCGGCGATGCCACCAAGAAGATCTACGACCTGCCTGTCATGAAGACCCTGCCGAAGGGCGTGAAGGTCTCGCCCTCGGGCGATGCCGAAAGCCTGAACGAATTGTCCGAGGGCTTCGCGACCGCCATCACGGCGGGGCTGATGATGGTGTATGCGGTGCTAGTGCTGCTGTTCGGCACCTTCCTGCAGCCGATCACCATCCTGTTCTCGCTGCCGCTCTCGATCGGCGGCGCGATCGCGGCCTTGCTCGTCACCGGCAAGCAGCTCACCACGCCGGTGTGGATCGGCATCCTGATGCTGATGGGCATCGTCACCAAGAACGCGATCATGCTGGTGGAGTTCGCCATCGAAGCCATTCACGCCGGCAAGCCGCGCGAGGAGGCCATGATCGATGCCGGCATGAAGCGCGCCCGCCCGATCGTGATGACCACGATCGCGATGGCCGCGGGCATGATGCCGAGCGCGCTCGCCGTCGGCGCCGGCGGCGAGTTCCGCTCGCCGATGGCGCTCGCGGTGATCGGCGGCCTGATCTTCTCGACCATCCTGTCACTGGTGTTCGTGCCCGCGATGTTCATGGTGATGGACGATTTCGGCGCCCTGATCTGGCGCTTCGCCAAGCGGCTGATCGTGCACAGCGAGGATGCGGAGACGAGCGGTCATCACGAAGCGCCGCCCACGCAAGCGGGGCCAGCGCCGAAGAGCCTCGTGCACCCTGCGGCGGAATAGGGTTCGAAAGGCTGCGTCGTGCACTGGCGAAAGGCGAGCGCTGACGCTATGTTGCGCCTATGACGTTTACACGCATCACGATCGATCCTGCCGTCTGCACCGGGAAGCCCTGTATCCGCGGGCTGCGGTTTCCGGTCGCAAGGCTGCTCGGCCTGCTTGCCGCCGGCGAGACGCGTGAGTCCGTTTTGAACGACTACCCCTATCTTGAGCGCGAAGACATTGACGAAGCATTGCGCTACGCGGCCTTCCTCGCAGAAGACGAGGCCGTCGAGCTTCGCCCGACCGTTTCAGCCAAGTGAAATTCCTCGTCGACATGCCCCTCTCACCAGTGCTGTCGCGCTGGTTGACAGAGATGGGACATGACGCCGTCCACGCCTCCGCGATAGGACTTCATGCTGCGAGCGATGTTGAAATCATCGATCGGGCCAGGCAAGAGGCGCGCACAATCGTTACGGCAGATCTCGACTATCCTCGTCTGATTGCAACAGCAGGCGGCGACAGCCCAAGCCTCGTTCTCTTCCGAGGCGGCGACTGGACCGAGACGAGCGTCCGGAACCGGCTGGCAGAAGTCCTATCCGCTCTCCCCGAGAACGAGATTCAAGGCAGCATCATCACCATCGACCGTGATCGTGTCCGCCGACGCAGGCTCCCGATCGTCTGACCTACTCATTCCGCGCGATCGCGGTCAGCTTGGTCATGTTCCGCAGCAGGATCCGGCCGCGCTGGAGATCGAGGATCGCTTCCTTGCGCCAGGCCTGGAGCTGGCGGTTGACGCTTTCGCGGGCGGCGCCGACGAAGACGCCGAGCTGCTCCTGCGAGATGTGGACCTCGGAGCCGAAATCGGCGGCGAGCGCGCAGAGCCGCCGCGCCAGACGCACCGGCAGCGGCTGCAGCATGGATTCTTCCATACGCTCGCTCTGCCAGCGGATGCGCTGGCACAATAGCGCAATGATCTTGATCGCGACCTTGGGCTCGCGCTCGAGGAAGCCGAGGAAGTCTTCGCGCCGCAGCACGAACAATTCGCTGGCCTCGCCTGCGGTGGCGTCCGCCGTGCGATTCTGGCCGTCCAACACCGCGACCTCGCCGAACAGGTCGCCCGGCCCCATGAAGTTCAGCGTCAGCCGGCTGCCGTCGGCGGCGCCGGTCTCGATGCGGACCTGGCCGCGGCGCACGCCGAACAGCGCATTGCCGGGATCGCCCTTCTGGAACAGCACCTCGCCGCTGGCCAGGTGCTGGGTGTGGCAGAGATTGGACAGCCGCTGGAGCTCGTCTGCGCCGAGATCGGCGAACATCGGGTTCATCTTCAGGATGACCGCAAATTCGGCCTGCTTGCTCATGTCAATGTCCTTGTGAACGTCCTGGTCATCGCCTTGGTAAATCGTCTTGGCAAATCGCTCGAAACCATCAACTTCAAAGATCGCGTAAAACCGCGCCGGAGAAGTGTGTCATAAGTCACATAACTTTGCAGCACCCCCTGACTATTTTTACGCGCTTGGAGCCGCTTCCCGTCCGGGGATAAACTCCGGGCGCAATGGACGGGTGATCGGCCGGATTCGGCGCGGATTCTCCGTCGCCGGAAAGTCGACATGAAAGCATTGAAATTCGCCGGCGGGGCTTTGGCCGCCGTCATCGTCGTCATCGCACTTCTGCTCGTCGTCGGGATCCCCTCGGGCTTCCTGACCTCGACGATCGCCTCCCGCCTCGAGAGCGCGACCGGCTATCGGCTGTCGATCGACGGCACCACCAAGATCAGCCTGTGGCCGACGCTGAACGTCACGCTGAACGACCTCACGCTCGCCGACCCCAAGGACCGCAGCGGCATCACGCGCCTGACGATCGACCGCGTGCAGGTCGACATGTCGCTCGCCAGCGTGTGGTCGGGCACGCCCGAGATCAGCGAGCTCGTCGTCACCCATCCCGTGCTCTACCAGCCGCTGCTGCGCGAACGCCTGCCGAATGCAGCCGCGCCTTCGAAGCCGCTCGCGCTCGACACCAAGGGCGCCACCATCGACCGCATCAAGATCACCGACGGCGAAGTGGCATTCTCGCGCCTCCGCGACCGTGTCGAGGGCCGCATCAGCGCCATCAACGCCGACGCGACCCTGGACCGCGACCGCAAGGTGAATATCACCGGCACCGCGCGCGTCGGCGATCACCCAACCAAGTTCGACATCAAGGCGGCCTCGCCGGCCGAACGGCCGACGTTTCAGGTGGATTTCGCCGTCGACATGCCCAGCCTGCTGAAATCCCAGCTCACCGGTCACGCCGAGATGCGGCTGAGCGGCAACGTCGTGATGATCAACGGCGTGAACGGCAGGCTCGGCGACGGCGCCTTCAACGGCTGGGCTTCGGTCGACATCGCGAGCAAGCCGCTGGTCAAGGTCGATCTCGACTTCCAGCGGCTATCTATGCCGCTGGCGAAATCGCCGGATGGCGTGTCCGGGCAGCCCTGGAGCAATGCGCCGATCGACGTCTCCGGGCTCAATTACGTCGATGCGCAGGTGCGGATCTCCGCGAACGAGGTCGTGATCGGCGATGCGCGCGTCGCGCCGCTGGCGCTCGACGCCAAGCTCGCCGGCGGCGTGCTGAAGGCCGGCACGGCCAATCTGGGCGCCTATGGCGGCCAGGTCTCGGGCGAGGTGATCCTGGACGCGACCACCGGTGCGCCGAACTTTGCCATGCATTCCGACCTCGTCGGCGTGCGCGCGCTGCCGCTGCTCCAGACCCTTGCCGAGTTCGACCGCATCGACGGCAAGCTGCAGGCCAAGCTAGCCTTGCGCAGCGCCGGCAACAGCCAGCGCGCGCTGATGGCGAACATGCAGGGCACGGCCTTCGTCAATTTCCAGGATGGCGCCATCCGCGGCGTCAATATCGCGCAGATGATCCGCTCGCTGACGACGAGCACGCTCTCCGGCTGGCAAAGCAGCCAGGACCCGAGCCAGGAGCAGAGCACGGATCTATCGCAGCTCTCGGCCTCCTTCCGCATCGACAAGGGTCAGGCGGTGACGACCGATCTCAACCTGATCGGGCCGCTGGTGCGCGTCAGCGGCGCCGGCACCATCGCGCTCGACACCAAGATGATGGGCTTTCGCGTCGAGCCCAAGCTCGTGATGACGACCGAAGGCCAGGGCCGCACTTCCGAGCCGGTCGGCTTCGGCATTCCCGTGATGATCCAGGGCTCCTGGTCGCAGCCGCGGATCTATCCCGACATGGCCGGCATGCTGGACAATCCGGACGCCGCCTATGCCAAGCTGCGCGAGATGGGCAAGGGCTTGTTCGGCCCCGACGGCGCCGGGCTCGGCAACATCCTGGGCAGCCTCGGTCTTGGTGGCACCGCCGCGCCGGGCGGCGGCAATGCGCCCGGCACTGCCAATCCGCAAGGCCAGCAACCGGGGCAGAACAATCTGCTCGGGGGCCCGCTCGGGGAGGCGATCGGCAATCTGATCCAGCAGGGTCTCTCCAGCGGCGCGGGGAGCGGCGCTGGCACTAGCCGCAGCCGCAGCCTGCCGGCAACGCCGTCCACGCCGGTGCCGCAGGCCTCCCCTGCGGCTCCCGCCCGGGAGGACCCGCCGGTCGCGCAGCAGGACAGTCAGCCAATGAACGACGTGCTGCGGCAGCTCTTCAATCGATAAGCTCCCTCCATCGAACCGATCCGGCTGCGACAATCGCTGCCGGTCCAACCCGCCTAGGAGACCACTGGGGTAACCACACCGGCCGGTCCGCCGGCTGCATGACGGCCCTTCGGTCCAAATTGTGGTAGAACGGCTTGGAAGGGCCTGTCCGGCCCATAGCGCGCAGCGTCAGTGGCCGCGCGAGAGGATCGGGATGGCAGGAGCGAACGACAAGACACGATCTCTGCGCGAGGGCCTGTTCGCCAAATACGTCGTCTCCCTCGTCGGCCTCGTCGTGTTCGTCCTCGCCGTCAACGGGGCGATGGAGACCTGGATCTCCTACCGCGCAACACGGACGCAGCTGACCGACGGCCTGGAGGACAAGGCGCAAGCAGCCGCCCGGCGCATCGAGCAGGCGATTTCCGAGCTCGACCGCCAGATCAGCTGGGTGACGCGGGCGAGCCAGGATACGCTGGAGAAGCGCCGCGCCGACTACGCTTCGCTGCTGCACCAGGTCTCGGTCGTCAACCAGCTGTTCCAGCTCAACGGCGACGGCCGCGAGGTGCTGCGCGTCTCCAGGCAATCGACCACGACCGGCGGCAATGCCGACCTCTCCCGCGACATGCGCTTCACCGACGCTGTCGCCCGCGGCGTCACCTACGCGCCGGCTTGGTTCGCCGACCGGACGCCAGTAATGTCGATCTCAGTGGCGCATTCCGGCTTCAATGCCGGCGTCACCGTGGCCGAGATCGATCTCAGCTTCCTCTCCGACTTCCTGTCCGACGCCCAGGTCGGCAAGGCCGCCTTTGCCTATGTCGTCGATCCGCGCGGCCGGGTGCTGGCGACGTCATCGAAAGGGCCCGAGATCGGCAAGGATCTCTCCAAGCTGCCGCAGGTGGCGGCCGCGATCGCGCCCGGCCACGAAGCCGACACGTCGGGCACCGACTTCAACGGCCATGCGGTGATGAGCGCCGCGAGCATCGTGCCGAAGCTCGGCTGGAGCGTGCTGTTCGAGCAGCCAACCACGCAGGCCCTGATGCCGATCCGCGACCAGCTGGTGCGCATCGCGCTTCTGATCGGCATGGGCCTGATGGTCGCGATCCTCGCCGGCACGCTGCTCGCCCGCCGCATGATCATCCCGATCACGGCGCTGCGCGACGGCGCCTACAGGCTCGGCGAGGGCGATTTCAGCCACCGCATCGACGTGCACACCTCCGACGAGCTGGAAGACCTCGCCGGGCAGTTCAACCGCATGGCCGACCAGATCCAGGAGACCTATTCGAACCTGGAGAGCAAGGTCGAGGAGCGCACCCGCGATCTCGCGCAATCGATCCACGAGCTCAAGGTGCTGGAGGAGGTCGGCCGCGCGGTGGCCTCCTCGCTCGATCTCAACGCGGTGCTTGCGACGATTGCGGCCCGCGCGATCGAGATCACCCGTGCCGACGCGGTGCTGATCTACGGCTTCGACGCCGAGGCGCGCTGCTTCAACCTGGTCGAGGCCAACGGCATCGACAAATCCGCCGAGGGCGCGCATGTCACCATCGCGCAAGGCGGCAACATCCTGAGCGATGCTGCGGGCAGCGGCGAGCCGATCGCACTGGCCGAGCTCGGCGATGCCGCCGAGCAGCCGCTGCGCGAGGTCGCGCGCGCGGCCGGCTTCAACTCGGTGCTGGTGGTGCCGCTGATCGACCAGCAGGGCACGCTGGGCTCGCTCGTGGTGCTGCGCCGCGCCGCCGGCGCGTTCGCGCCCAGCATCATCGGCCTGATGCGCACCTTCGCCAACCAGGCCGTGCTGGCGATGCGCAATGCGCAACTGTTCAGCGAGGTCGACCACAAGAGCCACGCGCTGGAGGCGGCGAACACGATCGTGCGCGCCCAGGCCGACAAGCTCCGCGAGCAGACCGAGCAGCTCAAGGACTGGAACAAGTCGCTGGAGGAGCGCGTCAGGACCCAGCTCGGCGAGATCGAGCGCATCCGCAAGCTCGAGCGTTTCCTGGCGCCCCAGGTGGCGCAGCTGATCGCCTCCTCCGACAGCCCGGAAGGTTTGCTCACCAGCCAGCGCCGCGAGGTCACGGTCGTGTTCTGCGACCTGCGCGGCTTCACCGCGTTCACGGAAGCGACCGAGCCGGAAGAGGCGATGAACGTGCTGCGCGAATACCACGCGGCACTCGGCCAGCTGATCTTCAAGTACGAGGGCACGCTCGACAAGTATGCCGGCGACGGCGTGATGATCCTGTTCAACGCGCCGATCCAGTTCGAGGACCACACCAAGCGCGCGGTGAAGATGGCGGTGGAGATGCGCGACACCATCGGTCCCTTGACCGAGCGCTGGCGCAACCGCGGGCATAGCCTGGGATTCGGCATCGGCGTCGCGCTCGGCTATGCCACGCTCGGCCAGGTCGGCTTCGAACAGCGGCTGGAATATGCCGCGATCGGCAGCGTCACCAACCTCGCCTCGCGCCTCTGCAGCGAGGCCAAGCCCAACCAGATCGTGGTCAGCCGCCGCGTCTACGGCATGGTCGAGCCCTGGGTCGAAGCCCGCGCGCTCGACGACCTCCAGCTCAAGGGCTTCAATCACCCCGTGCTGGCGATGGAGATCCTGAGCTGGCGCGAGGAGGTGGAGAACGTGGTGGATGCGGCAGTGGTGCGGCGGCGGGGGTAGCCAAACAAAAAAGCGCGAAAACAACCCCATGCACAGTAGGCGGGGGCTGGAGAATCAATGACTTACGGCAGGCCCGCGCGTGCCCACGCGATCTCACCCGTCGGGCAAAACACCAGATTGGCAGCATCCCAGACGCCTCTCACGAACCAGGTCCCTCCTCCCCGCGACCAACCCTCGCCTCAACGGCGAGGCGGACTTTCTGGGAGACGACCCGTGGCATTTCCCCTGCCTTCGCGTGCCTATGATTTGCAGATGCTGGACCGGCCGGTCGACCGCGCGCGCGATCAGGGCTGGGTCTTTGGGCTGCCGCCGGGCATTGCATCCGAGCAATGGCCGCTCGATCCCGTCACCGGCTATCCCTTGATACACGGCTTCACGCTGTTGTTGCCGGAGGATTACCGTGTGCACGGCGACGACATCGTCGCGGTGTCGTTCTTCGCCACGGCGCCCGATCACAATGACGGCGGCGCGCCGGACGATCCTGAAGTCCGCGAGGCGGTGCTGGCGCGGCCATCGCATCCGCGCCTGTCGCGCATGACCGACATTCTCGACTACGCCTATGCCGCGCTGCTGCTGACGCAAGCCGAGTATGACGGCGCGTTCGCGACACCGCCGGCGCCGCTGGCGCTGGCGACGGTGGAGCGGCCGCGCTGGCTCGACGTCGGCGGCGCCAGCGCCTTCTTCGAGGCCGCGCCGGCTTACGCGAAGAAGATGTTTGCTGCCCCGCCGCGCGCCGATCTCAGCGAGACGCGCGCGATCGCGCTGTCGCCGCGCGCTGATGATCCCAATGCAGGCAAGGGCCCGCAGGACGAGTACGCACGCGAAAATCCGCCGACCGGCTATCAGCCCTACTATTATTATGTCGAGGGCAGACCGGGCCGCGACAATTTCCGCCTGCACGACTGGGCCAAGGATCACGCCCACAACCATCTCGGCGGCACCATGCGGCCCTGCCAGGCCGTGCCGGAGATGAGCCCGTTCTACATCGAGTTCGAGGAATATTTCGGCGGCTACAATTTCGGCGGTGGCAACGCGCAGCTGGATTTCAAGGACATGAAGTTCGACTGGGCGTGCGGGTGATCACACCCCCCGCTTCGGCCCGATCGCCTCGAACCCGGCCTTCTGCTCGTCGCTCAGATCGGCCTGGAAATCGTCGAGCGCGTCGGCCACGCCGTTCACTGCTTCCAGCATAGTCTGCAGCCGCGCCTTCACGGCGACGAGGCGGGCCTGCGGGGTTGCGGCGGGCTCGGTCGGGCAGGCGCTGAGCGTCTGCATGGTGCGGAGCGCGGTGTCCTGCAGCACCTCGAAGCGGGCGCGGGCGACCTCGTCGAGGTGGAGCGTGGCGGCGATCTCCGCGGGCCATTGCTGCTGAACGAGTTGCTCGTATTGGCGCTGGGCGTTTTCGTCGGACAGAGGATCATAGTCCGCTTGGCAGGCTTTGGCCGCCTGTGCGTCCTTGCTCGCGTTCTTGTCGGTGTTTTTGGACTGGTAGGACGCCAACGCGGCGCGGCGCTCGTTGGCAAGGGCGTTGAGCCGGGCTTTCTGGTCGTCATTGAGCAGGCCGACGAATTTCGACAGCGGCGCTTCGATTGTATCGATGGCCTTGACCATGGCCTCGATACGCTCGCGCATCAGGCCGAGGCGCTCCGCCGCATTTGCAGGGACCTGCGCCGCCGGGCAGGCGGCGCGGATGGTGTCGCGCGCCGCAAGCCAGGCGGATGAGAGCTCGTCAAGCGCAGTGCGCTGAGCTTCGTTCGGCTGAACGGCGCTCGCGATGCGCTCGACCGGCAGGCCGCCGGTGTCGCTGGCTTCGCACATTGTTTCTGCGGCCGGGATTCGACGCGCGCGACGGCCTGGCGGCACGGTATAGGCGGCAAGCTCGGTGGCGGCATAGGGCGTGAAGAGCGCGGCATAGAGGTCGCCGTAGCCGTAGAGCGAGAGGCTGGTGGTGTCGCCGAAGACGATCGCATTGGTGAGATCGTCATGGGCGAACGGCCAGAACACCGGGCCGACCCAGCCGTAGCTGCCGTCGGGATGGCGCCACCAGCCCTGCGGGCGGCGGCCGCCTTGCCAGCCTGCCAGCGCCGCTTGCGCCGTGAGGGCCGCGCGCAGCACGTAAGGGTTCGACAGCTGGCCGCGGTCGGCCCCGCGCGGATCCTGTGATCTCAGCGCAGCGGAGCGGTAGCGACCACTACGGACCGCCATGCGGGAATGGCGCAGGCGCGACAGGCCGATCACGTGGCCGACGGCGAAGCGCGCAACCCCCAGCGGACCGCCGCGCAAGCCGAATTGCGCCTCAGCCCTGCCCGGCAGCAGCACTGTCGCAATTAGCAGGGCCGCACCGGCGAGCGCCAGTCCCATGCGTCCCGGCATGATCACTGACCTCCAGACGGGCTTGGTCACGTCTTGGCCCTCCCTCCCGCCAAGTGCGCAATGCGTCGCATCACGATGACGCGCGAGGGAACCGAAGGTTCCGGAGAGACACAGGACAATGCGTCGCAACGCGTGCCGGCCGTGCCGTGTCACTCCGCCTTTTGCGGCATCACGAAGGTCTGGCCGGGATAGATCAAGTTCGGGTTGTGGATCTTGTCGCGGTTCGCTTTGAAGATCACCCCGTAACGGGAGCCGTCGCCATAAGCGAGCCGGCTGAGCGCCCACAGGCTGTCGCCGCGGGCGATGATCCGGCTGCCGCCAGCCTCGGCCGGCGCGGCGGTGAGCGCATCCGCCGGCGAGGCCGATGCAACCGCGGTGGCCGCCGGCGCATTCGCGAAAGCCTTCGGTTTTGGCCCGGGCTTCAGCGCGCCGATCGGCCGGGCCGCTTGCTTCTCAGGCACCGACGCCAGCCGCGGCGAGGCCGACGGCAGTGCGGCCACGACATCCGATTTGTCCTCGGGCTTCTCGGCCGGCTTGGTTTCCTGCTTCGCAACCGGTGGGGTGCGCGCGGGCGACGGCGCCGCCGCGGCGATGGTGACCGGCATGGTCCGGCCGGATTCGGTGACCGTGCCATCCGGCGCCCTGGCCCGGAGCGTCAGGTCATACGAGCCGGCCGGCAGCTGCGGCGGGGTCATCACGAATTGGCCCGAGGCGTCGGCGACCACGCTGTCGAGCGGCTTGCCGTCGCGCATCAGCTCGACCCTCGCACCCGGCGTGGCGCGGCCGGCAATCACCGCCGCCTCGCCGTGATCGTCGATGCGGGCGACGTCGAAACGGGGGCCGGTATCTGCAGCCGGTGCCGGCGGCTTGACCGGTACGAGATCGCCGAGCGCGGCCACCTGCTTCTGGGTCTCGGCCAGCGCGCCTGCCTTCGGCTCGGGTGCAGGCGGCGCGCTGCCGGCGAGCTTCGGCGGTTCCGGCTTCAGCTCTGGCTTGGACTCAGGTTTGGACTGGACCTTGGCTTCAAGCTTGGGTTCGACTTTGGCCTCCGGCTTGGCGGCGACGGTAACCTTCGTCCCATCAGGCAGCAGGCGGCGCAGCTCGGTCGGGCCGATCACCAGCGCGGTGCCGACCAGCGCGAGCAGACAGAAGGCAATGAAGGCCTTGGATGCGGTGATCATTTGAAAAGGACCTTGGGTGGCAAATCAGCCGAGGCCGGCAAGGTGCGCCGATTTGGCTGCGGCAGCAAGACTGTCGATGGGATTAGACAGCGCCCGGGGTGAACCGGCGCCATGGCGCTGGCGTCCAACATCGCGGCCATAACGCAGCATGACGTCAGGGGACCTCTCGTGACCGTATTTTACCGTCCTGCCCCATGGCTGGCGCTGGTGCTGACGCTGGCCGCTTTACCCGCTTTGGCCGGCTCCGGCCCGCCGCCCGGCTTCACGCTGTCCGACGATGCCGATCTCGCCTTCACCTCGCCCGACGGCGCCATCAGGCTCGAGCAATACATGAAGGAGGGCGAGGATTTCGCCGTCAAGTGGCAGGTCTGGGCGCGACGCGGCGGGGAGATGCGAGAGCTGAAGCCCGAGCAGGGCTATCCGGCCGGCTTCCGTTTCACGGCGGACTCGCGATGGCTGGTGCGGATGCAGAAGACCGGCTCGGGCGAGCAGGACCTCTTTCTCTATCATTTCGAGAACGGCGCCTTCGTGAGCGCGACCAAGCAATCGCTCGGCGATCTCGCCTGGGCCTATTTCCACAGCCGGCCCGACACTGGGAAGATGAAGCTCGACTACCACATCTCGGCCAATCTGATGAAAGGCACCGAAAATGCGTATCGCTGGCTCGGCGTCGACTGGCCCAACAACCGCTATCTCCTGATCTCGCTTTCCGGCGAAATGGACAAGCATCCGAAGAACGTCGCGGTGAAGGGACTGGCGGATTGGAGATGCCGCTATGACCTTAAGACCGGCAAGTTCGATGTGCCGAAGATGTTCGCCAAGGGCAACACGGAAGCCTTGAAGTGGGAAATCAAGCGGTGAGGTCCTGCGGGCTCGCCGCGGTTTTCCGCGCGATGGAACCAACCCTCTGATTCCGTTCCGATTCATATTTTCGTAACTGTCAATGGTAACGGGCTCTTGTCGGTTTTGCTGCATCTTGCATCCCACGGGAGGGCTGGATGGGCGCATCGATCCGATGGACCGCGCGAACACGCGCGTTGTTCCGCCGTTGGCGCGGGGCGCCGCTGACGTGGCTGATCGTCGGCGGCTTCGTGCTGATGCTGGCGACCGCCATTGGCACCGCGCTCACCGTCGACCGCTTCCGGCAAAACGCCATCGAGAGCGGCCGCGACAGCCTGGAAAACGCCGTCCGCATGCTCGCCCGGCATTTCGACCGTCAGTTCGAGGACTTTGCGGTGCTGCAGAAGAGCATCATCGCCGAGCTCGAGAGCCACGGCATCGAGTCCGCCGAAATCTTCCGCAGCGAGATGGGCACGCTCGCCGTGCACGAGGTGCTGCGCGCGAAAGCCAGCGGCTGGTCCGACGTCGCCGGTGCCAATGTGTTCGATTCCAGGGGCGTGCTGATCAACTCGTCGCGGCAATGGCCGGTCGCCGATATCTCGATCGCCGATCGCGGCTATTTCAACCGTCTCAAGGACGATCCGGCCGCGCAAGAGGAAGTGGAGGTCGTGCCCGGCCGGCTCGGCAACGGACCGGCGATCGTGTTCGCGCGGCGCGTCTCCGGCCCGCACGGCGAGTTCCTCGGGCTGGTTTCGCGCGCGATCACGCCCGAGCAGCTCGAATCCTTCTTCGCCTCGACCGGGCTCGGCGAGGATTCCTCGATCGCGATGCACCACCAGAACGGCCAGCTGCTTGCGCGCATTCCGCATGTCGAGGCGATGATCGGGCAGAACTTCCGCAACGGCACGCCCGAGCAGATAGCGGTGTTCGAGCGCACCTTTGTTACCACCCAGCTCGCAAGCCCTATCGACGGCAAGGACCGCATCGTCGCCTCGCGCCTGCTCACCGGCGAGCCGCTGGTCGTGGTCGCGACCAAGTCGCTTGATGCGACGCTGGCGACTTGGCGAACGCAGACGAAATTCTTCGTCACCATTGCCGCACTGTCGATCGGCCTGTTGGTGCTCACGCTGTTTCTGATCTTCCGCCAGGTGACGCACCGCCTGTCGCTCGAGAAGCAGCGGCTCGACACCGCGATGAACACGATGACGCAGGGCCTGTTGATGTTCGATCAGGACGAGCGGCTGATCGTCTGCAACCGCCGCTACATCGACATGTACGGGCTCTCGACCGCTGTGGTGAAGCCCGGCGCCCACTTCCGCGACGTGATCCGGCACCGCCGGGACACCGGCTCGTTCGAGGGCGACGTCGAGGCCTATTGCGACGACATCCTGAGCAATGTCGACCGCACCAAGAGCGCGATCGTCGAAACCGCCGACGGCCGCCTGATCGAGATCAAGAACCAGCCGGCCGCTGCCGGCGGCTGGCTCGCCACCCATGACGACGTCACCGAGCGCATCCGCGCCGACGAGCGCATCGCCCATCTGGCGCATTACGACGCGCTCACTGATCTGCCCAACCGCGTGCTGCTGCGCGGGCATCTGGAACGCCGCGTCGCCGAGCTCGCCCAGGGCAAGCCGTTCGCGATCCTCTATATCGACGTCGACGAGTTCAAGGGCGTCAACGATTCGCTCGGACACGAGGTCGGCGACGAATTGCTGCGCCAAGTGGCGAACCGCCTGCGCGCCTGCGTCAGCGGCAACGACATGGTCGCGCGGCTGGGCGGCGACGAATTCGCCATCGTCAAGGCCGGCACCTCCGATCCGGCCGAACTGACGGCGCTTGCGGAAACCATCCTCAAAGCGTTGCACGCACCGGTGGATTGCAGGGGGCACGAGGTTCCGACCGATGTGAGCATCGGCATCGCGATCGCGCCCGACCATGGCGACAATCTCGACGATCTGTTCAAGCGCGCCGATCTGGCGATGTATGCGGCGAAGTCGGACGGCCGCCGCACCTTCCGTCTCTTCGTCCCCGAATACGATGCCAAGGTGCGCCAGCGCCGCCAGCTCGAGCTCGATCTGCGCCAGGCGCTCGCGCGCGGCGAGTTCGAGGTGCACTACCAGCCGCTGGTCGATCTCACCGCCAATGTCGTCACCGGCTGCGAGGCGTTGCTGCGCTGGCGCCATCCCGAGCGCGGCATGGTTTCGCCGGCGGAGTTCATCCCGGTCGCCGAAGACACCGGCCTGATCGGCGAGATCGGCGAATGGGTGCTGAAGCAGGCCTGCGTTGAGGCCGCCTCGTGGCCGGGACGGATTCACATCGCGGTCAACGTATCGCCGGTCCAGTTCCGCTCGCGCACGCTGGCGCTCAAGGTCGCCGCCGCGCTGGCGGAGTCCGGGCTCACGCCGGGGCGGCTCGAGCTCGAGATCACCGAGACGGTGCTGATCCGCGACGACGAGGAAGCACTGGCGATCCTGCAGCAGCTGCGCGAGCTCGGCGTGCGCATCGCGCTCGACGATTTCGGCACCGGCTATTCCTCGCTGAGCTATCTGCACCGCTTCCCGTTCGACAAGATCAAGATCGATCGCAGCTTCATCAGCGACATCGGCGAGCCCGAGGATTCCTCGCCGATCGTGCAGGCCGTGGTGCACATGGCCGCCGCGCGCCACATGGCGACGACGGCCGAAGGCGTCGAGACCGAAGCCCAGCGCGAGGTGCTGCGCCAGCTCGGCTGCAGCCAGATGCAGGGCTGGCTGTTCAGCCCGGCGGTGCCGGCGGCGAAGCTGAAGCAGCTGCTGGCGGCGCAGGCGGTCGCGGCCTAGCGGGCGACGCCACGTCTGGCCCGGATGTCCGCTTCGAGGAAAGCGGCGTCGCTGAGTGTTTGGTTCGAGGTCGTGCGGCGATTTGACAATCAGCGACTGACAGCTATCAATTCATTGAATTCTGCGCACTTGGCTCGTCGAAGTGGTGAGCCGCCGATCCGCCTCATTTTCGGGACGCGGGCAAGAAACGCTCCAAATGCCGATGATTTGCCTCCATTGGCCGCCGTAACGAAGAGTCGCATCGAGTCCCCATCCAAGCGCAAACCACAGGCATTTCTGAACCGCTTAGCGCAATTTGAACCAGGGATTTCTGCATGCCGAATGATGAGTCGAGGGCGGGGACTGAGCGTCTGAGACACTGGCTTGAAAGCGTTGGGCTCAGCCAATACACGGACCTCTTCATCCGCCGCCGCATCGAGCTCGACGTCCTGTCCCACCTGACCGAGTCGGATCTGGCACAGATTGGACTGCCGCTCGGAGACCGCAAGCGGCTTCAGCGTGCAATAGCGTCCCTTTCCGGAATGGGCGCGCCAGCGACGGGCCACACATTGCCCGGTACGGCAATCGTTGCGGAACGTCGCCAACTCACCACGATGTTCTGCGACATGGTCGATTCCACCGCGCTCTCCGCGCAGTTCGATCCCGAGGACCTGCGCGACATGATCGCGAGCTTTCGCGAAACTTGCGTGCGCGTGGTCAAACATTATGAAGGATTTGCCGCCCGCTTCGTCGGCGACGGCATCCTGGTCTATTTCGGCTACCCGAAAGCGCATGAGGACGATGCCGAGCGAGCGGTGCGGGCTGGTCTCGAGATCGTGCGGACATTGTCGACCACGCCTGCGATCGAGCCGCTGGGTGCGCTTAGCCACGCGCCCGCCGTCCGGATCGGCATCGCGACGGGACTCGTGGTCGTGGGCGACTTGGTCGGCCAGGGCACCGAGGAGCGCGATTCCGCGGTCGGCGAGACCGTGAATCTGGCGGCGCGATTGCAGGGCCTGGCGCCGCCGAACGGAGTTGTCATCTCGTCGTCGACGCAGTCGCTGTTGAAGGGAAAGTTCGACTATCGCAATCTCGGGGTCCATGCACTCAAGGGCATAGCCGGGAGAACACAGGCGTGGCATGTGGTTCGGCCGTCGCGCGTGGAGACCCGCTTTGCCGCGGCCATCGGCTCCCGGCTGACGCCACTCGTCAATCGCGACGATGAGATCTCGGTTCTGCTCGACCGCTGGGAACAGGCAAAGGCGGGCGACGGCCAGGTCGTGGTGCTGTTCGGGGAGCCGGGCATTGGCAAGTCGCGCATCGTCCAGGAAATCTTCGTGCGGATTGCGGGCGATCGGCACGGGCATGTCTCGTTCCAGTGTTCGCCCTACTACAGTTCGACGGCGTTCCATCCCTTCATCGAGCAGCTCAAATTTGCCCTCGGCCTCGACCGCGACGAGGCTTCGGCCTCGTCTCTGGCGAGTCTTGAGCGGACCGTTGCGGCCGCGCATGGCGATATCGAGCAGGTGACGCCGCTCTTTGCGGCACTGCTGTCGATTCCGACCGGAGCTCGCTATCCTCCGTTCGATCTGTCGCCGCAGCAGCAAAAGGACGCCATCGTCTCCGCCCTCATCAATCATCTCCTCGGCCTGGCGCGCGATCAGCCGCTGGTGATCGCCTTCGAGGACGCCCATTGGATTGATCCGACATCCCGGGAGGTCATCGATCTGCTGGTGGAGCGGGTGCAGAACACGCCCATTCTCGTCGTCATCACCTGCCGTTCCGAATTCAAGCCGAGCTGGAGCGCTCACTCTCACATCACGACGCTGGTGCTGAACAGGCTGAGCCGGCAGCAGCGGACGACCTTGGTCGAGCGGGTTGCCGGCAGCCGTAAAATGCCGAAGGAAGTCGTCGAGGACATCATCGTCAAGACCGACGGCGTGCCGCTGTTCGTCGAGGAGCTGACCAAAGCCGTTCTCGAAAGCGACCTTCTGACCGAGGAACGCGGAAACTATGTGCTCTCCGGTTCGTGGCGACAGCTGGCAATCCCGGCAACGCTGATGGATTCGCTGATGGCGCGCCTGGATCGGCTGGGCCCGCTCAAGAGGATCGCACAGATCGGTGCCACCATCGGCCGGCAGTTCTCCTACGAGATGCTGAACGCAGTCGCCTCCGTACCAGCCGACCAGATCGAGGCGGCGCTCGATCGCCTGGAGGAGGCAGGGTTGATCGTCCAGCTGGGCCATCCGCCGGATGCGCTCTACTCGTTCAAGCACGTGATGATCCAGGATGCAGCGCATGCGAGCCTGTTGCGCAGCGAAAGGAGGCGGCTCCACGCGCGGATCGCGTCGGTGCTGACTCAGAACTATCCGGAAAAGACCGAGCGCGAGCCGGAGCTTCTCGCCTATCATCTGACCGAATCCGACCAAAGCCAGCCGGCGGCAGATTCCTGGATCAAAGCCGGCAGGCACGCCGCAAGGTTGGGAGCCTACCTGGAAGCGATCGGCCATCTGCGCCGCGGACTGGCGGTCGTCCTGGGCAGTCCCGAGATGCCCGACCGCGATAGAATGGAGCTGGAGCTTCGCATTGCACTGGGTAACGCGCTGATCGCTGCCAAAGGTTACGGCACACAGGAGGTGGAAGACAATTTTGCCCGAGGCCTCGAGCTCGGACGGCAGCTCAATGATGAAGACAAGGTGCTAGCGGCGATAAGAGGGCTTTGGATGCACCACTTCATTCGGGCTGACCTGACCAAGGCGCACGGTCTGAGTGCCGCACTCCTGAAATTCGCCAGACAAGAACGTCCGAGCGCGTTGCTGTCGAAGCAGACCCTGTACCTCGTGGAAGCCCATAGGTCGACCGCGGCGACCATGCTTTACCGCGGACGATTTCTAGCGGCGCAACATCATCTTCGTCGCTCCATCCAACTCGATGATCCGGCTCTGCATCGCGGTTCGGCGGAAAGGCTCCTCAATCCAGGTGTCATGTCGACGTCGTACCTCGGATACCTGCTATGGTTCCTGGGGCAGCCCGACACCGCGCGGCAGCACAGCGAGCAGGCGATTTCCGATGCCGAGCAAATGCGCCATCCTTTTACGCTGGCATTCGCGCAGGTGTTTGGCGCATACCTTTGTCAGCATCTGCGCGACGTCCCGGGCACCAGAGATTATGCCAGCCGCGCGATGACCATTTCATCGCAACACGGCTTTTTGCATTGGAAGCAACAGGCGGCCATTCTGCATGGATGGGCGCTGACTGAGCTCGGGGACATGGATGCAGGTCTGAGCGAGATGCGCGCGGGCGTCGAGGGTTATGAGGCGCAGGATTCCTGGCTCGCCAGTTGCTGGTTCAGATGCCTCCTCGCGCAAGGCTATGCGAGGGCCGGTCTGTCGGAAGCGGCCTTGCGCGCGCTCGATGGTGCCTTGGCGGTCGCGAAGAGGACGGGCGATCACTTCTATCTGGCGGAGATCTACCGCCTGCAAGGGGAGTCCATCCGGGCCCATGCCGGACCAGCGGCCGAGTCTGAGGAATTGTTCGTGCAGTCGCTGGAGGTCGCGCGCGGACAGAGTGCCCGCTCGTGGGAGCTGCGGACAGCCGTCAGCCTGGCCCGCCTCTGGCGAGATTCCGACAAGCATGAGCAGGCGGCCGAGCTGCTTGTGCCTGTCGTCGGCAGGCTCCGTGAAGGGCTCTTCACGCCGGACGTGAAAGAAGCCATCGCGCTCGCAAATGAGCTCCAACAAAAACGCTCGACGATAGAAACGTCCTCTCGGTCCGTTTCCTGAACAGGCCAACAACTTAGCCACACCTCGCCGCGTTATCCAGCAGCAGCCGCGCGCCTGTTGCTCGGACCACAGGTAGCGCGACACCCGGGCTGCTGGCGGTGCAAGCGAAGCGAACGCGGCCGGCGGCTGCATCATGCCCATGCCAGTCGCCCCCTCCGGGAGGCAACCGCTTGCGCCGTGCAAGCTAGGCCCGGAGCATGTTCAATTCGATCCGACGGTGCCAGTGACCGGCATCGACATGCGGCAGCGCACGCCGCCGGGTTCGAAGGCGAGATCGAACTCGCCGCCGAGATCCGCCTCGACACAGCGCTCCATCAGCCGCGTGCCGAAGCCACGGCGCATCGGCGGCGTGACTTTCGGCCCGCCGGATTCCACCCATTCGTAATCGAGAATGGTGCCGTGCCCGGCATTCCGCAGGCTCCATCGCATCGAGAGCGTCCCATCCGGCGCTGACAAGGCACCGTACTTGGTCGCATTGGTCAGGAGCTCGTTGAGAACCATTGTGAAACTGAGCGCCGAGCGCGCATTGAGCGCGACGGTCGGACCTTCCATCGTGATCCGGCCATCCTCTGCCACCGCTGCCGTGATGTCCTCGACGAGCCGCTGGAGCGGAGCGTCCTGCCATTTGCGCTCGGTCAAGAGATCATGCGCACGGGAGAGCGCCAGCAACCGTCCTACGAAGATTCGCTTGAAATCGTCCAGGCTGTCAGTATGGCGCGCGGTCTGGCTGGCGAGCGATTGTACCGTGGCCAAGGTATTCTTGACGCGGTGATTGAGTTCGTCAATCAGGAGCGTCTGCGCCGCTTCCGCTCGCTTGCGTTCGGTGATGTCGACCAGCATGTTGACCGCACCGATCATGCTGCCTTCGGAATCGAAGAGCGGCGTCGGATAGGGAATGAACGGCACGCGCGTGCCGTCCGGGCGCTCCGCGACAGCCTCCATGCCGCGCACGGGCCGCCCTTCCCGCAGCGCGATCGCCATCGGACATTGGTCGTGCGGCAGAGGCGTGCCGTCGGGCCAATACAGCCTCCAGGTCACGCACCATTCGTCGCCGGGCAACGGCGTCCGCCCGGCCATCTCGACGGCGGTCTTGTTGTAGAAGGTGATGCGACCGTTTGCGTCGGTGGTGTAGACCGCTGCGGGCAGTGCCTCGAGCAGATCGCGCATATGCTGCTCGCTCTCGCGGATTCGATCCTGCAATCGCTTGGCTTCGGTGACGTCGTGACTGACACGAACCCCGTAACGGAAGCGTCCCGCGCTGTCCCTGACTGAGGAGCTGAAAATCTCGAGATAGCGCACGCTGCCGTCGGGGCGCAGGGCGCGCTTGTAGTAGGAGTAGCTCGGAATCTCGCCCCGCACCTGCTGCTCATAGAGGGCAAGATCCGCGGCGCAATCGTCGGGATGAGTGTAGTCGGAAAAGCTCATCGCCAGCAGCTCTTCACGGGATCGCCCGGTGATCTCGCTCAGGTAATCGTTGACCCGGAGCAGCCGCCCATGCTCATCGGCCTCGGCGATGCCGACCTTGGCGGCTTGGTAGGTTGCAGCGAGGCGAGTCTCGCTCGCCTCACGCGCCAGCTCGGCCACGCGCAGCTCGGTGACGTCAGTGGTAAAGCAGCGGGTGCTGACGAACTTACCGTCCTCGACACGACTGTTGGAGGTGATCAGCACGTGCTTGATCGAACCGTCCTTCGCGCGCAGGCGGGCGGGATAGCGGTCCAGCCTTTCGCCACAGGACAGCCGGTGAAGAATGTCGCCGATGACGGGGGCGTCTGCGTGAAATTCGGCCACGTGATGGCCGATATATTCTTCGGCGCTGTAGCCCAGCAGATCGAGCTCCGCCTGATTGGCGCGGCGAATGATGCCATCGCCGCCCACGATGTGGAGCCCCACCGCGCTGTTCTCGAAGAAGTCCTCGAGATCCTTGGTCTTTGCGTGAACCTCTTGTTCGATCTTCTTGCGATCTGAAACGTCCTGAAAGCAGTTGATTGCGCCCTGGATGCGGCCGGCGTGATCCCGCAGCGGGCGGATGTTCACGAGCGCGGTGATCCGCGAGCCGTCGGGTCGTTCGATCATGACCTCCGTGTTGCGCGTGGGGAGCCCGAGCCGGATCGCCGTGGCCATCGGGCAATCGGAATGCGGAAGGTGGGTACCGTCCATGTTGTAGAGATAGTGCGACCCGCAGAACTTCTCGACGGAGCCAAGCTCAGGAGTTCTGCCCCACACCTCCGCGGCTTCGCGGTTGTAGGTCACGATCCAGCCTTCGCTATCGCAGACATAGACCGCGCCCGGAATGGCCTCGAGCGCACCCGGAGCCGCCGCCACCAGGGCCTCGAATTCGGTCAGCTTGCGGGCAGAAAGCGGAAATTCCTCGACATTCGACATACTTAGCCCCGACGTGCCGCAGGCGGGCGCCTACGCGATGGGATTGAACGCTTGGAAGCCCCGAGCGTTCCGAGGCCCGCCAACCGCTCGTTGAGAAGCGCCCGCGACACGGCGCTTCGACGGTCGGGCCTGCCCCCGGCGGGAAAGATAGGATCAAACCTCGCGCCGTGCGGTTATCGCCTCGCTGAGACGGTCGGGAAACTCCGGCCGACGGGCCCTGGTCGACATTGCATCACGCGCACCGCGGGCGGCTCATCGCCGGCGCTGTGGCGCGCGCGTGCGTGCAACGAAGCGAGGTGACATGGCGATCCCGGCGTTCAGAACGATCCCTCTCGTCGCGGTTGCGGCCCTGATCGGGCTCGCCGCGGAGGCCCGCGACGACGGGCGCTACGCGAACTCCCCGCTCAAGGGCTGGTTCGAGAGCCTGCAAAGCAAGGGTGGCGGTCCCTGTTGTGCCGACGCCGACGGCACCGCGCTCGACGACGTCGACTGGGAGACGCGGGACGGACATTACCGGGTGCGGCTCCTCGGCAACTGGGTCGAGGTGCCCGACGACACTGTGATCACCGAGCCCAACCGCGCCGAGCGCACCATGGTCTGGCCTTACTACGTCAACGGCCGTCCCAAGATCCGCTGCTTCATGCCTGGCAGCATGACGTGATCCGGAACAAGCTCGGCAAGGCCGAAGAGCTCACATCGATTGTCGGGCCGCCCGCACTTCGGCGAATTCGGCGTCGGGGTGGCTGACGATGGTGGCGACCATGATGCCGCTGATGATCAGCGACCAAGCGGTGTTCCAATAGATCCAAAACACGAGCCAGCCTCCCTGTCCCTCTCTCACGTCCCGAGCTAACGGCAGAGGATGCCGCCGTTCCCGGCGCGAGGCCTGCCGCGAGGGCGGCGGCAAGGTACTATTTTGGTTTGGTCGGCGGCGCCGCCCGATCGGTTTGGCCGGTGTGGCGCTTTGCCACGACGTCCGTGTCGCGCTCGCCCTCGTACGGGCGCGGCGGAAGCTTGGGCTGGCCGGCTTGACCGCCATGCTTGCCGCCCATGTCGGGCTTGCCTTCGAGGTCGTTTGCGCGGGACATGCCGGTTCAATGCGTTCGCAGGGCATTGGTTCGCGACAGCATCGGCCGTTTTCGCCCTGTGAACGGCCTCATAGAACCGCCGCTCTTTGCGGTGCAGGATCGCTGACGCGGCCCTTGGCCTCGCGGCTTGCACCGATGGATTGGCCTGATGCGAAAACGACTCATCCTCTGGACCTTCATGACCTCTGCCCTGGTCGCGATCACCGTGTGGACCGTGCTCGGGCCGCCGGACCAGCCGCCCGGGTTGCATCTGCCCTCCCGAACCGCGGCGGTGCGCTGACCTGTCATCCCGCGACCGATGCGATTTCGGCATCGATCGATCCCGATTGGATTTTGGTGCGGCGGCGCTCCGCCCGCTATCCTGGCGGCAAAACGATAATGCCGCGAGCCGGCTTTCAGGAGGAGCCCAAGTTGAGACCCATGTCGAGACCGATCCGACGCATCGCATCGCGCGCGCCACGCGCTGCGATCGCCGCTGCCCTGTTCGCTTCTGTCACCCTCGTTTCTGGAGTCCGTGCCGGCATGGCCGAAACCTTCGCCTATGTCGGCAACGCCGACAGCAACGACATCAGCGTGTTCAAGATGAGCGAGAGCGGCGAGATGACGCTCGTGCAGACGGCCGCCTTCAAGGGCATCGAAAAGCCGGGCTCCTCGACACCGCTCGCGATCACGCCCGACCACCGCGTGCTGATTGCCGGCATCCGCTCGCAGCCCTATCTTGCGGTGAGCTTTGCGATCGATCCCAAGACGGGCCAGCTCGGCCATCTCGGCAACGGACCGCTCGCGGACAGCATGGCCCATATCGCCATCGACCGCAGCGGCAAGTACCTGTTCAGCGCCTCCTATGGCGGCAACAAGGTCGCGCTGAATCCGCTGCTTGGCACCGGCGTCGCCGGCGAGCCCAAGCAGGTGATCCCGACCGGGCTGAACGCCCACGCCTTCCTGCCCTCGCCCGACAACCGCTTCGCGTTCGCCACCAATCTCGGCTCCGATCAGGTGCTGGCCTTCGCATTCGAGGCCACGACCGGCACCCTGACGCCGAACGATCCGCCGGCGCACAAGGTGCCGGAGAAATCGGGGCCGCGGCACTTCGTGTTTCACCCCGGCGGCAAGTTCGTCTATCTCCTCCACGAGCTGAACGGCGACGTCGCGGCATTCTCTTATGAGGCCAAGAGCGGCGCCTGGAACGAGATCCAGCGCACCACCGCGCTGCCGGAGGGGTTTTCCGGAAAACCCTGGGGCGCCGACATCCACATCACGCCGGACGGCCGCTTCCTCTACGCTTCCGAGCGCACCACCAGCACGCTCACCGCCTACAAGGTCGACGGCTCGAGCGGCAAGCTCACCACGATCGGCAGCGTGCCGACCGAGAAGCAGCCGCGCGGCTTTCAGGTCGATCCCAGCGGCCGCTATCTCGCCGCGGTCGGCGAGCTCTCCGACAGCATGACGGTCTATACCATCGACCAGGGCAGCGGCGCGCTGGCCAAGCTGAAATCCTATCCCACGGGCAAGAAACCGAACTGGGTCGAGTTTCTGAGCCTGCCGTGAGGGGCCGTCGCCGACCTACGTAATCATCCGTAATTTCGCGAGGCCCGGCTTGGCGCCATATCTCGGTCATGGACCGGCAGATTGTCTTCAAATGCCCCCGGACGGGCCTCAACGTGCAGCATCGGCTTACCGACGAGCCGGCCGATCGCACGCACGTGTCGGTGTCCTGTCCGGCCTGCACGCAGTTCCATCTGATCGAGCGGACAAGCGGCAAGCTGGTCGGTGATCGGCGCCGCTGACGCCCGCCGCGCGCGACGCGAGCTCTTCGGAGCGAACCTGTTTTCCAATCCTGCGACTCATCAAAGACTTGCCGCGACTGCCTGCGGCGGCGTGGCGTCCTGTTTCGGGACGACGCGGCCGTAGTGCGGGCGGCGACCATCTGCTATCGATTGGAGGCATAGCCCCCGTGGAATTTCCGATGCGTCATTTGCCCCGCGCCGTTGTTCGAAGCCTGTATCCCGCAGCCGTCGCCGGCCTGCTCATCCTCAACCCCCATCCGGCCGGTGCCGCCGATGACGACGCGCCCAAGGGGCCGGCGGTCACGGTGCTGAAGGTCGCGAAATCCTGCTTCTCTGACATCGTCGAGGCCACCGGCACGATCATCGCGCGCGAGGAAACCTCGGTGCGGCCGGAGCGTCCCGGCCTGAAGGTCACGGATGTGCTGGCGGAAGCCGGCGATACCACAACCGCCGGCCAGGTGCTGGCGCGGCTGGCGCTGCCCGAGGGCGGCACGCTTCAGGTCACCGCCCCCGTGGCGGGGGTGATCGCGACCTCGACCGCGCAGATCGGCAACTTCGCCTCGGCCAAGGGCGAGGCGCTGTTCACGATCGTGGCACGCAGCGAGTACGATCTCGTCGGCCTCGTCGCCACCACCGATGTGCGCAAGCTCGCGGTCAATCAGCAGGCCACCGTCCGGATCGCAGGCGCCGGCGACATCAGCGGCAAGGTGCGCCGCATCGGCCCGACCGTCGAGCCGAACATCCAGCAGGGCATGGTTTATATCGGCATCTCCTCGCAGAAGCGGCTGCTGCTGAATGCGAGCGGGCGCGCGCTGATCAAGACCGGGCAGAGCTGCAACGTCGCCGTGCCGCTGACAGCAGTGCAATATTCATCCGCCGGCACGGTGGTGCAGGTGATCCGCCGCAACCGCGTCGAGACCAAGCGTGTCGAGGTCGGCTTGATGTCGGGCGGCAATATCGAGATCCGCGACGGCCTCAACGAGGGCGATGTTGTCGTCGCCCGCGCCGGCGCTTTGCTGCGCGAAGGCGATCCGGTGCGTCCCGTGATGGCGAGCGCGGAAGCGGCGAAGTAGAAGCGGTGCTTCACCCTCCCCTGGAGGGGACCTGGAGGGGGAGGGTCGCTTCGCATGTAGCGAAGCGAAATGCGAAGCGGGGTGGGGTGACGGTCCCTCCGCCGCGACGAACAGTGCCCGAGTGGAGAGATCACCCCACTCCGTCACGCAATCTCGCTTCGCTTGATCGCGTGCCGACCCTCCCCCTCCAGGGGAGGGTAAGAAAACTAACCGCCGGCTTCGCCGAAACGGACGTCTTCGAGCAACGACGACGATACGGTCGGGACTTGGTCGCCTTCGCTGGCGCGGGAGATGGCGAGGCGGGTCTTGTTGAAGACGCTCTCGGCGCTGCCGGGCTTGCTGAGGTTGTTGAGGAACTCGCTGACCAGCACGCTGTGCTCGCCCTTGCCGTCATCGACGACCTTGCCGGGCGAGGCGGAGGTGAGGATCAGCGCATTGTCGGACGCGCTGATCGGCGCGAGACCGTGGCTGTAGGAGCGGAAGCGGCGCTCGTACGGATTGCGGCGGGAGGCATCGAGCACGACGAGCTTGGCCTTGGCACCCTGCTCTTTCATCATGTCGAGCACGCCGTCGATGGAGACGCCATGGCGGCGGACATCGCTTTCCTTCCAGATCACGGCATCGACCGGCAGCATGTAGCTCTCGCGGCCGGCCTGCACGCCGTAGCCGCCGAAGAACAGCATAACGACGCTGTCGCGCGTGATCCGGGACTTCAGGCGGCTCACGGCACGGACCATGTCGTCCTTGGTCGCGTCTTCCACCATATCGACGTCAAAGCCGTTCTTGCGCAGCGACGAGGACAGCGCGCGGGCGTCGTTGATCGACTGCGTCAGCGGCGCGCTGGCGTCGGGATAATGTCCATTGCCGATGACGAGCGCGAGGCGCGAGGTCTGGCCGATCGAACCGGTGATCTGGTCGGTCGAGACGGCCTTGGCGGCATCGATCGCGCGCATGTTGAGAGCAGCATGGGCGCCGATCACCAGCGACACCGTGCCGATGAGGGCTGCGGCGAGGGCGATCGTACGTCTGGAAAGGTCGAGCTGCTTTACATTCATCTCGCTTCGTTTCCTGTGCCAAAGACCAGCCAAGCGCGCGCACACTGTTTGAGTAGCGCGATAGCGTCTTTAGGTTTGAGGGATTGGCCGGGGAAGTGCCCCCGAATTGCGCGCAATTTGCGGCGCCGCACCAAACAAACCCTTAACCCGATATAGGCCCTGGGGCAATAGATTGCCCAAAATTTGAGCTAAGCGACTGAGCCTGTTAGCTAATTCTCCGAGCTCAATTCCTGCTTTGCTGGTATCCCCGTAGCCTTCCGGGGATCGACCATGCAGCTCTCGCGCCGGCTTTTCCGTGACGTTCATCACATTTGTATTTCCCGCGAATCCGGGTAGCCTTTTCAACGACTTGCAGGGGGTGGCGCGCCGATGCCGGCGTGCTGGCCGTCCCCGACCAAGGCCCCCGCGACCAGGTATTTCATGAGCTTTCATTATTTTGCCGGCGCCGCCTGCCGGGCGCTGACGGCGCGGAAGGACGGCCCCTCGCTTTACGACGTCTGCGATCCCGTATTGTCGGGCACGTCCAGCGGCGATCCGCATCTCGCCAAATTCTACAAGACCGCGCTCGGCAATCCCGCACTACGGATCCTGCTCCGCCGCGCCGGCCTGCCAGAACTGCGCGACGAGGGGGCGCTGACGCGGCTGCGCGCGGCCCTCACCCAGGCCCGCGACGAGGCCGAGCCCGACTGGGCGGCGGTCGGGCAGCCGATCGCCGATCTCGTCGACGGCATCGCGCTCGACCATCCCAGGCCGCCGCCGGTGCCGTTCACCGCCGCCATGCCGCAGAGCGCGCAGGTCGACGGCGTGATCCGCGATTGCGCGCAGCATCTGCTCGGCTCGTACCGCCGCAACGGCTTCCTGCCGACCTACGCCGCCTTCAACCTGATAGGCGATCCAGATTTCCGCGGCCGTGAGCTGATCATGGCGCTGACGGGACTGAACGCGCGCGGCTACAAGAATTCCTCGCTGCTGTTCAACCTCGCCCGCGTCTTCATCGCCCGCTCGCCCGCGCGCGCCGTGGTCAATCCGCCCTGGAAGGGTATTGCCGAGCCGATGTGGGAGCCGGTGCAGATCCGACACCGCTCGGCCTATTACGACGCGTTTTTCATCGAGGCCCTGCTCAGCTTCGTCGAGACCGGGCTCGCCTCGCCAGCCGACAAGATCGCGGCAGAGCGCGCGATCGCCGACATGGTCGATTTCTGCGTCAACATCAGCCGCGAGGAGGTCGAAGGCATCGACGGCGCGCGCTTCAACGTCATCACCGCACTGGCGCCGGCGCCGCATCCACGCTTCTCCCGTTACTTCGCGCAGATCAAGCAGGACCTCGGCTTCGGCATCTACGTGCCGGATTGCGACACCACGGCCTGCTCGATCTCCGCGGCGACGCAGGCCGGCTGTACCGACGCCATCATCGACCAGCCGCTGCTGGACTTCTATGCAGGCTATCAGGTGCGCGCCGGCGTCAACGAACCGCGCGTGACCGTGCCGCTCAACGACAATATCGACTATGAGGGCGGGGTTGCGACCTGGATCGACAATCTGGCCGGCGAGCGCCCTTACGGCAACGATCTCGATCCGACGCTCAATCTCGACATTCTCGAGGTCAGCTTCCGCAACCTTGAGCGCTGGAAAGTGCTGGAGACGCCGTCGCGGCTTGCAACGGTGCATCGGATCATCGGCTTCCAGAAGCGGCTGGCCGCCAGCGGCGCCTTCGCCAATCCGCGCTCGCACATCTATTATCTGCCGGAGCTCTACAGCGCCTATTTCGGCCGCTGCTATGCCGCCTTCCTGGCGCTGCCGCTGGCCGCGCAGGCCGCGATCGATCCCGCCGGCGATTTCGATTTCATCCGCCACCGCGTGCTGTCCTACGTCAAGGGCGAGCTGGTGGCGGCCGAGATGAACGTGTTCGACGCCGCGCTGGCGCTGATCGCGCTCGGCCATCTCGGCGCCGACCCGCGCGCCTTCACGCCGGCGCTGAACGTGATCGTCGCCGGGCTCGGTGAAGGCGGCCGCCGCGGCCCGTTCCGCGCCTATGAATGGAACAAGATGAAGACACCGACGCGGATCCTGGTCGGTGGGCCCGAGGTGACCTCGGCCTTCGTGCTGATGGGCCTGGCGGTGGCGAAGCGGGCGATGGCGCGGGGGTGAGTCCTCTTACCCTCCCCTGGAGGGGGAGGGTCGATCGCGCGCAGCGCGAGCGGGGTGGGGTGACGGTCCCTCCGCGACGAACAGTGCCCGAGTGGAGAGATCACCCCACCCCGTCACGCAATCTCGCTTTGCTCGACTGCGTGTCGACCCTCCCCCTCCAGGGGAGGGTAAGAACGCCCTTCCGCAATGACGGGAAGTTGAAAGCCTGTCTGTTCGGCATGCGCTGGCCGTGCGGCCAAAAGCCGACCACAATTGCGCGGCTTATCGAGATTGTCATCACAACTGGACGGGCATGTTGCGAAAGGTCCTGATTGCGCTGTCTTTGTTTGCCATCCCTTCGCTGGCAGATGCCGCCGACATCGCCGGCACGGCAAAGGTTCGCACCGGCGATACCGTGGTGATCGGCACCACGCGGATCCGGCTCGGCGGCATCGACGCGCCTGCAATCGACCAGCTCTGCCTCAACACCAAGACCGAGCGCTGGACCTGCGGCGTCGCGGCCCGCGACGAGCTCGCCAGATACGCCGAGGGCAAGAATTGGGTCTGCCACCCGAGATCGGTCGACCGGCGCGGCCGCACCGTGGCGCGCTGCGAGGTTGGCGGCGAGGACATCCAGAAATGGCTGGTGCGCAACGGCTGGGCGCTGGCTTACACCCGCATCTCCAAGGACTACGAGCCAGACGAAGCGGCGGCGCGCGAGGCCAAAGCCGGCATGTGGCAGGGTGCCTTCATCGCGCCGTGGGATTGGCGCGAACGCAACAAGAAGACCGCCATCCTCGGCGCGACCAAGCCGCCGGACGGCGCGCACGCGGTGCTGCTCGCTTCGGCCTCGGGGCCGGTCGCGCCGTCGCCGGACTGCACCATCAAGGGCAACGTGAACAGCGCCGGCGAGTGCATCTACCACCAGCCGACCAGCCGCTGGTACACCCAGATCAAGATGAAGATCAGCAAGGGCACCCGCTGGTTCTGCTCGGTCGAGGAAGCCGAAGCGGCCGGTTGCCGGGAGACCAAGAGATAAGAGCCCCAGACCTGCGTTTTGTGCGCTTTTCTTGGCCTCCAACGCCGCGTAAAAGTGAGACTCAGCAACCCACCATCCTGTTCTCAAGCAACAAGGACCGACAGCAATGACCGTTCGCGCGGGCCGGGAGTTTCTGGCCATCCCCGGGCCCACCACGATGCCCGACGAGGTGCTGCGGGCGATGCACCGTCCGGCGATCGACATCTACGCCAAGGAGATGCTGGATCTCACCGAGAGCCTGCTCAGCGACATCTCGAAGCTGTTTGCGACCAAGGGCAAGTCCTACATCTACATCGCCAACGGTCACGGGGCCTGGGAAGCGGCGCTGAGCAACGTGCTGTCGCGCGGCGACAAGGTGCTGGTGCTGGAGAGCGGACGGTTTGCGATCGGCTGGGGCAACGCGGCGGCGCTGATGGGCGCGGAGGTCGAGGTGCTCAAGGGCGACTGGCGCCGCGCGGTGCGGCCGCACGAGGTCGAGGAACGCCTGCGCCGCGACAAGGAGCACAGCATCAAGGCCGTCGTCGTGGTCCAGGTCGACACGGCGAGCGGCGTGCAGAACGACATCGAGGCGATCGGCAAGGCGATCAAGGCGAGCGGCCATCCCGCACTCTACATGGTCGACACCGTCGCCTCGCTCGGCTGCATGCCGTTCGAGATGGACAAATGGGGCATCGACGTCGCGATGTCCGGCTCGCAAAAGGGCCTGATGACGCCGCCCGGCCTCGGCTTCGTCGCCGCCAATGCGCGCGCGCTCGAGGTGCACAAGAAGGCCAACATGTCGACGCCCTATTGGAGCTGGAGCGAGCGCGAGGGCACCGAGAATTATCGCAAATATGCCGGCACCGCGCCGGTGCATCTGTTGTTCGCTTTGCGCAAGGCGATTGACATGCTGCACGAGGAAGGGCTCGAGAACGCCTTCCGCCGTCACAGCCTGCTCGGCGAAGCCGCCCGCCGGGCGGTCTCGGTCTGGTCGGAAGGCCAGGTGCTCGGCTTCAACGTCGCCGAAGCCAGCGAGCGCTCCAACACCGTGACCACGGTGACGATGAGCAACGGCCACGATCCGGCGGTGCTGCAACGCTATTGCAAGGACAAGTGCGGCGTCGTGCTCGGCACCGGTATCGGCGATCTCTCCGGCCAAGCCTTCCGCATCGCCCATATGGGCCATGTCAACGCGCCGATGCTGCTCGGCACGCTCGGGGTGATCGAGGTCGGGCTGAACGCGCTGAAGATCCCGCACGGCAAGGGCGGGCTGGAGGCGGCGGTGTCGTATCTCGGGGAAGAGGTGGCGGCGTAGCAGCCACAAACTCCGCTGTCGTCCCGGACAAGCGTAGTCCTGACAACGCGCAGCGTTGTCAGAGCGGAGCGCTGATCCGGGACCCATAGCCACAGGGAGTGGTTTGACGAAGACTCGGAGTTACCAGCTCGCGGTACAACTTCTCCCTGGGGTTATGGGTCCCGGATCAGCGCGCGCTTGAGGCGCGCTTGTCCGGGACGACAGCGGAGTGTATGGCTACGGCTGCCGCACGCGATATGCTTCGACCTGCGCCTTCAACTCACCCAGTGACGCCAGCGGCGCTTTCGGATCGACCCTGTATTCTCCGCTCGCAAGCCATCTCAGCACCATCGCGTCCACCACCGGCGAATGGTGGATGACGTCGCTGTAATTGTCGAGATCGTGCGTGACCGCCGCGAGCGCGCGGAAATCGTGCAGGCGGACGTTGGGCAGTTGCGTCAGTCGCCGCGCAATGTGTGCCGTGAGAGCGGTGACGATCTTCAGCGTTTCGGGCGAGGCATCGCGCATCGCGACGAATTGCAGGATCGAATAGGGCGGGAAATAGATGTCGAAGGTCACATCGGGGTGGCGCGCGATCAGGCCGATAGCATCGCGCTCGAAATGACGGAGCATGGCCTCATAGCCGTAGCCCTCGCCGAGGAAGCGGCTGCGTACCGGGCTGGTGATATAGGCAAAGGCGGCGAGCGTCTTCTTCGCGTTGTAGTCTCGCGAAATGTCGATGTCCCGCGGCAGGGCGTAGATGTCGTCGATGTCTGCCAGCGCGAACTTGACCGGCAGATAGGGCGACGCCCGGGTCAGCGGCTGCCGCAGCAGCGGGACGGACCGCAGCAGCGCGAACAGGGATTCCTTTGCCATCGCCGCGCTGAACAGATAGGAGGCGATGCCTTTTGTCGTCCGGCGGTAGAGATCGACGGACAAATAAGGATCGGTCTCGATATCCGCGGCATCGATGAAGATGAAATCGTCCATTTCCCAGATCACGCGTCTTGCGCCGCGGTCGATCGCCTGCTCCAGCACGAACGCCTGCTGGCGCGAATTGGAGCCGGTCATGGCAAGCTTCAGCGAGCGGACGCCGAGCGCGCGATCGATGTCGCTCTGCCGGAAATGGATGGCGAGCGAGGTGCCCATGAAGGCGGTGTCGAACGGCTGGCTGCGGATCAGGCCGGCATTCTGAACGCGCGTGTCCTCCGAGTAGAAGGCCGGGACCAGGCGCGAGGGGCGGAACAGCTGCAGGGGATCGACGACGAAAGTGAGCGCTGCAGCGCTCGCGACGCAGGCCGCGCTCGCCAGCAGAAGACGCCTGAGACTGGTGAACGCGCCCTGCATCAGAACCGGAAATAGATGAATTCGCTGTGGCTCTGGATGCCCAGAAAGCCGAAGGCGAGCAGCAGCGAGGCCGCATAGAGCACCAGCGGCCGCGTGCGCCCTGCCCGCAGCGCCTCGCCGACCTTGCGGTTGCCGTGGTCGTATCCCATCAGCGCTTGCGTGTTCGGCGCCAGCCACACCAGCGCCGCGTAGACCATGACCTGCACCAGGGCTGCAATCTCCTCGCGGCCGAGCACGAGATTCGCGGGATCGGTCATGGCGCGAAGGACGCGCAACGCCCATTCCACGCTCGCAGCGCGGAAGAACACCCAGGCGACCACGACAGCGAGGAACGTCAGCGCAGCGCCCGCGATGCGAGCCGGGCGCGCAAACAGCGGCGGAACGTTCGATATCAAGGCATTGAAGGCATGATTGAAGCAGAGATACGCGCCGTGCAGCGCGCCCCAAATGACAAAAGTCCAGGCCGCACCGTGCCAGAGCCCGCCGAGCAGCATCGTGATCATCAGATTGACGTAGCGCAGCACGCGGCCGCGCCGGTTGCCGCCGAGCGGGATGTAGAGATAATCGCGCAGGAATTGCGACAGCGTCATGTGCCAGCGCCGCCAGAACTCGACGATGCTTGTGGCCTTGTAGGGCGAGTTGAAATTGACGGGCAGGAAGATGCCGAACATCAGCGAGATGCCGATCGCCATATCGGAATAGCCGGAGAAGTCGAAATAGAGCTGGAAGGTGTAGGCGAGCGCGCCAAGCCAGGCCTGGTCGAAGCTCGGTGAGCGCGCCTCGAAGGCGAGCGCGACCAGCGGCTGGATGCCGTCGGCAAGGCAGGTCTTCTTGAACAGGCCGATCGCGAAGATGATGATTCCGCACAACATGAGATGCCCGTCCGGGCGCTTGGTCTCCTCGTGCTCGAATTGTGGGATCATGTCCTTGTGATGGAGGATGGGCCCGGCGATCAGATGCGGGAAGTAAGTCACGAACAGGGCGTAATGCGGCAGCGCATAGGCCGCGACCCGGCCGCGATAAGCATCGACCAGGAACGCGATCTGGGTGAAGGTGTAGAAGGAGATGCCGACCGGCAGCAGGATGTCGACCGCGACATGCGTGCCGAGCAGCGCGTTGACGTTCTCGGCGACAAAGCCGGCATATTTGAAGATGCCGAGCATGAGGAGATCGCCGGCGACGCCGAGGGCGAGCGCGGCCTTTCGTTGCGGGTGCGTGAGCTCCGCCGCGATGAGAAGATGGCCGACGGCGTAATTGAAGGCGATCGAGAGCAGCAGAAGGGCGACGAACCGCCAGCTGCCGATTGCGTAGAAGGTGATCGAAGCCAGCGCCAGCCAGACCACCGGAGCCAGATTGCTGCGCCGGCCGAGCCGGAAATAGCCGGCGAGCACGACCGGCAGGAACAGCAGGATGAAGGCATAGGAATTGAACAGCATCGGGCTGGACCGGCGGCGGGGATAAGGTCCTAAAGCATACAAGGGACGGATCAACAACCCGGTGGGGATGGGACGGTCGTGCTGGCAATCGGCGGAATCGGAACGATATAAGGGAACGCGCGATCAAGCGGCGGCCCCTCTTAACCCTCTCCCCGTTCTTACGGGGAGAGGGTTGGGGTGAGGGGCCTCTTTCCACACGCGAGATGGTCGAGGGACCTGTACCCCCTCACCCGCCGCTTCGCGGCGACCCTCCCCGCAAGCGGGGCGAGGTTAAGACAAGACGATGCGCTGACGAACGAGGACCGAGTGACCCAAGCCAAGACGCCTTCGAAGCCCCCCGTCGGCCCGCGCCGGCTGCATTCCTTCACGCGGCACGGCATCACCGTGACCGACGATTATGCCTGGCTGAAGGACGCGAACTGGCAGGAGGTGCTGCGCGATCCCGCCGTGCTCGATCCGGACATCCGCAAATATCTCGACGAGGAGAACGCCTACACCGAGAGCCTGCTCGGCCATACCGCGCCGTTGCAGAAGATGCTGGTGCGCGAGATGCGCGGGCGGATCAAGGAGGACGATTCCAGCGTGCCGTCACCGGATGGGCCCTTCGCCTATTTCCGCAGGTTTCGCGAGGGCGGGCAGCACGAGCTGTTCGGGCGCATGCCGCGCGACGGCGGCGAAGGCCATATCGTGCTCGATGGCGACGCGCTCGCCAAGGACCACCAATATTTCAAGTTCGGCGGCAGCCGGCACTCGTACGATCACAAGCTGCAGGCCTGGAGCGCCGACACCAAGGGCTCCGAATATTTCTCCATCCGCGTGCGCGACTGGGCGACGGGAAAGGACCTCGACGATCTCGTCGAGGAGACCGACGGCGGCGTGGTCTGGGCCGCGGACTGCAGGAGCTTCTTCTATGTGAAGCTCGACGACAATCACCGCCCGATGCAGGTGTGGCGGCACAAGCTCGGCACAAAGCAGGCCGACGACACGCTGGTCTATGAGGAGCAGGATGCCGGCTGGTTCACCCACCTGCATGAAAGCACCAGCGGCCGCTTTTGCGTGATCGCGGGCGGCGATCACGAGACCTCGGAGCAACGGCTGATCGATCTCGCCAATCCCGAGGCGCCGCCGCGCCTGGTCGCTGCGCGCGAGGAAGGCGTGCAATATTCGCTCGCCGACCGCGGCGACGAATTGTTCATCCTCACCAATGCGGACGATGCCATCGACTTCAAGATCGTCACTGCGCCGCTTAGCCAGCCCGAGCGCAAGAACTGGCGCGATCTGATTCCCTATCGGCCCGGCATCTACATCATCGACCTCGATCTCTATGCCGGCCATCTGGTGCGGCTGGAGCGCGCCAATGCGCTGCCGTCGGTCGTGATCCGCGACCTCGCCTCGAACGAGGAGCATGCCATCGCCTTCGACGAGGCGGCCTACTCGCTCGATACGATGGGCTCCTACGAGTTCGAGACGACTACCCTGCGCTTTTCCTATTCGTCGATGACGACGCCGTCGGAAGTCTACGACTACGACATGATCAAGCGCACGCGCACCTTGCGCAAGCGCCAGGAGATTCCGTCCGGCCATAACCCGGCCGACTACGTCACGACGCGCATCACGGCGAAATCGCATGATGGCGCCGAGGTGCCGGTCTCGATCCTGCATCGCCGCGGGCTGAAGCTCGACGGCGCGGCGCCGCTGTTGCTCTACGGCTACGGCTCCTATGGCATGGCGATGCCGGCTTCGTTCAGCACCAACCGCCTGTCAATGGTCGACCGCGGCTTCGTCTATGCCATCGCCCATATCCGCGGCGGCGCCGACAAGGGCTGGGGCTGGTATCTCGACGGCAAGCGCGAGAAGAAGACGAACAGCTTCGACGATTTCGCCGCCAGTGCGCGGGCACTGATCGACGCGAAGTACACCAGCGCCAAGCGCATCATTGGCCATGGCGGCTCGGCCGGCGGCATGCTGATGGGCGCGGTCGCCAACCGCGCCGGCGAATTGTTCGCCGGCATCGTCGCAGAAGTGCCGTTCGTCGACGTGCTCAACACCATGCTCGACGACACCTTGCCGCTGACGCCGCCGGAATGGCCCGAATGGGGCAACCCGATCGAGAGCGAGAAGGATTTCCGCACCATTCTTTCCTACTCGCCTTACGACAACGTCGCGGCGAAGGATTATCCGGCAATCCTGGCGATGGGCGGATTGACTGATCCCCGCGTCACTTACTGGGAGCCCGCCAAATGGATCGCGCGCCTGCGCGCCACCATGACCGGCGGCGGCCCGGTCCTGCTCCGCACCAATATGGGCGCCGGCCACGGCGGCGCCTCGGGGCGCTTCGACCGGCTCGACGAAGTCGCGATCGTGTACGCGTTCGCGCTGTGGGCCGCGGGGATGGCGGAGGCGTGACTCTTCTCCCTCTCCCCGTTCTTACGGGGAGAGGGTCGGGTGAGGGGCTTTATCCGCGAACACGCCGGCAGTGAAGCTCGCGGAGGCTCCCCCTCACCCGGAATTCGCTTTGCGAATTCCGGCCTCTCCCCGCAAGCGGGGAGAGGCGAGGCAACTCACCGCCCGTTCTTCTTGCGCCATTCTGCGAAATCGGTGAGCGTCTGCGGATCGGTGGCGGGATAGAGACCGAAGATGCCGCGGCCCTTGCCGACTTCCTCGGTGACGAAATCCTCGAACGCGGTCATCTCGAAGGTCTCGTTGGCGATCTCGTCTGCCAGATGCGCGGGGATCACGATGACGCCGTCGGCATCGCCGAGGATGACGTCGCCGGGAAACACCGGCGCATCGCCGCAGCCAATGGGCACGTTGATCTCGATCGCCTGATGCAGCGTCAGGTTGGTCGGTGCGGAGGGGCGATGGTGGAAGGCAGGAAAGCCGAGCGTTGAGATCTCGGCGGAGTCGCGAAAGCCGCCGTCGGTGACGACGCCAGCAACGCCGCGCTTCATCAGTCGCGTCACCAGGATCGCGCCGGCCGAGGCCGCGCGCGCCTCCTTGCGGCTGTCCATCACCAGCACGGCGCCCGGCGGGCAATCCTCGACCGCCTTGCGCTGCGGATGGGAGCGGTCCCTGAACACGTCGATGGTGTTGAGGTCCTCGCGCGCCGGCATGTAGCGCAGCGTGAAGGCCTCGCCGACCATGGTCGGCTGGTCCGGGCTCAAGGGGCGGACATCCTGGATCATCTGGATGCGCAGGCCGCGCTTGAACAAGGCGGTGGCGACGGTGGCGGTGGAGACGGATTTGAGCTTGTTGCGGGTGGCTTCGGTGAGTTTGGTCATGTCGTGTTCTCTCTTTCGTCATTCCGGGGCGCGCCACTTGGCGCGAGCCCGGAATCCATCGTGGTTATGGATTCTCAGGTGCGCAATTGCGCACCATAGCTCATCGCTTCGCGATGCCCCGGAATGACAAGGTGATTAATAAATCGACGGCTCGCCAATCGGCGCGCCGAAATCGGTCTCGAGGAAGTCGAAGTCGCAGCCGTCATTGGCCTGCTTGATGTGCTTGGTGAACATCCAGCCATAGCCGCGCTCGAAGCGGCGCTGGGGCTGCTTCCAGGCGGCGCGGCGTTTTGCGAGCTCGGCTTCGCCGACTTCGAGATTGATGGTGCGCGCAGCGACATCGAGCGTGATGCGGTCGCCGTTCTGCACCAGCGCCAGCGGGCCGCCGATATACGATTCCGGCGCGACGTGCAGGATGCAGGCGCCGTAGCTGGTGCCGCTCATGCGCGCATCCGAGATGCGCACCATGTCGCGCACGCCCTGCTTCACGAGCTTGGTCGGGATCGGCAGCATGCCCCATTCCGGCATGCCCGGCCCGCCCTGCGGCCCGGCATTGCGCAGGATGAGAATGTGATCCTCGGTGACGTCGAGATCGGGATCGTCGATCGCCTTCTTCATCGAGGGATAGTCGTCGAACACCAGCGCCGGCCCGGTGTGCTTGAGGAACCGCGGTGCGCAGGCGGAGGGTTTAATGACGCAGCCGTCGGGCGCGAGATTGCCCTTGAGCACGGCGAGCGCGCCTTCCTTGTAGATGGGATTGTCGATGCCGCGGATCACGTCGGCGTTGTGTACCTCGGCGCTCTCGATGTTCTCACCCAGCGTCTTGCCTGTGACCGTGATGCAGTCGAGATGCAGATGCGGCTTGATCTGGCCCATCAGCGCCGGCAGGCCGCCGGCGTAGAAGAAGTCCTCCATCAGGTACGTATCGCCGCTCGGGCGGACGTTGGCGATGACGGGCACCTTGCGGCTGGCCTTCTCGAAATCGTCGAGGCCGATATCCTGGCCGGCGCGGCGGGCCTGCGCGATCAGATGGATGATGGCGTTGGTGGAACAGCCCATCGCCATCGCGACCGCGATCGCGTTCTCGAACGCCTTGCGGGTCTGGATCACCTTCGGCGTCAGATCCTCCCACACCATCTCGACGATGCGGCGGCCGCATTCACTTGCCATGCGGATATGGTTGGCGTCGGCGGCGGGGATCGACGAGGCGCCGGGGAGCGTCATGCCGATCGCTTCCGCAATCGCAGTCATGGTCGAGGCGGTACCCATGGTCATGCAGGTGCCGTAGCTGCGGGCGATGCCGGCCTCGATGTCGAGCCAGTCCTTGTCGGAGATCTTTCCGGCGCGGCGCTCGTCCCAATATTTCCAGCCGTCGGAGCCGGAGCCGAGCGTCTTGCCCTTCCAATTGCCGCGCAGCATCGGGCCTGCCGGCAGATAGATCGCCGGAATGTTCATCGAGGTTGCACCCAGCAGCAGCGCCGGCGTGGTCTTGTCGCAGCCGCCCATCAGCACCACGCCGTCGACGGGATGGCTGCGGAGCAGCTCCTCGGCGTCCATCGCCAGCAGGTTGCGATAGAGCATGGTGGTGGGCTTGAGCAGCGATTCCGACAGCGACAGCGCCGGCAGCTCAAGCGGCAGGCCGCCCGCCATCAGGATGCCGCGCTTGACGTCGTCGACGCGCGACTTGAAGTGCATGTGGCAGGGCTGCGCGTCCGACCAGGTGTTGAGGATCGCGATGATCGGGCGGTCCTTCCACTCCTCCGGCGCATATCCCATCTGCATGGCGCGGGAGCGATGGCCGAACGAACGCAGATCGTCGGGTGCGAACCAGCGCGCGCTGCGGAGCTGGTCGGGCGTCTTCTTCTTGTTGCTCATCTCTTTCCTTGTCCGTCCGGAGGATTCGCCCTGCTCTTCTCACAGGCAATCCATCCCCGGCAAGGCGCAGGGCGGGCGGAGGGCGGACCTCTGCTATGCACTCAGGCGTGCACACCGCACAGTGCAGCGCAATAAAGCGGCAGGCGGGCCCAAGGGGTTCCGAAGTGCTTGCCGGCCGTTGAGAATCCGCGCAACAATTTCGTGTTCATTGGTTTGATTTGCGGTCGCTGGGACACTCCCTGCCGACCGCGGAGGATTTCAGGCGTGGCCAACATCCTGATCGTGGATGACGATCCGGCCGTCCAGTTCACCATCCGGCTGCTGCTGGAACGGGCTGGTCATCATGTGACGATCGCCGCGGATGGCCGCAAGGGGCTGGCGCTGTTCGAGGCAAGCCGGTTCGACCTGTTGTTTCTCGACATCTTCATGCCCGGCATGGACGGATTGGAGACGATGCGTCACATTCGGGCGCTGGCCCCGGCGGTTCCGACCGTCGTCATCTCCGGCCGTTCGGTCACGCCGGATGCCTACGCGGGGCCGGACTTCCTGAAGATGGCGACCAAGCTCGGCGCGTTGGCCAGCTTGCAAAAGCCGTTCCGGCCCGATGCACTGCTTGCCGTGGTCACAGATTGCCTGAAGGCCGACGCGCCGGAGGGGTCCGATGTCCGCTCCGGCCGCCGATGACAAGAACGCCTCCTCTGCCGCAAGCCAGAAATGGCGCAGCGATGCGGCAGGTCCGGCGAAACTCCCCATGAGAGCAGCAACGATGCTGGCCACGCGGCTGGCCATCGCGATGATCCTGCTGGTTGCGGTCACCGTGGCCGCAGTCGGATGGCTGGGCTATCGCAACACCACACAGGCCGTCATTCCGCGGGTGCTGGAGCGGGTCGAAGCCCAATCGCGCCTGCTCGCGACCAACCTTGAATCCTACGTTGCCGGCGTACGCGGCGATCTGGTCGGCTATCGCGCCGCAGCGGCGATCAATGGCCTGATCCGCGCTCATGCCGGCGGCGGGATCGATCCTGCGGACGGCGTCTCGGAGCAGACCTGGCGCGAGCGTATCGCGGCGCGGCTCGCGGCCGAGATCGACGCCAAGCCCATTTACGGGCAGTTCAGGATCATCGGCGTCGACAACGACCAGCGCGAACTGGTCCACGTCGATCGTTCGGGTCCCAACGGAGCAGCCCGGATCGCTCCGGACAGCGAACTGGAGCGCAAGGGCGACCGAGCGTACTTTCAGCAAGCCATACGGCTCGGGCCCGGCGAGATCTATGTTTCTCCCATCGAACTCGCGACTCGTCAGGGGGGAACGGCGGCGCCTCACGCGCCGACTTTACGCGTGGCGATGCCGCTGTTCACAGCCGACGACAAGCCGTTCGGCATCATCGTGGCCAATATCGACATGCGCCCGGCACTCGACCGGGTCCGCGCGACGACGACCTCGGGCGGAGAGATCTACGTCGTGAATGCGCGCGGCGACTATCTCGTCCATCCCGACCGGGCGCGGGAGTTCGGGTCATCGCGGGGCCATCCGACCGATTGGCGCAAGGACTTTCCGTTCTTCGCAGCGCTGGCCGGCACGTCGGACGTGGCCACGCGGGTCACGACCGACGAGTCGGGCCGGACGAGCGGCGCGGCATTCGCGCCCATATCGCTTGCGGGCAAGGAATGGGTCGCCATCGTCGTGACCATTCCCCCGTCCGTGTTCGGCCGCGTGCCGGCCGCCATCCAAAAAACGTCCCTGCTGGTCGGCGTGCTGGCCGTTCTCGCCGCGGCTGCGCTCGCGGTGCTGCTGGCGCGCTCGTTGACCCGCCCGATCGGGCGTCTGACGGAGGCGGTGCAGGCCATCGGCAGCGGACGTCCCGCGGACATCCCCATCGATGCCAGCGGCGAGACCGGCGTGCTGGCACGGGCCTTTGCGCGGATGGTGGAGGAGATGCGCGCGAAAACAGCCGCGCTCGAACGCGAGATCGAGGAGCATCGCCGCACCGAGGCCGCGCGGAGCCATCACGCTGCGCGCGAGAACCTGTTCAGTGCCGCCGTGGAATCGTCCGACGATGCGATCGTGATGCAGACGCTCGATGCCATCATCACCGGCTGGAATCCGGCCGCCGAACGCCTTTACGGCTATACGGCGGAAGAGGCGATCGGCAAGCCCACCTCGATCATCGTCCCGCCCGACCGCCGCGAACAGGGCAAGGAGTACCTGCGGCGGATCGCACGGGGCGAGCCGATCGAACGCTTCGAGACGGTCCGCCTGTGCAAGGACGGCACGCCGGTCGAGATTTCGCTCAGCCTGTCGCCGATCAAGGGACCGTCGGGCGAAATCATCGGCGCCTCGGGAAGCGCGCGCAGCCTGACCGAGGCACGGCGCGCCGAGCGAGCGCTGCAGCACCAGCTCGAGGAGCGGCGTCAGATCTTCGAGACGTCGCAGGACCTGATCATGATCATGGACGCGCGGGGCCATGTCGCGCAGGTCAGCCCGAGCAGCGAGACCATTCTCGGCTACCGGCCGGACGAGATGATCGGCCGCAGCGGCGCCGACTTCATCCATCCCGGTCATCTCGAGCAGTCCCGTGCCGAGATGCGGGCGATGCGCCGCGGCGATCGCGTCAAGCTGGCCGACACCCGCTGCATCCACAAGAACGGGCACGAGGTCTGGCTGTCCTGGCTCGGCAGCTGGTCCGAGCCGGCCAAGCGCTTCTTCTTCGTCGGGCGCGACATGACCGAAGCACGGCTCGCGCAGGAATCGCTGCGCGAGAGCGAGCGCCTCGCTCGCAACATCGTCGAGACCTCGCTCGACGCCTTCGTCCAGACCGACGAGACCGGGAGCATCCTGAACTGGAACTCGCAGGCCGAGCAGCTGTTCGGCTGGCGTCGCGAGGAGGTCCTCGGCAAGAGCACGATCGACCTCATCGTCGCCGAGAGCGAACGCGAGAGGGTTCGGGCGGGGCTGAAGCAATTCCTGGCCAACGAGGACGGCCGGACGCTGAACCGCCGCCGCGAGCTGATGTGCTGCCGCCGCGACGGCAAGGAATTCAGGGCCGAGCTGAGCGTCACCGCGCTGAAGCGGCGCGAGGGCCTGCTGTTCAACGTCTTCTACCGCGACCTCACCGACAAGATCGCCGCCGAGGAGCGCATCCGCCATGCCGAGAAGATGGAGGCCGTCGGCCAGCTGACCGGCGGCGTGGCGCATGACTTCAACAACATTCTCACCGTCATCACCGGCACGATCGAGATTCTCGCGGAGGCGGTCGCCAAGGAGCCGCAGCTCGCGGCGATCACGAAGATGATCGACGAGGCCGCCGCGCGCGGCGCCGATCTGACCCAGCACCTGCTCGCCTTCGCGCGCAAGCAGCCGCTGCAGCCGCGCGAGATCGACATCAACTCGCTGATCGTCGACACTGCGAAATTGTTGCGCCCGACGCTCGGCGAGCAGATCCAGATCGAATCGGTGTTCGAGGACGAGAATTGCGTCGCCATCGTCGATCCCAACCAGCTCACCACCGCGATCCTCAACCTCGCGCTCAATGCGCGCGACGCCATGCCCGGCGGCGGCAAGCTGATCGTGGAGACCGGCGCCGCCTATCTCGACGAGGTCTATGCCAGCGCCAACGACGTGCCGCCGGGGCACTACGTGCTGATCGCCGTGAGCGACACCGGCACCGGAATCCCTGCGAACATGCTGCCCCGGGTGTTCGATCCCTTCTTCACCTCGAAGGGACCTGGCAAGGGCACCGGACTCGGACTTTCGATGGTCTACGGCTTCATCAAGCAGTCCGCAGGTCACATCAAGATCTACAGCGAGGAGGGGCACGGCACCACGATCAAGATGTATCTGCCGCCCGGCAAGACGCCGACGGCGGTCGGCGAGGGCGTGACGCCGGCGACGATCGAGGGCGGACACGAGACGATCCTGGTGGTCGAGGACGACCGGCTGGTGCGGGACTACGTGCTGGCGCAGCTGCATTCGCTGGGTTACGTCACTCTACAGGCGGCGAACGCCGCGGAGGCGCTCGCGATCGTCGCAGCCGGCAAGCCGTTCGACCTTCTGTTCACCGACGTCATCATGCCCGGCAAGATGAACGGACGGCAGCTCGCGGACGAGCTGATGAAGACGCGCCCGGATCTCAAGGTGGTCTACACGTCAGGCTATACCGAGAACGCGATCATCCATCACGGCCGGCTGGATTCCGGCGTGATGTTGCTGGCCAAGCCCTATCGCAAATCGGACCTGGCGCGGATCGTCCGCAAGGCGTTGAGCGGGTGATTGCTCTCTTGTCCCGGACGCACTGCGGCGCGTAAGCGCTGCTGTGCAGAGCGGGGACCCAGAACATTGAGCCGTGAAGTTGGGGAGATGGGCCCCGGCTCAGCAGCGCATCATTGCATGATGCGCTGCGTCCGGGGCACGAGACCATGTTACGACGCGCGCTGGGCCGCGGTCATCACGATGCGGATCAGGTCGGCGGCATTGCGCGCGCCGAGCTTCTTCATGATGTTGGCGCGGTGGTCCTCGATGGTACGCGGACTGATGCCGAGCGTGCGGCCGGCCTCCTTGTTGGAGGCTCCGGAGGCGAACTGCTCCAGCACCTCACGCTCCCTGCGCGTCAGCGGCTCGCGGCCGGGGAAATGCAGCGAGCCGAATTTCGGCGACGCGTTCTCGGCCTGCCTGCGTGCATAGGCACCGATCGCCTCGTCGAGGCGGCCGACGATCTCGCTGCCGCGGAACGGCTTCTCGATGAAGTCGAGCGCGCCGCTCTTGATCGCGCCCACCGCCATCGCGATGTCGCCCTGCCCGGAGATCATGAAGATCGGCGCCGGATAGTCCTCGCCGTGCAGCTCCTTCAGGATGTCGAGACCCGACTTCCCGGGAATATGCACGTCGAGCAGGATTGCAGCCGGCGTGCGGTTTCGCGCGACGGAGAGCAGCGCTGCACCGTCCGCGAAACAGATCACCTCATAGCCCGCCGCCTTCAACACCATCGACAAGGTGTCGCGAACGGCAGGGTCGTCGTCGACCACGAAGATTTCACCGCGAGAGCTTTGTTCGGCCATGTGCCACATCCGGTTGGCATGAAGGACTCGCGTCCGCGCCAATCGTTATGGCGCTCGGCGCGGATCCGGCTCACCCGTATTTGTACGGGACATGGACTTAACGCACAAGTAGCGGCATGGCGCCTAATTGCAGTGGACGGAGAATATCCATGCTAAATTTGGCCGACACGTCGCCTCCCGTCGCAACGTCCGAAGTCGAGAGCCGTGAGCTGATTGCGGCGGACCTTCGTTTGCTGATCGCACAGATCGAGACCAGCATGCGCCGGATCGCCGCAGCCATGGATCAAGAACACGGCAGCGATCCGGAAGGTTCCGCAGATGTCGTCTTGCTCGATGACGTCACGCCCCGCTACGTCAGCGCGAGCGCGGCCCTCAATGCCTGCCGGGCGGGCCTCGGCCACGCCCTGCAATGTCTGTCGGAATCCGACAACGCGGCGGGCGGCCGCGTCTGACTGCATGGCAGCTCCGCAAGCTAGGCGCGGTGCCGTTCCACGATCGCGTCGGTGGCGACACCACCCCAGGTGTGAATCGCCGGCAGGCCCATCGCGGTCTTGCCGAGATTGGCAAGGCTGATGCGCAGCGCCGCGAGATCCAGCGGCTTCGGCAGGCTCTGGAGCTCGATCCCGACGGAACGGGCGAAGCTGCGGGCGGCACTGCGGCGCTTGCCGTCCATGCCGCTGATGACGATCACGGAGCCTGCAAACTTCGCGCTCGCCATCTCCCGCAGCACGTCGACGCCGTCACCATCCTCCAGCACGAGATCGAGCGTCACGCAGTCGAAGCGCGCGGCGCGCAGCTTCTCGATCGCGTCCGCCACGGATGGCGCCACGGTGACCTCGTGGCCCGCCTGCTTGGCCGCGACCGTGATCAGGCGGCGCTGCGTGGCATCGTCATCGACCACCAGGAGCTGAAGCGCACGCCGCTCGGCGCCGTCGGGCAGGTTTGACGAGATCGGGGAAAGAGAACTTCTGGGCATTGCCGGATCCTGAGATTGAGAGCGTCAATGGATACACGGCTCGCGCTTAAGCCGCGTAAAGCGGCCGCGAGCAATTGACTCGGACACGTTCAGCAAATGTGAAGCAAAGTGCCGGAAAGCGTCGCGACAGCGGCGGCGAGATCAGGCCGCGGCGTCATGGCCACCGGCCGCACCGCGCTTCTTCCGGTTCTTGCCGCGCAGGAACTGGATGTCCATTTCGGCGCCGTTGACACGGACCAGCTCGCAGCGACGATAGGCGAGACCCGTGGACGACAGCAGCAGGAAGAACTCCTTGAGGTTCAAGCCCTGGATCGAGCCCTCCACCGTGAGAACGGCGTCGGTGTCGGAGATCGCGTTGAGCTTGCAGTCGCGCCGCCAGGTGCCGTCGATGGCCATGATGCAGACATCATAGCCGCGGCTGAAGGTCACACGCTCCGCGCCCTTGCCATCCTCGGCCATGATTATCGCCCCGCCATCGCCGCCATGCGCGGCGCCACACCGGCGAGAACCGGCTTGGTCACTGCCGCGCGCGGATCGTTCGGCTTGTAGAGGCCGCGCCGCTCCGCAATCGGCCGGAACGTGTCGGTCAGTCCGACCACGGTCTCGGCGGCGCCAAGCACCAGGAAGCCATCGGGCTCGATCTGGCGCGCCAGGCGGTTGAAGACGTTGATCTTGGTGTCCTGATCGAAATAGATCAGCACGTTGCGGCAGAAGATGACGTCGAAGGTGCCGAGCTGGGCGAAATCGTGCAGCAGGTTGAGCTGGCGGTGCTGGATCATCGCCCGCAATTCGGGATTGATCTGCCAGGTCTCACCGATCTGCTTGAAATATTTCACCAGCATCTGGATCGGCAGGCCGCGCTGCACCTCGAACTGGCTGTAGACGCCGGCCCTGGCCTTCTCCAGCACCTCTTGCGACAGGTCGGTCGCGATGATCTCGACGCGCCAGCCGGTGAGGGCCGCGCCCATCTCCTTCAGGCACATCGCCAGCGAATAGGGCTCCTGCCCGGTCGAGCCGGCGGCACACCAGATGCGCACGCTGCGCTTGGCCGCACGCGCCTTGATGATCTCCGACATGATGTGGTCGCGGAAATGATCGAAAGGGACCTTGTCGCGGAAGAAGAAAGTCTCGTTGGTGGTCATGGCCTCGACCACGTCGGTGATCAGCTGGCGCGAACCGCCTTGCAGCTTCTGCACGAGCTCGGCGATGCCGGACATCCCGGCCTTGCGGGCCAGCGGCAGCAGACGGCTTTCGATCAGATATTGCTTCTCTGCGGACAGGTCGAGACCGGAATTATCCTTCAGGAATTTACGCAGATACTCGTACTCGGTCGGGGTCACGGATGGCCTCTCGAAAGCTGTACTGGAACACTCTGGCCCAAGCACTTTGGGCCAGACACACTCAGACCATGGCTTGTCCGACCGGGATCAAACCGACTTCAGCGAACTTGTCGGCGATGATGTCTTTGTCGAAGGGCTTCATGATGTACTCGTTGGCGCCGCCGCTGAGCGCCTGAGCGATATGAGCCACGTTGTTCTCGGTGGTGCAGAACACCACCTTGGGCTGGTCGCCGCCGGGCAGGCGGCGCATGTGGCCCATGAACTCGAAGCCGTCCATGACCGGCATGTTCCAGTCGAGCAGCACCGCGTCGGGCAGCTGCCGCTGGCAGATCTCGAGCGCCTTGGAGCCGTCCTCGGCCTCGGTGACCTCGAACTCCAGGCCTTCCAGGATCCGGCGCGCGATCTTGCGTACCACGCTGGAATCATCGACCACCAAACACGTCTTCATTTCGGTTCTCCGGCTTCGATGTTTCGTTGGCTCAAGCAGCCATTTGCGTCTTGGTTTCGAGCTCGAGGACGCGGTCGACGTCGAGGACGACCATGAGCTGGCCGTCGAGGCGGTGGACGCCGCCGGCGAGCTTGGCCATGCGGGGGTCGAGGTTGACGGGGTTTTCTTCCTTGCCGTCCTCGGGCAGGCGCAGCACCTCGCCGATCTGGTCGATCAGGAGGCCGTAGGATTCGCCGCGCAGGTCGACGCCGACCGCCATCGCGGTCTTGCCGTCCTCGTCCTTGGGCAGGCCGAGGCGCGAGCGCATGTCGACCACGGTGACGATGCGGCCGCGCAAGTTCAATACGCCCGCGATCTCGCGCGAGGCCAGCGGCACGCGGGTGACGCGCTCGGGCATGAACACGTCCTGGACGCGCGAGATCGGCAGGCCGAACAGCTGACCGCCGATCATCGCGGTGACGTACTCGACCATGGCGCCTTCGCTGGATTGGGTCTTGCTCATCTTACCTCTCTCCTGATCCATCCCGCTTCAGGGCCTAAGCCGCGGCCGCCCGGCTCAGCTCGGAGGCGCCGGCGGCGCCCGCGGTCTGCTCCTTCAGCGCCGCGATCAGACCGGGACGGTCGAACTTGGCGACATAATCGTGGAAGCCGGCCTGACGGCCACGCTCGATCGCCGCCGGCGACACCAGCGCCGAGAGGCCGATGATCGGCGTCGCGGCGAGGTTGTTGTCGGCGCGAACGACTTCCGCGAACTCGAACCCGTTCATGTCGGGCATCTCGATGTCGGTCAGGATCACGTCGAAGTTCTGGGCGCGCAGCGCCGCCAAGCCCTCCTGCGCGGTCGGCGCGGTGCGGACGCGATAGCCGGCGGCTTTCAGCACCGGCGCCAGCATGTTGCGGAAGAACGCGCTGTCGTCGACCAGCAGCACCGACTGCGAATGCAGCGACGGCTTCATCTCCTTGCGAGTGAACCAGTCAGCGAACGCCATCGGCAGGAAGTGGCCGACGTCGATCACCTCGGTGGCCTGGCCCTTGATCACGGCCGAGCCGAGAATGCCGGAGGAGGAGCCGCCGACCTCGATGTTGAGCCGTTCCTCGACGATGTCGATGATCTCGTCGACGACGAGGCCCATGGAGCGGCCGTCGTCGGCGAACACCAGGATCGGCTGGGCGCCCTGGCTCGCGATGGTGACGCCGTCCATGGCCACCAGCGGCATCAGCTGCTCGCGGTACTGCACCATGTAGCGGCCGTTCGAGAACTCGATCTTGTCGGCGGGCAGCTCTTCCAGGCGGGTGACGAGGCCAAGCGGAACCGCCTTGGGCTGCGCCGAGCCGGCGCGGAACACCAACAGCGAGGTGGTCTGCTCGCCGCTTCCGATGTGGTGGGCGCCGTTCTCGTCGCCCATGTCATGGGCGGAGGAGCCGGCGGCGCCGAGCGCCTTGGCAATGCCGTTGGGATCGATGATCATGATGACCGCGCCATCGCCCAGAATGGTGTTGCCGGAGAACATGTCGATGTGACGCAGCTTTGTCGACATCGGCTTGACCACGATCTCTTCGGTGTGGAACACGCCGTCGACGACGATGCCAAAGGTCTGGCTGCCGACTTGCGTCACCACGATGAAGCCGTTCTCGGGATCGCTAGCGGCGCCGTCGTCGATCTTCAGGAGCTTCTTCAAGTGGATTAGCGGCAGCAGCTTGTTGCGCAGGCGCAGCACCGCGGTGTCCTTGATGCGCTCGATGCGGTGCTCGGAGTTGGCGCGGGCCCGCACCAGCTCGACCACCGAGAGCTGGGGAATCGCAAAGCGGTCGCCGGCGGCTTCGACGATCAGCGCGGAGACGATGGCGAGCGTCAGCGGGATCTTGATGGTGACGGAGCTGCCTTCGCCCGCGACCGACTTGATGTCGATGGTGCCGCCGATCTGGTCGATATTGGTGCGGACCACGTCCATGCCGACGCCGCGGCCCGACACCGAGGTGATGGCGGCCGCGGTGGAGAAGCCCGGCGCGAAGATGAACTTGTGGATCTGGGCTTCGCTCATCTTCTCGAGCTCAGCCTCGGTGACGAGACCGGACGAGAGCGCCTTGGCCTTGATCTTCTCGGTGTTGAGGCCGCGGCCGTTGTCGGCGATGCAGATGATGATGTGGCCGCCCTCGTGATAGGCGGACAGGCGAATGGTGCCCTGCTCGCCCTTGCCGCTGGCGAGGCGCTCGGCGGGGGTCTCGAGGCCATGATCGGCGGAGTTGCGCACCATGTGGGTGAGCGGGTCCTTGATCAGATCGAGCACCTGGCGGTCGAGCTCGGTGTCGGCGCCGTGCATCTCGAGCTCGATCTGCTTGCCGAGTTCGGATGAGAGGTCGCGGACGATGCGGGGCAGCTTCTGCCAGGCATTGCCGATCGGCTGCATGCGCGTCT
>NZ_JACCHQ010000034.1 GCF_016031655.1 Bradyrhizobium glycinis
CGCATTGTCCAGCATGGCGTCAGCCAGGAGCCGCTTCAGCTTCGTGTTCTCGTCCTCCAGCGTCCTCAGCCGCTTGGCCTCGGAGACGTCCATCCCGCCGTACTTGGCCTTCCATTTATAGATGCTGGCGTCGCTCAGGCCGTGCTTGCGGCATAGATCGGCGACCGACACCCCGGCCTCGTGCTCCTTCAAGATCCCGATAATCTGCTCTTCCGTAAAGCGGCTACGCTTCATGCTCTGGTCCTCGTCGTGGGCCAGAACGAACTTCAAGCTGGATTAAGCTCCGGGGGCAAGGTCACCGGAGCTTATCCACCCAGCGTCGTAACACCGAGTCGCGCAGACCGAGTTCCTTGGCAACCGACCCGATCGATCGACCGCTCGATACCGCTAGACTAGTTCAACGGCTTGGCGCTTGTAATCCTCTGTGAACGATCGACGTTGACGTTCTGGCATTTGACACCTCCGGGCTCTCTGAGCCTACTACAGGTGTCCACTCAGTCGGAGGAGCTTCATAAACCCGGGCACAATGATAAGCTGACATTAATGGGGAGTAGTGCGGATGCGACTTGGCGTCCCTTTATCGATCGGGGGATCTGGGACAAAGGCGCTGTTTCTGCCGCATCCGCACTTCCGGGGAAGTTAGTGGTAACGTGAGCCCTATCTCTGGAGCAAGGAAAAGAACCTGCCTTTCACGCGCCGCTAACTTCTGTCTCTCCCTTTAGGCATGATCCAATACTAACCACATCCGGCTTCCCGCGAGGTTCGGTCATGGGACACGATGGGTTGTAGCGAGAAAGCGGTGTTGAGTCGCCTACCCGAACTGGTAGGTCTTGACGCCGCTCAACCTGTCAGTCTCGCAGAATGATCAGAGCGCCGAGGCGCGCTGATCTCCCCGTTTCTCTGCTTCACTTGCACAAGCGAGCCCGCCTAAGCGCTCGCTGAAGCATTGGTCGATCTGTCGTATCTGTTCTCGATCGGCTGGGCGGCATTGCGTCGACCACACGAGCGGTCTCTTGCATGTTGAACGCACGGCACCCATTGCCCTGCCGCCATCCACGGCGCGGGATCTAGCCCGTGCCGGAAGCCAGTTCGGGTGTGGCCCACGCGCGTTCTCGTATGCGCCGGCCCGGCTAGGGAATTTCAAGAAGTTCTTGGGAAAACCGAATAGCGATGATGAATCTAGTCTCCCGCGCAAATGATTTTCATAAATTTTGAGTGAGAGAGTGTTTTCAGAAGCTGCTCATGCAACCCGCATCTTTGAGGATTCCGGCGCGGCCGCTCTGCATCTGGGAGAGATTCTGACCAAGAAGTGTGGCCACTAGAACGAACGACAAGAAGACTGTCGACGCGCACGACATGGCGGAGAAGGTTGCCGCTGCTTCAAAGGCCCGTTGCGATCTCGTGATCATTGCCAGAACGGACGCGGTCGCCAGAAGAGCTCGATGGCGCGGTCAGCCGCGCCAAGTTTTACGTAAGGCAGGCGGATCCGATCTTCCCTGACGCGTTGCATTCAGCGGAAAAGTTCCGCGTTTTCGCCGAGCGAATGCCTGGCGTGGCACTACTACTTGCGAAGATGACGGAATTTGGAAAGACGCCCTTCTTTACTACTGCTGAATTTAAAGCCATGGGTTACGCGCTGGTGACTTGGCCACTGTCCTCCTTACGTATGGCCAACAAGGCACAAGCAAAACTTAATTAGCGATTGCACGTGACGGCGGCACACACAAGCTAGTCAACCGGATGCAGACGCGTGCGAACTCTACGCGACGATCAGATCACAGGATTATGAAGCGTTGGATTCCGTCAATGGTGCAAACAATCAATCCGGCCGGCATGCCGCAGCGGAAGTGAACGTAGAGAGGTCGACGCCGCCATCCCATTGCAGGTAATCGGAGCTGTCGAGGTTCTCCGGGTCCGCTTGACCCGGAGCTAAGAGGGAAGCCGGTGAGCGTTCGGTTACGCGAACCGTCGCAATGCCGGCGCTGCCCCTGCAACTGTAAGCGGTGAGCCCGCATCCATCAGTGTCACTGAAGCGCAAGCTTCGGGAAGGCCGGATGCAGGCGATGACCCGCGAGCCAGGAGACCTGCCCCGATAACCTAATCGTCCACGGGCGGGGTGTCCCGGTGGTACGCCAAGCAGCTGCCGCATTCGCGGCTGTCCTGCCAGCGTCCGCCATGGCCTTTTGCCTCACCACAATGGGGTTAAAGCTATGTCTTCTCTCTCTTCCGGTTGCTACACTCGGCACGCCCGTATTGGGCCGCGTCGCGAACTCAAGACCGCGTTCGAAAGCTACTGGGCCGGCAAAACGAGCGAGCAACAACTGCTGGAAACCTGCGTTCAGCCTCCGCGCAGCCAATTGGGCCCGCCAGAAGTCGCTCGGTGCGACCATCATTCCGTCCAACGACTTCTCGTTCTACGATCAGGTGCTGGAGACGAGCGTCCTGGTCGGCGCCATTCCTGAGGCCTACGGCTGGAAGGGCGGCCCCGTATCACTCAAGACCTATTTCGCGATGGCGCGCGGCTCGCAAGGAGAGGAACAAGACGCCAGCTGCGAACACGCGCATCAGGGCCACGGCGCAGCCGCGCAGGAAATGACCAAGTGTTGGACACCAACTACCACTACATGGTCCCGGAGTTTCAGATGGGCCAGCCTTTCAAGCTCTCCTCCCGCAAGGCAATCGAGGAATATGACGAGGCCAAGGCACTCGGGTACCAGACGCGCTCGGTCCTTGTCGGTCCGGTCACGTCCTGAAACTGGGCAAGAGTGCCGATGGATTGTTCGATCCGGTTGCGCTGCTCGACAGCCTCGAACCCGTCTATGTCGAGGTGCTCCAGGAGCTCGCCAAGCACGGGGCCGAATGGGTGCAAATCGACGAGCCCTGTCTCGTGCTCGACCTCGACGATGCCGCAAGAGACGCACTCCGGCGCGCCTATGCGCGGTTCGCCCAAGAGGTCCCTGGTATCAAGATCATGCTGGCGACCTATTTCGGCGCCATCGGCGACAATCTGGCAACCGCGCTGGCGCTGCCCGTGGCCGGTCTGCATGTCGATCTCGTCCGTGCGCCTCAGCAGTTGAGCCAGATCGCCGCATCCCGCATCCGCTCAGATCTCGTCATCTCACTCGGCGTCATTGACGGCCGCAACGTCTGGCGTTCCAACCTTCCGGCGCTGGTCGACCGGCTCAAGCCGGTCGTCGCAAAGCTCGGCGAGCGGCGCGTTCAGATCGCGCCGTCCTGCTCGATGCTACATATTCCGATCAACCTGGAGCTTGAGACTGCTCTCGATCCCGACGTGAAGAGCTGGCTCTCCTTCTCGGCGCAGAAAATCGTTGAGCTGTCGACCCTGGCCAGGGCGCTTGCCGGCGATACGGGCCTCGCCAACGCTCTCGGTGCGTCCGAGCGTGCAGCTACCGCGCGGAAGACCTCGCCCAAAATCCACGATGCAGCCGTCGCCAAGCGGATGGCCACGATCGACCCGGCGATGCGCAGCCGCAAGAGCGCCTTTACAAGCCGTGCCAAGGTTCAGCGCAAGCGCTTTGGTTTGCCCGCCTTCCCGACCAGGACGATCGGCTCGTTCCCTCAGACGGCCGACGTCCGCAACGCCCGGGCTGCACATGCCAAGGGTAAGCTGACCGACGCGCAGTATGAGCAATTCCTCAAGGAGAAAACCGCCCGCACCGTGCGCTGGCAGGAGGAGATTGGCCTCGACGTACTCGTTCACGGTGAGTTCGAGCGCAACGACATGGTGCAGTATTTCGGCGAGCAGCTTTCCGGATTCGTCTTCACCCAACATGCCTGGGTGCAGTCCTATGGCTCCCGCTGCGTTCGGTCCGCCGATCCTGTTCGGCGACGTCTCCCGGCCGAAGCCGATGACTGTGGAGTGGTGGCGTTATTCGCAATCGCTGACCAAGAAGCCGATGAAGGCGATGCTGACCGGGCCGGTGACGATCCTGAACTGGTCTTTCGTCCGTGACGACATGCCGCGCAGCGAAGCCTGCCGCCAGATTGCGCTCGCGCTCCGCGACGAGGTCACCGATCTCGAAAAGGCCGGCGCGACCATGATCCAGATCGACGAAGCCGCGCTTCGCGAAGGGCTTCCGCTGCGCCGGGCCGACTGGAAGACCTATCTCGACTGGGCGGTGGAGAGCTTCCGCATCTGCTCCACGGGCGTTGCCGACGCCACGCAGATCCACACCCACATGTGCTATTCGGAGTTCAACGCTATCATCGACGCGATCGCGGCAATGGACGCCGATATCATCTCGATCGAGACCTCGCGCTCGAAGATGGAGCTGCTGGACGCGTTCACAACCTTCAAATATCCGAACGACATCGGTCCCGGCGTCTACGATATCCACTCGCCGCGCGTGCCTGATACCACCGAGGTGAAAGAGCTGATGACCCTCGCCCGAAAGCGGCTCTCGGACTCGCAGCTCTGGATCAATCCGGACTGCGGTCTGAAGACGCGCAGTTGGGAGGAAGTCCGCCCGGCGCTCGTCAACATGGTCGCGGCCGCGCGTGAACTTCGTAAGGCGTCTTGATGTGGCCGGAATCTCAATCGTTAAGGCCCTAATTCCGCAAGGGAGACTGCCGATGCACTTCTGTACCCCTTTTGACAGCGGCAAGCCTTATCACGTCAATTTGTCGATGGTCGGGGGCCTCTGGCTTGACTGCGACAAGACGATCACCTCCGGCCGCTTGCCACGCCCATGTCCAACTCAGCCAGCATCTCAGCGGTAATCGAAGCCCGGTCGCTAAATCTCCACTCTCAACTCCCGCGGGCCATAGGTCGGCAGGATCTTTCTAGCTAGCCTTCTCGGCTGGCAATGTTGAAGCTGTCGCAAATAAGTGCGAATGAGTTTTTCGCTTCGGCATCCTCAAAGCAAAACCTGGTGCCGACCTCCGCACGATCAGTCCACCAGCCCACGTTGGCCGCTTTCGCGATGCGCGCGGCCTCGCCCCTCAACAGATCCAGTTGTTTCCCGGCAGCACGAACAATCAGGCAATTTTCCTTGGGCATATAGGTCCTCCGTCGCAATGATGACGTTGCAGGTCGCCGATCAGATCGCGGTAGCAGCTCGTCAGCACAAAGGCCGCAACAGCGGCCGCTGTGGCTTCATTGGCCAAAAAGCTCCGGGTGAAAAAGGTTAAGTGAAATATGTCGGCAACCCGGTAAAGGCGACCATATAGCAGCCCTCCCGGCAAGCCATATGATCTATTTCATGTTCCGCAGCAGGCTCAACGTGCATTAGGATAAGGCAAGGCCCGCCGGGGTTGGCGAGCTCGCGGGGCTGCCTCTGAGCCAGGCCGCGTATGTCCCTCACAGCCCGTCCCAGTTTCGACGTTGCGGAGATCAGTTAAGATTTCCTAAACCTTGTTCGTTTCTCTATTGGCAGGCGCAAGGTTGGAGACTTTTGACCTTGGGTCGGGAGCCCGCTAGCCGACGCACCTAGCGGGCTTCAGCATTCTTTGAATTATTTCTTTTCTGAGTTCGCACCGAATATCGCAGCGCCAAATGATTAGGAATCGCAAGCCCAAGGAGTGGACGGCGGCGGAGATGCAGCTGCTTGTCGAATTGGTCAAAAAAGGAGCGAGCACCTCCGAAATCGCGGCCGCTCTTGGTCGGTACACCGCCTCCATCAAGCGCCTAGCGCGAGATATGTGTCTGCTGCTGAAGAAATGATCGGCCCTGCAACCGCCGGCAGCTGGGGGGCGTTTTTTACTTGTGCAGACTAGCGAATATTGAGCGCAGTAAAAATGCTGTCACGATGTTTGCTGTATTCAAATCATTTTATGGGCTGAGGATATGATGATTACCCTTGATCAAGCGGATTTCCATCGCACCATTGCCCTCCAGCAATGATTGGCCTCTCTCAAGAATCAGATGGGCGAATTGGCCAGCCTGCGGAACCGACTGGCGCACGCTGAGCTGCGGCGCTCTCGATTGAGGAGGAACCGGCTGGCTTTCAAGAAGGTGGCGCGACACCGTATTTGTAGATGACCTTCCCTCTCACTACGCAGAATTGCCAAGCTCCCGCCTCTCAGCGCGATCTATTGGGAAGCCTGGGTCGGGTGAAGCCGTTTGGGAGCATGTCTATCGAAGAGCCGTGGCAACTGCACACGGTCGTCAATGATATTCTCGCCGAAAGACTCATGGGGAAGAATGCAGAGCTCAAACGACGGCTGGAGTTCCTCAACGGAGGAGACAAAGATGATCTCCAATGAGGCCGTTGCAATCAGCCCGCCGGTTCTCGCTGGCGGGCTTTTCTCGTCATGACAGGCACGCCACAATGGCGAGAGCTACGTCATAACCCAAGTCACCCGAGTACATCCAAAACAGGATCCCAGCACCAAGGGCGAGTACGAGCGCTTTGAGTGCAATCATCTGAAGTCCCTCTCTTTTCAATGAGAGAGGCTGAACCGTGATTGTTTCCAGGCTGCTTCGACGAGGCCGGCAAATGGTTTCATTCACTCAGCCCTTATCCGCGATCCGCCGGTTCACGCTGGCGGGCCACTGTGCTAGCGGTTGCAACGCCGCGCCGATCGTGCGGAACGTCGCGGCAAGGCCGCAGGATCTGTACCAGAGCAGCGCCTGCGGCCTTTCGTTTTTTGATCAGCATGCGTTGTGGGAATGGCGCCACACTTGAGATGATTGGGAGGAAGGGGCGGAACCTCATCTCGTCGGCCGGCTTATCGGAACGGCGACGGTCTCGGTATCACGGGGCAAGAGCCTGTCCGGGAGGCCTCAGCATCATTACGCCCCCCGGCCCGATGCTGAGGCCGCCACGGACTGTATTATTGTCGCGAAAACAGCATCGGGTGCGGCAGAAACAAACAGGGGCGCGGCTTACAACAGCGCAATTCGTTGTCGCTAGCACAGGTGTCGATCTCGTCTGCCTGTTTTCCCGGGAGCTGGAGATCTTCTGGGTGGCAGGCGGGCAACCCTCGTCGGAGGTCGGTAGTCTCTAAATGCGATTGCGGTTGCTGCGCCCGGCTCTTTCCCACCAAGGACCGATAATAGACGGGATTGGGATGCGGCCCCCAGCTCGTTGGACGGGAGGCCAGAACCGCTTTTTGGCCCTCAATAAGGGGCCGAATCGGTCTCAGTAAGGGCAAGTTATTGATTTTACGAGGAAACCTTTTTGAAACTTAGCTCTTGCAGAATGTCAGAAGTCCTCCTATGTTTCTGACACCTGGAGAGAGAGCCATGACCGCCCTTAGCACCCGGATTTTGGAAGTCACCAAAGAACTGCCCGAAGGCGCACCGATTGCTGCCAAGGGGCTTTTGCATCTTGGAAAGCGTGCTGCTGTTGATCAGGCCCTTTCGCGTCTTGCCGTGCGAGGAAAACTTCTTCGCGCGAGGCGAGGGGTGTATCTGCGTCCGGTCGAAAGCCGTTTCGGAGTTAGAGCTCCGTCGGTCGAAAAAGTCGTTGAGGAAGTCAAGGCTCGCAGCGGTGAGACCATTGTTTCCAGCGGCGCGGCGGCTGCCAACCATCTTGGTTTGACAACGCAGGTACCTGTCCGTCAGGTTTACCTGACCTCTGGTCCTTCTCGCGAGCTCCACCTTGGCAAGCAAGTTGTTCAGCTCAAGCATGCGCCGTTTTGGCAGCTTACGCTGGCCAATCGTCGTGCTGGTGAGGTGGTGCGTGCGCTTGCCTGGGTTGGTCCCAAGACGGCAGAACGAGCATTGCGGTCGGTCAGTCAGAAACTGACCCCAACCGAAGTGAGTGAACTAAAGTCTGCGGCGTCTTCATTGCCGACTTGGCTTGCCAGGCCGGTAAGCGAACTGCATGTCTGACAAGTTCCTAAATCTGTCTGACGCCGAGCGCCGAGAGGCGCTCGGTGTTGCTGCTTCCAATTCAGGACGTCCGGCACATCTCCTTGAGAAAGATGTCTGGGTTGTTTGGTGCTTGAATGCACTCTTTTCCTCTCCACTGGGAGAGCGCCTCGTTTTCAAGGGCGGAACGTCCCTTTCCAAGGCGTACGGCGCAATCCGCCGCTTTTCAGAAGACGTCGACCTTACCTACGATATTCGGGCAATAGCCCCTGATGTCGTGAAAACAAGCGAGAGCAATCCCGTCCCTCAGACCCGCAGCCAGGGCAAAAAATGGAGCGACCAGGTCCGAGAGCGACTTCCAGTTTGGGTGAAAGAAAAGGCGCTTCCCGTTATCGATCAGTGTCTGGAAAACGACAAGCTGAGTGCAAAGGCGGAAGCAGATGATGACAAAATCTTCGTCCGATACGCTTCCTTGGAGACAGGCAATGGCTATGTAAGCCCCGCCGTCATGCTTGAATTCGGCGCAAGATCCACCGGCGAGCCGAGCGAGCTTCACGACGTGGTTTGCGACGCCGCCCAGTATCTTGAAACTCTCAAGTTTCCAACTGCCAAGCCAAGGACCATGAAAGCGGAGCGCACCTTCTGGGAGAAGGCGACTGCCATCCATGTTTTTTGCGTCCAGGGTAAACTGCGAGGCGAACGTTTCGCTCGCCACTGGTACGATCTCGTGAGGCTGGATGACGCGGGGATCGCGGACGCTGCATTGAAAGACCGAAAGCTGGCTGACACGGTGGCAGAGCATAAAACATGGTTCTTCTCTGAAAAGGACCGTGCCGGCACGACGATTGACTATCACAAGGTGATCAATGGTGCGCTGAAGCTCGTCCCTGAAGGTGAAGCGCGAGCCGTTTTAGAACAGGACTATGAACACATGGTCGACGACGGGCTCTTGCTGGACGAGCCAGAGACGTTTGAGACGCTAATGCAACGGTGTGCGAACATCGCAAATCTAGCGAACAGACCGGCCTAAACCTCCAAAGATGGTCGGAGTTCATGCGCCTGCCTCGACTGACCTTGCCCCCGGGACTTAATCCAGTTTGAAGTTGGTTCTGGCCCACGACGAGGGCCAGAGCATGAAGCGTAGCCGCTTTACGGAAGAGCAGATTATCGGGATCTTGAAGGAGCACGAGGCCGGGGTGTCGGTCGCCGATCTATGCCGCAAGCACGGCGTGAGTGAGGCCAGCATCTACAAATGGAAGGCCAAGAGGGGCTAGCTGACGAGCCTCAAGACGATTTGGTTTGGGATTGACCGAGCCCTGCAAATGGTACGTGGAAAGGTTCGCCAGAACAATGTCTCTCTACTCCGGGCGAGATCAACTCGGAATGGATCAAATCGGAATCATGGGCGACTTAAAACCGGAATGCCTAGGCAAATCACCAGCATCCGCTCACAGCCGTTGAAGTATGCGCGTCGCACCGGACTTTGATGCAGGGCAAACGAGTTCTGCATGTTGCGGGCCATCAGCTCTCAACGGACTTCGAACGATCCATCTTATTGAGAGGAGTCCCTGATCACGGCTGCGTGCCTCGCCGCTGCTCTGGAAGGCTAGGCACAATTTATCTGCTGTGTGAAAATCCGACGCAAACAACGACCGCGCAGCCACTACTTCACCGCCGCGGGATACGCTGAAAAGAGATCGGCAGACCCTCTTCGGTTTGGCGCAACGGTCCGTGGAACCAGGCATTGAGAGCCCCCTGCGACCGAGGGCGCGCTTACAGGCTGAGGCCGCGCTGCGCAAGAAACTGGTTCGTAGTCGGTCGCATGATCTCTCGAGCGATTTCGTCGTTGACCTGGCGGCCGAGCTCCCGCTCGGCATCGGCATCGCCTATCAAACCATGCTCCTTGAGTCGTTGATTCAGACGTGCAGAGAACTCCTCTTCCATCGCCTCGGCAAGGCGCGTCTTCATGGCTGCATGGTCTTCGGGAGCAAAGCGCTTCAACACTGCCTGCCAAGGTTCCCAGCGTGTGGCCAAAAAGTCGGCAAAGCCAGCGGCCTCCTGCTCGCGAACGGATGTTTCGGCAAGGGCGATGTCGGCCTCCGTAACGTAAGAAAACCGCTCGAAGCGCATCTTCGGGGCCACGGGCTGCAGTTCCAGTGCATCACGCAGCTTAACTTGATAGGCCAAATAGACCTCGACTTCGTCGACGAAACTTAGTGAGCGAACCTTCTCGCGAGCGATCCGCTCCAGCACGTCCAATCGGAACAGGATACGGCCCCTCTCTAAGATGCCTTGGAGATTCTCGTCAAAGTCACCGTCCTCGACCTCAACATTTAGACGCGCGGTCTGCATGCCATTCCAGGTCAACGTGATGCGATCCTGGCAGGTTGAGATCGCATCGAAGGCTAATAGGAAGTACTGTCCGCGCAACCGGGGACTTCTCGCCGCCTTCCGCAGGTCATCGCGCACCGCATCCTGGAACGCCTCATCTCCGTAGTTCACGGTCTGCCGCAACTTGTCGAGAAAGCGTGCGTAGTCCTGAGCACCGCGCTCTCGGCCGAAGCTCTGCCAGAGGGCCAGCGTCTCCGGTTCGTCCTTAAGCCAGTCCGCGACTGCCTCACCCAGAGGTCGTACCGACCCTTGCGTCGTTCCTCCCGCCGTTGAGAATGAGTAGGAGACCAGGGGCCCTTCATAACCCTCAGCATGCATGGCCGTCGCAAGGTTCGTCTGCACCCGCTCCGACAGGGGATTCCGACGCAGGCTGACTACGGAAGCATGTCTCAGCTCCGTCAGCAGGTTCTCGGGTAAGCTCGTCAGTCGGTTCCCACTAGCGTGGAGCGTTATGAGGCTGGCGGGGAAGGAGTCGGGCAAGTGAGTCAGCCGATTGTCGGAAACGTCGAGCCGCCATAGAGTGTCCGGAAGTGCGGCGGGCAGGTGAGTCAGCTGGTTCTGGTCCACATGCAGAATGTAGAGCCGGGGCGGGAGAGTGTCGGGCAGGCTGGTCAGCCGATTGTCGCTAAGGTCCAGGCGTTGGAGTCCAGACGGAAGGCCAGACAGGCTGGTCAGCCGATTGTGTGCAACATCCAGGCGCCGGAGCCCGGGCGGGAAAGTGTGGGGCAGGCTGGTCAGCCGATTCGACCTGGCGTAGAGCTCTTGAAGACCGGTCGGAAGAGATTCCGGCAGATAGGTCAGCTGATTGTTGGAGACGTCTAGGCGCTGGAGCAGCGCCGGGAAGCCCGGTGGCAAGACCGTCAGGGACAGCGACGTAAGGTTTAGCTGCGCAGCGGTTGCGGCCGCCTCCCACACTCCTATTCTTCTTACCGCCTCTAGCCGATCTTCACGTCCGTTCGGCACCTCTTCTGCGGCCCAAGCCTGAAGAACCTCGTTCTGCGGCGATCCGCGCGGAAGCGGAGCCTCATCGTTCATGGTCGGCGGCCTCCCACGCCAGTTTAGCTCGACGGACCTGATCATCGTCCCGGCGGGACCGCATCCTTCGTCTGACCGTCGATCTCGTTCGGAAGAGCGAGATGCATTGCGAACACTCGGCTAACACTATCCTTCGGACCATCAATACCGTCTTTCAGTCGTCAATTTTGAGCAGACGCCCTTCAATTGATGCTCCTGGAAGCCGCCGTGGTCATCATGGAGCTCACTGAGGGATGCAAAGGGATGCAAAAACCAGGCCGATTAAGACTACGACTCGCATTGGACCGACCTCTCAGTTTTCTGCCAAGGTGTCGCCGACCTATCGAGGAAGCCCGGAGTCGCTTGGCCATTGTGACGACGCACGATCTCTTGCCCGACGAGTCGGCGAACCGATCCACCCTTCGCATACGGCGGAGATCTCTAGCAAAGTGACAGGTCGGGCGTTAAATCCGCGCATTCCGTCGCTGAGCGGATGGTTCGCGCCGGATTGGCGAGAGTCGCGGCATACGCTGCCACGCTTAGACCGCGATGCGCCGAACTCTGTTCAGTCGCTGATCATGAGCGGAGGCAACTTGCGCAAGATGGGCGAGAAGCGCTGGTCTCTCTTGTGGAACTGACCTCGAATGACTTTGCCGAGCCCGATGCCCGTCATTGATCGAGATCAATGACGCGGAGAGCGCTGGGCATCGTGTGGTATAACTCCAGAGGTTCGAGTTCACTTACCGCAGAAGACTATCATGACTTCAATTTTCCGACCATTCAGGATATGATTCTAGGAGAGGACGCCGCCAATGTTGCCGTCGCGGATCGCTAGGGCCGAGCCTTCACCGCCGTGCCGCCATCTTGAGCGACCGGCGCCTGCGGAAGCTAGCGCCGCTTGGAGCCATTTGGATCCGCAACCCAAGTTGTCTGGCCCCGCGCTTGATATACCAGCCAGCGTGCCCACGGAGAGCTTTCCATGCACGAGGGACTTCACACATATCGTCGGCTTGGGATGGGAACATGGTTGCCAGTCAGCTCCCGATGCCTTGATCGGATCACTGAGCAGGCAAGGACTTTTACCAACGACACCGCTCCATTCGAGAGCACATTTTTACATCCATGGTCGGCCTTACACACCCAAGTTGCGGCAAGAAACAAGAGAGCCGACCCCAACAAATCCGAGCGGGCTTAGTGTAACGCTCGTCCCGGAGCATGGGCTTGAATCTCACCGGCCAATCGTGGCGGGCATCTATAACTTCGCCTGGCCTGGCGAAGAATCATCATCGACGAGAGCTACGACCTCCGCGATGCCGAGGAAGGATGTCAAAGGCTGTGGACTGTGGGGGTGTTTCAAGTCCGGCCTATGCAATGCGTTCCGAGCGAGCCGACACGAAAAGTCGTCGGCCCCTCTGGACCAGCCGGACGGCCAAGTCTCCGGATCAAGCGTCCGGATGCGGACTCCGCCGCTGCTCCGTCGCGACTGGCTAACTGACGAGCATATCAGGAAGGATTACGAGCTCCTGGAGCGGGAGCTGCAAAGGGACCATCCGGATCTGGCTGCTCGGATCCGGCTGCTGCGGCCGGTGCAAGCTCAAATGCTGCGCTTGACCGACAACACGGCCGAATTGCTGCTTGCCGTACAAGGAATCTTTTATGATGAGGATGAGAACGATACCGCCGATTTCCTGCTCGTGCCAGTGAACGATGGCAAAGGTGCTAAGGCCGACGACGGCAAGCACTGGTCGCTACTGCTCGTTGATCGCCGCAATCGAGAGAACGTAGTTGCATATCACTACGACTCCTCTAGGAGAAAATCTAACGTCGCTAGCGCACGGCAGCTCGCCGAACGCCTTGGCGCCAACCTTCAGGCCGCCCGCATGGCGCAACAACGGAACAATCATGATTGCGGCGTCTTTGTGGTGGACGGCACACGGGCGCTGGCAAGACGCTTAGCGGAAGGAGAGCGGCCTGATGAAGAGCCGCTTCACCTGGACAACCTCGTCGCCGATCGGCGGGCACTCCAAGATCGACTGAGCGGTCGTACGCATTCGCGGTCCCCCAACCCGCTGATGCGTTTGGGCTGATGGAGCTGGCTGGTGCGCCTCTTGTCGCACCAGAACTCTAGGCGGGTGCCAGGACGTGTGAACGACTGGGGCGGCTCGCACAGACCCCGTCCTGGACCGGGTCGTGGTAGTCGGTCTGTGATCGACCAGCCCATCGGACGCGTCGAACACCGACTGAAAAGCGAACCTCTCCGCACGGCCGGTCTGTCTGAGCGGTGGATCGACACGTGCCTGCAAACCCATCAAGAACATTTTTCCGATGTGGACTCAGCGTGGTTGCCGCAGGTGGATGGAAGCATCACGCCCAGCCTCCGACCGCGGACTTTAGACTAGCCTCCTTTAAATCGGGGGGAGCTTGAGTCGACCCGCGAGAGGCTGAACCGCTCTCCGCAGAGCTCTTGAAATCGCTGAGGATCTAATTGAGGCGTTCCGTGTCGTCTGGATAGATGCTGCATGGGCGCTTGCGGCGGGTCACGGCCGTTCTCACCACCGATGCTGAAGGCGAGCGGACGTCATGACCGCTGTCAACGGCAGGTCCTGCACCAGGGTTGGACATAGACCGCCAAGCAGTGATTGAGGATTCGCTACCGGAACGCGCCTTCTGTCCTTCGGGGCTTGGCGCACCGCGATCCGCGCTAACTGAAGACGCACCCAAATCCCGCGGTTCAGAGTGCATCCGCTCCGGGGCAGAGCTGCTCGCTCGGTAAGTCGCGTACGACATGAGATGTTCCAACGACGATCCAGCGACGTATCGAGTTGACACTCGTCCTCTTGTCTTCTTTCCAAAGTTTACCGAGGCGGGCGCGTGCGGCCCAGTTTGCCTGAGAACAAAGCTCCTTCAGGTCAATGACTAAGCCGACCCAACAGCCACCACGGGCGATGTCAGGTTTGCAACATGCTGTCGGGGCCGTGACGCCTCGATTCAGAAAAATCGGCTTTACTAATCATGCCATTGCAATTGGCATAAGGCTTGAAAGGGTGAAAGCGGAAGGCCCAGGTCATGCAGCAGGGGCTGGCGCAAGGACAGTAGTGATGGCTTACAACGGCGACGCCTCTCGGCTTATTCTATACGGCGGGTACGACGTTGACTTTCCGCAATCCGTCGCAATGCACGTTCGCGTATGGTTTTGTCACAGTGGTTGATCGCTGGGCGGCGGCTCGAGACGACATCGATGCGCGTGCGCGGCACGGTGCCGCGCCTGTGCCGGGCCCCGTGCCGGCCGGCATCAACATTCGTGGTGCGGCCGAATTTGAACAGCTCGAAACCGAGGTCCGGCGCATGGACGCCGACGGAGCGGTTGCGGTTAATTGGAGCAAAGTCAGCACGCTGTCGCGCTATATCCTGTCGAACCAGTCAAAGGACATTTTGGTTGTCTGTTGGGCCACCTATGGTCTGTTCCGGACCGAAGGATACCAAGGCCTTGCCGTCGGCCTGAGCGCTCTGTACGGCATGGTGAATGCGCATTGGGAGGGGCTCTTTCCGCCGGTCAAGCGGGAACGGGCCCGGGTCGGAGCAATCAATTGGCTCGTCGGTCGCCTTGGGCCGGAGGTGGCCGAGAATGTGCCGATCGAAACTGAATATCCGGCAGTGCTCGCCGCCTATGAGGCGCTTGACGATCTCGATCGCCAGCTGGGCGACAAGCTGGTCAATGAGCAAGCCTCTTTGGGCGAGTTGTTGAGGGCTCTGCGGCCGCACTATGAAGAAGCGAAGCGCGCAAGCGCCGTGCCCACGGAAGGTGCGGCGGAGGCGGCCCGAGCTGTCGAGCAGACCGACGTCGCCCCGGCGGAATTCACTTCGCCGGATAAGGTCGCTCAACCGGCAACACCGGAGGTGGCAAGACCGCCTGGTGCCGATGGCGACTGGGCCGGCTGGATCGACCACTTGCCTGATATGCTGCGCCTAGCTTCGGCCGCCCGGCGCGTTACCTCCCCCGCAGACCCGAAGGTCTATCTGCTCAATCGTGTCGGCTCCTGGATGCGCTTTGACGCCCTGCCGCCGGATACCGGCGGCAGCACCACGATATTTGCGCCTGCGGACAATATCGCAGCGTTGGAAGCCAAAATAGCGGCCGGTCAACACGCCGAGGTCTTGAATTTGGCCGAAGAGATCGTCTGGATGTCACCGTTCTGGCTCGACGTTCATCGGCATGCCGCGAAAGCATTGGAGCACATGGGGCCACTCTTTGAGCCGGCCGCCGCGGCAGTGCGCGCAAGCGTAGCCCTGCTGGTCACCCGCTATCCGCGGATCTTGACATTCCAGTTCAATGACGGGCGGGCGTTCGCGGATGAGGAAACGCGCGCCTGGGCGGCCATCGGTGGTGCGGACGTGCCGCCGGGCCGTGATCCTGCCGACGACGCGGTTGTTAAAGCACATAAGCTGATTGGCGAGGGGCACCCTCAGGCTGCCCTCGAGACGCTGTCACGTGCGCTGGATGGCGCGAGCGGAGAACGAGCGCGGTTCGTGGGCCAGCTTGCGCAAGCACGTTTCTGTATCGAAACCGGGTTCGTGACGACCGCCGTCCCGCTGCTCGAGCACATGGAAGAGGTGATCGCCGAGCGCAATCTCGAGCGTTGGGAGCCTTGGCTTGCACTCGACGTCGCCGAATTACGCTTTCGCGCGATGACCCATTCCGACTCTCAGCAATTGATTGACGAGCCGCGCCGTCGGGCCGTGCTCGAGCAAATCCGCAAGCGGGTCGCTAGCATCGATATCGCACGGGAGAGCCAGCTTAGCCGCTAGCTGACTTTATCAGGGCAGAGTCTAAAACAGGAGCTGAGATGGCAAAGGAAAGCTCGGTCGCTCCAAAGGAGCGCATCAATATCCGCTTCAAGCCGGCGACCGGCAACCTCAAGGAGGATGTCGAGCTGCCGCTTAAATTGCTGGTCCTGGGCGACTTCACCGGACAGGCCGATGACCGCCCGATCGAGCAGCGCGAGCTTGTCAATATCGACAAAGACAATTTTAACGCGGTTGTCAAAAGCCAGCAACTGACTCTTCATATCTCCGCCGAGAATAAGCTCGACGATCAGCCTGAGGCTGGCAAGCTGTCTGTGTCGCTGCAGTTTCAGAGCCTCAAAGACTTCGAACCCGAGCGTATCGTTGAGCAAATCCCGGAACTGCGCGCTTTGACTGAACTACGCGCGGCCCTGATCGCTCTGAAGAGCCCGCTCGGCAACGTGCCGGGTTTCCGCAAGGCCATCCGGAATCTGCTCGAAGACCACGGCGCGCGGCCGCGGCTCCTAAGCGAGCTCACCGGCAAGAGCGAGTGAGCGGATCGACGAGATTTCCTTGAGGGGCGAGTCCTATGACCGATACAAGTGCGCAGCAGCCGGCCGAAGTCGCCACAAGGGCCACTGACCTTTCGTTGCTGGATCAGGTCCTCGTCGAAACCAGGATGACCCCGCGCGACGAGGGTTATGACCTCGCCCGAAGGGGCGTCGCAGCTTTCGTCGCCGAGCTCATCAAGCCGAACCGGGCCGACCAGCAGGTCAACAATGCGCTCGTCGATCAGATGATCGCGGAGATCGATCGCAAGATTTCGGCTCAGCTTGACGACGTGCTGCACACAGACCAATTCCAACGGCTCGAGTCGGCTTGGCGCGGGCTTAAGTTCATGGTCGACCGCACCGATTTCCGTCAGAACATCAAGATAGAAATGCTTAGCGTCAGCAAGGACGAATTGCTCACCGACTTCGAGGACAGCCCGGAGATCGTCAAGTCGGGCCTGTATAAGCATGTCTACACCGCAGAATATGGCCAGTTTGGCGGCCAGCCCGTCGCGGCCATGATATCGGCCTACGAGTTTGGCAGTGGCAGCCAGGATGTTAAGCTGATGCGGTACATGAGCGCAGTGGCCGCCATGTCGCATGCACCGGTCATAGCTTCCGCTGCACCGGACATGTTCGGCGTCGAACGTTACGAGGAGATCGCGGGTCTGAAGGACCTGCAATCGGTGTTCGAGGGACCAAAATATGCCAAGTGGAACTCGTTCCGCGAAAGCGAGGACGCTCGCTATTTCGGCCTGACGCTGCCGCGGTTCCTGCTGCGGTTGCCCTATGATCCAGAGACAGTTCCCGTGAAGGACTTTAATTATCAGGAGGCCTCGGACGGCGAAACCGACAAATACCTCTGGGGCAACGCTGCCTTTGCGTTTGCGACGCGATTAGCCGAAAGCTTCGCCAAGTATCGCTGGTGCCCGAACATCATCGGCCCCCAGTCTGGCGGTGCGGTTGAGGATCTCAATCTGCATACCTATCAGGCAATGGGACAATTGCAGACCAAGGTGCCGACTGAGGTGCTTATCTCGGACCGGCGCGAGTTCGAACTAGCCGAACAGGGCTTCATCGCGCTGACCATGCGCAAGGGGGCTGACAATGCTGCTTTCTTTTCGGCCAATTCCGTGCAGAAACCGAAATATTTCGGGAACAGCGAGGAAGGTAGGGCGGCCGAGCTTAACTACAAACTCGGCAGCAAGCTGCCCTATATGTTCATCATCAATCGTTTCGCCCACTACATCAAGGTGCTGCAACGCGAGAACATCGGCTCCTGGAAGAGCAGGCAAGAGTTGCAAGGCGAGCTAAACAACTGGATCCATCAGTATGTCGCCGATCAAGAGAATCCGTCGGCAGAGGTGCGCTCGCGGCGGCCTTTGCGAAAGGCGGAGATCATCGTCGAGGACGTCGAAGGTGAACCGGGCTGGTATCGCGTTGGCATCGCCGTCGTTCCACATTTGAAGTACATGGGCGCAGATTTTGCTTTGACGCTTAAGGGTAAGCTCGACAAGAAATAATGGTGATAGGCGATGTTCGACCGCAGTCTTATGGAGCGCTTGGAGGACGGAGCGGCGACCCATCAGATGTCGTTCGACCGTTTCCGGGCAAGCGTCCTGGAAAACCTGCGTCGGGTTCTGAACTCGCGCCAGGGCTGCTGCGAGACACGGCCGGACCTTGGCATGCCCGACCTTGATGAGGCGGCAGGGCGGGGAGCCGACGCAGTACGCGAGCTCGCCCGTTCGCTCAAGCAGCAGATCGAGACATTTGAGCCCCGCTTGAAGAATGTGTCGATCCACTTTCATGCCGATCCCGACAACCCGCTGCAGCTGAGCTTTCACGTCAACGCAACGCTTAATTATGACGACCAGATGAAGCAAATTTCCTTTCATGCGATCTGCGACAAGCACGTTCGGATAAGGGGTTGAGGCGGCGGTGGCCCTTAATCCCTACTACGAGGACGAACTCTCCTATTTGCGCGAGCTTGGCGCCGACTTCGCGTTGGCCAATCCGAAGCTTGCGCCCTTTCTCGGGCGGGATGCCACCGATCCCGACGTGGAGCGGCTGCTCGAAGGCTTTGCGTTCCTTGTCGCGCGACTGCGCCAAAAGCTCGACGACGAATTCCCCGAATTTGTCCACGGCTTGTTGCGGATGGTGTGGCCGCAATATCTTCAAGCCCTACCGCCCATCACCACCCTGTCTTTTGCCTTGAAATCATCGGCGAGTGCTGCGAGCCTGAACGTGCCGGCCGGCACGAGCGTGCGTTCGCGACCGATTGGGGGAACGAACTGCACGTTCGCCACCTGCTACTCAATTGACGTGCTGCCGCTTGAGATAATTGATGTCCAGCTCGAGAACCGGACAAGTTCCGCTCGCCTTACATTGGGTATCAAAGCAACCGGCCAGCAAAACCTGTCATGTCTCAAAAAGGGCCGGCTCCGTCTTTTCTTCTCGACCGAGCGAGAGCCGCAAGCGGGACGCTGCCTATTGGCATGGCTGTGCCGTCACGCCTCGTACGGACATGTGACCGTCGCCGATCGACAGGTCGCCGCAATCGGCTCAGCACAGATCGCGCCCGTCGGCTTTAGCGATGATGAGGCGGTTTTGCCCTGGCCGCACAACGCTTTCTCAGGGTTCCGAATCATTCAGGAGTATCTGAGCTATCCGTCGAAATTTCTGTACGTCGAATTATCTGGTCTTGAGCCGCTTGCAGCCCACACGGAGACTGAGTGCAGGCTCACCTTCGAGTTTCGGCGCCCGTTCCCTGCCCAGTTACGCATCGGCAAAGGCCAGATTTGCTTGAACTGCACGCCGGCAATCAATGTATTCAGCCATGAGGCCTCACCAATTCGGCTGAATCGGACCAAGACCGAATACCGCGTGCTTGCCTCGGGAGGGCCAAACTTCACCATCCGGTCTGTCGATGGTGTGACGGGCTATGTCCAAGGCCGTCCCGAACGCATTGAGTTCCAGCCATTCGACCTGTTGCGCCACGATTTGCCGGGCGCCGAGCGCAACCGCGCATACTTTCGCGAGCGTATCCGGCCGGCGGTGGTCGGCCGGGGCGTTGATCACTACGTGAGCTTCGTTGACCGGCTCGACATCGGCCAACATCCGCCGATCGACGTCGCATCCCTGCAATTGACCTGCTCTAACGGACCCATTGCTGACCGTTTACCCATCGGTAGTGTGGATCTGCCGACCTCTGATACACCTCGATCGTTGACCTTCTCCAACATCACGACGGTGGTTGCAGAAGTGCCGCCACCGGTGAGCGATGGCTTGTTGCGACGTCTGTTGACCAATCTGGCCCGCAACTACGGAGCGATGGCTAACGTCGATGCGTTGCGGACTGTTCTTGCCAGCTACGAATTTCGTGCAGTCTACGACGTTCAGGCGCGTCGCCGCCTGGAATTGTTGCTCGAAGGCCTTGATCAGTTCGTGAGCACGGATACCGATCACGTGGTGCGCGGCGCTCCGATCCGAATGCGAAATATCGAGCTAGCCGTGATCGACAGCAAGATCGGTGGCGAGAGCGAATTGTTCCTGTTGGGAGCGGTACTTGACGCTTTCTTTGCGACGTTTGCCGACATCAATACGCTGCAGCAGTTTTCGGTTCGTGGCACGGAAAGCAACGCACATTACCTATGGCCAGCGAGAAGTGGATCGATGACGGCACTCTGACGGCGCCCGACCAGCGCGATGAGCTTTCGGCATTCGGGTTCTTTTCGCTGGTTGCGCATCTCGAGCGGCGCTTCCGCGACGCTCCCCCGATCGGATCCACCGACGATCCCGCGCGGGAGGCGGTGCGCTTCCGTGCGGCGCCAACCCTTGGCTTTTCTGCCGAAGAGATCGCGGGCATCAGACAGGCCAAGGCCGCCTGCGAGCGCGTGGAGGTCAACGTCAACTTCCTCGGGCTGCATGGCCCCTCCTCGCCGCTACCGCCCTTCTACACCGAGCGGATCCTGCATGCAGACGGCATGGGATCACTCGGCGATTTCTTTGATTTTTTCAATCACCGTCTGATCAGCCTGCTGCTGCAGATCTGGCGGTACTACCGTCACCATTTGCGATTCGAGGAGGGCGCAACCGACGCGATTTCGGTGCTCATTGGCACGCTCTTTGGACTCGTGCCCGGGGAAGACACAGCCACGGAACGGGAATGGCGGGCGCGGCTACTGCCGCATGCCGGCGTCCTTGCCTTGCGCAGCCGGTCCGCCAAGCTTGTGGCCGGCTTGATTTCCAGCCATCTCAACATTTCAGCCCGGGTCGAGGAATTCATCTGGCGCGAGATCGATATTCCGCGGCAGGCGCAGTGGCGCCTTGGCCGACCTGGTCTTGAGCTCGGCGTCGATACCCTTGCCGGTGAAACCATGCCGGACATGGTAGGCAAATTCCGAATTTCCCTCGGCCCGCTCAACCAGCAGCAGTTTCGGTTACTGCTACCCGGTTGCGAGGGCCATGCCATCCTTTGTCGTCTCATTAGGGTTATTCTGCGCGAACCCTTGGCGTGGGATCTCCAGCTGGAATTAGCGCTCGGGCAGACACCGGAATGGGCGTTGGGCGAAGGAGAGTTAGGTTGGACGACATGGATCGACCCGCCCAATGGAACGGGAAGCCTTGTTCTATTGTGATTGTTTTCGAGTTGTTCGGGTGTATCACTGCGGTGGCGGGATACTGAACCATCATCGCGCGTCACGGATCATCGGTCGGACCGGAGTCGCACCCAACCCGGTTAGACGTTGCCCATAGCGCGCTGCTGTCCGATGGCTTGTATGATCGAGGGACTGCTATGCCGGTGCACCGAGTCGTGTCCTGACTCCTTACGACCGCTAGAGCGTTTCACGTTTTGGCTGAAGCATAACTGGCGTTGGCGAAGTAGTTGGCGGATTCGCGAGACTGGATGTCTTGGACGAGGTGTCCGACGTGGCGCCAAGTGTCCTCGATGGTGCGCTTCTGAGCCTGCCGCATCCAGTGTTTGCTCTTGGAGAAGGCCTGTTCGATCGGGTTGAGGTCGGGCGAGTATGGCGGCAGGTACCAGAGCCTGACGCCAGCAGCCTCATCATCTGCATCATCTGCCTGACAGCTCTCGACTTCTGACGATGTCGTCTTCGCGCAGGGTTGGCAGGAGAAGGTGCTTCACATAAGCGCGGAAGCATTCTCCGTTGATCGGACCATGGACGACGCAGCGTGCCGTGAGTTGATCACGGCGGAGCGCACCGACGAATGTGAGGGTACGCCAGTGAGCGTGCGGAGCGAAGCCGCGTAGGCGTGCTCCTTTGGAGTCCCAGCCTCGCAAAGGGGCCATGTTGGTCTTGATCCAGGTCTCATCAATGAAGACGAGCCGGCTCGGATCGAGCCCGGCCTGCCAGGATTGCCAACGCTGGCGCTTACGAGAGACGTCGGTGCGAGCCTATTCGAGAGCGAACACGGTTTTTTGAACCGCAGCCTTTCCCGGCGCAGAACAGCCAGACCGCATTGTGTGAGACCTTGACCCCACGGGCTGCCAGTTCCGCCTTCAGACCATGCAACGTCAGGTGAGGCGTCTGAGCGATCCGCTCCACGCTGAAGGCGCGGTGCGGATCAAGCACAGACTTGCGATGACCGCCCATCTTACCTGGCGCAACCGAGCCGGTCGCCCGCTGCCGCTGTGACCACTTCACTACCGACGAGACCTCCACATCAAACCGTTCCGCCACAGACCGGCAGCTCTCGCCCGCCAAAACCGACGCCACCACACGCTCGCGAAGATCCAGGAAAAGAGGTCGGGTCATGCGATGCTGGCCTCCAATCCAGTCAGCATCTTGAACACAATCGGCCAAAAACCGGAATCCCCTCCGACTCAATTGAGCAATGAAATGCGCTAGCACGCCGTCACCTGCATGCGCCGTTCGATGCGGATGCAGCGAGCGCGGATTGCCGTGAGGTCGCGAAAACCATGTTGCTCAACCCCGACCAGCCCCGCCGCCGTTCGGCACGCCATTTGCTCAACCCGGTGATAAATTTAGAGGGCTGTAGAGTGCTAAACGTAAAGCTGGATGTGCCGCTTGTCGGCCAACAACATGGCTATGGCGGCCAATTAAACCTGCGACGAGACTATGCCGGAAATGTACGACCGCATGGGGACCACAATTGTTGGTATGCTTGTGCTTGCATGCTGTCGTATTACTTTCGCCCAGGGCCTCGGCTGGGTCTACCTTCCGTTTGGGGAGCTAACGTAGGCATGAATAGATACCAGTTTGACTGGTTAGCGCGCACCGAAGGATTAGAGAGGCTCGAGCAGCCAGATGACGGTTTTACGCGTGATTTTATTGCAGCAACATTGATCGCACGAGGGCCAATCTGGGCTGCGCTATGTATGCCGCCAATCTCCGGGAACAAAACACTATTGGACGGGCATGTAGTAGTGCTGACTGGTCTGATAGAAGACATGCTGTTCTACAATAATCCGTATCATCCAGCGCGTGAAGTGATCTACTTTTACAGTCTCTTGCTCGACAGCCTTTTCGTCAAGAATCCCGACTGGCTGTGACCTCTGGACTGCAACGCCTTCGGTTGCGAACGCCCGAGCGAAGACATCTCCTCCTGCTTTTGTATCCGATTGGTGACATCTAAGGCCAAAAGCCGCCGCGAGGCGGCGCGAGTGGTTGGCCGGGCATGGCGTCGAAGCGCGCTCCCTTTTGTCCGCAAGCGTGACTGTGACGTGTGATGGCTTAGTTGCTTGACCGTGACGCTCGGCGAGACAGCCAACGCCCCTCACCACGTGTGCGCGGTCTTTTCAGCCTGCGCGCAATCTTTTTGCGTTCGGCGCCGTCGCCTGTATCGGGGCGTTGTGCACCTCCGCGACGCCTAGACCTTGCCCTCCTAGAGCGGCTTTGTCTTGCCGTGAATGACGACGAGAATGCGAATCTCGTGAAGCAGAAAGCCGATCGGGCGCTACACCCGGACCGCATCTGCTCTCTCTATGGATAGCGACAATTTCAAACGGCCCGCGGCAAAGAAGTTTTCCTGCCAAATGCCGTCGATATTGAACTCCAATATGCGAGCTCCGGGCAGAACTCGCGTCCACAATAACTTGGCGGGGACCCGGACTTCTCGCCGCTCGTTTCAAGACGCAAGCACTGCCGGGTCGTCGAGTACACTGCCTGCCGCAAGCGGCGACGCATCTCCGGGGTCCCAGATCAACACCATCTTGGAGTCAACAAGCTGCAGCTGTCCGTTTGGTCAGGGATAGCGGAGATGACGTTGGGCCGCCAAAAGTTGCCTGAGGGGCCACTTTGTCCGGTGTCTGACGGCTGCACGAGCTTCTGTCAGTTTAAGAACAGCGATGTCATCGCCGAACCAAAGAGTCTTATGTCCAATCAGTGGCTTAGATTGGAGTTGCCACTGGCACGGCCGTTGCTACTGAATCTGGCAACATTAATTGGCGGGGTGCACGTAGATGCATAAGACTACCGCGCTTCTTTGCTTGCGTTCGCATGCCCTTGTTTCTGAGAGAGAAAGCCGCGCGCGGCCTCCGATGCAGCCGAGCGCACGAAGAGACCTTCCGTTGCGCCGTCCGCCACCGGCGAATGAGATGATCGATCGGTCCAGCGACAAGGCCATCCAATCGAAAGTAATGCGGCCGCCACGGCAAGTCCGATGGGGCGCTCCGATAATCACGTGTGCCGGCGAGCAAGCCTGAAGGTGCGAGATGCATCTCACACTCGGAGTCCTCGGGGAGAACGCCGCGACCTTGGGCCGCAACGCAACGCAGGCGTTTGGACCGGAAGGGGGCTCCATCGGTCGCGGGCCTGGTTGCTACTGGCGGCTTCTAGATCCAACCAACACGCTGTCAGGACACCACGCGTTGATCGCATTCAATGGCGTCGGTTTCACGATCACCGATACAAGCACCAATGGCGTCTACATCAACACGGTAGACGCCCCGCTGGGGCGCGGCAATACCGCGCCGCTAGCTGATGGCGATACGCTATACTTGGCGAATTACATCCTCTCGGTAATGATCGAGGACGATCCTGTCGAGGAACGACAACCGCTAGGCTTAACGGGGTCGAAAGCGGTGTGTGTCGGCCGGACAACGCCGACGTTGCGCTCTCCTGCCCTGATCCAAAAGTCCGCAAACGCAGCCGTTCCGACTTCCGGACGGTCGGCTAGCGATGCGCATGTTCCGCTCGAACCCTCCAGAGTGAGCGGCACGCGCCAGATCTTCTATTCAGCGGGCCAATGCGAGTCGCCGGCACCTTATCTGCCATCATCGCCTGGAGACAAGCCGCTCAGCAGCGACATGGAGGCTGTGGACCCGACACTGGCTGATCTTCCTCGGCCACGATCGAGCGCTGCCACGACTCAGAGGCCATTCTCGCACGAGCAACCGGGAAATGTCGGATCAATTCTGTTGTCATCGGCCGGCACGCCATTGGTCAAGCCATCGCAATCGCTGCCCCCTGCCCCCTCCAATGACAGGAGTGTACCGCCGGATGGCCATCCTGCGCCAATCATCCCTGAGGATCTCGATCTTGGCGATCTATTGCCCGAGTCGGTCTCGTGCTGCACGCCGTCGGCGTCATCGCAGCGAACAAAGGTGCGCATCAATGAGCCGAACGAGCTCCAGATCGCGCCTAGGCCGACCGCCTCTCCTCCGGCGAATCACTTCGGGAAACTGCCGAATTCTGGTTCAAGGACGCTGCCGCCCGATCATCCGGAGATCGATCGGCGGCCATTGAGACTGAAGGAAACTGCTGCGCCGCGCGTGGTCGGCACTCCTGAGACAAGAAGCGAGACAAGGAGTGGTCCTCCGCCGTTGCCTGCGACCCCTTCATCCGACACAGACGAACTGCAGGCGCTCTGGGAGGCGCTCGGTTTCAATCCGGATCTTGTGCCGCCAGCACAGCTTCGAGAGATTTTTGCCGAACTCGGCCGTGCGGTCGCCGAGATGACGGACGGGCTGCATTCGATACTGGCGGCCTGGGCTGTGCTCAAGAACGAGTGTGAAATCAGGCCGACGCAGACACCGGCCGGGAATGACAACGCATTACAATTCACCAAGAGCAGTCACGTCCTCCGCGAGGCGCTCGGAAAGGATCGCGGATTCCGGTTGCTCTCCCGGTCAGTGCGCGCAGGCTTCGATGACATCAAGGCCCATGAGCTCGCGGCAATGGCGGCAATGAGAGGCGCCGTCAGCAATGTGCTCACGCACATGAGCCCCCAGCGTATCGAGAGCGACGGTGCAATCAGCGGGCTTTTCGGCGCGCGCGTCAATAAGGCCAAGTTGTGGGACAGATATGTGGAACTGCACGCATCGATGGTCAATGACATTGATCAAACCGCTCGCTCCTACGTCGCAGAAGAGTTTGCTCGAAGCTATGAAACGCAACGCTCAGAATCTGGCCGCAATGAAGGGAAGACGGCCTGATGGCGCCGCAGAATACAGCCCATCGTTTGTCCGTGGTTGGCGGTGCGTTGCTGATGGCCGCTGCAGCCACCAATTGTTCGACTGACAAGTCGGCCAAGTCGACGCCGATAAAGTTCGTGATCGAGGCCGATGAATTCGTCAATCCCAACGTGTACGGCAAGCCGTCGCCGGTCGTCGTCCGCATTTATGAACTGAAGTCGACGACCACCTTCACCCGAGCGCAGTTTTTCGAGCTGTTCGACGATGACACCAAACGACTTGGGCCGGAGCTGGTGGCCAAGCGCGAAGTCGAGCTGGCGCCTGGCGATAAGATGGACTTTGAGCGCGATACGCCGATCGAGACCAAAAATATCGGCGTGATCGCGGGCTTCCGCGCGGGCAACGATGCCCAGTGGCGCTCAACTGCCGAAATCAAGCCCGATCGTAACAATAGAATCTCGGTAAAATTGACTGCTCAAGCAGTCAGCATTGAGCACGAAGCCACTCGAAACTGGTGGAAACTCCTCTGACGGGTCCGTCGTGACCACTAGCAGCCGCCGGGGGCACATGCAGTTTTTGGAAAGTCAGCGAAGAGGCGACGAACTGGTGTCTGCGACAAGCAAACCGATCTGGTCCGAAGGCATGTTGGTGCGGCCGCAGCACTTTCAACAATATGACCGCTGGGTCGAACAACTAGTCGAGAACCGCGTTGCCGGTCTGCTCGGCTACGGCTGGGGCATTCGACGAATTGCCTTTGATCGTAATCTTCTGGCGCTTGGCCAAGTCGCACTTACCGAACTTGAAGCCATTATGCCGGACGGCACGGCCCTTCATGCGCCGGAGCATGTCCGCCTTCCGACCGGACGGATCCCTCCACCGGCTGCGAAGAATCTGCTGGTCAAGATCGCGGTGGGTACGCGCCGGCAGGCCGGCAGCGACGTCTGTTCCGGGGATACAGTAACGCGCCGACACGATCAGGAAGTCTTGCAGATCCGGAATGCGACCTTGCCGGAAAAGGCTCCGGTCGATATCAAGGTTGCGTCGCTATCAACACAGCTCATCTTTGACGGCGAAGAACAGGGTGATCTGATCACGCTGCCTATCTGTCGGATCCGTGATATCGATCCGGCTCGCGCGATTACGTTATCCGACACCTACGCTCCGCCCGCCATCGACATCCACGCAGCCAAGTCGCTGATCGCGCTGTTGAACGAGGTCAGATCGCTGCTGCGGACACGCGCAGACGCCCTTGCTGCGCGCGCGGATCCCTCGCGGATGACGGCGGACGGAGCCGGACTGATTGATCTTATCACTTTATCGATCGTGAATGGCGCAGAAGCCGTGTTTGACCACTTCGCAGCAACGCGGTCGCATCATCCCGAAACGCTCTTCCGCGCGTTGCTGAGCCTGACCGGAAAGCTGTCGAGCTTCGTTGGCGATCGGCGGAAGTCGCAAGAGGTGCCTTCCTATCGGCATGAGGACCTGGAAAGCTGCTTCACGCCGTTGGCTCATATTCTGCGCGGGCTGCTGGCTGTTGTGATCGAGAGCGCCGCAATATCGCTTCCGTTGCAGGACCGAGGCTATGGCATTTTGACCGGCCTGATCACCGACCGCACCTTGTTCCAGGACTCTCGGTTCGTTCTCATTGCCGTGGCAAGCGTTCCGGGCGAGACGTTGCGCAACCAGCTTCCGGCGCAGTTGAAGGTGGGCTCGGTCGAGCAGATTCGCGATCTCGTCAACCTTCAGCTCCCAGGTGTTCCGATTCGCGCGCTCGCCGTGGCGCCCCGTGAATTGCCCTACATCCAGAATGCCGTCTATTTCGAGCTGGACCAGTCGGTGGAGCTGTGGCGAATCCTGCCGCGCTCGGCCGCCTTTGCGTTCCACGTCAGCGGTGACTACTCGGATCTCCATCTCGAGTTCTGGGCCATCCGTAGGGGACGTACGTGACGGGCCCGAAACACATGGATGAACCGACAGTCATCGGTCGCAGGCCGGTCGGTCCGACCCGTAACGCTCAAGTCGGGCAATCCTCCGCCTGCGTTGCGCCGAAGATTGCCCTCCCGGCCGGCGCTCTGCCGTCGCGGGTATCTGAATCCAACGAGGTGTGGGCAGCGAACCATGCCGAGATGGTCATGCAAAGCCTTTTCGAGCCAAAGGCAATGGAGGACGCCCTGGTCGCGGCCGCAACGCCCATCCTTTTGGTTGTCGCGCAGCTTCGCGTCATCAACAACGCCGATATCAGCGTGCTGCGACGTGAGATGGTGGACCAGATCCACCGTTTCGAGCTGCGTGCGGCTAAAGATCAGGCCAGCGGCAGCGATGTCACAGCCGCCCGTTACGTGATATGCGCGTTGCTGGACGAAGCGGTGATGACCACGCGCTGGGGCAGTGAGAGCGCTTGGAGTGACAAGAGCCTGCTCAACCATTTCCATAACGAGACGTGGGGGGGCGAGATGGTTTTCCAGATACTCGAACGCGTGCAGGCAAAGCCGGCCAAATACCTCGCCTTGCTCAAGCTCATCAACATCTGCTTGTTGCTGGGGTTTGAGGGCAAATATCGCGTGGTGGAAGGAGGCCGCGAGCGGCTTGAAGACCTGCGTTCCGACGTTCGGCGTCTGTTGCGGGATCATACGAGCGAACCAGTGGCCGCGCTATCGATCCGGTGGCGCGGCGCCAAAATACGTACACGCATGCGTCGGTACGTACCGCTATGGATCATCTTTACCGCTGCGGCCGTGATTGGGCTTACCGGCTACGGTGTCTTTCATTGGCGCCTGTCGGACGACCTCGCGCCCGTTGAGCAACTGCTCGTCATAGTCGGCCAGTCTAGACCGCGCTAAGAGGGAGGTGCAGGTTGTTTGGCGCTCGATTCGTGGCCCTCGTTTCGGCTCGAGGCATCATTACGCTGGTCTCCTTGTTGCTGGTCGACACGTTGATCTGGTTCGGCGGCTCCCACCTTCACGTGTTCGATCAGCGTCCGCTGGTTTCGATGCCGGTTCGCGCGGCCACAATCGGTTGCTTCTCCTTGACGGTCGTCGTCACCATCCTTGTGCGTTACTGGCTAGCGCGCCGTGCTAACCGACGTGTTATCAAGTCATTGATGACGAGCGAGGGGCTCGTCATGACTTCCAAAAATCGTGGCGAGGAGGAGATCGATCTCATCCGTGGACGCTTCGAGGACGCGCTGAAGGTCCTGCGCGATACAGCGTTCGGCGGCAAGCGCGGACCGAGCTATCTGTTCGAGTTGCCGTGGTACATCATCATTGGACCATCAGGGGCCGGAAAGACAACGATCCTGCGCAACTCGGGGCTCGAGTTTCCGTTGGCCGAACGGCTCGGCGTCGATCCGGTGGCCGGTGTCGGCGGTACGCAAAACTGCGACTGGTGGTTTACCGAAGAGGCGGTGTTTATCGACACGGCGAGCCGTTATACGACACACGATGCGGATGCCGAGGTGGATCGCGCGGCCTGGCATGGCTTTCTCGATCTTCTGATCGTCCATCGGCGCCGGCGACCGATCAACGGGATCTTGGTTGCGGTCAGCCTGCACGATCTCTTATCGGGCCAGGACAACCAGCGCAGGCTCGTCAAGTCGGTTCGTTCGCGGATACAGGAGCTCGCCAAGACCTTTAGTATGCGTATTCCGGTCTATGTTCTGGTAACCAAATGCGATCTGATAGTTGGCTTCGCCGAGTATTTCGACGATCTCGACCATGATGGTCGTGCCCAGGTCTGGGGCAGGACCTTTCCTCTCGAGGGACCAGGCGATCACATCGACGACTCCGTAACCCAGGAGATTCAGCAACTTGCCGAGCGGCTCGAGAGCAACTTGGCGTTCCGCATGCATGGCGAACGTGATCATGACCGTCGGGTAATGATGTATATGTTCCCGAAAGAATTGTGGAGCCTGCGGACCGCGGTCAGCGGCTTCGTTAGCGAGGTCTTCCGGCCGAGCCGATTCGAAGTGGAGCCGATGCTCCGTGGGGTTTACTTGACTAGCGCTGCCCAGGAAGGAGTGCCGATCGAGCGGATGAGCGGTGCCATCAGAAGGAATTTCGGTCTGCACGCAAGCCCACCCACGCCCTCGATTGGGCCGGGAAAAACATTCTTCATCAAGAAGTTGCTGACCGATGTGATCTTCGCGGAGCAGGGGCTGGTCGGCCGCAATCTCAAACTCGAGCGCAAGCTTGCGATCGTCCACTGTGGTGGCTCTCTCGCGGCAGTCATACTGACGGTCGCCGCGCTCACGCAGTGGTACGACGCGCTCGCTCGTAGCGAAACACGCATCGCTGAAACCAAAATGGCCGCACAGACAATGCAAGCGCGCCTGAACGAACCACACGAGTCGCTGAATCTGACTAGGCTCCTGCCGACCCTCAACGCCGCGCGCCGGCTGCGCCTGACAGCTGGCGAGAACACTTGGGTTGCATGGCTCGGTGGCCTCGGCATTTCAGCGACCCCGGTGCTCGCGCCGGCTACACAACGAACTTATGATCAGATTCTGGTCGACCGCCTGTTGCCGGTGTTTGCTGGAAGGCTCGCCGTTCGGATTGACGCGATATTGCAGGCGGGCAACGATACTATGCTGGACCAGGCCAAGGAAATGTTCCGCATCTATTTGATGCTGAGCGACCCGAGCCATTTCGATCGCGGCAAAATCGAAGAGGCTATGCACAGGGAAGTGGCGCTTACGTTTGCGCTCGAGACGACATCAGCTCGCGAACTGCAGGAGCATTTTTCACGTCTTATTGAGTTGCTGCCGAGACCCATCACGAGCGACCGGAAGTTCGTGATTGCGGTGCGCTCGCGGCTGATGGAACGTCCGCTCGTCGAGCAGGTCTACGCGCGGCTCTTGCGCGAAGCCGCTGAGAACGCGCAGCTCCGGCCAATCGACCTCGTTAGTCTGCTGGGATCCGGTCAGCTGGAGATTAAGCCCCAGACTAATTTCCCCACAATTGGTCGGCAGGATCTCCCTTTTTCTGGCGGCACCGCGATCATTCCGGGCATCTTCACACGGGATGGTTTGATGGGTTTCCTGCTGCCGCAGCTTCCCCGCATTGTCCAGGACGAGCAAAATGGCGATTGGGTCCTTGCCGGAAGCTCGTTCGATACGGCGGACACACAACAGCTCGTGCGCAAAGTCATCGATCGCTATGTTGCCGATTACATTCATATTTGGACAACCGCACTGAGCAGCGTCCGCGTTGTCAAGTTCGACGATATGCGCCGGGCTTCGGAAATCCTGCGCGGGCTAGCTGGTCCTGAAAGCGCATTGCAGCAGATCATTTCCCTCCTACGCGACAATACCAACCTGCCGCGGCCCGGAGAGCAGATCACTGCCAAGCCGGGTGAGACAACGGCTGCCGTGTTCTCGGCTGCATTCGGCGACGCCCCCTGGCCGGGAACACGGATCACGGAAGCCTTCCGGCCTCTGTTCCAACTGGGCGTAGGCGGAGCCTCGGGACAGACGCCGAGCATGGATCACATCCGCAATCTTTTCGGCGCCTTATATGCGACAATGGTCAACATCGCGACCGCGCCCGATCCCGGCCAGGCCGCATTTCAGCTTTTTCAGCGACGCGTCAGGGATTCTAGCAACGATGCCTTTGGTGCCTTGCGCGCTGACTCAGCGCTACGACCCGAACTGGTCCGTACCATCATGAACGACATCGCGCTCTCGACATGGAGCGTCTTGCTTCAACAGGCACACGGTCATGTCAATGCCGTTTGGACACGGGAAGTGGCACCGATCTGCCAAGCTGGCGTCTATCAGCGTTATCCGTTCTTTGCGGCCGCGAGCGAGGACGTAACTTTAAAGGACTTCAGCAATCTCTTTCGCCCCGGCGGTATTCTCGATGAGTTTTTTCAGAAGTACCTGTCGCCATTCGTCATCGAGGACAGAACCGGCCTTGCGCGGGCAACTCTCGACCGCGCGGCGGCGCCGATTGATGCCGATGCCCTGACTCAATTTCAAAGCGCGAGGGAGATTCGCAGGTCCTTTTTCAACGGCTCAGGTTCCGCTCCGGCCGTGAAGCTCAGCATCAAGCCAGTTTATCTCGCCTCTAGACTTCTGCGCGCGACTTTTGTCATGGATGGCAAGGAGATCGTCTATCGTCACGAGGCGCCCCGCGCTTACGACCTTGAATGGCCGAGTCGAACCGAGGCAAGCACGGCCTCAGTCGCCCTTACCTCTCTGGACGGAACCGAGGAGAGGATTGAGCGGTTAGGCCCTTGGGCTCTATTCCGTCTGATCGATGCCTCGCGACCCGCCTCGCGTGGCGCTACCGATCGTTTCACGCTCACGATCGGACGGCCCGAGCGGCCAGACGTGACATATGAATTGCGGGCGGAAAGTGTGAGCAATCCGTTCAGCTTGGGTGTCCTTCGTTCGTTCCGATGTCCGGATCAGCTATGATAGGAGCGCGGTGAGAGTGCTCAGCTTTGTAGTTAGGAGGCAGGCACATGCCGCTGCTGGCACCTTGGCACGAGTGGTGAGGTCGGCCGCAATGCTGGTGCGCGGCCCGCTGGTGGTGATGAGCAAGCGACGCGACGCGCTTTACGCGGGCCAGAATTAGATCGCAACGGCAACTCCATTCATGAGCTCAAGGTATTATTGGGGATCGACGTTCCAACGGGCAGGGCCTTGCGCTTTTGCGCCACAGGCGACCGACGATATCAGTGCGATCATCGAATGCCTACTCGAGGCTGTGCTGTGAGTGAGCCCCCCCTGGGATACGTGCTCGGTGGCCGCTTCGAGCTGGCAGAGGTGATTTGCGAGGGCGGCACTAGCACCGTCTATCGTGCGGTCGATCGGATCGGCCTGTGGGCGCGTGAACAAAGTCCAGAAATCGCAGTGAAGGTCATCCAACCACATGTGAAGATGCGCCAGAAATTAGTACAGCTGTTGCACCGCGAGGCGCGTCTTTTGCGTGACTGCGTACACCGGAATTTAGCGCGGATCTACGATTCCGACTATGACGGCAAGTACCATTACCTGGTCATGGAGCTCTTGAAGGGCCGCTCGTTGGCGCAGGTCCTGGCCGATCGTCAGAGACGACCGCTGTCACCCTCCGTGTCCTTTCAGATCGTCCGCGCCGCTGGGCAGGGCCTCGCCCACATGCACAGTCTAGGGATCTTGCATGGTGACCTCAAACCGGGAAATATCTTCATGACCTCGACCGGCGAAATCAAAATTGTGGACTTTGGAACAGTCATCTTGCTCGACCTTCCGCCGCAAGGCGAGAAGGCCACCGCTCTGACCGACGACATTGGACTATTGACACCGGCATATGCGTCACCGGAGATGTTGATGGGGGAGCCACGGACAGAAAGCGATGATGTCTATTCTCTCGCAGTGGTCGCCTATCTGAGCCTGACGGGCAACCACCCGTATGCGCAGCTGCCAGCCAACGAGGCACTTAACGCAAATCTCACACCGGCGCCGCCGCCGACTATTTCGCCAGCGCAATGGCGGGTGCTCGCTTCGGGCCTTGCCCTCAACCGCCGTGACCGGATCGACACCGTTGGTGAGTTCCTCCAACGTCTTGCCCGCGCGCGCTGGTTCTATCGTTGGTGCGGTTAGCCGATGCCTCTGTTTCCAGCTCAAAAGCGTTCTTTAGGGAGCTCGGAGGCGATGGACGACAAGGATGCGGCCATCTGGTCCCGATTCGGCTGTGTATCGCTCGCGGTGGATGTAGAACTGTGTCATTGGGATCTGGCGGGTCGGCAGAAGTCCGAACGCCCCGAGTATGCTGATCAGCAAGCCGTCGGCCACGCGCGGGCCGTGGACCCAGTCACGGCCGACACTCTCTCCGATATCGGGCAATGGCCCAATTTGGTCTCCAGGGTGAGGTTGCAGCCCTAATTGCCCGTATCCAGGCGTGAGAACATAGTTTTCGCCTTGCGGATTATTTGGAGTTACGGGCGCCCGACCTGGCCACAATAGCGCAGCATAGCGCATACCATTGATAAGCACACTTTGTGGTCGCAACCACGCCGGAAGGAGGCCGCTTTCTCGCAATTCGGCGATCAGCGAATCCGGGGCAACGCCACCCCTCCAACCCGGTAGGACATACGCTCCGAAGTCACGCTGTGCCGGGTTATCCCTTGCGTCGGCTACAAGGATCGGTCCATCAGACGGCATTATTGGTGCGGCCGGTACTGACGACGGGCCGCCGATTTCGAAGCGCCGGAACGTCGCCTCCCTTGCGGGTGCATGGTTCTCGGGTTGGATTTTCCGGTGGAAATCCCGAAGCATATCTCGCAAATTCAGCAGACGGTTACGAAACCCAGCAATGGTGGGTGCGTCGCTCCCTATGTAGGCGCGCACATAGTCCTGTATGTCCGTATCCAACGACGGCAACGCAATGCGGGGAGCCATTGGAGGTCTGTTGGTCTCGCGGATCCAGCTGAGGAAATCCCTCATATCGTCTGCGGCATGATTGGCGCTGCGGGCGCGGCTGTTCGGGAGTTTCTCGGTAAGCCAATTCCAAAAGTCCTCGTAGCACCGCAAATCCACATCATAAGGGCCGGGTCCCCGACTCGAGCTGCTGCTGTCGCTCGCATGCGTCACACCGCTGCTACCGCTGCCCGGTGACGATGGCCTGGCTTCCTCAAAGGCCTGAAACATCAAGTTCCTTTCACGAGCCCAGTTCTCAAATTGCAGGTCCCGAAGCATATCTCGCAAGTTCAGCAGGCGGGCACGAAACCCAACCATCATCGATACATCGGGCCCTATATGGTCAGTTGCATAGGCTTGCAGGTCGGCGTCGAACGACGAATGCGCAATCCGGTCGGCGATTGGCGGTCTGTTGGTCTCGCGGATCCACGCAAGGAAGTCGTATATGTCGCCTGCGGCCACGGCGGCACCGTGGGAGCGGCGCCGCGGAAGCTTCGCAGCCAGCCAGTTCCAGAAGTCGTCATAGAGTTGCGTGTCCACCGGATAGGGGCGCGGCCACTGATTGGAGTCGGTGCTGCTGTCACTCACGCGAATCTCCGGCAAAAACTGCAATTGCAGGGTTGAGGCATGCTCGCTCGATCCGAAGCGCGATGTTACGTGAATTCGGTTGGGCCCGAGCTTTAAAAAATGAAAAGCGGCGCGATTTGTCGCGATCACTTTTGCCGCAGCCTATACTTGCTCGTTAGGTAGCTCCATATATTGCCGCGATGACTACGAGAACTCTGACGAACACAATCATCTGGGCTTCTTGATGTTCGTTCTGGGGGTCAATAGAAGGCAACCTCATGGGAGCAAGAGCGAGACGGTCGGCTGCAGTCAATCCGGAGAGACGAGAGGCTCACGCGGGCGGCTCACCTGCCGACCATGACAAGCCGCTTGGATCCTTTTCCTTTGTCCGGCTCGGACCAAACTCCGTGGTCGTCCTATCGCCTCGTAATGTCCGCGTCCTCGATAGCTTCAGAGTAATCGCGGCCCTGCAGCCAAAGTGGTTCGAAAACAGGGGCCAGAACTTCGGCCGCGCCTGAACTGACATAATGCTTCCCTCTTACCAGCGTAAGGCACCTCGTGCCTTTTGAGATGCTTAAGCGGGCAAAGATATCCACTCGAACGCGGTGCCGGGAACTGAAGCAGACCGGCCTGCAGCGTCTGTTCGATTATGATATTATCGACAGGCCCTTCTGTCGGACGATTCTAAGACCCGAAGTGCTATTTCCAATCCGGTAGCTCAGCACCCGATAAAGCCTTATCTTCCAGGGCCGTACGTCGTCTGCCGATCAACTCGGGCCGTCCATCTGAAGGTCGGCCATTCAAAAGTATCGATCCTTCCCAATCGACAAATCACGTGATGCGGCAAAAGGAGTTCAGGGTTCGGGCCAGCTTAACTTTGTGGGGTATCTGACAAACGCGCCGCCTCTGTCAGCTTGACAACACTAATTGGCAAACCGCCTTCAAACCTATCAGCAGCGCTGCCATTGGCACAACTGTTGCTCTTGAGATGCAGAAACACCGATGCGCAGACTACACGAACCGTTGGGAATGACGTTCGCTTTCCCTTAAACCCGCGCGCATCGTTTCGCGAAGGAAACCCGACATATCCCCGCCATGCCTGAGACCACAAGCAACAGGTGCATCGGCAGTCGATTGGGCTCAGGACAATGGTGCGACAAACGTGGCCAATGCTAGTGCCGCAGCCAATTCGAAATGCACCATCCGGCCGTCGGTCTCTTGTGAAGGCAAGGCTCACCGCAGGATCCGTCTTGCGCGCGGAGCATTGGAGAAGCGATGAACTCATCACAATCAAGGGCGCCAGATCAACGGTTGGGACGTGCACCATGCCGCGCCAGCCGATCGCGATATCCCATTCATGGCGACGAGAAACTGACGCCGGGCTGGCTGGCCCCCTACCATTTCGCAAGCGAAGCGGCGGGATCGCTTCAGGCATCGACGCTACTGTATCGAGCCTATCGACGAGTTCGCCTTGCGCCTCGATCATCTGGAGTCCGACTCTGCTGTCGGCGCTTACCGCCCTCGTAAAACGGGTCGGGACCGCGAGATTCGTTTGCACTAGGTGTTTGCCCCTTGGTCGGCGGCACTGTGACAAGCGTCGTTAGCTCTGCCGCAGTTGTTTGGTGCGCCGATGACCAATGAATCCAATCTCAGCATTGAATTAGAAATTCACAGCAAGCGCAGCATTGAGCTCAACGTCCAAGGGTTCGAGGGCACAGAGTGTATCTCCTTGCCGTTTAGCTACGTCATTTACGCGACGACCTCGAGCGATGTCGATACCAGCTCTCTGATAGGCGAGCGCGCCGCGCTGTCTGTCAGAACCGCATGTGGGCGATGGCTTGCATCGGGCCTATGCGCCCAAATCGAGGAACTCGACCCTACGGCGACCGACCTGCGGGTGCTCCAGTTTGTCCTGCGACCGCGCTTTGCGGTCGCCGAACTCTCGGTTGCAAGCCGCATTTATGGCCCTGATCAACCGATGGGAGTCGACGACATAATCAAATCGCAGTTGGCCAAAATGAGCATTCCAATTCCCAGCGAATACAACCTTGATCGCTATCCGAAGCGAAAGTTCATTGTGCAATACAACGAAAGTGATCTGACGTTCATCTCGCGCCTTTGCGAACGGAATGGAGTTTTCTACTTCTTCAAGCAAGAAGACGACGGTGAAACTGTCGTTTTTGGCGATAAAAATCTGGCCTTTCCTAACGTCAAGTTCGGCGATAAGTCGAAGATTCTTTACGCGCGCCCGCACGAACGGCAGGCCCCCCGAAGCGTTGACGAAAGCGCCGTTCGCTCGTTCCGGCAGCGCCGGGTTCTCTCAACAAAGAGGGTCGCGCTCCGCGATTACAATGAATCGGTGCCTTCCGTCATCTCAGTCGATCAGCAGGTCGGGCAAGGCAGCGGCTTCGTGGGTATCGCCTCGCGCTTCGGGGGGCATTTTGCGGACGAAGCCGAAGCGACCGCGCTAGCCCGCATTCGGGCGGAACAGATCTGCGCCGGCCAGACAATGTACATCGCTCACACCGACGCGCCGGAGCTACGAGCTGGCGTCATCTTCGAACTCGAAGGCCATCCCCGCTTCGACGGCAAGTATCTCGTTATCGCAGCGGATCACTCGGCCTATTGCCCGGCCCCGACTGGGTTCCATGCATCCACGCAAAATGGGCGAGCGTACCAGAATATGCTCCATTGCATCCGCTCGGACGTACCTTTTCGACCGGTTGCGATGACGCCCGTGCCTCTGGGCGTGGGCCTCCACAGCGCGACGGTCGATGGAGAAGCCTGGAATGGGCGGGCCGAGATTGACGACCAGGGACGCTACAGACTGCAGTTCATATTCGCCGAGGAACTGGCAAAAGGCGCCGGCAGCGACTACGTGCGCAAGCTCGAGCCTTATGTAGGTCCGAATCAAACGGGTTTGCATTGCCCGTTGGTGCCAGGAACGGAAGTTCTGGTCGGCTACTTGAATGGAGACATCGACCGGCCAGTTGTAATCGGTGCGATACACAATCCGGATATGAAGGGAGGAGTGACCTCAGACACGCACTTGTTCAATCGCCTCAAATCGCAATCAGGTGCCTCGATCGAAATCTTCGACGGTCCTGCGATGCCTTCTGGCGCGCTGTGACCGCCTGGCGTCCAGCAACTCATGAGATCGATCCGCTATTGGAAGCGGTCACCAATACGATACGCGCAACTATCTTGCCGGCAGCGTCGATCAACATACCGCCGCCATCGGCTGATGGCATTCGGTCGCAACAGCTTCGTGATGGGCGAGAATTGCGCCTCAAATTGTCTACGCATTGCCTCGGGCAGGAACAACGCGGACCTCGCGCGGTGCTCGTCTACGCGCTGAAAGGCAGGGTCGTGTTGGATAACAGCACGGGTTACGGTGTAACTGGGCGGGCTGTCCTCGACGTCACCACGCGTGCATTTCTCGATGTCTCGTGTAACCTGAAGCAGGTCGGCCCGGTTACGCCCTGACAGCTCGTTGTCATGATCGCGACGATGTCGTCGCTCGATGTTGCCGGTGTCTGGACAGCGCTGCGCCGTCAGATCGGGAAGGCTCGCGATATTTGGTAGCGGATGGCGCACCGCTCGTGGCATGGATTTTGCGATATCCATCGCGCCGGTGCGTGCCGGCGTGCGTCAAAAAACAGGAGAGGAAAGTGTCTCTCGAAGCCTACTTGAAAATAAAGGGAAAGAAGCAAGGTGAGATCTCCAAGGATGCCTCCAAGCCGGAGAGCATCGGGCAGGTCGCCAAGGGTGACTCGGGTAAGCAAGGGAAGATCACCGTGGTCGCCTTCACCGGCGGCATCATCGTTCCACGCGATGCGACGAGCGGGGTCGCCACCGGCGCTCGCAACCACCAGCCGGTGCTCTTCACCAAGTTCTTCGATCGTGCCTCGCCGTTGCTTTGGCAGGCGCTGGCAACGAACGAGGTGCTCGAAGATGTGGTTTGCGAATTCTATCGCACTGACCCCGGGGGCATGCCGCAGCCGCAGAACTTCTTTAGAATAACCTGGAAGAATGCGACGTTAGTCGAGGGCAAAGCTTATGTCCCGCTGACGATCAGTCCGCAGAACAACTTCTTTCAAAACATGGAAGACTGGTCATTCACCTACAAGGAAGTGAAATGGGAGCACGTTCCCTGCAGCACCAGCGGCGAGGATAAATGGTAGCTCACCGTCACGTTTTGCAAAGCCAAGGACGATGACTTAGTCCGAGGTGCCGAGCGGGCAACGAGGATATATTACGCACGTCGACGCGTCCGCTGGCCTCGAAGTGGTCATGATTAAGGATCTCGAGATGCATTGAGTCGGGCGTGTTCGGACCGAAATGTCCGCGCGCGCCAAGAGGGGCCGCAATCGGGCTGTTGATCCTGCATCATGGATGTGATTGACGAGCATGAATTGTGAATTGGGGATATCCAGCGCGGACGATGTTCGCCACCCAGCCGGCGGTCGTTCGTAGACTGCCTGACAGCTTAGCTCGATGCCAGCGCTCCACGAAATGGGCAATTCCCTTGCTGCTCTACGTTCCCGGGTTTGGCGATCGTTGGCGGGCAGGCTGAGGCAAGCGTCCTCAGAGAGCCCCACCCAGCGGACCATTCACTTGCTGCGCTTCGCTCCCAGGTTTGGCAAATAGTCGGCGGACGGGCCGAGGCCCGGAGTTCGATGACTGCGCTCCATGCAGAGCTGCATTTACTTGCTGCGGTCCGTGGCCGGAATGTAGCAACTCCAGACGGGAGGAGCTCTGTGGTGAGGCAGCTTGGGAGGGAAACAAACAATGAAGGAGGAGGGAAAGGCGGGTGCGGAGACGGGCAAAACGTTGCGCGCGCATTGAAATACGTATTGTATCTGGTGGGCGCGGGCTACCCCCATTATGAGGTCGGAAACAACTTCTTCCTTTCTACGACATCACTGCACGACGGGAAGAAGGGCTTCACCAGTAACGAACGGCTCAGACTGGCTCAGACGAAGGCAAGGGAGTAATACACGTCGTATCAGGCTGCCGATTCTGACACTCGGCGCCTCAATGAGCGTCCCCCCAATCCAATCCGGACCTGCGGTAATAGCCTGTTCGTAACGACGATCGACTACCGGGCGGCAACGTATGTACACGTTGGTCGCTTCTTACGATTACCCACATTTTTGAGTCAGAGTTTCGCTCCCGTTGCGATATCGATGAAGCGCGATAATCCGCGCCACATGATCAGATCCCCCGGTGGCGGATCGTTGGCGCGGGCGAGATAGCCGCCGAGCCTAGCGATCTTGATGAGATAAGGTGACAATGTCTTTCGTTGTGTGCTGGTTGGATTCTTGTCTTTGACGGCAATCCGCGCTGCCTCGGCGAGGGGCCGCGCGCGATCTTATGCTGTTTCGTCGGGATCCGAGAAGAACACGTTCGGTCCAGCAAAACCCTCAGACTTCGTTGCCGCCGTCAGGTTGGTCCGCACCCGCGCAGGCAGCGGGTTATCGTCCGGATCAACGAGGCAGCCGGAGCCGAGCTGGGTTAGCAGGGTCTCGGGAAGGCAGGTTAACCGATTGTTGTCGACGTGCAGTTGACGGAGTCCGGCTGGGAGGTTGGTGGGCAGGCTGGTCAGCCGGTTTCCGCTGGCGCGAAGGCATTCGACGCTGACCGGGAGATTGATGGCAGGTTGGCGAGCCAATTGTTTCTTGCGTGGAGGGTTTGCAGACCGCTAGGAGGGATATCCGGCACGCTCGTCAGCTGATTGCCGTCGATGTGAGGTGTTGGAGCCCCGCCGGGAGAGCGGTGGACAAGGTGGTCAGGGACAGCAATGAAAGATCCAGCCACGGCGGCTCATGGGCCGCTGTTTCCCGCCAGCTCGGTTCGTCTTACCTTTTTTTGCCGTTCTCATGGGAAGCACCAATTGCAGCTTGAGCAATCAGCGACTTGGGCTCCCCGATGCTGTGCTTAGTCAATCAGTTGTTTGCGCAGCAGGATCTCGAGCTGGCGCCGACCTTCGTCGATCGCGCCGTGCCAATGCCCGAACCGTTCCTGTACGACAACTTTGAATGAAGGATACCACAGTGGCTTTCCGTCAGCCTGAGCCCAATACCAGGGATAACCGCGCGGCACGAAAACCACGCCGGAAACGCCGAGCGCTCCCGCGATATGGACGACGAAGCTGTCCGGCCCGACCACCGCGTCGAGATTGCCGATCGCCGCGATCATCTCGGCAGGGTTCTCGATGTGCACGCCAGCATCGATCGGACGAGTCCATCGCTTCATATTATGCCGTTGCGCGCCGCTCATCAAACTGACCGGCGTGACGAAGGTTGGAATCGCAGCCGCGACTTGCTCCATCGATAGGCCGAGCGCGCCACCCTCCCACACGATGCCCACCAGAGGCCTTGCAAACGCCGCCAATGCATTCCGCCATTTGGAGAACAGTTCGGCCTCGGGCCGGAGGTAGGGAATGCCATCGGCAATGTTGCGGGCGTCGATCGGCAAAACGCGCAATAATGTTTGTAGCGGAATAGCCGAGACCGCTGGCCTCGGTTCGTCCAAAATCACCTGCTCGGCGAGGTTGGCAAGAATACCTTGATACCGTGGATGCGCGACCACATGCACATCTTGCGGGCTCGGCAGCCGAAGTAAGAGACGAGCGAGTGCGATGAACTCAAGGGCGCCCATCGTCGGCGGCACGACTATCTGCCTCACAGGTGCCGAGGCGGACGGCTCGGGCCTCGGGAACTGACCGAGCGTCAGTTCAAGGGCCGCCTGCAGAGACTTCGCTGCATCATTCTCAGGTCGCGTGTGCACTACGTGACCGACAAGTGCGAGGGATTCGTCGAGCCGGCCAACGAGCTGTAGGACACGAGCCAAAGCCAGCGCAGCTGTAGGATCCGATTTGTGAGCGCGCACGAATTCCGTCAGTTGCGCAATACCGTGGTCCTCCTCACCTTTGGCAATTGCAACACGGGCCAAGATTTCTCGCGCACCAACATGAGCGGGCGCATAGGCAAGCAGCTTCTGGCAGGTGGCCTCCGCTTGCGGCCAGAGTCCAATTGCGGCGTGGCAATAAGCCAGATGCAATAGCCTAGCTGTATCGAGCGGGGCGCGCAAATGCGCGCGAGCGGCAAGGCTGAGCGCCTCGTCGAGGCACCCGCGTTCAAGGTTGAGCACCGATAAATTGCCCAACGCGTCGGGATCGTCCGGAGCAATCTCCAGCGCACGAAGCAGGGTGGTCTCAGCCGCCGAGGTGTGGCCTAAGGTGAACTCGATGGCGCCAAGTTGAAGGAGCGCACGCGCATTCCTGGGCTCGTGGTGGACGACGGTCTCCGTCATCGCACGGGCTTCCTCAACCTCGCCACGGCTCAGCAATGTTTGAGCGAGCGCCAGCTTGATTTCCTCGTTGCGCGGTGCGAGAGCCGCCGCGCGTCCGAGGCAAATCACCGCCGCCTCAGTGCGGCCGAGCAATCCATGGGCTATGCCGAGATTGGTGGCGAGGCCGGCGTGTTCGGGGTAGATGGTCGCAGCTTCAGACAGCATGTCAAAGGCAAACTCGATTCGGCGGCGCGCAAGTGCCAGCGTGGCCCTCGCATTGAGCGTATCGGGATCGGTTGTGGTGGCGACCTCCTCCAGAAGAGCCTCCGCCTCCTCGAGACGGCCGGCCAATATAAACTCCTGGGCCGTTCTAACCCTCTCCTGCCGGGTCGGAGCCGGCATCCCAGTGAACAGCATCTGTGCTATGCAACCGTGACGCGCTTACCATCGAGGCGGAGGTCCTCGCTCACGGCAATCACCTTGGTGTGCGCCATCTCGGAGGCAATGCCGGTGACTCTAATGGTCTGGGTCTCGGTCTGCAATGTGTCGATACGCTCGATCACCGCAACACGCTCGACCGCTTTGACCGTAAGTTGCTCGGCACTCGCTTCCTGGAGCCGCGCTGAGCATCGGACACGGTCCGCGATCAATGTGTAGAGCTTGCCGATCCAAGTGCCTTTGTCTGCAAGCACAGAGAGCAGCTTAGTCTGCAGATCGATACTATCGGCACGCAAGGACAGACGCTGGCGCGCGGCGATCGTAATGGTCTCGCCCTCAATGGACATATTGCGCCCCCCGGGCAGGCCAACCATGCCCCCATTGGGAGCCGCCCGCTCCAGCACAGCGAGGATGAAGACTTGCTCCACGTTAGTGAAGAGCAGAATTACGTCTTGTGGCATAGGTCGGACAAGGCAGCCAACGGCGACCGTCGCCGTGTGACGGGCGCCAGCGACCTCGACCTCGATCGTAGAGCCATCTTCGCTGATCGACACGACACGCGCCGTGTGATGCCCAGGCTCAAGCGCGCGTTCGGCAATCGCCAAGATGTCGGTGCTTGTGGTACGGATCGGCATCGTCATCCTTATTCTCCAGATCGCTACATGAAATTTACCGAATTTTTTTGTATGACTTCCTCATTGCCGGAACTGGATGTGATTTCAGCTTTTCGGGTCACGAGCTTGTACTCTTCCACGTTCGACTGTCCCTTTCTCAATTCTTCGTCCGTGTTTAATACGCTGGTCTTGCAGAATTTCATGTCGCGACCGACCGACTTGAAATCTTCGGGAGCGAGCTTGAAATCGCTTTTCCTAAGAATCTTGGTATCGCTGTCAGCCGACTTGAAATCAGGTCCAAAAACACACTTGGTCGAGCTTCCAATCACTTGCTTGACGTCGTGTCCTTCGACAACGTCAAGTTTGTTGCCGATCGTCATAGAGTTCATATCACTGAGATTGACTGAACATTCTCGCGCAATCTTGAACGTGAACGCTTCTCCAAAGAACATGCTTACGTTCCTGGCCATCGTCAGCGTGGTAGCTGCGCCTCTCATGCAGGTGAATTTAGTGCCTTGAAACAATTCCTTGGTGTCGCCCATCGTCTGTTTTTCCGAGTTGCCAACGGTCGTCTCCAGCTTGTCGCCGTTATTGATGAGCTTGACTCGGTTTGAGGCTGTCAGGATGATGTCCGCCGGCGTCCCGTTAGCGCCAGCACTGATTGACACGCCATTCTCGGCGGAGATCTCATAGGTACCTTTAGAGACCTGATGTTGGGAGTTGCCGTTCGTGACCTCCGTGGTCTGGCCGCGACCGATTTTGAGCAGCGCGGCGCCTTCGATATTGGCCTGGAAGTCCTTGTTGGTGAAGGCAAGTAAGCCAGCATTGTCGCTTTCATGTTTGTTGACCGCAGCTGGAGTTTCGCCAACAGTCGTTGCGAGACCAGTGACAAGTTTTTCTTCCTCGTCCGAATAAGATCCGAGGCGCAGATAAGTTGACTTCGTCAGGGGAGAAGCCAGGCTGTCTGGAACGAATAGTCGCGTATAGGCGTTTGGCATAGCGGATACCCTAATCGGATGGCCGTCGGCACATTAGCGCTGGGCCGTTAAACGGGTTTGAGAGGGCGATATCGAAAGTCCGAACGCGTTCGGGTTGGTGCCATTCTGCTTCGTCGGCATCCCCATTTTGGTTGCCGGTGACCCGCCGATTGACAAATTGTCAGATCCCGCTTTGGCGCGGCCTGGACCCATAACAAGGCCAGAGATGACGCCGAGGGCCACACCTGCGCTATCACCAATCGATATGGCGCGATCGGTCGTCATGTTGTGTGCAGGCATACACATGATGAGGCACCGAGACTGTGTAGGAATAGCCGTCGTGTTCATAGCGACGTTTGAATAGGGTATAGGCACTACGCCGAGTCCGACTGGTGTGTTGCAGACGTCGGGAAACGCTTGATCCTGCGCCGACATCGGGCCACTTGAATTGACAAACGTCATTTGTTTAGCTCACTTCCTAGAGAGGGATGACCCGGCTTGGGTCATAGAGCTCGGCGACGGCGCGTTCCGGCACAGTGTTTAAGATACCATGCTGGTTCACGAACCGGCTGCATTCGGTCGACGCGCAGTGAAAGTCAGTGCGCAGAAATCGCGTGCCGGAAAAGTCGCTGCCATCGACCATAGCGTGGTGCATCAGCGCATAGGATAAGTCGGAGCCGGCAAACGAGGCCCCCCTGGCCGATGCACGTGTGAATACGGCTGTTCCCAACTGAGTGCCGGACAGATCGCAGCCATCGAGGCGCGCTTCTACGAAGATGCATTGCGTCAAATTGGCATTGCGCAGCCTGGCGGCTTGCAGGTCAGCCCTGACGAACAGTGTGTTCGGGGCCCTCGCGCCGGAGAGATCGGCACCCACGAGGCTCGCGCCTGTCAACACGGAGCCGGACAGGTCTGTTCCGGACAGGTTTGTGCCTTTCAGCTTGGCTCCGCTCAGGTTTGCTCGCGCGAGCATCAACCCGGAGAGATCCCGTTCCGACAGATCGCATTCGGAGAAATGGATAGTGTCGCAGCTCAGTCCCTTGAGCTGTGCAGTCCGCAAATCGGCCTGCGTTATGGCGGCGTTCGTCAGCTTGGCGTTGTCGAGCACGACATTGTCGAGGTCACAACCCATGAGCGCGCTTTGAGATAGGCTGGCCTTTCTCAGGATCGTATGGGCCAACACGCAACGCATCACTGTCGTCTGGTTCAATCGCGACTCGCCGAAGTCGCTATGGCTGAAATCTGATGTCATGAACGCGGACTGGCTCAAGCGGGCCCGCCGCCAGTCTGATCCGCTAGCCCGGCAATCGACAAATGTACATTTGTCGACGGAAGCATCGGCGAAGGAAGCGCCGCTGAAATCGCATTCCTGAAAAGTCATGCTGGTCAGGCGGGCACGCGTGAACTGGCTAGCGCGAAAAGAGGAACTCAGTACAATGCCATCGTTAAGGCGTAGTCCAGATAGCGTTTCGCCATTGAGGTTAGCTTCGCGTACGGGGAACTGATGGTCGATCGACTGCAATAAGAGATCAATTGACATAACGGGGGACCATCAGCACGGTGCGGTCGATATTTGCGTTGCTCAAATCGGCCGCGACTAAGGAAGCATCCATCAGGTCTGCGCCATAGAGATTTGCATGGCGCAGGCTCGCGCCTTCCAGGTTAGCCTCGTTGAGATGCGCCTCAAGCAGGTTGGCCGCATAAAAGTCGCTGCCGCGCAGATCGTTGCCCGTGAAGACCGCGCGTTTCAGCGATGTCATTCGGAAGGTGGTGCGCGCGAGGGTCGACTTGCCGAAATAAGCCCCATTCAGTCGAGCCATGGTGAAGTCGGCACCGCTGAGGTCGGCCGTCTGGAAGGAAAGCGCCTCGGCGCTGCTGCGGCCGAATCGAGCGTCGTGCAGATCGACATCGCCGATAAAGCTGACTTGGTCAAGTTGCGCGCCCGACAAATCGAGTAGGGCCGCTGTCACCTTGAGAAAGCAGGTTTGCTCAAGTCGCGCCCCAGCAAAATTCGCGAAAGATAACGACAGATCCATGAATTGTCCGCGCTCGAGGACAGCGTCCCCCCAATCGGTGTTATCGAGGACGGCTTTGATGAAGAGGCATTCACGTATTTGCGCAGAGCGGAGAGTCGCCCCGATCATCGGTACCTGCAAAACCTGGAGCTCGCCAAGATACGCTTGGTCGAAGCATGCGCCCACCATGCGTGAGCCGAGAAGATTGGTGCGCACAAGCTGGCTGCCCGCGAAACGCGTTCCGCGGCAGTCGGCTTCACCGAGATTGGCTTCGGTGAGATCAGTCGCGCTTAGATCAGCGTTGATGAGCGTTGCGCCGGTCAGTGCGGCTTTCATCAGCTTCGCACCGGCCAGGTTCGTCCCGTTCAGCTTCGCGCCTTCAAGAAAAGCGCCGGAGAAGTCCGCGTTCGCGAACCGTCGCCCAGAGAGGTCGGCGCCGGCGAGATCTCGACCAGCAAGCTGGCCGCCGCGTCGGAACTCCTCTTCCACCAGATCGCCTAGCGCGCGTGCGACAGACGGTGCCAGCCTCGCTTCGGGGTTGAGCGGCTTGGGTGAGGCAAGCCTCGCGGCGGCCATGCCGGCTGCCAACTGGCCTTCCGCTCTATCGATCTCGGTCCGTAGGACAGTCACCGCTTTTGCAGTCTCTGTCTTCGCTGCGGCGATCCCTACTCCGGGCTCGTTCCTGTTTACCGCTTGACGGGTTGCACTCGATGCCTCAAACGGTGCGCGATCATCGGACAGTAATCCAGGACGGACCCTTCTGAGCGCCGCTTCAGCATCGGTGAGGGCCGTACGCGCTCGGTTGGCGGCGTCAGGCGGTGGATCGGAGGCCTCGATCTGCGCCAGTATCTCGTCAATGGTTAGGCGCGGCAGAGCCTCTGGCGTGCCGCTCCGCGAGTTTTCCGGCAGGTCCGGCTCAGGGATATCGGGAAGCAAAAAGGCATCGTCCGATATCGCGTTGCGTATCGGCTCGAGCGGACGTCCCGCCGCCAAGTCAAAGAAACGAGCATGCGCAAGTTCGAATTGTTTTTCCTCGTCGAGCGGTTGCGTTGCCGTGCCAAGAACAGCACCGCGCCAGTCTTTCGCCCGAGCAAGCTTGTCTTCGATATCCTTTATGAGTCCCGGATCAGTATCCGGCAGCTCAGAGAATGATGAGACCTGGTCAATGCTTGCCTCCATCGACTGCGCGGCATCCGTAGACGAGATTGCGGCAAGCACGGCGTCAATATCGCTCGGCGCGGCGCTTCCGCTAGCAACCTTTTCATAGGCTGCACGTATCGGTCGATATTGGGCCTCAAGCCTATCGACATCAGATTCTGCTTTTGCCCGGACCGTCTCCAGCGCGTCGAGGATCTCGGACAATTCGATCTCGCCGCTCTCGAGTTCCTCCGGCAACAGTGCGGGAATGCTCGATGGTTCGATCGAGGGTATCTCGATAGTCGGACGCAGCGAAGGCGGGAGCTCGATACGTGCGAACTCCTGATCGAGCGCCCAGCGCATGGAGGCCAGCTGTTCCGTTGCGCGCTGTTGGGCAAGATGCCGACGCCGAGCTGTACGACGTTCGCGTTCGGCAGTCGAAATCTCAGGTGCAAGTTGACCTTCCAAAAAGGGATAGCGTGGAGCGCTCTCTGGATCTAGCCGCAGCCGCCGAACATTCAGATAATGATCGAACGGCCGCGCCGGTTCGTGTCGTTGTTCGTAAGCGACCATAATGTCGCTAACGTCGCTGCCGTCCAATTCCTGCACGGCAATTGCTGCGCGGTAGATCATGACGCCGCGGCGGGCTCCTGCGAACAGCCACAGAGTATCTATGCGGGTCTGAAGTTCTGTGACGCCGCGCCCCGCATCGTTCCAGCCGATGAAGCAGCGCACGCGAAAGGTCGGCAGGCGGCCTTCGATCAACGGATGTTCGGCGGAGAAGTTCTGCAGCGCGTAGGGTTCTCCGCCGCAGATGAAGCCGCTCAAGCGCTGGTCTGGCGGGGCGAGCAGAAAAAGTCGCGGATCGGAATCGCTCGCCAGAGCAGGGGCAACTGATTGCAGCCACGTTGCATCATAGGTGCCCGCGTACCGCAGGCGCTCAATGTTATCAAGTCCCATTGGTCCGAAGGTTGCGGGTGGTGCGATCGCCTCGATGAACTGAATAGCGTGCTCGGGGCATTCTATATTGGGTAGGGCCACCAGCTCGCCGGCCATGCTGCGCCGGAGAGCCTCATGCCCGGCCCCGAACCGGTTCGCTGCGCAGCCAGGCCCGCCAAATGCGCGTTGGTGAGTGAGCGGCATTTGCTGGAATGGTCGCGCGTCAGTCGGTCGCCAGCCGTTGATGGTGGTCTGCCAATAGCGGTCGCCCGTCACCAAAAGGTGCTTCTGGATCGGTCCGAGTGCCCAGCCCAACATCATCCGCTCGGTCGTCCGTCCCTCAGGCGCCGCCGCATGTCCGCTGATAAGCAGCTCGGCTTGCGGCTTGGGCATACCAATGTCGAGAGGGGTGCCGGGCGGAAGCTCCTTCGCGGCCATCACCCAAAGCTCCTGCTCGCTCTGCAGACGATCGGCGCCCGGGTTGGAGAGGTCGAACATCGCGAAGACCGAAATGATGAGGCTCGCCCCTGGAGGACGACGCTCGCATTTGGTTAACAGACCCAGTGTGCGGGGCTTTACAAGAATGGGCATGAGGCCGGCCGAGGCGATGTTGGTTTCGTACCAATATTTCTGGATCGTGACGAACTTTCGGCCCCAACATCCAATCGCGTCTTTGTGCCACATACCAACTTAGGTAGGCAGCCATTCAGCACCGCGTTACATAAGTGGTCGCTCCGCACATCGACGGTTTGATGGTCGAGGTAGCCGGGATTTGCTCCTGAGGAATCATCGGCCCGCAAGGCTGCTCGAGCGCCAGATAGGGATCAGAGTGCGCCTCGCCGAAAAGTACAGGCCGTTCTGTCAGCACAAACCGATGCTTGGTACGATTGCGAAATCGCCTCCGCGGATGAAGCCGTTGGCGCACGCGGCGCCGGAATGATCACGTTCTGCGCGGAAGGCCTACGTGGTACGGCCCGTTATTCGAAGCTGCGCGCTATATTCTTAGCAGCCTACGAGCCCGCATGAAATCGTCGAAGGAGGGCGGGTGTCAGGCCGTAAAAGCCAGCGATCAGCCGTGGCAAATTGATCGAACATCCGGCAAACGCAGATCCAGATGGGAAAGGATGGCTCGTGAAGCTCGTCGTGGTCGCGAACCGGGTTCCCGGCAGCAACGCCCTTGAACCAAGGACAGGGGGGCTCGAGGCCGCGCTGGTTCCCGTGATGCAACAATCCGGCGCAATTTGGGTGGGGCCGAGGCGGCCGTTGGAGGTTGAATTGCCCGTCGTGGCGCTCGGCCGAGGCAAGCTCGTGAGGGTGGATCTGCCTGCCGAGGATTATCGCCGCTATTACGAGGGCTTTTCGAATTCGGAACTATGGCCGGCGTTACATTCGCTGACGGAGTGGGTCTCCTCTGCGGCAGGTGATTATATTAGCTATCGCAAAATCAACGCTCTCATGGCGGACGCGCTGCTTGATTACACAGACGGGGGCGCGTTCTGGGTGCATGATTATCATTTCCTCACGCTCGGCGCCGAGATGCGTGATCGGGGCGTCGACCGACCTATCGGCTTCTTCCTCCACACGCCATGGCCGGCGCCCGACGTGCAGCTGGGACCGCATCGTCGCGAACTTACTGAATCGATGCTTGCGTATGATTTGGTGGGCTTTCAGACCGATGAGGACCGGCAGAATTTCCTTGCCTGCGTTCGTGCCGATCTCGACCTCATACCCAGCGAAGACAGTGTTGTGATTTCACACCGTGATGGCATCACAAGATGCCAAGTATTTCCGATCGGCATAGATACAGAAAAATTTGCACAATATGCTGCAGACGCGAGTTCGAATGCCGATGTCTCGTCGCTACTGGAAGGTCTCGATCGTGAGAAGCTTGCCATCGGCGTCGACCGGCTCGACTACACCAAGGGTATCGACAATCGCGTTCGGGCTATCAATAACGTTTTGAACAAAGACCCGCGCAGCATCTGCCTTTTGCAGATTGCGACCTTCTCGCGATCCGGCATCAAGAGCTACGATGACTATCAGCAGGAAGTTGCGGCTCTTGTCGACTATGTAAATGTTCACCATGGCTCGGATGGCTGGGAGCCGATCCGTCACGAAACGAGGCCTCAGAGTCAGCCGGTGCTCGCGGGTCTGTACCGCGCCGCACGCGTCGGCGTGGTAACATCGTTGCGTGATGGGATGAATCTTGTAGCGAAAGAATATGTTGCTGCGCAAGACCCCAGCAACCCCGGCGTGCTCGTTTTGTCGAAACTTGTCGGCGCGGCCAAGGAACTCGACGGGGCGCTGCTCATCGATCCCAACGACATCGAAGACATAGCAGAGAAGATTTCGACCGCACTTTCAATGTCACTGCCCGAGCGCATCTGCCGCTGGGAGAAGATGATGGCGAAGCTTCGAGCGTATCCCATTCAGAAATGGTTGGCGCACTTTATCTCCGAGCTGGAGAAAAGTTGGGCCGAGAAACTCGCAAGACAGAGCCCGCGAGATGTGGGGGAGTCCAGCCGTTCCAAAAGAAAGGCCGAGGGGAAATTGGCCGGAGGCGGAAGCCATTTTGACCCGCCGCGGCAATTGACATTCCCAGCATTCGGTGTACGGGCCAGGAAATTAAATGAGGATTTCACCCACATCGTAGGCTTGGGCTGGAATCACGGTCCTCAAGCGGCTCCAGACGTCCTGCTCGGCGCGCTGAATAGCGTAGATGCCATCCCGAAGCCGTACCAGCCTATGACAGATATTTACATCCATGGTCACCCGTACATGGCACAGTTGGCTGCAGGCATGAGGGAAGTGACGCCCAATAATCCGCTAGGCGCTAACGTTATTCTCATACCTCGACTTAAGGGCGGCTGAACGCGCGTCGTCTCTTGTAATTGGCGCCTTCTGCTTGAACGGTCGACATCAAAGGTCTTGTCATGCGATGTCGTCCTATCGGCCGTAGCCTGCTAGAGGTCCAAGTTCGGGATGGTTGACGAATCGAGGCCGTAATCGTCCTTGAATGCATTTGGCTAAACGTCCTTGCCAAAATCGCTGCGCAGTTTACCGCGATTTGTGCGAATAGAGCGGCTCGGATCCGGCCCAAAATCGGCACAGGGGCGTTTGTCGTTCGTTCGCTCCATAATCATTCACCTGTTGGAACGTCGCTTCGTAGAGATTTTCCCAGCACCTCCGCCAGCCCCGTCGCAGAACTCTTCGCACCAACCCACGGCAGCCGTTTCCCTTTTGCCGTGAATGCCTCAGGCGTGTGGCTGCGTCGTCATGCACCGCTCGCTCGATTTCGATGATCATCGAGCGTTGGCAGGAGTGCGTTCTGTCGAGCCAAATGGCGTCAAGTGCGGGGCGCCAAGGTCCACGCTCCACCTTTGCTCCGCCTTGGACTGGAAGCGAGGACGTGGCAGCGGATTTGGAGATAGCTGCGCCTAGCCGTTCGGCGCGCTATTTGCGTAGCTTCGAGCCTCGATCTAGCGAATGCTGTCAAGTGCGAGATATACAAGTGAATGTTTCGCTTGCCGGCCAACAGCACAGCTATGGCGGACAATTGAACATGCGACCAGATTCTTGCTGAAAAATCTGGCCGCAAGGGATTAACGCTTGTTGCGATGCCTCCGCTTGTATGGTGTCACACTACTCTCGTCCGGGCTCGTTTCTGCCGTTAAGACGATTGGGCACGAGGGCCGATCTGGGCTGCGCTGCGTCGGCCTCAGGAGCTCTGCATGTAAGCGTAATGACTGGTCTGGAAGCAAACACGTTGTACTACAACGATCGTTGAGACCAGCGCGCAAGCTGATTAACTTAATTGCGATCCGCGGTGAACACGCCCCCGAAGTTTAGGCCCGGCTTTTGCTGGGACGGATTGAGTTTGAATCGTTCGCGCTGGAATTTCAGCATTTGCAGATGTATTCAAAGGATGTGAGGCCGTTCAGGGTCTTCAAGTCGGCGACACGAAGGGAATTTTGGGAGTGGCTGATGAACCCGCGAGGTTGCCGCTTTCGACGGAGTTTCGGTTGGGAGTGGACTTGGTTAGCCAATTGCCAGCCCGCAATTGGAATACACCTAGCCCGCTCCAGGGGAGGCCGTGGCCCGCTTATATGCCTGAGCAAAGTGTACGCGCGCCTGCGGCTCCAAATTTAGCAATGTACGTTCGAGCTTGGCAGCACGGCGACCAACCCGCATCGCCCGAGCTCAGGGCCGCAATGCTCTCCAACGGAGTACTGCCGGGCGCATCTCGGCCGGAAACGAATTTCACGATCGGGCACGTGAACTACACGGCCATGTTCCGCCTAATAGGCAGACCAGACGAGATAATCGTCCGCCAAGCAGATACGTTATTGCCCCGCGTACATAACGCCAATTCCGGCAGTCTTAGCGGACGTGATCATTTGCTTCCAACAGAAGACAAGGATTCGAGGGCTACTCGGCCTACTAGCCGTCCCCTAAGGTCGCCCGTGTACGATATGGAGAAGTACATGACAGCCGATGGGAACGTTCGTGACTCTCTCAAGCCGGCGTTGCCTCATCTCAGGAGCCTCACGTCTGGCAGGCACGAACTCCAATCAGTTTGGCCCAGGCCCCTCATGATGGGGCGTCGAAGAATGGATACTTATCTCGGCGACGCCCGCATCAACGACATCGACAGCTATATCAATTTTAATTTGTCGTCGCTAATCAATTCTTCAAGCCCCAAGGGGGTCGAGGTACACGGATCACCTCAACAATTGTACAACTACGCAGACATTGTTGCGAGGGACCATGAACGAGCGAAGGGCTTTGTCCGCGTCACCATCCAGAAACTGGAAGCCTATCTCGAGTCCCTCACGCGCGAAGACGTGGAGCAAGACGTGAAAGCGGCCCTGAGCCAATATTTTGGTATCGTGGGCACGAGCAAACAGGACGTCGCCGACATCGGAGAAATCCTCGCGAACTACAGGAAGGTGGCCAGCTATCTCGATCGCGACGAGCCACTAACGCGAGCGCAGCGTTTTAAGGCGTTGTTTGTCGATGTTCCTCTTTATCGGATTCGGCCGAAATCAAATGTCACGGTGGCTTACGTCAGGGGCGGCCCCATCTGCTGGCCGGACTGGCGCATCGTTCCGCGCTCACTGCGGTTACGTTCGGTCAGCTCGGGATGGTCCGGTTTGGGCCTTTTTCTGGCGGGAGTGGGCGCCTACCAACGCGGTTCTGCGATGCTCCTTCGCGAAAGGTCTGTTGAGCAACGGCACGTAGAGCGTGCTGTCGCGCTAGGTGCGGTGTTGCTCGGCGGATTGGCCGCGACATTGATCGGCGCGTCTTATGGGATAAGTCAACTCAGGCGCTTGACTTCCGAGAGCGGTATCAATCTGCACGAAGGGCACTTCGCCTACTCAGATCGCATCCGATCCTCAACCGTCGTGCACGAGGCAACACATCTGTTGTTTGCCACCGACGACCATGCGTACGAGCACGAACAAAGATTCATTTGCCTATCGACAACCCAACACATGACCAACGCCGATAGTTACAGCCACTTCGCTGAATGGATCAGCCGATAGCCACCGGGGTCAAGCCAGGTGCGATGCGCGCCGGTCAGGTGGCCGGAAAGATCGGTGACGGCGATCATCGCCGGCCAGGTCTCGGTCGGACTGTGGTCGTCGGGCCGGTAGTAGCAACGCGAGTCAAGGTCAACCACCTCAATTTGACGTCCGCCATGATCGACAGCCGCGATTTCCTGGCCGCGAGGAAGCGCGCGAGTACCCAGGTGCTCCTGCCACTCGGCCCAAATATCGCGCTGACCGGCGGGCTCGACTTCAATGATCACCGGCTAGTCTGGGCCAAGCTCGATCAGGTGCACGCGAAGCACCCGGACATGGTGCTGTTGCACGGCGGTTCGCCCAAAAGGCGCCGAACTGATCGCGGCCAAATGGGCCGATCATCGCAAGGTGCCGCAGATCGCGTTCAAACCCGACTGGACGAAGCACGCCAAGGCCGCTCCGTTCAAACGCAACGACGCGATGCTGGAGACGCTCCCCATCGGCGTGATGCACTTCCCCGGCACCGGCATCCAGGACAATCTCGCCGATAAGGCCAAGAAGCTCGGACTCCCGGTCTGGAGGTACGGCGGCACATAGACGCCGCCATCGTCTTGCAAAACGACAAGCGAGCTGAGAGCTCAATCGCGGCACAAATATGGAGCAGGCTCAGGCGTCCTCGTCATAATAATGCGAGTCATCAATGGCGCCCGATGTCTCCAGCTCCGGCCGCCTATAGCCGATTCGACCGGCCACACGCTCAAACGTCATCATCGTCGTGAAAACGATGGAATCCCCGCTGAACGGCTTATCCGGATCGTTCTCTCCATTGAGGGGCGCCTGAGACGTTTGCCACGAGCACATCGTTTCCGACGTCGAGACTTACTTTATCGATATAAAGCTCGTCAAAAAAAGCGTTCGTCATAGCCATCTCACCCGAGAGAGCGTCCTCGATCGATGGGATCCTCTTGAATGAAGGACACGTCGATATGCTCCGCGAGATCTCGGGTGTACCACACGTCGCCTGTAAGGTAGCCGTTTGCACTGAGAAAGCTGGACAGCTGCGACGCCAGTTCGTCAACGTCGGGTAGGCCTGTGGGAAGACCATTGAGCTGCTGCAGGCGCTGATCCATCAAGCGCAGATCAGGTATTAGGATGGCGGCTTCGTTCAAAGCAGAAACCTGGTATTTGGGCTCGGCCCTTAAAGCCGCTGCGGTGCAATAGCCAAAATACGCTGCGACGATCTCGTGAGCGTGACCTGACCCAAGCTTGCTTCCGGTCAGATTGTTCAACGTCGTACGCAGAAAGTCTGCGCATTCCTTTTGGATCGTAGACATGGCAAATCCATTTCAGTCCGGCGTTTTAGTGGCAGTCACAAGCGCTTCATGACCACCGCGCGCCGGCGGAATGGTTGCCGTTGGGGTGTTCGATTGGGAAATCGAGATGCCGCCTTTTGGGTCGCTTGCAGCCCGGGCGATCGGCTCCTGACGCTCAATATGGTCACTTTGGCTGTCGCACGCAACTGGATTTGTGATGATTCCGTCGCCGCCGTTTGCTGCTATACTGCGTTCGCGCCCTGCTGGTGGGGGAAGGCGCGACCGTCAGACCTTTATCTCACGGAACCCACCACCATGATCACCTTGGGACCACTGCTTGTTTTCCGCGTCATAGGGTTCTTCGCCTGGGTGCTCTTCACGCTTGCGGCCTTCGCGTTGCCCGTCTTCGCCCGCGTAACAATTGGCCTTGGGCCTTCCACACGGGAGCCGGCGCTCTGGGCGGCATCGCTGTCGCCCTCATGGCTGGCTGGCCGCAAGCTTCGGCATCGGCCAGCTCGCGCTCGCCCTCTCGAGATGGACTTGGCTCCGGCTCACAGTCATCATCTTCTACGTCGCACCCGCCACCGGCGCCAGTTACAGCGCTACGCACGGAATTGCCAGACGGCGATGTCTTCACCCAGGTCGCAGACGGTTTTCGCGGTCGTCGGAGCCGTTGCCGTCAGCATCGCAGCTTTCATCCGCTTCACTGGAATGGCCGCAGACGGACCAGCAAGACAGCGCTTGGCTCGGGGCTGACATGTGTATGGGGCGGCGGCCCCGTATGACCAGTCACGACGGTAACTTGAGGACGCTTGCATTGAAACTATCGTTCAAGAGCGAAGTGAAATTGCTGACATTTACTCCTATTCTCATGAGACCATGGAAGGAGCTTGGAAAATCCTTAGGGAAGGTCTTGCGTGCAACTGTGTCGGCACTGACGCATCCGGGGCCGGAAGGGACTCGAGAGGCGTGTGGGGCTCGCACCGGTTGGCACTCATTCTTTGCAAGCAAGCTGAGCTCTTTCCTAGGTGTTTCACCATCATTACCCACGACGTCGGCGTCATGTTTGGCGCGGACGTCGATGCTTACGAGCAGGCCTGGATGGCTCGAGAAGTCGTCTCAAGCCGGCCAAGATCAAGTCTTTGAGTCGAACTTGTAAGAGGCCTGAAAGAATGTACCCCAGCGCTCCACGCTGTACTTCGCAAATGAGCGCGGCTCACCTACGCAGCCGCTGCTGCTGCACAAAGAGTCGCTGTCCTTTTTGGTCCACATGGCCCAATAGCGGCCCCCGACGCCGACGCTGATGTTCTCGGTGAGGAAGTAGGACAACACGCCTTCGATCTGGACTCCGCCGCCACCATTGCCGTGTTGCTCGTCAAAGATGGTCTTTGGGCGCAGGAGGTGATACTCACGCCCCTTGAAATCGGTCCAGGGCAGGTAAGCGATATCAGCGTTAAAGCGCCAGCGCTCGGTCAGCATAGCTTCGGCGCTCAGGCCGATCCGGGGCGCATTCCATTGCGTATTCTCGCTGCCAACGATCCTGTTGTCACCCGGATTCAGACATTGATTGCCCGGATTAGCGAACTCAACGCAACCGGTCGAATCCGAGCTCTGGCCGTAATAGGTCCAGCCTAGAAATCCACCGGCCTTGTAGTTCGTGCCGCGCAGGAAATCGTATCCGACATCGGCAGTGTAATATGTAAACTTTCCGTTTGACTCATCTGAAAGAGTGTTCTGGTAGGACAGTCCCTTGTCGGGCGACCAGTCTTCATCATTCGACTTCCCTTTGTTGAAGCCTCCGATACCCAGATTGCTCTTCAGGAACACTCCCCAGGGACTGTCAACACGGCCGAATAACTCCCCGGAAAGTCCGTCCAGTCCATGATAGGTGAGCCTCGACATCAGCAAGCCGGGATCTTGGTCTTCGTCCGCTGCGCTGTGATCCCACTGGAATTTCCCCCGGCTGAGCCAGAGCCGCGAGGCGCCTTCGAATGACCAGCCGGGCGCGTAGGGGATGGGCCGCGCGCTGGCTGGCGCCTTCATGTACAGTGGCGCATTAGACCACTCTGCGGCCTTTGGGTCGGCGTCGAAATGGTAGTTGAGGCCAATCTTTCCGATGTGGTAGTTGCTGGACAGGCTGGTTGTGTTCGCTGGCAGAATTGCAAGCGGTGGCAGTTGTACTGTGGGAGCCGTTGCCACACTCGGACCGCCAAAATGCAGATAGTCATACTCGACGTTCACCGACCATGCAGGTGTAATCGCTTGCTCGATGCCCAGCCCGATGACGCTACCGAGACGACCATAGTCGAAATGGGTTTTCTCCTGAGACAGGTACGGGTATTCATAGTTGTTGACGACATCGCCCCTATTGTTTTGCCAGGCTACGCCTCCCTTGAGATATGCCAGCGTGTGGCCGAGTGCGCCAAAAGCGTAGCCAATGCGGCCAGTCCCGGTGGCGAAGAGGTTGGGACCTGCGTTGCAGTTTGCGCTCACAACCAGGCCCGAATGAGCGAGGCAGGTATTGGTGCCCTCGGAAATAACACCGCTGGCATCCAGTTCGACGCCAAACACCCAGCTGCTGCTCTGCCAATTGTAGCCGATCTGGCCACCCGCAAGAAATGCCGGGCTTTCCACGGTACCGCCATAAATCGAGGAACCGTAGGGATTGCTGAAGGTGGTTTGGCCGTACCCACCTCCGACGTGTCCGCCGATATAGCCACCCGACCAGTTCCATACGACCAGCGGCAGCTTCGGTTCTGGCTCAAGGCGCGCGTTGGCCGCACCGCTGGCCATGACTGCAATCATCGTGGCACCCAACAGAATAACTCTCGACTTCATCAAAGGCCTGCACTTTCCCGGTCCACAGCGTGTTCTTAAGATATCGCCAACGGTGAATCTTCGCGACAGAACTGACACTCGCGACAACGCGTGCCAGATCCGCTCCGAAAACACCGCACTACGATCGGTGATGATGCCCGAATGAGGCAATGTATGTGCCAAACTGAATTCGTATATTTTGCAGGAGCTTCGTCGATCTGTTGCGTCATCTTGCTGACAAACTGTCTCAAGTCTGACAATCGGACTTTCCGACAGTCTTTCAATTTGCGAGCGGCATTGTCGACATTTCTCAGAACTACGAGTGTCAGGCTGAAATGTGAGAAGACGTCGCTGCCCATGGTCGACGATCACTCGCGCTATGCCCTTTGCCTGAAGGCATGTGCCAATGAGCAGCGCCCCAACGTGCAGAAGCATCTGACCCATACCTTCAGCTGCTATGGCCTGCCGGACGCCTTTTACATCGACAATGGCTCACCATGGGGCGATACGTCAGGCGCCCGCTGGACTGCGCTGAAGGTCTGGCTACTCAAGCTCGGCATCCACGTGGTGCACGCCAGGCCATGTCATCCGCAGGGCCGCGGCAAGAACGAACGCTTCCATCGCAGCCTGAACGCGGAAGTGTTTGCCCTGCGCTCGTTCCGCACTTTGCCGGAAGTCCAACGTGCCCTGGACAGCTGGCGCACGCTCTACAATCTGGAGCGGCCTCACGAGGGGCTTGGCAGGGCCGTCCCAGCCGATCGCTACCGGCCGGGCTCGCGGGCCATGCCGGGCCGCATTCCGAAGGTCGAATACGACGTCCGTGAGATCGTTCGCACCGTCTCCTCGACCCGCAGCTACATCTCCTTCAAGGGACAGATGTGGAAAGTCCCACAAGCCTTCTGCTGCGAGCGCCTTGCAATCAGACCGCTCGACCGCGACGGCAACTACGGAATCTTCTTCGCCAGCTGGCAGGTCGCATCAATCGACTTGACCGATGGCTAACCTGTCAGCGATGTGTCGGAACAGGTGTCAGCCATGTCCCGGTCTAAACATTAGTCCGGGCGGGGCATTACCTTGCGCAGGAGCCGGCGGCGATCTTGCGGCGGCGTCTCACCGACATGCGAGCTTCGCAGGATGGACGCACTGATTGCCTCAAGGAGCTTCAGTCGCAAGCAACCGAGGGCGCGTCGTCGTGCTTGAGGTGTCGCTTTCGGACATTGTAACTCACCAGCCAGATCACGCCGACTGCGATCGGCACGAAGGCTGCGGTCAGGAACGAGGGCTCTACTCGCAGTCCGACGTCATGCGCGCCCTTGGCAAGATAGCTAAACAAGCTGACCACATAATATCCTATCGCCCCGACCGATAATCCTTCGACCGTGCACTGCAGCCGAAGTTGCTGTCTCGCGCGCTCGTTGATAGCCTGCAACAGGTCACGATGTTGTCGTTCGATTTCGACGTCGACACGGGTTCGCAACAGATCGGCGGCACGCGCGAGCTTGACTGACAGAGCCGCCTGACGATCCTCTACGGTCGCGCAGGTTCGCATTGCGGGCGCCATGCGGCGCGCCAGAAACGACGACCAGGTTGGATAACCCGAGACATCGTTGCCTTCGATGATGGATAGTCGCGATTGGACCAGCTCGTTGTAGGCCCTGCTGGCGCCGAAGCGAAACAGGCTGCCGGTCGCGCCTTTTTCGAAGGAGGCGGCCAGCGCCGTCAGCTCGGCAAGCAGATGGTTGTTGAACTGCAGCCCCTCACCGCTTTGCATTTTTTCGAGCGCCTCAACAAGACGGCGGTCGATGCGATCAACGGAAGGTGCAAGCTCAAGGGCCGCCGACAGGCCAAGCAACGCCAGTGGACGGTAGGTCTCGATCTCCAGGAGCCGTTGCACCAGCGCTCCGAGATCGTGCGGCGTCAATCCGAGGTCGCAGACGAGGATTTTCGTAAAGCCTTTTTCGTCTACGCGGAAGTCTGAGGCGGCAACGCCTGCGCCGCTCTTTGTGGCAACCATGGCTAGGCTGTTCTTGTCAAAAACCTGTTCGGCGCGCCTGGTCGGCGAGGCGTCCTGCTCCACTTCTAGCCTGATCGCGACCAGCAACTGTCCGGTCTGACGCAACGCGTGGATCAGCGATCGGACGGTACCATCAACTTTGTCAAAGCGGTCTGCGGCAGAACCATTTGTGTTACTCCAGATCCAGGTGAATGTTGTGAATTCCGAATGCTGCTCCCAGCGTAGCGTAGCGGACCCGATGACAATCTGATGAAGTTTCGCCGATTGCTCAGGTGGCGGAAGATTGCGCTCGAGGCAAAAATCGATAAAACGGCAGCGATCGCTTGTGGCCGCCTCACCCTGCGCAAGAAAAGCCAAGTGGATCACGCTGAATGGCGAAACAAGGCGCGTGAAAGGGCGTGCGTGCACTTCGCCGAGCACGGCGTCGCGTTGCGGATGTAGCGTGAAGGTTCGCAGATCCAATTCATCGACCATGGATTGAAGCCCCTTTTCAGGGTGGGCAAGCAGCCGTCAGCCGCGCGAGGCCGTGGCAAGCAGGAGCGTCTTCCGCTCCCCCAGCGTGGTGCAGACAGGCGACCTCCGCTGCGGCAACCACATTGTCGATTGACAGATCGAGGCCCAAACACGACTCCCCATCTTGCTGCCGCCGCCCATGACGCGGAGAGGCGGTGCAGGATTCGGGCCAGCACTGTAGAAGGGGCACGCTCGCGTCCTTTGGCGCAATGTGGCTTTCGAAGACAGTTGGAGGCGGGTTTCAGACATGAAACGCGCCTGTATCAGGCCACAGAAAATTGCCTGCTTCGCACGGTGATCGCCCGCCAGGCTGCTACATTATCTGAGACGCCATGCTCTGGACGGATTTGTCTATACAGAGGCCGGCGACTGACCGCGCCCGGACCAGCCGGGCAAGGCTTGCCCGATTGGCTGATAACGTCACGTCGCGTGAGGTTGGCGTGATCACGCAGCCGGAACGCACGCCGTCATCGTCGTTTGAGATGACATTCAGGGCAGTGCAAGCACCGCGGCTCGACCGCAGTGGGGCACATACGTGGCGAATGTCGTGAGCGATCGGCCGAATAGCGGCGGATCACAAGTACGGCCGACTCGACTTGGCGGGCGTATTGCTCGAGTGCGGTCGCGGAGGTTTTGATCCGTCGTAGCCGCGCGGCCGAGATCCGGTTTCCGTTGAATTCGCTCGCCGGTCTTTGTGCAGGACACGAGGATCGCCACGTTCTCGGGCGCAATCGGCGCGAACTCGCGGACTGCGCGCCAGCCTCCAATGGCTTCTAGGTGCAGTTGGAGACATCGGGCGCCATTCAGGTGCAACCCTGCGCGTGGGTGACCATCAGCCCGAAAGTTGGCATGCCCAGCGGGCTCGGTGTTTAGGATGAAGCGCTGCGGCGTGGCAACGAGATCAAACGTTGCGCGGGCAAGCCTGCCGACATCGAGAAGCTCCTGGCCCTCAACATCCCTCGCGAGTTCATGCCGATGATATGGCTGCAGCCCTTGAGCAAAGCCGGAAGGCGACGAAGCTTGCAGTCAGGAGGCGACTGCGTGCGACCGGCGTGTCAGCATTCAGACGCACGAGTTTCTCGGCGTGCGGTAAGCAACCCAGAGCGCGTTAAAGCGTTCTGCGGCTTTCACCTTAGAGACGATCATGAATTGCGTCCTCTAAGACTGAACTCAATAGGGAAAGCGGCATTCATCGCAGGCTTCTTTGCCGTTGTTCGCCATTGCCAAGCGCGCCTGATTTCAACTCTTCACATTCTAAGCGAATCCTCTCAATGACCAATTTCACATCCGAAAACACGCTCGTTCTATTTTCTGGCGGACAGGAATTCCGTCGCCTGCCTCGCTTGGGCGCTGTCGGGCGTTGCCCGGGTTGAGACCGTCGGCTTTGCCTACGGCCAACGCCAAGTGATCGAGCTGACTTGCTGCGATCGGTTGCTGAACGGACTGAAGAAGCTGCGCGTAGACTGGGCGAGCAAGCTCGGCGACAACCATACGCTTGAGATCCCCACACTGGGGGCGATATCAAAGACCGCACTGACCCGCGAGGTGGCGATCGAGATAGGCGCGGACGCGATGCCTAACACGTTCGTGCCAGGCCGCAATCTGATCTTTTTGACCTTTGCCGCGGCGCTCGCCTATCCGCGCGGGATTTCTCATATCGGGCTGTATGCGCGAGAAAGATCATTCCTGCGCCCCCGATTGCCGGGACGTGACCATCCGCGCGGAACGGTGCGCTCAACCATGGCATGTTGAGGGACTGTCAGTACACACGCCGCTGATGTGGCTGGACAAGGCGGTGATTTGGCGGCTTGTCTCCGAGCTCGGCGAGAGCCGGGCTCAATTTTCACCACGGGCGTTTCGGTCGCCGAGCTCCTTCAGAAAGATTGTTCCGACATCCACGGCCCGCTGCGCACTTTCCGGATCGACGTCAACGCCGTGCGCTGCCTCGTTCATGACGCGGATCGAATCGAGAAACTGTTGCGTGCTGGCCGGCGCGAGCCCACGGCGCTGGAGCTCTCGCAGCATGATGCCAAGACCGGTCGGCCGGGATGGCGGAAAGCCGTTTGCGGTAGCGAAATCGCGCAGCGCGCGCTCAATCTCGATCCGCAGCTTGACGATGGACATGAGCGGAAACTCGCGGGCGAATTCCTCGACGGTTGGCAAATCTTGCTGAAGCTGAGGCGGCAGGGCTGGCGAGAGTTGATAGTGGGCGACACCCATCGGTTTGCAGGTATCGCGCAAAGCATACTCGACGATGACCTCGTTCCGGCCTTTGCAGAGAATTATGCCGATCGTCGGCTGGTCATCCTTGTGCCGAAGCTGGTCATCGACCGCTGAGAGGTAGAAGTTCATCTTTCCCGCGAATTCGGGCTTGAAGTCCTCGATCTTCAGCTCGATCACCACGAAGCAGCGTAGCCGCAAGTGATAAAAGAGAAGGTCGAGATAGTAGTCCTGGCCGCCGACCTCGAGATGGTATTGGCTGCCGACGAAGGCGAAGCCCTTACCGAGTTCGAGGATGAGCGATCGAAGGTGCTCGATCAGCCCGCGTTCGAGATCCCGCTCCAGCATTTCAGGGCCGAGTGAGAGAAAGTCAAAAGTGTAGGGGTCCTTAAGGATCTGTTGGGCAAGCTCAGACTAGTCCGCGGGCAAGGTCCGCGAGAAGTTTGTGAGCGCGCTGCCTTGACGGGCGAACAGGTTGCTGTCGATCTGATGGACGAGGACATTTCGACTCCATCCGTGTTCGATTGCCTGGCGCGCGTACCAGGCGCGTTGCTCAGGTGCCTTGAGGGCGTCGAGCAGTCGGACGTTATGGCCCCAAGGCAATAGTGCAACAACCTGTTGCACAAACTCGCTGTCCGGCCAGGCCTCCGCGAAGGCACGCATGTACTTGAGGTTTCGGGCGGACAGGCCGGTCATCTCGGGGAAAGCACGGCCAAGGTCATCGGCAAGGCGATCGATGACCTTGGCGCCCCAACCTTCTTTCTCCTGCCGGATGAGAATGTCCCGACCGTCCAGTACAGCAAGATCAATTCGCGATTGACCGAAAGGCCGGCGCGATGTCTGGCGTCGGCGATCTTCGTCTTGAGGTCGCCAACGAACTTTGTGCGTCGATCTCGGTCGCCGTCTCGCGCCTTTTCGCAGTGGCGTGGGCTTGGAGGGTCGCTTTGTCATGCCGCCGCCTTCAAGCGCTTCTTGGCAAGCATCGCGCGCACGAACGTATCCCACTTCGCCATGCCGGCACGCTTCTCAGGCATGTAGTGCCAGCGGTCGTAGTTCTTGGAGCTGACGTCTTGCAGCGCATGATTTTGCAGACGGTCTCGGATCTCTTTCGAGACGCCGGCCTTGCCGGCCAGAGTCTTGAATGTTCGCCGGAGGTCCCGATTTGTCGCATATGGGATCGTGAGGCTGAAGATTCTTGGTCTTTGACCAGTCGATGATCCGCTCCTTGGCATCCCACTGATCAACGTGGAAGCGCGCGATTTCCTCGACGCGCTGGCCGGTCAGCATGAGGATTTGAACGGCGCGCAGGTACGAGGGCGTGACGGGGGTGTCCGGGCATTCCAGCCAGCGGTAGAGCTGCACGAACTCGTCCTCGCTCAGCCAGCGCGTCCCTTGGACCTTGGGCTCGGTGGGGATGCCGGTCGCCGGATTGTAAGGGATGCGGAAGCGGCGAGGAGAGGTGTTCCGAGAGTCGTTGTCCGACTTCATGCCCCAGCTATAGGCCGCATGGATGTAGCACCGGACATGGTCCGCCATTGACCGTGCGCCTCGCTCAAAGATTGGCCGGATCAACTCCACGATTTCCTCTGACTCGATCTCGCGGGCGAGACGGTTGCGGCCGAGTGTGTCCGCGATCTTGTTCAGGCCCTTCTCCGTCTCTTTCCAGGAAGGTTTGTCGGCGGCTTTGAGCGACGCGATATAGCCCTCGAACAGATCGGCGACTGTGCCTGGGCGCGTGTCGGTAGCGATCTTGATGCTCCGGCCCTTCTGGATCACGTCAGCATAATCGCGCTTGAAGATTTCTCGCGCCTGCGCGAGCGACATTGAGGGGTAGGCACCAAGCTTCTTCTTGGTGCGCTTACCGTCTCGCCACTGCTGCGCCATCCAGTCGGCCGTGACGCGCTTCGGCATGGGTTTGAGGACCAGGACGAGACGACCAGTGCCGCGCCCTTCGCCGTCCGCGAGGTTCTCTTGCTTCTGGCCCATTTCGACGCGCTTCAGCGCGTGTCGGATCGCGGTGTCGGTCAGGCTTGGCATGGTGTTCCTCCTGGTCCCGCAACTGGGATCGGTCGAGGAGAAACGGGGATCGTTAGCTGGGATCGGAAAGCCGCTTTCAACCCCTCTAACCGCCCCCAATTTGCCATAACCGCCCCCTGTACGCAATGCGCAAAAAGCAGCTATTTCCTTGATGATTCAGCGGTATTGAGCGTAATCGAAGGTGATCTCAGAGGGGATAGTGGGGTGGTTATCGCCAATCCGTTGCAGGTAAAGGCGATCGCCCAAGCTCACGTCAAGACCGATAAGATCGATGCCGGCACGCTCGCCAGTCTGCAGGCGGCCGGGTACCTTCCGCAGATCTGGACGCCTGACGCGGAGACCGAACGCAGACGCAGACTGGTCGCGCGGCGCTATCAGGTCGTGCGGCATCGCACGCGTCTCAAGAACGAGGTGCATTCGATCCTGCACGCGCACCTAGTCCCGAAGTGCCCGCATGCCGATCTTTTCACCGCGCGCGGCCGGGCATGGTTGGCCGCTCAACAGTTGCCGGACGGTGAGCGAGCGGCCATTAATCGGCACGTCCGTGAGCTTGACCGGCTGGCGGAAGACTTGGCCGTGCTCGACCGCGAGATCGCGCGGGACGCAATTGAGGATTCCCGCGGTTAACAGATTGATGACGATGACCAGCGTGAACCTGGCGGTCGCCGCCGGCATCATGGCAGCTATCGGCGACATCAGCCGATTCAACAGCCCGCAGAAGCTGGTGAGCTATTTCGGGCTGAGCCTGCGGGTGCGGCAGTCCGGGCTGGGAGCCGCCCACCACGTCCGCATCAGCAAGATCGGCCGCAGTCATGTGCGCGCGATGCTGGTCGAGGCGGCCTGGGCCGCGGCGAAGGCGCCCGGTCCACTGCATGCGTTTTTCGTACGAATCCGCACCCGGCGCGGCCATCAGATCGCCGCTGTGGCGGTGGCTCGGAAGCTCACGGTGCTCTGCTGGCATTTGCTGACGAAGGGCGAGGATTACCCGTGGGCGCGCCCGGCGCTGGTCGCCAACAAGACCCGCGCGATGCAACTTCAAGCCGGGCATCCGCAACAAAAAGGGAGCCGGCGTGGACCAGCCTATGCCTACAACATCAAGGCGCTGCGCGAGCGCGAGATGTTGATTGCCGCTCAGGCTGAGCAAAGCTACGAACGATTTGTGTCGCAATGGAAACCGCGGCGGCCAAAAACCGGCGCGCGGGCGCCTCAGCTCGGCAAGACAAAATAGGCGGTCCGGTGATGCTTGCAGCCGACGCATCACGCTTCGCCACGAGGTCGCCCGCGCCCCACAACCATAATCGCGGCTGACGGCAAGTTCTAGCCACGAACGCAGTCCTGTTCCACGCCAGCGTGCCGCCGTGCTCGGGCCGGTCAAGGCCAAGCCTTGCCGTGGCCGCAAATGCGGCCAGCTTTGACCGCCCCTGCGCGCGGCGGCTACGAGATCGGTGGCCGGGGCAGAAGAATGCCCGCAGCGCAGCCGAACAAAAGAATGGACTTCAAGCGATCTTTGACGTCCCGGCCATGAAGAAATCGCTTGTCCATCTCATCCCTCGACTTCATGTGCTTGCGGTGCACCAGCGGCAGGCGGAAGTAGGTCAAGGTCACCTCGATGTTGTCCTCGACCCAGCCGGTGAGCTTGGGGTATTGGCCGCCCCATTTGGCAAGCCACGCCGCCAGATCGCGCCGGACCTCGCCAAGATCGCTCCGGTCGTACATCCAACGCAGCTCGAGCAGGCAGTCGTCGTCGACCTTGCGCGGCACGTAGTCGAGCGCGTTGCGCAGGAAGTGCACATAGCTGCGCTGCCAGGAAACGCCGGCGAGTCCTTCGGCGATCGCCTTCTTCAGCCCGGGATGATCGTCGGAGACCACAAACTCGACGCCATGCAGGCCGCGCGCCTTCAACGCTTCCAAAAACTCCTTCCAGCTCGACCGGCTCTCCCGGTTGGCGAGCTCAATCGCGAGCACCTGGCGCCGGCCTTCCCAGTCGACGCCGATCGCGATCAGCACCGCCTGGCTCGCGATGATGCCGTCCTCGCGCACCCGCTCATAGCGCGATCCAGGATCAGATAGGGGAACGGTTCCTTGAGCTTGCGTTCGCAGAACGCCTTCAGCAACGCATCCAGCCGCTTGTTGATCGCGCTATGCAGCGACATCCGTCCTAATCTTTGTCACGGTCATGGCGGGTCCAAGCTCCTTTACGAGCGGTGATCTTCGCAATCACCGGACTTACCATGACCGCTTCAGCCTCTCAGCTTTTGCAGAACCTCCCGCATACTACCCGTATACCCGGCGGCTTACACATAAGCCCGTCGGGAGTCCGGCGCCGATATGGGTCCACTCCAATGGCGTGTGTGGTGAGGTCCATCGATGTGATCGGCGCGTCAGGTGGTAGCAAAGAGGGCGAAGCCTGCGGAGCCGAGCTGGACTACTTAGCGATCGCGAACTGGTTCGCATCTGAACAAGCACGCCTCCGCCTTGACCGCTCTGAAAATGTCCATCAGCGTCGCTTCCGATCGCGCGGGACTGGAGCTCTGCGGTCATTTCGGTTGTGCGAACCTGGATAGATAGCTCACCGCTTAGCAGTGGATTGTTCGCGCTGTCAGCGTAGCATCATCGGGTCCGCCGGCGACCCACGAGATGCACGGTCAAGCGATCGTCGAGGATTTACGTACTGCGACAATGAGCAAGGCGGCCGCTGCGCAACATGCCGCCCATACTGGGAACCGATTGTCAGGTTTGATACGGCCGTCCAGAAATCGACACTTACGTGGGCTGGAAACGACTGGAGAACCTCCAATTTATGCGGCACGCTGCTTGCGCCATCGAAGCCAGGCGGACCCTGTTCCCTATGGCCGCACTTTGAATCCGACAATGTGCTGGCTGGCTTCAGGACAAGCTCCATTGAAACTTCGCTGAGGGCTCTGGGTGCAATAGCTTACAAGCGGCTTGCGCCGAAAGACGCCGCGCACCTAGTTCTCGTCCTGCCAGAAATTGTCGAGACCGCGTCCAATGGGAGACCATCCTCAACGTGACTGCGTAAAGCCTGTCAGCTCGCGGTAAGCTATCACAGATACAGAGCCCTTTGAGGTTAACGGAATGTGGCAGGGACAGCGCTATTGCTCCAGACCGATCAGTGCCGAGTCACTTTTCGCTAGCCTCAACGGCAGTGCGGATGTGGCCGGCACTACTTGGCCTGGTTTCAGCCCCCAGTCGGCTAGCACCGAGCCGCGCCCGCACTGCTTTACATCTCGGTCCGACCGATCACGGTCGCTATCCAGACAAGCTTTGCAGGCACTCTGGCGAAGGTCGATACGCCACCTGAAAAGGTGTGGGCCACTATGGCGCGACAATCAGGATGAAAACGCGTATTGCCTCACGCATCGATGCTCGCGGGCGCGACCGCTGGTAGCCGGTACATCATTGTGTCCTCGTGACCTCTGACTTTGGTGGCATTTTCTCCGTAGGAGCGAAGAGCAGCGCATTCGCTTGCTCGCTCCGCCAGGATTCAGGCCGCCGTTGAAGAGTTCGAAGAATCTTGTTCGGCTAAGATGCGCGAGTGATCTTGACCGCAAGCCGGGCACTTAACGCCCTCCCCGCGATGAAAATCGCAAAGCTCTCTCCGGAAGACCGGCTCATTCACGAAAACCAATACGCGATCATGTACGCACTGCAAAGCCTTGTCCGCACGGATATGCCTTGCATGCTCCGTCTTGGAACGCAGTTCGCCAAGACGGAGACCGCAGGCTTGTGCGGCGAAATTGTCGCTCCCGCTACGGATGGGAGGCGGCGCAAGGGCACTTGAAGAACTCATCCGCGTCGCTGCGCGGCGGGGCGAGCCTAACCACCTCTCAGTCGTCGCGAGCGACGCGGCTTCCACGCCGTCTTCCGCGTTGCGAGCGGCACCGGCCATTTCAGCGCCAACGACAAAGACCTGGTTAAAGCTCTCCGCGGCGCCCTTACAACCGCGAAGATGGCCCGCGCTCCGCGCGGCCCATCCATGAAGCCAACACCGCAGCCCGATCCGGTCAGCACCGACGACGAAATGGACTTCGGTCGATGTCTGCCGACTTCAAGCGCAGGAGAGAGCGGGCCTCAATGCCATTCTCTCGATGCCCATTTGCTTCGGCTACATGAAGTCGTACTCATCCTCCTCCCACTCGGGCATCCTCTTCGCTGAACGTGACGAGCTTTCGGCATTCCTGCCATCGCTCTCCTCAGTCTTCGCGAGAGAAAGCGCAGGCTTGTCTGCTCGCTGCCACCGACCCGCGCTATTATACGTCCACTTATCGGACTGTGTAGGGTCAAGCACCATCACAGAATCGCTCACCTCAACAAAACCGAGAGTCGCAGCCCGCTTCCTTGCCGCCTCATTTATTGGATGGGATAGCAGCAGCGGTCTGTCGCCATCCAACCGAAGCTGATGCTCTAGCAAGATGTCCCCTGCATTATCCACGAGGGGATGAGTGACCCGAAAATCGACCGTTGACGTGGTTTCCTTCCGTCCAGGGAACAGTTTTTCAAATTTGGCGCGCGCACGCCTATCGTCGAACACCTCTTTGACGGAAGCTCCACTTTCCGTGCGCAGAAGCCCGACACTTTTGTTCCCAAGATCGTAGCTGAAATACCTCGCGTCTTCTGAACCTTTTTTCCCATGATCATAGGCAACTTGAACCGTCCGTTCGGCTTTCTTTGCGATCGGGTCCGAATATATCTCCTGCTTATTGGCGATCATCTGGATTTCGTCGCCATAAAACTTTTCCAACTTGTCGAGGAATGCGCCTCGCGAGAGTTCTACCACAGGTGCCTCTGAGGTGAGGAAGTAGGGGCGTGAACCGCTGGAAGTCGCGTAAGGGTTTGGAGAATCAGTTATTTGCATTCCAGAAAGGGCGTCTTCGAAGCTTCGCCCATATGCGTCGGTGTGCGCGCTTGCGAAGGTGGTCTCTGTTGTCTCATCACTGCTGTGAGAGGCCGCCCATGGAAAACTGTATGATTCGTTGACTCGATTGTACATGAGGTTGGCGCTGCTTTCCGCGAAGCTGATTTAACCGAGCTTGGGGCCGGCTCGGTCCCGAGCGGAAGATCGATAAGCAACCTGTCTGACGACAAACTTACGACAACCCATCTAGGTAGGATTTAACGCTCATTTCTTTGAACTGCTTTCGCGCTATCGCCCGAGGTCCGCATTCCAGTTCAGTTGGAAAACGGTCCTGCGCGAGGTTTAAGTGCCCGCAATGACCGGCCCCGAGGATGGGAGCCTTGCTCGTGAATGAGCCCACACGAGGCGCTCACCGTTGTTGCCGACGCGCGCATTAAGATCGCACGACGCACGCGCTGATTCCATCCGTCACTAGAATCAGTGCGAACGATACGACTACCTAAGCGCATCGCATCGCAACCCACCCGTTGCTTACGTCAGCCCCGAGCTGGGCATCTACGACGCGCGGTACAACAGGCCATTTCTGCTTTGTCGGCGGTTTATCTGTCCAAGTTAGGAGTGAGCTAGTTTTGCTTCATGCTTGTGAATGGGAGACATCGAACGCTGGCTATGGATGAGCGCCAAGGCTACCACAACCGCGACTGCGAGACGAAAACCCTTCGCGGGGAGGCTGCCAAGTCGCTGCTGGAAAAGCAGATATCTCACCATAACACGGCATCTTATCGGGGCTGGCCAAATATCAGCCTTCAAGCGCCGTACGTGCCTGGCATGACACCATCCGCTCTATTGAAAAGTTCATCAATATTCTGCTGGTCGCCCTCGCACATGAGGCCTTAATTCACTGGCTGGCAGCGATCCCGCTCGACGATCGATTTCTCCGCGATCCCGGCAAAATGTGGCAGGCGGTTGGCCAGGCGCTCGACCCGCACTTCGAAAGGGGGGCGGTCGAGCGGTTTTGTCGACGGATGATCCAAATAGCGGCTATCGGCAGCGGTTTACGCCTTAACCGCCGGTGGCAGTTTCACGCTTGCCTCAAGGTCTGCCGCTTTGGTCGCATCACTCGAGGATTGTTGTGGCTCCCCAATGAAGAATTCCAGATCGCATCCCTATTGCAGCAAAAAACGTAGGTGTGCTTCTCTGATCGTGGTGCTCTTAAAATCCCACAGGTGGTCACTCTTCGTGTCAGGGTTCGTACCCACTTCCCTCACAGGCCTCTCAATAATGCGCCTGCGCGCAATGCTCCGCTTTGCGTGATAGTAGGCTGAATTCAGTCTTGGTAACCTTCAAGCCGTGTGTCCTGGCGTGAAGCCGCTCTCTCCTCGCCGGCTTCGAGCAATCCAACAGCCGCAGCAAACTCAGAAACCGGAGTTCACTTTGAGGTCACGGCCCAATTACTGAACTTGAAGTTCATTCCGCCGGGCGACGAGGTGATCTCGACGCCGTATTGGACGCTACCCACGTTTATGTCGCCGAAGTAGCCCTTCGACTTAATCCACTCCAGGATGCCTTTGATGTCCACTGTCCCGCTGTTGCTCTTCGAAATGGGCACGAGTGAGATGACGTTGTGACCATTGTTCCCTTCAAAAACGTTCCAGGTGGTCCCTCCCACCTGGACGTTGCGGTAGACCGGAATGGCCGCCCCGGAGGGATCCTGCCGATAATGATAAGAAATTGGCTTGACGTTGCCGCTGCCGTCCGGATTTCCGGTGTAGTTTGTCCAGATCATGATCTCATGCTGGTTTGAGCTGTCCCAAATATCATAGGCGGTGTCCCAGGCGCCGCCTTTAGGTACGTCCTGAGTGAACGTCGAGCTCAAGGTGTTAATTGCACTGAGCGGCTTTCCGACATGAACGGCCTCGTGCGGATAGCTCTTGATGCCACCAGTTGCTGGTTGGTTCGACCACACACTCCACTGGTTCGCTCCATACACCGAAATGGTCTGAGGCCCGGCACCCCTGCCCCACACGTCATTATTCCAGGAGTAGCCATCGCGTGAGAAGCTCCCATACGGAGCGCTCGAACTCCAAATCGGGGCCTTTGCTGGTGCAGGAGCGGCAACCGATCCCCCGACGGCGTTCACGGCTTGCCTAAAAAGATCATGATGCTCCTGTGAGCGAACGTACTCCATCGGGGCCTCTGGCGAGCCGGCACGGTTGATCCGATTGGAATCCATAATGCTCTCCTTTGCTCCTATGGGAACAGCGTCTTGCCAACCGCCCAGCGGGTACCCTGGGTTTGTGACCAGTTCGGTCGGGGGCGGCATCGTTATCCAGAGACCGCCTTCCTAAATTTAAGAAGGTTTGCTTTCGAGAAGCTGACTAGCGCGAGAGTGCGCGGTGGGCCTATCCGCTCCTTCTCCGACCCACGCATGCGGCGCAAAAAGAAGATTTTGCCCGAGCGTCATCACGAGCTCTCCGGGACCAAGATCCGGCGCAATCCATGACGCCATCTGCATTCTCAGTGTCGCGCGACTATCGCTGGTCAGCGGTGCCGAGACGCTCGCGATCGCGGGCGGCACTTCGCCGCCGGCGCAGGAGGCAAGTGCTGCTCGCTCCTATTTTGTAGAGCGCCTCGCACCGCTTGGATCACGGGCAGCTATAGCGCGACAGTCAGGATGAGAGCGCACTTTAAGCACCTCTTGATACTTGCGACGCAGAAACTCGTGAGTCTGTCGGGTTCGGAGTTCCTCACGAACTCTTGGAAGCCGCTGGGCTCTGCAGACGAAAGGAAACCGAAGACGCTCCTCTTTGCCCGAACTGACGGCGGGAAATCGGGCCGAGTACCGCGGCCATCACGGGATGGAGCGGCTAGCAGCGATCGAGTCGTTGGCCGAGAGCAGCGCCTGCGGCCTTTTGTTTTCGATCGACATGTGTTGTGGGAATTGGGCCACACTTGAGATGATTGAGAGGAAGGGGCGGAACCTCATCTCGTCGGCCGGCTTATCGGAACGGCGACGGTCTCGGTATCACGGGGCAAGAGCCTAGGCCTCAGCATCATTCCGCCCCCCAGCCCGATGCTGAGGCCGCCACGGCTTCTATTGCGAGCCTCTGGTTTTCACTCTGGAAGTCCGGCCGAACGTCAGCGCGGAGGTACCCGCACTCCTGGGAGACACACTGCGCGACAGGCGCACCTCATCAGCTCAGAGAGACGTGGTGGCCGCAGTGGCAGAGACCACGAGCCCGCGCAGGCCCGTGCAAGCTATTTCGCCGAAGGTGATCTTTAGTGGCTGGCCATCATTTTGCCTGGGCGTCCCGCGTCGGGCAGCGAAACACTCGTCTCGATGTTCTGTCCGGCTGGAGGAGTCGCCGAGGGTGCAAAATGCGGCAGCTCGCCGACAATCGATCTTTGCATGAAAAAGTAATCACAACCCCGTCGGTTCACGTTGGTGGTGACTTCGGGATCTGCATAAGGACGTGGTGCTGCGAACTTCGTCATGTTTCATCGCTCTCAAGCCAAAGGCTGGTGATGGCGACCTTCGGATTACGTCGGTCGAAGTCGAGCCGGAAATCGCGCCGCGAGCGCCGCTGCCCTGACATACGGAGCGGGGCTCAAGGACCGGCAGCCACGCTCCGGCCACGGAGCCCCGCGCCAGTGGGAAAGATCAAGATTCCGGTCAGACCCCTGGGCGCAGAGCCGAATGTAGAGGCACAAGAGGATCTGGTTATCGATGCTCAGTTTCTCCTACATCATCTTATGATTGAACACGGCGTAAGCCGTGCAGAGTTGGCCCACCGCCTTGGAATCAGTAAAGCGTGCCTATCTCAGGTTTTCCGCCCCGGCGCCAACCTGACGCTTAGGACTCTTGCAGCGCTTTTCTTTGCCTTAGGAGAGACAGCAAAGGTCAGTCGCCCGAAAGCGCCTTCCCTCCAACCGAAAGCTGCACCCGATCCCGAATGGGCGGAAGCTGATTTCGAAGAAAGTCGGTCATGTCAAAGCACTGACACAGCGCGATGCCGCTACTGTTTTTGCTCTACTGGGCTCGCGAATTAGCTTTGAGTGCGCAGAGCCAGCCAATGATTGGCATGCCCCAGTGCTAATGACTTTGAGGCAGCGGCCTAAGATGGCTGAAGAAATTACGAACGGCCAACCCGAGCTCGAAGATGCCCAGCGGCGAAGAGTCGAATACAATCGGGCCGTCAGAAGAGCCAGTTGGCTGCAATTTTATTGACGTCGGTCGATTTCAAAGTGGATCGTGACGTGCTTGATCCGGGTGGGAGCAATCAAATTAAGCCTTCGTATGGAGGGCGCGTGAAGGAGGTGGCATTCAATGCGGATCAAGGCAATCTGATTTGTACCATTGAGTGGACGGTTGACTTCCGATCAGGTCGTAAGCGCTTTGTGAAATGTGCCGCAGAATACGAAGTGGCATATGAAGGGCTCGAGTCATTTCAGGAAGCGACCGTTTCGTTGCTCGCCGAAAATGTAGCTCGGCCTGCATCCTATGCATACTTTCGAGCGCTCTTCGCCAATCTAGATTGGTCCGCCGAACTGCGATCGCCGCCTCTGCTGTCGTGAAGTTTCATCCAAAGGTTTAGGCAGGTATGGGCTACCGACAATGGATGACGTGAAGAGGTCGCCCTGTACTTGGGGGACTCTATCGCAACCACCAGGGTGTGTCGGCAATCGCGGGCGGCAGGTCTTGGCCTCGCTCGTAAACAGGTCCCAAAGCTCCCGCGCGACAGCATCACTGACGTCCGCGATCTTCGCTGAAAGCGCTTTGGTGAATGGGCCGTTGTACGGCGGGGTGCGGCGAATGATGCAGTAGCCGCTCAGGTGAGGGTTAGTCGTGATCGCCATCGCCGCCCCAACTTGCTACACTTGATTCTTGAGAGAACGGGTCAAGCGGCTCCAAGTTTGGTGCTTACCCGCGCGGCCCGCGCTCGCTCGGCGCGCACCGCCTGCGCCGGCATGTCCCCCCGTGTGGCCACCACGCGGGGAAACAATTCGGACGAAAAGGAAATCCAGCGATCCGATGTGCGCGAGGCCGGGACGAGAAAAGCCCCGGTTCTTGGAGCGCCTCTGTGTGGATCGCTCGCAGGTGCGCGTCTTCCGCGAACGGGTCGCCTAACATGGCCTCGTCGTCCACGAAGAAGCTGAGCGTTTCGGCCTCCAGCTCATCCAGATCCAACCGCGCAGCAAAGCCGATCTGCACTGCTAAATCGGTGGCATGGCGTTCTTTGCTGATGCCTTCGCCATGGCGAACTACCTGCGACGTCGAAGCGAGGCGGCGCTCACAAGGCAGCCTCGCGGCCATCTTCCAAGAATGAGGATCGGTAAAGCTCTTCGATCTTCCCCACTTCGTCAGCTGTAAGTTGGGCAAACTCGTTCTCTCTCGCTCGCTTCGAAAGCTTCCCCTCGTTTTGCCGTAGAGAGCCGAAAAGATTGTTCAGCATCCGCTCCGGCATGTCGATCATGTTCTCGATGCCCGCGCGGAAGGTGTCAAAGTTGCGAAGGAAATTTGTCTCGTTCGGCAGGTCCTGTTCAATCGTCTGCCGTACGCATTCGTATAGAAATTCCGCATGGGGGGTCGCGTCGAAGAAACGGTAAAAATCGGCGGTGTCGTTCAGAACGTTCACATTATTTTCGGGGGTCGCTTCCCACTGAATGCAGGGAAGTAGCCTGCCCGAATAGCTCTCCAGCACACTCTTGTACTCGGTGATCCGGTCGAGAATGGCCGACGACACCGGGAAATGTACCCCGGTCGGATTGAATCCGCGACGCGCAAGAACGTGATGCATCAGGTATCGATGGAGGCGTCCGTTGCCGTCCTCGAATGGATGGATATAGACAAAGCCGAAGGCTAGAACCGCCGCCGCGATAACGGGATCGATTTCGCTCTCTGCGGCATGATCAAACGCGATCAGCCCCGCCATGAGAGAGGCGATGTCTTCATGCCGCGCGCTGATATGGTCCGGGATAGGCCGCTGCGTATCGCGGTCGTGCTCGCCGACGAAGCCGCCTTCCTGCCGGAAGCCGAGTCTCACGAAACGCTCATCGCCGATCACGATGCCCTGAAGCCGCAAAAACTCCTGTACATCTAGCGGCGCGCGTCCGGCCTCGCCAATGGCGCGGCCCCATCGTTGTATACGGTCCTGGGGCGGCCTTTCCCCCTCGATGACGTAGCTTGACTTTGAATCCTTCAGCAGGAGAAGCGCAGCTGTGCGCGCAAGCAAATCCTTCGGCAATTCGCTCACGACAGCGCGCGCACGCTCCTTCAAGTCCTGCGTGATGAACTCATTCAGGGTGGTTGTTCTGAACACGAGCGGACAGAACTCCGGCGTGCCGGGCAGGTTATTGCGAACGCGATGTCGCGCTGAGTTCTGGCCGGCGCCGCCGAACTGGATATCGGTATCGACGGCGTCCACATACGAGACCTTATCGGCGGCTGGCAGCTTCAGCTGCTGGCCGAGCAGCCACTCGTACAAAAACCAGATGCGGCGGGTGTATATGCCGGTCGGCTTCTGCCGGACAAGCTCCGCGATTTCGCCTTCCTTCACCGCAAGGAAAAGCCGCTTCAGCACGGCAAGGTCCAGCCCCTCGTTCTTGAGGGCAAAAGTCAGGTGACCCTCAAGCGAGGCCTCGGGAGCATGGCGGGGCGTGTAGATGCGCAGCCTTCCTGCTCGATGATGCGATGCTTGGTGCCAATGGCCGAAAGGGTTCGGGGGACCGGCACCGGCAGCTTGTAGGCATCGATGAGGGCGGCATAGCCCGCCGGGACGGCCGGCTCGGGCAGCCTCCTGTCGTGAAAAACGCTCACCGAACCTGAAAATTGCACGCTCACCTATGATCCCCTGAAAAACCTTCTCCGAACTCGAATTTCCTTCACCAAAAAGGCCGCAACTCGAAATCTTACCTTACCATGCGAAAAGTCGTCTCTCCCCCTAAACATCCTGAAAAACGTTCACCGTCTCTGCAGGTAGGCCGGCTCGATCGGGCTAAGTTCTTCCGATCCCGAGCTTTTTTGCACTCGCATAAATTGCCCCTTCACGGCCCAACTAACCAATGCGATATTCGACAGGTGAGTCTAATGGGGACCACAGCGTCCTCTGCCGCCTAACCTCGCTTAAGCTTTTGAAGCGGGGACAACGAAGACCACGGAACTAGGAAGGGAGGCATTTCTGTCAAGCATCACCGCAGCCGATCTGGCAGCTGCGCTCTCCGGTGATCCCGAAGCTCTGGATGTTCATCTGTCCCTCGTTGAACGCGACGTCATCATCGACGGATGCCAGGTCAAGATTCACTGTGACTGCCTCACTGTCGACGGCAACGGACGCATACAGCCGTCGTCTCGCGGAATTCATGCGCGATGCAGTTGCCGATTACGCGATCGCGCGTTCCCAGCTCGCCAAGGCAAAGGCGCGCGACACCAAATTCAACAGCACCGAGGCCGTCACGGCGCTCGTCGAGCAGGCTCGCCGATCGTTTACAGACCTCGCTAAGACTGGCGAAGGCGGTGAGATGCTGCTCTTCCTGCTGGCGGAGCGGTTTCTCAAACTGCCGCAGGTCCTGTGCAAGATGGATCTGAAAATTGACTCACGCATGCACTATCACGGTGCCGACGGCCATTTCGGCGCCGAAGTATTTGTCCGTCTATGTCGACGTTCTCAATATGCACCTAGTTGCATTAGGGCGGGAAGACCTCATCGATGGTGATGTCGATATAGGAACGCAGCTCGAGTTCGGCGTTTCTTCGCGGACCTTACTCCCGCTGATCGAGCTCGGATTATCGCGCGTGAGCGCTGTTGCGCTGTACGAAAAGATCGCAAGAGATGACCTCAATAAGGAAGAATGCATTTCTTGGGTAAGAGAACGCGACGCTCAGTTCGAGGGCACGGACATTCCGGCCATCATCCTGCGTGAGATTCGCGCCAAACTGCTGCCTGAGGGCAACGCAGGAGCTGCCACGTCAACATCCTAATATTGATTGGGAGATTTTTATGGTCAAAAGGCCGGTTACAATGGCCCTCATCACTTCAGTAAGAAGGGAGATGCCGCCGGGTTTTTGAATGCAATGCTTCATAAGTATGATGTTGGAGACAAAGTCAGCGCGGGCGATGCCGAGGTACTGCTTGCAGCACTGGCGCTCCACCCGGATGCGACTACGAAGATGGGGATAGGCATCACTCACTTCAGCGTCAGGAGCGCGGACTTCGGCTCAAAATGCTTCTGGGCCAATCGTGTCGATGGAAGCAGCGAAAGGTTTTCATACAAGGCCTGTATCCGCGGTTAAACTATTGAATAGAGACCCTCCATTTCGATCCAAGACCTGCCCGGTACTTCACTGTCCGTCTCTTTGCCGCCGGCATCTCGGATGCTCACCGCACTTTGCGGACCTACCAATAATTGTAGATTGCCCACGGCTCACGATGTTCACGGCGCTCACCTCGCTGCTGACCAACAGAACCGTGTGGAAAGACGCCGCCATGACCGGCGAGATTTCCCCGCGTGGCCTGGTGCGTCGGCGGCATCAAAGAGAAAGGTGCTCTCGGCGGCCGCGGGGGGCTTGATGCGCGTCCTTCGACGACATTCCGAAGGGCGCCCCGCGACGCGCTGGAGCTCATCTGGCTCGAACGCGTCGATCAGGCCGCCGAAGCCGCTTTGGATCCACCGCGAAATGAGTCCGGTCCGAGGCCAACCTCGCCGCCGCGCGATTTCGGCGCAGCGGGTCGGTTAGGCCGGCGTTTCCGTTATGAAATCGGTCGCCGGCACTAGGCAGCGAACCGCATCGGCCGCGCCGCCCAGTTTCTTTTCGGCGTCGAACAGATCGACAGCCATCTGCAGGTTCATCCACAATTTCGCCGACGTGCCGAGCGCCTTGCTCAGCAGGATCGCGGTCTCGGCGGTAATCGCCCGCTTGCCGTTGACGATTTCGTTGACGCGAAAGCGCGACACGCCCATCGCTTCCGCGAGTTGGTCCTGAGTGATTTCGCTCGGGGTGAGGAAATCCTCGCGGAGCACCTCACCCGGATTTGTCGGTCGTCGTTCGGTCATGTCGGCCTCGATGGTCTTAGCCAGTGTCTTCAAGCGCGATGTCGACAGCCTTCTCATGCTGCCATTGGAACGTCACCCACCACCGGCCTTCGGTGTTGCAGCAGAAGGTGGGCGGCGTAGTGTTGCGACGCTTTGCGATGCGTCCGTGTCCCGCAATTCGACAGTCCTCGAGCTTGTCGGCTGCGAGCAGGATGTCGATTTGCCTGGCGGCTCTGGCTGCGACGCTTGCGGGCACATCCGTACGATGTCGGCCGCTGTAAACGTCCTCTGTTCGCTGGTCTGCGAACGTATGCATGGTAGTTCTCCTCGGAGATAGAGATCGATGCTGAGCTGGACGAAAAGGTCGTCCGGTTCGGGTCGATCCCAGGAGGAGAAATCCCGGTTCTAACGCGGTAGCTGTGGATCGCGACGCGCACCGCGTCGTCGTCGCACGGGTATGCGCGGGTCCATTTGAAGACGAACCTCTGGACGAGGCGGACGCGCTTTTCGATGGCTTGCTTGACAGCGAGCTCGATGCGCTGGACATCCGCCTCGGACAGATGCACGTGCTCGATCTCGTGGTGGAGACAAAAGTACAGGTCCGAATCTGGCTCCGCAGGAGCGTTTTCCGGGAAATCGTGATGTCCGGCGACGATGACCGGACTCGGCAGGATGCTCTTGCAGAGGTCGATGACCTCGTCGCGGATGGCATCGATCTTCTTGCGCGAAATGTACGCTTCGTCGATTTGCGCGTGCTCGCGCCAGAACGGCGTGGCTGCGGCACGGGCGACGCCGCAGACCTCGGCTTTTTCAGACACCAGCAGCGACGACGGCTTAATGTCGGAATGACTGATGGTCGACCAGAAGTGTTTCTTTCCCAGCGTTCCGTCGACGGTCAGCACCGCGATGAGCCGCGCCAAGTCGGCGGCGTGCCGGTGGTCGCGATCGTTGTGGCTGAGGAATACGGCGGCCTGGGTGGTCGGCGGGGAGACCGTCGTCTCCTCACTGAACAAAGCTATCTTTAAATCTGGCCGTATCCTGTCCGTCATGGTTCCAATATGTATCACATAGTGTGACATTTACAAGAAGGTCCAGAAAATTCTCGGCGAGCCTGTTTCGATAGCACCAATGTGTCAGCAACCGGAAAATGACAATACAACAGAAATTACAACGGCTTGTGCAGGCTCGTCACTAAATTAGCGAAGTGGCGCGAAAGTAGTGCAATTATACGGCGTTAGATTAGTGTTTTCATACGACGCCAGATTATTGTAAATAAACGACGCGAAAGTAGCGTAACCGAACAGCGCAAATCTAGTGTAATTGGACGACATGAAACTAGTGTGAGCCGACGTCATCAAATGCGTGGCGATGATCACCGCAACCGCCCCTGGGAGAAAATCGCATGGCGAGCCTCAACGAAAAACTCGCGGGCTCTCTGAGCAATCTGCGCGAACTCAGCAAAAACGGCGATAGGCGGGTCTTCAAACTCGCCGAGCTGGGTCGGGCCGACCGCGAACGGCTATCGGAAGCGGGATTTCTGAGCGAGATCATCCGAGGATGGGTCATGATGGTCCGTCCCGGCGAGAAGCCCGGCGACACGACCTCATGGTATTCGTCCTTCTGGCAGTTCTGCCGGGCGTACCTCGACGACCGGTTCGACAAGAACTGGGTGGTATCTCCCGAAGCTTCGATCGTCCTCCATGCGGAGAATTTGAACGTCCCGCCCCAGGTCGTCGTGCATTCGCCGGCCGCGAACAATCAACGGCTCGATCTGCTGCACAACAATTCTCTGTACTTGCTCAGAGTGCCGAAGCTTCCAACGTCGACCGTCGAGGTCGCAGGTATGCGCGCCTTTTCGCAGGCGGACGCTTTATGCTTGGCTTCGCCCACGTTCTGGCAGAACAACAAGAACGACGTCATCGCCCTGCTCGGCTCGATCAGAGGCACCACCACGATCCTGAATGTCCTGTTGGCCGGAGGCTACGTGCTCGCGGCAGGCCGGTTGGCGGGTGCCTACAGGCTTCTGGGAAACGCGCGCGCAGCGGACGAAATCGTCGCCACCATGAAGCGCGCCGGACACGAAGTCCGGGAGGACGCCGATCCCTTCAAGAGCCCCATGACCACGCAGCTATCCGTCACCCGCCCGGTGTCTCCCATCGCGACCCGCGTGAAACTGATGTGGGCGGAGATGCGCGATAAGGTACTGCAGAACTTCGACGTCGAGCCCCGAAGGATCAACGATCGCGACGGATACCTGGCATCCATCGACGATCGGTACACCTCGGACGCGTACCATTCGTTGTCGATCGAGGGCTACACGGTCACCGAGCAACTCATCGAAAAGGTCCGACAGGGATCTTGGAATCCGGACGGCGACGCGGACGACCGGCAGCAACGCGACGCGCTTGCCGCCAAGGGATATTGGGACGCGTTCCAACAAGTACGCGCCGCGGTCGCCCGCATTCTCGACGCCGAATCCGCGGAGGAAGTCGTCGAGCGCGAACACCTCAATTGGTATCGCGCTCTCTTTCAGCCGTCGTTGGCAGTCGGCATCGTCAAGCCGGAGAATATGGCGGGGTACCGACAGCACTTTCTGCATATCCGCGGCTCCAGACACACGCCCGTGAACTGGGAAACCGTGCCGGACGCGATGGAATCGTTCTTCGAATGTCTGAATGCCGAACAAGATCCGCGCGTGCGCGCGATCCTTGGGCATTTCGTCTTCACGTTCATCCATCCCCTGCCCGACGGCAACGGGCGCACCGGCCGTTTCATCATGAACTCGATGCTCGCGTCGGCGGGAATTCCCTGGACCATCGTTCCCGTCGACCGGCGCGACGAATACATGAGGGCGCTCGAGGATGCGAGCGGCGGCCTCGACATCGTGCCTTTCACGAAATTGGTGGTCGATTGCACTAAGCACGAGCCGCCGCCCCCCAGGCGGAGCAAGCCTGGCGAGACATTGGCCGAAGTCGACCTCAATGTGCCGATTCCGAGGTCATCGCGCGCACCGTACCGAGTTGATGGCGCGCAGGGTTCCGAAATGATCGCGCGCGGCGTTCCGAGCATTCTCCGCGCAGCATTCCGACTTGATCGCGCGCAGTTTCGGATGGTGTGAGGCCTGATCGTTGGCCATTTCTCTGGCTGGAAGCAGCTTGGAGAATTGGATGCCGACGAGGAGGGTTATCATGCGCCAGGTGCGCGAGATTGTGAGATTGAGCCTTGAGGCTGGGCTCTCGACGCGCGTGGTTGGCGAGCGTGTAGGCGTCGGGCCGACGACG
>NZ_JACCHQ010000035.1 GCF_016031655.1 Bradyrhizobium glycinis
GCCCCATGTGGTCCCCCAACCCCATGTAGCGCGATCAGAGGGTGATGCCCGTGGAAGTAGCCGCCGATCGATGTCCCGCGATGTACGCGAAGGACGGCTGGGATTCCATTCCGGATCACTACGGACACGATAGCGCTTGCCTTGTGCCCGTTCGGCATCGCTTGCAAGCGATCATTGCTGCTGCTTGAACCGCAGCACGCGCGGGCAGGATGTCCACATCTCGTCCACGCTGCGGAAGACGCATTTCACGGGCCTGTCATTGAACTGGTCTAGCGCTGCTCCCCGTCATCGCTGACGACGAAGGAGCATGCCATGTCGAAGCCGGTGCTGGGCGCCGCATTGTCCATCAAATCGATCCCCGCGCATCGTGACTGGCTACTCGAAAAGCAGCGCGATCTGGAAATCCAGGACTTCTTCCGCGCCGATCTGCTCGATAGCGACTGGCGCGCAACCGCAAGCGAGATCAAGCAGATGCTCACCGGTCACAGCGGCCGGCTCGGCATCCATGGCCCGTTCTGGGGCTTCAAAATCGACAGCCACGATCCGATGATCCGCCAGGCCGTGACCAAGCGCCTGCTGCAGGGCCTTGAGGCCGCCGAGTTCCTCGGCGCGACGCAGATGGTAATCCATTCGCCGTTCACGACCTGGGACCACAACAATCTCGATCTCGATCCCGAGAACCGCGCCAATATCGTCGAGCGCGTCAAGGCGACGCTCGCCGAGGTGATTGCGCGTGCCGAGACGATCGGCTGCGAGATCGTCATCGAGAACATCGAGGACAAGGATCCGCGCGACCGCGTGCGCCTCGCCAAGGCGCTGGAAAGCAGCAAGGTCCGCGTTTCTCTCGACACTGGGCATGCCAATTACGCCCACATCTCCACCGGTGCGCCGCCGGTCGACTATTACGTCGAGACCGCCGGCGACATGCTGACGCATGTGCACCTGCAGGACACCGACGGCTTTGCCGACCGGCACTGGGCGCCGGGCGAGGGCAATATTCCCTGGGTCGCCGTATTCCGCGCGCTCGGCCGGCTGACGTCGAATCCGCGGCTGATCCTCGAACTCCGCAATCACGACGACGTCCGTAAGGGCGCGGCGCATCTCGCCGCGCTCGGTCTCGCCGAATAACCGACATCGCAAAGGGCAGGGGTCATCCTCATGAGCAAACTCACCCGTCGCACCATCCTGAAATCCGGCGGCGCCGCCGCAAGCACCTTGCTGCTGCCGCGCTTTGCCATCGCGCAAGGCGACAACCGTCCCTCCGTGACCATCGCAGTCCAGAAGGTCACGAATGCGAACGTGCTCGATGTGCTGCGCGAGCAGTCCAATGTCGGCGAACGGGTGTTCTTCTCCTCGATCTGGGAAGGCCTGATCTCGAAGAATTGGCGCGGCAAACTCGAAGCCGTGCCGGGCCTTGCCACCGAATGGCGCCGCATCGACGACCAGACCGTCGAGGTGAAGCTGCGCCAGGGCGTCAAGTTCCACAACGGGGACGAGCTCACGGCGGAAGACGTCGTCTTCACCTTCAGCCGCGAACGCATGTTCGGCGAGACCGAGGCCAAGAACCGCTCCACCATCAAAGCGTTCGAGAAGATCCCGACTCCGCGCCCGGGCAAGGAGCTGCCGCCGGACGTTCCCGCCGTCGCCCGCCGCATCTGGCCGGACCTCGTGCGCGTCGATGCCGTCGACAAGTACACGGTGCGCTTCTACAACGCGACGCCCGACGTCACGATCGAGGGCCGGCTGTCGCGCTATGGCTCCGACATCATGAACCGCCGCGCCTGGGAAGAGGCGGCGAGCTATCTCGATTGGGCCCGCAAGCCGGTGACGACCGGCCCCTACAAGGTCGTCGAGCTCAAGCCCGACGTCTCGCTGACGCTGGAAGCCCACGACGAATATTGGGGCGGCCGGCCGCCGCTCAAGCGCATCCGCTTCCTCGAAGTGCCTGAGGTCGCGAGCCGCATCAACGGCCTGCTCTCTGGCGAATACCAGTTCGCCTGCGACATCCCGCCGGACCAGATCGCCGGCATCGAGAAGAATTCCGCCTTCGAAGTGCAGGGCGGCACGATTCAGAATCACCGCCTCACCGTGTTCGACAAGAACCACGCCGTGCTCGCCAATCCGCTGGTGCGGCGCGCCTTCACCCACGCGATCGATCGCCAGGCGATCGTCGACAGCCTGTGGGCCGGCCGCACCCGGGTGCCGAAGGGGCTGCAATGGGAGTTCTACGGCGACATGTTCAACGCCGACTGGAGCGTGCCGGCCTATGATCCCAAGCTTGCGCAGGATCTGCTGAAGCAGGCCAATTACAAGGGCGACCCGATCCCGTATCGCCTGCTCAACAATTACTACACCAACCAGGTCGCCACCGCGCAGATCCTGGTCGAGATGTGGAAGTCGGTCGGCCTCAACGTGCAGATCGAGACCAAGGAGAACTGGTCGCAGATCATGGAGCGTGCGCCGACGCGCGCCGTGCGCGACTGGTCGAACTCGGCCGCCTTCAACGATCCGGTCTCGTCGCTGGTCGCCCAGCACGGCCCTAACGGCCAGCAGCAGCAGATCGGCGAATGGACCAACACCGAGCTGAACACGCTCTCCGAGTTCCTGGAGACCTCGACCGACCGGGCCGCCCGCAAGAAGGCGTTCCACCGTATGCTCGAGATCGCCGAGCGCGAGGACCCCGCCTACACGGTGCTGCACCAGAACGCGACCTTCACGGCCAAGCCGAAATCGATCAAGTGGAAGGCGGCGCCCGCCTTTGCGATGGATTTCCGCGCCGGCAATTTCGAGGTGTGAAGGTGACGCCGCTGGTCAGCATCGAGGACTTGCGCGTCGCCTTCAATGGCGTGCCGGTTCTGCGCGGCGTCGATATTGCCTTGCAGAAGGGCGAGGCCGTCGGCCTCGTCGGTGAGTCCGGCTCCGGCAAGTCGGTGACGTGGCTGGCCGCGCTAGGGCTGTTGCCGCGCCATGCGCAAGTCTCTGGCTCGGTGCGGCTCGACGGGCGCCCGATTCTCGGCGCGCCGGCCGCCGAGCTCGACCAGGTCAGGGGCGGGCGCATCGCCATGATCTTCCAGGATCCGGCGAGCGCGCTCAACCCGGTGCTGACCATCCGCAGGCAGCTTTGCGAAGCGCTGGCGCTGCATCGCGATCTCCAAGGCAACGCCGTGAAGGCGGAGGCGCGGCGGCTGCTCGATCTCGTCGGCATCCCCGACGCAGGCCGGCGGCTCGAGGCCTATCCGCACGAATTCTCCGGCGGCCAGGTCCAGCGCATCATGATTGCGATGGCGCTGGCCGGCAATCCCGATCTCCTCATCGCGGACGAGCCGACCACCGCGCTCGATGCCACCATTCAGGCGCAGATCCTGGAGCTGCTTTCAACTGTGCGCCGCGAGCTCGGCATGGCCATGGTGCTGATCAGCCACGACCTCGGCGTCGTCGCGGAGAATTGCGACCGCGTCGCGGTGATGTATGCCGGCCGCATCGTCGAGCAGGCCCCGAGCAACCAGCTGTTCGCCGATCCCGTGCATCCCTATGCGCAAGGGTTGATCGGCGCGCTGCCGCCGCTCGATGGTCCGCGGCGGCGCCTCACCGCCATTCCCGGCACGGTGCCGGATCCCGCGCACATGCCCGGCGGCTGCGCCTTCGCGCCGCGCTGCGCGCTGGTCGCGGACGCATGTGGCCTTGCGGCGCCGACCCTCGCGCCGATCGCCGATGACCGCAGCGTCGCCTGCGTTCGCGCCGAGGTCTCGCGCCGCGCGCTGCTCGGGATTGCCGCCGAATGAGTCCGCCGCTCGTCGAGGTCTCCGCGATCTCGCGCACCTATGCGATGCGCTCCGGAATGTTCGGGCGAGCTGCGGCCGTGCACGCCGTCGATGGCGTGTCGCTCACGATTGCCAAAGGCCAAACGCTGGGCCTCGTCGGCGAATCGGGTTCAGGCAAATCCACCACGGGCCGCATCGTGCTCGGCCTCGAGCCGCCTGACAGCGGCGAGGTACGGTTCGACGGCAAGCCGATGGCCGCGCCTGGGACGACGGCATGGCGTGCGCAGCGCGCGCGGATGCAGATGATCTTTCAGGATCCGCTCGGCGCGCTGGACCGGCGGCTGCCGGTCGCAACGCAGATCCGCGAGCCGCTCGACATTCACGGCCTCGGCACGCCTGCCGCGCGCGACGAGCGCGTCCGCGAGCTGCTGCGCGCCGTCGAGCTCACGCCGGCGCATGGCGCACGCTATCCCGGCGCGCTCTCCGGCGGCCAGCGTCAGCGCATCGTGCTGGCGCGGGCGCTGGCCACGAAGCCGGATTTCCTGGTTTGCGATGAGCCGGTCAGCGCGCTCGACGTCTCGATCCAGGCCCAGGTGGTGAACCTGCTTTGCGATCTCCAGGCGCAGCTGTCGCTGACGCTGCTGTTCATCAGCCACGATCTGCGCGTCGTCAGGCAGATCAGCAACGTCGTCGCCGTGATGTATCTCGGCCGCATCGTCGAGATCGGCAGCGCCGACGATCTGTTTGCGCGGCCCGAGCATCCCTACACCCAGGCCCTTGTCTCGGCCTCGCCCGCGCCGGGCCGTCGCAGTGCCGGCCGCATCCTGCTGTCAGGCGATCCACCGAACCCGGCCGCGCGTCCCACGGGCTGCGCCTTCCATCCGCGCTGCCCACGCGCCATTGCGCGTTGTGCGCGCGAGGTGCCGGCGCTGTCCGCGGTCGGTGGCGACAGGCAGGTCGCCTGCCATCTCGTCACTGGCGCTGCGACACGGGACGCGGCGTGATGGGACGCTATTTCGCCATCCGGATCGGACGCGCGGCACTGACGATCGTGCTCGTCGTCACCTTCGCCTTCGTCGTGTTGCGGCTGTCAGGCGATCCCGCGCTGATGATCCTGGGGCCTGAGGCACCGCCGGAGGTGCTGGCGGCGTTTCGCAAGGCCTGGGGCCTCGATGATCCGATCTGGGCTCAATATTTCGATTATTTCGGAGCCATCGCCAAGGGCGAGCTCGGCCGCTCCATGCGCGACGGCCGGCCCGCGATCGAGCTGGTGCTGGAACGCATCCCGGCGACGCTGGCGCTGACCCTGCCGGCGTTCTTCTTCAAGGTCGCCCTCGGCGTTCCCGCAGGGATCTACGCCGCGCTGCATCGCGGCTCGGGAATCGACCGCGCCGTGATGATGACGGCGGTCGCCGGCTTTACCGTCCCGAGCTTCGTGCTCGCGCTGCTGCTGGTGCTCGTCTTCGCCGTGCAGCTCGGCTGGCTGCCTTCGGGCGGGCAGGACAGTTGGCGCCACGCCATCCTGCCGATCGCAACGCTCAGTCTCGGCGGCGCCGCGGTGCTGGCGCGCTTCACCCGCAGCGCCATGCTGGAGGTGCTGGGCCAGCCCTACATCCGCACCGCATCCGCAAAAGGCGTGCCCTGGCGCAAGGTCGTGACCTCGCATGCACTGCCGAATGCAGCGATCCCGACCGTGACCATCCTCGGCTTCATGGTGGGCACGCTGATCGCAGGCGCCGTCGTGGTCGAGAGCGTGTTCGCCTGGCCGGGAGTAGGGCGGCTGCTTGTCGTTGCGGTTGCCAATCGCGATCTCGCGGTGGTGCAATGTATCCTGCTGCTGGTTGCGATGACCATGGTGACGTCCAACCTGGTCGTCGACTTCCTCTACGGCTTCCTCGATCCGCGCCTGCGCAGCAAGGGAGCGCATGCATGACCGACGCGACGCTGAAGGATGCCAAAGCGTTTTCACGCCGCTTCAGCCTGCCGGCCATTCCGGTCTCGGTCGCGCTGGCGGTCACCTGGATCGTCGCGATGCTGCTGATCGCGGCCTTCGCGGAGAAGATCGCGCCCTACGGCTTCACGCAGCTCGACCTGCGCAACCGGCTGGCCGCGCCCGGCAATGCCGCGCACTGGCTCGGCACCGACGAGCTTGGCCGGGACGTGCTGTCGCGGCTGCTCGTTTCCATTCGCATCTCGCTGCTGATCGCGTTCGGCGCCACCGCGATCTCGGCCGTGGTCGGCACCGTGCTCGGCTTCCTCGCCGCGCATTTTCGCGGAGCCATCGAGCAGCTCGTCCTGATGCTGTCCGACTTCCAGGCCAGCATGCCGTTCCTGATCATGGCGCTGGCCGTGCTCGCCTTTTTCGGCAACTCGCTGCCGCTCCTGGTCGGCCTGATGGGCCTGTTCGGCTGGGAACGTTATGCCCGTATCGCGCGCGGTCTCGCCATCTCCGCCAACGCGCAGGGCTACGCCGCCGCCGTCCGCCAGTTAGGGGCGACGCCGTCGCGGATCTATCTCCGGCACATCCTGCCGAACATTGCCTCGACCCTGATCGTCTCGACCACGCTGGTGTTCCCCGAAGTGATCCTGATGGAGTCAGGCCTATCCTTCCTCGGCCTCGGCGTGCAGCCGCCGATGACCAGCCTCGGCAACATGGTCGGCTACGGCCGCGAATATCTGACCCGCGCGCCCTGGATCATGCTGGCGCCGGCGACCACCATCGTGGTCACCACGCTCGCCGTCTCCGTGATCGGCGACTGGCTGCGCGACCGGCTTGATCCGACATTGCAATAGGGGGTCTCGTGTCCCGGACGCGCGAAGCGCGAGCCGGGACCCAGGAGCCACGAGCACCCACTGCCACATGGGCCCCGGCTCTGCAGCGCACCGTCACTCCGGACGATGCTTCGCATCGCCGGGATAACGCTGCGCTGCGTCCGGGGCACGTGCGAGCCCCCCGCGCCGGGAGCAGGGGAGCCCTGTCCGACCCAAGTTCCCGTTGCGCCCGCCGGGTCCGTGCGCTATCCGGCCGGAAAGGCCTGAGGCGGCTCCATATTTTCCCGCTCAGGCAGCCAAACCCCGAGGACGGAAACCGCCATGCCAGCCTATCGCTCCCGCACCACCACCCACGGCCGCAACATGGCGGGCGCCCGCGGCCTCTGGCGCGCGACGGGCATGAAGGATGCCGATTTCGGCAAGCCGATCATCGCGGTGGTCAATTCCTTCACCCAGTTCGTGCCCGGCCATGTCCACCTGAAGGACCTCGGCCAGCTCGTGGCCCGCGAGATCGAGCAGGCCGGTGGCGTCGCCAAGGAGTTCAACACCATCGCGGTCGACGACGGCATCGCCATGGGCCATGACGGCATGCTCTACAGCCTGCCGTCGCGCGAGCTGATCGCCGATAGCGTCGAGTACATGGCCAACGCGCATTGCGCCGACGGCCTCGTCTGCATCTCCAACTGCGACAAGATCACGCCCGGCATGCTGATGGCAGCGCTGAGGCTCAACATCCCCGCCGTGTTCGTCTCGGGCGGGCCGATGGAAGCCGGCAAGGTCAAGCTCGCCGGCAAGACCAAGGCCGTCGACCTCATCGACGCCATGGTGGCCGCGGCCGATAGCAAGGTCAGCGACGAGGACGTCAAGGTGATCGAGCGCTCGGCGTGCCCGACCTGCGGCTCCTGCTCGGGCATGTTCACGGCCAATTCCATGAACTGCCTGACCGAGGCGCTGGGCCTCGCACTGCCCGGCAACGGCTCGGTGGTCGCAACCCATGCCGACCGCAAGCGGCTGTTCGTCGAGGCCGGCCACACCATCGTCGACCTGGTCCGCCGCTATTACGAGCAGGACGACGCCTCCGTGCTGCCGCGCAACATCGCCAACTTCAAGGCGTTCGAGAACGCGATGACCCTCGACATCGCCATGGGCGGCTCGACCAACACCGTGCTGCATCTGCTCGCCGCCGCCCATGAAGGGCAGGTCGAGTTCACCATGCGCGACATCGACCGGCTGTCGCGCCGCGTGCCCGTGCTCTGCAAGGTCGCCCCGTCGGTCGCCGACGTGCACGTCGAGGACGTGCATCGTGCCGGCGGCATCATGGGCATCCTCGGCGAGCTCGATCGCGCCGGCTTGATCGACACCTCTGTTACGACCGTGCACGCGCCGACCATGAACGAGGCGCTGGAGCGCTGGGACATCAAGCGCACCAAGAGCGAGACGGTGCGCACCTTCTATCGCGCCTCGCCCGGCGGCATCCCGACGCAGGTCGCCTTCAGCCAGGAGCGCCGTTACGACGAGCTCGATGCCGATCGCGAGAAGGGCGTGGTGCGCGATCTCGAACACGCCTTCAGCAAGGACGGCGGTCTCGCCGTGCTCTACGGCAATCTCGCGCAGGACGGCTGCATCGTGAAGACCGCCGGCGTCGATGCCTCGATCCTGAAATTCTCCGGCCCGGCGCGCGTGTTCGAGAGCCAGGACGCCGCGGTCGAAGGCATTCTGGGCGGCAAGGTCGTCGCCGGGGAGGTCGTCGTGGTGCGCTATGAAGGCCCGCGCGGCGGCCCCGGCATGCAGGAGATGCTGTATCCGACCAGCTATCTGAAATCGATGGGCCTCGGCAAGGCTTGCGCGCTCGTCACCGACGGTCGCTTCTCCGGCGGCTCGTCCGGCCTGTCGATCGGCCATCTGTCGCCGGAAGCCGCCGAGGGCGGCAACATCGGCCTCGTGCGCGACGGCGACCGCATCGCCATCGACATTCCGAACCGCAGCATCAGCCTCGAAGTCTCCGACGAGGAGCTCGCCAGGCGCCGCGCCGCGGAGGAGGCGAAGGGCGATGCCGCCTGGCAGCCGACCAATCGCAAGCGCAACGTCTCCACTGCGCTGCAGGCCTATGCCGCGCTCACCACCAGCGCCGCGCGCGGCGCGGTGCGCGAGGTGAAGCGGCGCGCGAAGTGAGCACGCATCGTTCGCCTCACGCGGATGGTCAATAAGTTCTGAACGGCCGGCGCAAGCCGGCTGTTCGCGTTAAGGATGCCCCGATGAAGTTCGGCAGCTTGCGATGTTGCGGCGTATACTAGCGGCCACCTTCGCAAATCCATTTCGGGCAACTGGGGCACCGCACCAATGTCTCGTACTCTTGCTGTCGTTTTCTCAACGGCCGTCGCCGCGATCTCCATGACGGGCGCGGCCTCCGCCGGCTGCTACAATTGCTACACGCCGCCGCCGTGCACAACCTGCTATCAGCAGCAATATGTGCCGCCGCAATACCGCACCGTCGACGAGACCGTGATGGTATCGCCCGGCGCCGTGGTCGCGCATCGCACGCCGGCGCAGTATCGCACCGTGATGGTGCCGCAGACCGTGATGGTCGCCCCGCCCAGCGTCCAGTACGAGCGCATCCCGCCGCAATACGCCACCCGCCAGCGCGTCGAGATGGTCTCGCCGGGCTATTCCTATTACGCCCCGGTGCAGATGAACTGCGCGTCCTGCGGCTACTGAGCCGAAGCGGCAGCGCAAAATCGAAGCGGCGCTCCTCGCGGGGCGCCGTTTGCTTTTGGCGAAGCGCAAAACGAGGCCCGGGTATGGAGACCAATCCGGCCGGGCCTCGCAACCAGCGACGCCCTGGGAGATGTCGCCAGTGTCCGGGAATTTGCGAAGGCACAGCTTAAGCGAACAGGCTGACGCTTGCCTGACAACAGCCGGAAGGCGAGGGCGGGCCAACTTCGCGTTGCCTTGCGCGGGCGACTGGGTTAAGCGACAGCCATTCCAGGCTCTGGAAGGGTGGCCGAGTGGTTTAAGGCACCGGTCTTGAAATTCTGAAACGGCTATGCCGGACTGTCCGGCATTGTCCCGTTAGATGCTGATTTGTCTGGCAAAATGTCAGGTCAGCGCTGCTTTCGTCCTTGCTCATTCTACGTCGTCCCAACCAGTTGGGTAGCAATCCCGGTAGCAGCCGGCGCTTGGCCTGACGTGAGCAGGGGCGAACGATGGAAGCGCTAATCGGGCTGATCCTTGGCATGCTGCTGGGGATCATCGGCTGCGAGCTTTGGCCGAGACGTAGAGAACTACTGATGGCGGCGGCGCTGCTGCTCATCTGGACGCCCATCGTTTTGGTTTATGGTGGAGCTGTGGCTGAGGATGCCGAGGGACTAATTCAGCCGAGGCCGTCCCTTGCTACGGTGTAGAGCCGTATTCCTCCACGCTGTAACCTTGATCACGATACGTTTTCACGATCCGCCTTGCTTGTTCAAACGCCTCGGATTCCTCCGATGCGATCGGGCTGCAGTGGACGGCTGCTTGATGGCCGTTGGACTGCAATCGAGCGAGGAACGCAGCCTCTATGTCGAGCATAGGCCAGTCAGTGGGGCGCGCGGGTCGTGAATAGTAAAGTTTTCTGACCCCATCCTCGACGGTGTTACCAGTGCAGAGCACAAATGTGCCGCTGCGCGCTAAACTCGGCGAAGCAAATAGCAGGAGTACGGCAACTAGAGGCAATCGAAACATTTGACCCTCCAGCAAACGTTGAAATGTTCAAAGATTGCACCTTCGCTCCAGTGAAGTCTAGCCTTTAGGCGTGCCCGCCGGCGGTAAAGCCGGCGGGCACGCGTTTAGCGGCCGCACAGGCGCCGCTCAGCGCGTTTGCGGGCCCACCTAAGCCGGTGAAGTGCCCATAAGGCTCGGATCAGGCGCATCAGACGTACCCGTCCAGTTGCCAGCTTTGCGATCCCACCTGCTCAAGCAAACCTTCCATGTCTCCGATGCCGAATTCGGCGTGGTCCTGCTCCAGGTCGCGCCGGCCACCCGCGGACCATCGCTCTTGGCTGTGGTAGTGGTCGAGGCTCCCCAGGGACGGCTCATCATCGTGGTCGTTCTCCGCCGGATCGTCATCCTCGGCGGGATCGTCGTCCTCTACGTCGGCCGATATGTCGTCCTCGAGCTCGGTGGCGACGTAGGGGTCGGAGGCGTCCAGAAAGGCGATCAGCCGCTCTATTTCGGCCGAAGCCTCTTTCCTGAGTCTGGCGAGGCGCTGGAGCGAGGTTTCACGCGCCCGCTGTTGGGTAGCGAGGCCCGGCGGGAGCGCGTGTGGCGAGTCCGCAGGCAGTTCTCTGACGTTTTCCATGGTGGTGCTTTCGGTATGGCCTCTCACAGCCGTTACCCGGAAACGGACCGGGCAGCCGGGGGGTGAGAACCTGCCGAAAGACAGGTCGTCGCGCTTTTAAGCCTCTCGGCTCTGGACATGGCGCAACGCCCCCGGCATAAAGCCAGAACGGCGCGCCCGCCAAGGCGCTCCTTAGCGCCTAGAAGGCCCGCCAAGGCCTTCCGCGCTTTCGGCAGCAATCGACGCCAATCGATCGCCAGCCTATTTCGGTCCGGGTTCTCACACCCACGGACATGCTGCTCCTGATTTGGTAAAAAATCCACCCCCCTTCGGGGCATTGCCTTTGGGCGCCCGCTGCGGTTGTATGACCGGGAGGGGGAGGGGCACCATGCAGAAGATTGTTTGGACTGGATCGCGCGCGTTGATCTCGATGTCTGTAGTCAGCCTGCTAGGTGGCTGCGGCGTCGCCGCCAAGATCGAGGCGAGGAACGATTACCGGACGTCAGCTGATCAGTACAAGGCCTGCCTCGCTGCCAATCCGGCCGCGCCTCAGAATTGCGAGGGCCTCCGATTGGCGATGGAAACGGACGAGCGCAAGTTCAACAATATGTCGGCTGGTACCAATCCCGGCTCTCAGACGTCGCACAACTTGACAATCCTGAATCGCTGATAGCGGCCAGCGAAGGGGCTTCGATGAAATGGCAATCGGCTCTAGCGGCGCTGTTAGTCTGCGCACGCTCTGCAAACGCGATCGAGCCTAAAAACGCAACCTACTACTGCACCAACGAAGCTTCTGGTGGCGTCAAATACAATCCGCAACTTCAAAAATGGACGTCAGCCCAGTTTAAGTCCGACAAACCATTCGTTTTAAGGCTACAGTTTCTGAACAGTAGGCGCGAAAAGCAGTTTAGCTGGACCGAGCTCACGACCGTGAACAGCTTTGCTGTGACGATTGCCGAAGCTGGATCGAACGAAGCCCGTCCTTGCAAGGCTGTTAAGGATTATCAACGGCCGGTCGAAATCTGGGGCGATGACTGGCTTAGGTGCAACGTTTCGCTCTCGGAATTTCGGTTCAATCCGGCAAACAACCGCTACCTTTCCGCTTATATTGTGGGTTACGTGGGTGGCGATAACGGTGGTGACACACCATCAGTATCCATCGGCACTTGTACAAAGATCGATTAGGCCATGCGCCCGCGCCGCATCGAATTTGTCGTCGCCGCCCTTGTGCTCAGTGGCTGGCTCCTGTGGAGATGGTTACATGCCGGCACCTGAACCGGATTGGTTTGCGCGCCTCGCATCCGGAATTGCTGTGCTTATTTCTGCCGCCACGTTCGACGCGGGTGGACAAGTACCGGGAGCGCAAAGCCAGCGATCAAGCGAAGCTTCCGACGGCTCGCATGCGTTGGAATCCGAATATTGATAGTCAGGGATGGTACACGCTGAAGGTCGGATTTCGAGATCTGACCAAGGCGGTGGTTTTTACAAAAGCCGAGCTGTTGTCGCCTCGCAATGGTGTGATTGCAGACCCCACAAAACCCGGCTCTGAAGGGGCTAATTATGCGACAGCTAGAAACGTCCCCTTCCCATTTAGGCATTCATCGCCAAAGCGCTTGAATGGATGCTCATTGTCCGCAGCATCGCAATCGCAGGTGTGAGGGATCGCGGGCCCAAAAGCCTCCGCTATAGCAATTCGAGCGTTCGCCTTCGCTCTATTGCGCGCGCTCTTTCCTTCGACCGTGATCTTTAAAGCAAAGTCCAGGTGAGACTCTTGCCCATGTTCGACCGTGTTTGTGATAGTCAGAATGTAATCAGGTCCATTGAGCGGGATGGCGCCGTATCTGGCGTTTCTAAAACCGCAATAATATCGACGAGACTTCGCGGTCTGATTCTGGATGGCGGCGATGCCACAGCCAATTTGATGTACCTGCTCGGTTTCCGGCACCAATCGCCTAAGTACGCCGGACTCATGTCCGCAGCCATCTTCGCCAGAGTTTTCAAAGCGCCAGAGCAACTCGTCGAGATGAACTTGATCTTCAGAAAAGAAGCGCGGAAAGATAATGCACCGCGCGATGCTATCATCTTCTTCAAGAGTAACGGTCATTTTAAAGCCGGTGTGTATCCCAACAATTTGAACTCATGTATATTGATAGAGTCCTTCGCCGTCAGCAACTGGCGATTGTCGCGAACAACATAGCCGACTTCACCGTCCGTTATCGTGATGGCACATCGCTTCATGCCTTCCGCCCAGAGCATGATGATGGCTTCATGGTCTTGGGTCGCAATCTTAGGAGGAGGTAGCTGAGCTTTCTCAATCTGATTTAGGACCGCGATTGCTGTTTGTACGGCGCCGCGCTCGACGGCTTCCTCTTTATCCGCCTTTGCCAAAGCACCTAAGCGTTTTTCGATCTCGTCATATCGCTGCTTAACACTTGCTAAGGCGCTCGCGGCCGGGCCTTCATCTATCGCAGGCGACGATCGGCCGTAGACTCGCCTATAGATCAGAGGTTCATAGGTTTCGTTCGGACTTACCTTCTGAAGCATCGAGAGATGCACAGCGCTGTCCGCTTTGTATCGAACTACGAGATTTGTAGCCGAAAGCGGCTCTGCCTTTTTTGCCGGCGGTGTAACCTCGATCGAATTAGGCTGGGACGAGTGCGTAAATCTAAGCATCGGAACCACTCGTTGGATTTTCAAGGCGCGCGGCAGCTCGCTCAGCGAGGCGCGTAAAAACGTGTGCCACATCGACGTTCTGAAGCGACTGGTTCGGCACAGTATTGACGTCCACTTTGTGAGAGAGCCGCTGATCAGTTCTCACGGCAAAGGGAGTTGCACCAGTTGTATCAAATTGCACTAGCTGCAAGTTGGCTACTGACCAGGTTGACAATTGATTCACTTGAAAAGTCGACGAACCATCCTCTGTTGCCTGAATATTGTATTGAATCATTGGATCAATCGAGTTTTTCGGGAATTTTGCTCCCGTCTGCGCCTCGATCATATCCGTTGCAGATCCCTCGAGCGGGAGAAGCTGATTCAAAACGAAAGCTCCCCGGGTCAGCGGGCATTGCTCCTGTATCAGCGCGGCTCCCTTGGTGAGCTCGGCTAGAATCGCTACTGGATTGTCGAGAAAAGGTTGATCCCCTACCGCATCAGGCGGCACATTGACCGTTAGGTCTATTCGACCGATCTGGCTGCTAATCGTGACCTGTCCTTGCGGTGTGGCGCCGCCCGCAATGGTCTGCTTTCCAGGACTGTTTGGAATCCGCCGGAATTCATCCGGGCCAGGCTCTCCATAAATCAACGCCCAAACCTTCCCAGCGTCCAGCGGGTCCGGTCTAGGAACTGTGAAGTACGCCATTTGTATATGATCGATGAATTTCACTGTGATTTTCCGGTTGCCAAATAGTAAATGGCGCGACCAGGCCAGATCAAGAGACGGCAGGCCACAATGGAACTCTATCTTAATAAGCTGAAGACAATGTAAGGGCGCTCTGGATTGCTGTGACGGATCGGGAGCTTGCCAATGCTATCACCCAGCCTCTGATCCGCGCAACTGGAACAAGCATCTGAAAGAGTGTCACAACTTAGACATTAGGTGACATGCAAGGTTTTGCGCTGCCGCCTCGGACGAAAACAGAGATAGGCGGATGCTCTCACAAGTCCAGTTCAGGGCCATGGGAATTACCCACTCATCCAGGCGCCGCTGTCGTGCCCGCCGCCCCAGAAGAACCCCCGCCGGCGCCGCGGCTTGTCCCGCCGATAGATCTGCTCTGCGAAGCGCAGCATCATCATCCCGTAGCGGGTCGCTGAAAGCAGGTCGTCCCCCAGCTTCACCACCTTGCCATCCTTGCGGTGGTACAGCCGGAATTCCTCGAACCAATCGAGCAGGGTGCTGAGCACCTTGAGCTTGCCCGTCTCCATCCGGGTTAGCATGTCCATCAGCCCGGCCTCGACGCTCACTGAGCCGTCCTCAAACTGCGCATGCAGGGCCAGCATGTTGAGCTGCTGGGCCCGGTACTGTTCGGCCAGCGCCACGCCGGCCCCCTCCAGTGTCTCCCGGCGGCCGTCCCGAGGCCAGGCCCAGGGCAGGGGGCCCCAGGACCGGATAGCGGCCGCGTGCATGACCGGAGTGGCTTCCCGCAGCCGGTGGGCCTTAATCACGTAGACAATGTCCTGATCGGCATCCCAGGCCAGCTCCACCGCGGCAAAAGGATGGTCCCAGCCGAAGTCCATGCCGCCGATGCGATGCCAGTGGGTAGGGATCTCGAACGGAGCCACCGTGATCGATTCCTCAGTGACCGGGAAGATGCGGCCAGAGCCCAGGATCGGAATGCCCTTGGTGCGCGCGTCCCGCTCATGGGCCGGGTAGCTGGCGACGATCTTTTTCCGCTGCTCGGGGGTGTAGTGCTCGGCTTCCTCGATCGTCATGGACGTATCGTGACGGTCGGGCGACTTCTCGAGCAGGAAGCGTCGCACGACTTCCGACATGCCGAGCAGGGGCGTGAACGTAAGCCAGACCGGGCCGGCGGTGACGTTGGTGCGTGTCAGTCCTTCCGAATAAATGTCCTCTGGCGGCTCCTCATCGAACCAAAGCCAGTGCAGGCTCTCGCCCTGCCACTTCTCACGGCCCTGAACGTAGGACTTCAAGCCGATAGAGCTGTGACCTGCCTGGACGTCACCACCGCCGCCCCAACGAACAATGATGCTGCCGACCAAGTCAGGCACGCCGGCGCCCGGCACCGTCTCGACGATGGCATCCTTCGGAATTGAGCCGGTGCCATGCTGGCCCACGCGACCGAGCAAGATGCGCTGCGGGTTGTCGCGTAGCGTCTCGCCGGTGGGGCTACCCACCCAGGCATAGGTGGGCTCGTTGAAGACCTTACCTTTCCAATCGTCAGGATAGCGGCCGGTCGCGTGCATGGCCGCTTCAAATCCGCCGGCGATCGTCTTGCCGACTTGGTTGGCCGCACGAAACAGCCGCTCGCGATACACCAGGCCAGCTTCATGGAAGGATCGCTGCTTGGGGTAAGGCCGATAATATTTCAGCCGGTTTTCAGTTGAGCGTCGCTTTTGCTCCGCCGTCAGCTCCGCTTCCAATTTGCTCAGCTTTGAGGCGTCGAATCTCGGCGAGGTATTCTGCAATTTCTTCGTCTCCCATCGCGTCGAGGCGGCCATCCTCAAGGATGAATTCCTTCGGCAGCACGGCTGTGATGATCTTCAGGTAGTCCTTCGGACTTTCCTTGAAGACGATGTCGATCGCGGCTTTGCCGAATTCGGTGAAGTGCTCCTGAAGCGCGACGACAAAATCCGCATGCAACCGGTTGCGCGCGCCCTTGCGCCGGCCGCCGTTGCCTTTGTTGCCGGGCAGAAACTGGCCCGTCTTCTCATCCTGCTCAGCCATCAGCGCCTTCGTTGCCTTGGTTTCCATTGCTGAACGGATGAAGCACAGTGTCATGCTCGACGTAACCGTTTGGATGATGCCCAACGACCTCACCGCGATCAAGATCAGCCAACATGTCGAGGTCAGTGATACCGTCGTCGTCGGTTGCCTTTTCCCAGTTCGATCGGTCATCGCGCTTCAGCGAGAACGGCTCAACCTTGCGGCCGTCAGGCTTCGTTCCGCTGCCATATCTCTCGTTCAGATAACGCTCAAGCTCGCTGCCGAGATCGCGGCTGTCTCCATACCGATCCCCGAACGCCTCGAGTGCAGCCCCTTCGTGGTCTTCGTCGGCGATCAGCTTATCCAACCGCTCGCTGCGCCCGACGTGCTCCCGAGAAAGTTGCGCGTAGGTCTTGCTGTCGATCTTGCCTTCAAGCCATTTCTGCTCGAGCGCGTCTGCCTTGACCTTTCGTTCGATAGCCTTTCGTTGCTCAAGAACGTCGTGGGAGTCGCGGCGGTCATCGTATCCGCGCGCCAGCTTCTCGAGTTCCTCAAGCGAACCATCCTTCATCATTTCCGAGAACTGCTCGACCGGAAGTTCGTCAAGCATCTGGTGCCACAAATGAGCTTCATACTCACGAAACTCCCTTTTTGTGAGCTTGCCGGCGGCAACCATTTCGCTGGCGAAAGCGATGGCGATATTCGCGCCGCGCAGTTGATCGGCAAATTCGCTCTTCGCGAACGAATGACGACGAAGAAGCTCGTGGCTGGGCATGCCCATACTCCCTAAAGCTTGATGAAGGTTGTCGCGAGGATGGTTGGCTGCACGGTTCGCACGGGCGAGGACGTTCCGCCTTGTGGGGAAGTGGTAACGGACCATCCGTTAATTGCCAGATTGGTAGAAGATCCTGGGCCGCTGGCGCCGATCGACTTTACCACCGTGGTGCTGCCTGCACCCTGAACGCCATCGGTTGTATTCCAGATCGTAACGGTACCGGTGTTAAGTGACACAGAGGGAGTGTACGGCGGAAGGTTCGCAGTCAAGAGCGTGCTGCTCTCGTTGCCGCCGGCCGAGCCAAGGGTCGTCGGGTTGAGACCAAAATACGATGCGGACAATCGCCCGGCGGCGCTGTTGCCCATGTCGTCGAGGCTTGCGACGACACGACCGCGACAGTCCGGCAACGTCAAAGTTTTGTTCGCCGCCCAGTCTGCATTGGAAGATGCGCCGCGACCGCCCGAAACCGACAAATTCGCATCGGCGCTCCAGAGATATTGAAACAGCGCCTGCGTGTCCGCGTTCGCTCGCTCCGTTGCCCCCGAGCTTGCAGAGCCGATCGTGCGACCATTGCAGCGGACCCAGCCGGCGAGCGTGCCCGTGCCATAAAACTGCATAAAGGCGCCGGTTTGGAAGATGGTAGTGGGATCAACCGTACCGCCACCGCCGCCACCGCCTGACGGTCCGACGATCAGCAAACTATCCTGAACGAGCTTCTGATTGCCGTTCTTGTCAGTGAGACGGATCTTGATCGTGCCATCAGCGCAGAAGACCTGCGGCACGCGGCCTGCGGCATCCAGCGTCAGCGGGTTGGGCCACGCTTGCGTCAACGCGGTGTCCTGGTAGCAGTTCTGAGGCTGCGCCGTGGTGCCGGCCTGGATGAAGTAGAGCTTCCCGCCGGCGAGAGGCCTTGCAAGCTCGTCCAGTTGCTGGGTCATGCTGATGCCGGGGATGGTGCCCGCGGCAAAGGCGCCCGTAGACGCGATTAGGGAGGCGCAGAGCGCGCCAATCAGGCGGCTGGTCATCACGCAACCCCCGCGGTCGAGGCACGCGGGGAGGGGATCACACCTTCACGGCGCAGCCGCTCCACGACGGTGTCACGGAGGAAGTTCGATCGCGTGGTGAAGCTTGCAGCCGCCGAGCGGTCGATGACCTCAAGTAGCTCGGGCGAGCACTTGAAGATGGCTTTTTCGGTGAAGCGGTCGGGTGTTTGATCGGACATCTTGGTTCGCACCATGAAGTGATTTGGTGCGACTAGCTTACGCCTTATGGGAATCCGAACGAAGAAAAATATGCAATCGCGTCAAATACTTGAGAGTACCAAGAAGGACGAAACAGCACGGAGAAGCACGGGCAGGCAAAATAAATGTGGATCGGCAAGTCCCGCGGGCGCTATCACCCGGCGGGACTCTAATGGGGTGGACCCTAATGACCGGCAACCTCGATCCACAAGATCAGATCAAGCTCGACACATGGTATCACCTCACAACGCTGCTCGATGACTACCATCTGCTGGCATTCGACCCGATCTATCAGCGTGACCAGGAACGGCGTGAGGAGAAAAGGCGGGCAGTCATGGCAAGCCGAGATAGGCTCGTCGCTCGATGGCAGGCCGCGCTTGGGCCGAAATGGCGCGACGCGCTACTGCAGCAGGATTGATATTTCACAATTCAGACGTCTCCGGCCGGATCATACAGACGATCGGCGGTGGCAGATCACCGAGGCGGCGGCGGCACTCCTCACGTGAGAAGTCAAACCGCATGCCATCCTGCCAGCCTTGATCGGGTTGCTGGCCGTACTTCAGCCGATATTCGACGCCATTCACCACGGGCGGGAAGACCTCTCTCTTAGGCTGCTCTTGGCCCTGGACGGCCCCGGTGATGACGAGCAGGCAGACTGCAACAGCGGCCCTCATGGCAGCACCTGGAAGCCTTGCCGTTCGATCTGATCGGCATCGAACCCGGGTGGGTAGGGCTCGGAAGCATCATCCATCCGCCGAACAGCCTGCCACTCGGCACCCAGCTTGCCGAGATTCGGCAGATTGGAGCCGTCGAGCTTGCCCGTGATCGCCGTTCGCTTGCCGTCAGTGAAAACGTACCTAAGAGCCATTTTTGCTCCTCCTCGCTGCTGAGCCGAATTGCCAAACCGGTGCTTGTCCGCCGCTAAGCTATTGAGTGGACTCAAAATCTGTCTTGTCGCCTGATGCGCTTGCTACCGCATTGCTACCAAAGGCCCTGAAAACGACGCCTCCGGGCCGATCTCGCCGGACACGCTGAGCCATTCGAGCAGCTGCTCGCACGATCGCCGTTCGATGCCGCTTCAGCGGCTTTCCTTCCAAGCGAGGATAACACCAGGCGGCCAGCTGTGACGTCGTCAGCTCGGCATCAGGCAAAGCCATGAACGCGCGCCAGACACGTCTCTGGATTTGACCAGCACCGTGCAAGGACACAACCGGCAACTTCTCGCCGCTTTGGCTGGCCGCTGGTGGCCTACCTTTTGCCATTCCCGATCCCTTGCAATTGAATGTTCGGATTGTTCGGACGTGTTCGGTTCGTGTTCGTGTTCGGATGTTCGTTCGGTTCGGGGGTTCTATAGAACCCCGAAACCCGAACATTACGAACATGCGTTCCATCGATCCATGTACTCCCGGGCGAGACCCTTGGCTTTCAGTCCAGCTCTGGCGTCCGTGAGGTCGGCACGGCGCCTCTCTCCGATGCCGGCTTCTCTGGCCTTGGCGTTCCAGTCCTCTGTCATCAGACCGCCTTTGCCGGCTTCCTGAAGCAGCAAGAGCATGGTGCGCTGGTTGGGTGTGAGCTTTGGCTGGCGGGCTTGGCTGGCCTGTACCTCGTCCGTGGGCTCCACGATGTTCACGGTGATAGGGTCTCCGTCCTCGTCCAAGCCGAACTCATGTACTTTCGACTTGAAGGAAAACAGGGGGCCTTCCGGGGCATCGTTGGCCTTGCTGATGGCTGCGGTCTTAATTTCCTCACCGCTGATCGTCACCAGCATATCAACGTCGCCCACGATGGCGCTGCTGCCTCTGGGGCCGCGGTCCGCTTCCTTGCCGGTATGTCCGACCAGCGCGACGTGAGGGCCGCCCGTGACGTTCTTGATGCGCTGCAGGTTCGCGAAGATGGCGCCTTGGTCCTTGGCCTGGTTTTCGTCTCCACCGCCGGCCGCAATGAGCTTGGCCCATGTATCGAAGATGATCACGCCGGCGCCTGAGGCGTTATCGTAGTCGGGCCCATAAAACTCCGCCTCAACGTCCGCAATGGTGTCTAGAACCTTACGGACCGAGTCCGGCCGGACCAGATCAACAACCGCGGGAACGACAGCGATCGGCAGCCTCTCGAGGCCCTTGGCTTTTGCGATCGCAAGCAAGCGCCGCCGGACAAGGTCCGCTCGCTCCAGAGCGAAGTAAATCACTCCGGTCTGATGCTTATTGCGATGGCCGAACCAATCGGAGCCGCTGGCAATTGCGACAGCGGCGTCCGCGAGTAGGGCGGACTTCAGGCTTCCAGGGGGGCCAACCCAGGCCGACGTCTCATCATAGGCGAATATGCCTTTGATGATGTGCGACTTGCCGGCCTCTGTTGGGCAGCGGATGTTGCCAAACAACTCGAACCCGAACCCCTTCGGGCGTACCTGCGCAATGTCGGGGGTTCTCATTCGCACCTCATCAGCTCGGGATAGACGAGGTCGAGCGCGCCCATTTCCTCCAGCCGTGCGTCAACCTCCCGGCTCGAGAGATTGCCGTTCTTCAGATTGACGCCCAGGATTTTTGCCTCGCTCTCCAGCCATCGCGCACGGGTGCACATGAAGCGCAAGCCGGCAAGCTGGAGCTGCTTTCGAATCTCTGGATCCGAGACCATGAGGACGTGCCTATCCATGGCCACCTGCCTTTGCCGCGATCTCGGCAGCCAGCTTGAGCGGAATGACCACAAGAGGCTCTTTGCGGTCCGCCCTGACAATTAGCAGGTCGCGGGCTTCCAGCCATTTGTAAAGCTCGCGGAAGCCGTCCGCGCGGCACTTAACTTCGGCGACGCGATCGATGCCGATCACTGGCACCGTGACGTCGCCGAGATAGGAGCCACCGGCGGAGCCACTGAGCGGCACGCGCTCAGCGGCAAAGCCACGGTCCTGGAGGAATTTGACGATCGCGCGTTCGGCACGATTGCCCTTGTCCCTTGATTTGCGCCCGCCCCTCATCAGAGCACCTCCGGAGGGCAGATACGATCGATGGCGGCTCCGATCGGGGAGGATGCGATGCCAAACCGGTCGCGCTTGACGCTATGGGCGATCTGCCGAAGTGACACTCCATACTGTAAGGCGAGGCTTGCGATGATGGCAGCGTCCGACATCAAAACGTCCAGCATGGAGTCCGACCGATCGGCATTGAGGAATATCTCGCCAACCGTCCCGTCAGGCTTGTAGCCGACCGTGATGGTTACGCGGATCCCGTCGCGATCAAACAGTTCAGTTTCGTTTGGCCGGCGGTTGGGGAGGCGTTCGCGAGTCATGCAGCCCCCTTGGGATTAGAGGGCAAGAGCGAGGCAACAAAGCCTGCTGTTTTACTAGCCTCAATGAGGCGTGCCGCTTCGCGCAACTGCCGGGCAAGCTCTTCCTGCTCTCCGCGCGCATAGTGCACGAGAGCATGATCACGGATGCGCTCGATTTGCTGTTTTAGGGCTTTGACGTGCATTTACCGCGCCTCCCCGTGAATAAGAGGAACCACAATCGAGGCCATGGCGAAGCTGATCGCGCACCGCCGGGTCAGGGCGAGGGCTTGCCGGTCGTTCAGCTTGGGGCTATGTCTTGCATCGAGCCCGCCGCCAAGCAGCTCGATTTCCGAAGCCGGTTCACCGTGTCGCGCGGTGGCCGGCTTCGCCGCGTTTTGAGAAGCCATAAGCTATGCGGCCTCCGTCTTGCGCGGGTTATCGAGCATCTGCTCAAGGGCCTTCACGGGTACTTTCAGCAAGCGCCCGATTTTGATGGTCGGAATCTCTCCGCGCGCCGCCGCGGCATACGCAAGATCGCGGCCAATGCCCAATCGCTTACCCGCAGCCGGCACGCTGATCGTGAGGACGTTCTCGCTCATATCTGCTCCATTCGAGTGGGTACTGATTTGTACCCCCCGAAACTGGGCGACCCGCTGCTACCCTGCAAGAACTTTTTTGTACCTATGAGGCACTTTTTTGTTCCCTGATGCCCTGTCTTGTGCTAAGTCATCCTTATTCGTCCTGAAGGGGAGACCGATGGCTGAAAAAGAACAGGAGCATCTGCGGATCCGACTCGGCGCCAAGTTGCTCAAGAGGATAGACGCAGCCCGCGAGAAGAGCGGCCGCACTCGGACGGACGAGATCGAGGCACGGTTGCTCGAGTCCTTCACCCGTATGGAAATGCAGGAGGTGGCGCAAATCGCGGTCAGGGAAACGCTTGCGGAGCTGGAGCGCCGGAAAGTCAGCGATTTCTACGAAGTCCTTGGGGGCAAAAAGGGGAGCGACAAGTGAAGGGCTGCATCAAAGAGCGTTCCCCCGGCCATTGGGCCATTATCCTTGACCAACGCGATCCTGCGACCGGTAAGCGCAAGCGCAAATGGCATAGCTTCAAGGGCACCAAGCGAGCTGCTCAGCTCGAATGCGCTCGGCTTATCAGCGAAATGACGGAAGGGGCCTATGTCGAGCCTTCCAAGCTCACGCTGGCGCAGTTCTTTGACCGGTGGCTGAAGCACATCAAGCCGAACGTCTCGCCACGCACCCATGAACGGTATGAGCAGATTGCCACCAAGAACATCGCCCCGCTTCTCGGCGCCAAGATCCTGTCGAAGCTTCAGCCGATCGATATCAGCGAGGCTTACGGCAAGGCTCTAGAGAGCGGCCGGCGGGACGGGAAGGGCGGTTTGTCACCCCGGACGGTTCACCACATGCACCGTGTTCTATACTCCGCCCTTGGCCAGGCCGAACGCTGGCGGCTGATCTCCCGTAACCCGGCAGCGCTGCTCGAGAAGCGAGATCGTCCCAAGATCGAACGCAAGCCGGTCAGAACTATTGATGCGAACACTACTGCCGCCGCTTTCGATGCTGCTCGGGAGCGCCGCCTTTTCATTCCGCTGATCCTCGCAACGCTTTGCGGCCTTCGTCGCGGCGAGATCACGGCGCTGCGCTGGCGCTCGGTCGACCTGGACACCGGCCAGCTTGCCGTGGTTGCCAGCACTGAGCAAACGGACGCCGGCACCATTCGCGAGAAGGAAGCGAAGAGCGGCCGCGCGCGCACGATCGCCATGCCGGCGATGGCCGTCGAGGAACTGCGCCGGTGGCGCGTCGTGCAGGCGGAGGAATTGCTGCGCCTCGGTGTGCGCGGCGACGATGACCGCCATGTGGTCACCCAGGCGGATGGCTCGCCGCTTCAGCCTCGCAGCCTTACGCACGCCGTTTCCGAGTTCCTGAAAGAATGGCGCGTGACGCTGCACGGCCTCCGGCACAGCCACGCCAGCCACATGCTGGCCTCGAACATCCATCCCAAGATCGTGCAGGAGCGGCTTGGCCATTCTTCCATCGCGATCACGATGGACATCTACAGCCACCTGATGCCTAACATGCAGGGAGAGGCTGCCGCGGCGGTTGACGTCGCCATGCGCGCCGCCATAAACAAGCGCACCGACGACGTTGGGTAGCAAAGCGGTAGCAGAGTCCACGAAACGTTCTCTGCGAAGCGACGAAAAGCTAAACAATTTCAAGGCTTGGAAGGGTGGCCGAGTGGTTTAAGGCACCGGTCTTGAAAACCGGCGTGCCCGCAAGGGTACCGTGGGTTCGAATCCCACCCCTTCCGCCACCTGCAAGTCCGATAGTGTCCTAACCCGTCTTTCTGTGTCGAAGAAGTGCTTGAGACTAAAGCGCTTGTCCAACATCTCTGTTCGATGTTGTCCGACGCCGCACGACCTCATCCAAGCCTAAGCCGTGGGTTGGGACGTGGGTTTAGGCGGACACTTCACGGAGCAGGCGAATGGGAAATCTGACCAAAAACGATGTGAAGAACGCAAAGCCTGGCGACAAACTCGCCGACGGCGGCGAGATAATCGAGAAGTCCCGCCATGGGCGGCCGCGCTCCGTTCAAATCAATTGCAGAGAATGTAGGACAAGTGGCCGACACTCGCCACGGAATTTGTACGTAGGAATTTACGCTGATGGACGTTGCTGGAATTTATCTTTGATTTCCTGCTGGCAATCGAGCCATGAGGCAGAAGACGTTTCCGCCAGACCTACCGTTGAACGGTTAAACATCTTGCCAGGGTTCCGCCGTTACGCATGCGTTGCGCGCAACGATCAGGGCCTAGCGTTGCACCGTTGCGTTACGCCTCCGCCACCCTACACGGGCGGGCGTAACCGCAACGCGTAACGCCCTCACGCGCGCGTAGCTGTTTCGTTTGACGCCGGGTGGCGGGACAGTTTCCGCATCCTACGGCATGACGGCGTGAGCCATTGTCAGTTAGGCGACCGGCTTCAAGGTCATCCGCATCGCCATGCCGGGATGCCAATTACATCCCGGCGGCTTGTAGTCCGATGATTGCCCCGTCGCTCTGCCTTTCCAGTAAGCGGCCGAACATTCGGCCTTCCTCAGATCGGCGTTGAGCAGGATCGTTTGGGCGCCGAAGTAAATAGCTGCGGCGCACAAAGCCACAAGTCCAAAAAAATTAAGAAAACCACGCCAATCGGCGTCCTCGACCTTACCCATGATACTCCACTCGCAATACGAGCGGAAACTATCACCGCAACTCCGTCGTAGGCAACCCCAGGCAACCGGCGGACAGCGGCGTGTGAGCCAGGAGCATCATTGCAAGCTGCCTAGATTGGTCTCAGTCAGCATGCGGGCCCCGAGGTAATGCCGACGCAAGGCAGCCTCGATAATCCCGAACACCGCTTCCGGCATCTCGTCGGATGGCGCGATCTGCTCGATTAGGTCTACGGCCCACGCTGCATCGCGAATCTGATACTGGATGAGTGCTCGGCTTGGTCAGCCAAGTGCGGCGCTTCAGATCAGACGCTTATTGCAATTGTTCTGATTATTTTGGCGTTGGCCCGTAAGGGCAGGGGCGTGCACCACGCTCCGCGCGCGGCCGTTGCCGCACGCGTTCCGCCCCCGTCTCCTCGGGCATGCAACTGAAGCCCACCTTCAGCTCTTCGTATCACCGCCCTTCAGCGCGTCCCAGGCGGCCTTGTTGGCCTGGTCGAACGCTTTGCGGGATTCGGCGAGTGCGGCGCTCATCACCGACCAGGACTCGCTGCCGGCCTGCTTCAGCTTTTGCAGGCGTGCTTCGGCTTCGGAGGCCTCGGACTTCATCTGCTTGAGCGCGGCGTCGACGTCCACGGTGCGGGCTGCAACGACCTTGCCTGCGGCCTCGCGGAATTTCTCTGCGGCTTCGCCCCAGGCCTTGGCCTGTGCAGCGGCAAGATCCCTGAACGTGGCCTGTTGCTGCTCCAGCTGTTTGCCGGCGCTTTCGAAGTAGGTTTTCATCTGGGCTTCGAATGCGTTCCATTGCCGCTCCAACTCGGCCTTGGCGTCCGCCCACGCTGCTTCACCCTCGTTCGCCTTGGCCTTGAGCAGCGCCTGAAACTCGCCGCGGCGCTGCGTCAGGTCGGACAGGAGCTGATCGGTCTTCACCTTGGACTCGGCCTTGGCCTGGCCGGCCTTGACCGCGAACGAGGCCAACGCGGCGTCCATTTCGTCGATCCGCTCCTTGGCCCAGTTGAGATAGAAATGCATGCTGCTCTGCTGTGACATGGCGGTCTCGGTTGATTTGCGTGAGGTCAATTTTCCAGAGCTTCGGCTTGTTGGTATTGACCTGTCTCAATGAAGCTGTGGAGGGAGCGCAGCGCGCCCGAGCCGAGGGACGCACGAACCTGCGGCAGGAACACTATCCAATGTGGGAAATTGGCCCGACAGGACGCTTCAAAGCGGGCAACGCATGTTCTTCTTTTTCTCGAACCGGCTGGGCTGTCTCGGCTCGCTGGTGATCTCCGGCCTGGTCACGGTGGCGCTGCTCCTCCTGCTCGGAGTAGTTCGGTTCTGATCATCAGCGCCTGGGATCTAATCCGTCATCTCCGCTGTCGCGATGGTGCTCCCTCAGGAACTTGGCTCCAGCTCGCCAGTTGTTCGCAGTCTCGACCACACGGAGAGCAGCCTTGGAAAGCACCATCATTGGAGAATTCGATACGCGCCGCGGCGCCGAGCTTGCGGTTGAGCATGTCGTGCAGGAATGCGGCGTGCCGCGAGGCGACGTCTTCGTCCAGCCTGCCGGCGCTGCGAACACGGTGGGAACACGCGCGGCAGGTCCTGACGTCAAGACAGCGCCCACTCCGGAGGGGCGGCAGAAGCTGGAAGGTCTGATCGAGGTGTCCGTCGATTTTCACGGCGATGCCCCTGAGAAAATTGCGGATGTTTTGAGGAGCGCCGGCGCGAAGACCGTCCGCACCAAATGACGAATTGTGCGATGGGCCCAGTCAGCGCCGGACGTCCGGCATTCGCATCGAACCGCAGCCGTTGACGGCGTGGAACCCCTTGAGCCTCCAGCGCGTTTAGACGCAAACGCGAATTGCGAGGTCCATCTGCTTCAGAGTTCATCGACACTGACTCCCGGCGACACCGTCTGGCGGCGGTGCAAGGCGCGGCGCGTGGCGGTTCTGAACGATGCCGCTGCCTATTTCGCAGCCCTGCGGGAGGCCCTGCTTCAGGCGCAGGATCTCGTCTACATCGTCGGATGGGATATTCATAGCAGGACGCGCCTGGTCGGAGCCTCCGGACATGCCGATGATGGCCTGCCTGAGGAGCTCGGTCCCTTCCTGCGCGCCCTGGTGCAGCGCCGGCCCGCCTTGCGCATCAACATCCTCGTCTGGGACTTCGTCTCGTTTTACGCTTCCGAGAGGGAGTGGAATTCCGCGGCGAAGTTCACCGCCGACACCGATGGCCGCGTCCGGTTTCATCTGGACGCCACGCTTCCGTTCGGTTCGGCGCAACACCAGAAGGTCGTCTGTGTCGACGGATCACTGGCATTCGTCGGCGGCCTCGATCTGACGATCAGGCGCTGGGACACGAGTGACCATCGCGCCGACAATTCCATGCGCTGCGACCCTCAGCGCAAGCCGTATCCGCCGTTTCACGACGTTCAGTGCCTGGTCGACGGCGAGGCCGCGGAGCAGCTGTTCGCCCTCGCGGAGCAACGCTGGCGTGCGGCTGGCCAACCGGCCGATGAACGGCGCGCACTGAGGAACGGTCGCTGGCCGGCGAACGTGCCTGTCGAGGCCGAGCACTTGCCGGTCGGGATCGCCAGGACCGAGGTGGTCTGTCCTGCAGGCTCGACCATCAAGGAGGTCGAACGCTCTTTCATTGCGGCGATCCGGTCGGCAACGAGCTTCGTGTACATCGAAAATCAATTCACCAGCGCGACCAGGATGGCGCAAGAATTGGCGGAGCAGATGCGCCGCGTGCCGTCGCTTCGGGTTCTGGTCGTCGCTCCGAAACTGCATTCCTCGTGGCTTGAATCCCAGGCCATGCAGAACGGACGTGGCGCCTTCATCGACTGCTTCAGCACGGCTGGCGTGGCCGATCGCATCCGCTTCGTCTATCCGGTCTCCCGCAGCGGGACCAAGGAAGCCGCCGTGATGGTGCACAGCAAGCTCATGGTCGTCGATGACCGGATCTTGCGGATCGGCTCGGCCAATTTGAACAATCGTTCCATGGGCGCCGACAGCGAATGCGACCTCATCTTCGAAGCTGAATCCGAGCAGCATCGGGATTTCATCGCTTCGGTCCGCCGTCGCCTCATCGCTCATTTCTGCGGTCTCGACGAGCAGGCCGTCACGCAAAACGAGCATCGGCTGTTTGCCATGCTGGACCAGATGTCGAAAAAGGGTGGGGCGAAGACGCTGCGAAAAGTGGAGTCCTCGGTTCTGACCAGCACGCTGGCCACCCTGGTTCAGCCGGTGGCGGACCCTGAACTGCCCCTTCATCTGGAGCGCGCGGCGTCGCGCATGTGGAGCACGAAGACGATCATGGGGATCGCCTCGATCGCGCTGGCGCTTCTTGGACTGGCGCTGGCCTGGACGTACACGTCCCTGAGCGATTACGCCGATGCGGGCCGGATCTCCTCGTTCCTGTCTGCCTATTCGCAGTCCGTCTGGGGACCGCCATTCGCGATTGCGGCCTTTGTCGTCGGCGGGCTGGTCATCTTTCCGGTTCTCGTGCTCATTGCTGCGACTGCCGCCGCCCTTGGGCCATGGCTGGGTTTCGTCACCGCAATGGCGGGCGTCTCGCTGAGCGCGCTCCTCCTTTTTGCGATCGGACGGTTCCTGGGCCGAGAGCGCCTTCAGCGCTTGCTGGGACGCCGTGCCGCGCGCATCCAGGAACGCGTTGTCGGTAAGGGAATCCTGGCCGTCGTCGTCATCCGGATGATTCCGATCGCCCCATTCTCGCTGGTGAACGTCGTGGCCGGTGCGAGCACGCTGCCGCTCCGTGACTTCCTGGTCGGAACGCTGCTGGGCATGATGCCCGGTATTCTCGCCATGGCCGTTCTTGGCGCCCAGATCGCAGATCTGGCCAGGAATGCGTCCTGGAGCAACGTATTGCTGCTCACGCTGGCATTTCTGGGCTGGCTGGGCGTCTGTGCGGGCGCTCAATTCCTCGCGACGTGGCTCGCCGGGAGGCGCTGATGGTGCCGATGCGCTTCATGACGTGGAATGTGCACGGCACGTTCAATCTCAATCCGACGTTCGATCTGGAGGGTGTTTGCTCCATCATTCGCAAATGGTCACCGGACGTCGTCGCGCTTCAGGAGGTGGATTCCCGATCGCGGTCGGACGATCCGTTCGCGAAGCTGGCGCGTGTCGTCGGCGATCATCGCATTCATGCCAAGTCGATCGTCACGGAGGACGGTGACTACGGCCAGATGCTCATGAGCCGCTTTCCGTTCTCCAGCGTGCCCGAGATCGTCGACGTCTCGTATCGGGAGCGGGAGCCGCGCAGGGCGATCGCGACGGGATTGCTGACGCCTTTCGGCGACGTCCGCGTGGTCGCCACTCATCTCGGCCTCAGCATCCACGAGCGTTATGCGCAGGCTCAGGCCGTGGTGAGCCTGGTGAAGCCGGAAAGGACCGTCGTTCTCGGCGATTTCAATGACTGGTTCTGGGTGAAATCGGTGCGGCGCGTGCTCGCGCAGGTCTGCCCGAACCGGACGCGGCTGCGGACCTTTCCGGCGTATCTGCCTTTGCTTCGGCTCGACCGCATCTATGCAACGCGGGACAGCCGGCTCGACAAGGTCTGGACCGACCAAGGGGCGAGAGCCTATTCGGACCATTTGCCCGTGATTGCGGACATCACGATCTGATGGCTCCGGCGCGCGGAGCGCGGGCGGGCTCTGACGCCATTGAGAAAAGCGTTTTGGTATAGGGACTTAGCTACTGTGCATGGGGTTGTTTTCGCAGAACTTCATGCCCCCGGCCAACGCTCTCGAGCGGGACCATGCGGAACTTTTTCCTCACGGCCACGTTCATTCGGCATGACTGAAGACCTTTCCTTCCGACGCAAACCCCTGACTCCCGAACAGCGCCACGCGCGCGATGCGGCTCGCCGGATCGAGGCCGAGAAGGCCATGCGCGACCACGAAGCGGCGCAGAAGGCGTTCTATGCCAACAAGGAACGGCTGAAGGCCGAGCGGCTGGCGCGCGAAGCGGCGGCGGCGAAGGGCTGAGCGAACGCGCTTCGCCGCTCAATCTCCAAAATCGCATCTGCTGGCGGCCTGCATTTGATCGTCGGCCGCCAATGCCGCTTGGGTGTCCGCTTCCCACCGGTAGGCTTGACGGCGCTCGGCTTCCGGGAGGAAGCTTCTGATGATCCAAAACTGACGTGAACCACGGAGACGTTCGTTCCCAGCAAGTCCGATCCTCATCAGCGACGCAGAATGGAGCTGACCATGACCACGTTCGACAAGCGCGAGCAGGGCTTTGAAGCCAAATTCGCCCACGACGAGGAATTCATGTTCAAGGCCACCGCGCGGTCCAACAAGCTGCTCGGGCTGTGGGCCGCAGGCCAGCTCGGGCTCAGTGGCGATGCCGCGGCAAGCTACGCAACGGCGCTGGTGACGGACCATCTGGAGAGCCGGACGATGGACGATGTGGTCGGCAAGGTCTCGGGCGATCTCGCAGGCAAGGGGATCGCGCGCGAGCAGGTCGCCGCCAGGCTCCAGGAATGTCTGCACCAGGCGCTGGCGCAGCTCGAAGCGGACCAGCAATGACACCTGCCGCAGCGCGTCATTAGGCGCGCTTGCGCATCCCGGACTCGCTGATCTTGTCGACATAGGCGATGCCGAGCGCCGACACGATGAAGGTGATGTGGATCAGCACCTGCCACATTACGCCGGTCTCGGTGAAGCCGGCGCGGTTCGAGCCCAAATTGCCGGCCTCGATGAAGGTGCGCAGCAGCGCGATCGAGGAGATGCCAATAATGGCCATGGCGAGCTTGATCTTCAGGACGCTGGCATTGACGTGGCCGAGCCATTCCGGCTCGTCGGGATGGCCCTGGAGGTCGAGCCGAGATACGAACGTCTCGTAGCCGCCGACGATCACCATCACGAGCAGATTGGAGATCATCACGACGTCGATCAGCGCCAGCACGCTCATCATGATCTGCTGCTCGGTGAGGTCGAGGGCGTGCCAGGAGAGGTGCCACAGCTCTTTCAGGAACAGCGCAATGTAGACGCACTGCGCCACGATCAGTCCGAGATAGAGCGGCAGCTGCAGCCAGCGCGAGCCGAAGATGATCATCGGCAGCGGGCCGAGCTGCGGCGAGGGCGGGCGGGGACCGGTTCTTGTCTCAGGCTCAACCGACATTCGGGCAGCACCCTCGCATCGCGACGATCTCGCCGTCATGTACCCCGACAAGATGGCTGGCGGAAGATGCGCCGCGCGCCTGCCGCCTTCCGCGGGCTATGCCGTTTCGTGCTACCGTGCCAGCCGCCGGAGACGGCGGCGAGCGGGAGGTCGGGCATGTCTCGGAGCGGCTTTGGCAAGTGGTTCGGCGCAATCGTGTGCGCCGGCGCCACGGTGGTCACTGCAGGTGGCGCCGAGGTCTCGGCGACGCCGCTGACGCCGTTTCGCTACGAGGCGCAGGCCCAGCGCCATTGCCCGCGCGACAAGGTCGTCTGGCTCGACTTCGGGAAGGGCGTCTATTATCGCAAGGGGCAGAAGCGCTACGGCCAGGGCTTCGACGGCAGCTTCGTCTGCCAGAACGAGGCCCGCGGCAGCTTCTATCGCCGCTCGCTGTTGGGCCTGCGCTGAGCGGCGGGTTTCGGCGGCTGGCGGACGCGCCGGCTATTTCCGTGGCGGCAGCCTGACCGGCACATGCGGGGAGGTGCTGATGACCCGGGGGCTTCCATCCGGATAGGTGCGGTCGCCGCGGATCAGGGATTCCAGGACCAGGAAGAACTTCTCGGCAAGCATTTGCGTCACCCTCGTTGGTGATGGCCTCTTGCAATTGGTCGAGGCGCCGAACGCAATAATTCAATCAACTGAATGGGAGCGGGGACAGCTGCGCCTGCTGCGCCGCAATGGAGAGAACCGTATTGGATAGCAGGACGTGCGGTTCAGCCAAACGCCAGGGCGACGAGACTCGAGCAGAGCAGCACCAAGCCGCCGGCGGTCAAGGCCAGGAAGCTATCCGATACGAGGTCATGATTACGCATGGGACACCTGCCGCTCTCGTGTTCGATGCGCGACCGGATCGACCAAGACCGTCCGAACGCGCCGCTTTGAAAGAGGTGATGCTTGCCGTCCGCGCGAGTGCCTTCAGGCCCTCGTGCGGTAACCCTCGAACGCATGGGCCAGGAAGATCCCCGCGCTTACCAGACCCATCAGTGCCGAAACCGTCTCGATCATCGTTAAATTCCAATTCCCGCCCTCGCATCCGAGAGAACGCGTGCGGCCTTGCACAGTCAAAAGAATTTCGGAGAGCGTTGCGACAATGGGGGTGGAGTGAGGATTTGGCGCAACAGAATGTCCTGCACTGGCACAGTGCAGGCGCCATCGGCCCGTACAACAACGGAAAAATGCGAACGTCCCGTTTACCATCCCGGCGTGATCGTCGCGGGCTCCCCATTTCCGCCGCGTTCGGGTTGCGTTATCGTTACTGTGTTCGATGCGGTGGTGGGCCGCCTCGGATGAGATGACCGGACAGCGCTCCCCCGTAGCCAAAGCGGGTTGGGTACGCCTCCGGCGAAGTGGTATTTGGGGCGCATGGGGATCCGTCGGTCAGATTCGGTTTTGCGGGCCGCGCGCGGTGTTGCGGCGGTCGCGACCTGCCTTGCGCTCGCCAATTGCGCCTCCTCGAACAAGTTCGCCAGCCGCGTCGATCCGAAATACGGCGTGTCCTCGAGCCCGCGCGTGGTGGCCTGGGGCGACCCGGTCCCAAAGGGTGGCGGCACCTACCGCGTCGGCAAGCCCTATGTCGTGGCGGGCAGGACCTACGTGCCGGAGGAGGACGTCAACTACCGCGCTGAGGGCATGGCGTCCTGGTACGGCGATGATTTCCACGGCCGCCTGACGGCCAACGGCGAGGTGTTCGACATGACCTCGCTAACCGCCGCGCATCCGACGCTGCCGATGCCGTCCTACGCACGGGTCACCAACATTTCGAACGGCAAGTCGCTGATCGTCCGCGTCAATGACCGCGGGCCCTACCACGGCAACCGCCTCATTGATGTCTCGAACAAGGCTGCCGAACTCCTTGAATTCAAAGGCAATGGCGTCGCCAAGGTCCGGGTCGAATATGTCGGCCGGGCGCCGCTCGAAGGCTCCGACGACCGTCAGCTTCTGGCGACCCTGCGGACCGGCGTCCCGGCGCCGTCGCCCTCGATGGTCCGGGTCGCCTCGGCCAAGCCGTTCGTGCCGGAGCTGCCGTCCTCCACCCGCGGCGCCATTCGCGGCGAGGTCCCGATGCCGGAGGGGCGGCCGTACAATCTCGGCAGCACCTCGGCCGACATGGCTTCGCTCAACGCCACCTCGGAAATGTCGGCCTCCAGCCGCAGCCGGGGGCGGGCCCTCCAGAACGCCCGCGCGGTGTCCTATGACGAGGACGGCCGCTACGCCGCCGACAGCGCGGCCGCATCGACCGATGGCGCCGCCGAGGCCCGCAGCATCCTGAGCGGCCGCGGTCTCTACTAGCCCGCGCTCTCCTTCAGGAAAGCCAGCAACGCCGCGTTCACCTCGTCGGGCCGCTCCTGCTGCACCCAATGGCCGGCGCCCTCGATGATCAGCTTGCGCTTCAGATTGGGCAGCACGCGCTCGAGCTCGTTGACACGCTTGGCGCCGATCAGGCCGGTGATGACGGCATCCTTGGAGCCGGCGATGAACAGCGAGGGTTGATGGATCTGCGCGTCCTGCCAGGGCGCCGTCAGCTCCCAATTGCGGTCGATGTTCCGGTACCAGTTCAGCCCGCCGCGAAAGCCGGACTTGCGGAAGGCCTCGGTGAAATAGGCCAGGTCTGCCTCGCTGAGCCAGGCAGGCAGCGGCTCGTCGGCGCCCGCATGGCCGAGAAAGCCCTTGCCCTCCTGCACGAACATGGCCGCGGTGGGATCGGCGAGGCCGCGCCCGCCAAGGACGATGCGCATGGTGCGCGCGACGTCGCGCTCGAGCTCGGCCTCGGCGACGCCCGGCGTCTGGAAATACTGCCAGTAGAAATTGGTGACACCGCCCTGGCGCAGCAGGTCGAGCGGCCTGCCGCGGCCGCGGAACGGCGGCGGCACGCTGAGGCCCGCGACCGCCGTGAAGATGTCGGGCCGGAACAGCGCCGCGTGCCAGGCGACCGGCGCACCCCAATCGTGGCCGACCACCATCGCCTTGGTCTCACCGAGCGCCTGGACGAGGCCGACCACGTCGCCGACCGTGTCGAAGATCGAGTAGGCGTTCACATCGAGCGGGGCCGCGCTCTGACCATAGCCGCGCATGTCGGGAGCGACGACGTGAAACCCGGCTTCGGCGAGCGCCGGGATCTGGTGGCGCCAGGAATAGGACAGTTCCGGCCAGCCATGGCACAGCACCACCAGCGGTCCCTGGCCGGCTTCGCGGACGAACAGCTCGACCCCGTTGGCCTTGATCGTGCGGGTTGAGGGCATTCGCTTTTCCGCCTTGTTTCAGAGGTTTGGTCGAAAAACATGAGGCGCCACGATAGGGGCGCGGCGAGAATCGTGCAATCTCAGCGACAAGCGTCCAACCGCGTGTTGTTCGCATCTGTTCCAGCTGTTAGAACGCCTCTCTCAGGGCTTCGCCATGGCACTTCGTCTTCCTTTGGTTCGTGGCAACTGGCTCACCGCCGGAACGCTGGCGCGCGGGCTGATCGCGGCTGTTTTGGTGGCTAGCATCGGCTGGGGCGGGACGCTCTATGCGGCCAACCAGAGCGTCCAGGGCGCCAAGAAAGCGGAAGATACCGGCTTCGACGGCGATGCCCCGACCGCGATCCTGATCGAAGCCTCCTCTGGCAGCGTGCTGTTCGAGAAGAACGCCGACGAGCTGCGCGCGCCTTCGAGCATGATGAAGCTGATGATCGCGGAGGTCGTCTTCAATGCGGTCAAGAAAGGCGACATCAAGCTGACCGACGAGTATCGGATCAGCGAGAACGCCTGGCGCAGGGGCGGGGCCCCCTCGGGCGGCTCGACCATGTTCGCCGCCATCAACAGCAAGGTCTCGGTCGACGATCTCCTGCGCGGCGCGATCATCCAGAGCGGCAACGACGCCTGCATCGCGCTGGCCGAAGCCATGGCAGGCAATGAGCGGATCTTTGCCGCCGACTTCATGACCAAGCGCGCCCGCGAGCTTGGCATGACCAAGTCGACCTTCGCCAATTCCAACGGCCTGCCCGATCCCGGCAACAAGATGACGGTGCGCGAACTCGGCATGCTCGCCCGGCACATCATCCTGGACTTCCCCGAATTCTACAAACTGTTCGGCGAGAAGGAGTTCACCTGGAACAAGATCCGTCAGTTCAACCGCAATCCGCTGCTCAATTCGATGGAAGGCGCTGACGGTCTGAAGACCGGCTACACCAAGGAAGGCGGCTACGGCATGGTCGGCTCCGCCGTGCAGAACGGCACGCGGCTGATCGTCGTCGTCAACGGCCTTGACGATCCCGAGGACCGCGCCACGGAAGCCAAGAAGATGCTGGAATGGGGTTTTCGCAATTTCGAGACCCGCACCCTGCTCGCGGCCGAGCAGCCCGTCGGCTACGCCAAGGTGTTCGGCGGCGAGAGCCGGTCGGTCAAGCTCGTCGCCAAGACTCCTGTGAAGGTGATGGTGCACAAGAACGGCAGCGACAAGCTGATTGCGCGCATCGTCTATAGCGGCCCGGTGCGTGCGCCGGTCGAGGCCGGCCAGCAGGTGGGCGTGGTCAGGGTCTGGCGCAGCGGCAACATCGCGGTCGAGACGCCGGTCTATGCCGCCGAGGCGATCGGCACCGGCTCGACCATGCGCCGCGCCATCGACGGCGCCAGCGAGCTCGTGATCGGCATGTTCCGTGCAGGTGCCGAGAAGCTCTGATCATGAGTGAGAGCGCGGCACAGCGGCCGTCCGGACGCGGACGCTTTATCACCTTTGAAGGCGGCGAGGGCACGGGCAAGTCGACCCAGATCAAGAAGCTCGCCGATCGCCTCACGGCGGCCAAGCTGCGCATCCGGGTCACGCGTGAGCCAGGCGGCTCGCCGGGCGCGGAGATCATGCGCCATCTGGTGCTGTCGGGCATGGGCAAGCTGCTCGGCCCCGAAGCCGAGACGCTGCTGTTTGCCGCTGCGCGCGACGACCATGTCCGCACCGTGATTCAGCCGGCATTGAGCCAGGGCGTCTGGGTGCTGTGCGACCGCTTCGCCGATTCGACGCGGGCCTATCAGGGTAGCCTCGGCCGCGTGCCAGAAGGCCTGATCAACGCCATGCAGCGGGTCACGATCGGCGATCTCAAACCGGACCTCACTATCATCCTCGACTTGCCGGTCGAGATTGGCCTGCAACGCGCCGCCGCGCGCCGCGGCAGCGGCACGCCTGATAGGTTCGAGGCCGAGAAGCTCAGCTTCCACCAGGGCCTGCGCGAGGCCTATCGCAGGATCGCAGCGGGGGATCCTGCGCGCTGCGTGCTGATCGACGCCAATTCCGATCCGGACACGGTTGCCGCGCGCGTCTGGACGGCGTTGCGCGAGCGCCTGCTGCCAACGCCTGCGTCAGTGGTGTCGGTATGAGCCCGCGTCAGGCCGAGCGCGAAACCGCCATGCCGCATCCGCGCGAGACGTCGCAGCTGTTCGGCCATCGCGAGGCGGAGGCCGCGCTGCTCGATGCCTATCGCAGCGGACGCATTCCGCACGCCTGGCTGATCGGCGGGCCGCAAGGGATCGGCAAGGCCACGCTGGCCTATCGCATGGCGCGCTTCGTGCTCGCCCACGCGCAGCCGCTGGCGCCGGCTGTGCAGCGCGCCGAAAGCCTGGCGATCGATCCCGACGACGCCGTGGCGCGGCAGGTGGCGGCCGGCTCGCATGGTGGCCTGCTGACGCTCGAGCGCACTGCCAACGAGCGCGGCGTGATGCGCACGGTGATCACCGTTGACGAGACGCGCGAGACGATCGCGTTCTTCGGCTCGACCGCGGCGGCCGAGGGCTGGCGCGTCTGCATCGTCGACACCGTCGACGAGCTCAATCCGAACGCGGCCAACGCGCTTCTGAAGATTCTTGAGGAGCCGCCGCAGCAATCGCTGTTCCTGCTGGTGAGCCACGCACCCGCACGGGTGCTCGCCACGATCCAGTCGCGCTGCCGCAAGCTGCGCCTGCGGCCGCTCGCTACGAACGATGTGATCGGCGCTGCGGCTTCAGCGGCCGAGCTCGATCCGAACGATCCTGCTCTGCGCGAGGTGGCCGAGGCCTCCGAGGGCAGTGTCGCACGGGCGCTGACGTTGCTCGGCGGCGACGCCCTGAAGCTTCAGCAGCGCACGGCGGCGCTGCTCGCGCGCCTGCCGCAGGTCGATCCGCGCGAATTGCACACGCTCGGCGATTCGCTTGGCACCAGCGACCGCGTGGCGCTTGCGGCTTTCATCGATGGCATCGACCGCTGGATTGCGGAGCGCCTGCATGCGGATGAGGCCAATGCCAACCAGAACCTGCCGCGTCTTGCGCGCTTAAGCGAGGTATGGGAAAAGATCGTCCGCGCCGCGCGCGATACCGAAACCTACAATCTGGAGCGAAAGCCCTTGGTTTTCTCGGTGTTCGGCTGGCTGGCGGACGCAACGCGCTAGGCGCCGAGCCGTTTCCAAATTCGAGAAGCCGGTAAAGGAATTCGTGGTGGCAACGCGAGCTAAGAAATCCGTCAAACGCAAGAGCGGCAAGAAGGCTGCGAAGAAGGCCGTCAAGAAAGCCGCGACAAAGGCCAAGGCGCGCGCGGCCAAAGCTGCCAAGAGCAACAAGAAAGCCGGCGCCAAGAAGGCGGTGAAGAAGGCCGCTGCGAAGACGTCCAGGAAAACCGGCAAGAAGGCCGCGAAGAAGCAGGCCGTCGCCAAGAAAGCGGTGAAGAGAGCTGCCAAAGAGCCGGCCAAGGCTCCGGCGAAGAAGGTCGCGAAAAGGGCAGCTGCGCCTGCCGTGAGCGACGCGCCGGCTCCCGTCGTCACGCCTGTGAAGCCACCGGCGAAGCCAAAGGCTCCGCGTTCGCCGAAGCCCGTCGCTTCGCCGCAAGCTGCCGCGCCTGCGGTCGCCGCAGCGCGCGACAACATCTTCTACATCACCACCGCGATCGCCTATCCCAACGGCAGCCCGCATATCGGGCATGCCTATGAGGCGATCGCGACCGACGCGCTGGCGCGCTTTGCGCGGCTCGATGGCAAGGATGTGTTCTTTTTGACCGGCACCGACGAGCACGGTCAGAAGATGATTCAGACGGCGGCGAGCGAAGGCATGTCCACCGCCGCGCTCGCGACACGCAACGCCGGCCGGTTCAAGGAGATGGACGAGCGCCTGGACGTGTCGTTCGACCGCTTCATCCGCACCACCGAGGAACAGCATCACCGCTCCAGCCAGGAGATCTGGCGCCGCATGGAAGCGAATGGCGATATCTACGCCGACACCTATTCGGGCTGGTACTCGGTCCGTGACGAAGCCTATTACGCCGAGGACGAGACGCGCGTGAACGATGACGGCGTGCGGCTCGGGCCACAGGGCACGCCGGTCGAATGGGTGGAGGAGAAGAGCTATTTCTTCCGCCTGTCGGCGTACCAGGACAAGCTGCTCAAGCTCTATGCGGATCAGCCCGATTTCATCGGGCCGGATTCCCGCAAGAACGAGGTGGTGAGCTTCGTCAAGGGCGGCCTGCGCGATCTCTCGATCTCGCGCACCACGTTCGATTGGGGCGTGAAGGTGCCCGGCGACGAAGAGCACGTGATGTATGTCTGGGTCGATGCGCTGACCAACTACATCACCGGCGTCGGTTTCCCCGATGAGAGCGACAAGAATTGGCGCTATTGGCCGGCCGACGTGCACGTCATCGGCAAGGACATCATCCGCTTCCATGCGGTGTATTGGCCGGCCTTCCTCTTGTCGGCGGGCATCCCGCTGCCGAAGCGGGTCTATGCCCACGGCTTCCTGTTCAACAGGGGCGAGAAGATGTCGAAGTCGGTCGGCAATGTCGTCGATCCCTTCAACCTTGCCGACCAATACGGCGTCGACCAGATGCGCTATTTCTTCCTGCGCGAGGTGCCGTTCGGCCAGGACGGCAATTACAATCACGAGGCCATCGTCGCGCGCATCAATGCCGATCTCGCCAACGATCTCGGCAATCTCGCGCAGCGCTCGCTGTCAATGATCGCAAAGCAGCTCGGCGGCGTGCTGCCCGAGCCCGGCGAGTTCAGCGACAACGACAAGGCGATCCTGACGATGGCCGACGGCATGATCGCGGCCTCGCGTGAGGCCATGGCGACGCAGCAGATCCATCAATGGCTCAACGCCGTCTGGGCCGTGGTCGCGGAGGCGAACCGCTATTTTGCGGGTGAAGCGCCGTGGGCGCTCGCCAAGACGGATCCGGCCAGGCAGAAGACGGTGCTCTACGTCACCGCCGAAGTCGTGCGTCAGATCGCGATCCTGGCTCAGCCCGCGATGCCGACCGCTTCCAGCAAGCTGCTCGACAGCCTCGGCATTCCCGAATCCGAACGTAATTTTGCGATGCTCGGCGGCGCAAAGCGCATCGCGCCCGGTTCGACGCTGCCGGCGCCGACGCCCGCGTTCCCGCGCTACGTCGAGCCGGCGGCCTGAAGGCGTTCGGACGATGCTGATCGACAGTCATTGCCATCTGGATTTTCCGGACTTTGCGGAAGATCTCGACGGGATCGTGTCGCGAGCGCGCGCGGCCGGAGTCGCGCGCATGGTCACGATTTCGACGCGGGTGCGGCGGCTGCAGGACCTGCTCGCCATCGCCGAGCGCTATGACGACGTCTATTGCTCGGTCGGCACCCATCCGCACCATGCGGACGAGGAGGACGGCATCGCGCCGGACGAGCTGATTGCGCTGACCCAGCATCCCAAGGTCGTCGCACTTGGCGAGGCCGGGCTCGACTATTTCTACGACAACGGCTCGCCGGAAGCGCAGGCGAGGGGCTTTCGCGCCCACATCGCCGCCGCCCGCGCCACCGGCCTGCCGCTGGTGATTCATACCCGCGAGGCGGACGAAGATTGCGCGCGCATCCTGGAAGAGGAGGCCGGACGCGGATCGTTTCGCGCTGTCCTGCATTGTTACACCGGCGGGCGCGAGCTGGCGCTGAAGGCGGTGTCGCTCGGGCTCTATATCGGCTTCACGGGAATCCTGACCTTCAAGAAATCGGAGGCCTTGCGCGCGATCGCAGCCGAACTGCCGCCCGACCGTATTCTGGTTGAAACAGACTCGCCTTATCTTGCGCCCGGCAAGTTTCGTGGCAAGCGCAACGAGCCGGCCTATGTGGTCGAGGTCGCAAAGGTGCTCGCCGAGACGCGCGGCGTGTCCCTTGACGAGATATCTCGCCAGACCAGCGAAAACTTCTTCCGCCTGTTCTCGAAGGTGAAAGCTTGAGACTGGGAGCCACATGACGCTAACGCTGACGATCCTGGGCTGCGGCTCCTCCGCCGGCGTGCCGCGCCCGGCACTCGGCTGGGGCGCCTGCGATCCGAACAATCCGAAGAACCGCCGCCGCCGCTGCTCGCTGCTGGTCGAACGGACGTCCGAGCACGGCACGACACGCATCGTGATCGACACCTCGCCGGACCTGCGCGAGCAATTGCTCTCGACCAATGTCGACCACATCGACGCGGTGTTCCTGACGCACGAGCATGCCGACCAGACTCACGGCATGGATGATTTGCGCTCGGTCGTCATGCACATGCGCCGGCGCATTCCGACCTATTTCAACCAGTCGACCGCCAAGGACATCCTGTCGCGGTTCTCCTATTGCTTCATCTCGCCCGAGGGCAGCGACTATCCACCGATCCTGACGCGGCATTCGATCGAGGCGGGAGAAAGCCAGACCATTCTGGGGAAGGGCGGCGCGGTGACGATGACCGCCTTTCTGGTGCAGCACGGCAACATTCCCGCGCTCGGCTACCGCATCGGGGATGCGGCCTATACGCCTGATCTCAACGATATCCCGCGCGAGAGCTGGGGGGCGCTGGAAAATCTCGACCTCTGGATCGTCGACGGCCTGCGCTACACCAGTCACGTCAGCCATTTCAGCATCAACGATGCGCTGTCCTGGATCGAGCGCTTCAAGCCGAAGCGCGCGGTCATCACCAACATGACCGCCGACGTCGATTACGAGGTCATCCGGCAGTCGCTGCCCGCGGGCGTGGTGCCGGCCTATGACGGGCTGCGGCTGGAGACGCACTAAACCCGCGGTGGAAATTCCACTGCCAGCCGGCATAGACCTTGCTTGCTTCGGCCCCATCATGTTGATCTAACGTCTGAAAGACAGGCGCTGGGCAGGGCGATATTCAAACGGGACCGGCACTACCCAAGTGCGATCGGTCGGTCGAATCGCCTCGTGTGAGGATGGGGATCGCATTGGCAGAGGATGATGTAGCGACTCAAGGACGGGTGCGACGCGCTCTGGACCTCCTTTATCTCGGCGCGGGCTATGCCGCGGGCGTCTTCCTGGTCGCGATCTTCGCAATCATGATGGTGATGTCGGTCGGGCGCCAGTTTGCGCTCAACATTCCCGCCGGCGATGATTTTGCGTCGTGGTGCATGGCCGCGATGGCGTTCCTCGGCCTTGCTCACACCTTCAAGCGCGGAGAGATGATCCGCGTCGGCCTGCTGCTTGAGCGTCTGCACGGACGGACCAAGCAGATCGCGGAGATCGTGGCGCTCGGTATTGCCGCCGCCTTCATTCTCTACTTCACCCGTCATGCGGTGCAGATGACCTACGATTCCTGGCGCTTCAACGACGTGGCGCAGGGCGTCGTCGCGCTTCCGCTCTGGATTCCCCAGCTCGGCTTTGCCGGTGGCCTCGTGATCCTTTCGATTGCGCTGATCGACGAGATGGTTAACGTCATCGGCGGCAACCGTCCGAGCTACGAGAAGGGCTCGCCCGACGAAACTCCGGAAGAGTTCGTCGAACGCATCTCGCAGGGTGGTGGGGGCTGACCATGGCCAATCTCGGCATGATCGAGCTGTCGTTCGTCCTGCTCGGCGTCATGATCCTGCTGCTGGGAAGCGGCGTCTGGATCGCGGTCTCGCTCGGGTTGGTCGGCTTCGTGGCGATGGCGCTCACCACGAGCCTGCCGCTTGGCACGGTGCTTGCGACCACCACCTGGAGTGCGAGCTCATCCTGGACGCTGGCGGCGCTGCCGTTGTTCATCTGGATGGGAGAGATTCTCTTCCGCACCAAATTGTCGGAGGAAATGTTCCGCGGCCTGTCTCCCTGGGTGCAGTGGCTGCCGGGACGCCTGACACATGTGAACGTGATCGGCTGCGGCATCTTCGCGGCAGTGTCGGGCTCGTCGGCGGCGACCTGCGCGACGATCGGCAAGATCGCGCTGCCGGAGCTCGACAAGCGCGGCTACGACAAGGGCCTGAGCCTCGGATCGCTGGCGGGCTCGGGCACGCTCGGCCTGCTGATCCCGCCGTCGATTCCAATGGTGGTCTATGCCGTCACGGCGAACGTCTCCGTGCTTCAAGTGTTTCTCGGCGGCTTCCTGCCGGGACTGCTCGTGATCGTGCTCTATTCCGGCTACATCATCATCTGGTCGCTGCTTAACCCGAACAAGGTTCCGCCGCGCGATCCGCCGATGCCGCTCCGGCAGAAGCTGCGCGAGTCCGCCAAGCTCGCGCCCTGCCTGCTGCTGATCCTGGCGGTGTTCCTGTCGCTCGTTCTCGGCTTTGCAACGGCGACGGAATGCGCGGCCTGGGGCGTTTCCGGCGCGCTGCTGCTGGCTTGGTGGAGCGGCACGCTCACGCGCAAGAACTTCCTCGAGAGCATCATGAGCGCGACGCGGCTGACCTGCATGATCATGCTGATCCTGGCAGGCGCGGCCTACACCACGGCTGCGATGGCCTATACGGGCATTCCGGCCGCGCTCGCCACCTGGGTCCAGGGCCAGCAGCTCACACCGAGCATGCTCGCGCTGTATCTGAGCATCATGTACATCATCCTGGGATGCCTGATCGACGGCATCTCGATGATCGTTCTGACTGCCGTCATCGTGCTGCCCATGGTCAAGCAGGCCGGCCTCGACCTGGTCTGGTTCGGGGTCTATCTGATCATCCACGTCGAAATGGCGCAGATCACCCCGCCAGTGGGGTTCAACCTGTTCGTGCTCCAGAACATGAGCGGCCGCGATACCTTCACGGTTGCGCGGGCGGCGTTTCCGTTCTTCGTGCTATTGCTCGCAGCGGTCTTTATCATCACGGAGTATCCGCAGATCGTGATGTTCCTGCCGAAGCTCGCTTTCCCAGACTGAGCGTACCCGTTCTCTAGATCGACTGTGAGGAGAAGCCCGATGATGTCTCGTTTATTCCACGCATCCTTGATCGCCGGCGTCGTGCTGGCCGCGACACCTGCCTTGGCTCAGACCAAATGGAATCTGCCTGCAGCGTATCCTGCGGATAACCCGCACTCCGAAAATCTGCTCGCGTTCGCCAAGGACGTCGAAGCCGCCACCTCGGGCAAGCTCCAGATCACGGTTCATCCGGGCGCCTCGCTGTTCAAGGCGCCCGACATCAAGCGCGCCGTGGTGACCGGGCAGGCGCAGATGGGTGAGGTGCTGCTGTCGATCCACGAGAACGAAGACCCGATCTTCGGCGTCGACGTCGTGCCGTTCCTCGCGACCAGCTTCCCGGAGGCGATGAAGCTGTATCAGGCCTCCAAGCCTGCGATCGCCAAGAAGCTCGATGCGCAAGGTCTCAAGCTGCTGTTCGTGGTGCCGTGGGCACCGCAGGGCGTCTACGTCAACAAACCGCTGGCGACGATCGAGGACATGAAAGGTCTGAAGTGGCGCGCCTACAATGTCGGGACCGCACGGATCGGCGAACTGGTCGGCGCGCAATCCGTCACGATCCAGGCCGCGGAACTGCCGCAGGCACTGGCGACCGGCGTGGTGAACTCCTTCATGTCGTCGGGCGGCACCGGCTACGATTCGAAGGCCTGGGAGTCGCTCAAATACTTCTATGACGTGCAGGCCTGGATTCCGAAGAACTACACCTTCGTCAACAAGGCTGCGTTCGAGGCGCTCGACAAGCCGACCCAGGAAGCCATCCTGAAGGCGGCCGCCACCGCGGAGACGCGCGGCTGGAAGGCGTGGGAAGAGAAGGCCAATTGGTACCTCGATCAGCTCAAGGCCAAAGGCATGACTGTCGAGCCGCCGAGCCCCGCTCTCAAGGCCGGCTTCCAGAAGATCGGCGACCAGCTCACGGCCGACTGGCTCAAGAAGGCAGGGGCCGACGGTCAGGCGGTGGTCGACGCCTACAAAAAGATGTGAGGATGAGAGAGCTTCCGCCCGCCATGCGCGGGCGGAAGCTTCTTTGGCCGCTGTTCAGGCCGAAATCGCCTTCACCGAGCCGACTTCGTTGCGCAGCAGGAACTTCTGGATCTTGCCCGTGGACGTCTTCGGGATCGGCCCGAACACGACTGCCTTCGGCGTCTTGAAGCCGCTCATGTGCGAACGGCAGAAGGCGATGATGTCGGCTTCGCTGGCGCTGGCGCCCTCTTTCAGTTCGACGAAGGCGCAGGGCACTTCACCCCATTTGGGATCGGGTTTTGCCACCACGGCTGCGAACAGCACGGCCGGGTGCTTGTAGAGGACGTCCTCGACCTCGACCGAGGAGATGTTCTCGCCGCCTGAGATGATGATGTCCTTGGAGCGATCCTTGATGATGACGTAGCCGTGCTCGTCGAGCACGCCGAGATCGCCAGTGTGAAACCAGCCGCCTTCGAAGGCTTCCTTGGTCGCCTTATCGTTCTTCAGGTAGCCCTTCATCACGATGTTGCCGCGGAACATGACCTCGCCGATGGTCTCGCCGTCGCGCGGCACCTCCTGCATGGTTTGCGGATTGATCACGGTGACGGCTTCCTGGAGCGGGTAGGGCACACCCTGCCGGCGCTTCATGCGCGCGCGCTCGGCAGGCGGAAGCTCGTCCCAGCCGGGCTGCTCGGCGCAGACCGAGGCGGGCCCGTAGACCTCGGTCAGGCCGTACACATGCGTTAGCTTGATCCCGATGCTCTCGGCGCCTTCCAGCACCGCGACCGGCGGCGCAGCACCCGCGATCAGGCCGACGACGCGGCGGGCGGCATTGCCGGTTGATGTTTCCTTGGGTGCATCGGGAGCGTTGATCAGCGTGTTGTAGACGATCGGCGCGCCGCACATATGGGTGACGCCGTGGCTCTTGATCAGCTCGAAGATCCTGGTCGGCTCGACCTTGCGCAGGCAGACATTGATGCCGGCAGCCGCCGCAATGGTCCAGGGAAAGCACCAGCCGTTGCAGTGGAACATCGGCAGCGTCCAGAGATAGACCGGATGCTGGCCGAGATTGCCGGCGAGGATATTGCTGACGGCGTTCAGATAGGCGCCGCGATGGTGGGTGACGACGCCCTTGGGATTGCCTGTCGTGCCCGAGGTGTAGCTCAGCGCAATCGCGTCCCATTCATCGCCTGGCACGATCGGCGCGAAGCCGGGATCGCCTTGCGCGACGGCTGCCTCATATTCGATCTCGCCGATGCGCTTGCCGCCTTTGAACGATGCGTCGTCGACGTCGACCACCAGCGGCTTGGGGCCGGTCATCTGCGCCAGCGCGTCGCTGATGACGCCTGAAAATTCTGGATCGACCAGGATGATCTTGGCGCCGCCGTGGTCGAGCTGGAACGCGATCGACGGCGCATCGAGGCGGATGTTGAGCGCGTTTAGCACGGCGCCGGTCATGGGCACGGCGAAGTGCGCCTCGTTCATCGCGGGAATGTTGGGCAGCATCGCCGCGACGGTGTCGCCGATACCGATGCCCCTACCTGCGAGCCAGGAGGCAAACCGCCGGCAGCGCTCATAGGTCTGCGCCCAGGTGAAGCTGCGGCCCTCATAAACGGTGCTGACGTGTTCGGGATAGACCGCCGCGCTGCGCGCAAGGAAGCTCAGCGGGCTCAGCGGCACATAATTGGCTCGCGTCTTGTCGAGGCCGATATGGTACGGGTTCTGTCGCTCACTCATCGACACCCTCCTTAAACCGCGTCAAAGAAATCCGATCGAGATCCAGGGGAAGATCGCGACGATGATCAATCCCACCAGCAGCGCCAGCAGATAACCCCAGATCGGCCTGATGCCTTCGGCCGGATCGACGCGTCCGATGGCGCAGGCGGCATAATAGCCGACGCCGAAGGGCGGAGCGAATAGCCCGATACCCATGGCCAGAATGATCACCATGGCGTAGTGCACCTCGTGCACGCCGACGGCGCGGGCGATCGGAAACAGCAGCGGTCCGAACAGCACGATCGCCGGGATGCCCTCCAGCACGCTGCCGAGGATGGTGAAGGCCAGGATCGACACGGCGATGAAGGTCGCAGCCCCGCCCGGCAATCCCGTCATGGCCGCAGCCAGCGAGCGCGAGAAGCCGGATTGGGTCAGGCCCCAGGCCATGCCCGTCGCCGTGCCGATGATCAGGAGGATCGCGCCCGACAGCGCGGCGGTCTCGACCAGCATCGGAAACAGCCGCCGCCAGTCGAAGCGGCGGTAGACCAGGAGGCCGACAAGAGCGCCGTAGACGATGCCGATGGTGGACACTTCGGTCGCGGTCGCGATGCCCTCGACCACGGCATAGCGGATCACGAAAGGCAGCGCGAGCGCGGGCAGGGCGATGACGAACGTCTTGCCGATCTCGGACGCCGAGGCGCGGCGGACATGGCTCATGTCCTCGTGGCGGTAGCGCCACCACACCAGCATGCAGAGCGTGACCGCGAGCACGACGCCGGGCAGCAGGCCGCCGGTGAAGAGGGCGGCAATCGAGACGCCCGTGACCGAGCCGATCGTGATCAGCACGAGGCTGGGCGGGATCGTCTCGGTCTGGGCGCCCGTGGCCGCCAGCAGCGCGACGAGGTCGCCGGGCTTGGCGCCGCGCTCTTTCATCTCCGGGAACAGCACGGGCGCGACCGCGGCCATGTCGGCAGCCTTGGCGCCGGAGATGCCGGAGACCAGGTACATGGCGCCGACCAGCACGTAATGCAGGCCGCCCCTGATATGGCCGAGCAGGCTTGCCAGGAACGCCACCATGGCCCGCGCCATGCCGGTCATCTCGATCAGTAGGCCCAGGAACACGAACAGCGGCACGGAAAGCAGGATGAGGTGGCTCATGCCCTCGTCCATCCGCCCGACCAGCACCATGACCGGCGTGCGCGTGGTCAGCGCGAGATAGCCGAAGATGGCGAGGCCAAAACCGAACGCAATGGGAACGCCTGCGAAGACGCAGAAGCCGGCGACGCCGACGAAGAAGATGACGAGGTTGAGATTGCCGAGAGGTCGCAGCAACGGCTCGGCCAGCCAGAACAGGCCGATCACGACCGCAACCGACAGCACGGCGGCCGCAACCATTCGGTGGTCGGCCGCGCGCACGAGCCGCAGCAAGGCAAAGGCCGCCATCAAGCCGATGCCGGCCGGCAGCGCAGCGGCGCGCCACATGTTGGAGATCTGCAGCGCCGGCGTCGTAATGTAGCTTTCTTCATAGGCGTAGTCGCAGGCCGGCCAGACGATCAGGATCAGGAACGCCAGGGCCGCGGAGGTCGCGACCAGATCGAGATAGGCCCGCATCGCCGGCCTGGCGCTGGCGACGACCGCGGTCATGCGCATGTGCTCGGAGCGGCGGAACGCGACCGCCGCGCCCAGCATGGCGAGCCACAGGAACAGGATCGAGGCGAGCTCGTCCGACCAGATCAGCGGCCGGTGCAGGCCGTAGCGCGCGACCACGCCGGCAAACAGGATCACGATCTCGGCGACCACCAAAATCGCCGTCGGGATTTCGACTACGAGGCCGAGCACGCGCTCGACTGAGGCCAGCAACGAAGGTCGACGAGGGGACTGCAACGTCACCTCGCCCACCACTTCGGTCACCTCGATCTCGACATGAGCCATGCTGGCCCCAACGCGCTACGACAGCTTGCCGACGGCCTTTTCTAGGAGCTCCCAGGCCTGATCGCCATATTTGCCCTTCCATTCGGCGTAGAAGCCGGCGGAGCGCAGCTTGTCGCGGAACGGCGCGACGGCCGGCTGGTTGAAGGTCAGGCCCTTGCCCGCGAGCTCCTGCTGCAGGTTGGCATTCAGCTTGGCGGTATCTTCACGCTCCTTGACGGCGGCGGCATTGATGTTCTTGGCGACGACGGTGCGCACGTCCTGCGGCAGCTTTTCCCAGGCTCTGCGGTTGGCCAGGAACCAGAACCCGTCCCACATGTGGTTGGTCAGCGAGCAGTACTTCTGCACCTCGTAGAGCTTGGCGGTCGAGATGATGGCCAGCGGGTTCTCCTGGCCCTCGACGATCTTGGTCTGGAGCGCGGAATAAACCTCGCTGAAATTGATCGAGGCGGGCGCGGCATCGAACGCCTTGAACATCGAGGTCCATAGCGGCGACACCGGCACGCGGATCTTGAAACCCTTGAGGTCGTCAGGCCCGGCGATCGGCTTGGTCGACGACGTGGTCTGGCGGAAGCCGTTGTCCCAGATCTTGTCCATGACCTCCAGGCCGGCCTTCTTGATCTCGCCGCGGACATGGGCGCCGAGATCGCCGTCCATGGCCTTCCAGACCGTGTCGTAGTCCGGGAACGCGAAGCCGATGCCGTTGATGGACGCCGCCGGCACCAGTGTCGACAGGATCAGGCCGGACAGCGTGAAGAACTCGACGCCGCCGGAGCGGATCTGGCTCAGCATGTCGGTGTCGGAGCCGAGCTGGTTGTTCGGGAAGATCTGCAGGTCGAACTTGCCGCCTGTCTCGGTCTTGATCGCCGCCGCCATCTCCTTGGCGCGGACGTTGAGCGGATGGGTGTCGGGCAGGTTATTGGCGTACTTGTAGGTGAACTCGGCGCTCTGGGCGTGGGCCACATGAGGCGCACCAAGGCCGCCCAGGGCCGCGGTCGCGGCGGAGGCCTTGAGAAGCGTGCGTCGGGAAAAGCGCGTGGAAAGGACCATGGGTCTGCTTCCTCGGAAGGTTTGTTGTTGTTCTGAGATGCAAACCTATACGGACGGTCCGCCTCAAGGTCATCTGCGATCTCGCGGAAGCCTCGCTTATTGCAGCCGGACAAGGTCACGGCAATATCGGCTTTCGGCACACGAGACCCGACTTAAAATCTGCAAAACAACCCCATGCACAGTAGCCGTCGAAAGCTCGGTCCACGTCCAGGCGCTGGCCGCGACCAGCGTCCGAGTGGAGATGCGATGGCAGGAGTTTCAGCTAAATTATTGATCTGACTGTATATAAAAATATTCCATAATATACCTTATGCGAATTATGATAATGGCGAGACGCCCTGAGCGATATATCGGCGACGTCGCGCGCATGGCCGTGCTGGGCGAGCCCAACGGTGAACTGAAGGATTGCCTGGCCGCGATCGAGGCCGTCCAGCGCGCCGCTTTCGCCGCGGTCCGGCCGGGCGCCATGGGCGGCGACATCTGCGTCGCGGCCGAGCGGCAGCTTGCCCAGATCAGCCAGCGCGACTGTACTGATTTCCTGGCCCACGGCATGGGCCTCGTCAGCCACGAGGCCCCTCGCCTGACCGCCAAGGGTCCCGTTCGCTACGAGGACACCGACGCGCGCCAGCCGCTTGAACCACGCACGGTGATCTCGATCGAGACCACCATGAAGCATGCGAGGCGTGGCTTCATCAAGCTCGAGGATACGGTCGCAGTGACACCGACGGGCTATGAGACTTTGGGGACGGCGGTCGCGGGTGGAATGCTGGCGGCAGCGGGCCCGCGTAGCTGTACGGTCGAACTGGTCTACCGGCTGATCCAGACTTGCAGCGTGTTGGCTGCAACGCGTGGGTCCCTCTCGGCTCGGATGGGCCGCGTTGTCTGGATCGACTTGCCAAGCTCCTGAGCCAGCAGAGTCGCGGCCTGATCGTCATCACCGGAATAGCGGATCTCATTTAGGCCAGCGGCAGCTGGCGTGCGTTGGAGATTGCCCAGGACACGCCAGCCCAAACCAACGAGTTTGTCCCTCACCCCGTTGATCTCGTCGCGCGTGATGACACCAGCGAATTGAACGAACAGCGCATAGTCGGAGCGTCGTATCTTTGACGCTGTATCCGGTGCCGTCCCGGGTGTCATGGTAGGATTGGGCGTAGGCGTTGGGCTGGGTGCGGTCGTGGAGCTAGGTGTAGCTGTGGGGCTGGGCGTGGGCTGCAAATTCGGAGGGTTGTCCTGCTTCGCCCCTGGGGGCGCTGCCTGTGCTTGCCTCGCAAGTGCATCCGCCTGAGACACAGCAACCCGAGCCTGATCGATCAGTACGGTCGCCTCAGCGGATTGCTGCTCGACCGCCGCGCTGCGGACCCACAGGACGGCGGGTGCGGCGCTGACGAGAATCAAGATCCAGGCGATGAGTGCGAAACTCGCCCAGTCTCGGCCATTGAAAATGCCGATGCTCCTGACATCCGCGCGGTGCAGGCGTTGCAGGTCCGCCTTGGTGGCCTCGCCGTCGTATTGTCGCCATGAGGCCGGGCTGCCCGGCCGATTTGCTGGCATGTGGCCGTCTAGCGCATCGCTGCAGACCTCGTAACCAAAACGGATCAGAAGATCGGTCTCGATTGGCGAGAACACATCGAGGTCAGTTCGTATCTTTGCAATTCGCCTTTGCAGATCGACGGGAAGCAGATCAGCCTTATCTCGAGATTTGGATATTGGAAGATGGATCGTTCGCGACCTGCTCGTCGTGACGGCCGCGAGCACCCTTTCGTCGAGGCGCTTCATCAGGATATCGGTCGCCCTTATCGTCCGAGAGACGATCCAGGAGAATTGACGCTTGACGTCCCAGTCGAAACTGGCTCCCGCATCGCTGAGAATGAGCCAGTGCGGTTGGTCGTCTTCTCCGAACTTCGTACGCGAAAATTTCTCGAAACCGAGATTGTCAAACACCCCGCCGTCGGAGAGGTAATCGGGCTCCAGCGGCATTTCCGCTTCACTGGCGCCCAGCGTCTTACGGGTGATCGGCACGGGTGGAAAAAGCGGTGGAAACGCTGAGGAGGCTGTCACCGCGAGCGATAGGGGAATGATTGTACTTGGAATCAGCCGCGGATCGCCGCCGTCGTCCATCCAAAATCCTTTGCGCGAAAACGAGCATAGGTTCCCCGTCGTGAAGCTCGTCGCGAGAATGTGGATGTCAGGCTGTGGGGGCTTTGTGGAGCGGCCGAGATCGGCCAGGCTCTTCTCGTTATAGAGCCGGCTGTACTCACGTTCGAGTAGGTCTGTCCGACCAAACTTTCCCATGATCCGCAGGAATGGAAACGTGCATCCCAACAACCAGCGGCGCACGACCCTGCCCCGTAGGTCTCTGGCGCCGAAGGCCCGCAGCTCCTGCTCCATGTCAGCGTAATCTTGGTCGCTTCCGTTGTATTTGTCCCAGTTCAGCACCAGATGGGCGCCGAGGATGCTGCCGCCGGACACCGAATAGATTTGCTTGACCCGGGCAAGCAGTCCGCGTGCACGCAAAGCACGGATCACGCCGAGATGGAAAAAAGTGGCCCGCAGGCCGCCTCCGGAGAAGCAAAGCCCGATCCGGTCAGGAGCTTGGCCCGGCTTAAGCGGCGCGCCGGCAATGACGGCTTCTGCGCCCAGCAACTGCTGATCAGACATGGTCACCCCCTGCGATCATCGTTCCCGCAAGAATCAATCCCCGTCCCGTTCCGGGCCTCTTCCACGCTGCAGGCGAATGACGTTGACCTCCGAGGTTCCTGGTATGGCGCGAAGGACCGCAGCGATGGTCGGGATATCTTGGCCGGCAGCAGCGACAATCTCAAACGCATAGGTCGTGCCGCGATCAGGCGTGTGCCGCAAAGACACGGAATTGACGCGTTCGGCAACGCCTCTCAGGACGGTTTCGTACTGTGCGAACGTATCTTCGGCGCCCGTCGCCTTGACGCGCAGCGAGGGCGCGCGCGGTGTGCCGAACTTTATGCGCTCTAGTACGATCAGGAGCATCAGCACGAATATGCATCCTACAGCGGTCAGGACGAGCTGACCGCCTCCGATGCCCACGCCTGTCACGATCGATATGAAGACGAAGGTGAACTCTCGCGTGTCACGGACGATAGTCCGGAATCGGATGAGGCCCAGAAGGCCGATCAACGCGAAAGCGAATCCCTCGCTCATGGCCCGGTTGGCGTTGTCGAGCGCCGTGGCCGAGCGGATCGTGTGCATCACCAGCGCTGTCAGAGGCACAATGACCACGCAGGCGTGAACGAACGAGGCCGAGAGCAACATCCCGCGGTAACCACGCGCGTAAGCAAAGCCGATCAGCAGACCAAGCGCTATCGACAGGACCGTGGCGCTGAGGACGTACTCGATCTGTGGAGTCATGGCCATTTGTGCTCCCAGACAACAGTCGACTGCGACATTAAGGATGATTGTTCATTCAAAGACTAGCGGTCAAGTTGTACGGCGGAGGAACATCTAAGAGACGTGCAGAAGACCTACGTCGGTGCGCTTTGATAATTGGCTGAGCGTGATTTCTTCGTGAAATCGCCGTGCGCTTTGCCGATGAAGCCCTTTGGGCGCCGCCCATGTCTACCGCAGCGGCAGCAGGTCCAGCTGCGCCTGCGCCTTCTTGACCGCGGCCGCATACCAGCTCTGGCTGGGGGCTTCCTTGGCGAAGCACGCCGTGAAGGCGGTCATTGCCTTGTCTTCGCGGGTCATCTCGCCGCGTGGGGCCTTCTTGTCGACGCGCTTTGCCATCATCTGCTTCCAGATCTTCTCGCAGGGCGGGATCGGTGCGGTCTTCACGGCCTCTCTTGCCGCGAGGAAATAGACCCTGTCGCCCTGGATCGCGACGACGTCGATTTCGTCCGGCGGACCCTTGAGGTCGCCATTGCCGCGCACGCCGAGCACAGCGGCTGCGGCGCTCGCCCTTGCCGGCTTGGTGATCGGCAGCTCCGCATAGATCGCGAAGGCGGCGTCCTGGATGGCATAATAATAGAAGCGGTCGGATTTCAACGCGGCGCCGCTCTCCTGCGGCATGCCATCCTCGCGATGCTCGCCCAGCCAGTGCTTGAGCAGCCCGGTCGTGGTCACCACGGCCTGCATCTTGTCGCCCTCTGACGTGAAGCTCAGCCCATCGAGATGGCCGAAGCCGATGTCGTTCTTGAACAGCGTATCGACGTTCGACTTGCCCTCGGCCGGGAGCCCCTTGATCGCGACCGGACCGATCAGACCACGCAGCACGCCAGTCAGCTCCTTCACGGCCGCATCGTGTTGCTTATAGATCTCGTCGCTCTCCTTGGCGTTCGAGAATTTCGCGATGTAGCGGTCGCGCAGGTCGAGATAGTGTTGCTCGGGCGCAGCCGCCTTGGCGGGCGCGGCCAGGACGAGCAGGCAGAGCAAGGCAAGCAATCTCATTGCAATTCCGGAAGACTGGAGAGCGATCTCCCGTCTTTGTGCCGGCGCCGCGTGCCAAGGTTCATCCGTTGGCGGAACGCGGGTGCCCTACTCTGCCGGCGTAAGTTGCTCCCGGTTCAGCCGCAGGGCCGCCGTCTCGCGCACGCGAACCCGGGCGCGGCGCTTGCGCCACCAGATCACGACGCCGGTGACCGACAGCGCGGCGACTACGAGGCCCATCACCGAGATCAGGATGCGCCCGAACAGTCCGACGATGCGGCCCGAATGCAGCGGAAACTGTGCCTGCACGAAGATATCGGCGGCGGTACCGACCCAGGGCAGTCGCTCGCCAATGGGGCGGCCGTCTTCGCTGTCGTAATAGAGCTGCGCCGGGCCGACGCCGCCGGCGCCGTGATCATCGCCGGGGTGGAAGAAGGCTGCGGCATAGACGCCATGGGCCGGGCCGTAATTGATCGAGCCGACGGGGACCGTCCATCCACGCGTCTTGCCGTCGGCCGCGGCGCGCGCCGCGATGTCGGCGAAGGTGACCTTGGGCTCGATGGGATCGTCGAGATCGCGATACGGCCGCTGCTCATAGGGAGTCGGGGTGTAGTTCGAGACCATCTTCATCAGCGGCGAGAACACCTCGAAATAGAGATTCAGCGAGAACGCGGTGAAGGCGATGATGAACAGCACGCCCCAGGTCCACAGGCTGAAGGCGCGGTGGATGTCGAAATTGATCCGGTAGGCGCTGCCCGAGGTCTTGATGGTCCAGGCCGGTGCCCAGCGCGCCCAGAAACCGCGCTCGAGCTGGCGCGCGACTTCAGGCGGCCGCGCCGCCCTGGCGCGCCGACGTGAGGGCAGCGTCAGGTAGAAGCCGACGAAGCAATCGATGGTCCAGATGATGGCGATGATGCCGAGCACGCGCATGCCCCAGCGGTCGCTGCCCCAGAATTCCGGGATGTGCATCGTGTAGTGCAGCTTGTAGAGAAACGAGACGAAATTCTCGCGCGTGACGGGCCACACCGCGCCCCAATAGCGCCGGCCAAGCTCCGCGCCGCTGTTGGGATCGAGGAAGACCTGATTGTAGTCGAGCGGGTAACGCTTGCCCGTCGCGGGATCGATCCGCGGCATGACGAAGAACCACAGCGAGTGACCCTCTTCCGGCGTCATGAAGAGGTAGACGACGCGCGCGCGGGGATCACGCTGCTCGATCATCTTGGCGAGCTCGATCGAAGGAATGGCCGGGCCCTTCGTCGAGACATCGAACAGATGGCTGTTCAGGACGTCATCGATCTCGTGATCCCAGGAGATGATCGCGCCGGTGATGCCGGAGAAGAACAGGAATCCGGCCGTGAGCAATCCCGCCCAGCGATGCAGCCTGCCGAATATCGCTCTCATCGTCTTGCACCCTCATCAGCAGGTCCGGCTTCCCATTGCTGGACCGTCTTCGATTCACCAGCGATAGGTCAGCTTGCCGATGGCTTTCCGTCCCTCAGCATACATGCAGCCCGAGAGACCATAGCAAGCGGCGACATAGCGCGTGTCCGCCAGGTTGGTGACGTTCAGCGACAGACGCCAATTGTCCCTCGTGTAGGCAAGCAGCGCGTCCAGCACCGTCGCTGATCCCACCTTGAAGGTGTTGGCGTCATCGCCCCAGGTCGCGCCGACATAGCGGATGCCGCCGCCGAACTGCAGGCCCGCGAGCGGCCCGTTCTGCAGCGTGTAGTCGCTCCACACTGAAGCGCGGTTGAGCGGCACGGTGACCGGCGCCTTGCCGACATTGACCGGGTCCTGCGTGACCATGGCGTCGATATAGGCATAGGCCGCCCGCAGGTTCCAGCCGTCGGCGAGCGACATCGTGCCTTCGAGCTCGATGCCGCGCGATTTCACCTGCCCGATCTGTTCGTAGAAGGTGGTGGCTGGCACGTACACAGCGACGTTGTCACGCGTCAGGTCGAAGGCGGCGAAGGTGAAGAGCGCGTTCCAACCAAGCGGTTGATACTTGACGCCCACCTCGTACTGCACACCGGTCTCGGGATCGAGCATCTGTCCGGACGGACTGGTCGCGAGCTGCGGCAGAAACGACTCGGAATAGCTGAAATAGGGCGCGATGCCGTTGTCGAAATTGTACATCACGGCGGCGCGGCCGGTGAACGCCGAGGAGTCCTTCGAGGTCGATGTATCGACCGGGGGAAGATTGGTGTCGAGCTGCGTCGTCACGAAGTCCTGGCGGCCGCTGAGCTGGAACGAGAGCCGGCCGAGCTTGATCTGATCCTGCGCATAGAGGCCGAGCTGCGACTGCTTGATGCCCTTGTTGTCGTACAGGCCGCCGAGAGCCCAGTCGTAGCTGTAGACCGGGTTGAAGACGTTGATCTCCGGCGCCGACGTCGTGACGGCAAAGGCCGTATCGCGAAACGTGGTGTTGCGATAGTCGAGCCCGACCAGGGTGGTATGGCTGAGAATGCCGGTGGTGAACTTGCCCTGGAGCTGGTTATCGACGGCGAAGGAGTTGATGTAGGAATTGCTGTAGCTGCCGAAACGCCCCAGCTGCCCCGCCGCCTCGTCGGTGTATCCGGTACCGTAGAAGGTCTTTTCCTCGTTGTGCTGATAAGCGTAACGCAGGTTCTGCCGGAACGTGATGTTGTCGGTGAAATTGTGCGACAGCTGATAGCCGGCGGTCGCGATCTCGGTGTTGAACGCGTTGAAGCTCGGCACGCCTGCGAAGAACGAGACCGGAATGGTGCGGCCGTTGTTCGGCCACACCGTGCCCGAGGCCGGCAGGAATTGCAGGCCCCACCCTGCCCGGTCGCGTTGGTAGTTGGCGAGCAGGGTAATGGTGGTGTCCTCGTTCGGCTTGAAGGTGACGGCGGGCGCGATGAAGACGCGGTTGTCCTTGCTGAAGTCGACCTGGGTTTCGCCGTCGCGCACGACGCCGGTCAGGCGCCACAGCACGGTGCCTTCCTTGTTGGCGGGGCCGCCCATGTCGAACTGGCCCTGATAGCGGTTGAAGCTGCCGCCGGAGATCGAGGCCTCGCCGAACTGCTGCGCGGTCGGCAGCTTGGTCACGTAATTGAGGATGCCGCCGGTGCCACTGCCGCCATACATCGCCGAGGACGGACCCTTGAGAATCTCGAGCCGCTCGGCTCCATAGGGATCGAGGCCGTTGAAGTGCACGTAGACGCTGGAGGGAATCCGTAAACCGTCGATGTAGAGGCCGGACATGGTGGTGTCGAAGCCGCGGATTTGGAGCGCGCCGAAGCGGGTGTCCGAGCCGCCATTGACGTCGCCACTGACACCGGCGGTGTAGCGCAGGGCCTCGCCGATCGAGACGGCGCCCTGGTTCCTGACCTGGTCGGTGGTGACGACGGACACCGACTGCGGCGTTTCGATCAAGGGCGTATCGGTCTTGGTGGCGGTGCCGCTGCGCGTCGCGACGAAACCGCGTACCGGGCCATTGGCGCGTTCGCCCGTTGCACCGTTCGATGCGGCCGACTGGGTTGGTGCAGCCTGCTGCGCCGGAGCGCGACGATTGGCGCGTGCGGTGCGTGTCGCCGCCGCCCGTCGCGACGACGCAATCGCCGCCGGACGAGCGCGCTGTGCCGGCGCTTCGACGGTGACCGGAGGAATTTGCGTCTGCGCCTCCACGGCACCAAAGGGAACGAGAGAGAATGTACTGACAGCCCCGAGCAAAAGCACCTGAATCTGTCGACGACGCGTGCCGCCACGCGAAGAAAGTTGAAAGTCGCTCACGTCTTTCGAGGCCCCACGCACTGCCGGCTTCGCCGGTACCGTTCTTGATGCCTCGCCCTAACTCAGGCGGTTTTCGAGCGCGAGAGGAACCGGGTTAGAATCTCTCCAGACGTGTGCGCAGCATGTGCGGCGAATGCGCTCAGGCGCGCTTCGCAGTTTGGAATGTTTCCAGACAGAAGCAGAATCGGCCTGTCAGCAACATCAGGAAATGATTCAGCGATGCCGCAGCCGGCGATTGACCCGGCGTGCCAGGTAATCACCGGCGCTCTGGACGATCTGCACCAGTGCGATCAGCACGACCACGACGGCCAGCATCATCTCCGGCATGAAGCGCTGATAGCCGTAGCGGATGCCGAGATCGCCCAAGCCGCCGCCACCGACCGCGCCAACCATGGCGGAATAGCCGAGCAGGCTGACCACGGCGAGCGTCAGCGCCAGCAGCAGTCCCGGCAACGCCTCCGGGATCAGGACCTTGAACACGATCTGGAGCGGCGAAGCGCCGAACGAGGACGCGGTCTCGATCAGGCCGCCGTCGACCTCGCGGATCGCAGCCTCGACGAGGCGCGCGATGAACGGCGTCGAGGCGATCGTCAGCGGCACGATCGCGGCCGTCGAGCCGATCGAGGTGCCGGCAACGAGGCGCGTGAACGGGATGATGGCGACGACGAGGATGATGAAGGGCGTAGAGCGCGTCGCATTGACGACGATGCCGAGCACGCGATTGACGATGGGGGCCGCGAACAGCTCGCCTTTGCGGCTGGTGGCCAGGAACAGGCCGAGCGGCAGGCCGAAGGCGGTGCCGAGCAGCGCTGCGATGCCGACCATGTACAGGCTTTCGAAGGTGGCCTGGATGATCAGGTTGATGAGTTCAGGCGACATAGCCGAGACGCTCCGCCGGGAGTTGATATTGAGAGAGCCAGGCGAGCGTCCGCGTCACCGCGTCCTCGCCGCCGGGAATTCCGAGCGTGAGCGAGCCCACGTGCTGGCCGCCGATCTCGTCGATGCGCGCCGACAGCAGCGCGACGTCGAGCCCGAGCTCGCGCGCGAGCCGGACCACCACCGTGTCGCCGGCCCCTGCCCCGCGCACCTGGATGCGGATCACGGCCTGCCCGCCGGCAGGCCGCTCCGAAACGATCCGGCTCGCCAGCGAGACCGGCAGGCTGTCGCCGATCACCTCGGCCAGGAAGGATTGCGTGATCGGATGTCTTGGATGCGTGAAGATGTCGGCGACATGGCCACTCTCGACCACGCGGCCGGCGTCTAACACCACCACCTCCTTGGCGAGCTGGCGCACTACGGACATCTCATGCGTGATCAGCACGATGGTCACGCCGAGCTCGCGGTTGATGTTCGCGAGCAAATCGAGGATCGCGCGCGTGGTCTGCGGATCGAGTGCCGAAGTCGCTTCATCCGACAGCAGCACGCTCGGCCGCGTCGCCAGCGCGCGGGCGATGCCGACGCGCTGCTTCTGGCCGCCGGACAGTTCCGAAGGATAGCGGTCGTGCTTATCGGCGATGCCGACCAGCGCGAGCAGCTCGGCGACACGGGCCTTGATGTCGGCCTTGGCCCAGCCGGCGATCTCCAGCGGCAGTGCAATGTTGTCGGCCGCGGTGCGCGAGGACAGCAGGTTGAAATGCTGGAAGATCATGCCGATCGAGCGCTGCGCCAGCCGCAGCTCACGGCCGGCGAGCGCCGAGATGTCGCGGCCGTCCACGATTACGCGGCCCGTGGTCGGCTTCTCCAGCCCGTTGATGAGCCGTACCAGGCTCGACTTGCCGGCGCCGGAGCGGCCGATCACGCCGGTGATGGAGCCGCGCGGAATGGCGAAGTCGATGTCTTGCAGCGCATTGACGCCGGGCTTGCCGCGATAGGCCGGATAGATCTTCGAGATGCCGGCGAAACGGACCATCGGGTCCAGCCCGACCGGCGCGGGTGAAATCGCTTCAAGCGTTTCGATCGGTCGTCCGATCGCGAGAGATTGGTGGGCATTCATGGAGCGGCCTTCATGCACAATGGTTCGGTCACCATATGCCCAGAGCACACAGGAACCGGTCGCGGTTTGCGACGGAGTGAAAAATGGTGATCAGGGGCTCAATCGAGCGCCCGCTGCACCGCAGCGCGTACCTTCGCTCTTTCTGGTCTTCCGTGCAATCTCGGATATTTGGAAGGACTTGGACGAAATTTTCCCGATTGCCTCTAGGCGGAGAAGATTGTCGGCCGAATCGCCCAATGCCCTCACGCATACGTGCCAGGAACACGCTGCAACGGACCCTCGACAGGCCCAGGCCGTTGCGCCTATCTTCCGCCGCATGAGCCAAGATCACGACGACCATCATCACCACGATCACGATCATTCCGAGCTGTCCGAGACGGAGCTGCGCGTGCGCGCCCTCGAGACGATCCTGACCGAAAAGGGCTATGTCGAGCCGGCTGCCCTCGATGCCATCATCCAGGCCTATGAGACCAAGATCGGCCCGCACAATGGCGCGCGCGTGGTCGCAAAGGCCTGGAGCGATCCGGCCTTCAAGACGGCGCTTCTGGAGGACGGCAGCAAGGCTATCGGCAGCCTCGGCCATGTCAGCCGCGTCGGCGATCATCTCGTCGTGGTCGAGAACACGCCCGAGCGGCACAACATGGTCGTGTGCACGCTGTGCTCCTGCTATCCCTGGGAAATGCTCGGGCTGCCGCCGGTCTGGTACAAGGCCGCGCCCTACCGCTCGCGTGCGGTCAAGGACCCGCGCGGCGTGCTCGCCGATTTCGGGGTCGCGCTGCCGAAGGACATCGAAATCCGGGTGTGGGATTCGACGGCCGAGACGCGCTTCCTGGTGCTGCCGATGCGCCCCGCCGGCACGGAAGGCTGGAGCGAGGAGCAGCTCGCCGAGCTCGTGACGCGCGACTCCATGATCGGCACTGGTTTCCCCAAGACGCCGGGAGCACCGTCGTGAACGGCGTGCACGACATGGGCGGCATGGACGGGTTCGGCAAGATCGAGCCCGAGCCGAACGAGCCGATGTTTCACGAGGAATGGGAGTCGCGCGTGCTGGCCATGGTGCGCGCGATGGGCGCGGCCGGCGCCTTCAACATCGACACCTCGCGCTTCTATCGCGAGACCTTGCCGCCGCACGTGTACCTGTCGAGCTCCTATTACAAGAAATGGTTTCTCGGGCTCGAGGAGATGCTGATCGACAAGGGCTATCTCACCCGCGAGGAGGTCGCCGCTGGCCATGCGATGCAGCCTGCAAAGGCGCTCAAGCACGGCAAGTTCGACCGCGCCAATGTCGAGCGCGTGATGGTGCGCGGCAAGTTCGATCGCCCTGCTCCGGCCCCGGCGAAATTCAAGATCGGCGATCGCGTCCGCGCCAGGAATATTCATCCAGCCACGCACACGCGGCTGCCGCGCTATGTGCGCGGCCATGTCGGCGTGGTCGAGCTGAACCACGGCTGCCACGTATTTCCAGATAGTGCGGCGATGGAGCGCGGCGAGAACCCGCAATGGCTCTATACCGTCGTGTTCGAGGGCCGCGATCTCTGGGGCGAGGACGGCGATCCCACGCTGAAGGTCTCGATCGACGCGTTCGAGCCCTATCTGGAGCCGGCGTGATGAGCAGCGCGCTTGCGGCCGCCGCCACGGCGGCGATCCCGAGCATTCCGCGCGACGACGACGGCCCGGTATTCCGCGCGCCCTGGGAGGCGCATGCCTTCGCGATGGCCTTGAGCCTGCACGAGCGCGGCGTATTCACCTGGCCGGAATGGGCCGCAGCACTCGCCGACGAGATCAAGCGCGCCCAGGCCGCGGGCGACCCTGACACCGGCGAGACCTACTATCTGCACTGGCTCGCCACGCTGGAGGGCCTCGTCGCGCGCAAGGGCGTCGCGTCGATGGAAACGCTGCACCGCTACCGCGACGCCTGGGACCACGCCGCGGATCGCACGCCGCACGGCAAGCCGATCGAGCTGCGGGACGAGGATTTTAAGGCGTAGCTGTCGCTGCCTTCGTCATTGCGAGCGTAGCGAAGCAATCCAGAAATCCCTCCGCGGCAACAGTCTGGATTGCTTCGTCGCAAGGGCTCCTCGCAATGACAACGGAGCGAGACGCCTACCGCCCCGCCACAAATTCCCGCCACCCCTTCGCCCGCAGGCTGCACGCCGGGCATTCCCCGCACCCATATCCCCAGTCATGCCTCGCGCCGCGTTCGCCGAGATAGCAGGTGTGGGACTGCTCACGGATCAGATCGACCAGCCCCTCGCCGCCGAGATCACGCGCCAGCTTCCAGGTCGCGGCCTTGTCGATCCACATCAACGGGGTGTGCAGCTCGAATGTCTTGGCCATGCCGAGCGAGAGCGCGGACTGCATGGCGCGGATGGTCTCGTCGCGGCAGTCGGGATAGCCGGAATAGTCGGTCTCGCACATGCCGCCGACGATGTGGCTGATGCCGCGCCGATAGGCCAGCGCCGCGGCAAAGGTGAGGAACACGAGATTGCGGCCCGGCACGAAGGTGTTGGGCAGGCCGTCCGCGCCCATCGCGATGGCGACATCGCGCGTCAGCGCCGTCTCGGAGACGGCCGCGAGCGTCGGGATTGACAGCGTGTGGCTCTCGCCGAGCTTTGCGGCCCAATCGGCGCGCAGGCCCTTGATGCCGTCGAGCAGGCGGTCGCGGCAGGCAAGCTCGATGGCGTGGCGCTGGCCGTACTCGAAGCCCAGCGTCTCCACGCGAGCGAAGCGGCTCAGCGCCCAGGCGAGGCAGGTGGTGGAATCCTGGCCGCCGGAGAACAGCACCAGCGCGGTTTCGGAGGAAAATGCATCACTCATGGCCCGCGCTTTAGCATCGCGCGACTTGCCCGCCAATCGGTGGAAATCGGCCTGTTCCGCCGCCTTGAGCTGGGATCGGGGCCCGGCTTTTGGCATAAGGCTCTGAACCCCAGGAGACTGCCCCGGCAATGACCCCTTCCCGCGACATTTCCCGCCTGATCGAGATCATGGCGGCGCTGCGCACCCCGGTGACCGGCTGCCCCTGGGACCTCGAACAGGACTTTTCGACGATCGCGCCCTACACGATCGAGGAAGCCTATGAGGTGGTCGACTCCATCACCCGCGGCGATCTCGACGATTTGCGCGAGGAGCTCGGCGATCTGCTGCTCCAGGTCGTGTTCCACGCCCAGATGGCCTCGGAGCAGAACACGTTCGATTTTGGTGACGTCGTCGAGGCCATCACTCGCAAGATGATCCGGCGTCATCCCCACGTCTTCGCCGACAAGGACGGCAATCTCGCCTCCTCCCACGTCAAGGAAGTCTGGGACCGCATCAAGGCCGAGGAGAAGGCCGAGCGCGCCGCGCGCCGGCCGCCGGAACAGGGGCCGACGCACAAGTCACTGCTGTCGGGCGTGAAGGCCGGCCAGCCCGCTTTGACCCGCGCGATGGAGCTGCAGCGCAAGGCCTCCACCGTCGGCTTCGACTGGAACGACCCGCGCGCGGTCTTGCAAAAAATTCGCGAGGAAGCCGACGAGATCGAAGCCGCGCTCGACCGCAACGACCGCGCGGGCCTGGCGGAAGAGACCGGCGACCTGATGTTCGCCCTCGTCAACCTCGCCCGCCACGTAGACGCCGATCCGGAAAGCGCCCTGCGTGCGACCAACGCGAAATTCGAGCGGCGCTTTGCCTATATCGAGCGGGCGCTGGAGGCGCAGGGCCGGACACTCGAGCAGGCCTCGCTGGCGGAGATGGACGCGTTGTGGAATGCAGCGAAGACCGCCACTTAGCCAGGTGCGGTGGCAGAGAGAGAGGGCAGCACCATCCCATCGCCGATCGGTCAGCAATGTACCCCGATTC
>NZ_JACCHQ010000036.1 GCF_016031655.1 Bradyrhizobium glycinis
TGCTGCCGCGGCCCGTCGCTGGTGCGCACCAGCGCGAACATGCGGTTGGCGTGATGGGCGTGCGTGGTCCAAATCTTGGTGCCGTTGATGATGTAGTCGTCGCCGTCGCGCACCGCGCGCGTCTTCAGTGACGACAGGTCGGAGCCGGACCCCGGCTCGGAATAACCCTGGCACCAATAATCCTCGCCGGAGAGAATCCGCGGCAGGTAGAAATTCTTCTGCTCGGGGCTGCCGAAGCCGATGATGACCGGCCCGACCATCTTCACGCCCATCACGTTGACGTTGGGCACGCCGGCGCGGGCGCACTCGGTCTCGAAGATCCAGCGCTGCGCCGGCGTCCAGTCGGGGCCGCCATATTCGACCGGCCAGCCCGGTGCACCCCAGCCGCGGCTGTGCAGCGCGCGCTGCCAGGCCATGCCGACATCAGGGTCGGAGAACACCGATGGCGTCAGCGCCGTCGCGCGCTTCATTTCCTCGGTGAGATTCTTGGCGATGAAGCCGCGCACCTCGCTCTGGAAGGCGCGCTCCTCGGCATTGAACGACAGGTCCATGATGCGCTCCTTGTCAGGCCGAGATGGCCCTGCGGCCCAGCTCGGCGTGCCGGGCATAGTGATGCGCGCTGCCGCCGAACAGCGTGTCGAAGGCGACGAGCCGCTTGAAATAGGCGCCGACCTCGAGCTCCTCGGTGACGCCCATGCCGCCATGGAGCTGGATCGACTGCTCGCCGACGAAGCGCGCGCATTTTCCGATCTTCGCCTTCGCGCCCGACGCCGCCCGGGCACGCTCGATCGGCGCGCTATCGGCCTTCAACGCAGCCCGCAGCGCCATTGAGCGCGCCTCGTCGACCTGCATCGCCATGTCGGCGAGGCGGTGACGGATCACCTGGTTGGCCGAGAGCGGCCGGCCGAATTGTTTCCGGATCTTGGTGTAGTCGAGCGTGGTGTCGAGCAGCGTCTGCATGATGCCGACAGCTTCGGCGCCCAGCGCCGCCATGGCGCGATCGACCGCCCATTCGATCGCGGGCAGGGCATCGCTGCCGTCGCCGAGCAAGGCGTCCTCCGGCAGATGCGCGTCGCACAGCTCGATGTTGCAGGCACGTCCGCCGCCGAGACGCGGATAATCGCTGATGACGAGGCCTGTCGTCGTCGCCTGCACGAGGAACAGGCCGATCCGCCCCTGGGGTCCCCGATGATCGTGGATATGGGCGGAGACGATGATCTCGTCGGCGGCATGCCCGTCGAGCACGGCAATCTTGCTGCCGGACAAACGCCAGCCTTGTCCCGTCTTGTTGGCGCTGGTCGTGACCTTGGCCAGATCGAACCGCGCCGCGCGCTCCGAATGCGCCAAGGCAAGCTTCAGCGATCCGTCCGCCACCTTGGGCAGGCTCGCCTGCTTCTGCTCGGTGGTGCCGCATCTCGCGATCAGCGCAGCCCCGAGCACGACGGTTGCGATATAAGGCTCCGACACGAGGCCCCGGCCGAAGGCCTCCATCAGGATGCCGATGTCGACCGCGCCGCCGCCGAGCCCGCCATACTCTTCGGGAAGCGGCAGCGCCAGCCAGCCGAGCTCGGCGAATTGCTTCCAGACGGCCGGGCTGAAGCCGAGCGGATCGTTCGCCATCTTGCGGCGGTGCTCGGCATCGTAGCTTTCGGCCACGAAGCGCTCCGCGCTCTCGCGCAGCAACTTTTGCTCGTCACTGAGATTGAGATCCATCGCGTCTACTCCGCCGCGGCCGGCGGCTTGCGCACGGACGGATGCAGGCCGGATGGATCGACGATCATGCCGAACTCCTGGAGATTGTGCGCGTGGCAGAGCTGATGCAGCGCGAAGGCCTGGTCGATCGCGGCCGGCTGACCCATGACGTCGACCGAGCGGTTGACCGCTTCCTTGGTCAGCTTCAGCGCGAAGGACGGTTTTGTCGCGATCCTTCGTGCCAGCTCCAGCACGCGCGACGACAATTCGGCACGCGGCACGACCTGGTTGACCATGCCGAGCTGGTGCGCCTCCTCGGCGCTCCAGCTGTCGGCGGTGAACAGGAATTCCTTGGCCTTGCGTGGCCCGAGCTCCCAGGGATGCACGAACCATTCGACGCCGCAGACGCCCATGGTGACGACGGGATCGCAGAACTGTGCATCATCGCTGGCGACGATGAGGTCGCAGGCCCAGGCCAGCATCAAGCCCCCGGCGATGCATTTGCCGTGGACCTCGGCAATGGTGGGTTTTGCCAGATTGCGCCAGCGCCGGGTGATCTGGAGATATATTTCCTGCTCGCGCGCGAAGCGTCCGTGCGCGTTCGGCTCGGCAAAGCCACCCCAATTTCCGATCGGCGGAAAGTCGACGCCGGCCGCGTTCTTGCCGCCGGGACGCAGGTCGTGACCGGAGGAGAAGTGCGGGCCGTTCCCGGCGAGAATGATCACCTTGACTGCATCGTCCTGCACCGCCGCGTCGAAGGCGGCGTTGAGGTCGTAGGTCATTTGCAGGTTCTGCGCGTTGCGCGCCTCGGGCCGGTTCATCACGACCCGGACGATCGCCGGCTCAGGCCGCTCCACGAGGATGGTCTCGAACGAGGACATCGCGTTCCCCCTGGTGTTTCCGCTTTTGTTTTGCCGGAGTTGACTATGTCGGCCTGCGATAGGCAAGAGGCTTGCGTCAGCCGGCTGGCGCGCCCCATTGGCCGCAGTCATTCCGGGATGGTCCGAAGGACCAGACCCGGAATCTCGAGATTCTCGGGTGCGCAATGCGCACCATAGTTCGCTTCGCGCCCCGGAATGACGCGGGAAGCTGGCATCGTGTGATCGCTATCTGATATTGAATCACAGGATTCCACCGGGAGAAATTTGATGCGCAAGATCCTGACCGTGCTGGCCGCCCTGGCCTCGCTGAGCCTGACCAATTGCGGCTACAACGCGATCCAGAGCGAGGACGAGCAGATCAAGGCCAATTGGTCCGAGGTCGTGAACCAATATCAGCGCCGCGCCGACCTCGTGCCTAATCTCGTCAACTCGGTGAGGGGCTTTGCCCAGCAGGAGAAGGACGTGCTGCTCGGCGTCACCAATGCGCGGGCCAAGGTCGGCAGCATCCAGGCAACGCCGGAGGTGCTGAACGATCCCGCCGCGTTCCAGAAATTCCAGGCCGCCCAGAGCGAGCTCTCCAGCGCGCTGTCGCGCCTCCTGGTCGTCACCGAGAACTATCCGCAGCTGAAGTCCGATGCCTTGTTCAAGGACCTGATGTCGCAGCTCGAGGGCACCGAGAACCGCATCACGGTGGCGCGCAACCGCTACATCAAGGCGGTGCAGGAGTATAACGTCACCATCCGCTCGTTCCCGACCAATCTCACCGCGATGGCGTTCGGTTACAAGGAGAAGCCGAACTTCTCGGTCGAGAACGAGAAGGCGATCTCGACTGCCCCGAAGGTGGATTTCAACCCGGCACCGGCGCCGTCCAAGTAGCTGCGTTCGGCTCCGATGCGCGTCCCACCCACCACTGTCATTCCCCGCGAAAGCGGGGAATCCAATACGCCGCGGCTTCTCCGTATCCCGCCGGCGTCTCTGGAATACTGGATCGCCCGGTCGAGCCGGGCGATGACAGCGAGTGTGTGGTGCGCGATCATCATTGCAGCACTCCTCCTCACCTTTGTCATTCCCACCCACGCCGACGTCGCCGTCCCCCAGCTCACCGGCCGCGTCGTCGATCAGACCGGCACGCTCTCAAGCAGCGACATCGCCACGCTCACGCAAAAGCTCCGCGATTTCGAGAACCGCAAGGGCAGCCAGATCGCCGTCCTGATCGTCCCGACCACACAGCCGGAGACCATCGAGCAGTTCTCGATCCGGGTCGCGGAGGCCTGGAAGGTCGGCCGCAAGAAGGTCGACGACGGCGCGATCCTGGTCGTCGCCAAGAGCGACCGGCATTTGCGCATCGAGGTCGGCTATGGTCTCGAAGGCGTGCTCACCGACGTCACCTCTCGGCGCATCATCGACGAGGATATCACGCCGAAGTTCAGGAGCGGCGATTTCGCCGCGGGCATCAGCGCAGGCATCGACCGCATGATGCGGGTGATCGACGGCGAGCCGCTGCCGTCGCCCTCGCGCAGCGTCAACTTCGCCCACAATCTGGACGATCTCGCGCCGGTGTTTGCGGTGGCGCTGTTCGCTTCGATCGGCGTCGGCGGGTTCTTCCGCGCGATCCTGGGGCGGCTGCTCGGATCATTGGTGACCGGGGGCATCATCGCGGCAATAACCTGGCTCATTCTCGGCTCCGCGGCGCTCGCGGCGGCTGTCGGCATCCTCGGCTTCATCGTCGGATTCATCGCCGATCTGTTTTCGGCGATCACGCCCGGCACCGGCCGCTCGCATGGCGGCTCGTGGTCGAGCGGCTCCTCGGGCGGCTGGAGCAGCGGATCGTCGAGCAGCAGTGATAGCGACAGCAGCTTCAGCGGCGGCGGGGGCAGTTTTGGTGGCGGCGGCGCCTCAGGGAGCTGGTAGCGGTCATGAGCATCAAGCGCATTGCCAGACATCTCGTGCAGCATCATTGGCGGGCCAAGCAGATTTTCCCGCCAGCGGTGCTCGACCGCATCGAGCAGGCGATCAAGCGCGGCGAAGCCACCCATTCCGGCCAGGTCCGTTTCGTCGTCGAAGGCGCGCTCGACGGCCGTCCGCTGTTCCGCAACCAGCCGGCCCGCGCGCGCGCGCTCGACGTGTTCTCGCATCTGCGCATCTGGGACACCGCCCATAACAATGGCGTTCTGATCTATCTCCTGCTCGCCGACCGCGACGTCGAGATCATCGCCGATCGCGGCATCGACGCGAAGGTCGGCGCGGAGGGTTGGGAGACGATCTGCCGCGCGATGGAGGCCGAGTTCAGATCGGGCCGGTTCGAACGCGGCGTGATCAATGGCATCGATGCCGTGTCGCGGGAGCTGGCAAAGCATTTTCCGAAGCAGGGGCCACATGCGAACGAGCTGCCGGATGCTCCGGTCGTGATGTGAATGTGTGGCCGATCATCCACACGCCGTCATTGCGAGCGTAGCGAAGCAATCCAGACTGCATCCGCGGAGGGATTCTGGATTGCTTCGCTACGCTCGCAATGACGACATTGATGCGGCACGCCCAACTCCCTGACCGTCACCTGAGGTGGCCGCTTTCTCAGCGGGCTTGAAGAGCGGCGGTCTTACCATTCCGCCACCGTTCATCTTCCCTCGATTACGAATTGTTTCACGCCCGCCACACCGGTTCCACTTTCCCGGCCCAATTCGGGCCCCGATGAATTCCTAAAATTTCGGTAAGCGGGTCCCGAGGTAAGGATTTCGCAAGCAATGAAAGTTACCAAAAGGTCAACTGAGACTGGAGTATTTGAGCCGTGAGCGAACCAATGTCCGAGCAGGCTGCCCAGGACCCCGCTGCTGTCGACGCCGCGGCGCTGCAGGCCATCGAGGCTGCCGCCGGTATCGAGGCCCCCTCGATCGCCCCCGACCACGAAGCGCCGCCCAAGCCCGATCCGGTCAAGCCGGATCCGGTCAAGGCGGACGCCCCGAAGGTGGAGCCGCCGCGGATCGAGGTGCCGAAGTTTGAGGCCAAGACTGAGGCCAAGTCTGAGACCAAGACTGAGGCCAAGACCGAGGCAAAGGCTGAGCCGAAGCACGGCAAGCTCCTCGTCATGCCGCCCGCCGACCGCGCCTGGGAGCGCGAGGAGTTCGCTCCGCATGGGAAGACGGACGAGTCGCGCGAGGCCGGCAGCAAGCGGCGGCTGTCGGCGATGGCCGCGGTGGTGGCGATTGCCGCCAGCGTCGGCGCGATCAGCGGCGCGCTCGCGACCGCGGGAATGATGCATTTCGCCGCACCCGCTCCGGCCCCGGTCCAGGTCGCCGATACCAGCGCGCTGGATGCCTCGGTCGCGCGGATCGATGCCGACCTCGTCGCACTGAAGGCCAATGTCGAGCAGAGCTCGAAGACCGGTCTCACCCAGTTCAACCGGGCCAACGACCGGCTGGACAAGCTCGAGAAGGCGCAGGCCGAGCCGCTGGCCAGGATCGCAAAGCTGTCCGAGACGGTCGACAAGCTCCGCACCACGCCGCCCGCCGCGCCCGCGCAGGCCGCAGCAGCGGTGCCCAAGGAGACCACCAGCTCGATCGCGCCGGCCCAGACCCAGACCCAAGTCGCGACCGCGGCGGCCGCACCGGCCCCGGCGCCCGCAGCTCCCAAGACCGAAGTCGGACGTCTGCCGACGATCGAAGGTTGGCGGCTGCGCAACGCCAGCAACGGCGGCGCGCTGATCGAGGGCCGCGACGGCCTCTACGAGGTCTATCCCGGCGACCCGATCCCCGGCGTCGGCCGTGTCGATGCGATCCGCCGTCAGGATGGCCGCTGGGTGGTCGTCACCTCAAGGGGGCTGATCGTCGGACGCTGAGCGTCCGATATCCGACTTTCGAAGAGGCGCTTCACCACGATGTGAGGCGCCTTTTCGCTTGAATAGGCACGCTTGCACGGTGTTACCTCAGGCATGGGCCGCGCCTTGCGAATTCTCGTTGCTGCCGCCGCATTGCTGGGCGGTGTCGTTTCGCTCTTCGCAGCGGAGAGCACTGCGCTGACGCGCGGCACCGCGATCACCGATCCCGCTCTCCTGCGCAAGCTCGACCAGAACGACACGCTGACGATATCGCGTCTTTTGGCGCCGGAGCGGAATTCGGGCGTCCTGCTCACGACCGAGCTGATGTTCGCCTCGCTGCCGCAGCTAAAAGACATTCTACCCGCGATCGATGCGGAATTCGACCGCTATATCGCGTGGTACAAGGCGACCTATCCGGGCGAGACCATCGGCGTCGGCGAGGGTTTCGACGCGCAATTGTTCGATCTGGCCAATCTGAAATCGCGCGAGGCGCGCTTCGTGCTGGCCGGCATCGTCAATCGCATGGACCGTGCCTATGTCGCGGAAGAGTCCTGCGGCGAGATCCGGCTGATCTTTCGTCTGGCGCGGTTCGATCGCGGGCGGGATGGTGGCAAGACCGCAACGCGCCTGCCGATGACATTCAACCTCGTGATGAAGGCGCGCGATGCGCGCCAGACGGATGCGAACGGCAAGCCAATCAGCTGCGCCGAGATCGCGCGGCGATGGCTCGACAATGGCGACTGGCAGGGCTTGATCGGCAGCCGCTTCCTGCCTGACGACGCCATGCTCGACCGCATCGAGACCAACATCCAGGTCTCGGTCGCGCCGAAATCGGCGCTGCACGATTTTCGCTCCGACTATCTTCTCAAGGTGTTCAAGTACGACGCCGCCACCAGGACGTTCGAGGAATCCACGCTGGAGAACCAGATCGACCGCGACCGCATTCTTGCCGACGGCGCGCTGCGGCGCGACTTCAAGGCATGGCTGCTCGCGCCGGAGAACTTGCGCGCGTTCGATCGCGGCACGGTGCTGATCCCGGAGAAATTCCTGGCCAAGGCCGCAATTGTGCCGACCCCCGCCGGCCTCGACGCCTCGACGTTGCAGCCGGAGTTCGGCTTGATGCAGGGGGAGGGCAAAGGCGATCCCGTCTTCACCGATAATGACGTGGTCGGCGCGCTGAAGCAGGCGGCGGCACGCGCCCTCGACATGCAGAACATCCGTTCGGTCGCGGGCTTCCAGCGCCGTCTCAACGACATCACCTGCGCCGGCTGTCACCAGACCCGCGGCATCGGCGGTTTCCATTTCCCGGGCGTCGATTGGCTCGCTGATAAGCCGTCCAATTCCACCATCGTGGCGGCCTCGCCGCACTTCTTCGGCGACCAGCTCCGCCGCCGCGACATCCTGACTGCGTTCGCGGCGGGAAAAAGCCCTGATTTCTCACGCGGATTTGCCGGCCGGCCGCAGACCCGCGGCAGAAGCGAGCTGGCCGGCAGCGAATATCAGGACGGCTGGGGAGCGCATTGTTCCCTGCAAGATCCGGGATCGGGAACGCCGGACAGGAGTTTTACGTCATGGAGCTGTGCCAACGGTTTGACCTGCCAGGCCGCCACGGCCTCGCGCCGCATCGGCATGTGCTTCATCAAGACGCGTTAGCGCGTGATCCGGACCCGGAGGGCCGCGCTAGCGCAAAGTGTGCAGCGGTTTTCCGAAAAGATCACGCGCAAAATAGAGCCAACAAGCGATTTGGATGACCCATGACGGATACCGGCAACGCCAACAAGGCGCGCAATCGCGAGATTGCGCGAAACGAGGAAGCCAAGCAGGTCATCGGCAGCGCGCGCGTGAGCATCTGGGCCGTCGCGGTGGCCGTCATCGTCGGCGGAATTCTGTTCACGCTGGGCTGGCTGTCGCTGAAGTGAGCTTACTTACCTCTCCCCGCTAGCGGGGAGAGGTCGAATTCGATCGCAGATCGAATTCGGGTGAGGGGGTACAGGTCCGTCGGCAGTCTCACCTGTGGAGAGAGGCCCCTCACCCCGACCCTCTCCCCGTAAGAACGGGGAGAGGGAGAAGAGAGGAAGCATCCTCACGTCGCGTAATTCGTCATCCGCTTGCCGGGCAGCAGCTCGTAGGCCGGCTTCCAGCCCGGCAGCGCGGCCATGCGGCCGAGCCAGGCATGGATGGCGGGATGGCTCGCCGCGAAATCAAAGCCGTGCTCGTCGCTGGGATAATGCAGATAAGCCATCATCGAGATGTCGGCGACCGTCGGCTTTGCGCCGATCGCGAATTCATTGTCCTGGAGATGGCCGTCGAGGATGCCGAGAAAGTCCTCGAGCCGCCGGCGAAAATGCTTCAGCACCTGCGGATCGTTTTTCTCCGTGAAGGCGCGCATGAAGCGGTAGGTGGCCATGTAGCTGGTGAGCTTGTGGTTGTCCCAGAACAGCCAGCGCAGCAGCTCGAACTTCTCGTCTTCCGTCTCGGCGCCGAAACGGCCGTATTGCTCGGCCAGTTTCAGCAGCAGCGGCGCAGTCTGCGTCATCTTCACGCCGTCGATCTCGAGCACGGGAATCTCGCCCATCTCGTTCACGGCCTTGCGCCACTCCGCCGTGCGCGTGACGCCGCCGGCAAAATCAGTCCAGACCGGCTCGAACGTCTCGCCGCAGAGCGTCAGCATCAGCGCCAGCTTGTAGCTGTTGCCGGATTCGGGGAAGTAGTGCAGGCGGTAGCTGGGCATGGGACCTCGCGGCATTTGTGACTTGCCGATTGTTATAGCGAGATCGCTCCACATCGTCATTGCGAGCGCAGCGAAGCAATCCAGCAATGCATCCGCGGAAAGACTCTGGATTGCTTCGCTGCGCTCGCAATGACGGAGTCTGTGGAGACGACGGGGCTACCCCACCGCCCCCGACGACCTCAGCGCCTTGATCGCCGCCTCGTCATATCCCGCCCCGCGCAAAATCTCGTCACTGTGCTCGCCGACGGCTGGCGGCTTGCGCGGCTGCACTTTCCTGGCGCCGTCAATCCAGATCGGGCTGTTGATCGTCAGCATGGTGTCGTTCTCGAACGGCACCAGCACCTCGTTGTCGAGCATCTGCTTGTCGTTGGGGATGTCGTCCAGGATGGCGACGACGCCGAACACGAGACCATTGCCGTCGAGGATTTTGCGCCATTCAGCGAGATCTTTCGTGGCGAAGGTCTCGTCCAAGATCCTGATCAACTCGACCGAGCGGGCGTGGCGGTCGGCCTTGGTGACGAAGCGGGGATCGTTGATCAGATCCTCACGGCCCAGGCACTTGGCCAGTGTCGGAAACTGCTTCTCTTCGTTGAGCAGCGACAGGATCAGCCAGCGGCCGTCCTTGCACTGATAATGGTTGGCGACCGCATTGAGGGCGCGCTCGCGCGGGCGCCGCTCGCCGAACTTGGCGCCGCAGAGTTTGGCCTGCGCCAGCACGCTCGCCGCCCATACCCCGTTCGCCATCAGGTTGGAGGCGACGTGCGAACCCTTGCCGGTCTTCTCGCGCTGATACAGCGCGGTGACGATCGCGCCGTAGAACGCCATGGCGCAGGGATGATCGCCCATGCCCGCGACCGAGCGCGCCGGCGTTGTGTCGGTGTCGGCGCGGACGAGGTCCATCAGGCCGGAGCGCGCCCAATAGGCATTGCTGTCGAAGCCGGGCTTGTTGGCTTCCTCGCCCTTCTCGCCATAGCCGGTGAAGGAGGCGTAGATCAGCCGACCGTTGAGATGGGCGAGATGGTCGTAGGTGATGCCGAGCTTGGCGCGCACCGGCGGCGGCATGTTGGTGATGAAGACGTCGGCCTCCGCCACCAGCTTGTAGAGCACCGCCTGCGCCTCTGGCTTCGACAGGTCGAGCGCGATGCTCTTCTTGTTGCGCGCCTCCAGCAGCCAGGCGAAATTGTGCTCGCCGGTGGGATAGCCCGGCAGGTTCGGCAGGTTGCGATAGGGGTCGCCGGTGCCGGGCGGCTCGATCTTGATGACGTCGGCACCGAAATCCGACAGCACGGTCGCGGCCGCGGGCGCTGCAATGAAGCTCGCGCAGTCCAGCACCTTCAGGCCCGCAAAAATGCCCTTCTCCATCGCGGCGTCGCTCCCTCGCTTCAGTCGTTTCCCGCGCCCTGGAATTGGCGCGGGCCAATGATGGGAGCATTAGACCGATGTTTTGCCGGGATGCAACGGCGCCTGGCGCAGGGCCTCACTCCTCTCCCGCAAGCAACGCCGCATTGCCGCCGGCAGCCGCGGTGTTGATTGTCACGGTCTGCTCGGTTGCAAAGCGCGCGAGGTAGTGCGGGCCGCCGGCTTTGGGGCCGGTTCCGGACAGGCCGCTGCCGCCGAACGGCTGCACGCCGACCACGGCGCCGATCATGTTGCGGTTGACGTAGATGTTCCCGACCTGGACGCGGTCGATGATCGCCTCGATGGTGTCGTCTATGCGCGAATGGATGCCGAGAGTGAGCCCGTAGCCGGTGCGCGCGATCGATTGCAACACACGTTCGAGGTTCTCCGCGCGATAGCGCACGACATGCAGGATCGGGCCGAACACCTCCTCGGTGAGCTGACCGGCCTCCTTGAGCTCGAAGATATGCGGCGCGACGAAGCAGCCATCCGGCGCGGCACCTGCAAAGTGCAGCCGCGCCTCGCGCTTCATCCGCGCGATATGCGCATCGAGGCGCTGCTTGGCCTCCATGTCGATCACAGGACCGACATGGGTCGCGACATCAGAGGGATCGCCGATCTTAAGCTCGCGCGCGGCACCCGCGATCATCTCGATCATGCGGTCGGCCACATCCTCCTGCACGAACAACAGCCGCAACGCCGAGCAGCGCTGGCCTGCGGAGCGGAACGCGGAGGTCACGACATCGTCGGCCACCTGCTCGGGCAGCGCGGTCGCATCCGCGATCATGGCGTTGATGCCGCCGGTCTCCGCGATCAGCGGCACGATCGGCCCGTCCTTGGCGGCCAGCGTCCGGTTGATCTGGCGCGCGACCTCAGTCGAGCCGGTGAAGACGATTCCGGCGACATCAGGATGCGCGGTGAGGACGGCGCCGATGCGGCCGTCGCCGGTGACGAGATGCAGCGCGCTTGTGGGGATGCCGGCCTCATGCAGCAGGGCAACGGCCTCGCGCGCGATGCGCGGCGTCTGCTCGGCGGGTTTTGCCACCACGCTGTTGCCGGCCATCAGCGCCGCGCTCACCTGGCCAAGGAAGATCGCCAGCGGAAAATTCCACGGCGAGATCGGGACGAACACGCCGCGGCCGCGAAGGCTAAGCGCGTTGCTCTCGCCGGTCGGGCCGGGCATGGCGGCATCGTTCCCGAACAGCTTGCGGCCCTGCGCGGCATAGTAGCGGCAGAAGTCGGCGGCTTCGCGCAGCTCGGACAGAGCGTCGTCAAGCGTCTTGCCGCCCTCGGCTTGCAACAGCGCGATGAAGCGGGCGCCGCGGCTTTCCAGGAGATGCGCGGCCTGCTCCAGCGCCGCTGCGCGCGTGCCTGCAGGCGTCCGGCTCCAGCTGGCAAAGCCGGCGCGCGCAGCCGTCATCGCCGCGTTGGCCTGATCCGGTGTTGTGTTAGCGACAGGCTTGAGATCGGCCGCCGCGGCCTTCACGTCCGTCAGGAGCTGGTCGAGTGCGGCACGCTCACCGAATTCGACGCCGCGCGAATTCCGCCGCTCCGGCGCGAACAGATCTGCCGGCAACGGAATCTTGGCATGAGGTGCCTGTTGCGGCTGGCCGATGGCATCCGCCGGGCGCTGCAGCAGCGCCGAAACCGGCACGCGATAATCGGCCGCCTGCGCCACGAACGAGGAATTGGCGCCGTTCTCCAACAGCCGCCGCACCAGATAAGCGAGCAGGTCGCGATGGCTGCCGACCGGCGCATAGGTGCGGTAGGCGATGTCAGGATGATCCTTGGCGAGTTGCTCGTAGAGCGCTTCGCCCATGCCGTGCAGGCGCTGGAATTCGAAGCCGCCGCCATCAGCTGCGAGCTCCAGCACGGTCGCGACCGTCAGCGCGTTGTGGGTGGCGAATTGCGGGAAAATGCGCGGCCGCAACGCCAGCAGCTTCGTCGCGCAGACGACAAAGTTCAGATCGGTCATCGCCTTGCGCGTGAACACGGGATAGCCGTCGAGCCCGCGCTCCTGGGCGCGCTTGATCTCGGTGTCCCAATAGGCGCCCTTGACCAGGCGCACCATCAGCTTGCGGTTATGCGCACGGGCCAGTTCATCGACATAGTCGATCACCGCGCTGGCGCGCTTCTGATAGGCCTGGACCGCAAGGCCAAATCCGTCCCAGCCGGAAAGCGAGGGATCGGCGAGCGTCGCCGCGATCACGTCGAGCGACAGCTCCAGCCGGTCGGCCTCCTCGGCATCGACGGTGAAGTTGAGGTCATGCGCCTTGGCGCGCTGCGCAAGGTCCAGCAATAGCGGCACCAGCTCGGCCATCACGCGGCCGCGGCTGATCGCCTCGAAGCGCGGATGCAGCGCCGAGAGCTTGACCGAGATGCCGGGGCGGTCGGGCAGGGGATGGTTTCCCGCCGCCTTGCCGATCGTGTCAATCGCACTGGCATAGGCGTCGAAATAGCGCTTGGCATCGGTTGCCGTGCGCGCGCCTTCGCCGAGCATGTCGAAGGAATAGCGCGGCTTCTGGCCCGAACGCGGTCGGCCCCGCTCCAGCGCCTGCTCGATGGTCTCCCCTAGCACGAAATGATTGCCCATCAGCCGCATCGCCTGGCGCGTCGCGGTGCGCACCGCCGGTGCACCGAGCCGCTTCACCAGCCGGCCGATGGTGCCGTCGGGCGTCTCGCCCGGCTGGATCACTCGCGCCGACAGGCCGAGCGCCCAGGCCGAGGCGTTGACCAGGAACGCGGTGGACTTGGTCTCATGATGGATGAAATCGCCCTCGCCGAGCTTGTCCTCGATGAACTGGTCGGCCGTGCGTGCATCGGGCACGCGCAGCAGCGCTTCCGCCAGGATCATCAGCGCCAGCCCTTCCTTGGTCGAGAGCGCGAACTCCCGCAGCATGTCCTCGACCCCGCCGAGCCGGTCGTCGCGCTTGCGGATCGCCTCGATCAGCCGCGTCGCGGTGCGGTCGATCCGGGCCTCCCGTGGCGGGGCGAGATGCGAGGCCGGCAAAAGCTTTGCGGCGATCTCAGCGTCATCGGGAGCGTAAGGCGCGGAGAAGGGCGGCGGGATGTTCGGCATGGCGTGTCCTGTGGCTGAAATCCAGGATAAGGCCCGCGTGACCGTAGTTCGATAGACAATCTAGCTTCTTTGCCTTAGAAAATGAAGAGCACTAGCCATTTAGCCACATAAGTTATGGAACTCGATCGAACAGACCGGAAAATCCTCTCGATCCTGCAGGAGGATGGGCGCATCGCCAATGTCGAACTCGCCGAGCGCATCGGGCTGTCGCCGACCTCGATCGGCGAACGGCTGAAGCGCCTGCAGCGCGAGGGCTTCGTCGAAGGCTATGGCGCGCGGCTCAACCCGCACCGGCTCGGCCTTGGGCTCCTGGTGTTCGTCGAGGTGCTGCTCGACAAGACCACGCCCGACAATTTCGAGCGGTTCGCGCGCGCCGTGAGGCTCGCTCCTGAAGTGCTGGAGTGTCACATGGTCGCCGGCGGCTTCGACTATCTCGTGAAGGCGCGGCTGGCAGACATGAGCGCCTATCGTCGCTTTCTCGGCGAAACCCTGCTGTCGATGCCGGGCGTGCGCGAGACGCGGACCTATGCGGTGATGGAGGAGATCAAGCGCGACGCACCGCTGCCGGTGGGTTAGCGAAGTGCAGTCGCGATTGTCATTGCTGTGATTTGAATGAGCGGTCTTCGCAAGGAAAAAATAGCTATCCTTGTGCAATCGCAACGCCTGTCGTCGAATGCACCGGCCGTCTTCTTAAATTTTTTTGGCCCGCTCCCGGACAAATCCGGGAGGCAGCAAAGGCTGGCGCGGGCTTATACTTTGAGGTTCTCTGCGGAGGTCTTGCCCCGGTTTGCGATCTCTTCGTATTCCACCGTCTGTCCCTCGTTGAGGGTTGACAGACCGGCCTTCTGCACTGCCGAGATATGCACGAACACATCCTTGCCACCCGACGCAGGCTGGATAAATCCATAACCCTTCGTCGGGTTGAACCACTTGACCGTACCTTTAGCCATCACGACTTCTCCGCGGGTCTTCCTCCGAAATCTCGAACCGCCAGTCCCCGCCAACCGGCCGGTTCGGTCTTAACAGGATACGCGGAATGTGGCAGGCTTGGTAGCTCAAACCACATCGCCATTTCGCCGAATTCCGCTCAACTTCGCGGCGTTTTTGCCGGTTTTGCCCGTTTCGCGGTCATCCGTCAGTAGGTCGCAGCTAGATAATCGACGATCTTGCCGACATCGGCATCGTCGATCGGTGCGCCATAGACCTTGATCATCTTGGTCACCTCGGCCTGCCAGAACGCCCTCTTGTCCTTCATCGGCGGCTGCGTGGCGACGTAGTCGGACGAATGACAGGCGCTGCAATTGCTCTGCACGACCTCGAGGTTGGGACCGGGTTTAAAGGCGGCGACCTCGTCGGGGCTCTTGTAATTGACCGGCGCTGCAAGTGACGAACCCATCAATGCGGCGATAGCGAGTGTGATGGCGACGAGAACAATGCGCTGCATGATCAGTCTCCTTCAGGCCACGCTGACGCGGACGGTTTCGACGACGTTGCGCAAATAGCCCGCCGGGTTCCAGCGCGGCGTGTCCGGCTGGGTCTCGCCGCCATTGCCGGTGGCGCGGACCTTGAGCTCGTGGTTGCCGGCAGCGAGCTTCACCGGCAGCTTCCATTCGCGGAAGGCGTACTTGCCGAGATCCTTGCCGAGCTTGGCGCCGACCCAGGTCTTGCCGCCGTCGGTGGAGACTTCGACCTCCTTGATGCCTTTGCCGCCATCGAACGCGATGCCGCGCAGGGTCACGGCTCCCGCCTTCAGCTTGGCGCCATCGGGGACGCTGGTGATGAAGGAGCGGATGGTGAAGCGGTTGATCGGGATCGTCGCCTTCGGCGCGGTGCCCGGCTCGACCGCGTTGTTCGGCGTGTCAGGGATGCGATAGGCCGACTTCATCCAGAAGCCGTCATAGACGTTGTCGATAACGGTGATCTCGTTGAGGTGCTTGACCCAGTAGGTGCCGTAATAGCCGGGCACGATCAGGCGCAGCGGGAAGCCATTAAGGAACGGCAGGTCCTCACCGTTCATGCCATAGGCCAGCATCACCTCGCCGTCGTTGGCGTGATCGATGTCGAGTGCCTTGATGAAGTCCGGCGTCTTGTCGTTGACGGGCCCATCCATGCCGTTGAAGGTGACCTGCCTGGCGCCGCTTTGCACGCCGGCCATTTCGAGCACGCTCTTCAGCGGCACGCCGCGCCAGCGCGCGCAACCCATCGCACCGTTGGCGAGCTGGCCGCCTGCAACGCGCGGCTCGAAAAAGCCGCGGCTGTTGCCGGAGCATTGCGCGACGGCGACGATCTCCGTCGCCTTCATCTTCCTGATGTCCTTCAGCGACAATTTCAGCGGCTTGTCGACCTTGCCCTTGACCTCCAGCGTGAACTTGTCGGGGTCGAGATTGTAGGGCAGGTCGGAGAGGTGGTAGCGCACGAAGAACACGTTGTTCGGCGTGATCGGGCCGTCGTTGAATACCGCAAACGGCGTCTCGAGCTGCGGCGGTCGGCTGGTCAGGCCGATCATCGGCCGCTTCTGCGGATACTTCACCAGCGGCCGTTCGCCATTGGCGAAGGGCAGGGTCACGGTGTCGAGGGCCAGCGCCTTGGTGGAATTCAGTGTGGCCGCCATGGCTGCAAGGCCTGCTCCCTTGAGCAGGTCGCGTCGATCGAACATTTTTTCTCCTCCCGGAGCTTCTCGTTGGATGCGCGGTCATCACCACGATCCTGCGCTCATCTGTCGCAACGATTTGAGCGAAGTCAATTCGCGCTTTCGCAGCAACCCCATGCCGCTGCGTTGCAGCAGGGCGGTGTTGCCTCTGCATTAGATGAGGCGAGCTGCGGCAGTGACGACGGTGCGCTCCCTCGCGCCGTTCTTACGGGGAGAGGGTTGGGGTGAGGGGCCTCTCTCCACACGTGCGACTGCCGCGAGACCTGTACCCCCTCACCCGGAATCCGCGCTACGCGCGCATTCCTACCTCTCCCCGCAAGCGGGGAGAGGTAGGGATCACGCAGCCACCCGCTCGCTGCGATCGACCAGCCCCGCCAGCTCCCTCGCATTCGCCACCACGCGCACCGCGAGCGGCTCGTCGCGGCCACGGATGGCGACCTCTTGCTGCGGCAGGGCGTCCTCGGCAATATCAGCGGTACGGCGGACTTCTTCCGAGACGATCGCCTCGCAGGCCAGTGTCTTGGTCATGTCCTGCAGGCGGGCGGCGACGTTGACGGCATCGCCGAGCGCGGTGAAGACGATGTGATCGCGATAGCCGATGTCGCCGATGATGACCTCGCCGCCGTGGATGCCGATGCCGAAGCGGATCGGCTGGCGCAGATCGTGGCTCAGGAGCTCGTTGAGCTCGTCGATATGCGTGGCAATTCCCGCGGCTGCCTTCATCGCCTGCCGGCAGGCGGTTTGCGGGTCGGCCGCAAGGCCGAACAGCGCCAGCATGCCATCGCCGACGAACTGGTTCGGCTGGCCGCCGTTCTCGATCACCGCCTGCGACACCGCGCCGAGGAAGCGGTTGACGATGAAGACCGTGTCGAACGGCAGGCGCTTCTCGGCCAGCTGCGTCGAGCCGCGCATGTCCACGAACAGGCTGACGAGATAGCGCTCCTGGCCGATGCTGGCCGATGTCGAGGCCCCGTCCGCTCCATGCGTGTGAGGTGTGAAGAGCTGGAAGAAGGAGAGGTCGGAGGTCGGGCGCAGCTGACAGGCCAGCCGGATCGAGGGATCGGCGGTGCCGACGCGGGTGAGCACGAACGCCTCGCGCTGGGACGGGGTAGGCAACGCGTCATGATCGCCGATGATGCGGATGCGGCAGGTCGAGCAGCGGGCGCGGCCGCCGCAGACGCTGGCATGCGGCACGTTATGGCGCAGGCTCGCTTCCAGCACGGACAGGCCCTTGGGGACCCGCACCGTCTTGCCGTTGCCGTAGGACAGCGCGATCATGCCGCCGCGCCGTTCGCGCAAGGCACGCGCGCCGCGCGCCGCCAGCACCAGTCCCAACAGACCGAAATAGCCGATGGTGAGACCGCCCGCGATGCGGTCGAGCGTGTCGCCTTCCGCAACCGTGCCGACCTGGCGGCGGGTGAGATGCTGTCTACGCCATTCGCCATCGTCACTGTCGACGGCGACGCTGCGGCCGCCCTGATAGATGCCGAGCAGCGAGAGCGTCGGGATCAGCACGGCGGCCGCGAGCAGATAGGGCGCCGCGCGCGTGAAGAACGGCTTCAGCCGAAGCCAGAAATAGACGCCGATGCAGCCGTGCACCCAGGCAATGAGCAGCAGGATCGTCATCTGCCAGAGCCGGCCCGGCGCCGCGACGAAGAACAGATAGAGCTCCTGCGGATAGAGCTTCTGGTGTCCGTACAGCGTCTGCCCGAGCCGCACGCCGATGACGTGGCCCATGACGAGGACGGGGATGCTCAAGCCGAGCACGAGCTGGAGCGGCTCGATCGTCCGCCAGCGGAACTGCCGGCGCTGATACAGCGCGTAGAGGCCGAGGCCCATATGGGTGAGTGCGGCCGTGTAGAACACGATCGCGACCGGGAGGAACTGCCAGAACAGGGTGTGATAGTAGACCCCCGTCTCCATGGCATCGACCGAAATGTTGCCGAGCGCGTGGTTGAGGAAGTGACTGACCACATAGGCGAACAGGATGAGGCCGCAAACGAGTCGCACCTGCCGCACGCCGGCGGCGCGGACGACTGACATCTGTCTGGGAGCGGTGGCCATGATTGGATTGTATCAGTTCATGAAAGAGAACAGCCAGCGTAACGTTTAATTCCTGATGTGGACAGGCTGTGAGGCCACATGCCTGGGAAGCCGCCTCACACTCCGCCGTCGTCCCGGATCGGCGCGCGCCTTCAGGGCGCGCTTGTCCGGGACGACGCGGGGAGAGAGCTTGGCCCACATTGACTCCCCCTTTCAAGTCGGGGAAAAGCGCCGCCGTGACGATCGCTCCCGACACCTCTGCGAAGCAAGCCGGCGCCGAACGCCGTCTCATCCTCATTGCCGCAGCGATCATCGCCGCGATGACGCTGCTCCGCATCGTCTATGCCTCGGCCATCGAGCTGCGCACCGACGAAGCCTATTACTGGACCTGGTCCAAGGAGGCCGCGCTCAGCTTCCTCGACCATCCGCCCGGCATCGCGTGGCTGATCCGCTTCGGAACCGCGATCTTCGGCGACACCAATCTCGGCGTCCGCTTCGGCGGCATCGTCGCGATGCTGGTGACGCAGCTATTGCTCGCCGACATCGTCCGCCGCCTCACCCATGATGCGCGCGCGATCGTGTTCGCGGTGCTGATGCCGGAGGCCGCGCTGTATTATGGCCTGTTGATGGCCAAGGTCGCGCCCGATGTCGCGATGATCCCGTTTGCGGTGGCGATGATGTGGTCCTTGGTGCGGCTGGCACAAAGCGGCGACGGACGCTGGTGGCTGGCGGCCGGCCTGTTCGCGGGCCTATCGATGCTGGCGAAATTCACCGCGATCATGTTCGCGCCGGCGGTCGCCGCCTTTCTGCTGGTGCCGGACTGGCGCTGGCGCTGGCTGCGCAGTCCTTACCCCTATCTCGCCGTCCTGGGCGCGATCGCGGTGTTCTCGCCGGTGCTGATCTGGAACGCGCAGCACGACTGGGCCTCGTTCCGATTCCAGGGCGTGCGCGCCACCGCCAATTACGGCATCTCGCTGCGTACGATCGGCGATTACATCGGCCTGCAATTCGGTCTGGTCGGCTTCGTCATGCTGCCGGTGGTGCTGACGGGCCTGGTTCTGACGGCGTGGCGCGGCTATCGCACGCGCGAACCGGTCGCGATCCTTTTGTCGACCGCGGTGCTGGTGCCGTTCGTCTACTTCTTCTTCAAGTCGCTGACGCTTCGCGTCGGCGACACCTGGCCGATGTTCATGTGGCCGGTGGGTTTTGCCGCCACCGCGGTCAACCTCGTCACGATGAGGAAAGAGGGATGGTCCGCCCGAATGCTGAGGTCCTCTCTGTTCTGGGCCAAGACAGCGATCGTCTCGGGCCTCGCCTTCGTCATCGTCGTGTTCCTCTACTACGTTGCCGCGCCCTGGAATCTGCTCGGCAAGATCGACCCGATCGGCGCCGAGGCCGGCTACGAGCAGGTCGCCGCGCGGGCGCAAGCGGCCCTCGACGCAACGGGCGCGACCTGGATCGCAACCACGGACTATCGCACCTACGCCATGATGCGCTGGCTGTTCCGGGGCCGCGTGCCGGTGATCGAGATCAACGAGCGTGGCCGTTTCCAGGATTTCCGCGATCCCGGCATGGACCGGATCAAGGGTCATGCCGGCATCTATGTCGGGCGCGAGCCGGACAACCGCGCATCGCTGTGGGAGCACATTCCGGCGCAGCGCGAGCAACTCGCCACGGTCGAACGCCGCTGGCGCGGCGTCGTGATGGACACTTATGCGATCGAAAAGCTCACCGGCTGGACCCCGCAGCTCTCGCCGCCAAAGGACTCGCCGCTGTTCCAGTGGAAGGTGCTGGCGGATGCCGGCGGGCGCTTGCGCTCTCCCGCCAGGCCCCTCCATGAGCCTGGAGCGGGAGAGTAAGCGCGGCCCTACTGCACGAGATCGGCGACGGTGATTGCGGCCTTGAGGCCGGTGCCGGTGAGAACCGCGACCGTGGTCTCGTTCGCCGTGATGGCGCCGGTTGCAGCGAGCTTGTCGAGCGCCGCAGCCGCGCTGGCGCTGGTCGGCTCGGCGAACAGGCCCTGGCGCGCAAGGCGGCGCAGGGCGGCGACGATCTCGTCCTCGGTGAGCGCGATGGTGCCGCCGCCGCTCTCGCGCAGGGCGGCGATGATCTCACGCAGGCGGAGGGGAGTCTTGATGGCGGTGCCTTCGGCGATGGTCTTGCTCACCTCGCGCGCGACTGGCGTATCGACACCGGCCTTGAAGCTCGCATCGATCGGCGAGCAATTGAGCGGCTGCGCCGCGAACAGGCGCGGCAGCTTTGCGATCTGCCCGGCCTTCAACAGCTCGCGGAAACCGAAGGCGCAACCCAGCAGACTGCTGCCGGCACCGACGGGAACGATGACGTTGTCGGGCGCGCGGAAGCCGAGATCTTCCCAGATCTCGTAGGCCAACGATTTGGTGCCTTCGAGGAAGAACGGCTGCCAATTGTGGCTGGCGTAGAAGGTCTGGCTCGACTGCCGGATGGCCTCGGCTTCGGATTCCTCGCGCGGGCCCTCCACGAGCTGCACGGTTGCGCCGTAGGCGCGCACCTGCGCGATCTTGGCCGGCGACGTCGAGGCCGGCGCCAGAATCTTGACGCGCATGCGGCCGGCCGCACCCAGCCCCGCCATCGACGAGCCGCCGTTGCCGGAGGAATCCTCCAGAATGGCAGAGATACCGATCTGTCGCAGGAACGACAGCATCACCGCCGAGCCACGGTCCTTGAAGCTGCCGGTCGGGTTGAACCATTCGAGCTTGAACAGCGGGCGCAGCGCGCCCCATTCCTGCTGGACCAGCGGCGTGCAGCCCTCGCCGAGCGTGATCGGCTTCGCGATCTCGACCGGCAGCGCCGCCCGGTAGCGCCAAAGCGACCGCGTCCGGCCATCGATGTCCTCGCGCGAGATGCCGGCTCCCGGCGTCACCAGCAGCGGCGTGCGCTCGTCCGAGCACCAGCGCGGCTGGTCCAGGGGATAGAGCTTTCCGTTACTGGGATCGATGTAGCTGGCGGCGGGCATGGCAGTCTCCAGGGGCAGGGGCAGCGCAGTGCGCCGAACTTGAAGCCCGCCGCACGCAGCAACAACTCCTTGAAAACACGAAAAATGAAACTATTTCAATTCCTTAAACTGGCCTCACGGGCAAGGCGGCAAGCGGGATGAGCGTGCCGGCAGGCCCGATGGCCGTCTCCATGACGGGAATTTGGCCGCGAACGGCCCCTGCGCCCTGCCACGATTAACTTGTCTGTCGTCGCCGGCCGCTACAATATGTTGGATTGAGCTTGCGCCGCCGGTTCGGCGCCGCAAGCGAGCCAGGCCCGTCCAAGCGGCGGGCCGTTGGCTTTTTGGGAGCCTGGACATGAGCCGTGCCAACCGTACCGACCACATCCGCCTGACCTCCCATCCGGAGCCGGGCCGGAAGGCCGCCTTTCCCATTCATTGGGGCGCCACTGATGCGCGCGCCCGCGGGCCGGTCATCGGCACGGTGTCGCGCGCCGGGGACCGCAACGTGATCGGCAGCCATGGCGGGTCCTACGCGATGTACCGCGCGCTCGCGGTCTCCGCCGGCGCGCTCGACCCGATCAGGCGCCCCGACCTCACCAACACATTTCCGGCCGCGACCATCGGTCCGTTCCCGCAATGGACCGATCCCACCAAGATCGTCGCGCTCGATCCCTGGGGGCATCTGGTCGCCGAGAATTTTCGCCAGGAGATCGCGGAAGGTGTCGACATCCGCCCGAGCATCGCGGTGACGCGGGCGCGGCTCGACCTGCCGGAGATCCGCGATGCGCTTGCCGCCAAGCGGCTGCGTGCCGACGGCGAGGTCGTGCACGCCAATGGCAGCGTCTCGGTGGTGAAGATCGCGATCGATCCGGTGTGGTATCTGCCGGGCCTTGCGGCGCGCTTCGGCACCGGCGAGACCGAGCTGCGGCGCACGCTGTTCGAGCAGACCGCCGGCATGTTCCCGGAGCTGGTGACGCGCCCGGACATGAAGGTGTTCCTGCCGCCGATCGGCGGCACCACGGTGTATCTGTTCGGCGACCTGACGAAATTGCCGGATCATCGCACCAGGATCACCTGCCGCGTGCATGACGAGTGCAACGGCTCCGACGTGTTCGGCTCCGACATCTGCACCTGCCGCCCCTATCTGATCCACGGCATCGAGGAATCCGCGCGCGGCGCACAGGAGGGCGGGCTCGGGCTCGTCGTCTACAACCGCAAAGAGGGCCGCGCGCTCGGCGAGGTCACCAAATTCCTGGTCTACAATGCGCGCAAGCGGCAGGAGGACGGCGATGCGGCCGCCGCCTATTTCGAGCGCACCGAGTGCGTGGCCGGCGTCCAGGATGCGCGCTTCCAGCAATTGATGCCGGATACGATCCACTGGCTCGGCCTCAAGCGCATCGATCGCTTCCTGTCGATGAGCGACATGAAATACGACGCGCTGACCTCGCAAGGCATCGACATCGTCGAGCGCGTGCCGATCCCGCTGGAGCTGATTCCGGCCGATGCCCATGTCGAGATCGCCGCGAAGAAGGCCGCCGGCTATTACTCCACCGACATCGCGCCGGAGCAGTCCGTGGACGGCGTCATCGGGCGTTCGCTGGAAAAATACTGATCGCGATGGCGGACGCTTTGGAATCGCAGGCGCGCGCGCTGCTCACCGCAAAGGCGGTTCGCGCGCGCGCCGGGCAGATGCTCGAGCTCGGCCTCGCCGGCGGGCTCACTCATTTCACTGTCGATCTCGACCGCATGGATGGCGTCGCGGAGGCCGTGCTCGCGGTCACGCGTAAAGCCTATCCGACGCTCGACATTCCCTTTCATGCGCGCTGGCGGCACTTCGTGCTCGGCGGCGTCGACCGCTGGGCCCGGCTTGCCGATGCTGGGTCCTGGCCGGATCGCGCGGCGCGGGCGCGCGCCGAGTTCGACCTCGCCATCGTCAGCGTGCTGCTCGATGCCGGTGCCGGCGCAGCCTGGCGCTATCGCGACGCCGTGACGGGAGCAGATGTCGGCCGATCGGAAGCGCTTGCGATCGCGAGCCTCGACATGTTCGCGAGCGGGCTGTTTTCGCGCGATGCGCGTGCGCCGCTCAGGGCCGATGCGGAGGTGCTTGAAAGACTGCCTCTTGCCTCACTTACTTCCGCCTTTCAGGTGACCGGCGCCAATCCGCTGCTCGGCCTGGAGGGACGCGCCGACCTGCTGCGGCGTCTGGGCAGGCAGGTCTCGGAGCGTGCGGACGTGTTCGGCCTCCACGATACGCCGCGGCCGGGCGGGCTGTTCGATCATATCGCGGCGCAGGCGATCGGCGGCACTGTTGCTGCGCCCGCAATCCTGTCCGCGGTGCTGAACCAGCTCGGGCCGATCTGGCCGTCGCGGCTCGCGCTCGCGGGCGTCCCGCTCGGCGATTGCTGGCGGCATCCTGCGATCAAGGCGGACGATGGCACGGCAGGCCTCGTGCCGCTGCACAAGCTGTCGCAATGGCTGAGCTACTCGCTGATCGAGCCGCTGCAGCGCGCCGGCCTCGAAGTGACCGACATCGACGGGCTGACCGGCCTTGCCGAATATCGCAATGGCGGCCTTTTCGTTGACCATGAGGTGCTGCGCCTGCGCGATGCCGCGGACGCCGCACGCGAGCATGAAGTGGATTCGCTGCTCGTCGTGGAGTGGCGCGCGCTCACCGTCGCATTGCTCGACAGATTGGCGGAGCACATTCGTAGTAAGCTCGGCCGCACGCCGGAGACACTGCCGCTCGCCAGCATTCTCGAAGGCGGCACCTGGGCGGCCGGCCGGGCCATCGCATTTACACGCCGTCCCGACGGCTCGCCGCCGCTCAAGGTCATCAGCGACGGCACGGTGTTCTAACCCTCTCCCCCTGTGGGAGAGGGTGGCTTCGCGAAAGCGAAGCCGGGTGAGGGGTTGTCTCCGCGGACACATCTCTCGCCTGAATTCGTGGAGACAACCCCTCATCCGGCGCTTCGCGCCACCTTCTCCCACAAGGGGAGAAGGAAGAAAGGCAGATCATGGAAGGCGTCACGATCGTCGATCATCCGCTGGTGCAGCACAAGCTGACGCTGGTGCGGGACAAGTCCATCTCGACCAAGTCGTTCCGCGAGCTGATCAAGGAGATCGGCATGCTTTTGTGCTACGAGGTGACGCGCGACCTGCCGCTCACCGACACCGTGATCGAGACGCCGCTGGCGACGATGCACTCGGCCAAGATCGCCGGCAAGAAGCTGGTGTTCGTGCCGATGCTGCGCGCCGGCACCACCTTCGTCGATGGCATGATGGACCTGGTGCCGACTGCGCGCGTCGCACATATCGGCCTCTACCGCCAGCCGCACAGCTTTGCCGCGGTGGAGTACTTCTTCAAATCGCCCTCCGATCTCAGCGAGCGCCTCGCCATCGTGGTGACGCCCGTGGTCGCCACCGCCAACACCGCTGTCGCTGCCGTCGACCGGCTGAAGGAGCGCGGTGCCAGGGACATCCGCCTTGCCTGCCTGATCGCAGCCCCGCAAGGGCTCGAGCGGCTGCGCGGGTTGCATCCGGACGTGCCGATCTGGACTGCGGCGGTCGATGAAGGGCTCGACGAGAACGGCTTCATCCTGCCGGGCCTCGGCGATGCCGGTGACCGCGCCTACGGAACGCGGTAAGTGCTGCGCGCGTTTTAGGAACAGCTTCGACCGCGCAAGGTTCTCCTGCTCTAACATGGAGAGCACGATGACCTATCAGGATGACGACCGCAGGGCCGACAGAGCGCGCCGCAACAGCCCGGTCGGCTGGGCAATCGGCGCGATCTTCGTGATCGCCGTGGTCGCGGCGGTCTTCTTCTACAATGGACGAGAGGTCGGTCCCCAAACCACGACCTCAAATCCGAACACGGCGCCGAACGTCACCACCGGATCAAATCCGCCCACTACGCCGGCAAAGTGACGGGCCAGAGCATGATCCGGAGAAAGTGCGTAGCGGTTTTCCGAAAAGATCACGCTCAAACAAAAACCTAAAGCGCGATGACGATTTTTCCTGTTCGCATCGCGCTTTAGGGTAGGCCGTCACACCTTCCCGCTGCCGCAAATGCCCTTCAGCGCCTGCCATTCCTTGTCGGTCAGCAGCGGCGGGCCGCTGGCGGGCCGGTCCTCCGTCGTCATGCGCGCGAGACGGTCCTCGGTCAGCGGATGGCTGGCGAGGATATTTGTCAGGCCAGAGCCGCCTTCCTTGCCGGTGATGCGGAACATCAGTTGGGCCGCGGGCTTCGGCGAACGGCCGAGCGCATGCATGATCTCGATCGCGAAAGTGTCGGCGCCGGTCTCCGCTTCGCGCGAATAGGACGCTTCGACCAGGCTGCGCGAGGCGAAGATCACGGCCGAAGAGCCGGTGACGTCGCCGAACAGCAGGCCGATCAGGAACGAGGTGCCGCCGTTGTAGATCAGGCCGCGCATGTTGTCGTGATGCTTGAGATGGCCGAGCTCGTGGGCGAGGATGCCGGCAAGCTCGTCGGGACTCTCGGCCTTGTCGAGCAGCCCCTTCAGCACGAACACCTTGCCGCCGGGCAGCGCGAAGGCATTTGGCACCGAGGTCGGCAGCACGCCGGCCGTCATGGTGTCGTCGAGGCCGGCCGCATCGCGCAGCCGGTTGACGAGCTTCGTGAACGCGGCCTTGCCCGCGGGGTCTTCGCACACGCTGCGGCCGAAGATGGTCTTCATCTGGACCTCGGCCGCGTCGCCGATGCGCCGTTCGACAGGCTTCGGCACCAGCGGCGCGAGCCGGTCGGCGGCGAGCGGCACGCCGAAGAGGACGACGCAGACGATGGAGACGGCGGCGGCAACCGACCAGCCCACGATCTTCGCGACACCGCTGCGCGTCGTCCGGTGCTCGTCGAGACGCGTGCAGCGGGCGGCCACCTCCGCGGCGAGCGCCGCATCGCGGATCTCGAGCCGAGCCAGAGGCGGTGCGGACGTCGCAGCCAGGCGCAGGATTCCGGGGGGACTGTCGGCGCGGCGAAGGTCGGCATAGGCCCAGCGAACGGGCGTTGCGCCGTCCTCGGCGATCTCGAGTACATCGCCGAGGGTCAGCGTCACTTGCCGTCTGCGGCTCGACACGCCGTCGAAGAAGATGGTCGGCTTGGCCGACTGCGCCAGGGTCTCGGCAAACACGTCACTCACAGCTCAGAATCCCGCGACATCGAGTCCGTCGGCAAAGCCTTCGCCGAGCGCGCCGGCAAGCTGACCGCTGCCGCGCACCTCCGCCGCGGCCCAGATGTTGTGCACCTCGACGGTCTCCAGCACCTTGGCCCAAAGATCGCGCTGAAGATAGACGCGCATGACGATGTTGATGGCAAGGGCGAGCGCGAAATAGCCGATCACCATCATCACCACCATCGGGATGCTCTTCGTCGCATTGTCGCCGGCGAAGATCTCCTCGGCGGAAACGCCGGTAAGCGAGACGACGAGCAAGGCGCTGCCGCCCATATAGGCCGAGAACGCGACCGTGAGCAGCATCCACCAGCCGATCACTTTCCAGTACAGGCCGTAGAAGGCGTCATGAGGCAGGTTCGAGGACAGGCTGACGCCACCGATGCGGATGCCGTCGAGCCACCAGCGCCATTCGCGCGCCTTGAACTCGGCATAGAAGAACGGTGCGAGCGGGAAGATGAAGAGCGCGATCGGGCTGAGCAGCCACAGCCACCAGCCGCGCTTGAAGAAGGTCCAGCCGTCGGCTTCGAAATCGCCGCGGAGATCGCCGTAATGGGTGTGCCGCATCTTGTAGCGTTCGAGCGCAGCTGTGCGCCAGGGCAGCGCGAGACCGAGCGTCAGGAACACCAGCAAGCCCCACAGCATGGCGCGAAACGCGTAAGCCCAGCCCGAGCCGTCCATCCAGAAGCGGACGCCGCGCCAGACCGTGCGCGTCAGGCGGTAGCGCCGCGCGCGAAAAATCGCGAACTGGCCGAAGGCGTAGAAGGCGATGAATAAGGGCGTCGAGGCAAAGCCCTGCCAGCGCTCGAACTCGATGCCGATAAGAAAATAGGCGAGATAGATCGGCACCAGGATCGCGAGCGCGAACAGGAAGCCGACCAGGAGCTCCTTGGCCCTCCCGGTGTATTCGGCTGTATCGCCGTCGATCGCGGTGTGCGTCCACAGGTGACGGCGGATGTCGGTGACGAGCCAGAACCGGTAGAAGCCGAAGGTGACGAGCTCGAGCATGGCACCCTTGGTGACCATCTTCCGGAACTCGGAGCGGTTGCCGGAGAAATCGACCCGCGTCGCCGGCAGAGGCGGGGGCAAGGGTTCGGACCCGATGGGGGTCCATTGCATGTCGTTCACGGGCGGCAACCTCGGGATGCGGATCTCTTCCGGCCAAACTATAGATCAAAGGTTAGTCGATCCCCAAGATGAGCGGGTTCGATTTGGCTCGATTCCAGCCGGTTTCTGCCATGCTTCCACGACGAAACGGTGTGCGGGGGATCACGCTCGTCGATGTCCCGTAGTCTCGATGGAGCGACGCGCAATCCAGGCCAGCGGCAGCAGCACCATGTCCCGGATTACGCTTGCGCTCCATCCAGGCTACGCACCTCCATCCCCGCTACGCTCAAGGGTTGGATGTGGCAAAACTCTCCCTTGCCCCGGCGCCGACAACCGGCTGTAATTGCAAATCAAATACCGTAGCGCAGAATTCAACGACGCGCGGTTCATATCCAGGGAGAACGGTCATGCATGGGACCATCGAAAGCGCGGCCAAGCTCGACGCCTTGCGCGAGCGCGCCATGTCGCTGCCGCTGGAGCAGTTCGATCCCGGCGACCCCGAATTGTTCAGGACCGATACGTTCTGGCCTTATTTCGATCGGCTGCGCCGCGAGGATCCCGTGCACTACTGCAAGGACTCGATGTTCGGGCCGTACTGGTCGGTGACGCGCTACAACGACATCATGGAGATCGAGACCAACCATGCGGTGTTCTCCTCGGCCTCCGCGCTCGGCGGCATCACCATCCGCGACATCGATCCGGATCTGCGCCGCGAAAGCTTCATCTCGATGGACCCGCCGCGCCATGCCGCCCAGCGCAAGACCGTGGCGCCGATGTTCACGCCGACACACCTGGACAATCTCGCCATCAACATCCGCAAGCGCTCGGCCGAGTGCCTGGACAACCTTCCCCGCGGCGAGGTGTTCGACTGGGTCGATCGCGTCTCGATCGAGCTCACGACGCAGATGCTGGCGGTGCTGTTCGACTTCCCCTGGGAGGATCGCCGCAAGCTGACGCGCTGGTCCGATATCGCCACCACTATTCCCGGCCCCGGAGGCCTGGTCGCCACCGAGGACGAGCGGCAGGCCGAGCTGACGGAATGCGCGGCCTATTTCTCGAGGCTCTGGAAGGAGCGCATCGAGCAGCCGCCGAAGAGCGATTTATTGTCGATGATGGCGCATGGCGCCGCGACGCGCGACATGGATGCGAAGAACTTCCTCGGCAATCTCATCCTCCTGATCGTCGGCGGCAACGACACCACGCGCAACACCATGTCGGGCTCGCTTCTCGCGCTGAGCCAGCATCCGGAGCAATATCGCAAGCTGCGCGAGAACCCTGATCTGCTCGACAGTTTCGTGCCGGAGGTGATCCGTTGGCAGACGCCGCTGGCGCATATGCGCCGCACGGCGCTCTCCGACTTCGAGTTCCGCGGCAAGCAAATCAAGAAGGGTGACAAGGTCGTGATGTGGTACGTCTCGGGCAACCGGGATGAGGAGGTGATCGACAGGCCCTACGAGTTCATCATCGATCGCGCCCGCCCGCGCACGCACCTGTCCTTCGGCTTCGGCATCCACCGTTGCGTCGGCCTGCGGCTTGCCGAGCTTCAGCTCAAGATTATTTGGGAAGAAATCCTCAGGCGATTCGACCATATTGACGTGGTCGGCGAACCCACCCGGGTCTATTCGAGTTTCGTAAAGGGTATCGAGACGCTGCCGGTGAAGATTGCTGCGTGAGTCGAACGCAACGGAGCCACGACGATGAACATCCAAGCGCCGGTTAAAGTGGACAAGGCCGAACGCATGCGCAGGGCCCGCGAGGAGGCCTATGCGACGCCGTTGTCGCAATTCCACCCCGGCGCGCCCCGGCTGTTCCAGGACGACACGCTGTGGCCCTGGTTCGAGCGGCTGCGCAAGGAAGAGCCGGTGCATTACTGCACCAACGCGCCGATCGAGCCGTACTGGTCGGTGGTGAAGTACAATGACATCATGCATGTCGATACCAATCACGGCATCTTCTCCTCGGACTCCAAGCTCGGCGGCATCTCGATCCGCGACGTGCCCGAAGGCTACGACTATCCGAGCTTCATCGCGATGGACCAGCCCCGGCATTCGGCGCAGCGCAAGACGGTGTCGCCGATGTTCACGCCGACACACCTGGACGAGCTGGCCAAGCTGATCCGCCAGCGCTCGCAGACCGTGCTCGACAATCTGCCGCGCAACGAGACCTTCAACTTTGTCGAGCGCGTCTCGATCGAGCTGACCACGCAGATGCTGGCGACCCTGTTCGACTTTCCCTGGGAGGAGCGGCGCAAGCTGACGCGCTGGTCCGACGTTTCCACCGCGCTGCCCAAGAGCGGCATCGTCGCCAGCGCCGAAGAACGCCGCCGCGAGATGGACGAGTGCTACGCCTACATGTCCAAACTCTGGAACGAGCGCGTCAACTCGGCGCCGCGCAACGACCTGTTGTCGCTGATGGCACACAACGAGGCCACGCGCCACATGGACCCCGACAATTTGATGGGCAACATCATCCTGCTCATCGTTGGCGGCAACGACACCACGCGCAACACCATGACCGGCTCGGTGCTGGCGCTGAACGAGAACCCGGAGCAGTACGACAAGCTGCGCGCCAATCCGGAGCTGATCGATTCCATGGTGCCGGAGGTGATCCGCTGGCAGACGCCGCTGGCGCATATGCGTCGCACCGCGCTTGCCGATACCGAGATCGGCGGCAAGCACATCAGGAAGGGCGACCGCGTCGTGATGTGGTACGTCTCCGGCAATCGCGACGAGGAGATGTTCGACAAGCCGAACGAGTTCATCATCGACCGCCCGCGCCCGCGCACGCATCTGTCCTTCGGCTTCGGCATTCACCGCTGCGTCGGCATGCGGCTCGCCGAGCTGCAGCTGCGGATCGTGTGGGAGGAGATGCTGAAGCGCTTCGACCGGATCGAGGTGGTCGGCGAGCCCAAGCGGATTTATTCGAGCTTCATCAAGGGATACGAGACGCTGCCGGTGCGGATACCAGGCTGAGCTCTCTCCTACCGTCATTGCGAGGAGCGAAGCGACGAAGCAATCCAGACTGCCACTGCGGAAAGATTCCTGGATTGCTTCGCTACGCTCGCAATGACGAGGCGATTTCCGCGTATAACACTGGTCGCAGAAAGCTCGGCGGCAGCCCAGCTATAAAATTCCGGCATGACAGCTCGCGCCAGATGCGAAGGCACGATGGCGTGCGGCTGTTCTACCACACGCCGTCTAACTCAACCTGATGTCCCACACGCCGTCCTTGCGGCAGGCGGCGACCTCCTCGCGCAACAGCGCGGTGATGGCGAGCGAGGCCGTCGAGGCCGGGCGGTCGATTGGAGAGGCAAAGATGAGCTCGCGCGTCATCGGCTTGGATACCGGTGCGGTTTCCAGCCGCCCGTCCGCGACCTCGCCGTGGACAGAGGACGGCGGCAGCAGCGCGAAGCCGAGGCCCTCCTCGACCAGGCTCGTCAGCACGCGGAAGGAATCCGCCTCCAGCTGGACGTCGAGCTTGATCTTGCGCTGGGCCGCGGCGTGCTCGATCAGCGCGCGGAGGCCGTGGGAATGAGAGGGCAGCACCAGCCGCTGCCGCAGCAGCCAGCCGATGTCGACGCTCTTCTTCCGCGCCAGCCCGCAGCCGCGCGGACCGACCGCGACGATGTTGTCGCGCCCCAGGCTCTGCACGTTGAGATGCAGGTCGGCCGAGCGGCCGTACAGGATGGCGAGATCCATCTCGCCGCGATGCAGCCATTCGACCAGATGGCCACTGTAGCTTTCGACGATGCGCAGCGAGATGCCGGGAAATTTTTCGACGCAGCGCCGTGCAAAGCGCGCCGACAGCACGCAGCTCACGGTCGGAACCAGGCCGAGCACGACCTGGCCGGAGGGCGGCCCCTTGGCCGACTGGATGTCGTCGCGGATCTGGTCGATCTGCCGCACGATGCCGGAGGTGCGCGCGAGCAGCAGGCGGCCGGCCTCGGTCAGCACCATGCCGCGGCCATTGCGGGTGAAGAGTTCGGTGCGCAGCTCGTGTTCCAGCAGCTTGATCTGCCGGGAGAGCGCCGGCTGCGCCACGCGCAAGGTGTCGGAGGCCTTGGACAGGCTGCCGAGCTCCGCCACGCAACTGAAGGTCCTGAGCTGCCGGAAATCCATGCTTGCCAATCCTGGAAGGCTACTCCATACGCTATAACAAATGAGCATAGGGGGCGGGCATTGTTTTCACAACGCCCGTGGGTTGGCCGGCGTTATCTTAACTGCCGCTGAGATTGGAAACGCCATGAGTCAAGAACACCACACCGAAGATTACGCCGACATCCGCGAGGCCGTTGCCAAGCTCTGCGCGCAGTTCCCCGGCGAATATTGGCGCAAGCTCGATCGCGAGATGGCCTACCCCAAGGCGTTCGTCGACGCGCTGACCGAGGCCGGCTATCTCTCGGTGCTGATCCCGGAGGAATATGGCGGCGCGGGCCTGAAGCTTTCGGCGGCCGCGGCGATCCTGGAAGAGATCCAGCGCGCGGGCTGCAACGGCGGCGGCTGCCACGCCCAGATGTACACGATGGGCACGGTGCTGCGGCACGGCAATGCCGAGCAGAAGGCAAAGTACCTGCCGAAGATCGCGAGCGGCGAGTTGCGCCTGCAGGCGTTCGGGGTCACCGAGCCGACCAGCGGTACCGACACCTCCTCGCTGAAGACGTTCGCACGCAAGGACGGCAACGACAGCTACATCGTCAACGGCCAGAAGATCTGGACCAGCCGCGCCGAGCATTCCGATTTGATGGTGCTGCTGGCGCGCACCACGCCGAAGGACCAGGTCAAGAAGCGCACCGACGGTCTTTCCGTGTTCATCGTCGACATGCGCGAGGCCAAGAACAACGGCCTCGAGATCCGCCCGATCCGCACCATGATGAACCACGCCACCACCGAGGTGTTCTTCACCGACATGAGGGTGTCGGCGGAGAACCTGATCGGCGAGGAAGGCAAGGGTTTTCGCTACATCCTCTCCGGCATGAATGCCGAGCGCATCCTGATCGCGGCCGAATGCGTCGGCGACGCCAAGTGGTTCATCGCGAAGGCGACGAACTACGCCAAGGAGCGCGCCGTGTTCGGCCGGCCGATCGGCCAGAATCAAGGCATCCAGTTTCCGATCGCCAAGGCCTACGCCTCGATGCGCGCGGCCGAGCTGATGGTGAAGGAAGCGACGCGCAAATATGAGGCCGGGCTCGATTGCGGCGCGGAGGCCAACATGGCCAAGATGCTGGCGGCGGATGCGTCGTGGGAAGCGGCGAATGCCTGCATCCAGACCCATGGCGGCTTCGGTTTCGCCGAGGAATACGACGTCGAGCGCAAATTCCGCGAGACGCGGCTCTACCAGGTTGCGCCGATCTCGACCAACCTCGTGCTGTCCTACGTCGCCGAGCATGTGCTCGGCATGCCGCGCTCCTACTGAGGTCGGGCCATGGGAGCACTTGACGGGATCAGGGTGATTGCGGTCGAGCAGGCGGTGGCGGCGCCGTTCTGCTCCTCGCGCCTGGCGGATGCCGGCGCGGAGGTGATCAAGATCGAGCGGCCCGAGGGCGATTTCGCCCGCGGCTATGACGCGGCGGCCAAGGGCCAGAGCAGCTATTTCGTTTGGCTCAACCGCGGCAAGCAATCGGTCGTGGTCGATCTCACGACGAACGAAGGCCGCGCCGAGCTGGAGAAGCTGATCGCGAGCGCCGACGTGCTGATCCAGAACCTCAAGCCGGGCTCGATGGACAAGCTCGGCTTCTCGCGCGAGCGGCTCTTGAAGGACTATCCCAAGCTGATTTCCTGCACGATTACCGGCTATGGCGACGAGGGTCCCTACGCGCACCGCAAGGCCTATGATCTCCTGATCCAGGCCGAGAGCGGGCTCGCCTCGATCACCGGCAATCCCGATGGCGCCTCGCGCGTCGGCATGTCGATCGTCGACGTCGCGACCGGCGCCACCGCGCATGCGGCGATCCTGGAGGCGCTGATCGCGCGCGGGCGCACCGGCAAGGGCGCCGACATCCGCATCTCCATGTTCGACGTGATGGCGGATTGGTGCACCGTGCCGCTGCTCAATGCCGAAGCCGGCAATCCGCCCAAGCGCATGGGCCTGCGGCATCCGTCGATCGCGCCCTATGGCGTGTTCACCTCCAGGGACGGCAAGGACATCTTGATCTCGATCCAGAGCGAGCGCGAGTGGAAGACGCTGTGCGCGAAGGTGCTGGATCAGCCGGACCTGCCGGCCGATCCCCGCGTCGCCAACATGGTCGAGCGCGTGCGCAACCGCGACTTCACCGACACGACGGTGGCCGACATCTTCGGCAAGATGACGCGCGACGAGCTCTTGAAGCGTCTGTCGGACGCCGACATCGCCTTCGCCGAGGTCAACACCATGGCGGACCTCGCCAGCCATCCGCATCTGCGGCGCATCGAGGTCGACACGCCGAATGGTCGCGTCAGCTATCCCGCGCCGGCGCCGATCATCGTCGGCGAGACGCGCTCTTACGGCGCCGTGCCCGCCATCGGCGAGCGTCCCCAGTCCAAATAGAGAGAGCGAGGTGTCATGACCGAAAAGCTCGACATTGATCATTTGCGGCAATGGATCGGCCGCACCCAAGAGGCCACCGACGTCGTCACCGCGCAGCTCGTCAAGGGCCTGCGCGCGACGCTGTTCCAGGAGGTCGGCGAGCCCAAGGCGGGCGACGCTGCGCCGTTCACGGTGCATTGGTGCCTGGCGCAGCCGGTGTTCCCGATGTCGATGCTGGGGCCCGACGGCCATCCGACCCGCGGCGGCTTCCTGCCACCGGTGCCGCTGCCGCGTCGGATGTGGGCCGGCGGCGAGATCGAGTTCTTGCAGCCCCTGCGCGTCGGCGATGAATCGACGCGGACCTCGCGTATCGGCGATGTGCAAGTGAAGACGGGCTCGACCGGCACGCTGTGCTTCGTCTCGGTCGAGCACAGCATCTCTTCGCCCCGCGGCACGGCGATCCGCGAGCGGCAGGACATCGTCTATCGCGAAATGACCGGCAGCGCGCCGGCTGGCGGCAAGGCGCCGCCTCCGCCGCCGAAGGCGCAGCATCGCGAAACGCATGTGTCCGACCCCGTGCTGCTGTTCCGCTATTCCGCACTGACCTTCAACGGCCACCGCATCCACTACGACCGCGACTATGTCACCAAGGTCGAGGGCTATCCGGGCCTGATCTTCCACGGCCCGCTGCAGGCGGCGCTGATCGTCGAGATGGCGGCCAAGCTTCGTGGCGGCAAGGCGCCGAAGAAGTTTTCCTATCGCGGCGTGCAGCCGCTGTTCGAGGGGACGGAGTTCTCCGTCAACGCCAACGACAGCGGCGAGAGCATGGAGCTTTGGACCGCGAACGCAGAGGGGCAGCCGACGATGAAGGGCACGGCGGTGTGGTGAGCCACTGCTGTTTCCTCCCGTCATTGCGAGCGTAGCGAAGCAATCCAGCATCTTTCCGCGGCGGCAGTCTGGATTGCTTCGTCGCAAGGGCTCCTCGCAATGACGTGGCGGGGCTGCTACGTTCAATCAACAACGCAGGGACGGAAACCATGGCCAAGAACGGCAAGACCGGCGGCAAGACCGGCAGCAAGTCCGTCACCGTCAAACAGGCGACGCTCGACCTGTTGCGCGCCTTCGGCATCGACAGGGTGTTCGGCAACCCCGGTTCGACCGAGCTGCCGTTCCTGTCCGACTGGCCCGACGATATCGACTACGTGCTGGCGTTGCAGGAGGCCAGCGCGGTCGGCATGGCCGATGGTTATGCGCAGGCAACGCGCAATGCCGGCTTCGTCAATTTGCATTCGGCCGCCGGGGTCGGCAATGCGCTCGGCAACATCTACACCGCGCATCGCAACCAGACCCCGCTCGTGATCACCGCAGGCCAGCAGGCGCGCTCGATCCTTCCCTTGCAGGCATTCCTTTATGCCGAGCGCGCCTCGGAATTCCCGCGGCCTTATGTGAAGTACAGCGTCGAGCCGGCAAGGCCTGAGGACGTCCCGGCCGCGATCGCGCGGGCCTATTACACCGCGATGCAGCCGCCGTGCGGGCCGACCTTCGTGTCGATCCCGATCGACGACTGGGCCCATGCCTGCGCACCGGTCGAGGCACGGAAAGTGAGCCGCGAGATCGGGCCAGAGCTGGAGCCGATGAAGGCGCTGGTGGCCGCGCTCGCCTCAAGCAAACACCCAGCGCTCGTCGTCGGCCCCGGAATCGATCGCGCCGGCGCGGTCGATCTGATGGTGCGCGTCGCCGAGAAGGCCAAGGCGAGCGTCTGGGTCAGCCCGTTCTCGGCACGTTGCTCGTTCCCCGAGCGGCATCCGCAATTCTCAGGCTTCCTGCATGCCTCGCCGGCGCAGCTGTCCGATGCGCTGCGTGAGCACGATGTCGTCGTCGTCATCGGCGCGCCGGTGTTCACCTTCCATGTCGAAGGCCACGCCGCGATCTTCGACGGCGGCGCGACCATCTTCCAGATCACGGATGATGCGGATGCCGCCGCGGTGACGCCATCCGGCACCAGCATCATCGCCACGATGAAGCCGGCGCTCAGCCTGCTGCTCGACCTGCTGCCGGAGAGCAAGCGCGCGGAGCCAAAAGGCCGCACGCTGCCGCCGGCGCCGCAGCCCGCCGACCCGCTGCCGGTCGAATTTCTGCTGCATTCGCTGTCGCAGGCGATGCCCGACGGCGCCTCAATGGTCGAGGAAGTGCCTTCGCACCGGCCGGCGATGCAGAAATTCCTGCCGATGCGCGGCCAGGACAGTTTCTACACCATGGCGAGCGGCGGCCTCGGCTATTCGCTGCCCGCCGCGGTCGGCATGGCGCTGGGCAAGCCGGAGAGCCGCACGGTGTGCCTGATCGGCGATGGCTCGGCGATGTATTCGATCCAGGCGCTCTGGACCGCCGCGCAGCGCAAGCTGCCGCTCACAATCGTCGTCGTCAACAATTCCGGTTACGGCGCGATGCGCTCGTTCAGCCAGGTGATGCAGGTGCGCAACGTGCCGGGGCTCGAGCTGCCGGGGATCGATTTCGTCCGGCTTGCCGAGGGCATGGGCTGCCATGCGGTGCGGGTGACGAAAGCTGCGGAGCTGGGCGAAGCGCTGCAGCGCGGCATGACGTATGCGGGCACGAGCCTCGTCGAGGTCGTCGTGGATTCGGCGGTGCCGGTGCTGTACGGGCAGAAGCACTGACGCGCGCTCGTCCGGCTACGGCATCACGACGCCAGAAATCCTCCGTCCGCCGCGAGCACGTGGCCGACGACATACGACGAGGCATCCGACGACAGCCACACCACGGCCTCGGCAACCTCCTCGGGGCTGCCCATCCGCCGCAACGGCAGGCCTGCGCTGACCGTCGCCACATCGCCGACGCCGGCGCGCAGCATCATGTCGGTGACGACGCGGCCGGGGGCAATGGCATTGATGCGAATGCCGCGCGGCGCGTTCTCCATCGCCGCCGAGCGTGTCAGCGAGATCGCTGCAGCCTTGGAGGCCGAGTAGAGCGAAAAGCCGGGATTGGGATTGCGCACGCCGCTGACGGAGGTGTTGACGACGATGCTGCCGCGCCCCTGCGCCAGCATGGCCGGCAATTGATGGCGCAGGCAGAGGAACAGGGCGCGGACATTGGTGTCGAACACGCTGTCGTAGATCTCCATGCCCTGTTCCTCCAGCGGCGCGCGGCGCTCCTGGAAACCGGCATTGTTGAAGGCGACGTCGAGCCGGCCGCAGCGCCCGACCGCTGTGGCGACGAGGCGCGCGACCTCGTCTTCCTCAGTGATGTCGGTCTTGAGCGCGATCGCCTCCGCGCCGAGCTCGCGGCACGCGGCGGCGGTGGCCTCGATCTCGCCCTCGCGCCGGCCGGCGATGACGACCGCTTCCGCCCCTTCGGCAGCCATCCGTATCGCGGTGGCGCGCCCGATGCCGCTGCCGCCGCCGGTAACCAGGCAGACCTTGCCGCTCATCCGCCGACCTGCCGGCAAAGCTCCGCTCATGGTCCACTCCAAAACGCTTGCACGCGCCGCTGCGCCCATATAGTTGTATGATACAACTATATGGGCTGAGTCAAGCCATGGCCGAGCTTTCACTGATCGACGACATCCGCGCCGCCTCGCGCCTGATGGTGCGCGAGCTCGGCTTCATGGACGCCACGGTGGCAGCCTCGGGCTATCCGCCCTCGGCGGTCCACACCATCCTGGAGATTGGCATCCGCGGGCCGATGACATCGGGCGAGCTCGGCGATTTCCTGCGGCTGGAAAAATCCAGCGTCAGCCGCCTGGTGCGCAAGCTGATCGATTGCGGCGAGCTCAGGGAGACGCCGGACGATGCGGATGCGCGCAGCAAGCTGCTGTCGCTGACGGCAAAGGGCCGGCGCACGCTGGAAGCGCTGCACGCGTTCGGCCGCCAGCAGGTGCGCGGCGCGCTGGCGGCGCTGACGCCGGCCGAGCAGCGCACGGTGCGCGAGGGCATGATGCTCTATGCGCAGGCGTTGCGAGCGAGCCGGGTGGGGGAGGAGGCGGAGCCCGGCTAGTACTCGTCATTCCGGGGCGGTCCGCAGGACCGAAGTACGGTGCGCAATTGCGCACCTGAGAACCTCGAGATCCCGGGTTCGATGCGTTGCATCGCCCCGGGATGACCTTACGCTCACTTCCCGAACTCTTCCCGCATCTTCGCCTGGATCTTGGCCATGCCGCCGATCCAGCGGTCGTAATTCTCGGTCTTCTTGCGCATGTAGCCGAGCACTTGCGGGTGCGGCAGGATCAGGAACGTCTCCTGCTCGAGACCGGCGAGCACGTCTTTCGCCACCTGCTCGGGCGTCAGGTCGCCGTCGCCGGATTGCGGGCCCTTGGGAATCGAGCGCAGCATGTTGGTGTCGACACCCTGCGGACAGAGGATCGAAACCTTGATGTTGTGGGCCTTGTGCGAGATCGCGAGGTTCTCGGCAAAACCGACCGCGGCGTGCTTTGTCGTCGAATAGGCCGGGCTGCCGACCTGCGACAACAGGCCTGCGGCCGAGATGGTGTTGAGGAAATAGCCGCCGCCGCGCGCCCTCATGCGGGGGACGAGATGCCGCGCCGCATAGACATGCGCCATGACGTGGATTGCCCAGCTGCGCTGCCACGGCTCGTCGGAAGCGCCACCGGCATTCTCCGACATCGGATCGAATCCGCCGCCGATGCCGGCATTGGAGCAGAACAGCGCGATCGGCCCGAATTGCCGCTCGGTCTCCTCGATGACGTGGACGACGTCTTTTTCCTGCGCGACGTCGCATTTGAAGGCGGCGCCATCGACCATGGCCGCGACCGCTCTCGCATTGGCGACGTCCATGTCCGCGACCACGACCTTGGCCGCGCCGGCATTGTGGAAGGCCTCGCACAGCGCCCTGCCGATGCCGTTTGCGCCGCCCGTGACGACCACGACCTTGCCGGTCACCTGCATGCGACGTCTCCTCTGCCTTACACCGTTTTATACCGCGCCGCTTATTCCGCGTCGGCGGTCCTGCTCAGCTCAACACGAGGTCGAGCACCGCGGTATAATGGCATGCTGCGCCGGCCAAGACAAAGCCATGCCAGATCGCATTCTGAAAGCGCAGCCGCCGCCAAGCGTGGAAGATCACGCCAAGGCTGTAGAGCAGGCCGCCGGCCAGGATGAAGCCCAGCACCAGCGTGGGCAACGCCCTGACCACGGAATCGTAGAGCATCATGCCGCTCCAGCCCATCGCGAGATAGATGCCGACCGAGACGCGGTCGAACCGGCCGGGATAGAGCAGCTTCAGCACGATGCCGAGGATGGCCACCCACCAGACGCCGGCCAGCAGCACCAGCGCGAACACGCTGTCCTTCAGCTTCAGGATGAACGGCGTGTAGGTCGCCGCGATCAAGAGATAGATCGCGGAATGGTCGAAGCGGCGTAGCAGCCATTTGGCCGGCGAGACCGGCCAGAGATTATAGGTCGCCGACAGCACCAGCATCGAGAGCAGGCCGGCGACATAGACGGAGACGCCGACGACGTCGGTGGCGTCGGCATACACCGCCGTCAGCACCACCAGCACCGTCGCCGCAATGAGGCCCGCGAGCACGCCGATCCCGTGGACGATGCCGTCGGCGATCAGCTCGGCGCGATCGTAGTGCCAGCCGATCGCGTCGGCTGCGGCGTGGACGGAAGAGGATGCAAGCTGCTTCAACTGGAAGACGGTCATGGCAATCCGCAAAGGCTCGAGGCAAGGCCCTCTAGATAGGTGTTTCGGGACCGGCGCGTCGTTCAACGGCTGATTTGCCGAGAAAGGCGGTGGAAGTATGAAAGCTTGAATTTCCTCAGGCAATTGCCACTTTTGTGACTAATCCGTTTTGCGTATCCCTCGCCCGAGATCCCCTCGCGTTCATATGGCATTCAGTTTCCAGGATATGGTCGAGGAGGCGCGGCTGTCGGCGCGCGCGCTGCTCGACTATGGCGAGCACTTCTTCAATCCGACGGTGCGGCTTGGTGTCACCGGCCTGTCGCGCGCCGGTAAGACCGTATTCATCACCGCGCTGATCCATGGACTGACGCGCGGCGGCCGGTTTCCGGTGTTCGAGGCCTATGCCTCGGGCCGGATCGCGCGGGCGCACCTGGCGCCGCAGCCTGATGATGCCGTGCCGCGCTTTGCCTATGAGAACCATCTGCGCGCGCTGATCGAGGAACGGCGCTGGCCGAACTCGACCGTGGATATCAGCGAGCTCAGGCTCGTGATCGACTATCAGCGCCCGAACGGCGCCGACCGCACGCTGACGCTCGACATCGTCGACTATCCCGGCGAATGGCTGCTGGACCTGCCGCTGCTCCACAAGAGCTACGAGCAATGGTCCACGGAGAGCCTGGCGCTGTCGCGCGAGGCGCCGCGCGCGCATCTCGCGGCCGAGTGGCACGCCCATCTTGCAACGCTCAAGCCCGAGGCGCGCGAGGACGAGCAGGCGACGCTGACAGCCGCAAAGCTCTTCACCGATTATTTGCGTAACTGCCGCGACGAGCGCTTTGCGATGAGCCTGTTGCCGCCCGGCCGCTTCCTGATGCCCGGCAATCTCGCCGATACGCCGGCGCTGACCTTTGCGCCGCTGGACGTGCCTGCTGCCGGCCAGGCGCCCGAGGGATCGCTGTGGGCGATGATGGTGCGGCGCTTCGAGGCCTACAAGGACGTCGTGGTGCGGCCGTTCTTCCGCGATCATTTTGCGCGGCTCGATCGCCAGATCGTGCTGGCCGATGCGCTCTCCGCGTTCAACTCCGGCCCCGAAGCGCTGCACGATCTCGAAGCCGCGCTCTCTGGCATTCTCGACTGCTTCAACATCGGCCGCAGCACGATCCTCTCGAGCCTGTTCCGGCCGCGCATCGACCGCATCCTGTTCGCCGCGACCAAGGCGGATCATCTGCATCACTCCAGCCACGACCGGCTCGAGGCCGTGCTGCGCCGCGCCGTCTCGCGCGCCGTTGCGCGCGCGGAAAACACCGGCGCGGCGATCGACGTCGTGGCGCTGGCGGCCGTGCGCGCCACGCGCGAAGCGCAGGTGGCGCGGGGCCGCGACAAGTTGCCGTCGATCCTGGGAACACCCGCCGCGGGCGAAAGCGCCGGGGGCGAGTTCTTCGACGGCAACATCGAGGTTGCGACCTTTCCGGGCGATCTTCCGCTCGATCCCGAACCGCTGTTCAACGGGACGGATGCGTTCCGCGGGCTCGCGACCGAGGCGGCCGGGAACAGCGATTTCCGCTTCCTGCGTTTCCGCCCACCGAAGCTCGACCGCGAGGGCTCCGACGAGCCGACGCTGCCACACATCCGCCTCGACCGTGCCTTGCAGTTCCTGATCGGAGACAAGCTCGCATGAACGACCGATCGAAGCCCCGGCGGCCGGCGACGTTCCGGCTCGACGATCCCGGCGTCGTCGTCGCCGAGGCCGACGAGACCGGCCGTCTCGGTCGCGCCACCATCCACATCACGCCGGAGCCCGATCCGGCGATGCTGCCGGTGCCGGTGCAAGCCGCAGTCCCGGCGCGGCGCGGCTTTCCCTGGGGCACGCTGTTCTGGTCGGGGCTCGCGGGCTTGACGCTGCTCGGCACCGGGCTCGGCGTGGTGCATCTGATCGAGGATCTGTTCGCGCGCAGCCAGACGCTCGGCTTCGTCGGTCTTGCCTTCGCCGCCGTCACCGCGCTGGCGCTTGCGGTGGTGATCGGGCGCGAGGCGTTCGGTCTCGCGCGTCTTGCGACCATCGAGAAGCTGCACCAGCGGGCAGCGGCCGTGCTGGCCAGCGACGATCGCAAGGAGAGCCGCGTCATCGTCCAGGACCTGCTCAAGATCGCGCACCAGAATCCGCAGCTGGCGCGCGCCCGCGCGACGCTGGAGAGCCATGCCGGCGAGATCATCGACGGCGCCGACATGATCCGCCTCGCCGAGCGCGAGTTGATGTCGCCGCTGGATGCCGAGGCGCGGCGGCTGGTGTCGTCGGCGGCGCAAAAGGTCTCGATCGTGACTGCGGTGAGCCCGCGCGCCGCCATCGACGTGCTGTTCGTGTTCGTCGCCGCGCTGCGCCTGATCCGCCAGCTCGCTTATCTCTATGGCGGCCGTCCCGGCGCGCTCGGCATGATCCGCCTGCTCCGCCACGTCATCGCCCATCTCGCCATCACCGGCGGCATGGCCGCGAGCGACAGCTTGGTGCAGCAGATGCTCGGGCACGGCATCGCGGCGAAGCTGTCGCAGCGGCTCGGTGAAGGAGTGCTGAACGGGCTGCTGACGGCGCGGCTGGGATTGGCCGCCATCGATGTGACGCGACCGCTGCCGTTCGCGGCCTTGCCGCCGCCGAAGCTGTCGGATCTTGCGACGGACCTGCTGCGGAAGAAGGACGGCGACGAGTAGCTCGCTCCCTTGGACCGCCTCACTCCTTCAGATCATTCGCCCGCTTCACCCAGGCGCGCACGTCCTTGAGGACGGCGGGGAGAACGGCCTTGACCTCCGCCACGGTCATGCCGGCCTTGATGCGGGGATCGTACAGCAGGTTGAGGATGTACTGGTCGTAGACATCGAAATAGCCCATCGAGACGTTGTCGTTGAACATGGTCCAGGGCACGCTCGTGGTGTCGTTGATCGGCCCGAGCGATTGCAGCAGCTCCTCATAGGCGCAGTCGAGGAAGGTGAAATCGCCGTTGTCGACGGTGAGGATGACGTCGGAATGCTCGATCTCGAAATTGTCGTTCTTGCGGAAGCCGGACAGGCATTGCGGGTCGAGCGAGGAGCGGATCTCGCGCGCCTTCTCGGCGCCGTAGAAGCTCGAGAGGGTGCGGAAGAGATCGCGGTCGCGCACCAGCTTCACGCGTACGTTCGCCGCTTCGTTGGTGTCGATCATGGCGATGTCGAGATGCTGCACGCGCCTGCCGATGTCGGCCACGACCTTGGCGAGCTGTTTCTTGCGATCCTCGCGGTCGCTCTCGGCGTAGACGCGCACCGGTCCGTCGAACTTGCGGATGCGGTCGACGCGGCCGGCAAGATGGTATTCGGCGCCGAATGCCGTCTTGAGGAAGCCTTCGATGATCTCGCCGTCGGTGAAGCTCTTCTTCTCGGCGCGCTGGCGCGAGGAGATCGCGGGCAGCTCGCCGGCCGCCGCCATGGTAGCGGTGTCAGGCGCGCAGGCGAGCGCCGCGAGCGCCAGCAGGGCGATGCGAAGGCCGGGCGAGGGCGGGACGAATGCGCTCATCGTGCTGTGACGCTGCCGCATTCGCGCCGCGCGCACAAGGCCGCAAATTCACGCGCCCTGCGGGTTCCGGCTGCATGTCGGGCTCTCCCCAACCCCTCTCCCGCAAGCGCGAGAGGGAGCGCACCTCGTGCGTGGGGACGCTTCAGTTGTTCAGCACCACCACCGTGGTGCCGATCGAGACGCGGCTATAGAGGTCGGTGACGTCGTCGTTGGTCATGCGGAAGCAGCCCGAGGAGACGGCCTGACCGATCGTCTCCGGCTCGTTGGAGCCGTGGATGCGATACAGCGTCGAGCCCAGATACATGGCGCGGGCGCCGAGCGGGTTCTCGATGCCGCCCTTCATGTGGCGCGGCAGGTCCGGCCGGCGCGCCAGCATCTGCGAGGGCGGCGTCCAGTCCGGCCATTCCTTCTTGGCGGTGATCTTGTGCACCCCGCCCCAGCGGAAGCCGTCGCGGCCGACGCCGATGCCGTAGCGCAGCGCCTGCCCGTTCCCGAGCACCAGGTACAGCCGCCGCTCGGAGGTGTTCACCACGATCGTGCCGGGGGCGTAATTGCCGCTGTACATGACGGTGGTGCGGGGGATCGGGCTCGCGCCGCCGCGGCCGATATAGCCGGTGGAACTGGTGCCCGTGAAGTCTATCATCCCCGTCGCGGATGCATCGGCCGCGCCAGCCAGCAGCAGCGCCATTGCGGCCATCGGTGCGGCAAAAAACCGGATCATTGTCTCCCCCAGAAAAAAATCGATTCAACCGGAGCCAGAGGCCATATTTGCGCGCTTTCCGCAAGCCACGGGCCCGTGAGGGTCGCATCGTTAACGACTGACGTTACCAAATCGCAACTGCGCCAATTTGCTGGAAAGCGTTAGCCAAATCCGTGTGTCATCACGCGGGGCAGGGCCGCAATGGCCGCTATTGCTTTGACGGGCCGCGCGAACAATGATTGATCGAACGGATCACTTAAAAACGCCGGTTGCGGGAGCAGACAGAATGAACGGTGCGGAAAGCCTGGTGCGGACGATGGTCAAGGGCGGGGTGGACGTCTGCTTCACCAACCCCGGCACCTCCGAGATGCATTTCGTCGCGGCGCTCGACCGTGTCCCCGGCATGCGCTGCGTGCTCGGCCTGTTCGAAGGCGTGGTGACGGGCGCGGCCGACGGCTATTTCCGCATGAAGGGCACGCCGGCCTCGACCCTGCTGCATCTCGGCCCCGGCCTCGCCAACGGCCTTGCCAACCTGCACAATGCCAAGAAGGCCAATTCCGGCATCGTCAACATCGTCGGCCAGCACGCCGTCTACCACATCGGCTACAACGCCCCGCTGACCTCCGACATCGAGGGCTTGGCCCGTCCGATGTCGTCCTGGGTCCGCACCTCCCCGGATTCCAAATCGGTCGCCGCCGACGGCGCCGCGGCGATTGCCGCCGCCAAAAGCGCGCCGCCGCAGATCGCAACCTTGATCCTGCCCGCCGACACCGCCTGGAACGAGGCCGACGGTATCGCCGAGGTCCCAGTCGAGCAGCAGCGCGCCAGCTATTCGCCGCAGGCGGTCGAGCAGGCCGCAAGAATCCTGCATGGCGACGGCGAAGGCACGCTGCTCCTGATGACCGGCAGCGCGCTGAGCGAGCAGGGTCTGGCGCTGGCCGAGCGCATCGCCGGCAAGACCGGCTGCACGGTGATGGGCCCGACCTTCCGTCCGAAGATGGCGCGCGGCCGCGGCCGTTTCTCGATCGACCGCATCCACTACGTGATCGAGAACGCGCTGCCGATGCTGGCGAAATTCCGTCATATCGTGCTGGTCGAGGCCGACGATCCCGTGGCGTTCTTCGCCTATCCGAACAAGCCGAGCATGCTCAAGCCGCAAGGCTGCGAGGTGCATCGCATGACCTCGTGGGGCGAGAATTCGGTCGCCGCGCTCGAGGCGCTTGCTGGTGCCGTGAAGGCCAGCGCCAGGGACGTCAAGCCGCAGGCTCTGCAGGAGCTGGTCACGCCGACCGGCGCGCTCACCTTCGCCTCGATCGCGCAGGCCATTGCCTGTGCGATCCCCGAGAACGCGATCATGGTCGACGAATCCCTCACCACCGGCCGCGGCTTCTTCCCGCCGACGGCGGCCGCCGCCCCGCACGACTGGCTGCAGAACATGGGCGGCTCGATCGGCTTCTCGACGCCGTTGTCGATCGGTGCCGCGATCGCCTGCCCGGACCGCAAGGTGATCACCATGGTCGGCGACGGCAGCGCGATGTACACGATCCAGTCGCTGTGGACCCAGGCGCGCGAGAACCTCGACATCGTCACCATCGTGTTCGCCAACCGCATCTACCAGATCCTGCGTGGCGAGTTCGACAATGTCGGCGCCGGCGAGCCCGGCCAGCGCGCCAACGACATGCTCCGCCTCGACCGCCCGACCTTGGACTTCGTGGCGCTGGCCAAGGGCATGGGCGTTCCCGGCCGGGCCGTCACCAACGCCGACGAGTTCAACAAGGCGCTGGCAGAGGCCGTTGCCGAGCCCGGCCCGCGGCTGATCGAAGTCCAGATGTAGGGCGCCAACAGACAGAGCGCCGTGAGCCCGGAGGCACGATGCAGACCGAGCTGAACAAGGTGATCGCGGCGCTCCGGGACTTCTATGCCCACGAGAGTTTCCTGTTCGAGAAGGACGTCGGCGAGCGGGCGGTCACGCACCGATTCGCCGTGCATCTGGAAAAGCAGTTTTCGGGCTGGTCGGTCGACTGCAATTACGACCGGCTCGGCGAGCGCACGCTGCATCTGCCGCACGGCACCATCATCTCGACCGACGACCATCTCGGCAAGTCGATCTACCCCGATGTCGTCGTGCATCAGCGCGAGATCCCGAACAATCTGCTCGCCGTGGAAATCCGCAAGGCGAGCAACCACACGCCGCTCGAGCACGATCAGCACAAGCTGCGGGCGCTGACCGACGTCCATGTCTGGTTTCCCTATTGGATCGGCCTGCTGCTGGTGCTGGACAGGCATCATGTGACGATGTCGGAGGTCTATGTCTCTGGCCTCCTCGACGAGGGGCTGTCGCGCTGGTTCGCGACGCGGCTGGAGGAGACCGGCCTTGGAGCTCGCGCAGTGTGATCCCCACCACAGTTCCGGCGTGGGATCGGACCTAGTGTCGACAGACTTGCACGCATCGATGCCGGAGGCCTACGCTGGCCCATTCGGATCAGGCATTTTGGAGGTTCTGATGCAGACATCATATTTCCTGGCTGCGACGGCAGCGCTGGTGCTCATGACGCAATCGCCGCTCGCGCTGGCGCAGAGCGCTCCAGCCGCTGGCGGAACCGCTGCGCCTGCCGCGACAAGCACTGCGCCGGCTGCGACGACGGCAGCGCCGAGCGCGACCACCGACACGTCCAGCCAGCCCACTGACGGCAAGAAGAGCGCGTCAAAGAAGCCGGCGAAGAAGAAGATGACCCGGCAGCAGGAGATCGATCATTCGATCGACACCGGTACCGTACCGTCGCGCTACCGCAGCTCGGTGCCCAAGCAGTACCAGCATTACATACCATTCGATAAACAATGATCGCACGGCGGCGCGACGTGATCATACGTGGTGCCGCCGATCGTTCGGGCCGGGGGGAATGATGAGTGACGAGGTGAAGGATGCCGGCCTTGTGGCCATGATCAGCAGCATCCTGGGAGGCAACAAGCGCGCAGACCATGTTGCACCGCCGCCGCTCGCAGAGGTTCCGCCGATCGTGCCGGCGGATCCCTCCGAGCCGGTCGCGACGTCCAGGTCCGATGCGGCCAAAGCCGAGAGCGCGCCCGACGCCGCACCGGCGGCCGCCGAGCCGGCCAAGCCGCCCGCGCAAATCGCAACCACGCGGGACGGCAAGCGGCTGCTGCCGGCGGAGGCGATCGCCGATCTCGTGCTCGGCGAGCTGCGCAAGCTGGACAACTTCCCGAGCTCCGGCGTCTCGGTTACGGTCTATGGTTACCGGCACTGGAACGCGATGCTCACCTTCGCGCCGTTCTCGACGAGCTTCCAGAACGCAACCCGGTTCCGCCAGGCCGTGCCGGATCTCGTCTTCAAGCTCCGCCGTTTCGTCGAACTTGAGATATAATCTCGGTCGGCGCCGCCACGTGGCGTCGCAAGCGAAACAGTTCGACAGGATCTTCAATTGAGCGTCGCCTTCACCAAGGAAGAGAGCGCCGAAACCGCGTCCGAGACGCTGTTGCCGGACCGCCCGATCTCGCCGCATCCGAACCTCGTGACGGAAGCAGGCTTCAAGGCGTTGCAGACGCAGCTCGCCGAAGCGCGCGCGGCCTATGATGCCGCGCAAGCCATCGAGGACGTCAACGAGAGGCGCCGACAGTCGGCCGTGCCCCTGCGCGATCTCCGCTATCTCACCGAACGCCTGCGCACGGCCCAGGTGATGCCTGATCCTGTCGCGACCGACGTCGTCGCCTTCGGCAGCACCGTGAGCTTCAGCCGCGCTGACGGCCGCGTCGAGACCTACCGCATCGTCGGCGAGGACGAAGCCGATCCCAAGGCCGGCTCGATCTCGTTCGTCGCGCCGGTTGCGCGGTCGCTGATGGGAAAAGCGGTCGGCGACGTCGTCGGCTCTGGCGCGCAGGAGATCGAGATTTTGTCGATTGCGTAGGGCACGCAAGCTGAGGCTTGCGTGGCAAAGAGCGCTATCGACAGCAGCAATCCCCTTGGCCTAAAGCAGATCCGGAACAGCGCGAGGCCGTCGTCTCCGCCAAACGAAGTTGATGATTGGATGAGACAGTTTTTGTCGGGAGCCTTGCCATTCTACGCGCTGGCGGGCCTCGCCATGTGCATGTACCTCGTTCTGTACAGGACGAGCCTGTTCGACCTGAATGCCATTGTCCATGGCGCGACCGGGTCGGCATGGTTTCCGGCCTTCATGTTCGTCTGCGTGCTGGTGGAAGCGGTCTTCCCGTATGTTGGCTATTTTCCCGGAACCGCCCTCATCCTGATGTCCATAGCGCTGAACCCGAAGGCCGCGGACGGCTCGGTCTTCGTCGTCGCGTGGCTCGCCATCGTCCTGGGCGCCATTCTCAGCTATGGACAGGCGCGTTTCTTCAGGCCGTTTCTGCAGCGGGTGGCCTCGAAGGCGGCGCTGCGCCGATGCGAGTCCCTGTTCGATGCCTATGGCCGCTATGCGCGCATTGCCTTGTTCGTTCATCCCAACGCCTGCGCGATGTATTTCACGGCGCTCGGACTGCTCGGCCGCAGCCTGACGCGCGAGCTCGCCTATCTCTGCGTGGGTGCCGCGGCCGCGGTGGGCATTCTGTTCGTCATCGTGACCAGGCTGGTGGCGTCCATCGGGCCCACCGACGATGGCGAATTGCAGGTGCTGCTGGCAGCCGCGCTGGTCGCAATGGGGACACTGATCGGTATCCACACGGCCTGGCGGCCACAGCGCGCGACGTGAAACGCCGCTCTCGGCTGTCATTGCGAGGAGCTCTTGCGACGAAGCAATCCAGAGTCTTTCCGCGGAGGGATTCTGGATTGCTTCGCTGCGCTCGCAATGACGAGGATACATCGAACGTTACACCTCCGGCAGCTCGACACCCGTCAGCTCACTCAGTTGGCCGATGAGCTGGTCCTGAAATCTCGGATCCGTCGCCTCACGGGCCGGCGCTTGCTGCTCGAGATGATGCCAGTAGCGGCCGCTCACGAGGGCCGCGGGATCCTCGCTGACTGCCAGCCAGGTTTGGGTCCTTTGCCCGGTGTCGATATCGACCGGGGCGCCTGCGCCGCCCATCTTCGTGCGCACCCAACCGGGATCGACGGCGTTGCAGAGGACGTTGGGCCAGCGTCGTGCCAGCGCGAAGGCGAGCGCGACGACGTGCAGCTTGCTCTCGGCATAGGCATTGGCCGCGTTCCACGCCCGCTTGGTCCAATCGAGGTCGTCGAGCGAGCCCTCTCCGCCGCGGTGCAATCCGCTGCTGAGATAGATCAATCGGGCGGGCCGCGCGATCAGAGCCGTCAGCATGAACGGCGCAAGCGTGTTGATGGCCAGCGTCTCGGCATGGCCTTCCGGCGTCGAGCCGCGGCTCGGCCGCGTGTAGACGCCGGCATTGTGGATGACCGCATCCATGCGCCCGATCGCGTTGACCTGGTCGGCGATGCTCCGCGTCTCCCCGGCGCTTCTGAGATCGCCGATCACCAATCCCTTCGCACGCGCAGGGAGCCCGCCGAGGGCCGCGGCACGATCGGCCGAACGCGCGTGCAGCACCGCGCGGTGCCCCTGATCGAGGAGCGATTGCGCCGCCGCTCGGCCGAGGCCATCGGTGCTGCCGGTGATGAATATGGTCGCCATGGGGTTCTCCTAGGTGTTTCGGGACGCAATCTACGGTGCTCGCGACACTTGGGTCTCGCGATCCCCCTGGGCCTGCACCGTGCTGACCCGAGGCAAATCGGCCTCCAGCGGCATTGCGTGAAACTTGCCGCTTGGTCGATCGCGGGGTGCGAATTGGCGCGTAGTTGACTGAAAATCAACTCACGGTAGGTCTGGTCGGAAGCACCTGATGGTGGAATAATTCCCGACGCTTTCTTGATTAGATTTTGACGTCGGCCGCGAACCGGCCGGCGACGTGGATTTTCATCATGCCCGCGCTTCCTCAAGACGTTGTGGCGGATTTGCAGCAGGAGAACGCGCGGCTCCTGGCCGAATTGCGCGCCGCACAAGATCGCGAGATCGCCACCGCGGACATTCTCAAGATCATCGCCAGTTCGCCGTCGGAGGTGAAACCGGTATTCGATGCTATCGCGAGGCGCGCAAATGCCCTGCTCGGCGGCTTTTCGACGACCGTATTCCGCTTCATCGACGGCAATGCCCACTTGGCGGCGTTCACGCCGACGAATTCTGCCGCCGATGAAGCATTGAAGAAGATGTTCCCGCGTCCGATTGCCGATTTCGAGAGCTTTGCGAGGGCAGAGGCCGGCAAGGTGGTGCCGACCCCCGATACTGAAGCGCTGACGAACGAAATCAAGTTCATCGCGCGCGCCCGCGGTTTTCGCAGCATGTTGTTCGTTCCGCTCGCGACCGGCGGCGTGGTGATCGGCATGATCAGCGTAACGCGAGCCGAGCCGGGGGCCTTCGCTCCGCATCATGTGCAACTTCTGCAGACCTTCGCCGACCAGGCTGTCATCGCCATAGAGAACGCGCGGCTATTCGACGAGGTGCAGGCGCGTACCGACGACTTGCGGGAATCGCTGCAGCAGCAGACCGCGACCGCCGATGTGTTGAAGGTCATCAGTCGTTCCGCGTTCGATCTGCAAACGGTTCTCGACACGTTGACGGAATCGGCGGCGTCGCTGTGTGGGGCCGACATGGCGGCAATGCTCCGGCAGGACGCCGATGGTTCCTACTATCACGCAACTCGGTACAATTTCTCGCCCGAATGGGCCAAGGTCTCCGTGGGCGTCCGGCTCAATGCTGGACGCGGTAGCCTGGTCGGGCGCGTCCTGCTGTGCGGCAAGGCGGTTCAGATCCCGGATGTCCTCGTCGATTCCGACTATGCCTATCCCGAGCAACAGAGGGCCGGCGGTTACCGCACCCTTCTGGGCGTACCCCTGCTTCGGTCCGGAGAAGTGATCGGCGTGCTGTTCCTGGGCCGCAAGACCGCGAACTCGTTCACCGACAAGCAGATCGACCTAGTCTCCACTTTCGCCGATCAGGCCGTTATCGCGATTGAAAATGTGCGGCTGTTCGATGAGGTCCAGGCGAAAACGCGCGATCTCGCCGAATCGCTGCAGCAGCAAACCGCCACTGCCGATGTGCTGAAGGTGATCAGCCGCTCGACCTTCGATCTGCAAACCGTGCTCGACACGCTGGTCGATTCGGCGGCACGGCTGTGCGAGGCGGAGATGGCATTCATCATGCGCCGCGAGGGCGATGAATATCACGCCGGAGCAGCGGTCGGGTTTTCCGAGGACTACATCTCCTTTCTGCAGGCTCATCCGATCGGTCCCGGCCGGGGCACGGTCACGGGTCGAGCCGTCCTCGAACGCCGTCCGGTGCAAATCCTCGACGTCGCTGCCGATCCCGAATACGGTCTGCAGGCGTCGACCGCGATGGCTGGTCAACGCACGGCGCTCGGTGTCCCACTCCTGCGCGAGAACGAGCCGATCGGCGCGATCGTGATCGCCCGCAAGCGCGTGCAACCCTTCACCGAAAAGCAGATCGAGCTCGCAGCCACATTTGCCGATCAAGCCGTGATCGCCATCGAGAATGCGCGGTTGCTCAAGGAGTTGCACGAACGTACTGAGGATCTCAGCGAGTCATTGCGCCAGCAGACCGCAACGGCCGACGTGCTCAAGGTGATCAGCCGTTCGGCGTTCGACTTGCCCAATGTTCTCGAGACGCTTGTCAGCTCGGCCGCACGGCTCTGCGGCGATCCCAGAGCAGCGATCTATCTCATTCGCGATGGGCTGCTGCACCTCGAGGCCGCCCATAACAACCCGCCGGAATGGGTCGCGCTGCGCAAAAGCCAGCCGCTTGCGCCGAGCCGCGACACGCCCAGCGGCCGGGCAGCGCTCACTGGCCGGGTCGATCATGTCGCCGATCTCATGAAAGACCCCGACTTCTCGCGGCATGACCTCGCGAGGATCGGCGGCTATCGCGCGACCCTCAACGTACCTCTCGTCCGGGAGGGCGTTGTGATCGGGGTGCTCAGTTTGGCACGGCCGGCGCCGGGCCCGTTCAGCCAGCGACAGATTGAGATCGTGCAGACCTTTGCCGACCAGGCGGTGATCGCCATCGAGAATGTCCGGCTGTTCGAACAATTGCAAACCAGGACGCGAGATCTATCCGAGGCGCTGACGTACCAGACCGGCAGCGCCAATATCTTGAGGGTCATCGCCTCCTCTCCGACTGAAGTCGGACCGGTGCTCAAGGCGATCGTGGAAAGCGCATGCGGGCTTTGCGAGGCATATGATGCTTTGGTCGTTCTGAGGGATGGCGACGATCTCGTCATCCAGGCACACCATGGCCAGGTTCCCGTGGTGTGGAGCCGCCGATCGATCAGTGTCGAATCGCCGACCGGCCGGGCGATTATCGATCGTCGCACCGTTCATGTGCACGACTTGCTCGGGCCTGAGGGGGAACAATACCCGACAGGACGCGAATATGCGCTTCGCTCCAACGTTCGGACCATTTTGAGTGTGCCGCTCTTGCGCGAAGGCGAGAGCATGGGGGCGATCGTGCTGCGTCGTATGGAGGTACGCCCATTCGACGACAAGCAGATCACCTTGCTGCAGACCTTTGCCGATCAGGCTGTTATCGCCATCGGCAATGTGCGTCTGTTCGAGCAATTGAATGAATCGCTGGAGCGGCAGACGGCAACGTCGGAGGTGCTGGAAATCATAAGCGCTTCCTCGGGCGAACTCACCCCGGTCTTCCATAAGATGCTGGAGAATGCGACGCGAATTTGCGGCGCCGGCTTTGGCACCATGAATCTCTACGAGGAGGGCGGCTTTCGCACGGTCGCGTTGCACAACGCGCCGCAAGCTTATGTCGATACCCGGCTCTACCAGAACATTCGCCCACACCCCGCGAGTGGGCTCGGCACCGTCGAGAAGACTCATCAGACGGTTCATATCGACGACATCAGGACGCAGTCCCCCTATATCGAAGGCAACCCCAATGTTCGCGCGCTCGCCGACCTTGCTGGCGCAAGGACCCTCGTCATCGTGCCCATGCTGAAGGAAGATGAGCTGATTGGCACCATCACGATCTTCCGCCAGGAAGTCAAACCTTTCACGGACAAGCAGATCGAGCTCGTGTCCAACTTCGCACACCAGGGCGTGATCGCGATCGAGAATGCACGCCTGCTGAATGAACTGCGCGAGCGCACTATGGAATTGTCGCAATCGCTCGAAGAATTGCGAAATGCGCAGGATCGGCTGATCCAGACCGAGAAGCTGGCCTCGCTCGGGCAACTCACCGCCGGCATTGCGCATGAGATCAAGAACCCGCTCAATTTCGTCAACAATTTTGCTGCGCTGTCCTCCGAACTCACCGACGAGCTCGGCGAAGCGCTGCGCTCAGCTAGCCTGGGCGAGGCGGAAAGGCAGGACATCGACGCGCTGATTCACATGCTGCAAGGTAACCTGGAAAAGATCGTGCAGCACGGAACGCGCGCCGATTCCATTGTCAAGAATATGCTTCTGCACTCCCGCGAAGGATCTGGCGAACGCCGCGCGGCGGACATCAACGCCATCCTCGAGGAAAGTCTCAACCTGGCCTACCACGGAGCCCGCGCTGAAAGAGCCGGCTTCAATATCACGCTTGAACGAAAACTCGACCCGTCTGCGGGGGCGCTGGAGCTGTATCCGCAGGAAATCACGCGGGTGTTCCTCAATCTGGTTTCAAACGGTTTCTACGCGGCCAACAAGCAAAAGGACGCCGTCGGTGACGGCTTCGAGCCAAGGCTGCGTGCGACGACCACGGACCTCGGTGGCGCCGTCGAAATCCGCATTCGCGACAATGGCACCGGCATTCCGGCCGATGTCAGAGAGAAGATATTCAATCCATTCTTCACGACCAAGCCGGCCGGCGAAGGTACCGGCCTTGGTCTTTCAATCTGCCACGACATCATTGTGAAGCAGCACGGCGGCAGCATCGAGGTCGATACCGAGCCGGGCAAATATACCGAGTTCATCATTACGCTGCCGCGTACGCGGGCGGCACCATTGCAGAGCGGAGGCAGAAATTGAGTGTCTATATCATGGTGGTCGACGACGAGCCCGATGTCGAGGCGCTGTTCCGCCAGCAGTTTCGGCGTGATCTGCGCGCCGGTCGTTTTCTGATGGAGTTTGTATCCTCGGCACCAATGGCATTGCAGCGCGCGGCCGAGATTGCGGATGCCACCCTGATTCTGATCCTGTCCGACATCAACATGCCCGGAATGAGCGGACTGGAGATGCTGCCTATCGTGCGCTCCGCCCGCCCCGATGTACCGGTCATCATGATCACGGCCTACGGTGATGCCGAGACCAAGCGCAAGGCGCTGGAGAAGGGCGCCGCCGACCTATTGACCAAACCAATCGACTTCGCGGCGCTGCGCCAGGAGATCGATACGAGGCTTGAGCAGGCCGCGTGATGGTAACCGTTGCCGGTGGCAAGCCGGAACGGCCCGCGAAGCGAAGCTGTTGCAGACACGACGCCAATTGAAAGCAGGTTCTTCGTCAGCAAAAATCGGGGATTCAAAAATGAAGACGATCTTGGTCCCGCTTCAGAATATTCCGATGATGGCATCCACGCTTCCTATGGCCTTGGACCTCGCGCGACGTTCCGGCGCCTATATCGAAGGTTTTCCACTCCGGTTCGGCATCCCTCAATATGCGGCCGCCGAATTGGCCACCGGCATTCTCCTGGATTCGTATCAAGTGAAGAGCGAAGCCGAACTGAACGACATGCGCAACTTTTACGAAGCATTCATGCAAAAGCATGACGTTCCTCGAGCCACCGCAGGGTCGAACCCGCCATGCTTCGGCTGGCTGGAGAACGCGCCTGAGGGCGAAGACTTTGTCGGAAGTTATGGGCGCGCTTTCGATCTGGTCGTGATGGCGCTGTCTGACATTGATGCTCCCGGCCCTCACCGCCGCGCGATTGAGTCTGCGCTGTTTGAGAGCGGCAGGCCCGTTCTGCTGGCGCCGTCGAATGCACGAAGAAGCGTCGCAACAAACATCATGATCCACTGGAACGGGAGTACAGAGCAAGCTCGGGCAAACGCATTTGCCATGCCGTTGCTTCGTCTGGCCGAAAGGGTATCGGTCCTAACCGTGATCGGCGGCCAAGCGGTGCCAGGACCCTCTGCCGGTCAGATCGCTCGGCAACTCCAATACAATGGCATTGCGGCCAGCTTGATCAGCGTTGAGCTGGACGGGCGCGAAACTGGCGAGGCGGTCGTCGATGCCGCCAGAGCACACGGTTGCGATCTATTGATCAAGGGAGCCTTTACCCGCACGCGGCTACGGCAGATGATATTCGGCGGGGCGACCAGCTATATCATGGAGCACGCGGATTTGCCCGTTCTTATGGCTCACTAGCGCACAAAAGGCATGGTTTTGTCGTCACTGGCGACACAGAAATCTATTGATTCACGGAGCGACCAGCGCGTGGCTTTGGCTATCAACATTCGGTCCGACGATTCCTCGGCAAGGCGGATCGAAGCCTTGTGGGATGAAGTTGCCGCGTTTGAGAACCAGCCTTCGATGAGAGGTCTCGGCTATCGGCCGCATTTTACATTCGCGATCTATGATGCGGCCGAGATTACCGCGAAGAGCGCGTGGTAGGCCATGCTCCGCGCCGTCGGACGCGAAGGGCAATTGCTCGTCGCGTTCAAGCGAATTTGTTGGTTTGCAGGTCCGCCGCTCGTGCTCTGGGCGGAGCCGGAATTCGATGAAACGCTGGTTCGATGGCACGCTTCGATCAGCGCTGCAATCGATCCAGCCTTTTGTCGGCTGCACTATCGGCCCGGAAACTGGCGACCTCATTGCACGCTCGGCACACAAATCGCCGACGCAAAGTGTGATGACGCGATCGCCTTCGCGCAGTCATTCAACGGCAGCATCAGCGTGCTGTTCGACGTGGTGGATTGCGTTGCTTTTCCGCCTGTGCGTGTGGTTGCGGAACAGGTATTGCCGGTTCGGGCTCCGTGAGCCGACGGCTCGCTCATCGATGCCTGGCCGCTCCAGCTGCGACGGTTATCCGTGCGCCTCTCCCGACCATGCCATCCTGCCCCTGTTTTGCCCGACAAGTCAAACGCGGCTTCGGAAAAGGCGCAACCCCTTGATCCCGCTGGTGCCGTCTACTGTGCATGGGGTTGTTTTGCGATTTTTTTTGACAGAGGGGAAGCAAGACCCGCAGTCCGTCTACGCTCTTCGAGCTACGCCGGACACGCTTCGCTACTATTGGGTGTGGCTGCGCCACGCGAAGCCTTTTGGCGAAGCGTGGTGGGCGCACAAGGGATCGAACCTTGGACCTCTCCCGTGTGAAGGGAACGCTCTCCCGCTGAGCTATGCGCCCGGGACCATCATGCAGGCGGCCGCAACCTTAGGCCGGCCGGCACATCGGAGCCCGCGATTTAGAAGTGCCGGCCGAAGGTGTCAAGTTTTCAGGCGGCGCGGGGGCGGAAAACCTTCGTCAGGTCGCGCCTTCCGCAAGGGGAAGCCGGTTTTTGGCCGGTTACGCGCCCTGCTGGCGGGCGCGGGAGGCGTGGGCCTGGAGCGCGCGGATGCGCTCGGCGAGCGTTCCGCCGCCTTCGGGCAGGCGGGGCGCCGTAGCGCCGTTGGTCGCGGCGTCGTTGGCCGGGCGCGGCGCGGGCTTCGGCGGCTGGCCGGCCTCGGCCGCGAGCAGCGCCTCGATCGGCGAGTTCGGGCCTTCGAGCTGCATCGCGAGCTTGGCGACTTCGGCCGCGATGTCGTTGATGCGCTCGCGCAGAAGCGCGTTCTCCATGCGCTCGGTCGCCCAGGAACTCTCCGCCTGCTGCTGGATCGCGTTGATGTCGCGCTGAAGCTTGGCGCGCTCGTCGCGCGCGGTGCGCAGTTGCTCCTCCAGCGCGGCCTTCTCCGCGCGCAGCTGCTCCATCGCAGCCGACGACTTGCCGCCGCTGAGGCCCGCGATCTCGACGCGCAGCTCCTTGATGGTGCGCTCGTTGGCCTCGTTGGCCTGGCGCAGCTGGTTGTTCTCATAGTCGCGCTCGGCAAGCAGCTTGCCCTGCGTGGCAAGGCGTGCCTCGAGATCGGCGACGCGGCCCGACAGCATCTCGGCCTCCTTGACCTGCACGATGAGCTGGCGGTCGAGCTCGGTGACGCGCTGGCTCAGATTCTCGACGCGGCCGCGCGCCTCGCCGAGCTCGCGCGAGGCGGTCTCGGATTCGGTGCGCTCCTGTGCGAGGCGCGCTTGCGTGGCGGCAAATTCCTTTTCGGCATCGCCGACGCGGTGCTTCAATTCCTCGATCTGCGCGCGCACCGCGATCAGCTCGACCTGGCGGCTCTCCGCCATCATCGAGCGGTCGGACAGTTCGGAGTTGATCTTGGCGAGCTCGGCCTGCTTGTCGGCCAGCGCGATCTCGGCCTGGCGGAGAGCTTCGGTCTTGGCGCTGAATTCCTCCTCGGTGGCGCGGAGCTGCTCCTTCACCGCCTTCTCGCGCGCCTCCAGCGCGAAGATGGTGGCGTTCTTCTCGCCGAGCTCGATCTTCATGCGGTTGATGGCGTCGCTCTTCTTGCCGAGCTCGGCGAGCTGGCTCGTGGTCTTGTTCTTGAGCTGCTCGACGCTCATCTCGAGCCGCCGGGCGGACATGGCGAACTCGGCGCGGAGCTGGTCCTTGTCGGCTTGGATCTCGGCCATCGACAGCGGGGTGGCGGCCTCGAGCCGGCGCGTGGTCAGGCGCACCGCGCGGTTATGCACCAGCGGCACGATCGCGAGCCCGCACAGCATCGAGAGCAGGAAACCGATCGCCAGATACATGATCGGTTCGACCATGGGCCAGAACTCCCAAGCTTAAGGAAAAATTCACCAACGACAATGCCATGGCGGGCCGGCAAAAAGCCAGCCCCGCTCTGTCGTTAACCTTGATCGGTGGGCAGTGGGGAGGGCGCGCGCCTAGAACGGGTTCCAGGTCGCCCGCGGGGTGTATTTGAGGTAGCCGATATTGGCGCCGAGGCGCAGGCCTATCCCGGAGCGGATCGGCACCAGCACGATGTTGTTGGCCGTGAGCGCCGTCATGCCGAAGCCGCCGATGATGTAGGCCGAGCCGTCGATGCCGGCGAAGCGCTGGTAGATCGCGTTGGTGGCGGGCAGGTTGTAGACCAGCGTCATGGTGCGGGCGCCGTCGCCGCCCCAGTCGAAGCCGAGCGAGGGGCCCTGCCAATAGACGCGCAGGTCGCCGGCGTTCTTGGTGTAGAGCGTGCCCTCGCCGTAGCGCAGGCCGGCGACGAAGGCGCCGGAGCCTTCCTCACCCAGGATGTAGCCGTTCGGCAGGCCCCATTGGCTGACCGCCTTCTCGATGATCGAGGCGAGCCCGCGCGAGACGTTGCCGAAGAAGCGATGGCCGGCGGTGACCAGCTCGTCCGGCCCATAGGTATTGGGCGTCGGGGTCCGCTGCGGCGGCGGCAGGTCAGGCGGCGGCGCCTGCTGGGCGGAGGCCGGCATGATCCAGCCGATCATCCCGGCAAGCGCGAGCGCAGCAAGGCGTGATGCGAAAGTCATAAAGAACCCCTGGTACCGAATCCGGTCGCTTCCTTAACCTGACGCCAACAGGCACGGCTCTAGGTTGCGCCGGATGTCCCCTCGACTCGGATGTTATCCGCAGCAACTATGACGGCACAACGGCAGGAAGATAGCCCTTTGCGCCCCGGAATTGCCTTGATCGCCCGCCGCCTCTGCCTGCTGGCGGGCATTTGGATCCTCGGCGCAGGCGGGCCGGCAGGGGCCGCCACCACCGAGCGGATCGTCGTCAACCGCTTCACCGGCGTCGCCATCGAGGGCTTCGACCCCGTCGCCTATTTCGTGGCCGGCGCGGCCGTGCAGGGGACGGCGGAGTTCGAGGCGAACCTCTGGGGGGCGGTCTGGCGCTTCCGCAACGAGGGCAACCGCGCCTCTTTCCTGGCCCATCCCGAGATCTACGGACCGCAATTCGGAGGTTATGATCCGGTCGATATCGCCCGCGGCGTCACTGTCGCCGCCAATCCGCATTTCTTCGCGATCGTGGCGCAGCGGCTCTATCTGTTCAGCCGGGAAGACAATCGCGACGCCTTCGTCGCCGATCCCGAGCGCTTCCTCTATGAGGTGGGTAAGCGCTGGCCCGCCCTGCAGGAGAAACTCGGGCAGTAACGAGCCCGGTCAGTAGCAGCCTACCGCCTGCGGGTCGCCCCAGGCGATGAATTCCGGGATGATGAAGCCGGTATCGCTGCGCTGGCCGAATCGGAGCTCGCCGCCCTTGCCGTCGGTCACCTTGCCGCCGGCCGCGGTCACGACCGCGCAGCCGGCCCCGACGTCCCATTCCGAGGTGGGCCCGAAACGGGGATAGATGTCGGCGCTGCCTTCCGCGATCCGGCCGAATTTTACGGCCGAGCCGCACGTCATCCTGACGGCATTGGGCCTGCTCGCGACGAACGCCTCGCTTCTGGCATCGCCGTGCGAACGGCTCACCGCGGCGATCCAGGGCTCCCCCCGGGTCGGCAGCTTGCGGGTGCGGATCGGCTCGGCGGCTGCGATCGTCGCCCCGTTGAGCCTCACGCGCTCGGCGCCATGGCCGACGATGCCGCGCCAGAGCAGGCCGAGCGCGGGCGCGGAGACGATGCCGAGCAGCGGCACGCCGTCGGTCACCAATGCAAGGTTGACGGTGAACTCGTCGCGGCCGGCGACGAACTCCTTGGTGCCGTCGAGCGGATCGATCAGGAAGAGGCTGCCCTGAAACGGCGGGGCGGCGAGCCCGGTCCGCTCCTCCGACAGCGTCGGAACGTCGCCCGCGAGCTGAGCAAGCCCCTCCGCGATGATTCGGTCGGCGGCAAGGTCGGCCTCGGTCACCGGCGAGCCATCCTGCTTGCCGTCGATCCGCATGGCAGCGCGGTTGACGGCAAGGATCGCCTCGCCCGCCCTCACCACCAGCGCGGTCAGCGGCTCCATCAGGCCGGAAGCGGCCGCTCCGTCAATGATCCGCTTCACCTGCATGCCTCATCTGTCGGCAATATCGTTCCTCGTCCACTGATGCGTCCCGATCGATTCGCTTGGGCTTATGGCCGCCTCGAACCGATCGCAGCTAGCTGCCGCGGGGTTGCGAATGTTAGAACCCGCAGTATCCGTCAAGCATGCGTGATTCGCGGCGTCCAGCGCCGTGCAATTCCAGGAACCCTCCAGGACCCCATTATATGTCTGACGCTTCGTCGCCCCCGACCACTGCCGCTCCTGATATGCTCGAACTCGCCGCGCTGTTGTGCTCGCGGGTCTGCCACGATCTCATCAGCCCCGTCGGCGCCATCGTCAACGGGCTCGAAGTGCTCGACGACGATCCCAAGCCCGAGGACCGCGAGTTCGCGCTCGACCTGATTCGCAAGAGCGCCAAGACGGCCTCCGCCCGGCTCCAGTTCTGCCGCCTTGCCTTCGGCGCGGCCGGCTCCTCCGGCGCGCAGATCGATCTCGGCGACGCGCAGACCATGGCGAAGGGCCATATCGAGGACGGCAAGTGCTCAATCACCTGGAATCTGCCACGGCTGCTGCTGCCGAAGAACCGCGTCAAGCTGCTGCTCAACATGCTGGTCGTCGCCCAGCATACGATCCCGCGCGGCGGCATGCTGACGGTCGATCCGGTCGGCGAGGGCGAGGCGATGAGCTTTCGCATCACCGCCACCGGACATAATGCGCGCCTGCCGCAGAACATCTCCGAGCTCCTGAGCGGCGAGCGCGGGCCGGCTGCCGATGCGCATGCGATCCAGCCTTATTACACGCGGCTGCTCGCGCAGGCCTGCGGGCTCACCGTGACGCTCAAGCCGGAAGGCGAAGCCATCATCGTTACCGCTTCGTAAACGCGAAGCCTCGCTCGCGACGTGTTAATGCAATCTTGACGAGGCGCTTCGGCTTGTCCGGAGCGCCTTATCTCTTTGTTGGTTCCGTTCTTTTGCACATACTCAACCAATATTAAACGCTTTGCGGTGAAGCTGGCCCCATTCCGAAATGGCGCATCACGCCTCGTGCGCGCCCTTCCTGTATGAAGGCCTGTTTTCATGGATGATCTGTTGCGGGAGTTTCTGACGGAGACCAGCGAGAGCCTGGACACCGTGGACAATCAGCTGGTGAAGTTCGAGCAGGAGCCGAACAACGCCAAGATCCTGGATAACATCTTCCGCCTGGTCCACACCATCAAGGGCACCTGCGGCTTCCTCGGCCTGCCGCGGCTGGAAGCGCTGGCGCATGCCGGCGAGACCCTGATGGGCAAGTTCCGCGACGGCATGCCGGTCACCGCCGAGGCGGTGACGGTGATCCTGTCCTCGATCGACCGCATCAAGGAGATTTTGGCTGGGCTGGAGGCAACCGAAGCCGAGCCGGAGGGGAACGACCGCGATCTCATCGACAAGCTGGAGGCGATGGTCGAGCAGGGCATGGCGGCGATGTCAGGCTCGGCGCAGCTGATGCCGGCCGCTGGTAGCTCAGTTCCCGTGGCCGATGCGCCGCCGCTGGTGCCGGAAGCCCCGGCGGCTGCGCCCGCCAAGGCGATGACCATGGGCACGCTGGTCGAGCAGACCCTGGAGCGCCCCTTGCGTCCGGGCGAGGTCTCGCTCGACGAGCTCGAGCGCGCCTTCCGCGAGACCGCGATCGAAGCGCCGGTGCCCGCGTCCGTTGCCAAGGCCGAGGTCAAGGCCGAGGTCAAGGCCGCGCCGGCGGCCGAAGCCGCCGTTGTCAAGGAAACTGCGAAGGAAACCGCAAAGCCCGCCAAGGAGAAGGCCGCGCCGAAGAAGTCGATGGCCGACGAGAGCGCGGGCGAGGGCGAGCGCATCGCCAACCAGTCGATCCGCGTCAACGTGGATACGCTGGAGCACCTGATGACCATGGTCTCCGAGCTGGTCCTGACCCGCAACCAGCTCTTGGAGATCTCCCGCCGCAACGAGGACACCGAGTTCAAGGTGCCGTTGCAGCGCCTCTCCAACGTCACCGCCGAGCTGCAGGAAGGCGTCATGAAGACGCGCATGCAGCCGATC
>NZ_JACCHQ010000037.1 GCF_016031655.1 Bradyrhizobium glycinis
CGGGCAGCTGGCGCGCCTGCCGCCGCCAGGTGAACACTTGTTGGGGTGTCAGCCCGTGTCGGCGGGCAACGTCGGAAACGACCGCGCCTGGGACCAGCGTCTCCTCGACAATCCGGACCTTGTCGTCCTTGGAGAACCAACGGCGTCGTCCGGTCTCTGTGATCACCTCCAACCGGCCCGTTGCCACATCCGACTTAAGCGTATGGTCAAGCATAGACACGAGCCGATCCCTTCAAAGAGATCGTGAACCTCGCTTATCCTTCACGCCACGAGAAGGTGGGATCAAAACGACGCTTACACTTCGACTTGTGGCAGTGGTTGATAACGCGAGGCGGCCATTTCGGGCGCGCCTGACAGCTCGTAACTCAAGTCATGAGAATATCGCGCCGCGAAATCGGTTGCGGCGCGTTACGTCCGAGAGTCCGTAGTAAGGCAGGGTTGTGATCCTATTTCCGATCAGACCCGTGTGCGAAGAAGCGTTCGTACGGCGGCCACCGACATGTGAGTTGGCCAAGAACGCTTGGCCGGGTGCCGATAAGTCATTCGTTACTCTGTCCCGCACACAGACGGGCTCACGTCGGCTGTCCAGCACCCGGCTCGTCGGCATCGGCAATCGCGCGATGCACTCGCTCTAGATCATCCGTCGAATGTTACTCACAAAACACGAAAATGCCAGCGCGCCGCGATCAGACCTGCATAGAGCTCTTTCTAACGCTGGTCGTCTGTAAAGACCCGCTTTGGTGGCTTGCCCACAGAATGGAGGGCATAGAATGGAAGATCAGAGGGCTTTCGCCGGCTTTAACTCTTCGTACCATCCCGCTCCGGTGTGTCGCGCTTCGTACACAGTCGTAGCATCTCGAACAGACGTGTGAGGGCCCGAACACGCTCCCTGAGTGGCTGGAATTGCTCGTCTTCAATTCTCCTCGCTCCGAAAATGCCAACCTGTATCCAGAGGGATTGGTATGACGCTTGCTTAAGTATCAAGCGAACTCCCGCCTTCATAGGCACAATAGCGTATGAAGCGACCTGCTAGATCGGCTTTGGTGGTCATATGTCCGGTCTCGCCGGCGCGTTTCTCTGATCCTGAAGCGAACCATCGACGCATGTTGATCAGCTGAAGAAGATGACTGCGATACTTACACTCCCTGGGCAGTCAGATGTCCAAGTGGCTGCTTCCATACAAGAGCGTGGGATCCAATATAAGGGACTGCCTTCTGAACGGCGCGCCCAATGCCTTCGCTTCCACAGGATGGACTTGCCGGCCTCAAAGCCCTCGAAAGCAACATTGCGACAGCAATCGAAGCAGCGACAACAACTTATCTGCCTTCCGCTCCGTAGTATCGATATTCGACGATAGGCTAGAGGACATCGATTTGACACCCTTCATTTTCGAGATGCCGACCTCCGCTGGATGCCAGCGCGCGGACAGAAACTTGGCAGCGTTGCTGGCCGCTCTTTCTGTCAATCCCGGATTGGGGCAGGATCATGAAACCCGCTCTCGTATTTGATTGGAACGGAACACTGCTCGACGACACGTATGCGCTGCTGGACACGACAAATGTAATTTTGAACCGCTTTGGTCGTCCGCGCATCGATATAGACAGTCTTCGAGAGCACTGTGACGTCCCCTTATCTCGTCTCTTTCATAGCCTTGGAATGTCGCAGGAGGAAATTGAGGCCGTAGAGCGCAACGAGGGCGCACTGTTTCACGACACATACGAGCCTCTTGCGGATAAAGCCGATTTACGTGAGGGGGCGCGCAGAGTGTTCGAGTTAGCGCGCCGAGAATCCGCTCTACTCATCATTGTTAGCAACCACATAGTCGCGCCTCTACAGTCCCAGCTGAGGAGACTTGGAATCGATGACTACATCAGCGATGTGCTCGCATTCGAAAGCCGCGCCACCCAGTACAAATCCATGAGTAAAGGAGAGCGGCTTCGCCTTTATATGCAGAGATGCAACCTGAATCCGTCGTCGACCTTTATCATCGGCGATATGCCCGTCGAAATTGATATTGCGCGCAATCTCGGGCTTACAAGCATATCCATTACCGGAGGATTTGTTTCGACGAAGCGCCTGCAAGCCGCGTGTCCAGATTACACGATCAACAACCATCACGAGCTGTTGCCCATCCTACAAGGGCATGGCTTCTTTTCGGAATGCTAAATCATGAGCGAAGGATCATCAGCCAACGCAGCTGATAAAACGATCAAGCAGAGCATTGGGCTTATCGGAGCAGGGCGCATGGGAACTGGCATAGGCATCAGCCTGTTGCGTCACCAGCGCGAGCTCCACATCAAAGTCAACAAGAATCGTTTAGGTGCTGATCGCCTGACAGGCGCGGGGGCCCGCGAGCATACATCGATCGCTGCGTTGGCACAGCATGTAAGTGTCGTGCTGTTATCCTTACCGTCAAGCCGTGAAGTTGAGACGGTGTGCCTCGATCACGATGGACTGTTTGCTCACATGTGCCGAGGAGGCTTGATAATTGATTGCACGACCTCGTATCCTGCCTCGACCGTTGCATTGGCGAATACGGCGCGAAGACGCGGTCTAAGCTTTATTGATGCTCCGGTAACACGGAGCCCTGAGCAAGCAGAGCTCGGCCTTCTCAACGCGATGGTTGGATCGGATCCAGCACTCTTTCCTGTCGCTGAACGTATTCTTGCTGCGTTTTGCGAGACCGTTCTGCATGTTGGAAACGTCGGACACGGCCACAAGCTCAAGCTTGTTTACAACAGCATGACTATGGGTATAGCTGCCGTCGCCGCTGAGGTCTGCCAATTCGCGGATAGCCTTCAGATAGATCTTGTAACGCTTCGCTCTTTGGTTGGTCGCGGAGCTACTAACAGTGGAATATTCCAAGCCTTCGCCGCCTTCCTGTTAGGTGAGAAACGAGATGCACTTGCAATTTCGATTGCGAATGCTGCAAAGGATATCCAGTGTGCTGTGCGCCTAGCGCGCGAGAGCGCCGTTTCCGTGCCGGTCCTGGACGCTGCCGCGCAGCAATTCAACCTCTCCGTCGTCACTGGCAAAGGTGAACTGACCCTACCACATTTGGCTCGATCGTGAGCGGCTTGGTCTATGCCGAGCCATCACGCTCGAGCAGGCCGAAAACAAGGCCGTTTTTCAAGTATATGCCGCAATGGTCATGATCGATTCCTTCACCTGCTGGGATTGCTAACCTATCAATAGGGGTGGGATCGCCGGGGTCGTGAATTTCCCACCTACGTCCATCATTGATCGCCCTACGGCTCGCATAGCGGTCAATAACGGGCATGAGCTCGAACTTCGACGTATGGAATGGTTCGCAAGCCTGTGATTCAGGATGTTGTTCGCTGCTTCTACGGGTTCTGCAGTAACGGCGGGAGAGATGCGCCTTCGCATTAGGTCCGGCCAGGCGGCACCAGGTCCGTCAGGATAGCAAGGCATTGAAACAGGAACTAGCTTCCGAAGATCAGCTCGACGTCCTGGGCCGCATCGATATCGCGCACGATCGCTTTTCTGGTGAAGCAGCCGCCTGTGAGCATTCCAGGCGGGGTGCCGATCATCGGGTGCAATCGGTGTCAGGTATTGCAACAGCTGCTTTACTGTCTGCCCCGCAAAAGCTCGATACTTGGCGCCTTCCCTAGAACCAAGTGCGGATAGCAGTGGCTGGGGTATCCCTGCTAGGATCGCCGGACCGTCGAAATTCCAGAAGGCAATGAGATCCGCAGGGACATGGTCGATCCACCAGTTTAGAACTCGAACGGCGTATTCGCGCCATAACGGCTCTTCGGAGCGAACCATGGCGGCGTGAGCGCTGTAAAGCATCGCCACCCTGCGCCCGGCCCCGTGATATCGCTGTATCCTTGTGCGTTCTGAGAACCTTGCCGGTGCGCGGGTCGAGCGTGGAGGACTGGATGACCGAATTCCGGCCGCACGTGGATCTCCAGGACGCGTCGCATATGCGCGTCGGCAATCTCCTCCATCCGGGCATCATCAAGCTCCTCTGCCGCTCAATAGAGCAGGCTTGTTGCTCAGAGCGAGTTGACGCTGTTCTCCGAGGCTCCGACCGCACTCGCCTCCTCGCCATTCACGCCCAACGGTATCAGTCCGAGGCGCGAATCGAACATAGCCTGAAGCGACCTCGCGCTTTAAGAGCCGACGCGCGCGCTTTATCCGCAAAGAGAATGCTGCCGAGCGCGCCCCCCTGCGCCTTCGGATTTCGGGATACGGTATCATATTACTTCATTTCTGAAAATCGGTTTTGAAATCGGGCCTTCATCCTTCGCGGAGTGAAGTGGATCAATAGAGTTTTTGAACGCGATGGACCAGCTCATCAATGCAATCTGCACCGAGAGGGCATCGATTGCGCGGTATCGCTCGTATTCGGGGCTTGAGGAGGTGGCGCTCGGGATGGTTAAAGCTTCGAGCGGGAGACCATCTCCTTCTCCCGATTGACCAGAGCAGATGGACAAGAAACCTGTCATCGACCCGAAGGGCCGCCAGCAACCGCGCGTGAAGATCGAGGACGTCGCCCGGAGGGCGAATGTTTCGCCGGCGACCGTCTCGCGCGTTCTCAACCACCCCGATATCGTGCGGCCGGAACTTCGCGACAGGGTCATCCGGCATATCAATGATCTGTCCTATACGCGCGATAGCGCCGCCCGGGCGCTGAAATCGGGGCGCATGCGGACTGTCGGTGTTATCGTCCCGACGCTGGCGCTCGGCATCTTTGCGGAAGGGGTGGAGGCGCTGCAGAACCGCCTCAGCGAAAGCGGTTACACGCTGTTCATTGCGAACTCCCAGTATGACCAACGGCGTGAATTCCAGGAACTGCAGAGCCTTCTTGAACGCGGCATCGATGGAATCGTGCTGGTTGGAGGCTCCCATGGACGTGAACTGAGGAGCCTGATCGAACAGGCCGGCGTACCCGTCATCACGACCTATGTTTCCAAGGCCGCAGGCGGCATCCCTGCGATCGGGATTGATAACGAAAGCGCCACCCGGGAGATGACCGAGTACCTCCTGAGGCTAGGACATGTCCGGTTCGGCGCGATCGCCAATGTTGTTGCAACCTCTAACGACAGGTCCCGTGCCAGGCTCGAGGGAATTCAGCGTGCGCTCTCCGACGCCGGGCTTCGGCTCAAGCCGACCCAGGTCATCAAGGCCGATTATTCGCTCGCCCAGGGCCGTAGCGCTCTTCGTCAACTCCTGAGCGACCACCCTGATACGACGGCGGTGATCTGCACTACCGACACGCTCGCCATAGGTGCAATGGCAGAGGCTCGCAAAATGGGGCTGATCGTGCCGGGCGCGCTTTCCATCACAGGATTTGACGATGTGGAGCTCGCGGCGCAAATGGACCCCCCGCTCACGACTGTCAGTGTTCCCGCAGCTGAAATCGGCAGAGGAGCCGCCGATTATCTGATCAATGCCATCGGCGGAGGCCCGGTTCCCCAAAGGGTCCTGCTGCCCTACCGGCTGGTCATGCGCTCATCGAGCGCGCCGCCACGCTCTAGCGAAGGTCCGGCCCGCCGCCGGCGCAATCGAGACGCTTGATTGCAGTTTCAGACAAGATGGTAGTTTGATTGTCTGTAGGAGGCCCTTGGAGGCCGTCGGGACGCAGTGCTATTCGCCATCGGTGTCGAAAATAGTAGATGCCATGGCAGCCGCCCGCAGACCCGAATGGCCCACGAGGGGTTTCAATGCTCTCGCTCAACGTGAACGGAGTGAACAGGCGCATGGTGGTGACTGGCGCCAAGCTCGTGTAGCTTTTGATGCAGGCGATGATGCGCAAATTCCAGCGTGGCTCGCAGCCGTGCATGGCGCGCTTCATTGGACTTAGGGGCAAGCGTATCCATATAGGCGATCGATCCCTCGATTTGCGCAAGGACCGAAACGGCGTCCGCAGTGGCAAAGATGGGTTGCTCGCCAACCGTGACGTAAACGGCACTGGTGTGCGCCGCAATGTCAGCCTCGCGTCCCACGACACTGCCACGCACGCGTAGCGCAATCCAAGAGGATTCGGTGATGTGCAGGGAGAGCTGACCTTTGCACGACAAGCTGCCGCATCGGACCTCCTCGACCACAGTGCCGTTTCGGACCAACTCCAGGCGTGTCGGGGGGACGCTGACCGATTCGATGCGCCAATCGATGGCAAGTGTGCCGCCTGAACGGGAAAGCGGAATCGTGCTCCCTGGACGCTGGCCTTCAACGGTCATCTCAACCAGAGGCCCGACGGTGATGAACGTATCCCCGCGACGCACGGACTCCATCCAATTGCGATAGGTGAAGTCGCGCTCACCCAGCCGCACATAGGTCCGCGAGCCGCCGAGGAGTGAGGCCGCGTCCATCTTGTCGGAGCCTGCGACCAGCGGCAGACGGTATCCGATGTTGAGGTACCGGTACCAGTCAGCCAGGCCAAACGCGCTGATCTGTGCCGTTCGCGGGTTGAACGACATCATTTCAATAGCGTCAACAAGACCGAGCACAATATCGGCCGCCCGCTCGGCTTGCGGGTTTGGAGCGTGCGGCATCACGACCAATCCCCCTTGATGGCGACAGCGCTCCGCCCAATCGGCCATGGCCGCTTCCAGCACATCGCCGATCGCAGCTTCGTTGGGCCCTCCACAAGAGAGCGGGTTGATCATCTCGCCTTCGTAGCCGAGCAAAGAGATGTGTCCCAGAACCTGCATCCGGTTCTCCGTGCCAACGCGAACGAGGAATTCCCCATCCCCTCCGAAATCCTTTGCCCCGATTGTCGTGCGGCCGTCGAAGTCGGCTACGTTGGTGAATAGCTCGCCCCATTGTGCCGCGAGCAAGTTGACAACGTTGACACCCTCCGCCTTGCCCTCGAGCAATGCGGTCTGCGGGCTCAGGAAATGGACGTGTGTGTCGGAGCTCACCCATCCCTGTTCACGCCAGCGCAGCACACGATCGAGCTCAAAGGTGAGATTGTCGGTAGTCGCAGTAATTTCGACGATGGTGCGCAACGGACGCACCTCAAAACCGCGGCAGATCTCGACGAAGACGGGCCCCAGCGGCAGGTCCGCCTCGCAGCTGCCGTCTACATAGGCGTACTGGTTCAGCCCATTGGCAAACTCGCCGGCAAAGTCTTCGAACCTGCCTGTGTTGACCTTGCGGTGATGTCCCTTGGGCGGCAGATACTCCCCGTGCGCACCATGGAGATGCAGGCGCGCGGCAACACGCACGCCGCTGCCCTTCTCCACGATGCGGATCCTGACCGGTCTTGTGTCCGGTTCGACCGTGGTCACATTGAGCGAGGCGGCTCCTGCATCGCCGGCAGCTTCCAACGATCGAAGCTCGAAGACGTGCAAGCGGCCATCGTCGAAGCGCAGATAGAGCCTTGCGTCTGGATGTGCGGAGTACTCGACGATGACTTCGTTCCCGGAGCGCACGGGCTGCACATCAACTTTGGCGTCGAGCCAATCCGCTCTGGAGTATTCGAGCACTGCGCGGGCGGAGATGACGGTGCCGAGGTCCATGCCGATCTGCTCGCTCCGATCGTCGACATCGAGCTCGCCAAGCTTATTCAGATGGATCCCGGGCGGCAGCCGCAGCTTCAGCTTGCGGCGGCCCTGCAGGCGCAGCGGATGCTGGGTGAGCTTTGTCGTGGTCACCGCAAACACCAGCGAGATTTCCTGTTCCGCGCGCAAACTTAACGCCGAAAGCGCCTTGTCCGGATAGGGGTTCGGGAGCGCGTAAAGCCAGAGGTTCTCGCCTTGCCGATCCATGCGCCCCGATTCGGTGCGGGCCTCGCCCAGAAAGAAGCTCGCAGCCGGCGCTCTGCCGAGTACAAAGTCCTCCCCGGTGCTCGCGTGCACGATGGGGGCCCGTAGCGGCAGGGCAGCAAACGCACTCGCACCCCAGGAGATGTGGTTCTGCTGGATCGCGAACCGGCGCAGCACCGGCACGTCGGTCTCGGTTCCGTCGGCATAGCGGAGCCTGTATGTCGCGACCAGATCGCCGAGTGGATTACCTTCCACAGGCAGCGTAGCCGGGCCGATTTCCCCGAAACCTTGCGGGCTTGAGCTGGGGCGGTCTGCCGCCACTTGCGCGAATAGCACATAGCTCGCCATTCTCGGCGGCAATGCGATGACGACAGGGGGTGCCCCGGGGCGCAGCTCCAGCACATCCGGCCCTGTACCGCTGCCGAAGAGAAAGGGCATGCCGCGATGGGTTTTCAGCCCGCGAAGCGAATCGATCCAGCCAGTGTCGCCCGGGCGGCTAGCGAAACCTTCACCGGCGTTTGCACGCCTCGTGTTGAAATACGAAGTCAAATCCACGGGCGTGAAGTGCGGCGATGAAGGCGTCTTCATTTGTTGGACTCCAGTTCAGGAATTCGCCGGTCCGTGAGCAAGCCACGCCGCGAGCGACTGAATCGGACAAGAAAGGCTTGCGTCTGCCTTGGTGCAGGGAATGCATCAGGCAAATCACCTTCAATCACCGATGTAGACGCGGCCGCGCTTCTTGGCGATCTGGTAGACGACGACGCTGAGCAGCGCGACCAACGAGCCGTACACGGGAAACATCCAGGCAATTTGCTCGCGTTGCAGCCAGACCATCAGATAGGGTGACGTTCCGCCGAACAGCGAAACACCGAGTGCATAACCAAGAGCTACGCCCGTTGTCCGTACCGCACGCGGCATCAAGGTGGTCGCGATGAAGTTGTAGAGCGCCATGTTGAAGCCCACAATGGCGCCGCCGAACACCGTGACAAAGAAGAACGTGGAGATGCTCCTTTCGGAGTAGAGCAGTGTCAGGAAGAAGCACGGAATCAGCAGCAGCCGAAGCAGCGTAAACGCGCGCGAGGGCCGTACCTTGTCCGCGAAGGCGCCGATAAGCGGCGCGGACAGCATCCAGATCAGGACCATCAATGTCATTATACCGTACACAGAGGTGCTGTTCTCTTTGAACACTGTATTGGCCATGTTGGGCAGACCGGCGTTCCAGGCATAATTGGCAATCTGCATCGACCCGATGACGAGGATGACCGTCAGCAGAGATAGCCGCACGCTCCACAGAGTCTTCCACACCCCGCCCGTGGTTTCTTGAATGCGCGAAGACTCATCCTGCCGATGCATGGCCCGATGGATCAAGGTTTCCGGCACCGCCGTGCGCAGATAGATGATCAACAGACCCAGCACGCCACCGACCGCGAAGGGTATGCGCCAAGCCCATTCGCGCATCACATCGGGAGCCACCGAGGCACTCACCAGGAAGGCGACCAGGCTCGATCCGAGGTTCCCCAGCTGGATGAACGTGCCTCCGATCAGACCAAGAAAACGTCCCTCGTGCCCCGGCGGCGCCAGTTCGATCGCGATGGCGTTGGCGACACCCGCTTCAGCGCCCGTAGCAAGGCCCTGAATCAGTCGCATGACGAGCAGCGCCAGGGCCGCCGTGACGCCGATGTCCTTGTAGGTCGGCAATAAGGAGATCAATAGCGAGCAAACCGCCATGGCCGTGACCGAGATGAGCATGACGCGCTTGTGGCTGATGCGATCGGCGACGGGGCCCAGCAGCGCCGCACCCAGGGGCCGCGCGAAGAAACCCGCCCCGTATACGGCTAGTCCCGCGAGCAGCGAGGTCGTCGGATCATCCGAGGGAAAGAAGTGGGGGGACAGAAACGCCGCCATCGCGCCATAGATATTCCAGTCGTACCACTCCAGAGCTACGCCTCCTCCGAGGCCCGCGGTCATCCGTCTGTTCGCAACTGGATTGTCAAGCTGGATGGAGACAGCGCTGGGCTGAGCAACAATGTTCATGGGTCCTCGGGTTCTATTGATGACGTTGATGGTGTTGCGGGTTGGTCGAGAACGAACAGCCGCTCGTCGGCTCAACTGCTCCCGGCGGGGCCGGGTCTACGAGAGCGGCGGCCTTGAGCAGGCCGACCCGCGAAAGCACAGGCGCAAAAGGTCGCTGGCATGCTGGCGGTAAGCCCGCCTCGGTTCAGCTATTTGCGGGCCTCGCCTCACGAGCAGCCATTGCGCGACGTCAGTCGCGCAGGACGCTTCCATCGCTGCTAGCGACTTGCACGGCGGCTTGCATGAATCGCGCGCCAGATCCCATGCCATCCCCATGGCCAGCCTTCCTCCTGATGCCCTAAGCGCGCTTCTGAAGAAGTTGATATTTCTTTGGACAGCGCGGCGTCACAAGAGGCGCCGCAGCGTCAATGAACTCGCTCAGATGCAGCCCACTCTCGCCAGCCGCACATCGCGGTTTCCCGAACTGTTGGACGGGCTCTGGAACTATTTCTGAAATCGATTTCATTAAGATACGCAGTTGGAACTGTAAGTCAAGCCGCATTTGAGGAGCAGTTCAGCTCACCACTCGCTGTCCAGCCGCACTGAGCGTATTCAGCCAGCGCTGCAATAGTTAGACGAGCGAAAACCGGAGCTTCTAAAAAAGGCTCGTTGCTAAGAAATCGATTTCAGTCTAACGGGTTCTCATATTCCTGCCGGAGGATAGCTCCATGACCGAGACGTCCAATCTCATCCTTTCGACATCTGTGCCGTCCCACGTCCGCCTTTTGACGCTGAATAGGACATCGAAACGAAACGCCTTGAGCAACGAGCTGATCCTGGAGCTTGGCGCCACTTTGCGCCGTGCCGCAATCGATGAGAATGTCCGCTGTATCGTGCTTTGTGGCAGCGATGGGTTCTTCTCTGCCGGAGCCGACATCAAGGAGATGCGAGAACGCGGCTTTGAGGCAATCGACAATTCCGCCCGGCGTTCTGCCTGGCGGGACATTGCCAATTTCCCCAAGCCACTCATTGCCGCGGTCGAAGGCATTTGCTTCGGCGGCGGCCACGAACTGGCACTGCTCGCGGATATCGTGATCGCAGGTGAAGGGGCAACATTTGCGCAGCCTGAGATCAACATCGGGATATTGCCCGGCGACGGCGCAACGCAGAGGCTGACACGTGTGGCCGGCAAATCTCTGGCCATGCTGATGATCCTGAGTGGCCAATCGATTACGGCCCGCATGGCGATGCAGGCAGGCCTTGTCGCGGAAGTTGTCGAAAGCGGCCGGGCACAGAGTCGTGCCCTCGAAATAGCCGATCTGATTGCGCAAAAGCCTCCCCGTTCGGCTGAACTTGCCAAAGCGGCCGTTCTCGCCGCGTTTCACACCACGCTGGACGCCGGGCTCGAGTTCGAGAGGCAAGCGATACGTCACGCTTTCACTACGGCTGACCAAAAGGAGGGAATGAACGCCTTCTTTGAGAAGAGGTCGCCGAACTATCGCGGGACCTAGCCACCCGCATATGCCTGCACGCGACCTCGCGTGCGAAGCTCGCCCGCGCGAGATGCGGCGTTCAACACTCCTTCGGCTCGACCGGGCCGGCGCTACGGGCCACGACTTCGTATTGGCCGGCCTTTGCCAGGCCGATGTACATGTTCATCCTGCAGTGGCGCTTGCCCGGCACCATCTCCGCCGGCCCGCCAGGCCCTTGCGCAATCTTGGCGTGGTCGAGCGCGGCAGCGACGGCCTCGCGGTCAGTTGTACCGGCCTCCCTCACTGCGGCTTCCCAGAGCTTCAGTCCTCGATAAGTGCCCGTCGCGGCGCTGCCTGCTGAGAACCGGAACTTGCCAGGAAACTGCTTTTCGTAGGCTGACTGAATTTTGGCGCTCACCGGATCTTCGACCGCGAGCGCCTTGTAATAGTCGAGGCTGCTGGCGAGGCCTTCGATCTCGTGAGCCTGATTCATTTCGAGCGTGTTCTCGTCATAGTAGACGCAGCCCAGCCGTCCCCCATTCCTGGAAAAGCCTGCTTCATAAAGCTGTTTGAAGAACGAGCTGACGCCCGGGGGGATCACGCTGTTGAACACCACGTCTACCTTGTTGGACGTGATGCGGCTGACGGTGGATGAAAACTCGATCTGGTCGAGCGGGTAATACTCCTCGAACACCACCTCCCCGCCGTTGCTTTCGATTACCTTCCGCGCATAGGCATTGATTGTTTGCGGCCAGACGTAGTTGGAGCCAGGCAGCGCAAAGCGTCTGCCACCGTTCTTGATCAACCAGGAATGAACCTGTCGCAATTCTGCGCTGGTACCGGCCCGGTGCAAAACAGATAGGGCGTGCACTCCCTGCCCTCATACGCCTGCGGATAGATGTAGAGCGTCTTGCCACGGGAGATGATGATGTCCTTGATGGCGTTGCGCATCGAGCTCGCAATGCCGCCGAGCACCAGGTCGACCTTGTCCCGCTGAACCAGCTTTCGGACGTTGCCGACAGCAACGGACTCGTTGGACGCGGTATCCTCGATCAGGAGCTCGATGGGGCGCCCCAATAGACCGCCGTTCTCGTTAATCTCGCTCGCGATCATGCGCGCGACATTGGCGTCGGTATTGCCGGCGAAGCCGAGTGCCCCGGTCAGGTCGGTGGCAATGCCAATCCTGATCGGACCTTCGGCAGCGTTGGCCCAATTGGGTCGGATCACCCAACTTCCCGGGCCGGCCGCAATGGCGGCGGACGCAAAGGCGAAATTGCCGAGAAAGCGGCGGCGGCTGAGTTGCCGGTGATCATTCAACATCGAACTGGCCTCCCCTTGGCTCATGGCCAATAAATCACGCGCCCTGCTCTTTCCCGGGGGGCGCGGTAGCCGGGAAGCTATCCGTCCTTTTTGGTTTCAAGCAGCCTCTTCCGCTCGCGTTTGGGTAAAATCGCGTAACAAATGGCAGCGTTCAGGACAGTCTGAAAAACTCTTTCGCGTTCTCGCTAAGGATTCTGATCGCCAGCCGCTCTGCGTCTCGGAAGCGAAAGTAACCGCTCGCGACTTTTTCGTTCAGAACCTCGCCGATGAGCCGGCGTCCGCCCTTGATCGCGGCAAATGTCTCCTCAACGTGAAGACAATCTCCTCCGATCATCATTCGCGTTTCGTCCGGCAAGACTTCAATGGCCTCGTGCAGGGCCAGCTTGAAATGGGACGGACTGAGCAGAAGAGACCAGCATAAATCCAGCCAGACATTCCGGTACACAAACGCCATTCCCAACAAGTCACGGCTCCACGGATAGGCCAAATGCATCAGCAGAAAGCGGGTCCGAGGATGACGCTCGATCAACCCGGTCATGCGCAGGGGGTGGGAGCCGCTTATGATCGCCGTTCCAAGGTGCGTTTGGACTGGCAGGTCGGCTTCGCCTGCGAGTTGACAAAACAAGTCGACGATAAAGTCACAGAAAGCCTTGCGCGCCGCAGGGGATGGAGACCTTTGGCCCCAGGCCTGCCGAGCCAGTTCCTCGTTCGGTTCGTCAAAGCTGAGATCCCGGTCATAAGCGAGCGCATTTTTGAGCGCAACGTGATTGCGCCGGGCGCAGCTGCCTACGAGCGCGCGGATGGCATCGCAATAATCGTCGAAAGTTTTCACCTCCATGCCGAGGCGCCGCAATAGCGCATGGGCGCAATTTCCATTGTGATCGCGGGATTCGCCGTGCCAGCCGAGGGCAAATGCATTGATCCGCAGGACCGCATCGTAGTTTTGCCCAAGACGGGGGCGCGGGTCCATCAACGGATCGAGAAAAGGGTCCGTTACGATCCGCTCGATGGCGGCGCGGGCGATGACTTCACCCGGCCATGTCGCCTCCGTGTGGCGCAAGCGCACGGAGGCGTCCACCGCCTCCCAGTTATCGCGCGTGATCCCAGTGTCAGTGATGCCGTAAAGCTCGGCAATACCGCCGGCGAGGTTGCGAACGAATGCATTGGAACCGCTCCTCTCCAGGAACGGCACAAGGGCTTCCCAGGTGGTCGGCTCGGTAGGGGTAGATAACATATCGCCCGTCGCCTTGGGCTCGGATGGCAGGACGTTGCTCGTCCACGCCGCATAGCTCTGCTGGAAGAGCTTCAACAGATTGACGTCCCGGCTGTGTGCGACCTCAGGCATGTGATGTTCATGGACATCGACGACTGGGCACGCACTCAGAAATTCGTTCATGGTTTTGGACATCGTCGCTCTCCGTTCGGCCATCGCAAGGAACTTAAGACCGCCATCCTTCGGACTGTGAAGGCGGCCGGGGGACGCCTCTACGGCGCCAAGTACGTCAGGAGTCGCGGGTCCTCGCGCAGCTGCTGCGACGGGCCTGAAAGCGCGACACGGCCGCGATCGAGCACATAGGCCTGCTCCGCGACACGCAATGCGAGATCGAGATGTTGCTCGACGATGACGATCGCGATCTCTCTGGCCAGCTCCATCAAGCGCTCGGTGATCTCCTCGATGACCCCGATCCAGACACCCTCCGTCGGCTCATCGAGCAGGAGGAGTTTAGGAGCGCCGAGCATGGCGCGGGCGATTGCGAGCATCTTGCGCTCGCCACCGGACAGCGTTCCGGCCGGCTGATCCAGTCTGTGGCCGAGTTTGGGAAACATCCTCATCACCCGGTCCATTGTCGATCCATCGCGGTGCAAAAGCGATCCGACGGCAAGATTGTCGCGCACGGAGAGGCGCGCGAACACTGAATGCTCTTGCGGCACGTATCCAATGCCGGCCCGCACCCGCTCTTCGGTGCGTCGGCGATCGATGTCCTGGCCGTTGAACTGCACGCCGCCCTTCCATGCCGGCAGTTCACCCACGATCGCCTTCATGAGCGTGCTCTTTCCGGCGCCGTTGCGGCCGAGGACGGCCACACCGCCGCGCGATGGGACGGCCACATTGACGCCGAACAAGACCTGGCTGCGTCCATAGCCGGCGTCGAGATGCTTGATATCGAGGAATTCAGGCACGGCGCAAATAGATCTCCTGGACGCTTCTGTTGGCTTGGATCTCGGCAACCGTCCCTGACGCCAACACCTTGCCTTGATCGAGGACGGTCAGGCGGTCGCAAATGTCTCGGATGAAATCCAAATCGTGCTCCACGATGACGAGCGAGCAATGCTGTTTGGTCGGCTGCAGCAACTCGCCCGTGACGCGGCGCTCCTCGAGGCTCATGCCACCGGTCGGCTCGTCCAACAGCAGCAGGCGCGGCCGGCATGCGAGCGCCATCGCGATCTCCAACCATTGTTGCTGCCCGTGAGACAGGGTGGCCGCAGCATCAAAGGCGCGATCGGCGAGCCGGAATTGGAGGAGCATCGTCATGACCTCCTCGTGCAGCCGTCTCCGACTGCGCGAGAACGCCAGGTCCAGCAGTGAGGACCGGGCCTGTAGCGCGAGCAGGATGTTGTCGTAAAGCGTGAGGGTCGGTAGCACGGCGGTGATCTGGAATTTCAGGCTCATGCCCGCTCGCGCACGCTCTGGCGGCGTAAAAGAGGTGATATCGGTATTGATGAACGTCACCTTGCCTTGTGTCGGCTCTAGCGCACCTGCAAGACACTTCATCAGCGTGCTTTTGCCAGAGCCGTTCGGCCCGATCAGGCCATGAAACTCTCTCTCGCCGACGGTGAGCGCCGCTCCGTCCAGCGCGGTGAGCTTACCGAACACCTTGGAGATGCCCATGGCTTCAAGGAGCGGCATTGCGCGTCTCCTTCAGGCTCGGCCCGAAATGACCTACACGTTCCCGCTCGCCCAGCACGAGGCTGATCAAGCCGAGGGGCCGGAACATAATGACCAGCAACAGCAAACCGCCGAGAATGATCGGCCAGATATCGCGATAGTTGTCGGAGAGCCAGAAGCTGAGGCCCTCGATGATCGCGGTGCCGATGACCGCACCGATCAATGTCCCGGAGCCGCCGAACAGAACGTAGAGCACGACCTGGGTCGACATGACCACACCCAGCATGTTGGTCCAGACAAACCCCTCGTGAAACGCATAGAGGCTACCGGCAGTCCCTGCGATGGCGCCGCTGATCGCGAAAATGATCGCCTTCAGGTGTTGTACTTTGTACCCGAAGAAGGCGATGCGCTGTTCATTCTCGCGCAATCCCGCCAGCGCCAGTCCGAATTGGGATCGCAACAGAAAGCGCGACAGAAGGTAGATCAGGACCAAGATGGCGAGCACCAGGTAGTAAAAACCCGGCCCCTCGCTCAATTCATGGGAGCCGATTGTCATCGGTTGGATGGAAGGAATACCGTTCTGGCCGCCAAGATAATGAGAACCCCGCGCCAGCCGGTCCGCTGCGTAAGCTCCCGTCATGGTACCAAGCGAGACGAAGACTACGCTGGAGGGGTGACGGCCGAGCAGCAGGAAGCCTGCCAGCAACAATGCCGCCACAAGACCTATCAGGGTTCCGGCCGGAAGAACGGCAAAAATCGATCCGACCCCGAAGTCGCGTGAAAGCAGCGCCACCCCGTAGCCGGCCATGCCGAAGAATAACGACTGGCCCAGGCTCAAGATCCCGGCATAGCCCCACACCAGGTCGAACGACAGCGCGAAGAGGCAGAGAATGAGCACGCGTGTCGCATAGACAGTGATGTAATCTTTCAGCACGAGCGGTGCGATCGAAGCGGCGATCAGCAATGCCACTTCGAGAATCGGAAGCACCCTCTTTCGCCCGGCGAAGGCAGATGCCATGACGGTCGAAGCAGCAGCGTCAATGGCGCGTGGCGGGGGCTGTATGCCGGTTCCGGTCGACAACATCAGCACTCCTTCGGATCGACCAGGCCGGCGCTACGGCTGACAATCTCGTACTGGCCGCCCTTGGCCACTCCAATGTACATGTTCATTCTGCAATGGCGCTTGCCGGGGGCCATTTCGGCAGGCCCGCCCGGCCCTTCCGCAATCTTCGCGTGGTCGAGGGCGGCGGCGACGGCGTCGCGGTCAATTGTACCGGCCTCCTTCACCGCAGCCTCCCACAGCTTCAATCCTCGATAAGTGCCTGTCGCGGCGCTGCCTGCCGAGAACCGGAATTTGGCAGGGAACTGCTTGTCGTAAGCCGACTGAATCCTGGCGCTCACCGGATCCTCCGCGGCCAGCACCTTGTAGTAGTCGAGGCTGCTCGCGAGCCCTTCAATCTCCTGCGCCTGGTTCATTTCCAGGAAGTTTTCGTCGTAATAGACGCACCCCAGCCGCCCGCCATTTTTGGAGAAGCCGGCTTGATAGAGCTGTTTGAAGAACGGGCTGACGCCGGGCGGGACGATCGCGTTGAACACCACGTCGACTTTGTTGGATATGATGCGGCTAACTGTGGAGGAAAAGTCGATCTGGTCGAGCGGGTAGTATTCTTCAAAGACGACTTCGCCACCGCTGCTCTCGATCACCTTGCGTGCATAGGCGTTGATTGTTTGCGGCCAGACATAATTGGAGCCAGGCAGCGCGAAGCGCTTGCCACCATTCTTGATCAGCCAGGGAATGAACTGGTCGCAGTTCTGAGCCGGGACTGGCCCCGTGCAGAACAGATAGGGCGTGCACTCTTTACCTTCGTAACCTTCGGGATAAATATAGAGCGTCTTGCCGCGAGAGATAATGACGTCCTTGATCGCATTTCGCATCGAGCTCGAGATACCGCCGATCACGAGGTCAACCTTGTCTCGCTGAATCAGCTTACGCACGTTTCCCACAGCAACCGATTCGTCGGAGGCAGTATCTTCAATCAAGAGCTCGATCGGGCGCCCCAACAGGCCGCCGGCGTCGTTGATCTCCTTGACCAGCATGCGAGCAACGTTGGCGTCGGTGTTGCCGGCAAAGCCAAGTGACCCGGTCAGATCGGTTGCAATGCCGAGCCTGATCGGGCCTTCCGCAGCATTTGCCCAGTCCGGGCGGATCACCCAGCTTCCCGGACCCGCCGCGATCGCGGCGGAGGCGAAGGCGAAATTGCCGAGAAAACGGCGGCGGCTCAGTTGACGGCTAGCATTGATCATCGGTTGACCCCTCTTCCCGAAACAAGGCCCTGCGGCCGGAACTTGATGAAAATGATGGCGAGCACGAACACCAGAACGTCAGCGATAACCGGTGAGATCAGCCAAGGCAGCCAGGCGCTGAACGTGCCTATGACACTGGCCCCAGCGACCGGGCCCGCGAAGGACCCGATGCCACCGACCATTACGGCGACGAAACCCTGGATAAGAAAGCGGATGCCGAGATCGGCAAACAGTGAAAAGACTGGCACGATCAGCGCGCCGGCGAGACCGGCGAGCGCCGCACCAAAGGCGAAAGTGGCGCTGTAGATCGTGCCGGTGGAGATGCCTGAGGCACGTGCCAGCTGGGGGTTCTCCAACGAGGCGCGGACGCGCAGACCGAACGAGGTGTAGGCGAGCAGTGCATGGCTTGCGGCCATGACCAGCAAAGTGACGATAACGATGACCCCGCGCCAGGTGGCGAAATGCAGACTACCGATCGTGATGGAACCGCTGATTGGTTCAGGCACCGAGAGGTAAAGTCCGCCCGTTAGGCCGCGAACGGCTTCACGAATGATCAGCCCGAGCGCGTAGGTACCGAGCATAGCGACGATGGGAGCGGCATAGAAGCGCCGCACCACGAGCTTTTCCAGCACGAAACCAAGCACGCCGACCGCGACGGGCGCGGCAAGCATGCCGAGCAGGACCGGCAAACCTGCGCTGTGCACGAGGTAAGTGACATAGGCGCCGAGCAGGACGAACTCGCCTTGGGCGAAGTTGAAGATGCCCATCATGCTGGCAATGATCCCGAGACCGAGCACGACCAGCACAACGATCGCGCCGAAGCTCAGGATCTCGAACGTCGCGATAAGCAGGGTATCCATGCCGCCCGCGTCACATTGCTTGCGATCGCGCGCACATCATTCTCACGACGACTGCTCGAGGTCGTAAGCTGCACGTTGGAATGCAAAGGGCTGCTGGCACGAGAGCGCTCCTGGAAGGTCATCCCGGCAATGGGAGTTGCAGGCGATGGCGGGCTTCTTAGGCGGCCCGCCTGTCGACGCTTCATTCACGACACGCGGCGCATGGTTGCCTAGAGCGACGTAGGGAGATCTGAGTAATGTTGGGTAATGTTGACGAGCCGACCGGCATTGCGGGCACTCAAAGGGGCCCTACGGCGGTCCGCAGGCCGTTCTCGCCAGCCCAATCTCGATGTAGTGATCGCGAGCTATACGCATGCCTTCACCGCAGGCGCTCGCAAACGAGTGCGTTCGTTAGCGCTTGCCGAACGATCGGAGCAACCAGACGAGCTGACGCACCCGATGACGATGGCCGCTGACTGTGAGTTCAGCACCATGAAGGCACCAAGGTTATTGCGGCCGAACACCCGGCTTGCCGACCAGCGGAAATGTGAATTCAATTCCAGCGCGCGCAAACGTGGTCCACAGAGTCAGCAGCATATCGCCGGATGCGGGCGGCGTGTCATTGTACTCTTCCAGCCGCCTTATGACGGCGCATGAGAGCCCGCTTCTCTCGGCTAACTGCTTCACCGACCAGTTCAACATTCCCGTGCGGCTCGCAACTGCCTCCCGGTGAGCTTTGATGAACCTTTTTGCTCCCTCGCGAGAATGTCGTAATGCGCGTCGATCCAGACGCCGAGCCATTCCCTTACACCGCCATTGCCGTTGCCGAGCGGTATGGCCGTGCATCGATGCCAACTGTAGCCTCCATCGGCCTGACGCAACCTGGCCTCCACCTCGTATGGCTGTTCCGTTTCCAGGGAGACTTGCCACTCCCTCAGAACGGCTTCGCGTTCCTTGTCATGGAGAAGCTCTGCCCAGCCTGATCCCGGCTCAACATGAGCTACGGATTGGTCTGAGTCGGAAAACGCGCTGATGTGACCATCACAACTGGCTGGCCATACGAGTCCGCGAAGGACTCGTGCCAGAGCTCTCGAGCGCTCCGTGGCAATGTTGAGATAAGTTTTGCCTTTCCGTGACATCGGCAGCAAGCCCAAGCATCCATTGAGGCTTGCCGGCCGGGTCCAGCAACGGCTCGGCTCGGGCGCAAATGTTGCGCAAGGTGCCGTTAGCCGGATGATACGAAATTCGTCCTCGAGCATGCCATAGGCGAGTGAGCGATGATCGAACCAGCGTCCGCGGTCGTCGGGATGAATTCTCCTGTCGATCTCGGCAGGTGACGGTCCTGTTTGACGCGGGTCCAGTCCGAACAACTCGTAGAATCCACGAGACCATTGCATCTGCCCAGTATCATTGCTCCGCTCCAGGCCGATCGACAGCTTTTCTTCGATAAAGGGAAGCATATCGGCGAGGCTGATGCTGTCGTCGAACTCAAGCAATGTGAGCTCCGGATGAGGCGAGCTGCAATTGGCTACGGATACTTTCATGTCTCTCTACAGGTAAAGCACTGCCGTTTTGAGCGCGACAGCTGAATCGGATGTTGACCAACTAGCAGACGGCCACCCGCACATTATTCGTCGCGCCTTTAACCCTAAAAGGCAGCCCAAACACCACGACAGCCGGGTCGCTTGGGCGTGGCGAAGCCCTGCTGGTGCGCGGCATTCGTTGCTATCCTTGTCATCTCGTCATGGCCTGCGGGATCGCCTGAGACAACGCTGTGCACGCCCCATAGGAGACACATGCGCCTTGCCACGTTCTGATCCGGTGTCAGAGCAAGTATCGGCACGGGAGGCCGCTTGCGCGCTATTCTGACTGCCGTCGTCCCGCTTGCGGTGAAAGCAATGATCGCCTTGGCACTGATGGCGGCTGCAAGGTCTGCGCCCGCAGCCGCGACGGCGTGGGGCGGCGTCATGTCTTCGCCCGCTTGCGAGGCCTCGATCAGAGAGCGATAAAGATGATGCTGCTCCGTGCTCTTGATGATGCGGTCCATCATTACGACCGCTTCGATCGGATAAAGACCGCTAGCTGATTCAGCCGAGAGCATCACCGCGTCTGCACCATCATAGATGGCGGTGGCGACATCGGAGGCTTCTGCGCGCGTTGGTGTAGGCGCAGCGACCATCGAGTCCAGCATCTGGGTTGCGACGATGACGGGCTTGGCAGCAAGCCGGCAAGCCCTGACGAGCTCCTTTTGCCGGCCCGGCACCTCTTCAGGAGGGATCTCGACCCCGAGGTCGCCTCGCGCAACCATGATCGCATCTGACAAGTCTATGATATCGCCAATCCGATCAAGCGCCATCGGGGTCTCGATCTTGGCAACGAGACCGGCGGCCTCACCGATCAATGCTCGTGCTTCGATAAGGTCCGATGGCTTCTGAACAAAGGACAATGCAACCCAGTCGACCCCAAGCTCGAGGCCGAATGCAAGATCGGCTCGATCCTTCTTTGTGAGCGGCGAGATATTGAGCAGCGCGCCTGGCAGGTTGACGCCTTTATGATCACGGATGACGCCGCCGACCACAACGCGTGCCACAATCTGTTCGGAACTGAGCTTTTCCACCAGACGAACGCGCCCATCATCGATGAGCAGAGCCTGACCGGGATAAGCGGCGGCGAATATTTCTGCATGAGGCAGCGGGATCGACTGCTTCCCGCCTGTCTCTTCGCCGAGCGTGAAGCAGACGGTCTCCCCTGCCTCGAGCGTAAGCTTGCCTTCATCGAGGCGCCCAATGCGGATCTTCGGGCCCTGCAGATCCTGCAGCACGCCGATCGGTCGATTGAATTCCCGCTCGAGCGCACGGATCGCGGCGAGCACGCGGGCGTGGTCGTCGAGGGTCCCATGGCTGAAGTTCAGCCTGAAAGTATCAGCTCCCGAAAGATAAAGCGCACGGAGCTTTTCGGGCGACGCGGTCGCTGGACCAACGGTTGCAACGATCTTGGCGTGGCGTGAGCGTCGCATGGCGGCCCTGCAGGTCAGGAGATAAGTCCGGCATCAACGGGATGGGGCGGCTCATAAGGTATGTAAAGCGAGCTGGCCGACGGTGCGCAGTACGCTTTCTGTGTTGTCCGTCCTTGCTGGACCAAAGGTGAGAACAGTTTTGTTACGCACCGGATGCCGCGGCCGCCTGTCTCTGCTGCGCGGATTGTACGATGCTGTTCACCGCACGATAGGCGAACACGATCGCTGGTCCGATCGTAATGCCTGCTCCAGGGTAGATCCCGCGCATCGGCGAGGTCATGTCGTTGCCGCAGGCATAAAGACCTGCGATCGGCGCGCCGTTTCCATCCAGGACCCTTCCGCCGGGGTCGGTCGACAGTCCGGTGGCCGTTCCGAGGGTTGCCGGAACAATCGGAAGCGCGATGAATGGCCCGTTTTTGATAGCGCCAAGGTTCGGGTTTTTCTTTCCGACAGACGGATCTCCCAGGGTTCTGTTGAAAGCCGATTCACCGCGTTTGAAAAGCGGATCGCGTCCTTCAGCTGCGTGGGCATTATGTTCTTCAACAGTCTTTTCTAGCTCTTTCGGGTCGAGCCCCAATTCCGCCGCAAGCTCCGCAATCGTCCGGCCAATTTCGATGTAGCCCATGCGGGCATATTTCTTGATGCTCAAGGTCCAGGGCCAGGGGAGCAGGTGTCCCATGCCTCTGAGGCGGACGAATTCCTTGTCGCAGATGAAATAGAACCGCTTGTCCGCCGGATAGCCGTTGTTGAACATGGCAAGGCAGATGTCATGGTATGAATTGGATTCGTTGACGAAGCGCTTGGCATTTGGCCCGACCGCGATGACACCTGGACGGCCACGATCAAGCCAGCCGTACGGGACCAACTGCGAGGATCGTCCGTTCCTGAGGATCGAGACGGGTGTCCAGAAGCCGCTCGATGCAACGTCATTGTCGATCGCAGCTCCGAGCTTGCCTGCGAGTGCAATGCCGTCGCCAGTGACATCGCTGTGGGCCAGCGTATCATTGTGCTGGTGGGCTCCGCTGAGTTTGGCTCGCAACTCACCGTTCCGCGCGAAGCCACCGCTCGCCAGGATCACTCCGTGAGAGGCGCGGATGCAGAGATCGGCGCCATCCCGCTTGACGATTGCGCCAGTGACTCGTCCGCCTTCCCTCGTCAGATCGACCGCTGGGCAGCCTGGCAAAATCTCAACGCCATGTCTGCGCAGGCTCACCAATAACCTCGCGATCAGCGCATTGCCCCCACTGAGTTCAGTGCCTCTTCTGTAGCGCAGCCGATCTCTTGCGTAGCGGCTAACGCGGCGCAGGACGTGCTTGAGCGAGGCAGCCGACTGGAACGGATTGAGGAAGCTTCGGACCTCGCTGGATGAAATCATCATCCCGCCGAGCACGACACGGATGGGATCCCCTATCAGGTCGAAATCCTGGCCGAGAAGCCGCCCGTCATAAGCTGCGGGGCTCAGCGCCCGGCCCTTGTCGACGCCACCGATCTGGCTGGAATGATAATCGGGAGCGGAAGCCAGCGTGAATTTGACTTCGGTCCCATTCTCCAGGCTCGCGAGCGCCGTTGGACCATCTTCAAGATAGGCGTCTACGAACTCGGGGCGATAATAGTTGCCAAGTTCGTGTTGCAGATAGGTCTTAGCTTTAGCGATCGAATCATCAATTTTCGCCGCTCGGGCCTGCAATGAGCATGGAATCCAGATCATGCCATTAGAGAGGGCGGTGGTGCCACCGAGCCGGCCAGACTTCTCACATACCGTCACCCGAAGCCCGGCCTTTGCCGCATAAAGCGCCGCGGACAGTCCGGCCGCGCCGCTGCCGATCACGAGCACGTCCGTCTCCCGATCGGGCATTGGCTTGCTCGCTTTCGAAAAGAAAGCGATATTGCGCTTCAAACCGTTGGTTGGGCTATTCATTGGTGCCTCGGTGCAGGTTCTGCAGGGAATGCTGACGCTTTCGCGGGAGCGGAACGGCTTTGAATTCTTCGGCTGCAGCCTTCACGGCCCGCTCGATCGGGATCCGTTCGATGGAGGAGGCGCCAACGAAACCGACACATCCGGTCGATCGATAGACTTCCGAGGTATCCTGGGGCTCAGCAATTGCCCCGCCATGGCAGAGAAGGATGACATCTGGCCGGACGGCCTGAGCTGCAGCATTGATCTCGTTGATGCGCCTGATGGCCTCGGCGATCGATTGTCCCTCCTCATGGCCCACGAGCCCGCCGCGCGTTGCGCCGACATGAGGGACGATGCAGTCGGCTCCCGCGGCAGCCATCGCCTTGGCATCGCTCGGGCTCGCGACATAGGCGAGGGAGAAGATGTTCTTCTTGCGGGCCGCAGAGATCATCTCGACCTCGCGCTCAAAGCCGAGCCCGACGCGGCCGCGACGCTCGCGCCATTTCTCACCCATCGTCGAAATGGTCGGGTAATTGATCACGCCCGAGAACCCGGCAGCCCAGAACTTGTCCAGGAGACCATCGAGGTCCAGGCGGAGGGGATCCCAGGCCTCGACCCCGCCTATCACAGGAACGGAGGAGGCGACGTTGCGGATCTCGGCCGCGAGCTCGAGCGTGCGCGCATTGGAATCGCCTATTCGGCTCGTCGGCAGCCCCATCAGCCGCGACAGGCCGGTGCTGTAGACCACGAGCATGTCGGCGCCACCGAGAGCTGCGCATTTTGCGACGAGGCCGCAACTGCTCGCCGCGGCGAGCACTGCCTTTCCAGCCGCAATCTGAGCCGTGATCCTTGCGAGTATTTCGGCCCGATCAAACATCCGCACGGGAAGAACCTCCTGGTGTCAATTGTTCGACGATCCACGATGCGGCCACCTCCGCAAATTCCGGATCATTGATGTGACAATCGAGGTCACGCGCCATGATCGAGCGCGGCAGATGTCGCCTGACGGCGTCGAGCCAGGCTCTATCGGCTTCAGGGTTTCGGAAAATGCCGCCGTCCCGGTCATAGTCAGACACACCCTTGGCCGGCCACAGGACGAGGGTGGGCGCTTTTGCTTGCGAAAGGCGTTCTGCGGTAAGCCTGCCAATGCGCTCATTTTCCGAGACGGTCGTGCGCATGAGCGTCGTGAAGGGGGTATGCGAATAGAACTGGCGCCCCTTGAACTCGGCCGGCACGCTCGAGGGAGGGCCAAAATTCACCATGTCGACGGCCCCGGGGGCAACAAGCTGCGGGATCATGCGGCGAGAAGCTGCTTTGAGCCGATCCGGACCTGCACTGGCGGTGCCGCCGACGACTTCGTCAGCAAGCTCCGTTGTGGTCAGATCGAGCACCGCATCGAACTCACCGGCGCAAACGAGCTGCTCCATCTTCCGGCCTCCAGCGCCATTGGCCGGAAAGACAATCGCGTCGATGCCTGCCTCTGCCAGCCGCGCGGCACAACGATTTGCCGCCCGCGTCGTGACCCCAAAGGCCGTGATAGCAACCGTCTTCCTCTTCCGTTGATCTTGAGGGGGCACATAGCGCATCGCTGCGATGGCTCGTCCCGCATTGTCCAGAACACGTTCGGTGAACGCGTTGATTCCGAAGAGATCGACTAGAGTCGGATAGAGGATGATGTCATTGTGCAGGGCGAGTTCGGCAAGCAGGGCTGGCCTCGCGCTGCTCACCAGCAGCTTCGGGAATCCATACGGCAGATCCGATACAACTTCGCTGAAGACTGCGCTGCCTTTGCCGCCCGCCACACCAACGATCGCGTCGATCGTGCCCGATCGCAGGAGCTCGTTGACCTCTTCACGCGCGCTTGCAGCGATGTCCCGTAGCAGCTCGGCGGGGGCAGCCACGCGCGCATTGCCGCTGTCCGGCTCGCCTCTGCCTCGCCTATTTGATGTGCCTACATCGATCGTAAGAGTTTTGCGGCCCGACTGCTCGATGACGTGCGCGAGATAAGCGGTCTCGCGGCCCTTTGTGTCCAGGGTTGCGACAATCGCGACCATTGCCGCGGGATTTGATGAGTGACCATCCCGGACCGACCTTTGGTCGTCCGCGCAATGGTGAGACACGATCTTCCTCCTGGGCGTTTCTGGACATTTGGAGGTTTAGATCGGAGTAAAATGGCTCATAACCCCGGAGACCGGCGCGATTGGGTAAAATTGGGTAGGTGCCCAAGCGGCCATAGCAGCAGCCACTCGGCGGAGGGCTCAGGCTTCGATTGATCGCCGAGAGGTCCTCGGCGAGGTAAGAGCTCTCCGGCGCATCCCTCGAATGGAGCACGCGCAGTGACAATGCTTCCCCGAAAGCCTTGCCGAGATACAGCAGTTCCGAAGCGAGGCGACTGAGTGCCACCGTTTGAGGCTGCAAGCCGCTTCCCCAGTTGCAAGGAACTTCGGCGAGTGTCAGCGGGCGGAGCTTTGATCATCTGGGCTGCCCGCATGACCGGCGCGCTCAGAGGCAAAAAGATGCCGCTGCCGGAGTGTCCGGCAGCGGCGCGAGTCAGGGAGGAAGCAGACGAGCCGGTCTGCTAGCGGATTCGTAGGGCGCAGATAGCTCGCCCGACAATTCTTACCCGAGACGCTTCGCGGGCTGTCTTTCAGAACGAGCGGAGCTCGCTTGGTGCTCTTCAGCAACAAGAGAGAGCCCGCTCGAGCAGACAGGAGCACAAAGCGCCGCCATCCATCGCCGAACTTGGCCGTTAGGCCAAAGAGAGAGGACGTTGCTCCGATAACGATTGGCAAGGCTGATCTAGACCTGGTTGAAACCGCGTGTAAGATCGGCGAACGTTTCAATTGGGTAGGATTGGGTAAGGCCGTGAGAGCGAATGTCGTTGGCAGGCTTGCAGCAAGTCTCCCCTTGCCTCGCGGTGATCAGATAATGATCTATGCGCCGTCACTACGGGCCCTTCCGCAGAATGCCATGCTCGTTATGGCCACGCTTCCTGTCATTGACTGGAACGACTGCCTCTTGCGAGATCTGCAAGGGAAACCCAAAAGACTCGGTTCATGTTATGCGGCGATCGTCATGATCGACCCGTTTGCCTGCTGGGAAGATCTGGCAGATCTATTACAGGATGCAAAAGTGACCGGGGTTACGAACTTCCCGTCTGCCTCGATGATTGAACGGACACCGGCAGGCGTGCCGCTCGATAGCGGGCAGGAGCTCGAGCTTCGGCGTATGGAGTGGTTTGCAAGCCGCGGGTTCAAAGTTCTGTTCGTCGCGCCGGACGAGGCGAAGATGAGTGTGGCAGAGCAACGACTGGGCTCGCAGCTGGATGGGTTTGTCCATCTGCGCTCTGAGGCGCTTGCGCTGTCGATTGGATCGGACATCGGGCTCGTCAGCTTCGGCTTTCATGGATCGTCGTCCCTGCCGAAGTTCTCTCTGGAGCACACGGCCAGGCCCAGGCAGCCGCTCCGACAGGCATGAGACCTTATTCGAGTATTCGTAACTTCTTGATCTTGTTGTAGAGAGTCTTGCGCGAAAGCCCGAGAGAGCGAGCCGTCTTGCCGCGGTGAAGGCGGTTTCTCTTCAGACCCTCGATAATCCAGTCTCTCTCGGACAGCGCGGCCGCTGGCCGGGCGCCTGAAGGCGCCTCGAGCAGCGGCTTTAGTACTTCTCCGGTGATATGACTTGATGGCAGGGTCACAAGCTGGTTCACGACCTGCCGCAGCTCGCGCAAATTGCCTGGCCAGTCGTGCCCGGCGAGCGCGAGAAAGGCAGAGTTTTCGATTGTGAGCGTCTGGGCACTGGAATCACCCTTTGCTTCGACCGTGAAGTGTTGAATGAGTTGCGGCAGGTCTTCAAGCCTGTCGGGCAGCGAAGGCAACCGGACATCCAGGCCGGTAAACAGGGCGAGAAGCCGTCCGCACAAAACCGTTTCGAGGCCGGCGCCTCGCCCCACCGTCGCGGTCGCAATGATCCGCGCATGGGAACGCATGACAATTACCCCGTTCAAAGGGGTAAATCCGCCAGTCTCGAGGTAATCGGCAAGACGCTCCTGTCCGTCCCGCGAAAGCTGGTCAACGTGCAGCAGCAGGACGGCGCTGTCATTCGAGGTCTCCAGGAGGGACAATTGACGTCTGCCGCTCTCGAGGCGCTCGGCACCGAACAACGGGGCGAGTGTGTCCATCGCCGGGCCGGGTCTGCAATGAAACAGCGCCGCCCTGGTGTGCCTGCGGTCGCTAAACGCGTGAACCAGGCTTGCTATCCTGCGCTTGCCGGAGCCTGCCTCCCCCCAGATGAGGACTGGGCTCGGCGTCGCCGCAACGCGTTTGATCATCTCCAGGATACGCTTCATTGCGGACGACTGCGCGATCACACCGTGCCTGAAACCACTCAATTGCAGCTGCCGTTCGAGCAGATCCACCTTCTCGCGCAGCAGGTGGATGGTCTTGAAGCCGGACGTCACCTCGAGGACCGACATCTCCAGGGGCACGCGGTCCAGCGAGGATCCTCCAATGAATCCCTGGATTCCAGTCTCACGGCAGATGTCCAGGAGCTCGTCCGGCTTGGTAATCGGGCCGCCACCAAGCAGGCAGATGGTGCTCTTGTTGACGGACTGAGCAACGCGCGCAACGGCATTCGTGCGCGCAGCGAGTTCAGACAGGCTGATCGACGGATCGGCGGCGCGTTCGTCGGCGCGGTTCAGGTTGAAGTTGATGCAGATCGCCTCGGCGCCAGCTTCGACCATTCGGCGCGCTTCGGTTTGACTGCGGGTATAGCCGATCGTCATCAGGCCGCGTTTAGCTGCTTTTACGAGGAGCTCGATTTCCCTGGAGTAACCAAGACCACACTTCTCGAGCAACGACCTGCGCTCATCGTCGATGTGTATGACCGATGGGAAGTTGGTCACACCGGCAAACCCCCACTTGATGATCCGATCGAGCCAACGATCAAGATCGAGTTCGGGGTCGAAGGTGCAGGCGCCGAAGAAGACCGGTAGCTTCGTGCTGGGCAGGATTTCCGTCCTTCCGAAGCTTGCCACGAATTCGTTATTATTGCGGATCGGGAGGATCGAGGCAGGCGAGGCCCCTCCCATGGCACGAAAACGGCCTGCATTGAGCGCGAGCACGAAATCGGCGCCGGCCCGCTCCGCAGCCCTGGCGGTCATCCCCGACCCGATCCCCGCACCAAGGACAAACGAACGGGAATTGCGGAAGAACTGCCTTATACCGGCTCCCCTCACCTCGGCCGTCCGCGTGTCGATCCCTGAGCTGCGCATCATCGCACAGCTCTGCGTCAAGACTAGCTCCAACTCGCAGGTGCGTGCAACCTCCGTACCGCCTTTCCATTGCTCATGAATACGTGGCAATCGGCTGGAGCGGCGGTGAGAATGAGCTTGCTGGCGCCTTTGGGCCAACCGGATTGTGGCGCCCTGGCAACGACCGTTTCATTTCCGGCATTACCGTAGACGTACGTGACGCTGCCGAGATGCTCGACGAAATCGACCCCAAGTTCAATCGAGATCTCCTGCTGGCCAGGCGCCGACGAGGAGAAGTCATCCGGGCGGATTCCAACAGTGACCGGTTTGCCGACCAGCATCTGGTCCGGCTGGACCGGAACGGAGATTGTGGGACCGGCATCCAATCGGACGTCCAGGCCATGGTCATGGGCTTCCTCGACCTTGCCGCCCAGAAAGTTCATCTTGGGCGAGCCGATGAATCCTGCCACAAAGCGCGAAGCGGGATTGTGATACAGATCGTGCGGGCTGCCAACCTGTTCGATGTTGCCGTCCTTGAGCACGACGATCTTGTCGGCCATGGTCATCGCTTCGACCTGGTCATGCGTTACGTAGATCATGGTATTTCCGAGCTGCTTGTGGAGCTTGGCGATCTGAACCCGCATTTGCACGCGTAGTTCGGTATCCAAGTTGGAGAGCGGCTCATCGAACAGGAACACTTTCGGTTCGCGCATGATGGCGCGCCCGATTGCGACGCGCTGGCGTTGCCCGCCTGATAGTTGTCGAGGCTTGCGATCCAGTAAATGGTCGATCTGCAATAGCGAAGAAGTTTTGGCAATCTTGGTGAGGATCTCGGCTTTCGAGGCTTTGGCCATGCGCAGGGGAAAGGCAAGGTTTTCTCTCACCGTCATATGCGGATAGAGAGCGTAGCTTTGAAAGACCATGCCCAAGTTGCGATCGGCCGCGTCGATGTCGTTGACGAGCTCATTGTCGATGAGAAGTCGTCCGCCGCTGATGGGCTCGAGCCCGCCAATCATGCGCAAAAGCGTGGATTTACCTGACCCGGATGGACCGACGAAGACGACAAATTCGCCGTGATAAATCGTCAGGTCAATATTCCGCAGGATCTCGATGGTCCCATAGGCCTTCTTGAGGCCTTCCAGGCGAACATCGGCCATTATGCCCTCCTCTGCTGCGGGCGAGCCGCGCGATCGGCACTTACCTCAATGTCGCGCAAGGTCGCTACGACGAAGTCGGGGTCCATCAAGGACGGATCCCGGCGCATCGGCACGCCGGTTCTAACCAGCACCGTAGCAAGCCCCGCTTTCTTTCCGGCTTGAATATCGGTGGGAACTTGGTCCCCGATCATGATCGTCGAAGCGCGGTTTGTACCAAGGCGTGAAAGCGCGGTCTCGATCATCGGCACGTGCGGCTTTCCGACGATCGAAGGCTGCACTTGCGTCGCGGCAGCTATCGCCGCAATCGTGGCACCAGCTCCAGGTTCGAACCCGCTCGCCGTTGGCAACAGAAGATCGGGATTGGTTCCGATGAACACGGCGCCGTTGAGGATCGCCTCAACGGCAATTCGCATCTTCTCGTGCGTGATATCGCGGTCAAGCCCCATCACAACAACTTCGGGGCTCCGGTCAGTGATCTCCAGCCCGATATCGCGCATGGCCGTGACAAGCGACGGAGCCCCGATGACATAGACTTTCGTCAATTGCGGATAATTCGATCGAACAAGTTCTGCAGCCGTGATGGCGCTTGTCACGACCTGGGATGGTGCGATCGCGAGCCCAAATCCTGCCAGCTTTCGAACGACGTCCGCAGGGGTATGCGTCGAATTGTTCGTCACAAAACAGAACGGCACACCGGCTTTCTGCCATCGCGTAAACGCGTCAATGGCATCGGCGATTGCAGTGCCGCCACGATAGACGACACCATCCAGGTCAGAGATGACCCCTTCTATTGGCGGCCAGTGGATGCTCGAGCTTGTGCTAGCCATTCATCAGCATCCCGCCATTCACATGGACAATCTGCCCGGTCATGTAGGAGGCAGCGGGGCTGGCCAAGAACACAGCGAGACCTGCAATATCCTCCGGCAATCCGACCCGGCCTAGTGGAATCCGACCACTATGACGCGCTTCGGTTTCTTCCCGAGGCCGACCGTGCATCGGTGTGTCGATAATTCCGGGTGCAATTGCATTGACGTTGATCTTGAGCGGAGCACATTCATAAGCGAGCAGCTTTGTCACATCGTGCACAATGGCTTTTGACAAACAATAATCGGCACCACCAGCCTGGTAGTTGAAAACCGCGCCTTGAGATGACAAGGAAGAGCCGACATTGACGATGCGGCCACCCTTGCCCTTCATGAAGCGCTCGATAGCCAGCTTGGCACAGCGAAGCACCGCGACGGAGTTGATCTGGATGGTTTTTTCGATTTTCTCGGCATTGCCGGTCAGAAGCGGCTGGGCCGATTTTATTCCGGCATTGTTGATCAGGATATCGAGTCGGCCGAAGCGTTTGGCGACCTCATCAAGCACCCTGCCCACATCGTCTTCGCGCGACACATCCATGCTCATCGGCAGGATGCCGTTGCCATACGGCAAGCGCGTCAGAATGTCCCGGAGGTTTTCGACATTTGCGTCCGTTGCCACGACGTTCGCGCCGCCCTGACGGAAAGCATTTGCAATGGCTGAGCCAATGCCCCCGCCCGCACCGGTCACGAGCACGGTCCTATCGGCAACTGAGAACTGTTCGGTCATTCCAACTCCAGGATGGTTTGAGACTTGAGAAACTCGTCAACGGCTTCGCGTCCCGGCATTGCGCTTTGCGCGCCGCGCCGCGTCACACAAAGTGCCGCGACCGCAAGGGCCTTCTTGACCGCTTGTCGGATGGGCAAGCGCTGAGCAAGAGAGGCTGCGAAGGCTCCGTTGAAGGCATCGCCCGCTGCGGTCGTGTCGACGACCTTGACAGGGAATGCCCGGAGCGCAAAGGACGCGCTCGCATCGGCATAGTAGGCGCCCTGTGCACCAAGTGTGATCAGGGCTGCTTTCGGGCCGAGATCGAGGAGCTTTGCGGCCGCATGAGCGGCGCTGTCGAAGTCGTGCACATCGACGCCGGTGAGCTCGAAAGCTTCCGTCTGGTTGGGAGTGACGAAATCGACACTCCTCCACGCCGCCGCAGAGAGGCCGGCCCTCACAGGAGCCGGATTGAAGATGAGCTCGAATCCCTTCGCGCTCTTCATTGCAAAGAGATGATTGAGCGCGCTGACGGGCATCCCCATCTCGGCAACGACGATTGCGTCACGCTCAATGAATTCGGCGGCCTTTTCGACCATGCTTGGTGTGACATTCGCATTGGCTCCAGGATCTATAACGATCATGTTGGAGCCGTCGTCACCGACCAGAACGAGAGCTGAACCCGATATTTCCCCTTCGCACACCTCAACCGCATCGAGACAGACACCTGCCTCACGCAGCGCTTGCAGCAGCGATCGACCGGCGTCATCATCGCCGAGCCGGGTGTAGAAGCTCGGCCGAAGGCCCAATCGGGCGGCGGCGACCGCCTGATTGGCGCCCTTGCCTCCCGCATTCCGCTTCAAGCCTCCCATCAGGCTTTCACCGGGCGTTGGAAGCCGCTCGACGTTGAAGCAGAGGTCGAGGTTGGTCGTTCCAAAGAACATCAATGGTCTCGGGCTCATTTCACCGCCCCGAAGGTCAGACCGCGCTCGAGATGACGCTGGCCAAGGATGATCAGGGCGACCGGCACAATCATGGTTACCACCAGACCCGCAGCCATGACCGGGTAGAACTGAACGCCCGGATTGAGCAGCTTGAGGAGCGCGACGGTCACGGGCGCTTTCGTTGAACTGAGGATCAGGCCGAGCGCGAAATTGTGCCAGGCAAGCAGGAAAATGAGCAATGAAGCGCCTATCAAACCGGGCTTTAGCAGTGGAAGGAGGATGTGCCAGACGACCCGGAATGGCTTTGCACCATCCATGGCGGCCGCTTCCTCGATGTCCTTGGGGATGTCTTCGATATATGAGCGGCTGAGCCAGATGATCATCGGCAGGGTGACCACCTGATACACCCAGATCATGCCGAAATAGGTGTCATAAAGGCCGATGGTCTGGAAGATGCTGAAGAGCGGTATGACGACAAGGAGCGCCGGCGCGAAGCGGAAGCCCAGAATGAAGAATGCGATATCTTCCTTCATGGGAATATCGCGCCGCGCCAGGACGTAGCCTGCAGGCACCCCGGCGATCAGCGACACGAGGACCGCACCAAGCGAGATCAAGACGCTGTTTGTAACCGGCGTCAGGAAGTCAACCTTGATGGTGCCGTAGCTTGTTGCGCCGGCCTGGGCCGCATCGAACAAGACGCGAAAATTTTCGAGCGTCGGCGTGAAAATGAAGCGCGGCGGCCAGGTCATGACCTCGGCTTGCTGTTTCAGCGACATCATCACGATCCAGAACAGCGGAAATGTCAGGATCAGCGTACAGGCAACAACCAGCAGGTTAAGGAACAGGCTTGCAGGTGTTGAGCGGGTTGAGCGCATCTCGGCTTCCTTTAGCTTACACGCTGCCGGACGAACCGCCACAATTTCACCATGGCCAAGGTCCCGACAAGCACGATCATCCAATTGACGACCATGAGCGCGGCACCGCGCCCGAAAGCGAGATTTTGGAAAGCCGTGATGTAGGCGCGGACCGAGAGCACGGAGGTACTGTCACCCGGGCCGCCTTGCGTTGTTCCGAAGATGATATCGAACTGGTTGAGCGATTCGATGAGCCGAAATATTGCGGCGATCAGGATGTAGGGCGCGACGAGCGGAAGCTCGATGTGGAGGAACGTTGCCCAGCCCTTCGCTCCATTGACACGGGCGGCTTCTCTGACTTCATCATTGATGCCCTGCAAGCCGGCAAAGATGATCAGCGCGAAAAATGGCGTATACGTCCATATGTCAATGAGAACCAGCGAGAACATCGCTGTGCTGGCGTCCGAAATCCATGCGAACCGGCCGATCCCAATAAGCGAAAGCAAATAGTTCAGGATCCCATTCTGCGGATCCATCATGGTGGTCCACATCAAGGCGACGCTCATTGGCGGCAGGACAAGGGGAAGGAGAATGACGGGCCGCAACAGCCGGGCAAGGAACACGCCACTTGCGAACAGCTTGGCGAGCGCTAGTCCAAACAAAGCTTCCGCGAGCACTGCGGAGCAGGCATACGCCAGGGTCGCCCGCACGCTGTTCCAGAAATCCTGGGTCTTGATTGCCAGTTCATAGTTGGTGAATCCGGTGAACCGAACCAGAGGCCGGCCAAACTTGAGATCGGTCAGTGATTGGAAGACGCCATAGAAAAACAGAAAGAGGAATCCAAGCAGGATGATGATTGCCGGAGCAATCGCAGCAAGGCTCCACCAGTCCAGCGCATTCTGCTCGGCGCTTTGCACCTGCTCGTTTTCAGATGGCGCCAGTTGGCCTGCCGATGATTGTAGCGTCACGGTTGCGTCGGTGCCTCGAACGTCCATCGCTCACTTCTCGAAAGATACTCTGGCGTGGTGAGGGCGGCAAACCCTTGTGCCGCCCTCACCTGATCGCCTTACATGGACGAGCGGATCTCGGAGGCGAGGTCGGTCAGCGTCGCCTTCACGTCTGCGCCATTGACCATTTTCTGCATGGCGACGGCCCAGGCGTTCATAGCCTCGGCAAACCCCACGCGGGGTGTAAAGGCGAGCGCAGCCCTGTCCTGCACGCTCTTGAAGGTATCCACGAAGTTGGTGAATTCCGGTTTGGCCGCATAGTCGAGCCAAGCCTTGTCGCTCCAGGTCGAAGCACGCGGAGAGTTGACGAGCTTGCCGGCGACGGCCCCGTTCAGCTCGACCTGCTTTGACGTTGCCCACTGGATGAACAGCCAAGCTGCTCCCTTTTTCTGGGAGGCAGCATTCATGGCCAGGGACCAGATCCAGATGTTCGATTCGAATGTCTTGCTGCTGGGAGCGCGCAAGGGCGGAGCGAATGCGATTTTGCCCGAAGCGGGCTTGCCCGCGACATCGTTCCAGAACCCGAACATGTTGGAATCGATGGCCATCGCGGTCCGGCCCGAATTGATGCCGTCGACCACCTGGTACCAATTGTCATTGGCAAAGGAGGGAGCAGCGCATTTCTTGATCATCTCCACATAGTCCTTGTGGAAGGCGATCGACTCGGGCGAATCGAGACCGGTTTCCAGCTTGCCGTCTTTGACGACAAAGTCGTGGACACCGTAGGACTTGGCGATCGAGATTGCGGCGGTGTGGATGCTGCTCCAAAAACGCACTCCCCGCACGCCCAGGGGCGTGATCGCGGGATCCGCAGATTTCAACTTCTCGCAAGCTGCAGACATTTCCGGCGGAGTTGTCGGGACCTTGATGTCGTGCTTGTCCAGAATGTCCTTGCGGTAGAACAACTGGATGTTTTCGAAGCCGTGCGGGATCGCCCACACCTGGCCCCGGCCGGCCTCGATCTGGCCCCCCTTGATCTCCCATGTCAACGCGTCACGGAGTGCGGGGAAGAAATCCTTGTAATCATAGCTTGCCGAGGTGAGCTTGGGATCGTTCAAATAGCGATCGAGCGGCTCGAGCAGTTGACCGGGCGCGAGATCCCAAGCAGGCTGAATCCCCGTGCCGACCACGTCCCACGAGGGTGATTTTGTGCTCAGCTGGATGGTTAGCTTATTCCAGTAGGCATCGTCCGGATAAAGTTCAGGCGTCACCTTGATGCCGGTTAGCTTCTCGAACTCAGGCAGCTGTGCTGCAACGGCGTCAGCATACGGATGGATATCGTAGGCCCATACGATCGAAGTGCCCTCGAACTGGCGCCAGTTGATATCCTCCGCTTTAGCCCGGCCCAAAGATGCGGCTGCACCGGCCAGGAGAGTTGAGCAGATCAGAGCGGTTTTGAACAAATGAGCCGAATGGCCGCGCAAAGCGGCTTGGGTCCTTGGCATAATCCCTCCTTGGGCTCTTTGGCCCGAAAATTCACGTGCCCCTCCTCTTCCAGGGCCGCGAGTGTCGGGAACGCTAACCGTCATTGTCGGCCCATATGCACCCATTCAGATCGAAGTTGGGTAACATTGGGTAAGTCACAAAACAGCACCGCAGGAGCTGCTGCAGGAAGCCAACGCGGGAGACGATCAATGCAGACGCATGTTTAGGCGCACGAAGCCACCGCCGCAACGACCGGTCGATCGGGGACAGCTGATCGAGCTTTTGCATCAGCAGCTGGTTCAAATGTTCTATCTGAGCTCGCCGTTCGTCGCAGACGCTGCGATCTTGCTCTCCAGCGGTTCTTTCAAGTGAGACGAGAGCTCGCTGCAGGCCGGTGATGCATTCCTTTCGCAATCTCCTATCGCGCCTGCGAGCTGGTGTCTCGACTGGCCAAACGGCGGAGCGATAATTGTTGCCCCAGCAGCTTGGGAAGCTCGGCGTTTTGTCGAGCTTTCAAGCAGTTAGCTGCAAAACCCATGCTATATCACATCAACTGCGTCAAAGGCTTACGGGCTCTTCGCAAAACCTATTGAGCGGTGCGCGATGAGCAGCACCAGCCGCACGTTTGCGCTTCGCGCCAGACCGATCACCGTGCCCGTACACGAGGTCCAGACCTACATTCTGAACGGTTGGCGGCTTGCCGATGAGCCCCATTGTTCGGGAGCGCAGATGGTCCCGCCAGAGCGCTTCCTGGGCGACGATCCGCCTCCCGACCCGCCCCAAATGCGAAGCCCCCCCATCCGGCAAGATGAGAGGGCCAAATCGCAAAGGCGGGGTAGTGGGTATCAGCGCCAGAACACTACTCCCCTCCACCCTGATCTGCAAGACGCGGCGAATCGCTCCACCGAATATTTCGGGAGAGCGACGCGATGACCGAAGCAATCCACAAGAAAGCGCGTCGCGCGCGGCCGTCGCTGCGATCGGCATGGAAGGCCGCCAGCGTCACAGAGCGGCGCCGCTTCATTGCCGAGCTGCTGGTCGACCTTGTGCCGCGAACACCGGCGCCGGCTACGATGACGAGATCAACTCCTCCCGGGGACCCAACCGTCGACGAGTTCTTTGCTCGATGCGTGGTTAGAAGCCCCGGCGACCGCGTGCAGTCGTCGGTGCTCTATGAGCGCTACCAGCGTGTGTGCGCGTTACTCGATCGAGGGCCGATCTCCCACAAGGCCTTCTCGCTCCGGGTCAGTAGTCGCGGCTGTGTCAAGCTACAGAGCAGCGTGATTTGGTGGGTCGACATCAAGCTCGTAGAGGGTGCCCAGTGCTAGACAACAGTCCTCGCGCCGACCTGCAGCGCCTTCGCCAAGCTCAATCGAGAGAACTACGAGCCGCCACCGAGCTGCTCGACGCGCGTCAAGCCTGCCTGGATCGGCTGGCCACGATCCATGCCGAGATCGAGAGTTACGAAAGCGAAGAACGGTCGCGAAATCGGCGCCGGCGCTTCGCCAGCCAGAAGCTTGCGAACGCACACTATCGCGACGGCACGCCGAAAGATCAGCCCGGTCACTTGGCGATCGTTCGGCACTATACCTGGACCCAGAAGGCGCGGCGCGCACCGCTACGGCGCGGATCGAGATCGCTTGTCGCGCTGCTGCGGCTCCGCGAGCTCGAGCGGCTCTGGGCCGTCCGCTACGGCGGAGTCCTCCCGAACGACGACGCCGGTGCGGATGACCTTTGGATCGCCGCTCAGTTGATCCGCCATCGTCAGGGCGATATCTCCGAAAAGGTCGTCGCATGGGCGCGCGTTTGGGCGCCGTGGTGCTCGGCGCACGAAGCCGTCGCGCTCGCTGCGCACGTCGTCAGTCATCCTTATAATTTCTCTGCCGACACGCTCGCCGAGAAAATCGGGCTGACCTATGCCGAGAGGCAATCGCTAGGCATCACCACGATCGGTGCCATGGATGTAGATCCCGCCGAGCGCGAGCGCCTTCGCCGAGCGCGCTATAACGCAAATCGGAAACAGAAGCGCCGCGACAACGGCGCGGTCCCACGCGAGCTGCTGGACGTGGCGCCGACGAACGAAAGCCTGCGTCCCTGGGAAGACAAAGGGATCAGCCGCGCGACCTGGTATCGCCGGCGCCGCGCGACGAGGGTTTCGAGGGTTTCCGAGCGTTTGCCGACGGTTGAAAAGGGCGGCGACGAGGGTTTTGCGACGGTTTTGGGCCAAGCGGTCGGGAGCTTGGGAGTCCGTGGGAGCTTGCCGGCCGAATTCGGCGGCGAACGAGCGGAAAAGCGCGCGCCAGACACGCGTGAGATTCGCGTGGCGTCAGCAGGCTTCGAAGAAGCCAGGGCGTCGCAAAGACCTGTCTCAAGCGGTGGTTCGGCTCCGGTCGTTCCGGGCGCGGACGTCGCTCGGGGTGTCCCTTTCGCTCCGCCTCGTCCTCACTCCCTGCGCCGAACCACCGCACATGCGCCGGTGGAAGGATGCGGCTTAAGCGTTCCTCAAAAACTCGCACCGAACGCGCGGTTGGGCTTGAAGCTATCGAGTGAAGAAAAGACCTCGATTTTAGAAGGCACCTTTCGAGCGTGGGATAACTGTCGCCTCTGCGGCGAGGAGTTCATCGTTAGGCGACGTCAAGAGTTCGTCTGTAGCGAGGATTGCGGAATAGTGCATTCGGTTCGTGTCGCAAGGCGGATGCAATAACCGAGATAGAAAGGTTTCCGACTTATTCGAAGGCTCTGGGCAGGCTTTCGAACCACGCGGAGATACTGCGCAAGATCGGTACAGTGTCTCCGGATCTGACGGCCAGCAAATCGAGAGGGAAAATCGAGATGTTGGAGCTATCGAATGAAACCACTGTCGACCGTTTTCTCGCCAGACGTGATTGCGGAATTGTCCAGGCCTGCGCAGCTGCGGAATCCGCGCTACGCTGAGATTGTCGAAGCAACGACGCCGAAGTGGCATGTCGTCGAGGTCTTTGCGGCCACGCAAGTCGAGAGATCGTAATCACTCGTGCATGGTCGGCCTTCGACGACCTAGGCGAGGTCGACGCCGAAGGACGAAATGAGACCTTGCTGAAAGCGTTGGGTCTCGCAGCATGACCTCACATCGGGCAGTGGGGGGGTAGTAAATCTCTGGAACGAAGGGAAGCTCCTACCGCATGGGTCGTCACGTATAAGAACTTTTTTCGCGGCTCCAATGCGGGAAAATCAAGATCAATCAAGTTAATCAAGAGGTGTCCGACGACTGCGAAGAAGCATGGCGGCCGCCGCGATGGTGCGGGGCGAAAGCGGAAGGTGGTTGATCCGACGGTCGTCGACCAAGCAACGGTCAACCTCCTGGTCGCGGACGTTCCGCCCGACCAGGTTGAACAGCCCGCGCAGCGCCATGCGCGAACGGCGGTCCTCGCCTCGGTGAAAAAGATGTTGAATGCCGGTAGCGAGAGTGCTCGCGTCACCGCGGCAAATGGCATTTTGGATCGAGGTTATGGAAAACCGGCCGTCGACATCGGGGGCGACGCACCGACGCTGTTCTCGCTTGCGCCGGCTACGATCGCGGCCGGCGGATTGGACGCCGTAAGCCTCGAGGTCCGCCTCGAGGCTCGCAAATATGCTCGGCTTGCGATCGAGGTTTTGGCGAGAATTGCCGAGTTCGGTCGCAGCGAGTCCGCCTCGGTTTCTGCTGCGACATCGCTGATCAATCGTGGCTGCGGCACGGTGGGCACAGCGAAGCTTCCGGAAGAACTCAAGGAAACTCGGCTCGGCAAGAAAGAGGCCGCGATGGTGGCGGCCAATCTCGCCGCTACAGGCAAGTATGCGACCCCACCCCCGCCTGGTGGCAAGCGGCCGCTCGATGATGATGAGAACGATGAAACGAAGCACTGAACGCGTCAGCGGCCGCGAACCTAGCGCGTCGCAGTTCGTTGGCCTTCCTCTGCGAGGGTCTGGGAAAAATCGGCCAACCCCTGCGGCGAGAGGGGCGCGGGGCGCGAGCGACATGCCGATCACCGGCTTCACAGCGCCGCGGACTCGGCAGGGTCGATACCCTATCTTCTACTCGACTGCCTGCAGGCGTTCGCGCAACATCGCTCAGCTCAAGGGCTACCGCGCCGAGGGCCGGAATTTTCCGCGCACCACAGCACCCGCGAAGCGCCGTCCGATTGCCAAGACATGCGAGGTGTGCCGCCAGCGCTTCGAGACTTCGAACCCCGCAACCATTTGCTGCGGCGTCGTGTGCGGGCAGGTGCTGGCCTCCCGCCGCCGCAGCGCGACCAGGACGGCGAAGAGCGTCGCCGCTCGGCAGCGGAACTGCGAGCATTGCGGAGGCGCCTTTGTGGCACGCCATCCGAGTGGGGCCGCCATCGCCGGCAAGGTGCGTGAGGGGCGCTTCTGCTCGCGCCGTTGCGCCGCCGATGCAAAGCGAATGGGAGGGCGGCAGCTCAAGTTGGGACTGCGGTCATGAGCCGTCGGCGCGCCGAGATGAAGCCCGAAGAGATCGATCGCGCGCGTGAGCAGGAACGGATGCGACAAGCCCGCCGACGGCAGCGCGCGAAGCGGGGCGATGTGCTGGTGCAGTTGCCGCCGGATGTTGCTGACGAGTTGGGCGACGATAACGGCAACGTCGCTGCCCACGCGGTAGAAATCCTGCGAACCTACCTGCGCCGCCTGCAGCGTGACGAAGCGTGACAACGTCTGGGACAAGATTGTCCGCGCAGCTGGGCAGATCGTTGGCTCGTGTCGTCGAGCTCGTGCGCGATAGCGGCGACGCACAGCTGATCAATCAGGTGGCCGAAGTTATCGAGAATCGATCGCCGGCAGATCAAGCTTCTCCGGTGAGGCATTGATATGGTGCTGACCGAGGACGATCTTCGCGGCCGGAATTGCGCTGTGCAGGCGCTCGCTATCCTATGTCGGATGACACCGGACGAGGTTTCGGCAAAACTCGATGCCCATGCAATCTTGCTGGGCGAGCCGTCGGCCTTTGTGGAGAACGGCCTGTGCCTCACGCAAGTGGTAGACGGATATCTGAAATCGGCGGGATGGGCACGTTGGAAGCGCCAAGCCGCTGACTACGGGATGATCCCGTTGCCACCGACTTGTCTTGTACAAATGCCGGGGCACGTCTTCGCTATGATCAACGGCTTTGTGTGGAATGCATGGTGCTCACCGCCGCCTGGTGTTCGCACCGAGGTACTCGGCTTCTGGTCTCCGCCTGGAGCGGATTGTGAGATGGCTGTCGCTGACTTCATGGTGAGCGAAGGATGGTGATTGTCCGTGGGGGGGTCGAGAAAAATCGACCCTAAGGGAGTGCGGACGGCATGGGTAGCAACGCGCACTTTTCCGGGAGTTGGACGAATCTTTTTTTGGTCAGTCAGAGAATGTTACATGAAGCGCATCGATCCGGCAGAGCTTGACGACATTGAGCGGGAGCTTGACGAGCTTGAGGCCGTGCTGCGCTCGCAGCGCCAAAGCCGCAGGCGTGCTGCGCCGGCCGTTGGAGGCGGTGCCATAGCGACGAGCAGCACCTACACCGAATGTCTGCGACCGCGGCCAGCGGCCTTCGCCAAGGCTGGTCAGCGATGGGCCTGGGTCTGATCCGTGCGGCCGCGCAAGCCGGCTATGGTGGTTCGAGAATGGCCGCCTGGCGCCTGATGCGCGATCAGCGCGTGCTCGACGAGATCCAGCGATTGAGTTCGCGTCGCATCTTGGGAGCCCCTTGATGGCTAGGAAACAATTAAACTCAGCGACGTCGAAGAGCGACGGCGCGTCTGTGAGCCACTGTCGATCGTCTTTCGTCGCTCGCCACCCCAGCGGCTCCGCGATCGCCGGCAAGGGCGCGCGCGGGAGGGTCGCTTCTGCTCGCGCCGCTGCGCCGGGGGGCCTTTCGGACGGCGACGGCCAAGGCGATCGGCGCAGGACGAGTTGCCGTTCGAGGAGGCTACGCCTCCCATGCACAGAGGGAAATTGATCATGGCGCGACCTGATGCCGTAAGCTTGCGAGGGAAAAATCGGCCAACTCCTGCGGCGAGAAGGGCGCGGGGAGCCGCGAATGACGTTCCGATGACGGACATCGTGCTGATGTCAGTCGCGCTCGATGACGTGCGGAAGAGAGCACAGGCGGGCGATCCGAAAGCGATCGAAATCATGGCCAGGTTTTTTCGTGACCCGTCGACGACGCAGACAAAGCGCTTGCGCAACGATGATCTGAGAGCCCTCGCTCAGAAGCTGATCGTCAGCCTGCAGTGCTCGCCCCACCGGGCGGCCACGATGCTGACCATGGCGGGCGAAGTCCTGCAGCAGCCCGGCCGTTCGCTTTCACCAAGTTCGTTCGGCCGTTTGTCGCCAGACGAGCTGCGCGACCTGGAGAACGAGGTTCGCAGGCTGATCGGGTACAGACTCCCGTGGCCTTGCCAGCGCTCCATGATCTCAATCTGCAAACTTTGATATTGAATTTGCAGACCTCATTGCGGTGTCCTCTCCGGGACGACCTCGGCGGCAGTCGAGGGAAATGGTGCCAGGAGCAAAGACCCGCCCATGAACGCGATCTCTAACCCGGATTCGGCCGCCGTCTCCGCCGAAATCGAGCCCATTTTTGTCGGCACCAAGTCGGCCAGCCTCGACCGCGCCCAGGCCGCAGTGGCGGCATTGCGAGACGAATTGGAGGAGATCAACAAACGTCTCGCGCCGGAACGGATGGCTGCTTGGAAAGCCGGGGGTAATATCCCGAGCTTCGCCGAGGCCCCTCTCAAGGCATGTCAAGAAAAGCTGACCGTTGCCAGGCAGAAGCTCGACCGAGAGCGCGAAGCTTACCAGCCTAAGCTTCAAGCGGCGATCCGGCCCGCTCGCCAGAAGGCCGGCAGATTCGTGGCAGAAGCGCTGATTCCGGTCGAGAATGCCATTGCCATTCTCGCGGAGATCAATCGACACGCAGTGATGTCCGGCATCATTTTGCCGGACGCGACCGCCTCGAATCTCTGTCATCTTCGGGACGCGCTGCGAGAAGCTGCGCGCCAGTGCGGAGTCCGAGCATGATGATTGTCGGGTCGGAAGGGACAGTCCTTCCCCTGGGCGACCCGACAATGACGCGGCCGGCGCGGACGCACCGCCGGCCGCGTCTTTCATACGTTCCTGTTAGGAGAGGCAAAGATGTCCAACATTGTGCCCATGGGTGAGCAAAAGCTCGGCGCGTCCAATAACAGAGAGCGCGTCGCCGCAGCCTTGCAACGAATCGACAAAGTTCGCGCTCCCGCTGCGAGTACGATGTCTACGCCTGCGTCCGGATCGGCAGTCGGGATTGCGCATGCGATCGGTGATGCGGTGGGAAACGCCGTCAAGGGTGCCATTCCTTACGGCCGCTCAATAGATCTCGAGCTGGACGTTGCTCACCGAGGCGCCGATGGATCAGCAACCACCGCACGTCTGCGGGTCACCTGCGGAAGCAGCAGATGACCCGTATCGCGCGATACCTTGGCTATGCGGTGCTCTTCGGGAGTACAGTGAAGATCGATGGTCGTTACGAACGATTTGCGCAAGGCGCCTTTTCGGACGCCGATCTGCCGGCGGCAATGCTTCCCATCAAATTCAACGACCACGGCCCGAACGCCCGAACGATCGGCGAAGCGAGGACCTTCCAGGATGACGTCGGACTCGGGTTCTACGCGAACGTGCGGCCCGAATGGTCCAGCTTCATCAGGGCGAAGGGCTTCACCAAGGCATCGATTATGTTCAGCGATCCCACAGTAAAGGCCGACTTCGACCTGGGCGCGAGACGCGAGACGATCGTTAAGGCAAAACTCATCCACATTGCCATCTGCGGTGACGAGGCAATCTACCAGGACAGCTTAGTTTGGCGTCTCGATGATCATGCTGCGATGCTGCGGGGAAAGAACAGGGATTTGGTTTCGAACTGGGCCAAGGGTGCGGCTGCGGCCATCAAGCGTCTGCAAGCACGGCGCTCGGCGGCGCCGAAAAATAAAGCCGGGCTCGAAGCTATATTCGAAGTGCACCGACCTGAGATCGAGCGCATCCGCGCCGTGGCAAGAAGCAATCCAGCCGCGATGGCGTCGGCCGTATGGGGCCATCTCGGGTTCTCCAAGGCCGCTGACAAATTCTTCGGAAAGGTGCGTTGATGCCCGTCCCTCGGATCGTGATCGTCGGCGCCGACAAAGGCGGCGTCGGCAAGACGATGCTCAGCCGCGCGCTGCTGGACTACTTTGCCGATCGAGCTGTGAGTTGCCGCGCCTTCGATACCGAGGCGCCGGTTGATGCGCGATCAGCGTGTGCTCGACGAGATCGGGCGATTGAATTCGCGGCGCGGATGTACCGACGCGCGACCGGGGGGCCGGGCGGCGGTGGTAGGAAACGGCGCCGTCGCCCGCTTCCTTCAAAAACAACAACGTAGAGTGGGAGCGAAAATGAAGGAGTTCATGCGTACGGCAATAGTCGGGATGATCGCCGGGGCCTTTATGGCTTACGTTCTTAATGTCCTGAACATCTTGCCGGCGAACAGCCTTCCCAATGCGAAGCGGAAAGGCGGCTTCACGTGCATCGAGGCTTCGTTAGTGGCCGACAGTCAACTTCAACAGTGGAGGCAAAAGTGAAAGGGGTCACGCGCTCGGTAGCAGTCGGCATGGCAGCAGCCTTCGCCGTCAATGTCCTCAAGTTCTGCCGGCCAAGGGTACTCAGAACGAATTGATCCCTCCGACATCCGGCATCTATACCGGTGTGGAATTCTCGCAGCGCCTCGGCAATGCCTTCAGATCACTTGCCAGCTGCAATAAGGGACCGGTTGCGCCGGCAAACGTCGGCGGCAGTGTAGTGGATGGTCAATGTTGGATCGATGATTCAACGACGCCATGGGTCGTGAAGCGCTACGTCAACGGCGGGTGGGCGGTGGAAAGCGCACTCGACCCGAGCGACAATTCATACGTGGGCGTTGTTGGGGGTGGCATTGCCACTCTCGCGAGCGCCTCAACGGTCGATTTCGGGTCGGTGACTCAGGCCAATGTGACTATCACTGGCAGCACCACCATTGACGGATTTGGTTCATCGGCACCTATCGGCGTGGTGAAGTTTCTTACCTTCGGCGCCGCCCTGACGCTGACGCATTCCTCCAGCCTGAAAATTCCTGGCGGTTATCCAATCACCACGGCCGCCGATGATCTCGCGACCGTTACGCATCTTGGATCCGGCGCATGGAAGGTGATGCATTACACGCGGGCCAGCGGCGTTCCAATCGATGTTTCCGCGGTCGGCAAGATCGAATATGGCATGTTCGAACAGGTGCCTGCGCTGCATCAGGCGGGCTACGGCCAGGCGCTCTCGCGTAGCGCCTATCCCGCCTTCCTCGCCAAAGTGACGCGAGCGCAGAACGGCACGCGCACATCGGGCAACGCGACGCTGACGGGCGTGGTCAATACCGATGGCCTCGGCGCCGGCATGCCGGTCGAGGGGACCGGGATCGGCGCCGGCTGCACCATTGCCAGCGTCAGCTCGAGCTCGATCACGTTGAATTCATCGTCTTGCGTGACGTCGTCCGGCACTGCGACTATGACCGTGTTCCTAACCGGCTACGGATCCGGTGGCACCACGGGCACGGTCGGCGTGCCGGACTGCCGGGGCCGCGTCATGGCAGGCCGCGATCTGATCGAGTCGCCGGCCAACCGACTGACGTCGACCTATTTCGGCGCCAATGCCACCATCTTTAACGTCACCGGCAGCTCATCGGAATCGCACCAGATTTCCACGGCCAACTTGCCGCCCTACACGCCGAGCGGCTCGATAGCGGTCGGGACAAATGTCGGCAATCCAATAAATCCCATTTTCACCACCCCGGGCGGCGCTTCGCCGTTTAGTGCGCCGGCAGGTAGCGCCTATGGCTCATTGCCCATCGCGATCTCTGCGACGTTCACGGGCACGCCGCAGGGCGGCACCAACACGCCGCTGCGTACGGTGCAGCCGACGCTGATTGCGCAGTGCGTGGTTCGGGTTGTTCCGTGAGCGCGGAGAAAGATGAGCGACCACTCGATTGTCCGTCAGCAGATCAAAGCGGCCAGCGCCCGCGATTGGGCTGCGCGCATAGCGCGGCTTGTTCACGGAAAGGCCAAGATTGAAGGCCCTGGGGGCCGGCGGCGAGTCGGTCACGATCAGCTATGCCCCCGTGATCGACGCGCACGGGGCAGAGCCATCACAGATCGTCTTTGTGCACAACGCGAGCAGCGACAAGCCGATTGCCCCTAAACTCAGACACGATTCGTTCATCGTGATGTATCTCCCCGAGCGGGAATTCACCCTCTGGGGCTACAAGCGTCGACGACTTGCCAACCAAAACAATCACGTATCCATCCCCAGCCAACCTTCCGCGTGCGGCCCATTCCATGATCTGGCTGTAGTACGGCTCCTTCTTCCAAGCATGCGGAAATCCTGTGTCACATCGGATTTCCAAACCTCGACCGTCGTTTGAAGACACCAATACCATCTTGGAGCGATCGGGCTTCCAGTCGGACGAAAGCTGTTCTTCGCCTACAAGCCACAAACAATGAAACGTTCGGCATTCGGTGGGTCTGTCCGAATAGACGCTACACCCCTTGCCCGGCTTGCAGAGTTTGCACCAGGAGCCAACAGGTTTCTGCAACTCCGTGATCTCCATCAGCTTGCAACACAGCGTGCAGGTTCCGCATGTTCTGCCAAAAGCGCTTGCTCCAGGAGATTCCGGATTCATCATTGGCAGTCGTGCTCCGACGGTTGGCGCGCGCCGCGCAAGGGATCGGACCAACCCCACTGCGTCAGGGCTCACGAAATAGTTTTTAGGACTCGTTCACGGCGATCAGATTTTCCTTGAGGAGGCGAACGATTCTCTGCGCTTCCTCATAGGAGATCCCGGGCCGAAGATCGAAGCCGACAGTCTTCTCGAACAGGGCGAGATTGTCTCCATCGTAGCATTCCATAATGATCCACGGCTGGCCGCTAGCGAATTCGCCAACTCGGAAGTGTGGTCTGGCTCGTTTCGTCGTCATTGCTGGTCCTCCGGCTCAGGTCGCGGCAAATCCGCCTCCCTCGTCATGATACGAGCGACGCTTGCTGCGCCGTCGGAGTGTGTGGCTCCACGATCAAAACGACATAACTTTCGTTGTCGCGAGGGTTGAAGACCCGGCTCACTACCGTCCACATGGTGCGGTTCTTTGGATCGGATCGATCGGCGCCCCGCCTCACGCCTGGATCCAGGATGAGGTCGCCCGCCGCTGGTAAAAAGCCGCCGAACGACTCGAGCCCGTAATCTTCGACAGCATCTTCGATAGTGCCGTCCGGTTTCAAATAATGCAGCCTCACCGTCACGTCTGCCATAGTGGCGCGTCCTTGAGCTGTCATCTGTGGTAGCCGAGATAGGCCGCGAGCTCTTCCATCTGCTCCGCGATCTTGCGGCCCATCTTCTCGTCGACGATCACCGCGACGTCATTGATTTTGAAGTACATGAGGTTCTCGCCGTAAAAGGAAGAGCGGCCGAACTCGAGCTCGATCTTCGCATCCTTCTTTTTCAGGTCCGAGATCGTCTCTTCAAAAAAGCAGGTTGTCGCCATGGTTTATTCCTCTTGGCTTTCGCGCCTGACGCACACTCAAGGCGGCCGGGACGCTCGCCTGATTCGAGATTGGACCCTAAGATGGACACGTTAGGCGCGCGTGGTAGCGAAGATGCACGCTTATCCCACCAATTCACAAGGCTGAGACGCCCACCCTCACTCGCGCGCTATTTTTCACTTCACGCGGTCCCAAGAGCTTGCCATCCGATCCAGAGGATTCAGAGCGGGTTCGTCAGGCAAATCGGTGAAGGCAGCCTCGATGCGCAGCCGATCCCAGATCACCCTTCCGTCGACCCGCTTTGGCCTCGGCATGCGGCCGTCCGCGACCATCTGGTCGAATTTGGTGGTGGAAACACCGATGTAGCGCGCGGCCTCGTCGCGCGAGAGGCCACGCGGTGGATAGGCGAGCGTGTCGATTTTGGTGCGGTTAGAGGTCATCGGCCGCATCCTCGATGCGCGGAGTTGCGGGGACAGGCGTTGCGTCGACGGCGGGTAGCTCGGTGAATACCATTCCATCCGGCCGAACGGCCACGACCTTGAGGCCGCATGCAAGCGCTGCCCTGATCGCCCGCTCGATCGCGCGTTGGGAGTACGGATGACCTCGCTTCGTCATGTGGCGGCCCCTACCGGGGTTGGGAGGTCGAAGTCCGGCGCGAAAACTGTGTCTGGGAGGAACAGTTTCTTGGTCCGAGAAACTGTACCACGGGAGGAACAGTTTCACTGGCCTGGCCGGCCGAGCTTGCAGGTACAGTCTCGACCGCTAATTGACGACCTTGCCGTAATCGGCTGGGGGCTTGAAGTTGCCCTCCGACGGTGCGATTTGATCTTCGAACCGCGCCGCCTGCTTTCTTTCCACTGCTCGAACAATGAACTTCGATTGCAGGCTGGTCAGCTCTTGATCCCCTCGGATGACCTGCCACATGCGAATGCAGACGTAAGCGAGAAGTAACCCGATTGTGCCAGAAAGCGCCGGGCCGACCCAGTGGCAAAACGCGGGCATGTGACGATTGAACGCCTCTAGGACTGAGGCGGCGGTTACGAGGACGATCATGGCGAGTAGAACGGCCAGAATGAGCAACTTCAGTGATCTCATGATTTGCTCGACGGCCTTGGTGAGGCGTCTCACCTCGTCCACCTCGTAATGATCGGCAGAGGTAAACGGCAGGCCGCGAGCCAGCCGGACGAGCACTCCCGCCGCCATCACCGACAATGCCACAAGCAGGCCGGCCTTCATTTGATCCCAAGTAGCAACGTCAACAAGAGCGGCGGCCAGGAGGGCCGTTACGACTGGGATAAGAATGTTGTGCCATCTAATCATACTGGGTCAGTCGTGTCGGTGATCTTTCCATCATATAGGAAGCGGCGGTGGACCTCCAACATCTGCTTGAGAGCGTCTTCGAGGTCCAAGAGACTACTAGCCTCTCTGATCTTCTTCACGCTCATGTCTTGCGACAGCCTCGCATCCTCGCCCTTGATCTCGCCGTCCTTTCCGCGGATGCGGATTTCCCCCTCTGCGATATTGCGCAACCCGGCAGCAAGGTTGGACATAAACTCCTTCGTGATCTTTCTCTTCGTCGCTCTGTAGGAGATGTTGACGCGGACCTCGAGCGCGGCTTCGTCTGGCATCGCGTCGATGATTTGCTGCGCGCCAACGTCGCCAAGCAGGTCAACTAAGATTTTTTTGGATGCGGCGAAACCTCGCAAGATCCGATCACCAATCGTCTCCTTCTCCTCGACATCGACAATTTTGTCGACCGCCTTGGGCTCTGCCGAAACCGTTTCGGGCACGAACCCTCCGACCTCGACGGATCGGATATCGCCGAGATCGTCGCCAGTCTGAGCTCTATCGAATTCAAACTGCAGCTCAACAAAGTGGTTGTGACCTATGACGCCGGCCTGGTCGCGCAGAAGCCACGTAAGATACTCCTCCATCGCTTTTGTCGGAATCGACACGTGTTGGATCATGTAGAAGTGGTCACCGCACGCCAACCAATAGGCCATGCCGTGGAGGTATTCGGTGCCATCGGGGGCCTTTTGCTCAGCGATGTCGAACGCCTTCAGCACGTCATCCAAGCGTTTGTGCTCAACCTCGGCCGTGAACCGTAGAAGCGCCTGAAGTTGGCCCGGCAGAAACAGGCACATGTCGCCGAAGACGTAATGCTCGTCCACATGGTGGTGGTTCAGCAGTCGCTTGTATTCTTCCTGCCGGGGCACCGAGGTTATCCGGTTCACAACCGCGTGACCTATGATTGTCCGATCCGGCAATTTCGCCTTCAGCGCTGCTGCGATAGCTTTCGAGAGCGTCGCCTCCGCCGGAAACTGACCGTTGTCTCTTCGAAGGCGTCGGTAATGTATCTTGCACCGTTTGCTTGCCATGCTCCCCCCATTGCAGGGAAGAAGCTAACCCGATCCAGCCACACGCGAAAGTAGCAATTGGCGTCAGAATTCTTGCTTCGGCCTGATCAGCGTGCCGTAGGCCGCTGGCCGCGCGCGAAAGCTGCCCCCGAGGGGGCTTGGCAATCAACCGCAAATCAGAGAATCATGTTCACTGGGTTTGATCACCCGGACCAGTGAAAGCCGCTTCGCCCTTGGCGGGGCGTTGCCGAGTGCTTGGCGGCATCGGCAGGCGGCTGATGGGAGGCCTATGGCCTCTCGACGGACGCGCTTGGCGGCGCGGCTCCGACCGGCAGACTATGGCCGGGGGCGAGCGTGCTGTCCAGCGGGAAACCGTAAAAGCGTCTCGACCAGTCTCACTGGCTGGTGATCAACCCCCGTCTGCCACGGGGCGCGGCTTTGATCAGCCGATACCCAGTGAGCCCATCATCCATGACCCTAGAACGACCCATGTTCCCCCCCCCCCCCGGGACATTCTGCCCGCGCCGCACAGGCTTGCGACAACTGGTACCCGATCGGTACCGGTACCCGTCGTCCTCGATCCCATTGCGTCCTCCGATCTGCCCCAACCCGCCAGGATCGGCCGGCGCGGCCTCCTGGGCGCGTTCCCGCCGCTGGTGCCCACCGCAGCGGCGGCAGCTGCCGGCGCCTGCAGCGGCGCTGGCGCCGCCTGGCGCATCGTCCACGCCGGACTCGTGCAGGTGTGAGAATTCTAAAACTGGACCTGACCCCATGACCCAAAAAATAGACGTATCGCGGCGCGAAGAAGGCTCGCCCGCGCGTGAGGCGGGCGTAAGCGTATCGAGGAGTTCATGAACAGCGTTGCCGTCCTGCCCATAGTCGCCACCCCTTCCATCGCTCATTCGTCCGACCATCTCCCGCCCGACGATCGAAGGTTGGTGGATCTGGCGGCGCGCATTGAGCGCGTCCAGCCGGCCTACCAGAAAGCCTCCGAGGCAAGCGAAGCAGCATGGGATGCCTATTATGCGCAGGTACCGCAGCGCCCTGCCGAGCTAGCCTGGCGGCCGACGGATCCCGTTGGCTATGACATTGAGGAAGTCGACATCAAGGTTGAACATCCGTCTGAGACACAGAGGCGGCGCCGCCGCCTTTGGTGCCTCGCTTCCGACATCGAGAAGCTGCGGGGAAAGCCGCTCATGCGCTGGGAGTTCGTCGGCACCGACGAGGAGTGGCAGCGGGGGGATGGGGCCCGTTTCGATGACGATCGCCGCCCGTTGCCGGAGTGCGCTCATCTCTGGCGCGGAGTCCGGGACGTCGACGGACAGCTCAGGGCTGACGAATTGGTTGCCGCGCTCGACGGCTGGCAACTCGAGCTCGAGCAGCTGCGGCGGGTGCTTCGCGTCGATGAATTCGACGAACGCGCGGAGCAGGTGCAGGAAGAGCTGAATGACATGTGGAAGGAGATCTTACAGCTCCGCGCTAGCACGCTGGAGGGCCTGCAGGCAAAGGCCCGCGTCCTTTACAAGTCGGTTTGGAACGGCGACCCGAAAGACCAGCTTTCCGGCAGCGACTGCACGGATACACGCCTAATCTACGGGCTGATTGCGGATCTAACTGGGGAGCCTGTCGACAAGTTGGCGTTGGGGGACGCCAATCGGCCGATTGATTGATCGAACCGGTACCAATTCGGAACCGGTGTTCGACTGCGGGGCTGGAATCGATTTCCAGCCCCCGTTTGCTTGGGAGCTTGCGAGGGTTTTCGGGAAAATCGCCGTCCGCTTCCTGCGAGGGGGGAGCGGGGGAAAAGCTCCGATGGATGGATTGCTTTCTTCACCAAATCAGACCATTTTGCTTCTTGGCCAACGGGGATTCGATCAGAGTTGTTCTGGGCAAACAGCTCCCGTTTCCTTTAACTGCGGGATGCCAGGCTGACGGCCAACAAATCGAGAGGGAAAATCGAGATGTTGGAGCTATCGAATGAAATCGCTGACCCCATCGTCACCGGAAGTGACGGAGCCGAGGCCTGTCCGACCGTCTAGTGCTGCTGCCGATTTCGTCGGCGTCCTTGCTGCTACCTCAGCTAAAAGGACCCGCGGGCCCTCCACCTTTCGGAGAAGGGACTTGGCGATGGCTGTTCGAGTTGTCCAAGAGGGCGGCGGCGGACAGATCGAAATCATCACGCCTAGTGGCACGATGCGTATTACCGTGCCATCGCCTGGTGCCGTAGCACCCGCCTCTGTTGTAGAGTCCGACCTCGATCGAGAGCTAGCCGAGTTCGAGGCGCGGAATGGTAAAGGTTGATCTCAAGGGCATCGCCAAGGTCAAGGCGAAGGGTCACACCTATTGGTATGCCTGGCGAGGTGGCCCCCGGCTAGTTGGCCAGCCTGGCTCGCCCGAGTTCATCGCTTCCTACAATGCAGCGATCGAAGAACGACGCACGCCGGACAAGAACCGGTTTAGATTCTTGGTCGCGAGCTACAAGGCGAGCGCCGACTACAAGAGGCTTGCGCAGTCGACCCGTGATCAGTGGGGAAAGTGGCTCGATCGCATCGCGGACTATTTCGGTGAGCTGCGCGTCGCGCAATTTGATCGGCCGGAAAAAATCCGACCCATCATTCGTCGCTGGCGCAATCAATGGGCGGAGAAGCCGCGCACCGCGGATTATGCGATGCAGGTGCTTTCGCGCGTTATGGCCTATGCCGTCGAGCAAGGAAGCGTCGCCGGCAATCCTTGCGAAGGCATCAAGCGTCTATATGAGAACGACCGGTCCGAGATCATCTGGACCGATCAGGACATCACGCGCATCAAGGCAACGTGCTCTGTCGAGATAGCGCATGCTATCGACTTGGCGGGCCATACTGGGTTGCGTCTCGGTGACCTGGTGCGTGTGTCCTGGTCGCACGTCGGTGAGCACGCAATGATCATCAAGACGGGCAAGAGCAAGCAGCGGCGCGAAGCTATGATTCCAATCACCAGCGCGCTGCGTGAAGTCCTCGCTCGCATTCCGAAGCGAGCAACCACGATCTTGACGAACAGCCGGCGGCGCCCGTGGACGGCCGACGGCTTTGGATCATCGTTCAACAAAGCAAAAATCGACGCCGCGATGGTCGAGATGGATCTGCATTTCAACGATCTGCGCGGCACGGCAGCGACGAAGTTTTACCTAGCCGGCTTCACCGAGCGCGAGATCGCGGAAACGTTGGCTTGGGAAGAAGAGTCCGTCAAAAAGATCATCCGTCGCTACGTCGGCCGACAGGCCGCGATCAAGGCGATGGTCAGGAAAATGGAGGTGAGAGAGTGAACAAACTCGGCAAAACTGGATGCAAAACCGTCCGGCCAAATTCAGCTAAGTGCTGGAGCGGGCGAAGGGAATCGAACCCTCGTATGCAGCTTGGGAAGCTGCCGTTCTACCATTGAACTACACCCGGGACAGATCGTGACATCTAAATTAGGCTATCGCTTTGCTCATCAAGCGTTATCTGCTTGTTGACCGACCAACCGGCATATGTGCTCGCCACTGCGCCAGTTTGGAAGACGGCAGAAGCCGACGAAAGAAAATAATAGTCACAGAGATAAACATCGCCCTTCAAATGTGCTACCTGCTGAGATGTTCGGCCCCGTCGTATCGGAGGAGCGCTGGCGTAAACTGCGGGTCCATCAGAATGACATCGGCGGGTATCTCATTGAGGATGCGCAGGCCAGTGTCGATGGCATGGACGACATCGTCAAGCCGCTGACCATGAAACACTGCGTTGGCGCCGACTTCCCAAACGACGAGTGCCGGACCCTCGTCAATGACGTCACCTTGGAAGCGCGATAATTCCTCGGGCGCCTCCTGGCCGTCGATTCCGCGCTTAAGTACGTGGATCGTGTGAGACGATATTGGTCGCGTAGCGCGCGCTCCAACCTCTTCGGATAGGGAAGAATCGCTCCAGCGCCTGCCGTAGATGAGGAGCCAATCGCGACTACCTTCAGCTTTCCCGACCGCCGCAATTGATCGTCGGAGTGCCGCAGCGGATATTCAATCGGACAAATTCGTTCGGAATATCAAATGAGACCATTGAACTACCCCGTTCGTGCAAAGCGAAATCGGTAAAAGCCATAGGGCTGGAAAATCGAAGTACCGTGCCAGATGGTACCCGTCAGGTGCGTCGCGCAAGGGATTCACTTAGGAGCGAATTCAATCAAGGGACGTTTGCGACTTGGCGTAGATTGAGCCTAGCGGGGACGCAGACCTGCATGTGGCCCGTGGCGCTCATAGCGTCTAGATTCCTAAAGATCGTCTTCTAGGCACTCTTCTGCAGCCTCTTGTCAGTGGGAGGCCGCCGTATCATCGCCAATACAAACGCATTTGGAGAGCGTGACTTCAACAGCAAGACGCGCAGTCAGTCATTGGCCGTTGGTCGGACAGAGTTAGCGCGTTCCTCGTCGCGCCGAATGTGGGCCAGTTCACACAACTGCAGGCAGAATCGCGGTTACTGTGCTTTCGGATAGAAGCCTGTCATCAGCGCTTCATCGGGATCGTGAAAATGGCAGCATACAGTCGCGGGCCGATTGCCCTGAACTCAAGGGAGATGAACATGCGCCGTGCTGTCCAGGTCCCGGCACTCGCACTCGTCTTGGCATTGGTTGCCACGGAGGCATCCGCATGGTGGGACGCCGGCCACATGCAAATCGCCTACGTTGCGTACAAGAAGCTCGACGGTCCGGTGAAGGACAAGGTCGACGCGCTTCTCAAGCTTAACACGGATTATGCGAAGTGGACCGCAGGTGCGCCTGACGAGCGTACGGCAAAGCTCTACGCTTTCGTGCACGCGGCGACCTGGGCGGATGATATCAAAACCAAGGAGTATAACTATACGCGAGACAAGGTCGACAGCCCGACCGCAGGACAAAACATCGGCTACGCCGATCATAACCAGCATGCCTATTGGCATTACAAGGACGTAAATTACTCGCCGGATGGCACACCGCTTCCACCCCCTGATCCCGTTGACCTCGTTACTCAGCTCAAGCTGATGATCGAGGCCCTTCCGGTGTCATCCGGTGCGAGCGACGACGTCCGTTCGTACGACCTCGTCTGGACTTTGCATTTGGTGGGGGATGCGCACCAGCCGCTTCATGCGATTGGTCGCTACACGCGCCAAATCCCGAACGGAGATGCAGGCGGCAACGCGGAGCAAGTGATTCCAGCGAACGGCAACATCATGGCGCTTCACGCCTACTGGGACAGTCTTTTCGGCGGGTACGTCTCTCCTTTCGGCGCCGCTTTCGACGCCGACGACAGGAACGGCCTCGCGAATATTGCGGTCAACGAGGCTTCCGCGCAAGTCTCCGACCCTCAAGCATGGATCGACGAGAGCGCGGAACTCGCCAAGCAATACGCTTATGCCGCCCCGGTGGGGCTGGGGCCCGACCCGGTGCTCCTCACGCGTGAATATGAGACAAACGCCCGCAACATCGCACGAAGCCAGGCGGCACTCGGAGCCGCGCGGCTGGCCCGTCTCCTCAACGCTGCCCTGAGGTAGTGCACTGTCTAACCGGCCGCGCGGCAGACCGTCGCGATATCCGTTCGACGCGGTGGCCGCTTTGTAGCAGGCGCAGCAGGCGCTGAAGCTCGGTCCCATGTATCCAATTCTGTATCTCTATTTTCTTGGCGCTTCACAGTGTCTTGCCGGCCATGATACGGCTGTTCAGCCTCTCCGACGTTCTGCCACGCGGGACCCGACTTCCACCCCACTCACGGTTTACTGGCTGGAGCTTACGCCAGATTGGATCGGCTACAGGAAGGCGCGCGACGCCTTGAATGAGATGCGCCGATTGAACCGGAACGTGACGCTCAACTCGCTAGCAATGCTCTTCCGTTTGCTGACAAAGACATGGAAGTCTCGTTCGTACGCGCGATGGAGAAAGCGGGACTTCAGTAGCGCCCCCCGGGAAGCAACCCTTACGATCGCTTTTCCGGATGCCCGATACCCCGCGATTTACGAATTGATCTTTGGGCCACCCGAGACGGTTTGAAAGCTGATCGCGCTGAGACGTACAAGGCGCCAGTGTCTACTTCGCGGTCTGTCCGAGGTAGCGGAAGCTAATTAAAGAAAGCTATTTTTTGCGCGAGCATGATCGCCCTCCAAGCCACCCACCGGTAGGAAGCACCATCCTTTCCCGAGTCGCCCGTATTCGTCGATCTCGTTGACGTTGCCGAAGGCCCCCCGCCGGATGCGGTACCGCTTTCCGGTATCGCACCCCACGACGTTGAGATACCCCCCTTCTTCTCGAACTCGACCCTTGGCTGAGGCGAAAGCCAAGAACGCAGCAGTCGCAGCGCTCGAGCCTCAACCGTTTTCTCGTCGTTTGCTGCTTGATACAGCTTACCAACAGCCATGCTCCGAGTGGGTCCACCGGCCGATGCGACTAGACATTCTCTTCACTGGTGCTCACCCACCCACGAGCCGCGGGAAGAACAATGTCTCTTCAGCGGCCGGATCGAACCCGGTGATTCTGGTTACCTCACCAGGACCCTTACGTACCGCCGCGGTATATCCTTTGCTGGTAAATTGCAGAAAAAGCCGCTCCGCCTCTACCAATGCTTCTGCATTGGAGCTGTCGAAGAAGTGCGGCTGTCGCCGCTGTGATCCATCACGATTTGCACTGCCATGCTGAGACTCCCGATTGCACTTCACAAGCAATGTGGAGGCCGAGCCCTCGTTCCTAACTGAACCAATCGCCCCGAGACAGCTTCTATCTCTGCACATCCGGGCATCGGACCTTGCAGTGGCTTTGTCTGACATCGCTGAGGATCGCCTCAGCCTATGTCTCTACAGTTTTCGGAGATCGCATTCGGGGCTAATGGACGTCTCGGTCCAACTCGCGCAACAGCCGATGAAGGAAGTCGCTGGCGTGGTTATATTGTGCGACCCCGCCCAGTATCTGGTGAGCGAGCGGTGACACTATGTTACCAACGGCTTCAGGCCCAACCAGCTCGGTCCGTGATGACCACAACTCCAACAGACCGTCGGGAATGTGTTCGCTCGATCCAAATAGCTTGAGGAGCAGGTCTTCGGCGACATCGTTATGATCATGGTGGGCTTTGGCCGCGTAAAAGGCGAACAACCCACGAAAGGCGTCACGGGAAACGGAAGGCTTTGCCATCGCAATGTCCCCTAAAGAATCCTTCAAATAAATTTCCGAAATCTGGAGCTGAACGGACGCTATCCGCTCGAAATCCTCACACAAAGAAGATTTTACAGAAAACCGGGGAAAAGCGGCAACTAATTAATCCATGTTAGAAGTGGCTCACTGCCGTGCCTTTTGACGTAGCGCAAGACGGCTTTGTTCATTTTTCGTAAAATTAGCATGTAGCCGAACAACCTGCCGCTCGGGCTGCCGAGATTATCGGCCCGGGTCCCAGGGCAAACCGGGTCCGCTCTTCAAAGTCTCCAACAAGTGAGAGAGCCTAGCTGCGCGCGAGGCCGGTCGCCATCTCCGGCATGGAACAGCCGACATAGTCATGGTTGGCGCGATCGACTGAGCGGTCGACGAGCGCCGCAATGTGCGTCGAGCGCAAGAAGCGATGCTGCCGGAGGATCAACACGTCACCCTCCGTGATAAGGTGAGCGGTTCTAACGCGCCGCGGAAGCGCGGCCGGCGCTTCGCGGCGGACGCTGGCGCTGTATTAATAAGCAGAATGTAGCAGATCCGACTTCGCCCGCAGACGGTCGATACCGTGCGTTCAACGAAAAAGTGAAACATCGCCACTATGGCACATGCCATTCTCGCACCGGCACATAACGGAACTCGCATTGAAACGCGCATCGGTGAACGGTGCAGGCGAGCGACGCCGCACGCGCTATCTACGCTTTCGAAAGGAGGTAGTGCACAGGGAGCTAGATGGAAAGATCGCCCGAGTTAAAGAGCTCATCGCCAACGCGAGGAATTGGATGTTCAACTCGGCGAGCTTCTAGGCGGTGCAGTTCGCGAGCGCCGTATCCCCAAATGCTCAATATGTAATGAGCCCGGACAGCGCGCGAGCACGTGTCCTTCAAGAGCAAGCGACGCCCCGAACTAAAAACAAGCCCGCTTCGGCGGGCTTCTTCTTGTGCTCTATGAGCGCCAATCATCACCGCCCACGTCTGGCGGCAGCGCAGATTCTGGGTCACTAACTAACCGCTACTTTTTTCAAGTGAGCCTCTAGCTTCTGCAGTGCCGCTCGCTTATCAGGTAGATAGTCGTACCTATCGTATATTTCATCGAGGTCTGTTTTGCCGCCGCCCGTCACGTGGATTGAGCATGATCTCGGCCATGTCGCGCGAGATCCCTAGTCGGGAGAGCGTGGACTGGAACGTACGTCGGAGGTCCCTCACCTGCCATCCAGTCACGCCTGATCGCTTGTCGGGCCCCACTTTCAGCTTTCGCCACAGCCGTCGTTCAAGTGCGTACCCTTGATGTGAGCGGGGAAGTAGTAGTTGGTGTCTCGCCAATTGTCGCCCATCTTCTCTTGCCGATCGAGGATCGCACGAGCCATGGAAGGATCGGAATGGCGTGAGCGCGTCCGTTCTTCGTGAATTCACCCGGGGTCGTGAGTACACAACGCTCGCCATGCGCGTTGGAGCCGGCCGATCTCTCCGTTCCGGCATCCCCACAAGATGATGAGCCGAATCAATCGCCGAAGAACCCCTCACACGCGTGCCTGATTTTTCGGAGTTCGTCGTCGTTCGGGATAAGCCGCATTTTTTTATCTTCACGTGGATCCAGATAACCCTCAGGCGGACTGCGCTTGATGTAGCAGTGCGGAGGTTTCGTGCACCACCGAAGCATTGTGCGGAGTGCGCCGAAGGCGTGAAGCTGCTCACTGGGCACATCCGCGAGCTGCCGAGCTCACGCTCAATTGCTCCATCGTCGAGGTCAGCGAGCGTGCAGCTAAAGTTCAACCGGTTGAGGAGACGAACGCGTCTCAGATTTCGTGCGCTCGTAGTGACCTTGCCCCCAAGTTTTATCCAGTTCTGAGTTCGCCCCGGTCGTTGGATTTGCCCGGTTGGGCGGTGGGAGCGACGGGAGCTGGCGCGGAGCCTTCGGCATAGCGCAGCGCCAGATCCCGGCGCGGGTGGCAGGTGAAGGCGAACTCGGACGGCGTCTTCCATCCGAGCTGCGAGTGTGGTCGAGCGTCGTTGTAATCGGCGCGCCAGCATCCGAGCGCGACGCGGGCCTGGGCCAGCGACGTGAACAGCGTCTCGTTCAGCAATTCATCCCGGAGCCGACCGTTGAAGCTTTCG
>NZ_JACCHQ010000038.1 GCF_016031655.1 Bradyrhizobium glycinis
CCCAGGTCATCACCGAGCGGCACAACCTCGACCCCAGCTACAAGCCGATGATGGGCGCCGACGTCGCCTCGATCGGGGCGCGCGGCCGGCTTTACGGCAACCAGATCCGTCTCGAGGGCGGCGCGGACACCATGCCCGGCGCCAGGTTCTGGGCTCATCTCACCCGCCTCGGCGACGAGGGGTTGCCGCCGAGCGGGACGGTCGGACCAGGCGGCATCGCCAACGGGCTCTATGGGATGAAGCTGAGTGCGCTCGACGGCGTCGACGCCGGACTGTCCGGCGTGATGCTGCTGATCGACGGGCGCATCCTCGGCGGCGATGCGTTCTTCTACTATCTCGGCGCCTATTCCTCGGCGGACGGCCGCTGGAAGGGCGAGATGCTGAATCAGGAGCACACGCCGGCAAAAGGCGAGAACCCCGTGTTCGGCGGCCTCGAGGTCGGCATCGGATTCTCCGGGACCTGCACGGAAGACAGCGGCGAGCTCGAAGGCATCGCGCTCGCGGGCAAGCGAAGCCTGCGGCTTGCGGCCTCGCTCAAGCTGATGCGAAGGGCGTAGGGCGCACACTCATTTGAACGGGTGTCCGCTTCGTGAGCTGAAGCAGACCTCACGCCTCGTCCCAGCCAATGTCAGCAAGTGGACCCAAAGCGGGCATAGCTTAATGTGCTATGCTTGTCCTCTTATGGCTCAGGAGGTCGGGCAATGAGGCGGCGGGATGTGATCACACTGGCGATGGGCGCGATTTTGGCGGGACCGCCAATTGCACGAGCGCAGCAATCCTCTCGTAAGGTCTGGCGTTTGGCATTCCTGAACACCGATTCCTGGGAAAGTGAAGTCCAGCGCGCCCTGTTCGAAGTTTTCAGGAACGAACTGCAGAAGCTCGGCTACATGGACGGCAAGAACCTTGTCATCGAGCGCAGAGCGGCAGAGGGCCATATCGAGCGCCTCGATCAGCTCGCGAACGAATTGATCGCCGAAAAGCCAGACGTAGTGGTCGCGGTTGCAACACCTGCAATAGTCGCCGCGCAACGAGCAACCGCAACCATTCCTATCGTGATGTGGGGAGCCGGGGATCCGGTTGCTTTGGGCCTTATCAATAGCTTGGCGCATCCCGGAGGAAACCTTACCGGTGTAACCACGATGTTCTCCGACACAACCGGCAAGTCGCTCGAACTTCTGCACAGTATCCTTCCCGCAGCAACGCGAGTGGCCGTGCTGGGGTCGCCTATCCCCGCCCGCAAGCGACAGTTTGAGGAGACGGAGGCCGCTGCAAAGATATTGGGTCTGGTGACGATCCCAATCTTTACTTCCTCGCGGGATGATCTCGGCCAAGCTTTCGAAAGAATGGTCCAGGAAAAGTGCGATGCACTTTTCGTACTTGCTGCTCCGATAGAGCCGGAGATTGTTTTACTGGCTGCTCGTAGGAAGATTCCAGCGGTTTACCAAATCAGCGCCTTCGTGGATTTGGGTGGCCTCGCAAGCTACGGGGCAAGCCTCGCAGTGATGGGCAAGCAAACAGCACAATATACAGCCAAGATATTTCAAGGAGCCAAACCGGCAGAGCTTCCGGTCGAGCAACCTGTCGCCTTCGAGCTTGCCCTGAACCTCAAGACGGCTGCGGCGCTAGGATTGAGAATCCCGGCCGAGGTCATCGGCCGAGCCGACAAGGTGATTGAATGATGACTGCTCCTGGCCCTAAGCCGAAGCTCGCTTGAAGACGTGTCATGTAGGCTCTCAGAGGCAGACCCGGACGCCGATCCAGCTTGGCGTCTACCGCCGCTTGTGATCGTTTGCGGAAATCGCGCGGACCGCGTTTTTTTGTCAGTTCCGAGGTTCAACACACAAAGTTCGCGACACGCCCAGGGACTCGACAAGAAAGTCGATGAACAGGCGCGCTCGCAGGGGAAGTTGCCGTCCGAACGCGTGCAGGACATAGACCGGCGTGGTGAACATCGGTATCTCCGGCAACACGATATTTAACCGTCCGGCGGCAAGCTCGTCCTCGATTGCAATACGCATAAACTGAGTGATACCCACGCCTTTTACGACGGCCTCTATCAACGACTGTGCATCGTCGCTATCGAATGGGCCATTGGGGATGACCCGGGTGCCGTCCGCAAAAGTGAATGCTTGCGGGCGGCCACCAAGCAGGTGGCGAAGGCAGGCATGCTGCTTGAGATCGTCGATCGACCGCGCAATTCCCCGGCGCTGAAGGTATTCTGGCGATGCGCCCAGAACGTACTGCAGGACGCCCAATGAGCGGCCGATCAGGTTCGTATCTTCCAATTCTCCAATTCTGACAGCGAGGTCGAAACCCTCGCGAATGAGATCGACACGGCGGTCCGTGACACTGAGGTCAAGCTTGATGTCTGGATAGCGCTCTAGGAAGGAGCCCGCCCATGCAGAGATCAACGGGCGTCCAAACGTACTCGGCACGGTGACGCGAAGCACGCCACGTACGTTGCCCGGAGCCTGAACGATGTCATCGGCTTCCTCGATAGCGCGCAGATGGGGCGCCACGTGCTCATAGTAAGCGGCGCCTTCGGAGGTTGGGCTGAGCGTCCGGGTCGAGCGCTGCAGAAGGCGGACACCGAGACGATGTTCGAGGCGCGCGACGCTTTTCGATACTGCCGACGGGCTGGCGCCGATTAGCCTCGCGGCGCCGGGAAAGAGCCCGTATCAACTGTCCGCACGAAGGCCAGCAGACCGGCCGTTCTTTCCAGAATCGTTGTCATTCATGACTTTCAATAACGAAAGAACCGAACGAAATACGGCTATTGGGCCATTTATGACCGAATAGGTTGAGCCTCGCAATGGGGACCCGGGAGCCGCGGTTGAGGCTTCCAACATGCCCGCCAACGCTCAACCTCCAGCAAGAAAAGGGAATGCAGTATGTCTGCGCGAACCAAACCAACGATCGTTTTCTGCCATGGTATCTGGGCCGATGGCTCGTGTTTCAGCAAAGTCATCCCGACATTGCAGGCCGAAGGGTACGAGGTCATGGCCGTTCAATATGGCTTAGACTCCTACGAAGAGGACCTGGCGACGGTTAAGCGCACGCTCAATCGTGTCGGCAGCCCGGTCCTCCTCGTCGGTCATTCCTATGGAGGCGCCATAATCACGGGTGCGGGGACGGATGAGCGCGTGGTTGGCCTCGTCTACATTGCAGCGGTCGCCCCGGATGCCGGTGAGACCGTACAAGACCAGCTCGACAAGTATCCGTCGGATATTTTTTCTCGCGTCGAGGTCGCAGACGGGCGTGCCTGGATGCTTCCGAGCGGCACCGAATTCTTCGCAGGAGACCTCTCCAAAGAAGACCAGAAGCTGGTGTGGGCCACCCACTATGCGCCCGTCTACAACCTGTTCCAGCAACAGAAGCTTAGCGCCGACAAGGTCGCATGGAGGTCGAAGCCGAGCTGGTACATTCTGGCGACGCAAGATCACACAGTGCATCCGGACCTGCAACGCTGGGTCTCGAAGCGCATGGGAGCGACCGTCACCGAGGTGGCGAGCAGCCACGTGCCGATGCTCTCCCAGCCTGATGTCGTCATCGACGTGATTCGCAAGGCCGCTGCCGCGGTTCAAAAAAGCTGATCGCAATAAGCACACGTTGCCGGACACGCAGGAGAGGCCGTTCGCAAGGCGGCCTCTCTTCATAGGCTGGTATGAATGACCGCTTTTGGCCCATCAGCGAAGTCGCGGCTCGCTCAGGATGAGGCTAATCAGCGTCGGTGCCTTTGAAACTGCAGCCGCGCACTCCGTCCTCATCCGGAGGAGCCGCCTCAAGCGGGCGTCTCGAAGGATGGCCGCAGCGAAAAGCTCTCAAATGCCAGCCCTCCGTTGGACCCAACCAGTTGCAATCGCGTCCGCCCAAGTGCGCATTCCTTTGCTGAGGGCAAGTTCAGCCATTGGCGCGTTATCGTAAGGCACGTACCGGATCGTCGAGAGCCACCCTTTTTTGGAGCGCTCCAAAATTGCGTAGCAAGCGTGCGGCGTGCCGACTTCAATCACGTAAGGAACGGGCGTTCTCCCGTCGTAACCCGGCAATCCAACGCTGCCGGGGTTCACGACAAGTCGTCCATCTCTCAAACGAATAACTCGGGGAATGTGAGTGTGTCCGCACAGGATGACCTCGGCGTCGATCCCGTCGGCTTCCGACTCGATGGCCTCGATTGGATTGGGGCGCACATCACCGTCGCTACTTATGTAGTCCAACCAAAAGGCAGCATCGTTTCTTGGCGACGCATGGCATAAGAACACATGGTCTCTGTACATCAACGTCGGTGGCATGCTCGCCAACCAATCGAAATGGCGACGTTCAAGCCGTCGAAAATCGCTGCGAGCCGATGTGCCAGCGTGCCAGAGTTCGACGAGGATTCGATCCTGATCGCCCCGCACTGACGGAAAGCCTCGCTCAATCAGGAGGTCTGCAGTTCCGGCCGCCTCCAACGGGCCGCTGACGTGATCACCGAGATTGACGACCTCGGAGATGCCGAACGCGGCAATATCGGCAAGTACGGCCTCGAGCGCTGAACGATTCCCGTGCACATCGGCGATTGCAGCAAATTTCATTTGACCCTCCCATTCGAGATGGCCGACCGAACGCCGTTGGGGTGACCGTTGAAGGCCTTGTAGCAGGAGGTGAGCAACTTGGCATCGTAGCAGCCAGAGTCCGCATCCTGGCGGTCAGCGAGGCGCGCCGTTCGTCCGCAGGGATCGCACGAAATCGATCACTGCCAGTATCATCACGCAGACAACGATGATGATGAGCGGGATGGCCTTGATCCAGGCCAACAGGATTCCGAGAAAGGTCATCACAAGCGCGAGGCCGATGAGACCGGTGATCAGATTGGTCATCGCACTTTCCTTTTCTCCGCGCCGGGAGCCGATTTCGAACCGGCGTTCGGGACGTTGCGCCGGCCGCTCCCACGCGTGCGCCCGATCGTCTTGATCAGCCAGTGGGCCGTGCGCAAGAGGCGGGCGTCGTTGCCGCGGCGGCCGACGAGCTGGACGCCCAGCGGAAGGCCCGATTCGGAACGCATCAATGGCAGGCTGATGGCGGGCACGCCGAGATAAGTCCAGAGCGTGCAGAAAACCGGGTTGCCGGTCGTTTCAATGCCGGGCGCCGCGCCCGGGGCCGCGGGCGTCAGGATGGCGTCGTATTCGTCGAAGATAGGGTCCAGCGCCTGGTTGAGCGGCGCAATCCCGGCCAGAGCGTTGCAATAATCCATCGCAAGATGCGAGCGGCCGCGCTCGATCGCCTGGCGTAGACGCGTGCTCAGTTTGTCGCCGCCTCGCTGGAGATCGCGCCGCAGATTGTGCGCCATATCAACTTCCATGATGATGCGATGCATATCGACGGCCCCGGCGAAGCTCGGCCCAAGCTCGACTTCGCTGCACGCTTCGCCCAAGGCGTCAACGAGCTCGGCAAAGGCTTCACGCGTCTCCGGCTCGGCCTGATCCCAGACCGGAGAGTGCACGAAGGCAAATCGCGGCGGCAACGGCGGCTCGCTCGCCGCGACCGCAGAGAATGGCGGGCGCGCAACAGGCCGCGTGTCCAAATCCTCCGGGTCGAAGTCGACCATGACCTCGGCCAGCAGAGCCACATCCTCCACGCTGCGCCCGAACACGCCGACATGATCGAGCGTGCGCGACAATTCGAGCGCGCCGCTGCGTGGAATGAGGCCATGCGTGGGCTTGAAGCCGACCACGCCGCAGAAGGCGGCAGGGCGGATCACCGAGCCGTTGGTCTGCGAGCCGATGGCACCCGGCACCATCAGCGCCGCGACGGCCGCGGCGGAGCCCGAGGACGATCCGCCGGGGGTGTGATTTGGATTGTGCGGATTTCGGGTCTTGCCCGGATTGTAGTACGCGTACTCGGTCGTCACCGTTTTGCCGAGGATCACAGCGCCTGCCATCCGCAGACGCGCCACAGCCGCCGCGTCGCGGCGCGGCGTGCGTCCGGCCCACAGCTCCGATCCGAATTCCGTCGGCATGTCGCCGGTGTCAAAGATATCCTTGATGCCTAGGGGGACGCCATGCAGTGGGCCTGTGGCCTTGCCCTGTTTGCGACGGTCGTCGGCAGCCTCGGCCTGCCGCATCGCGTGGTCGCGATCGAGGAACGCCCACGCATGGATGTCGCCATCGACCTCATCGATGCGCTTGAGGCAGTCGCCGACGAGCTCCAGCGAGCTGAGCCGGCCGTCGCGGATGCCGGCCGCCGCGTCCGCGAGGCCGAGCGCGTTGAGACTCATGTGCAGCCTTTCGGCGGTTTACAGGGCGCCCTCATCGCGATCCATAGAGATAGTCGGGCAACCACAATGCGATCCCCGGGAAGATGTAGACCATCGCCATGGTGAGGAAGACCAGGCCGACAAAGGGAAGCGCGCCGGAGAAGATGTCGGTCAGCTTCACCTGCGGCGGCGCCACGCCCTTCAGATAGAAGGCGGCCATCGCGACCGGCGGTGTATTGAAGGCGGTCTGCGTGTTCAGCGCGACCAGAATGCCGAAGAAGATCGGATCGATGCCGTACTGCGGAAGCAGCGGCAGGAAGATCGGCACGAAGATGATGATGATCTCGGTCCATTCCAGCGGCCAGCCGAGCAGAAAGATGATCAGCTGGGTCAGCAGCAGGAACTGGACCGGCGAAAGGTTCATCGAGGTGAAGAACTGCTCCACCACCGACTGTCCGCCGAGGACGGCAAATACCGCCGAAAACGTCCAGGATCCGATGAACAGGTAGCAGACCATCGCTGTGGCCCGCACGGTCAGATACACGGATTCGCGTATCATCTCGTAGTTGAGCGAACGATAGGCAGCCGCCAGCACGATGCTCATGAGGGCTCCCACCGCGGCCGCTTCCGAAGGCGTCGCGAGTCCAAACAGTATCGCGCCGAGCACCGAAACGATCAGCAACGCAAGCGGCAGGAACGACGTGGCGAGCGCCCAGATGACCTTCGAGATCGGCACGTCGGTCTGCTCGCGCGGCAGCTTCGGCGCGAGCGCGGGATTGATAACTGCCCGTGTCATCGCATAGAGGACGTAGAAGCCGGCCAGCAAGAACCCCGGGAAGAACGCCGCCGCATAAAGCTTGACTGCCGAGACGCCGGCGGTCGCCGCGTAGACGATCAGGAGAATGCTCGGCGGAATCAGGATGCCGAGGCAACCACCGGCGCAGACGACGCCCGCCGACAGCTTGGCATCATAGCCGGCCCGCAGCATCGCCGGCAATGCCAGCAGTCCCATCAGCGTGACGACGGCGCCGACGATGCCGGTGGCGGTCGCGAACATCGCGCAAGTGATCAGCGTGGCCACCGCAAGCGCGCCCGGCACGTTCTTCATCGACAGCTGCAGCGAGTAGAACAGGCGGTCGAGGATGTTGGCGCGCTCGATCAAATAGCCCATGAACAGGAATAGCGGAATCGCCACCAGCACGTCGCTGGATGTGACCTCGAACGTCTTCTGCACCAGAAGAGTGAAGATGCGGTTCTGGAAGAAGTCCTGACCGGGGGTGTAGTAGGCATAGTAGCCGAACGAGACGCCCATCGCCATCAGCGTGAAGGCGATCGGGAAGCCGAGCATGATGATGAAGATGAAGAGGCCCAGCATCAGCATGCCGAGTTGAGGATCGGTCATGCGCCTGGTCCCTTCTCGCTCTGCGGCTCGGCCGCGCGCTGCTGATGATCGCGGATGACGAGGCTCTCGGTCTCCTCCACGTCGTGCAGGCGTTGCGGCCATCGGCCGGTGCGGATGCACAGCACACAGCGGATGATTTCGGCGAACCCTTGCAGGAACAGAAGGAAACCGGTGAGCGGGATCAGCGCCTTCAGCGGAAACACCGGCACGCCGGCCGGACTGAAGATGCTGACTTCGCGGAAGCGCACCGACATCTGGGCGTAGTTCCAGCCCGAATACATCAGCGCCGCGATGGCCGGCAGGAAGAACAGGATATACAGGACGAGGTCCATCGCCGCCTGGGTGCGCGGCGACCAGAGGCGGTAGACCACGTCGGCGCGTACATGGCCGTTTCGCGAGAGCGTGTACGCTCCGGCCATCAGGAACATCGCGCCATAGGTGATGTAGCTGATGTCGAAAGCCCAGGTAGTCGGCGCACGCAGCACGTAGCGCACGAACACCTCGTAGCTGACACCCAGGGTGAGGACGAGGACCAGCCAGGCGAACGCCTTGCCGACCCACGTGCTGAGTTCATCGATGAAGAACAGGAATTTCGTCATGCGAGCCGAGCTCGCTGCGAACAGTACATCCGGATGTCCCCTCCCAACCGTGGGCGGCGCTTCAATTGCGCCGCCCCTCACGATACGGCCTCACGCGATGCGCCGCGACAGCCGTCAGACCTTGAGCACGCCCGGGAAGTGGTGCTCGAAGGCGCCGCGGTAGTCCGTCGCGTTGTTCATGTTGTAGTAGACCACGCGGCGCACCCATTCCTTCTGCGAGTCCATGACCTTCTTCATGAACGGATCCGCGCCGAGCTGGGCGATCAGACCATCCCACGCCTTGATCTGCGCGTCGAACACCGACTTCGGTGTTCGCTGGACGTTAACCTTGTCTTTGTTGATCAGCTCCTGCAGGTCCTTCGAATAATAATCCATGGCTTTCCATTCGTTGGCGGAGGACGCGGCTTCGGCGGCATATTGCAGGATCGCCTGCTGTTCCTTCGACAGCGAGTTGAATTTTGTCCGGTTGAACATGATCTCGAAATATTCCGTCGCCTGATGATGGCTGCCCAGCATGTAGTTCTTGGCGACATCCTGCGCGCCGAAGCGCCGGTCCGAGGTCGGATTGTTGAACTCGAACCCGTCGATCACGCCGCGCTCCATCGCCGGCACGATCTCGCCACCGGGCAGCTGCGCGACGGATGCGCCCATCGCCTGGAAGAGGTCCGCGGCCAGGCCCACCGTGCGATACTTCAAGCCCTTGAGATCAGCGTCGCTGGTGATCGGCTTCTTGAACCAGCCGAGCGGCTGCGTCGGCATCGGCATGGCGAAGAAGCTCTTGATGTTGACGTTCATGATCTTGGTCTGGAGCTCCTCGAACAGCTCCTTGCCGCCGCCGTTGTGGATCCAGCCGAGGCCTTCGTTGGCGTTGAAGCCGAACACCGGACCGGTACCGAACAGCGAGGCGGCCTTGTGCTTGCCGTACCAGTAGACGGTGACCGTGTGTGCAGCGTCGAGCTGGCCGCCATGAACGCCATCGAAGACCTGGAACGGGTGCACGATCGAACCGCCGACGAGATAGTCGATGCGCAGCCGGCCTCCGGCCATATCGTTCACGCGCTTCACATAATCTTCGGCCATCTCGTTGAAGACATCGGCCTTGCCCCACGAGCCCTGCATCTTCAGGGCCACCGTTTGCGCCCGGCTGATTTGCGGCATGGCGATGGTGGCGGCGCCGGCCGCGCCGGCCGTCAGCAGGAATTTGCGACGAGTGGTTCTGGTCTTCTCAGACTTTGAGTTCATGGACGTCCTCCCTGGCGGCCTGGTTATTCGAACGCGCTTCAGCGCGCTTGTCGTTATTAACCGCTGGAGGTATGCCGCATTCCAGCGACTTTGGTCACAGTTTGGACGCATTGCCGCCATCCGACAAGCCCCGGTGTCGCATTATTGGTCTTAGACGTTCGACTCCAAGCAGCCCGATGTTCACGCGCCTGTCGCGGCGCAGCAAAGATGCAGCCGGACTTTTGCCAGTGGACCGCGTCGTGCCCGCCCGACGCATCCTCGCAAGGGCACCGGTGAGCGAGGTGCGTGGTTTCGCGACAGCGAAGGGAATCTTCATAGGATCGATCTGCCGGTACGATCCTGACGCGCGGCTGGAGCGTCGTTGGCGCTTGAGGCGATCGGCAGCGCGAGCGCTGCCTTCGTCGAAGGCGCGATGAGCCATCTAACAAGCCTCGCCGATCTCGCGGTGAGTATTGTCCGAGCGTTCGCAGAACTCGTCGTTGGTGGTTGCGGCGGACCCAACATCGACGAGAGCCAAGAAACATCGTGGTGAGCTCTCAGCCGGTATTTTTGACCGCCTCAGCCAGAATGGCGTAAAGCTGCTGCCTGCTCAATTCCTTTGGCTGCTTCCTCTCTGCGGTCCTCGAGGACACCTTCTGCGCGATTGGACGGGCGCAAGCTGCCGACGACGGCCTCAGCTTCGGGGCTGGTCTTATCTGGGGCCTTGCTGTGGGCGGCTTGTGGCCGCGCTTCAGGTCCAGACGGTTCAGCATACCGCAGACCGCGTTACGGCTGCAGCCGAGATGGCGCGCAATCTGCGCCGCGCTCTGTCCTGCGGACCAGAGCTTCTTGAGAAGCGTTATGTCGTTCGCATCCCAGCCCATGGGAGATATTATAACGCCGACTGCCTGACACGGACCAGTCTAGTCTTCGTCCGGCTCGCGCACGACCGCCGGTTCGTCATCATCGTCTTGCTCGTCCTCGTCTTCGTCGTCCTCCTCGTCTTCATCGGGATCCCTGGGGGGCATCGCGATGCGCATCCGCATGAGCAGTGTCCAGCCGATGGCTGTGGTGGAAAATGCTTCGGAGGTGTGTTGCTTCATGCCACTGTGCTCCTTAAAAAAATACGCGCGCTCGCAAATTCTTGGCCGGTTCTTGGCCGGCGAATGCAAGGTGGCAGGGCGCGATCGCCGCAAGCGCGATGCGGGTGAGGTAGACTGCATCATCAGCGGGCGGCAGGCCATGCAACAGGCAGCGTTTTCGGCTACTTGATGCCCGAGGACCCATTGCGCTCTATGTTCACCAAAACCTCGCCGGCAGCGATCTCGGGAACTCCAAGTTCGAGGTCATGTAGACTGGCTTGAACGAATGCCAGTATCTTGGCGTTCGCTGCGTTGGCGCTTTCGCGGTCGTCAAATATCATCACGGCGATACCGATACCGTCGCCCGCATCCAGCACATGGTAAGATCTGAATCCTGGCGATTGCCTCAGGATCTCACCAACGCCGCTCTTGGCGCGACGAGCGGCGTCCGCTACCGAACGAACCTTGCTGTACTTGCGAATGATCATGTACATGGGGCCACCACGCGCCATTCGCCCCTTCGCATCAAAGCATTTCGGTCCCGCTCGGGCTAGTGCCAACTTCCGGGATGGGCCACAGCGTCCGGCTGGGGCGGACCGCACAACGCCCCTTTCCAATGAGCCATCCTCGCCCGAGAGGGGGCGAGGTGCTGAGGCTCAGGAGCCCTCGAACTTGAACGATACATTGAGCTTGGCGCGAAAGGCCTCGACTTTTCCCTTGTCATCCAGTTGCATATCGAGCTTGACGACCTCTGCAATGCGAAGATCTCGGAGAGATTTAGCAGCTTGCTCGACCGCATTGGCGGCCGCCTTCTCCCACGATTCCGTGCTGGTACCGACCAGTTCAATGACCTTGTAGACGCTATCGGGCATTTTCGTCCTCCTTACTCGGCAGGAGCGGCAAGTCTAGCATCAGGTACTCGACGCTGATACGTCCAAGGGGATGCCGCGGAAAGGGTCCGACTGGCTGTCTCTTTCCTGTTCGACCCAAAGAAGGACTCGGATTGTCCTGTCGGAGATTACGTTCGCATTTTCAGCCGGGATGGACGCGGACATGGAATCTCCGTCGCGCCCGCTGGCTTGCGAATATAATTCTGCGCGCCAATGTCGTCATTGCCACCAAGGTTTCTTAGTCATGAAGCGATGGCACCGCGTAAGCATCAGCAGCATGGTGATTGCCCTGGGGCTGGTGTGTGCCGGGACCCTGGTGGTCAATCAATCGCACGTGCCATCAGAAGCCAGAGCTTCATCGGTCACCCGTACTCCGGAGCTTATTGAGCGTGCGTGGCACCTGCCTGTGGCAGCCACATTTGAAAGACACGTTGACTGGCAGTCAAATGGCTCTCGCTGCGGACCTGCCGCCGTTGCAAATGCGTACCGGTCCCTTGGCGAGGCGGCAAGGACGGAGGCCAAGGTCTTGGCCGGGACGTGGAGCTGCTGGACAGGCGTATGCATCATGGGTCTCACGCTTGATGAGCTGGCCAACGTCGCCCAGGCCAACACCCGCCGGAAAGTTACGGTCTTGCGCGATCTCAGCGAGAACCAGTTTCTGGAGCACCTCCGCCGCTCCAACGATCCGGGGCGACGCTACATCGTGAATTTCGATCGCGCTCGAATCTTTGGTGCTGGTAGCGGACACCATTCCCCAATTGGGGGCTATTTCGAAGCCGAAGACCTCGTTTTCGTGCTCGACGTCAATTTCGATTTCCAGCCATGGCTAGTCGAGCGGAAGCGGCTGTTCGACGCTGTAAATACGTTTGACGGCGATAGGAAGAGGGGACTGCTGTCCATAGAGTAATATCCCGCTGCACGACTTTGGCGTTGAGCCGATTTGTTCTGAGTGGTATGTTCCAGCGACATCATTGCCTCGAAGGGCTGATGGGCGGGCGGGTTATCAGTCTTAAGGACTGCCGCCTGCCATTTTGGAAATTGGAATATTCTGGCCATAGGTCCCGCTTCCGGACGCATTTCAGGTCGGCCGGAGAATGTTGATCGACGTCATTTTCCTCCGTTCTTCCCATTGACTCGGAGGCGGGCTTTTCTGTCCAACTAGAAAAAGCCATCGCCATGTCTAGTTTGAGAAGCCGAGCCCGGTGCGCGGCAGGTAGTGGCCGTTCAAGCGCAAGGCGAGTTTGCAACTACGTTTTGGCTTGCATACTCCAAGCTGCCTGCGTCATTCCCTTCGCGAGCACCGCGTCCGCTCAATGCGCAGCCCGCGATGTCTTGCAGAACCAGCTCAAGACGCGCGCGGCCCCAGCGTCCGAACAGCCTATCAGGTCCGCTCGCGACGTTGCGACGTGGAAAACGATTGCGATAGGTACCTTCGCCAACTCACTTACCTTGCGCAACGAGCTCGCTAACAGGGGCTGCAGTGTCGGTGGTCAGGCTGCAGAGATCCTTGCTCGGCCGACGTTCACCGTTAGCTCTCAGAAGACAAATGTCGAGCTCGTCCATTTGTCGCCTGCGCAGCTTGGGTTTACCTTCGATACCGTGACCCTGGCTAACGTATACGCACGCGCCCAGCAGCTCGGCTTTAGGCTTGCTGCGGCCGAAGTGGGCCCGCAATTGCGCATCCAATATTTCGACCAACCTGTCGGCGAATTTCTCATCATCGGAATGGAGCCGATCAAGACGTGGAGCGGCGTGCCGATTATTCTGAATGTGGCAAATGGCGGCGCCGGATTGATCCTGATCGGCCAGGATGGTCGAGCCGAGGCGGATATACCCGTAACCTCCCGTTTCATTTTCGTCCGATCCCATCAACCGGCAGCCAGCAGCGAAGTCGTCGGGTCAGTCGCAGCATTCTTGCCGCCGTGACGGATTGAGGCTGCTTGGGATGGACATTGCAATATCGCCGGAGAACAAGCTGGGATCGCTGCTCTCACAGGCCGGGCGTGACCCCGAAGCGGCCGAGACCGGGGAGCTTGAGCGCCGGGCGTCGGATGTCGAGTCCGAGCACGGCGCCGAAGAAATTGATCTCCAAGCCTTCGACCCAGCCGATGGAAAAGCCGACATATCCGGCAAGCGAAGCATAGATGCCTGTGCCTGAGGCCGTTAGCCCGACCCATTTGCCCGTGTACGGGAAGTCCTTGCCGATTGCGGTCGGCGGCAGCACGGCTCGGAGCTCAGGGACGGCATCGAGCGCCGCCTGCACGAAGGTGTTCGAGTTGGGACCGGGCCAGACGCTGTAATCTCCATAGGACCGAAATCGGTAGTTTTCGATCACGTATCGGATTTTCGGGATCAGCGCCTCGGCGCGCTCGCCGTTGACGGCGACAATAATTTCTGGCGCAGCGCCGAACCAGCGTCCGTCCGGCGCGAAGCCGTTGGTGCGGATCGGCTCGCCCCACGCGGTGTAGTCGTAGCGGGTGTAGGTCGGCGCATTTTTCTCCTTGACGACGATCCAGGTGTGAACCGCGAAAATGCTGCGCCATCGCACCGTTCTCGCTCCGAACACCCGTATCACGGCTTCGCGATGATCAGCGGCCGCAGGCAGAAGACCCGCGCTCGACCGATCGGCGGTTTGCCAGTTCTGGCGGCCATCGCCCAGCCAGAAATATCTCGCCGCCGACGCGGCGAGCGGTGCGAAGACAAGGAACAGAAAGATCAGCAAGGGCTTCTTCAAGGGAGTGATGCGGCGGGCGTTTGACAAATCATATAGTTCGCATGAATGCCGCCGCCAGAGCCGAAGGCGCTGAGATCAAGAGGTTGTTCCGCAACCGCAGCAGGATAGGAGCACGCGCATGGACATGAAGGAAGCTGCGGCGATGACGGAAGCCTCTGGCCTTCCGGACAATCAGGGCGGATTGGAGCAGACCTCAAGCCCGCGGTCAGGTTCCGGGGAGCAAAGAGGAGCGGCCAACCCGCGGCCCGGCTCGCCTTCGCTGGATTCCGCCAGCCGATGGGCCGACCGGTTGCGTGAGGTCGCGATGAAAGCGCCTCTAAGGTCGCTGTTTGTCGCCTTCCTGGCCGGCGTGTGGATCGCTCGCCGGCGTTAGGAGCTGTGAGCTTGCGCGTTTGGCGACGAAGAGACTGCGGCTATTTATGACTTGCGGCCTCGCTCAAGCTGATGCGAAGGGCGTAAGGGCGTGTGCTCACGATGTTGGATATCCGTTCGCACGGGCTGAAGCAGGCTTACGTATCGTCCTCCGAACGATAGCTGAAACTGACCCAAAGGAGACGGTGATGCCTCGCTTCGACCTCGTCTCGCGCGCGCGACCAAAGACGGCTCAATCCTCCGAACGCAGCCCCGTTTCGATGCGCCGGATCAGTTGCTCCCGCAGCGCAGGCACCACGTTGCCGAGGACCACGAAGGTGCGAACGATGGGCAAATACGGCTCCATTGCCGCCGTCAGCTCCGCGAGAGACATGCCGGCGAGCCGCGCATATTCGGATTGCGCCGCCGCATTGGTCGCGCGCGGCCGCTCCGGATTGTCGGCTATTTCGGGGGCGAGCTCGGACAGGATCACATGCAAGAATCCAAGATCGAGGACAGAGGGCCCGCGCATCGCGAAGGTCCAGTCGACGAGTTTTGGGCCTTCCGCCGTTATGATCACATTTCCGGGGCTAAGGTCGCAATGGCAAAGCCCGTCGCCGGTCGGCAGGCGATCGATCAGGGCGAGGATATCCGCAGCGATGTGCTTCGGGACCTTGCCGTCGTCGTGCCGCAACTCGCTCTCCATATACTCGCGCATGGAGAGCACTTCCGGCGGCGGGGGCGGCGTCTTGTGAATCGACATGGCCAGAGCCGCGATGATCGCGCCCGCCTGTTCGAACGTCACCGCGCCGGTCCGCGAGAGGTGCCACAGGGTCGGTCCGTCGAGGCGCTCCAGTACGATGCCGAAGCGCCCGTCCAGTGTCACCTCGCCGAACACCGCCGGCACCGGGACACCGGCGGCGCGCACGGCGCGGATCATGCGTACCTCGTGCTGGCCGAGCAGATGTGAGACGCCGGCCTTAAACAGCTTCACGACCTGACCGGGTGCCCAGGCGTAGGCTTCCGAGAAGGCGCCTTGTCCGATCTTTTCCCCCAGCAATCCCTGCATGCCAGTCCTCCACCGTGCAGATGAAATACCGGCGGCGAGTAAAAGGGAACCCCTCCTGTCGCGAGGCAGGGTTATTGCATATGACTCGTGGCAGCGGCCTGCGCGCACGCCCCGCCGTTCGAGACGGCGCTTACGCGCCCCCTCAGGATGAAGAAAATGGCATCAGTGCTCGCTGAAACCGCTACCGCATACTCCGTCCTCATGCTGAGGAGTCCGCCAAAGCGGGCGTCTCGAAGGATGGCCGCAGGGAAAAGCTTTCATCTTCGATTGCCCTGCATCGGTCATCGTCTTAGCTCAGTGCGGCCGAGCTTCAATGACGTTGTGGATGCCCGCGGCGAAAACGCGCGTCAACTCGAAGCCGGACCTGGCAAGGAGGTCTGAAAACTCCTCGCGCGTGCGCTCTCGTCCGCCGGGCGAAACAAGCATATTCAGATCGCTGAACTTGGTTGCCGGCAATTCATTGAGGTGTCCGACGAGACGCTCAACGAGAAGCAATCTTGCACCATTCTGCGTAGCGCGCCGGCACACTTTCAGGATGGCGACGGCTTGATCGTCGCTCCAATCGTGAATCACGGCCCGCATCAGATAAGCATCAGCGCCCTCGGGTAGCGCTTCGAAGAAGCTTCCACTCACGATATCGCACCGGTCGATGACGCCGCGTTCCGCCAATACGGCCCTTGCTCGGGCTATGACGCTCCGCTGATCGAGCAGCGTGCCGCGAATGTGAGGGTGAGCGCGCAAGATCTCCGCCAACATCAAACCTTGCCCGCCACCCACGTCCACGATGTGGCGGAGCGGAGAAAAATCATAAGCGCGAACCACCGCTTCGGCGCTGGCGCGGGACAATTGCGTCATCGCACGGTCGAACGTTGCGCCGTGTTCGGGGTGCTCGGCGCGGAATTGCCACACGTTTTTTCCGTTCAGATCTTGAAATGCGTTCTCGCCGGTCTGCACGCTGTGCAGCAGATGGCCCCAAGCCTGCCAGAAATACGGGCTTCCGACGACTTCCGCCCACGCTCCGAGCGGCGTCGCGGAATCCGTACGCAAACAATCGCCCATGGGGGTGAGCGCAAACGTTCGCTCTTGCTCTTCCCGGAAAACATCCACTGCAGCGAGCGCCCGTAACAACCGGTACAGCGAATCAGGATGACTTTTTGTCAGTGCCGCGAGCTCGCCGACCGAACGAGCGCCGTCATGCAGATGGTCGGCGACTCGCAGGGTTGCGGCGACACGGATGGCCTGAGTGATCTGAAAGCCATTGATCAGGGCCAGCAGATCGAGCGAAGGGGCGGATGCCATTTGACGGACTCCGTCACTGGGTCGCTTTGAAATGGATTGCCTTCGCAAGATCAGCGAGGCGTCGGCGGTATTGGTCCAGCAAAGCAGAGAACTCGGACGCAGTGCCTGGACGAGCAGCCTGGCCAACGGCGGCCAGTCTTTCACGAATGCCGGGATCGCTTGCGACGGCTCGGACATCAGACGCAATCCGGTCACGCAACGCCTCGGGCATTCCGCGTTTGCCGTAAAATCCCACCACGCCGTCCATTCGAAGTTCGGGAAACCCCGCTTCTGTTACGGTCGGCACATTAGGAACAAGCGGCGCGCGGACATCGCTCGCAACTGCAAGGAGCCGCGCCTTGCCTGACTGCACCTGCGGCATGATCACACCCAGTGCGTGCGCGAATACATCTATGCGGCCCTCGCCGAGATCCTGAAGAGCAGGGGCAATGTCGCGATAGGAAACAACAGCGAGATCCAATTTCAAATTCTTGAAGAACCCTCCTACAACGAAGGGCGGAAGACCGGGCGAGCCGGTCCAGTTCAGCTTGCCTGGCTGAGCCCGAGCCGTTTCGACCAAATCGGCGAGCGAGCGGATCGAGCTCCTCTCGCTGGCCGCAATTGCCAGCACGACGTCCGAAGTTGGAGATATCGGGACCAGTTCACGCACCGGATCATAGGGCAACTTCTCGAGCGTAATCGGATGGACGGTGTATACGGCCGAGATTGCATAAAGCAGGGTATGATCATCGTCGGCGTTGAGAAAGGCAGAGACCCCGATCACCCCATCGGCTCCCGGCCGATTTTCCACGATGACGGCCTGTCGCCAGCGTTGAGAAAGTCGCTCCGCAAAAAGCCGCGCGCTGAAATCGGCGGCACTCCCGGCCGGCACGGGGAGAATCAAGCGCACGGTCCGATGCGGCCAGTCAGCGGCAACGACAGCGGAACTCCAGGATAAGGCGACGACCAGAATGATGCCGATGACAGCGGCAAAGCGACCGGACATGCGCATGGCACCCTCCTTCGGCGACCTGTGTTCTGCGACTTGAATCCTCGCGCGCAGACCGTATCAGGGCGTGCCCGTACTCGCTTAACCTCCATCTTACCATTTCCTCACTGATGGCTTATCTTTGACATCAGCACCGTCGCACATCACTCAGGTCGTTGCAGCTTGCGCTATTTCTTCGATGAATTTGTATTTGACGCCGAACGGCGCGAACTGCGTCGCGGGACGGATATGGTATCCGTTGCGCCACGGGTATTCGATCTGCTCGACTATTTGATCCGCAACAGGGAGCGGGTCCTCAGCAAGGAAGAGATCATCAAGGCGGTCTGGAACGGACGTGTCGTATCTGACGCGGCGCTGACGACCCGGCTGAATGCGGCTCGGGACGCCATCGGCGATTCCGGCAATGTTCAGCGTCTCGTCAAGACTCTGCCTCGCAAGGGCTACCGCTTCGTCGGACGCGTACGGGAGGAGCAGGGCAGCGCAGATCCAATCATTGCCAGTCGACCGGTAGAATCGCATCGACTGGAGTTGCCTGATAAACCTTCAATTGCGGTTCTCCCCTTCACGAACCTGAGCGCCGATCCGGAACAGGAGTATTTTGCCGACGGGATCGTCGACGACATCATAACGGCGCTATCCCACTTCAAGGCGTTGCTCGTCACTGCCCGGAATTCCAGCTTCACCTACAAGGGGCGCGCAGTGGATGTGAAGCAGGTCGGGCGTGAGCTTGGGGTAAGATACGTCCTGGAAGGAAGCGTCCGCAAAGCACCAAGCCGGATGCGGATCACCGCGCAGCTTCTCGATACTGCAACCGGGAGCCATCTTTGGGCAAACCGGATCGATGGTGGGCTGGGGGACGTATTTGATTTGCAGGATCGAGTGACCGAGAGTGTCGTCGCCGCCATTGCTCCGGCCGTGGAAAAGGCGGAGATCGAGCACGCCAAGCGTAAACCGACCGAAAATCTGGACGCTTATGCTTTCTATTTGCGCGGCATGGCCAAGCTGTACCAGTTTGCCAGCCAGCAAGCGAATGAGGAGGCGCTAGGCCTGTTCTATCGTGCAATCGAGCTTGGTCCGGATCTCGCATGTGCCTATGGGCGCGCCGCGTCCTGCTTCGCCCGCCTCAAGGCTGATGGTTGGATTGCGGGTACTCCGGATGAAATAGCCGAGGTTGCGCGGCTCACTCGGAAGGCGACCGAGCTGGGCCGAGACGATGCGATCGCGCTCGCCGCGAGCGGATGGGCCTTAGCGTTCGTCGTTCACGATCTCGGCGCAGCCGCCGACTTGATGGAGAGGGCGCTTGTGCTGAATTCCAACCTGGCGGAGGCGTGGCGTTTCGGCGGATGGGTGAAATGTTGGCTCGGGGAGCCCGAAGCTGCGATCGAACGCTTCGCGCGCGCTATGCGCCTGGATCCTCTCGACCCACGGATGGGCGGAATGCGAAGCGGCGTTGCGCATGCATGTTTCTTTGCCGGCCGCTACGAAGAAGCAGCTGGCTGGGCTGCAATGGCATTGCAGGACAATCCAAGCTTCCAACCTGCGCTGCGCATCGCTGCCGCAAGCAATGCGATGGCCGGACGGATGGACCAGGCCCGGCATTCACTGGTTGAACTGCGAACGCTGAATCCCTCGCTGGCCCTGTCCAATTTGAAGGACCGGTTGGGGCCCTATCAAAAGACGGAGAACATTCGCCGATACGAGGAGGGATTGCGCCAGGCTGGACTGCCGGAGTGAGAATCGAGGGTCAAATGACATGGATCCGTACCACGCCGGGCTTCCCCTCACGCCCTGCATGCCCTATGACGCTGCAACGCAAAAATCCCCCAAAAAGCCCCCATGATCCGCCTCGACAACGTCAGCAAGCAAGCCGGCCACCAGATCCTATTCATCGAAGCCTCCGCGGCCCTCAACAAGGGCGAGAAGATCGGCCTTGTCGGTCCCAACGGTGCCGGTAAGAGCACGCTGTTCCGGATGATCGCCGGCGAGGAACTGCCCGACGAGGGCCAGGTCTCGACCGATCGCGGCATCACCATCGGCTATTTTAACCAGGACGTCGGTGAGATGTCTGGCCGCAGCGCGGTGGCCGAGGTGATGGATGGCGCCGGTCCCGTCAGCGAGGTCGCGGCCGAATTGCGCGCGCTCGAGGCCGATATGGCCGACCCCGACAAGGCCGACCAGATGGACGAGATCATCGCCCGCTACGGCGAGGTGCAGCACCGGTTCGAGGAGCTCGACGGCTATGCGCTCGACGGCCGCGCGCGCGAGGCGCTGGCGGGGCTCGGCTTCAGCCAGGAGATGATGGACGGGGACGTCGGAAAACTTTCCGGCGGCTGGAAGATGCGCGTGGCGTTGGCGCGCATTCTCCTGATGCGTCCCGACGTCATGCTGCTCGACGAGCCGAGCAACCATCTCGACCTCGAAAGCCTGATCTGGCTGGAGAAGTTTTTGCACGATTACGAAGGCACGCTCTTGATGACCTCGCACGACCGCGAGTTCATCAACCGCGTGATCTCCAAGGTGATCGAGATCGATAGCGGCTCGCTCACCACCTACACCGGCGATTACGAATTCTACGAGCAGCAGCGGGCGCAGAACGAGAAGCAGCAGCAGGCGCAGTTCGAGCGCCAGCAGGCCATGCTCGCCAAGGAGATCAAGTTCATCGAGCGCTTCAAGGCGCGCGCCTCGCATGCGGCCCAGGTGCAGAGCCGGGTCAAGAAGCTCGACAAGATCGAGCGGGTCGAGCCGCCGCGGCGCCGCCAGAGCGTCGCGTTCGACTTCCCGCCGGCGCCGCGCTCGGGCGAGGACGTCGTGGCGCTCAAGAACGTGCACAAGGGCTATGGCTCAAAGCGCATCTATGACGGGCTCGACTTCATGATCCGCCGGAAGGAGCGCTGGTGCGTGATGGGCGTCAACGGCGCCGGCAAGTCGACGCTGCTCAAGCTGGTGGCCGGTGCGAGCGAGCCGGACGAAGGCACCGTGGCGCTCGGGGGCAGCGTCAAGATGGGCTATTTCGCCCAGCACGCGATGGATCTGCTCGACGGCGAACGCACCGTGTTCCAGTCGCTGGAGGACGCGTTTCCGACCGCGGGGCAGGGCTCCTTGCGCGCGCTCGCCGGCTGCTTCGGTTTCTCCGGCGACGATGTCGAGAAGCGCTGCCGCGTGCTCTCGGGCGGCGAGAAGGCGCGCCTCGTCATGGCCAAGATGCTGTTCGATCCGCCGAACTTTCTGGTGCTGGACGAGCCGACCAACCATCTCGACCTCGCCACCAAGGAGATGCTGATCAATGCGCTGTCGGATTTCGAAGGCACCATGCTGTTCGTCTCGCACGACCGGCATTTCTTGGCGACGCTGTCGAACCGCGTGCTGGAGCTGACGCCGGAGGGCATCCACCAATATGGCGGCGGCTACACCGAATATGTCGCGCGCACCGGGCAGGAGGCGCCGGGGTTGCGGAGCTGATCCCGCCGATCCATTTTCCGGCGGCGACGGCTTGTCTGATCAAGCCGTCGGCGCCGCGTTTGATTCCGTTTCCCGGATCAATCTCTAATAGGTGTAGAACATCCGCTGAATTTGCTTGGTGTCGGTCGTCTTGGTCAACGCCAGCATCAGCAAGATGCGCGCCTTCTGCGGATTGAGCGTATCCGAGACGACGAAGTCGTGTTCGTCGTCCTTGGCCTCGCCATTGCGCGCCACGATGCCGTTGCCGACACGGCTGCTGCGAACGATCACGACTCCTTTCTTGCGGGCTTCGTCGAGCGCCGGCTCGACGGCCGGGCGCGCCAGGCTGCCGTCACCGACGCCGGCATGCACGATCCCCTTGGCGCCGGCGGCGACAAAGGCGTCGATCGCGACCCGGTTCATGTTGGCGTAGCCGTAGACGATATCGACCTGCGGCAGGACATCGAGGTTGGACACGTCAAATTCGGAATCCGCCGTGTGCCGGCGGGTCGATTGGCGATAGAAATACGGCTTGTTGCCCTGCATGTAGCCGAGAAAGCCGAGTTCAGGCGTACGAAAGGTGTCTGCCGTGGAGGTGTTGTTCTTGGTGACGTCGCGCGCGGCGTTGATCTGATCGTTGAGCGCGACGAGCACGCCCTTGCCGACGGCTTCTTCACTGCCTGCGAGGATCACCGCATTGAAAAGGTTGATCGGGCCGTCCGCGCTGATCGCGGTCGATGGCCGCATCGCGCCGACGACGACCACAGGCTTCTTGCTCTTGACGACCAGATTCAGGAAATAGCTGGTTTCCTCGATCGTATCGGTCCCATGCGTGATCACGATCCCGTCCACGTCGTCCTGCGCGAGGAGCGTATTGACGCGCTTGGCGAGCTTCAGCCAATAATCATTGTTCATATTTTCGCTGGCGATCTGGAAGACCTGCTCGCCCTTGACGTTGGCCACCGTTTTCAGCTCGGGGACGGCATTCAAGAGGGTCTCGATGCCCACCGTGGCTGCGGTATAGCCGACGACGGTGGTGCTGCTCGCCCCGCTGCCGGCGATCGTGCCGCCGGTTGCGAGAACCATGACGTTGGGCAGGCCGGGGCCTCTTGCGATGGCAACGTCAAAAGTCATGAGCAGCGTAAAGAGCACGCTCATTATCGCCATCATGTGATCACGCACGCGGAACTGCAACATCTCGCCCATCCTTTGCTGGAAGCCTTGTCGATGCGCCCCGGTTCGCTCAGCACTGCATCATCTGTCAGCCGCCTCGTTCTGTCCAGGGTCGCGGCGAGTTTGCTTTACGCGCTCGGCGCGTGTCTGAAAACTGGCAGCGGGGCGGGGGCCAAAAAGCAAATGGCCGGGACATCTCGCGCGAAGACGCGCTTTGGCCCGGCCATGACGGCATTTCGTTTGTGATGGCTTGTTGACAAGCCTGCAACGGACTGCGCGCTTACGCGCTGGTTTCGCACTTCTTCATGAAGCTGTTCTTGGCCGCGCCGGCGAGCGGCTTGCCGTCGGAGCCAACCGCCTTGGGCGCACAGGCGTCTTCCTTGCACTTCTTCAGGAACGAGGTCTTGGCGGCACCGGCCAGCGGCTTGCCGTCCTTGCCGATGGCTTTGCTTTCGCAGGTTTCTTGCGCAAGGGCCGAGCCCGCTGCAAAACTGGCAACGATCGCAGCTAGGAAAATCCGCTTCATCATGGGGGTCTCCTGAACCAGAAATGGCCGGGAGATTGGAGCCGGGAATCGTGGCGCAATCAAGCAGGATGCGCACCGGCCGCCCGATCGCCCGCTGATTTTTGGGCTTCAAGCGCGCAAGATGTCGCCTCTGTTGCAGTGCTCGCTGACCCCATCGGGCGATCCTGCTAGGATCGGTCCCTCGAGATGGAGAGGAAGCATCGTGATGGACGCCGCGATCCCGCACGACCAGGCCGCCAATGAGCGGCATTCCCACCTGGTTCGGCCCCAAGACATGGACTGGCAGACCACGCGCTTTCCGGGCTGCGAGGCCAAGACGCTGCTGTTCGATCGCCGCACGGGGCTGATGACCGCCTTGATGCGCTTTGCGCCGGGATCGGTGCTGCCCGATCACGAGCATGTCGGCATCGAGCAGAGCTGGGTCATCGAAGGCGCGCTCGTCGACAAGGAGGGCCCGGCCAAGGGCATTGCCTGCAAGGCCGGCGAATTCATCTGGCGCGAGGCGGGCAGCCGGCACGCCGCCTGGTGCCCGGACGGCGCATTGATCCTGGCGATCTTCCAGGTGCCGAACAAGTTCTTCGAGGCCGACGGCCGCGTGGTCGATGCCGCCGGTCAGGACTGGGACGAGGTCTGGGGGCACACCGCCGCGCAGCGGGCGGGATAGGCCGCGCCTCAGTTCTTCCAGCGTTCGAGGTCGGCTGCGGCCTCGACGAGGGCGTCGTTCATGGCGGCTTGATTTCCAGGCAGGGACTGCCGCTTCGACGAGGGCTCGTCGAAACCATGGCTCGCGCCGGGATAGACGGTGAGGTCGATCCGGCTGCCGGCCTGCCGCGAACGCTCGGCGAGGCGCTGGCAATTTGCGGGCGAGACCTCCTCGTCATCGGCGCCGAGAAACATCGCCATCCGCGTCGCGGTGGAGACCACGGGCGCCAATAGCGCGGCCGGTCCGCAGCCCGGATAGAATAGAAGGGCGCCGCGATAGCCGTTGGTCTTGTCACCTTGGCGGATCACGACGTTGAGCGCCGTGCTGCCGCCGTTGGACCAGCCCTGAAGAAAGATCTGGCGGCCGATCACGTCGTTGCGCCCGCGCAGATAGGCCAGCGCGCCCTCGGCATCGAGCGGACGCACGGTCATCTCGTTGACATCGGCGCGGTCAGGATCGCCATGGGTGAAACGGCGGAAGCCGTGCGCCTTGCCGCGCGGACCGAAACTGTCCGGCAAAAGGGCGAGGTAGCCATGCGCGGCCCAGTATTCGCCCCACATCCTGTGACGCTTGGACAAGGTCGCGGCGTTGCAGGGCGAAGTGGAATGGGCGTCGACCGTGGTGCACGCGGAGTTGACACTGCTCGAATAGGGCCCGCCGCGGCCGTGCAGCATCACGACCGCGGGCCAGGGGCCCGGCGTGGCCGGCTGGAACAAGTAGCCGACCAGCTCCGTGCGGGCATCGGCGCTGCGAAAGGAGACGGTTTGCGGTGCGGCCGCAGCGGACGTCACCGACAGCCAGGTTGCCGTCAGGCCGACGAGGCTGCGGATGAGATGACGCCGCGATTGCGGTCGATCGAATGGCAATTGATCAGAGCCCGCGCGCAAGCAATGCCTTGAAGTCGGCCCGCGCGCGCTGCGCTTCGGCGCGCGCGACGTCGGAGGCGTCGCCCATGCCGAAATAGCCGTGGATCAGGCCGGGGCCCTCATGGTGCTTGACCTTCACGCCGGCGGCCTCCAGCGCCCGCGCATAGGCGGCCCCTTCGTCGCGCAGGGGATCGAACCAGGCGGTGGTCACGACCGCGGGCGCGACGCCGGCGAGGGATGCGGCCCGCAGCGGCGAGACGCGCCAGTCGCTGGCGTGCGCGGGATCGGCGAGATAGTGGCCGCAGAACCATTCCATCGTCGCGCGCGTGAGGAAGTAGCCATCGGCATTCTCCGCGCGCGAGGGATAGCGCGCGTTCTCGCGCGCATCGGCATAAGCGCCGACGACGTCGGTGACCGGATAGACCAGCAGTTGAGCGGCGAGCTTGATGCCGGCCTCCCGGCAGGCGATCGCGGTCGTCGCTGCGAGATTGCCGCCGGCGCTGTCGCCGGCAACGCCGAGACGCTTTGCGTCACCGCCAAATTCCGCGACGCGGCCAAACACGTCGCTCACCGCGGCGAAGGCATCCTCGAAGGCACCGGGAAAGCGCGTCTCGGGCGGACGGCGATAGTCGACCGAGACGACCACCGCGCCGGTCTCGATCGCAAGGTTGCGCGCCTGCCGGTCGTGGGTTTCAAGATCGCCCGCAACCCAGCCGCCGCCATGGAAGAACACCACGGTCGGTGCCGGCGCGGTGCCGTTCCGGTAGACCCGTGCGGGAAGGGGACCGGCGCCGCCTTTGACCTTGATATCCTCGATGCTGTCGACGGGCGGCGGCGGAATGGCGGCTCGCGAGGCAGCCAGTGCGCGCAAGGAATCGCGGGCGCTCTGTGGCGTCATGACCGTGGGATCGCGCATCGGCATGAGCGGAATGATCTGGGCGATGACGGGATCGAGCGGTGCGGTCATGGGCTTCCTCAGAGGGTTCTTGGTCTTGCTTGGTCATTAGCATAGGTTTTGCGGGTCGCATCGGCAACCGGCGTGCGTCTCAATGCCGGACGAACGGGCAGGGAGGTTCACGAGGTGGAATTCGAGACGCTGGTCCAGTCGCGCCGCAGCGTGCGTGGCTTCAAGAGCGAGCCGGTGCCGCGCGCAGTGATCGAGGCGATCATCGAGAGCGCCAAGCGCGCGCCCTCGTCGATGAACACCCAGCCCTGGCATGTCCATGTGCTCACCGGCCTTCCGCTGGAGGAGGTGCGTCGCCGCAACATGGAGGAGCTGGCCGGCGGCGCCAAGGTCAAGCGCGACATCATCAGCATGGCGAATACCAGGGCGTGCATCGCACCCGGCAGGTCGACATCGCCAAGAAGCTGTTCGGCGCAATTGGAATCGCGCGCGACGACAAGCCGATGCGGCAGGACTGGGTGCTGCGCGGCTTCCGCCAGTTCGACGCGCCGGTGTCGCTGGTGCTGACCTACGACCGCGTGCTCGATCCCGGCGCCGTCTGCCACTTCGATCTCGGCGCGCTCTGCTACGGCATTGTGCTCGCGGCGTGGGACCGCGGGCTCGGCTCGGTCATCAACGGGCAGGGCATCATGCGCTCCGACATCGTGCGCGAGGTCGCCAAGATTCCGGAGGACGAGGTCATCATGACCTGCGTTGCGATGGGCTATCCCGACGACGGCTTTGCCGCGAACGCGGTGCGCTCGGACCGCGAGCACAACCACCAGTTCGTGCGTTACGTGGGTTTTGCCGATTAGCACGAGCAAGAGGAGATTATTCTCTGGCGGAAATTTTTGGTGCGGTGTCGCGAGTGGCCTCTTGCAATCTCGAAGTCGCGGGAGGAACAATATGCGGACTGAGAGGTTTGTTGCTGGCGCGAGGGAATTGATATGCGGCGGCTGGCTAGCCTGGTTCGGCGGTTCTTCGGTCCGCGACTGCGGCCTAAGATCGATGATGATCCAAGTCTTCCTTTCACACCCGAAGAGTTCGGCAGGCTGATTCGCAGCGGCCGGCACGAGGACATGAAGCTGCTGGCCGACGGGCTGGCCTGCCGCTCCATCCCGCGCCGCGCCAGCTATCGTGCGACGCATTAGGCTGCGCTCGATACGGGTCACAGCGCTCACCGCGTGAGCGCGACCTGCTTGAACGAGCGGACCAGCGCCTTCTCCAGCTTGCCTGTCATCCCGCACAGAACATCGTAGGCCTGTGCGCGCGGCATAGTCGGCTTGTAGTGCCGGTGCTCGATCAGCGCTGCGAAGATGTCCGAGATCGTTAGAATCCTGACGATATCGCCAATGCTCTCGGCACAGAGCGCATCGGGATAGCCGCTCCCGTCGAGATACTCGTGATGATGGCGGACGGCATCGAGAATCTCCGGCGAGATCCCGTGATGGTCCTTGAGAAACGCATAGCCAGCGGCGGGATGCGTTTCGATCAGCGCGCGCTCGGCGGCTTCGAGGCGGCCCGGCTTGTCGAGGATGGCGAGCGGAATCTGCGCCTTGCCGATGTCGTGGAACATGGCCGCCGAGTAGAGACGTTCCAAGTCGGCCCTGCCGACGCCGAGGCTCAGCCCGAAGTCGATCGCGAGGCCAGTCACCAGCAGGCAATGCTGATAGGTTCCTTCGTGGTGTCGCCGCACCGTTGTGAGCCACTCCGTCAGGCTGTGCCGGGTGATGCGATCGGCGATCTGGCGACCGGCTTCCTTGGTGGCGTTGACGTCGAGCGGCTGGCCCAGGGTGACGGAGGTGAACATGGATGCGATCGCGGTCGCTGCGGTCTCGACGGCATTGTCGGACTGCGCGGTCGCGCGCGACGCAGGCGAAAGCGGATCAGCCGGATCGGCCAGCGCCGCCAGCAGCCTCGCCCGGTTGATCGTGCCCGGCAGGACCAGCGTCGCTCCAAGCGCATAGGCCTGCGAGATGCCGACGTGGGAGGTGTGCTCCAGCAGGAAAATCCGTTTCTTCGCTTTTGCGAGCTTGCCCGCGCGCTGCTTGATCGCCGCGATGTTGTCGACGTCGCGAAGCTCCGCGCGGATGACGATGGCGGACGGCACCTCTGACAGCTTGGCCTCGGCGTCCAGCCGCTCGCCCGCGACCGCGAAGCGTTGCTCGAGGATCGAGCACAGACCGGCCAGCTTGTCGGACGTGTCGGCCAGCACATGCACGAACGGGCGCGCCGCTTCAGCGGCCGCGATGCCGCCAAGGTTGGTGGGCTTGAGTGTGGTTGGCGCGTTCTGCACGGATATGACCCGGAATATCGCGGGCTCCAATCGACAGGGCGAATATTGGATTATTTGGCCTGAACGGAGCCCTGCGTTGCAGCAGCCGGCGTAGTCACCTGCTTCTTCTTGCCGTTTGCGGTGACGAAGTGGATGCCAGCCGTGGTGCCGTCGATCCAGACCAGCTCGCAGCGCCGGTAGGCGAGGCCCGTCGACGACAGCAGCATGAAGAATTCCTTGGCCTGGAGCACGTCCAGCGTGCCCTCGACCTCCACCTTTGCCCCCGTGCGCGAGACGTCGAGCAGGACGCAGCTGCGCCGCCAGGTGCCGTCGGATCCCATGAGATTGACCGGCTGCCTGTGGTCCATCTTCACGCGAGCGGCTTTGCGACCGTCGAACTTCATCGGCTAACCCCCATCTTTTTTGCGTCGCGGTGTCCCCGGCCGCTCTCCTTGGCGTTTGCGGCAATTTCGCCCCACCGCACGGTCCATTGACTGGTCGACAGCAGCAGCGTCTCGAAAATGTGCTGCGCGCGTTCGCGCTGGGTGAAAGAAAGCCGTGTGCCGCTGCGGTTGCTCAGGATGGCGAGGGTGGTCTGCCAGTTCAGCCGCGAGGCGCGGCAGGCCATGACGAGACCCTCGCAATCCTCGTCGGTCACGACATGCTCGACGATTTCGATGGGAGCGCCTGAAAGCACCGACAGCGCGGTGATGAGGTTGGCGATTTCGCCGCGGATGGCAAAGCGGTTCACCGTGGAATCGTTGAGCTTGCCGATGCGGCTGAGTGCAACGATCTCCGGCCGCGCGCTTGCATAGGCGGCCGCGGAGGGGAGCTTGGCGGCGATGGGTGCGGCCGTTGCGGCTTGAACCGAGACGGTGGCGCTCGGCCCTATGCCGGATTTCGTCACCGGTGAGGCCGACAGCAATTTCCGCATGACCGTATCGGGCGTGTCGGGCCTGAGCGCCAATGCCTTGGTGAGCTCGTCATCGGCCAGGCACTTCTCAACCAGCGCAACGTAGGCGGCGTCGGAGAACCTTGCCTCGCTGTTCCCGATCAGCGCAAGGCAAACGCTGGGAGTGCCACCCTTGATCAGCGTCTCCATCACCGGTGGATCGATCGGCGCGCGGCCGGCGATGGCGCATTGCTGCCTTACGCCGCTCACAGCTGCGATTGACGTGAGATCGGCCGTGGACAGTGACTGCGAGCGGAGCAAGACAGGGCAGGCGACTTCCGGATCGCGGTGCGAGGCAAGACGTCGTACCGTGTTCGGCGGAGCCACTTTGAGCTCTGCGAGCGCCGCGCTGACATCGATCAGCGCGCTCGCCTCAACCCGCTCGATCAGTCGCAGCAGAACGCTGTCGACCACATTGGCGAGCAATTCCTGGGGTCGACCGCGGCTGCTTGTGAGCAGTTGCAACAGGCCGAAGAGAATGCGCGTGCACCGGTCCAGCGGACATGTTGCAGCCGCGTTCTCCAGCTCGGCCAGATAATCAGCAGGCGAATTTGCCGTCATGGCAGGAGCCTGAAATGAAATAAGTTACGCGATGAAACGACGTCATTCCGCCGCAAAGGCGTTAATTTGAATCTTAAACGGCGAGGGTTTCGGTATTGGCGCACCGCCTCAATCGCAGGAAACGCTATCGAAATTCGGCGAGACAGGGTTGTCCCGGATTGTTCTTTCAACCGGCCCCTCTCCAATTGATCAGGGCACGTTAGGACCGATTCTAACGAAATAACCGAAGGAGGAAGCGAACCGGCACCCGCGGCCGGACGCATATCCAGAGCGGCGCGGCATTTCTTATTTTTATGAACAGCATTGACGATGTGCCGAGGTCGGCACTCAAGACATTTCGTTTTTCAGACGTTGACGAATTTCGAAGCGCCATACGCGGGCTGAATTTCGAATTCACCCCTTTTGTGCGGAAGATTTCGGCTGAGCAGACGATCCTGGCCTTACCCGGCTTCGACGTGAATTTGACGCTCGCGTTTCCTCGGGTGGTTGACGCACAACTCGTGGAGAATTGCACGGCGATCGGCTTCACGATGGACGATCTCAACGTGCCCATTCGCTTCAACGGCTCGCAACGGGCGCGACCCGTCGTGGTCATTGGCAGCGGCGGCGCGGCCTACACCACCATCGAGGAGGTGCAGCGGGAAATCGCCTCGGTGGTTTTCCGGCCGGAGGTGAGGGATCGCGGCTGGCCGACCACACTCTCGAGCTTCAAGATTTTTGAGATTTCCACGGCCGGGCTGCAGCGCTTGCGCGGCGTGGTTCGCGAGGTGCTGGCCGAGGCGTCCAGCCCGGTCGACGCACCGGAGCTCTTGTTGAAGGGCGCGGCGATGAAGGAGTCCCTGCTCGGAGCCGTTGACGAGGCCTTTGCAACGATCGTTTCGGCCCGCTGGACCCTGGCTCCCAACGACGGACGGAATTTCAAGATATTCCAGGATATCCGCGCGCTGCTGTCTGACGACCTGTCGGAGCCGATCTACAGCGAGGAGATCGCGCGCAAGCTCGGGCTGTCCGTTCGCACCATGCACGATGTCGTCCGCCGCTATCGCGGCATGAGCCTGCACCGCTACCTACGTCTGCGCAGGCTGTGGCTGGTGCGCCGGCGCCTTCTTGCCGGGGCCGATAGCGTCAAGGCGGTCGCGCTGGCGTATGGCTTCTGGCATCTCAGCGATTTCTCCAGAAGCTACCGCGACCAGTTCGGCGAGACGCCCTCGCAAACGCTGGACCGCGGTCGCGGAAGGTAATGCGATAAATCGAGTAGGGGCGGACGCCGGTTTTCGTGCTACCGTCCGGCCATGAACAATCGCATTCTCGTCCTCTACGGTTCTTACCGTTCCGACCGCATGGGCATCCGCCTTGCGAATTTCGTCATCAACCGGCTGCGCGGCCGCGGCGAGGAGGTCGAATTCATCGACGCCAAGGCGATCGGGCTGCCGATGCTGGACCGCATGTACAAGGAATATCCCAAGGGCTCGGCGCCGGAGGCGCTGGAGAAGCTGGCCGGACAGATCCGCGGCGCCGACGGATTCGTCTTCGTCACCGGCGAGTACAATTGGGGCATGCAGCCCGGGCTGAAGAACCTCACCGACCATTTCCTGGAGGAATGGTTCTGGCGCCCGGCCGCGATCGTGAGCTATTCGGCCGGCCGGCTGTCCGGCGCACGCGCGGCGACCGCCTGGCACGGCACGCTCTCGGAGATGGGCATGGTGGTGGTGTCGAGCACCATCGGTGTCGGCCCGATCGCGCAGACGCTGTCGGAAGCCGGCGAGCCGATCGGCGACGGCGGCAAGGCCCTGGAGCGCTCGTTTCCACGCTTCGCCGACGATCTGACCTGGTGGATCGAGGCGGCGAAAGCACAGCGGGCGCGCAAGGCGCCGCCGTACTAAGCCGCCCGGACCTCACCGAGGAAGCGCTCGAACTGACCGGCGAGATCGCGCGACTGGGTCGAGAGCTGCTCGGCCGCGCCCAGCACCTCTCGGGCGGCGGCGCCGGTGTCGTCGGCGGCGCGCTGCACGCCGGAGATGTTGCTGTTGACCTCCTGGGTGCCGCGGGCAGCCTCCTGAACGCTGCGGGCGATCTCCTTGGTCGCCGAGCCCTGTTCCTCGATCGCCGCTGCGATCGCGGTGCCGATCTGGTCGATCTCGGCGATGACGTCGGCGACGTTGCGGATCGCCGCCACCGTCTCGTCGCTCGCGGTCTGGATCGCGGCGATCTGCTCGGAGATCTCCGTCGTGGCCTTGGCGGTCTGGCCGGCGAGCGACTTCACTTCGGAGGCGACCACGGCAAAGCCGCGGCCTGCCTCGCCGGCACGGGCGGCCTCGATGGTCGCGTTCAGTGCGAGCAGGTTGGTCTGCTCGGCGATGCTCTGGATCAGCGTCACGACGTCGCCGATCTTCTGCGCGCCTTCGGCGAGCGTGCGCGCCGTGTCGCCGGTGAGGCGGGCATTGTCGACGGCGCGGGCCGCGATCTCGGTGCTTTGGGCGACCTGACGCCCGATCTCCGCGATCGAGGAGGTCAGCTCTTCGGTGGCGCTCGCGACCGTCTGCACGTTGGTCGAGGTCTGCTCGGAGGCGGCGGCAACGATGGCGGCCTGGCTGTTGGTCTGCGCCGCCGTCGAGGTCATCGACTGCGCGGTGCTTTCCATCGCAGCAGAGGCCCGCGACAGGCCGCCGACCAGCTCGGTGACCTTGGCCTCGAAGGCGCGGGTGAGATCGTCGAGCACCTGGGCGCGGCGCATCTTGCCGTCGTTCTCGGCCTGTTTCTCGGCCGCGAGCCGGTCGGCCCGGATCATGTTGTCCTTGAAGACCTGAACGGCCGCGGCCATCGCGCCGATCTCGTCGGAGCGCGCGGCGCCCGGAATTTCTTCCGCAACCTCGCCGTCGGCGAGCCGCGACATCCGCGTCGTCAGGCTGAGGATCGGCGCGCAGACGCGGCGGCGAACCGTCACGATGAGGCCGACGCTGGCGATCAGCACGGCAGCAAGGCCGACGAGGGCGATGGTGAAGCTGGTTCGCGCAGCTGAGGAGGCACCGGCGAGGATCTGCTCCGCGTTGTCGTAGAAGGCGTCGCGGACTTCGATGATGGTGCCGAGGCCGCGCTGCGTGGCGGCGTAATAGGTGTCCATGTCGTGCTCGTACTTGCCGGTGAGGGCGCCGTCCTTCACCAGCTTGAGCTCGCGGCCGAACTCCTCGACGTAGACCGAATTGAACTTCTCCAGCGCCGCGGCGACGTTGGCGGGTGTGGCCGGATTGCCGCGCAGTTCCTGCAGCGCCATCACGAGCTGGTCGTTGCGGCCCTGCGAGCGGGCAATATCGGCCTTCTCGGCATCGGTCGCCGGCTTCTTTCCGCCGAGGAGGTTCTTGTGCAGGCTGGAGTTGAAGCCGCCGACATCGCGCAGCGTCATCGCTAAGTTGGCGTAGCTGGCCTGCCGGTAGGCGTCACCGTTCAGAATCGCCATGCGACGGACCTGCTCGTTGAGCAGCGCGGTCACGCCGGCGTTGAGCACGGCATTGTCGGCGACGATCTTCTTGGCGGCGTCCTTGCGCGCATCGGCGGGACCCGCCAGCGCCTTGTCGATGGCCTCGCGCAAGCCAGTGAACTTCGCGTTGATGCCGTCGATGTTGCTGCCGATCGTGGCGCCGTCGTCGAAGGGGCCGGGCAGCTCCTTGCGCAGCGCGTTCATCTTGTCGCGGGCGCCGTCGGTCTGCTTGCGCAGCTTGTCCTGCTCGGCCAGCAGCGCAGGGTCGATGACCGCAGGCCCGTAGAGGATGTTGGTGGAAAAGCCGCGCTCCGGATTGAGATAGCGCGGGATGTCGCTGACCGCGCGGACGATCGCGAGCCGCCCCTGCGCTTCGGTGATCCGTTCCATGGTCTGGTATTTCGTCGCGGCGACGTAGACCGCGAGGCCGCCGCCGACGGCCGAGAGCGAGACGATGGCGCTGGTCAGGAGCGTACCGATTTTCATGAACTGTCCGGCAAAGAACGGAGAACTATTTTGCCCGGACGATAGGGTGGCCGTGTTAATCTGCGGTTTACGCTCCTTGGCCGGCCGGCTCAGCCGGATGTCCGCCCGAGCTTCGCCAGGATCTCCAGCGTGGCGCCGTCAGGCTCGCCTGCGAAATATCGGGCGAGCGCCTGATCGAAGACGGGATCGTCGGAGACCGCGCCGAACAGCGTCATCGACGAGCGGAATTTGGCGTCATCCGGCGCACCGGGGATGGCGTTGATGGCCCGACCCTCGACCGCGAGCACCAGCTTGGTGCATTCGATCAGCCGCCCGCCCAGGGTGGGGTGGGCGAGATAGGCCTCGGCCTCCGCGCGGGAGCCGATGGCGTAGCGCTGCGACATGGCGCTGGCGCCGAGACCTGCGACCTGGGGGAAGATGAACCACATCCAGTGAGTCTGCTTCCGGCCCCGGGCCAGCTCGCCCAGGACGTCGCGGTAGACCGGGTCCTGGGCCTGGACAAAGCGATCGAATTCGAACGGATCGGTCATTGGATACCTTAGGGGGGCCAGGCCACCCCGATTTTGGCGGCCCCGATTATGCCTAACTTTTGGCTCCCAATGTGGTAGCTGGTATAGAGTCTCCGGGTGGGGGTGGGTAAGCCCCCGGGGGTCGATTTGGGGATCTGATGGTTTCCGACGCAGCAAACGCCGAGAGGCTGTTGTCGCGCCGCCGTGTCGGGCGGGCCGAAACGATTCTGTTGTCTGTGGCAGCGATCGCGCTGGCGCTCGGCGCCGCCGCGTGGGTCGCCGATATCAGCGATTCGACGCCGCTGGTCTCCGCCGCCTTGCCGCCGGCCAATGCCCCCTCATTCGAGGACCGTTTCGCCTCGGCCTCCGCCGGTCCGTCGCCCCGCGAGCTCGGCCTGCGGGTGCTGGAGCGCTCCGCGGTGAATGCGGCCCAGCTCAAGCTGCGCGACGCCAAGGCGATGCTGGCCCAGAAGCTCCAGGGCGACGAGTGGCGCTCGATGCTGACCGAGGACGATCGATACGCGACTGAAGAGGCGAGGCAATCGCAGCGCGCCGATGCCATCCCCATGCCGCGCGCGCGTCCGGTCCAGGCGGACCTCTCCGCTCAGATCGCCTCCAGCCAGGCCTATGCGGACACCAATCTCAGGGTGGACAACCGCAACTTCTTCGAAAAATTCACCGACAAGATCAGGCTGGCCTCGCTGACGCCCGGCGACGGCCTGCTCCGCCGGGCGCCGGATCTCGCCGCTCTCGGCTACGATTCGCGCACCGCGGTCTACGACATCTCGGCCAAGGCGGTGTACCTGCCGAGCGGCGTGGCGCTGGAAGCCCATTCCGGCCTGGGCGCGCTGATGGACGACCCTGAACATGTCGACCGGCGGATGGTCGGCGCGACGCCGCCGGCGACCTACGATCTGAAGCCGCGCGAAAAGCCATTCCACGGCGTCCGTGCGCTGCGCATGACCCCGGTCGAAGGCACCAGCGCGCTCGGCCGCGTCGGGCTGCTCACGCACAATTACCTGCTCGGGCCGCGCGGCGATTCCAACGGCTGCGTCTCGATCAAGGACTATGATCGGTTCATCAAGGCCTACGACAATGGCGAGTTCAACCGCCTGGTCGTGGTGCCGAGCCTGCGCGGAGCGGCGACCGCCTCGCAGCGCGCGAGCACCGATTCCTGATATTCGCCTGCGACGGCGGGGCTGCCGTTTCCCCTTCGTTAAGCCGTCCTCGTCCAGAAGCAGCCCATGAGTGATCCATCCAGTTCCGAAACCCCGCTGCGCACGACGTTCAAGATCAAGCTGAACGGCGACACACTGGCGATCGCGACCGTGGGCCAGGCCTATCAATTCCTGACCAACTTCAAGTCGGTCGAATGGATGGAATTTCGCTCGCTGCACGAGGACGCCGTCGCGGCTCTCGAAGGCGCCGCCGGCAACGCCATCCTGGCGGTGCAGGCAACCAACGCCGTGCGCGCGCTGTTCGTCAGCGCCAAGCTGCTTTGAAACGGGCGACAAGCCGTTCCGTCGCATCTTGAACTCCGCTTTGGGAACGGGCAAACGGTCCGCGAAGACCGTTGCCGCGCAGCCGCATGTCTGAAACTTGCTTCAAGGGAGAGTCCTCATCATGAAACGCCGTACATTCTTGAAGGGCGGCGCGCTTGCCGGCGCAACGACGCTGGTTGCTGCACCTGCCATCGCGCAGAGCGCGCCCGAGATCAAATGGCGCCTGACCTCGAGCTTCCCGAAGTCGCTCGACACCATCTACGGCACGGCGCAGACCTTTGCGAAATATGTTGCTGAGGCCACCGACAACAAATTCCAGATCCAGACTTTTGCCGCCGGCGAGATCGTTCCCGGCCTGCAGGCACTCGATGCGGTCAGCACCGCATCGGTCGAGATGGCGCAGACCCCGCTGTATTTCTACATCGGCAAGGAGCCGGCGCTGGCCTATGCCACCGGTGCACCGTTCGGCATGAACCATCGCCACCAGGAATCATGGTGGCATTTCGGCGGCGGCGCCGACCTCACCAACGAGGCGCTCAAGCCCTTCAAGGCGCACGCCATCCTCTGCGGCAATTCCGGCACCCAGATGGGCGGCTGGTTCCGCAAGGAGATTAAGACCGTCGACGACCTCAAGGGTCTCAAATTCCGCATCGCAGGCATGGGCGGCCATGTGCTGGCAAGGCTCGGCGTCGTGCCGCAGCAGATCGCCGGTGGCGACATCTACCCGGCGCTGGAGAAGGGCACGATCGACGCGGTCGAGTTCGTCGGCCCCTATGACGACGAGAAGCTCGGCTTCTACAAGGTCGCCAAATACTACTACTTCCCCGGCTGGTGGGAAGGCGGCGCCATGCTGCACATGATCGTCAACGACGAGAAATGGGCTTCGCTGCCCAAGCAGTACCAGGCGATCGTCAACCAGGCGGGCGCGGCGGCCGGCGCCTGGATGCTCGAAAAATACGACAGCGTGAATCCGGCGGCGCTCAAGCGCCTGATCGCAGGCGGCGCGGAGCTGAAGGCATTCCCGCAACCGGTGCTGGAGGCCTGCTACAACGCGACCCAGGACCATCTCAACGAGCTCGCCGCCAAGAGCGATCTGTTCAAGCGGACCAAGGAAAGCCACGACGCGTATATGAAGGAGCTGCTGTTCTACACGCAGATCGCGGAGAATTTTTACGACAATTACCTGCTCGGCAAGATGCGCAACAAGAGCTGAGCGCGAGGAGGGCGCGGTGTTCACGTGCGCCCGGCTCTCGTAGGGTGGGCAAAGGCGCGCTTGCGTCGTGCCCACCAGCTCTTTCACTCGCTTATGGTGGGCATGCTTTGCTTTGCCCAACCTACAGCGCCGCGGCGCGGAGCCCGGATGGAGCGCACCGCCCTCACGTAACCCCGCGGAGAAATTAACCGGCCATTAACCATATCCGCCGCATCGTTAACCATTCAATAACAGGGAACGAGTCGGCCGCCATGGAGGCTGCAGCAAAGGTCCAACGTCAGATGGTGCGCCTGCGCGGGCGCTCCTATGTGGCTTTCGTGTTCACGCCGACGGTTCCGGTCCAGGACTGGCTGCATGAGATCGACGCCACGATTGCGCGCTCGCCTGGCTTTTTCGCCGGCCGGCCGGTCGTGATCGACCTGTCCTCGGTCGATCTCAGCCAGGCCGGCATCGGCCATCTGCTCACCAGCCTGCAGGACCGCAAGATCCGCGTGCTCGGCATCGAAGGCGTCGACGAGGGGCGGCTGACGCCGATGATGCCGCCGCTGCTGTCGGGCGGACGCAGCTGCGTGGTCGAGCCGAGCGCGCCGAAGAAGGCCGACGTGAAGGCCGAGGCCAAGCCGACGTCGCTGCTGCTCGAAAGCCCCGTGCGCTCGGGGCAGACCGTGATCTTCCCGGAAGGTGACGTCACCATTCTCGGCTCGGTCGGCTCCGGCGCCGAGGTCGTCGCCGGCGGCTCCATCCACGTCTACGGCGCGCTGCGCGGCCGCGCCATGGCGGGCGTGAACGGACACAACAGCGCGCGCATCTATTGCCAGAAGATCGAGGCCGAACTGCTTGCAATCGACGGGTTTTATCAAACCGCCGACGACATCGACGAGGCCCTGCGCGGCAGGCCGGCGCAGGCCTGGCTGCAGGGAAATACCATGCGAATCACCGCACTGAACTGACCAGCAAAGGAGAGATTTCAGATGAGTAAGGTACTGGTCGTGACATCAGGCAAGGGCGGGGTCGGCAAGACCACGACGACCGCCGCGCTGGGAGCTGCCTTGGCGCAGCGCGGCGACAAGGTGGTCGTCGTCGATTTCGACGTCGGCCTACGCAACCTCGATCTCGTGATGGGCGCCGAACGCCGCGTCGTGTTCGATCTCATCAACGTGGTGCAGGGCGTTGCCAAACTCCCGCAGGCGCTGATCAAGGACAAGCGGCTGGAGAATTTGTGGCTGCTGCCGGCTTCCCAAACCCGCGACAAAGACGCGCTGACGGAGGAGGGTGTCGGCAAGGTCATCGCCGAGTTGCGCAGCCGGTTCGACTGGGTGATCTGCGACAGCCCGGCCGGCATCGAACGCGGTGCCTCCATGGCGATGCGCTTTGCCGACGAGGCCGTGATCGTCACCAATCCGGAAGTCTCCTCGGTGCGCGATTCCGACCGCATCATCGGCATGCTCGATTCCAAGACGGTGCGGGCCGAGAAGGGCGAACGCGTCGAGAAGCACATCCTGATCACCCGCTACGATCCCTCGCGCGCCGCGCGCGGCGAAATGCTGACCATCGATGACATCCTGGAGATCCTTGCCACGCCCTTGCTCGGTATCATTCCCGAGAGCCAGGACGTGTTGAAGGCCTCCAACGTCGGCACGCCTGTCACTCTGTCGAATGCCGATGGAGCGCCGGCACGAGCCTATATGGACGCCGCCAAGCGCCTCTGCGGCGAGAACGTGACGATGCACGTTCCTGCCGAGCGCAGAGGATTTATGGACCGCCTGCTGCGACGGAGGGCTGCATGAGCATGGGTCTGCTTCGACTCCTCCGCGGCAAGAAGGCCTCGGCACCCGTCGCTCGCGAACGGCTGCAGATCCTGCTTGCCCATGAACGTGGAATGCGCGGCCAGCCCGATCTGCTCGGTGTGCTGCGTGAGGAAATTCTCGCCGTCGTGTCCAAGCATGTGACGCTGGACCCGACCAAGGTCATCGTCCGGCTCGAACGCGGCGACGAGGTCTCGACCCTCGAGGTCGATATCGAGGTGCCCAACGATTTCGAGCGCAAGAAGGTGGCGGTCGCGTAGGCGACTCGGTCGCAGCTTGCCGTTTGGGGTGGGTGAGAAGGCGGTCCGCCGGGCATGGCGGGCCGCCTTTGTCTTGCCGCTCACATCGATTGGACGGAACGCGACCCGCGCCTCGACCGTTGTGAACCACCCGCGGCAGCGTTGCACCGCGGCTGGTCAGACGGGAGAGCGCCCATGATGTCCGAGGTCCAGGTCCATACCGTTGCCCGGCAGATGCTCGAACAGCACGGCTTTGCTGCGATCGCGAAGGCCGCCGAGCAGGCCCAGGCCTGCGAGGGCCGCGGCGAGGCCGACGAGGCGAGGGAATGGCGTCACATCGTGGACGCCATGAAGATCATGCGCGGCCCGCATCAGAGCTGACATCCTAAGGCGCGAGCGTCCTCAACGCTCGCCGCGGTCGGTGCCTTGCGACGACGTGCGGATCTGTGTCTGGGGTTGCGCGCGCGCGCCCGATTCCCTGCAGGGCAGCGGTTCCCACGTGCCGTCCGGCGCCTGCTGATAGGCACTGCAGGACGGCGAGGTGGACTTCTCCCCGCCCTTCTGGGCATCGGAGTTTCTTGCCAGTGCGGGCGCAGTCAGCACCGCGGCGGCTGCAATCGCGCCGGCGAAAACGAAATGGATATTCCGCATGAGGACCTCCTGTTCGAATTCGAAGAGGCCGCATGCTTTCGAGGATTGTGACGATTTTGGGCCGCGGCAGAGGTTCCGTGGCGGCGTGCTTAACGGGGCGGCGCGCTAGCCGCCCTTGCTGCGGATGAGGCCGGTGAGATTGGTCTTCTGGGCTTCGCACCAGCCGGACATGCCGAGACGGCGCTGGTCCATGTCGGTCGCCTGGGTCGCGACCGCGACCTCAGCCATCAAATCATCGTCCTGTTTCTCGCCCATCTTGCCGCCGGTGTGCATCCAGGCGATCGCCTTGCGAACCTTCTCGGTGGTGCCGTCGGGCAGGTGCATCTGCTGCGCCCTCTGGACGAGGTCCTGATAGACGAGATCGGTGTTGGGGCACTCGACCTTGGCGGCGAAGGCCTGCAAGACCATCGTCACATAGGTCGACCGCGGCGGCGCGTCGCCCGCGAGGGCCGGCGCGGCGAACAGCAACAGGCCCGTCATCAGAAAACCGGTGCGCATCCTTGGGACCTCCTTGGGACCTCCTCCATTTTCCGAGAGGCTAGCGGCCGGCGCGCCGCTCGGCAATGGGACCGGGAGACAATTGTCGCCGATCGGCCCGGCGGGCTAACCTGCGCTCCCCAGCATTGGAGCGCAACATGAGCCTGTTCAGCACGCCGTTCGATCCCGCACGCGACACTGCGCTCGTCACAGGGGCGGGCAACGGCATCGGCCGCGCGATTGCGCTCGGCCTGGTCGGCGAGGGCGTCCGCACCGTGTTCGCGGATGTCAGCGCGGAGCGGGTGCGTGCCGCGATCGGCGCGAGCGAGAGGCCAGATCTCGCCGTGCCCTGGGTCGGCGATCTCGCGCGCCTCGAGGCCTGCGATGAGCTGCTGACATCAGCACATTCTGAGCTGGGCGACGTCACGCATTTCGTCCACAGCGCCTCGCCACCGCGGCGGGAGGCCGATCACGTGCTCGCGGTCGATCGCAACACCTGGCAGGAGATGCATGCCGTCAATCTCGATGCCGGCTTTCACCTGGCGCGCGAGCTCGCAAAGCGGCTGATCGCGGCGAAGCGGCCGGGCTCGTTCCTGTTTCTGACCTCGCTGCATGCAGGAACGCCGCGCAACCTGCCGCACTACTCGACCGCAAAGGCCGCGATGGCGATGCTGGTGAAGGAGCTGGCCAAGACGCTCGGACGCTACGACATCCGCGTCAACGCACTGGTCCCCGGCGCGATCGCAGCCGGCGGGTTCGTCGCCGATCCCGCGCTGGCGCGGCACATTCCGCTCGGGCGTCTCGGCGAAGCCAGGGACCTCGCACCGATGGCGCTCACGGTGCTGTCGAACCAGCTGTCCGCTTACGTCACCGGCGCAGCCTTCGTCGTCGACGGCGGATTATCGCTGACGAACTGGTTCGAGGCGCCGGTGCTGGATTAGCGCTGCCAGGCCGGCACCGGATCGAGCGGAGTGCGATAGAGCTCGTTGTGATCGCGATCGGTGACGCGCACCGCGCAACCCTTCTGCTGCAGCTCCGGCTTCACCTGCGACAGTTCGCAAGCCAATTGATCGGCGCGATCTGAGGCAACCTCGATGTCCTCGAGGATGATTCCACCCTGGTTCTTGAACTCTTCACCAACCACGAGATCGAAATAATAGTAGGGCATCCGATTTCCCCGGTGTGACGATCTGAGCTTCAGTGCAAGTCTCAACACATGTCGGATGTTACCACTGAGTCGACATCTATCGAATGAACAGAGCGCGCAATCTCTGGGCTTATGGCGCAGAAATGATGTGCAACGTGCGGGCTCGTTAAGAATTTATTAAATATGCCTGCGCGATCATTAAGACATGGAATTGCAGCAGAACCGGGCTCCGGGAACCGGCAGCTGCAAGAGAAGGCCGGCGGCATAGATCCCGACGGCCTTTTCTCTTGAGCGAGACGCGCGAGATGTCGCTTACCGTAATCGCCCGGAGTTAACGCTTCACATCGACTCGGACAGCGTACACGTCACATCAAGGCTGCGGCGTTGCTCTAAAGCGCGATGCGATCAGGGTGAATCGTCATCGCGCTTTTGGCTATCGTTTGAGCATGATCTTTTCGGAAAACCGCTACGCACTTTGCGCTAACGCGGCCCTTCGGGTCCGGATCATGCTCTAACGCAGCGGCATCGGCGGACGCACGATAGGTCCGTCGTCATCGGCAACGGCTTGCTGCGTCGTCGTGGTCGGCGCAGCTGCCGGCGGCGCGGCGGCGGCCTGCGATGACGGCGGCGGAGGTGCGAGCGGCGGGGGCGAAGAGGCCGGCATGTAGGTCCGCGTTACAGGCGGCTTGGGCTTGCGAACCGGCGGCGCCGCAGGCTGCGGCGGCAGTGCGGCAGCGCGTGCGCGCGGATCGACCGGCGGCCTCGCTTCGGTGACCGGCTTTGGTGCAGGGGGCTTCGCCATCTCGCGCGCCATCTGCTCCTGTCCGGCCTTCAACTCGGCGATGTTGGCCTTGAGCTGCTCGATCTGCTGCGCCATGGCGGCGAGATCGCGTGTCATCGATTGCACCGACTGCGCCGTGTCGACGGGCTCTGTTGCCGCAGGTGCGGCCGCAGCAAGCTGAGCCGCGGGCGGCGCAGCAGCTTGATCTGCCGCTTGGTTGGGTGTGGCTTCCGCAGTGGGGGGCGCAGCCTGGGCGGTGCCGACCGGCGCGCTTTGCTGCGGTGTCGCGGACAGCAACGAGGTCGTCGGGAGCAGCGAGGTCAGCGCCGGCGTCCATTCGGCCAGCAACTGCTTTGCCGTGTCGCCGTGCTTCTCCCAGGCGATGCTGGCGGCCACGCTGGCGCCGGCAAGCAGGAACGCGACGAACGCGCCGCGCAGCCACTTGCCGACCGAAGACCGCTTCTTCACCACGGGACCATCGCTGGACGTGACGCGGACAGCCGTGTCGATCGACGGTGCCGCGGTGGATTTTCCGTAGACGACGTTGATGGTGGGCTCGGGCGAGCGCGCCGGCTCCAGAGTGAACCTCGGCGTGACCTTGGGCTCCGGGGCAAACTTGGGCTCCGGACGCGGCGCGATCTCCGGCGCCAGCGCAGGCGACACGCTGGCGGGGCGCGAGGCCCGCACGATCTCGGGCGAGATCTGAACCGCATCGTGCGGATCGTTGTCCTTGACCGTGTCCTTCACGATCTCATCGACGATTTGCTTGGCGTTCAGCGTCGCGAGCATCGCAGCTCCTTTGAAGCCCAGTGTTCGTGGTTAAGTGATCCGCATTGGCGCGGGGCTAATCCGAGGTGAGCCCATGCCGTTCCCCATGCCGCACGAGTCCAGCCGGGTTTGACGAAAGCAAGGCGAGGGGATGGAGATCATGCGACACTCTTCCGCCCTTTGTGGTGATGGAACCCGATTTGCCGAACACGCGCATGTGTTCCGCACCGCCTTGTTTTCAGCACGATTTTGGCAATATCTGGTGACGCTGGGGGCGTCGTTATTCCGCTATCGGGGGGCCGGCGGTGCCAAGATCTCTACTCGTTTTGTTCGTCGCAGCCCTGCTGCCGCTGGGCGGCTGCATGCAGACGACACTTTCGCCATCGACGGATGCGAGCATGACGCCGCGCGACCGTCAGTTGCTCGCGCACGCGCCTTACGCGAAAGCGAACGTGCCCGAGCAATATCTGCGTCACATCGTCGATTACCACCGCAAGGAGCTACCGGGCACGATCCTGGTCGATACGGACGCGCGCTACCTCTATTACGTGCTGCCCGAGGGCAAGGCGATCCGCTACGGCGTTGCGGTCGGCGAGGAAGCCATGGCGTTCTCCGGCGTCGCGCGGGTCGGCCGTCTGGCGGAATGGCCGGACTGGGTCCCCACCGCGGATATCCAGGCGCGGCTCGGTCCCTATCCCGCGCGCGTTCCCGGCGGTCCCGCCAATCCGCTGGGCGCGCGGGGCATCTATCTCTATGTCGGCAACAAGGACACGCTCTACCGCATCCACGGCACCAACCAGCCCGAATATATCGGTCAGGCGATCTCGTCAGGCTGCATCCGGATGCGCAACGAGGACGTCATCGATCTCTATGACCGGGTGAAGCTCAATTCGATGGTCGTGGTGCTGCCGCCGGGACAGAGCGCGCAGGCCGAGGCGGGTGGACGCTGGCGGGGGTAAGGCCCCGCGACCGGTCGGCTCCGAATTGTCGTGAATGTTTGTGCGCGGCTACTCAGGCCGGGCGACCCGCCATTGCAGCGTCGTGGCATTGCCGTTGGCGTCGCCCGGCGCCTTGTCGGCGGGCGAGGTGTAGAGCGGGCGATAACGGTAGGCCCACATCTTGCTGCCGTCGTTGCGGCTGATCACGGTGAAGTCGCCGACGGCCTTGGCGTCGGCGGTTGCGGCGAGCGGCACCCAGCTCTCGATGCATTTGCCGTTGCAGTTCGACGTCTTTCCCGTGGTGTCGCGCTCGTAATAATAGAGCGTCATGCCCTTGAGATCGACGAGCTTGGGCCCCTGTTTGGTCAGGATCACCTTGGCGGGAGCCGTTGGCGCCTCGACCTTCGGCGGAGGAGGATCGCCGCCGCCATGGCCCCCTGCGACCGCCTGAACGGTCGAGAGCGCGACGGCCGCGGCCACAACTGGGAATCTGAACATCCGAAACTCCGCCCCGCAAAGTTAATGCGCGTTAAGCGCCCCAATGCGGCCGACGTTAGCAGCCGAAGGTTAGTCCCTGGTTTCGTGCGCTGCGACAATTACGGACATGGTCCGAGATCAGAGCTGCGCATCGCGCAGCGGGGCGCGGCTGAGCTCGTTGCCGGCGGCGATGGCCTTGCGCAGCAGCCGCATCAGCTCCTCACCCTCTTTCGCGCTGAGGCCGCGCAGCATGATGCGCTGCGCGGATTCGACGGCCGGGGTGATCTTGCGCAGCGTGCGGCGGCCCTCGTCGGTGATCTCGAGCTCGCGCGCGCGGCGGTCGCGGCTGGAAGGGCGACGCTCCGCAAGGCCCTTCTGCACGAGGCGATCGATCACGCCGGTGATGGTGGTGCGGTCGTAGGCGATCAATCCGGCGAGCGTCACCTGGTCGAGCCCCGGATTGGCCTTGATGGTCGCAAGCGCGGCGTATTGCACCGGCGTGAGATCGAAGCCGGCGTCCTCGACCTCGGCCAGGAACACCGCGACCGCGATCTGCTGGAAGCGGCGCGCCAGATGCCCGGGCATGTCGTTGTTGTCTTTCACCGAAATCTCCTCTGGGGCAGGGGCGGTGCGGATCATTGACAAGTATACTGATCGTCAGCATACTGATCAATATCAAAACAGAATGTGACGGGAGAGGTGCTCATGCAATTCCATCTCAATGGATTCCAGCCGGGTGACCCTGAAATCGCCGATCCTGCCGCGCGCGTCGCGGCGTCGGGAGCGGCGGGCGCCGTCCCTGGCGAGGTCGATGTCCTCATCGTCGGCTGCGGGCCGGCCGGCCTGACGCTCGCGGCCCAGCTCGCGCAATTTCCTGACATCAAGAGCTGCATCGTCGAGCAGAAGCCGGATCGCCTGCTGGTCGGTCAGGCTGATGGCATCGCCTGCCGCACCATGGAGATGTTCCACGCTTATCGCTTCAGCGAGCGTGTGCTGAAGGAGGCCTATTGGGTCAACGAGACCACGTTCTGGAAGCCGGATGAAGCGGCGCCGGAGAAGATCGTCCGCAGCGGTCGGGTGCAGGACGTCGAGGACGGGCTCTCAGAATTCCCGCACGTCATCCTGAACCAGGCGCGCGTCCATGATTGCTTTCTGGACGTCATGCGCAAATCGCCCGCGAAGCTCGCGCCGTATTACAACCGGCGCGTACTTGACTTGAATGTCGATCCGGCTGCCGGTGCCGACGATCATGCCGTGACCGTGCGCCTCGAACGCGTCGATGCCGCGAACGAGGGCAAGATCGAGACGATCAAGGCCCGCTACGTCGTCGGCTGCGACGGCGCCCGCAGCATCGTGCGCAAATCGATCGGGCGCGAGCTGCACGGGGATTCCGCCAACCACGCCTGGGGCGTGATGGACGTGCTGGCAGTGACCGATTTTCCGGACATCCGTTTCAAGTCGCTGATCCAGTCGGCCACGGACGGCAGCCTGCTGATCATTCCGCGCGAAGGCGGCTACATGGTCCGCATCTATGTCGAGCTTGCCAAGCTCGATGTCGGCGAACGCGTTGCCAACCGCAACATCACGGCCGACGACGTGATTGCGAAAGCGCAGCGGATCCTGAAGCCACATCGGCTCGAGGTGAAGGAGATCGCCTGGTGGTCGGTCTACGAGATCGGCCAGCGCCTCACCGACAAGTTCGACGACGTGCCGGAGGGCGAGATGGATACGCGCCTGCCGCGCATCTTCATCGCCGGCGATGCCTGCCACACCCACAGCCCGAAGGCCGGGCAGGGCATGAACGTGTCGATGCAGGATGCCTTCAATCTCGGCTGGAAGCTCGCCGCCGTGCTGCGGAGGCAATGTGCGCCAAGTCTCTTGCATTCCTACTCGGCCGAGCGCCAGGCGGTCGCGAAGGAGCTGATCGATTTCGATCGCGAATGGGCGAGTATCCTCGCCTCCGCCGCCAAGGCCGGCGGCGCCGATGCCGCCAAGACGCAGGACTATTTCGTCCGGCACGGGCGCTACACCGCGGGCACGGCAACGCATTACAGGCCGTCGATGCTCACCGGAGCGGCCACGCATCAGCACCTCGCGCAGGGCTTCAACATCGGCAAGCGCTTCCATTCCGCGCCGGTGATCAGGCTGGCGGACGCCAAGCCCGTGCACCTCGGCCATGCCGCACAGGCCGACGGCCGCTTCCGCATCTACGCGTTCTCGCCCGCCGAGAAACCCGCAGCGTCGGGCTCGGTCATTCGTGCCTTGTGCAATTTCCTCGCGGAGTCCCGGAAATCACCCATCCGTCGATATACGCCCGTTGGAGCCGACATCGACAGCGTGATCGATCTGCGCGCGGTGTTTCAGCAGGACCATCGCGAGCTCGCCATCGAGACGATGCCGCCGATGTTGCTCCCGAGCAAAGGCCGCTACGGCTTGTACGACTATGAGAAGATGTTCTGCCCCGATCTCAAGAGCGGCCACGACGTCTTCACGATGCGCGGCATCGATCGGACGGCCGGCTGCATGGTCGTGGTGCGGCCCGACCAGTATGTCGCGACCGTGCTGCCGCTCGACGGTTTTGCCGGGCTCGCCTCATTCTTCGACGCCTTCATGCTGCCGGTGCGCTGACGCCGAAAGCGCCGCGCGCCGTGCCGATGAACGACGTATGAATATTGAACTTCGCGCGTAGGCGCGTTCTCGATCTTTCGGCGGATGCGGTGATGACGGGCGGAACGCTCGTTCCGCCTGCGCGTTCCGTCTCGCAAGAGGAGGAACACGTCATGAAATTCAGAAGCGTTCTGGTTGCCGCATTGCTGCTCGTCCCGACGGCCGCGCTGGCCGCGCCGGGAATCGTCACCGTCTCGACCGGCCTGCGGGCCGGGCCGGGAACGGGCTTCCCCCTGGTCGACCGCATCCCCGGAGGTGCGCGCGTCAACATCCATGGCTGCCTGCGCGGCAAGGCGTGGTGCGACGTCAGCTTCTCCGACGATCGCGGCTGGGTGTCGTCGCAATATCTCGAATATCGCTACCGCAATCGCTACGTCTATCTGCCCGACTATGTCGAAGTGATCGATGTGCCGGTCGTCCCGTTCGTGCTGACCTCGTACTGGTCGAGCTATTATGCGGGACGGCCCTGGTACCACCGCCACGCCTATTGGAATGATTACTGGACCTCGCATCAGCGCTTCGCGACGCGGATGACGATCGACCCGGGCGCAGCGCGTATCGGTCGTGCAGCGACGCGTGACGCGGCAATCGCGCTGGAACGCGAAGGCGTGCGTGGCAAGGGTGCCGCCGCGGTCTCGGGACGTGACGGCATGACCTCACGGCATGATGCCGCAATGGCTGCTCGCGATGGCGCGATCGCAAGGCGTGACGCTGCGATCACGAAACGCGACGCCGCCATTACCGCCCACCGGACGCGTGCCGGACGGAGCGAGCGCCCCGCGCATGAGCCGGCCAATGTGCAGACTCGCAATCCACGCGATGCTCAGGCCCGCATGATGCACGAACAGGCCGCGAGCCGCGCTGCCGTGCGTGCGCAGCCGATGGCGCGTGCGCACGAAGCGCCACGCGCGCCGGCCGCTCGGCCCGCGACGCCTCATGTCGCGCAGCCGAATGTGAGTCACGGTGCACCCATGAATGCCCATGCGCAGATGCCGGCACCGCGCGCGGCGGCGCCTGCAATGCCGCACGGCGGTGGTGGCGGCGCGCCGCACATCAATGCTGCGCCACGAGGCGGCGGTGGCCCGGCTGGTGGCCCAGGCGGCGGTCACGAGAAGCACTAGCGCTGCCTAACGAAAGCCCGGCCTTGGCGCCGGGCTTTCTGCTGATTTGATCCGGTTCCGTGCGCGTACAATTTAAGAAAGTTCTTCGCGGGCAGATTTCATCGATCGTAATATGTCTATCCAAAGCTGTAAGCATCCACTCGGGGCAGCGGGGCACCGGAGGATGACGATGAGACAGAGTCAAGCGGAGACGCGCCGTCAGCAAAATGTCGCGAAGCGGTCGATGACCAAGGAGGCAAAGCAATTGAGTGGCCTGATTGCCGGCCTGCGCGAGTCTCTCGAAGCGATCCAGAAGGAACGGACGAGCGCAAAGCTCACCGGCGCCGAGATGGGGCTGCTCGACGAGCGTCGCAACAATCTGCTGCTGACGATTGCGGCCCTCGATGACCGCCTTTCGGCGGTGCAGGGACTGATCAATCTCGGCCGCCCGCATATCATCCGCGTGCACTAGCGGACCGAATCGGCCCGTGGCGGCGGCCACGAGGCCATACCGGATGGCACCAAATTGCCACGCTCCCGGCGAATTGCCGCCAAAGCCCGCTGTCACGAGAAGGCGGGGTGCAGGGCGACGCGAGGGGATGCGAATTGGCCTACAAGATGGTCGCAGAACGCGACAACGAAAAGTACAGTTTCGCCCGCGAGAGCCGGTTGCTCATCGTGGCGAAGGCGAAAGTGTGGGCGAGCGAGGGATGGCGGGTGGTCATCACCGACCAGGATGGCAAGGCCTACGCGCCGTCCGAACTCGATCAGCTGTCCGCAGCGTGATGGTGGAGCGCAATCTGACCTTCGGAGCCGGTACCGCGCATCAACGCACCGTGGTCTCCGAGAACAGGTTGATGATCACCACCCCTGATACGATCAGCGCGATGCCGACAAAGGCTGCGGCGTCCAGGATCTGACGGAACAGCACGAAGGAGACGGTGGCGGTCAGGATGATGCCGACCCCGCCCCAGATCGCATAAGCGATGCTCAACGGGATCACCCGGATAGCCACCGAGAGCGCGTAGAACGAGGCGACGTAGAACAGCACCATCGCCAGCGTCGGCCAGGGACGGGTGAACTGCGCGGATTGCTGCAGGAACGCCGACGCGGTGACCTCGAACACGATGGCGAGGGCGAGAGCCGTATAGGCGTTGAAGGCGGAGGTCATGCGGAGGCGGTGTCCGGGCCGACGATGGCTGACGTGCGAGCGGAAATATCACGCCGGAATGACGAGTCCGCGACAGGACGCGGCCCTTGCGTCGCCCGAGGTTTGACTCTACGGACCTCTTTCATGCTCGTCATCTCCATCCAGAGCCAGGTGGTCCACGGCCATGTCGGCAACAGCGCGGCCGCCTATGCCATGCAGGCGGAGGGCGTGAACGTCGCGGCGGTGCCGACGACGCTGCTGTCCAACCATCCGCGCTATCCGAGCCTGCGCGGGCGGGTGCTGGAGACCGAGCTCGTCGCCGATCTCCTCAAGGGAGTCGAGGAGCGCGGCCTGGTCGACGAGGCCGCGGTGCTCGTCACCGGCTATCTCGGCTCGCCCGGCAATGCCGCGGTGATCGCCGATTTCGTCGAGCGGGCGCGCACGCGGAATGCGAAGCTGATCTATCTCTGCGATCCCGTGATCGGTGACGACGGCCGCGTCTATGTCGCGGACGGCATCCTGGACGTGGTCCGCAACCGGCTGCTGCCGGCAGCGAACCTGACGACGCCGAACCAGTTCGAGCTCGAGCTGCTTTCTGGAGCCGCAATCGCGGACACCGAGAGCCTCAGCGCGGCCTGTGCGGTGCTGGCAGGGGCAGGCCGCACCGATGTCGTCGCCACCGGCTGCACCCTCGCCGATACGGCGGCGGGCCAGGTGGAGACGATCCTGTGCGCCGACGGGCGATTGTCGCGCTTTGCGACGCCGCGCCTGCCGATCCGCCCCTACGGCACCGGCGATCTCCTCACCGGGCTGATCGCGGCGCATCTGGCCAAGGGCGAAGCGATAGAGCTGGCGGTGCGGCGCGCGGTCGACACGGTCTTTGCCGTGCTGGTGCGCACGCAGGACGCCGGCTCGGCAGAGATGCGGCTGATGCCGCTGCCGACGGCCGAGCGCAAGCCGTAAACCGTCAGGTCGCGCGCTTGCCGGCCGATTGCGCCGACTTCTGCGGCTTGGCCGGGCCCTTCTGCTCGCGCGCGGCGTGGGCCTTCGGCGGCTTGGCGCTCGCGATGGCCCGCGGTTTCTTCGGCCTGGCGCCGGCAACGTCCTTGCGGTCGGAGGTGCCGCGCTTCGAGATATATTCCGCCCCGTCGATCGGGCCGACATGCGGCGGATCGCGGCCGAGATAGGGGCGGCCGATGCCGAACGCCTTGCCGTTGGCATCGACCCACTTCCACAGGATTTCGGTCGAGACCCAGCGCTGTGCCCGGTTGTTGCCTTGCGTGCTGACGATGTCGGCCGCCATGCCGTGGCCGTAGCCGCCGCGCGTGCTGCCGCCGTGATAGGAGCGATTGGAGGCAGCCTTCAGCCCGCTTGCGATCGACTGGCGATAGTCGTCGCGGAACGCGCTGGTGATGCCCGGTGAGAGGCCGGCGGCTTCGGCCGCGAGCATCATACGGAACAGCTTCTGCTTGAAGCTCTTGTCCATGCCGCCGATGACGTAATCCATCATCGACATGCCGGCGCGCTCGGCCGCCTTTGGATCCTTCCAGGTGAAATCCTGATCGACCAGCTTCGTGAAGCTGCGCATCACCGTGACGGTCTTGCCCTTGCGCTTGATGGTGACGGCGCGCCGCTCCTGAACCTTGATTGTGTCTTCCTTGGCGGTGCGCTGATAGAGCGCCCAGAGATAGCGGTCGATGCAGGCTTCGATGACGAAGCATTCGTCGAGCACAGCGATTGTGTCGACCGGCGGTGACGCCTTGCCCGCAGGCGCGGCGGGGCCGCTCGCGATCGCCGCGGCGGACAAGGCGTCCGTTGTCACGATCTCGGTGGGATCGGCGGATGCGAGCTTGACGGGCTCGGGCGCAGGGGCGGGGGCAGCCTCGCTGACGACAGGCTCCGGTTCAGGCAGGATCGGCGGCGCGGGCACGGCTTCTGCCGGCAGGATCAGCACCGGGTCGGCCGAGGCGAGCTTGACGGTGGCGGCGGGCTCCTCGGGCGTAGCCTCCGCTGGCGCCGCAGGGGCAGGGGCAGCAACGACCGCAGCCGCGATGTCGGCTGTCAAGGCGAAGCCATCGTCCTCGATGGTCGCCGCGCGCGGCACGTCGGCGAGGTCGATGCGGCCGAGATCCTTGGCGCGCGAGATGGCGGCCGCACTGGCGGCACTGTTTTCGATGAGCGCAGGCGCATAGGCGGAGAGAGACAATGCCAGCCAGCCGGCGACAACCGCCGAGGGACACGATACCGCCACCAGAAGAGACCGCCGATCGTTCATGATCCCTGCCTCCAAACGGTCTGCTCGAACGATCCTGCCCGAACAGTGATGATGCAAACGGTTGGACGAAACAGTCTTGCACGGAAAAGGCACGCAGCACGTCGATTGTTCGGGCCACGGTGTGGCGGCGCAATGGCTCAAATCGGGGAATGCGGGCTTTTCGGGGCAACTGTGGCCCGGGTGCAACGCCCGGTTCCATTCGGCATTGCCGCAACTTTGTTGCCGCTGGTGCGTTGGAGCCGCCATGACGCATCCCTCGCTTCGTCCCATGGACGCCTTCGACCCCACCGAGCCCGCCATTCTGCACGATCGTCTCTCCGACACGATCATCACGTGGACCGCCGATCAGGCCGAGGACTACCGGCGCGCCAGCCGGCCCGGCGCGGATGGAACCGTGGCCTGGAAGACTTATCTCTTCGATGGCTGGGGCAACGTGCTCGGCGGCTGAGCACCTGCCATAGGCGCCGAGCTAGGCCTTTTTCACGAACTCCGATTTCAGATTCATCGCGCCGATGCCATCGATCTTGCAGGCGATGTTGTGGCCGTCGCTGGCATCCTGCAGGCGGATGTTGCGCACTTTGGTGCCGCCCTTGACGACCGAGGACGAGCCCTTGATCTTGAGATCCTTGATCACGATCACGCTGTCGCCGTCGGCGAGTACGTTGCCGTTGGCATCGCGCACGCTCGCGTCCTGCGCCGTGTCCACGACCGCGTCCGCCGCGCCGCTCCATTCATGGCCGCATTCCGGGCAGACCCAGAGATCGCGGTCCTGATAGGCGTGTTCGGAATTGCAGGTCGGGCATTTCATCGTGTCGGTCATGACGGGTCTTGTCTCGCGCTTCGTTCGCAGCGCGACCGTAGAGGCGGGAACCGGGAAAGCAAGGCTGAGGCGCTTTGTTGACGCAGAAATTTTTTCGAAAACAACCCCATGCACAGTAGCCATCTCCATGGAATCGTGGGGTTTTGTTTTTCTTCGGTAATCCCGAATGCGCATTTGACCCGTCGGGCAAAACAATGGCATGATGCAATCGTGGCGATCGTCCGGGTGCTTCATGCGTAGAAATGGATGGGCCGCAGTCGGGGACGTCAGGTGCGGCACCATCCCGGATTACGCTTCCGCTCCATCCGGGCTACGCTCGCTTCGCAACTTGCGACGGGCCCCTCATGACCTTCCTCCTCAACATCGACGTTCCCGACGTGGCGAAGGCCACGAGGTTCTACACCGAAGCCTTTGGGCTGACGGTCGGCCGCCGCTTCGGCGCCGACTTCGTCGAGCTCAACGGCTGGCCGGCGCCGGTGTATCTCTTGACCAAGCAGGCCGGCACGATCGGCGCCGGCGGCGACCGCCGCCGCTATGAGCGGCACTGGACGCCGGTGCATATCGACGTCGTCGTCGACGATGTCGATGCCGCCGTCGCACGTGCGCTCGCTGCGGGTGCGATCCTCGAGGCCACCGCGCGCGATGCGCCCTATGGGCGGATCGCGATGCTGGCCGATCCGTTCGGGCACGGTTTTTGTCTGCTGGCGTTCAGCGCGCAAGGCTATGACGCGCTGCTGGGGAGTGCGTAGCCTAATCGGGGCCGAGCGTGCTGAGCCACCCCGGATTGCGCTTTGCTCGTTCCGGGCTACGCTCGCGCGCGGAAAGCTGCGCCGACATCGGAGCGACATGGCAAAGAAACTGAAGACTTACCAGACCTCGCTCGGCTTCTACGATCAGGCGATCGCCGCGCCCTCGATGAAGGCGGCGCTTGCCGCCTGGGGTGCCAGCTCCAATCTGTTCCATCAGGGCGTTGCCAAGGAGACCGACGACCCTGATGTCGTCGCCGCGACCATGGCAAAGCCAGGCGTCGTGCTCAGGCGCCCGGTCGGCTCGGACGGCCCGTTCACCGAGAGCACGGAGCTGCCGACCGATCTCGGCGAGGGCGAGACCAAGTCCAAGAGCAGGACCAGGTCTAAAAGCAAGGCGAGGTCAAAGAAGCGTCCTGCCAAACCGGGCCGGAATGCATCCCGCGAGATCGATAATGCGGCCGCCCGCAAGGCCGCCGCGGCTTTCGAGAAGGAGGAGCGGCGGCGCGAGGCCGAGCGCCGCAAAGAGGAGGCCGCCCGCGCCAAGGAGCGTGCGCGGCGCGACAAGGCGGTTGCCGCGGCGGAAGCCGCGCTCGACAAGGCAAGACGCGCGCACGAAGCGAAGGCCGAGACGATCGAAGCCGAGCGGGCCGCGCTCGAGGCGCGCGCCGAAGCCGAGCAGGCCCGCTGGGACAAGCAGAGGCACAAGTTGGATCAGGCCCTGCGCCGCGCGCGCGAGTGAGGAGCAAGTGCCGACATCCGGGAGTTCTGCTGCTCATGCAGACCACTCTTGCGTCATATTCGCCGTCATTGCGAGGAGCCCTTGCGACGAAGCAATCCAGACTGCCGCCGCGGTGACAGTCTGGATTGCTTCGCTGCGCTCACAATGACGTGGAGGCGGCGGCGCCAAATCCCGCTGCGCCGATCTTCCAAAGCTCGCGCGAAATTTGCTTGCCTCGCCCGGCATCCTTTTGCACTCTTTGCGCGAAGGAGATCAACGCATGACAAAGATGACCGCCGCCTGCGCGCTCGGCACCGCCCTGGTGCTGAGCAGCCTTGCAACCTCAGACGCCGAAGCCCGGACGCGGAAAGCCGTCGTCGTTCGCGCACCGCAAGAGCGGCTTATCGTCACCGCGCCCGTGCTGAGGCCGACGCCGTGGGATTACAACATCGTGCCACGCTATCGTTATCGCCCCGAGGAGGACCGGATCGATCCTTACGGCCCGCCCCTGGTGCCGTCATACGTGCGCTATGAGGGATGGCGCTGGCCGTATTGGTGGTGAAGGCACCGACCGACGCGAAACTGATCGGCGCATGGGGGTAGGTGAGCTGATGCACGACGTGCATCTGCTCGTCATGATCGCTAATCTCTATCGGCAGAGAAGCGAAAGGGGCGGGCTGCGCCGTGCAGGCCCGTGCTCTACGGCCGTTTGGGTCCTCGCCTCAGAAGCTGGCGCCGGATGCCATAAGCATTGCCCCGGCGGCCATCAGAAGCACACCTGGCCAATTCGCGCCCAAACCCAGGAATCCCAAGCCGCGCCGTGGCGGCTCGAGCGTGTCGCGGACCCGCCCGGAGGAATCTCGACCACTGAGCGGGCCCCGCCAAATGGTGGCGCGTGCCGTGTACAGGAGCCCGCCAAGGATGAGTAGCGCGCCAAGGCCCATCAGAACCATTTTCGCCTCTCAACCGTCTTCTGCCACCGCGAAGGGAGGCAGCTTAAGTCAAGACGATGGACGACGATTGGTTCCGCAGCCCGCAGGATGGTAGCGCTTCGCACCGCCCATCCGACGGGCTAAAATGAACACGGAGGGCTCAGTCCAACCGGAAGGAGGCTCCGATGAAGTCGCTTTTGCTGCTCACGGCGAGCGGTCCGCTGCTCATTCTCACCTCGCATGAGTCCCTAAGGGATCAGAAGCTTCTCGAGGTGCTCAGACAGAAGGGGATCGGCAAGTTCGTCGCGTTCGAGGTTCCGTTGGCGCTCGCCAGGGATCGCTATGGCGGGCATTTTCGTGCGGTCGAAAGCAATCTGCACGAGACCGACGATCTGAGAGTCCTCGACTTCAACGGCCAGCGGATCTTTCAGCTCTTCCGTTTCGACGAACTCGGTGCACCGATCCTGCAGGAACAGTTGTGATCGGGTTTGGTCTTGCGCAGGATGGCAGGGCAATCGCATATGCTTTCAGGAAAGTTGTTCGCGGGCTGCTCCGCCTCTCCCGCTTGCGGGAGAGGCCGACGCGCCCCGGGTGATGCGAAGCATCGTCCCGCGCGCGGCGGGTGAGGGCTCTCGCCGCGCAGGGACATCCTCGGTCAATTCTCAACCCCAACGCGGAGGCACCCTCTCCCCAACCCTCCCCCGCAAGCGGGGGAGGGAGCCCAGTCCCGACGCCGCAGCATCGTTCACGCCATATGCGATACCCCTGTCGCCGCTTTTGATTCAGTTTCCTCAGATGATGAAGTCGGTCGCGTGCAGGTTGGCCGCCTGGACCCCGTCCAGCGTGATGGTGTCGTTCGCCGACAGATGGATCACGGCATCGCCGGCGGCATTGTCGCTGATCAGGCTCGACAGCGCCGCCCAATCCGCAAACCCGTAATCCTGCACATTGATCAGGTCGTGCTCGGTCGCGGTGCTGCCGACCGCCTGGTTGCCCTGATCGAAGTCGGTGATCAGGTCGTTGCCGGAGCCGGTGTTGAAGACGAAGGTATCGCTGTTGCCGCCGCCGGAGAGCTGGTCATCGCCGGCGCCGCCGTTGAGGATATCCCTGCCGCCGGTGATCGAGCCCGGCGTTGCGGGGGCATAGATCCTCCCATCGCCATACAGGAAGTCGTTGGTAGCCGCGCCGTTGAGGATGTCGTTGCCGCCTTTAGCGTTGCCAGACATGGTCGGAGCATCGCCGAAGAGCACAGTGCGCGCATACTCGGTGGTGGCGGGGCCTTTGGCCATGAGGGTGATAATGTCATCTCCCCCTTGGGCATTGTCGGTCAGTGACGTCGAATCTCCGTACACAGCTCCGCCGGCCCAGACATTCTCGGTGCTGATGGTGAAAGTGATGTTGTCGTTGCCGCCATGCGCATCGCCGCCGATGGAGCCGATGGCATCACCGCTGGCCTTCGCCGAGCCCTCTCGGGTGTCCAGAGTGATGTCGAGCGTGTCATTGCCGCCATGCGCCGTACCACTGATGGAACCGCCGGCATCGCCGGCGTACAGATTTGTGTAGCCCCGCCAACCCACCGTGCCGATGATGACGTCGCTGCCGCCGTGCGAATTTCCCGACATGTCGCCAGCAACGTCGCCGAAGGCCTGCACGTTGGTGTACAGCGAGTCTGACTCGACACTGATCGTGTCGTTGCCGCCCCTGGCGTCGTCGGTCATCGCCTGGGCATCGCCGACCACGAGGCCGTCGTTCCAGCCGTAATTGAAGTTGACCGTAAGCGTGTCGTTGCCGCCGTGGGACTGACCATGCAACGTCGTGTTGTCCTCGCCGAAGATCGTGACCTCTGCTTCCGGCTGGCTGATGGTCGCCGTCACGGTGTCGTTGCCGCCCCAGGCATCAGTGGTGGTCGGAAAATTCGGATCGCCGTAGAGGGTTTCGATTTGACCAAACTGGTCGAGCAGGACGTCGATGGTGTCGTTCGGCAGATATCGCATGGCGTAAACTCCCATTTCATTGTCGGAGGCGGAGGTTTGCAGGAATTCGGGACTGGGTTTGATTTCGACGAGGACTAGCGGCGAACCTCGTCGCCGCGTCAGGTGCGCGGCGGGATCGCCGCTCTCGATTCAGCGACCTCAGATGATGAAGTCGGTCGGATGCAAATTGGCCGCCTGGACCCCGTCCAGCGTGATGGTGTCGCTCGCCGAGAGATGGATCACGGCATCGCCGGATGCATTGTCGCTGATCAGGCTCGACAGCGCGGCCCAATCCGCAAATCCGTAGGCGTGCACGTCGATCAAATCGTGCTCGGCCGTGGTGCTGCCGACGGCCTTGTTGCCCTGATCGAAGTCGTTGATCGTGTCGTGGCCCGAACCGGTGTCGAAGACGAAGAGGTCGCTGTTTCCTCCGCCCCAGAGCTGGTCATCACCGGCGCCGCCGTTCAGCATATCGATGCCGCCGGTGATCGAGCCGGGCGAGGCGGGCTCATAGGTCCGAGCATCGCCATACATGAAGTCGCGGCCCGCGCCGCCGGTGAGGATGTCGTTGCCGCCATGGGAACTGCCCGCCATGACCGGGGCGTCGCCGTACATCTCCGAGACGGCATTGGTACCGTCGCCGTCGAGCGCGACGGTGAGCACATCGTCGCCGCCCTGGGCCAGGTCCATCAGCGACGTCGCGGAATCGCCCGACAGAGTTCCGCGCGAAATGAAGCTGTCGCCATTGAGGGTCAAGGTCAGGCTGTCGTCGCCGCCCTGCGCAAGACCCGCGAGGGAGCCGATGGCATCGCCACTGACGCGCGCCGCGCCGTCGCCCGTAAGCACGCTGACATCGATGGTGTCGTTGCCGCCGTGCGAAGTGTCGATCATGGAACCGCCGGCATCGCCTGCGAACTGGTTGTCGCTGCCGCGCCACCCGACCGAGCCGGTGATGTCGTCATGGCCTCCTCTCGCATTGCCCGACATGTCGGCCGCGACATCGCCGAAGGCCGAGATGGTGGTGTAAACCGTGCCATGGGCATCGGCGACGATGGTGTCATTGCCACCCTTGGCATCGTCGATCATCGATTGGGTGTCGCCCACCACGAGCGCGGTATTCCAGCCGCCGCCGATGTCGGCGATCAGCGTGTCGTTGCCGCCCTGGGAGTGACCGAGCAGCATCGTGTGGTCGTCGCCGAAGATCGTGAGCCGCGCATAGAGACCAGTGACGGTGGCCAACACGGTGTCGTTGCCGCCCCAGACGTCCTTGGCCACGGGAAAGCCGGGGTCTCCGGACACAGTCTCGATCTGGCCGGACTGGTCGAGGATGACGTCCAACGTATCGTTCGGCAGCTGCTGCATCGACGTAACTCCCATTTCATTGTCGGAAGCGGGGGCTGACGCATGCAGTGTTTCTTGCAAGTCGCGTTGTTGACCACGCTTCAGCGCAGAAACTACCTTTGGTAGATGGCAGAGATTTGTAGGAATTCGGGAGAGAGTTTGGCTGCATGGAACCGCCGCGTGCCGTCGACCGCGTGCACGGCGTGACTTGGCGGTGTGTCGTTATCAGACCGTCGCTTCGGTGGTTCGACGTGAAGCCATCATCGAGCCATGAAGACCATGCGCGGGCGGCGAGGTTAACACATTGGTCATTTCTTTGCGGTCATTTTCACGACCTCAGTCAGCAAAGAGGCACCATGTCCGACATCACCATTCCCGGCGGCAAGATCCGTTCCTTCGTCGAGCGGATCGAGAACCTCGACAGCGAAATGCAGGAGTTGAGCGAGCAGAAGAAGGAAGTCTTCGCGGAGGCCAAGGGCGAGGGTTTCGACGTCAAGATCCTCAAGGAGATCATCAAGCTGCGCAAGGAAGACAAGAACGAGCGCGACGAACGCGAAAGCCTGCTCGATCTCTACATGCGCGCGATGGAGACGGCCTCGCCGGAGCAGGCGAAGGCGGCGTGAGACGACCAGGTTGATCGGTGAGGGAGAGATGGCCGTGATCGAAAGGATTGCGGCCGTTATGGGCTGGCAACCACGAAAAGGTGGAGCGCAGCAGAACTCACCGTCATTCCGGGGCGCGCGAAGCGCGAGCCCGGAATCCATTGCGCCACTCGTCGTGTCGTCCGATGGATTCCGGGCTCGCGCCCAAGCGGGCGCGCCCCGGAATGATGGCGCGAGGTGTCTTCGTCGGAACGGCAGCCCGTAGCAACCATTAAACGGTAGCTGCCTTTTGGGGTCGTCTGCGTCTTCCCATGATGACGCCGTGCTCGCGTCGGTCAAGGCGTGGCCTGGCGGAAGATCAGGTGAGGTTAGGGCGAGCGACGGCCATCCTTGACCGCCGCTGCGCGCGACGTCGTGAGCAGCCGCAGGTCGGGACGAAGAAACGCGTGCCGGTCGAACTAAGTAACAGGGAATGATCGCATCGGTGGTTCGCCGCACCACGGCGTGCCGCGAGCCACCACGGCGTTGACGAAGATGAGCATCTTCCTGGCACAGGCA
>NZ_JACCHQ010000039.1 GCF_016031655.1 Bradyrhizobium glycinis
GGCGGCCTCGGCGTCGGCGCCGCCAAGACCCTGGACGCCATCATGAAGCTGCCGCCGGCGGTGACGCTGGCCTTCACGCCCTACGGCTCCGACCCCGGCAAGCTCGCCGAGCGGGCGCGGGCGCAGCGCCACGAGATCTTCCTCCAGATCCCGATGGAGCCCTACGACTTCCCCGACAACGATCCGGGGCCGCAAACGCTGCTGACCTCGCTCAGCTCCGACCAGAACATGGACCGCCTGTACTGGCACCTCAGCCGGATGCAGGGCTATGCCGGCCTCACCAATTTCATGGGCGCCCGCTTCATCGCGACGGAGCCGGCGATGCAGCCGATCATTCGCGAGGCGGCCAAGCGCGGCCTCGGCTTCTTCGATGACGGCTCCTCGCCGCGCAGCATCGCGCCCCAGGCCGCGGCCAACCAGGCCATGCCGTTCGGCAAGGGCGATATCGCCATCGATGCGGTGCCGACGGCGACCGAGATCGACCGCGCCCTCAACAAGCTGGAATCGGCGGCGCGCGAGCGCGGCATCGCTGTCGGCACGGCCTCCGCCCTGCCCGTCTCGATCGAGCGCATCAGCGCCTGGACCAAGACATTGGGCGACCGAGGTATCCTTTTGGTGCCATTGACAACCGCGATGCTGAAATCAAAATCCAGCTAAATCAACGAATTGGTTCGGCACGGGTCTCGCGGGGCCGGCATGCCTTCCCAAGAAGCAGGCAAGAGGTCTGGCGGAATGGCGCGTTACGAGGATCTGCCCTACCGGACCTGTGTCGGTGTGATGCTGATCAATCCAAAGGGACTGGTGTTCATCGGCCGCCGCGCCGGCGGCATCGAGCATGTCGACGACACCCATGTCTGGCAGATGCCGCAAGGCGGGGTCGATCCCGGCGAGGACACCTGGGAAGCGGCCAAGCGCGAGCTCTACGAGGAGACCAGCGTGCGCTCGGTCGAACGGCTCGGCGAAGTCCCGGACTGGCTCACCTACGACATTCCGCGCACCGTTGCGGGACGCGCTTGGAAGGGCCGCTACCGCGGCCAGCGCCAGAAATGGTATGCGGTGCGCTTCACCGGCAAGGACAGCGAGATCAACGTCGAGCATCCCGGTGGCGGCGGCCACAAGGCGGAATTCGTGAGCTGGCGCTGGGAGTCGATGAAGAATCTCCCTGAGCTGATCATCCCGTTCAAGCGCCCGGTCTATGAGCGCGTGGTGCAGGAATTTTCTGCGCTGGCGGAGGGTTAGCGACGCTCCCGCCTAAAGTTCCGCTCGTCACCCCCGCCTAGTGCGCAATTGCGCACGGGGGCGGGGTCCATAACCCAAGGGAGAAGTTGTGCGGAAGGTGACAACCGCGAGCGTTCAACAAACACCCGCCTGTGGTTATGGATTCTCTGGTGCGCAATTGCGCACCAGAGCTCGCGCTCCGCGCGCCCCGGAATGACAAAGATGACCAATCAAAAACCCTATCGCCCCAATGTCGGCATCGCCCTGTTCAACGCCGACGGCCGCGTGCTGATCGGCCATCGCTTCAAGGGCGATGGGCCCGAGATCATCCTGCCGGGACTCGACTGGCAGATGCCGCAGGGCGGTGTCGACGAGGGCGAGAACCTGCGCGACGCGGCGATGCGCGAGCTCTGGGAGGAGACCAATGTCGTCAGCGCCGACTATCTCGGCGAGACCGACTGGTTCACCTATGAATTCCCGCCGTACGACGGACCGCAGACGCACCGGCTGGCGAAGTTTCGCGGCCAGCGCCAGAAATGGTTCGCACTGCGCTTCACCGGCAGGGACGACGAGATCGATCCGCTGACGCCGCGCAACGGCCAGCCCGCGGAGTTCGACGCCTGGCGCTGGGAGCGCCTCGACCGTGTCGCCGAGCTCGTGGTGCCGTTCCGCCGCGAGGTCTACCGCGCGGTGGCGCGAGAGTTTGCGCACCTCGCAAGCTGAACCGCATGCGGGGAGAGAGCTCACCTTCCGAGCGGTGACAATTACTGCTTTTCGCGCCATCCCCTGTTCGTGGCATTGCGCGAAGCCCGTCAAAAAACCAAAGCATTCTCGTGACATGCCAGGATGGCGCGCCATCAACTTGCCATGAACTTGCCCCTCAGGTTTGATGGTTCCGAATGATTTGCGCTGTGGCAGCGGGGAGAGCTTGAAATGACGGATTTTCGTCGCCTGACCGGGATTTTCGTGGCTGCGATGGGACTGGTCCTGTCCACGCCCCACGCCTTCGCCCAGCAGCCGGACCGCGGCGACGAGCCGGGCCTGATCGCGGACGAGTCCTACCAGCTCGAGCCGGAATGGCAGAAGCAGGTGGTCTACTTCCGAACCACGGAAGCTCCGGGCACCATCATCGTCTCAACCGCCGAGCGCCACCTCTATTTGGTGCAGCCGGGCGGGCGCGCCATCCGCTACGGCATCGGCGTCGGCCGCGACGGTTTTCAGTGGCAGGGGCTGGTGACCATCACCAACAAGAAGGAGTGGCCGGACTGGACACCGCCGCCGGAGATGATCCAGCGCCAGCCCTATCTGCCACGCTTTATGGCCGGCGGACCCGGCAATCCGCTGGGCGCCCGCGCCATGTATCTGGGCACCACGGTCTATCGCATCCACGGCACCAACCGCCCTGATACGATCGGCACCAAGGTGTCGTCCGGCTGCTTCCGTCTCGTCAACAACGACGTCGCCGATCTCTACGATCGCGTCCCTGTCGGCACCAAGGTCGTCATTCGGCAGAAGCCCGAGCTCTGACGGCCGTCGGTTTGAGCATGATCCTTCGGGATCATGCTCCGTCCCCTCCTCCGCTTCCTTTTCCGACACTTTCGAGAGAGAAATCATGCGCACTTTTCGTGGCGGCCTGCTGATCGGGCTCGCGGTCGCCGTGCTGGTCGGCGTCCTCGCCGTCATCTATGAATTCTACGACACCCGCACCCTGAAGCGCACCGTTCGCCGCGGCGAAGTGCTGTGCGGCGTCAACAAGGGCCTGCCGGGCTTCTCGATCCCCGACGACAAGGGCAACTGGACCGGCTTCGACGTCGATTTCTGCCGCGCGGTGGCTGCTGCGATCTTCAACGACCCGAACAAGGCGAAGTTCGTTCCGCTCGACGCCAACGAGCGTTTCAAGGAGCTGCAGAGCCGCAAGGTGGACATCCTCTCGCGCAACACGACGTGGAGCATGGCACGCGAGCTCGACTACGACCTGTATTTTCCGGCCGTAGCCTATTACGACGGCGTCGGCTTCATGGTGCCGCGGACGCGCAACAAGGAGACCTCGCTGGACCTGACAGATAGCAAGGTCTGCGTGCAGAACGGAACCACGACGACACTCAACGTCGCCGATTACTTCCGCGTCAACAATATGAAATATGAAGAGGTGAAGTTCGATAACCTCAACGACGTCGTGAAGGCCTACGACACCGGCAAGTGCGACACGTTTTCCGCCGACGTTTCTCAGCTCTATGCTCTGCGGCTGAACCTCTCGAAACCCGGCGACCATATGATCCTGCCGGACATGATCTCCAAGGAACCGCTCGCCCCCGTGGTGCGTCAGCGCGACGACGACTGGATGATGATCGTGAAGTGGACGCTGTATGCCATGATCAACGCCGAGGAGCTGGGCGTCACCTCGGAGAACATCGACGAGGCCCTGAAGTCGAAGAAGCCGGACGTGATGCGCCTCGTCGGCACCGAAGGCCGCTACGGCGAGCAGCTCGGCCTCACCAAGGACTGGGCCGCCCGCATCATCCGTCACGTCGGCAATTACGGCGAGATGTATGATCGCAACATCGGCGAGAAGTCGAAGCTGAAGATCCCGCGCGGCATGAACCAGCTTTGGAACGCAGGTGGCGTGCAATACGCACCGCCGATGCGGTAAGCGGCCTCGCTGAAACGTCGTAGGGTGGGTTAGCCTTGCAATTGCGCTAAGCGCAATTGCTCGGCGTAACCCACCATGCTTCCGCGTTTGCCGGACGAAGTTGGTGGGTTACGCCCTGCAGATGCGCTTCGCGCTTCTGCAGAGCTAACCCACCCTACCAGAGCTCTACTGCCTCAATATCCCCGCGACCTGGCCAGCTGCTCGGTGTGGTAGTTCGCGTCGCCGAATAGCTCCTCGCAGACACGCGCGCGCTTCATGAAAAAGCCGATATCGAACTGGTCGGTCATGCCCATGCCGCCGTGCATCTGCACGCCTTCCTGTACCGCGCGCGTGGCGGTGGTGCCGGCGCGCGCCTTGGCCACGGCGACGGCGGGTGCGGCCTTGACGACGTCGGCATCCAGTGCCTGCAGCGCTTTCATGGTGGCGGCACGGGTGATCTCGATGTCGATATAGAGCTCGGCGGCGCGATGCTGCAGCGCCTGGAATTCGCCGATGAGCTTGCCGAATTGCTTGCGGCTCTTCAGATACTCGACGGTGCGGCCAAACACCTCGTCGCTGAGGCCGACCATTTCGGCGGCGACCGCGCCGCGGCCGATATCGAGCACGCCATCGAGCAGGCCGGCCGCCTGGTCGACCTCGCCGAGCACGCTGTCGGCATCGACCTCGACATTGGCGAACTCGATCCGCGCCGCATTGTGCGCATCGACCATGATGGTGCGCTCGATCGCAACGCCCTTGGCCTTGGGGTTGACCAGGAACAGCGTCAGGCCCTCGCGCTCGCCGGCAGAGCCCGCGGTGCGCGCGGCGACGATGAGGAGATCGGCGACATGACCGTCGACCACCAGCGCCTTCGCGCCCGATAGCTTGAAGCCGTTGCCGGCGCGCACGGCCTGCAGGCTGGTCTGCAGCGGGCGATGCTTGGCGCCCTCGTCGATCGCCAGCGTCGCGAGCAGCGAGCCGTTCGCGATCTTCGACAGATATTCCGATTTCTGCGCGGCATTGCCGCCACGGGTCAGCGCCGAGGCCGCCACCACGGAGGTGGCGAGGAAGGGCGATGGCATCAAGGTGCGGCCGATCTCCTCCATGATGATTCCGGCTTCGACGTAGCCGAGACCGCTGCCGCCGAACTCTTCCGGCACCAGCAAGCCGGCAAAACCCATCTCGGCGAAGGAATGCCAGAGCTCCTTGGAGAAGCCGATGGGGTCCTTGCTGTCGCGCAAGTGGCGCAGGTGCGACACCGGCGCCTTGTCGCTGATCAGCCCGCGCGCGGAGTCGCGGAGCATGGATTGTTCTTCGGTGAGGACGAGGGCCATGTGCTTGTTTCCGATTCGAAATCTATTTGGTTCGTCATTCCGGGATGCGCCGCAGGCGCAGGCCCGGAATCCATACTCCCGACTGGTGGTTATGGATTCTCAGATGCGCAATTGCGCATCTTAGCTCGCGCTTCGCGCGCCCCGGAATGACGGGTGGTGAGAGCGTGGCTCACGCCCCCGGCAGATCCAGGATGCGCTTGGCGACGATGCCGAGCATGACCTCGGACGTGCCGCCTTCGATCGAGTTGGCCTTGGTGCGCAGCCAGGCGCGCGGGCGGGCGCCCTGCTTGGAGCGTTCGCTCTCCCATTCCAATGCATCGACGCCGCCGGCCGACATCAGGATTTCATGGCGGCGCTTGTTGAGCTCGGTGCCGTAATATTTCATCGCCGAGGAGAACGCCGGATGCGCCTGACCGGCCTTGGCGAGATCGACCGCACGCTCGGCGCAGGCAGCGAGCGCAGCTTCATCGACATCGAAGCGCGCGATCTGGCCGCGCAGCATGGCATCCTCAAGCTGGCCTTGTCCATCGGTGCCGACGGAGTCGGCCGCGATCTGGCCGAGCGGCCGGCCGACGCCGCGCTCGCCCATGCCCGAGATCATCGCGCGCTCGTGCTGGAGCAGATATTTCGCGACGTCCCAGCCGCGATTGATGGTGCCGACCACGTTCGACTTCGGCACGCGGACATTGTCGAAGAAGGTCTCGCAGAACGGCGAATAACCCGAGATCAGCAGGATCGGCTTGGTCGAGACGCCCTTCGAGGTCATGTCGAACAGGATGAAGCTGATGCCATCATGCTTCTTCGCGGTCGGATCGGTGCGGACCAGGCAGAAGATCCAGTCGGCGTAATTGGCGTAGGACGTCCAGATCTTCTGGCCGTTGATGATGAAGTCGTCGCCGTCGCTCTCCGCGCGGGTCTGCAGCGAAGCGAGGTCGGAGCCGGCATTCGGCTCCGAATAGCCCTGGCACCAGCGGATCTCGCCCGCGGCGATCTTCGGCAGATGCTCCTTCTTCTGCGCCTCATTACCGTATTTGAGCAGCGCCGGCCCGAGCATCCAGATGCCGAAGCTCGACAGCGGCGGCCGCGCGCCGATCCGCGCCATCTCCGCGCGCAGCACCTTGTGCTCGGCAGCGCCCAGGCCCCCGCCGCCATACTCCTTCGGCCAGTCGGGCACGGTCCAGCCCTTGTCGCGCATGCGCTCGAACCAGATGCGCTGCGGCTCGGACGAGAATTTTGCATTGCGTCCGCCCCAGAACACGTCGGCATCCGACGTTGCGGGCTTGCGCATCTCCGGCGGGCAATTGGCCTCCAGCCAGGCGCGGGTCTCGTTGCGGAATGTTTCGAGATCGGCGGATTCTGCATCGCTGGTTTTAGAGTCAGTCATTGGTCGTTTCCATCACTCAAAATTCGAATTGTTGCCGCCGAGTCTGGGCCAAGCCCCCGCGGAATTCAACCACTTCCGCAAGGCCCGCATCGGTTATAGTCGCGCGACGGCGAGCCTTGAAAACAAAGAGGAAACGACCATGCGCCTGAAACTTCTTTCGCCTGGCGAAATGAACGAGAGCCAGCGACAGACCTATGACGAGTCGATTGCCGGCAAGCGCGGCAAGCCGCCGGCGCCGATGATGGCCTGGCTGAACAGCCCCGAGATGGCGCGCCATGCCACGCGGCTCGGCGAGGTGCTGCGCTTCGACACGATCTTCCCGGCCAAGCTCTCGGAGATCGCGATCCTGGTGACGGCGCGGCACTGGACCGCGCATTACGAATGGTATGCGCACAAGCGCCTGGCGCTTGCCGGCGGCATGAAGCCCAAGATCATCGACGCCATCCGCGACCGCCGCACGCCCGACTTCGACGATACTAAGGCCAAGATGATCTACGATCTCGCGAAGTCGCTGCATGAGGGCCACGGCGTTGAGAAGGGTTTGTATGATGAGGCGGTGAAGCTGCTCGGCGAACGCGGCGTGGTCGAGGTGATCGGGCTGTGCGGCTATTACACGCTGGTGTCGATGACGCTGAACACGTTCGAGTTCGGCCTTCCCGAGGGTGAGGTGTCGGAGCTGGCCTAGTTTCCCATTCGGAAACGATGGGTTTCGCGTTTGGCCGTGGCGCTGGCTCGACGCCACCCTACGTGCATGTTTTCAACGGAGCATTCACATGTCGCAAAGCCCAGCCATTCCTGCCGGCACCCGGATCGGCCATGTCCACCTCAAGGTCGCCGATCTCGATCGTGCGCTCGGCTTCTATTGCGGCGTGCTCGGCTTCGAGCTGATGCAGCGGATGGGCTCGGGCGCGGCCTTCATCTCGGCCGGCGGCTATCATCATCACATCGGGCTCAACACCTGGGAGAGCAAGGGCGGCTCGCCGCCGCCGCCGGGCGCGACCGGGCTGTATCACACCGCGATCCTGTTTCCGACGCGCCCGGCGCTGGCGGATGCGCTGCATCGGGTGCTCGCGGCCGGCATTGCGCTGGACGGCGCCAGCGACCACGGCGTCAGCGAGGCGCTTTACCTGCGCGACCCCGACCAGAACGGCGTGGAGCTGTATTGGGACAAGCCGCGGGAGCAATGGCCGTTCGGGCCTGACGGGAAGCTGGCCATGTTCACCAAGCGGCTGGATGTCGAAGCGCTGTTGAGGCAGCGGGAGGGGTGAGGTGGGCACCGCGCAACCAGCGCCGTCGCCCACCCTGCATGCGCTGCGTGATCAGCGCCCCGCGTCCATGTCGCCCGCCTCGCGCTGGCCGCTGAGCCAGAGCGCGAGCAGGGTCCAGAACGCGCCGGACAACAGATACGCACCCGAGGCGATGACGCCGAGATTGGTGGCGAGCAGCAGCGCGACCAGCGGGGCGAAGCCGGCGCCGAACAGCCAGGCCATGTCGGAGGTCAGCGCGGAGGCTGTGTAGCGATAGGCCTGCCGGAAGTTCGAGGCGATCGCACCGGAGGATTGGCCGAAGGACAGGCCGAGCAGGATGAAGCCGATCACCATGTAGATGGTCTCGCCGAACGCGCCAGCGTCGAGCAGCTGCGGCGCGAAGCCGCTGTAGATCGCGATCGCGATGGCCGATCCCATCAGCAGCGACTTGCGGCCGACGCGGTCGGCGATGATGCCGGAGGCCACGATCGCGGCGACGCCGAACACGGCGGCGACGATCTCGATGATCAAAAAGCGCACCGGGCTCTCGCGGGTGAACAGGAACACCCAGGACAGCGGAAACACCGTGACCATGTGGAACAGCGCAAAGCTCGCCAGCGGCGCGAAGGCGCCAAGCATGATGGTCTGGCCCTCGCGCGCGACCGTCTCGGAGATCCGCGCCGGCTGGAGTTCGCGGGTCTCGAACAGCGTGGCGTATTCTTCCGTCGTCACCATGCGCAGGCGCGCGAACAGCGCCACGACGTTGATGGCAAACGCAACGAAGAACGGATAGCGCCAGCCCCAGTCGAAGAAATCATCGGCCGAAAGGAGGCCGGCGAAATAGGCGAACAGCGCGCTCGCCACGATCAGGCCGAGCGGGGCCCCTAACTGCGGCACCATCGCGTACCAGCCGCGCTGGGAGGCCGGCGCATTCAGCGCCAGCAGCGAAGCCATGCCGTCCCAGGCGCCGCCCCAGGCCAGACCCTGCGCGATGCGCGCCAGCGCCAGCAGCCAGATCGCGGCGACGCCGATCTCCTGATAGCCGGGCAGGAACGCGAGCGCGACGGTGGCGGTGCCGAGCAGGAACAGCGCCGAGATCAGCTTGGCCGTCTTGCCGTATTCCCGGTCGATCGTCATGAAAATGACGGTGCCGATAGGACGGGCCATGAAGGCCAGCGCGAAGATCATGAAGGAATAGAGGGTGCCGGTCAGCTCGCTCGCGAACGGGAACACCAGGCGCGGGAACACGATCACCGAGGCGATCGCGAAGACGAAGAAGTCGAAGAATTCCGAGGTGCGGCCAATGATGACGCCAATGGCGATCTCGCCGGGACTGGCCTGGTCGTGGCCGTGCTCGCCCGTGTGGAGGTCTGCCATTGCGGGGGTCTGTGCCGTCGCCATTCGTGCGCCCTTAACGTCCTGAAAACCAAAGCCGACCGCCCGGCGGGACGCCAGGTAATCTGCCCCTGTCTGGCCCAAGCTCCCGCACTGCAACATTGGACAAATTGTCCAATGTCCGGATTGTTGCGCCGCAGCTACCCGTTGGCCCCGCAAAGGAAACTCATTCTCATAAGGCTCGGCCCGTGTCTCGTCTCAAGATCCTGGCGCTACTACCTCTGGCTGCTGCACTCAGCGGCTGCGACTATGTCGTGCTGGCGCCAGCCGGCGATATCGCAGCCCAACAGCGCGACCTCGTCATCATCTCGACCGTCCTGATGCTCCTGATCGTCGTGCCCGTGATGGCACTGACGGTGCTGTTCGCCTGGCGCTACCGCCAGTCCAACACCGAGGCCCGCTACGAGCCGGAATGGGATCACTCGACCAAGCTCGAGCTGGTGATCTGGTCGGCGCCGCTCTTGATCATCGTTTGCCTGGGCGCGCTGACCTGGATGGGCACGCATCTGCTCGACCCCTATCGCACCCTCGGCCGCATTCATGCCGAGCGCGCCGTGGACCGGTCCAAGACCCCGCTCGAGGTCGACGTCGTCGCTCTCGACTGGAAATGGCTCTTCATCTACCCGGACTACGGCGTCGCCACCGTCAATGAGCTCGCCGCTCCGGTCGATCGCCCGATCACCTTCCGCATCACCGCGTCCTCGGTGATGAACTCGTTCTACATCCCCGCGCTCGCCGGCCAGATCTACGCGATGCCGGGCATGGAGACCAAGCTCCACGCCGTGGTCAACCACGCCGGCACCTACAAGGGTTTTTCGGCGAACTATAGCGGCGCCGGCTTCTCGGGCATGCACTTCAACTTCAGGGGACTCGACGACAAGGGCTTTGACGCCTGGATCGCCAGCGCCAAGTCGGCCGGCGGCTCGCTCGGCCGCGCCGAATATCTCCAGCTGGAGAAGCCCAGCCAGAACGAGCCGGTGCGGCGCTGGGGCACCGTCGATGCCGATCTCTACCGCCTGATCCTCAACATGTGCGTCGAGACCGGCAAGATGTGCCAGAGCGAGATGATGGCGATCGACGCCAAGGGTGGCAACGGCCACCAGGGCCTGAATAACACCCTGCCGCTCACCTACGACAAATATGCCCGCCGCGGCACGGTGCTCGGACCCGAGCCGACCTTCGTCGCCGGCACCTGCACGCCGGATGCGCCGCAGGGGCAGACCACCGCCTCGATCAAGGCTCCGACCGACTTCGCGCCGCTCCTAGGTGCCGGCCTGAAGCGGCCGTCGTTCACGCCGCTGAAGTCCTCGTCCTTCTTCCTCGGACAGCGTCCGAAGTCAGACTCCTAATAGAGAATGCGCATGTCTCCTGATCTTCTCAAGCTCATCTTCGGCCGGCTCGGCCTCGAATCGCTGCCGCTGCACGAGCCGATCGTCGTCGGCACCTTCGTGGTGGTCGCGCTCGGCGGCGCCGCGCTGCTCGGCGGCCTCACCTATTTCCGCCTCTGGGGCTATCTCTGGCGCGAATGGTTCACCACGGTGGACCACAAGCGCATCGGCATCATGTACATGATCCTCGGCATCGTGATGCTGCTGCGCGGCTTTGCCGACGCGCTGATGATGCGCGGCCAGCAGATGCTCGCGTTCAATGGCTCCGAAGGCTATCTCAACGCCCATCACTACGACCAGGTCTTCACCGCCCACGGCGTGATCATGATATTCTTCGTGGCGATGCCGCTGGTCACGGGCCTGATGAACTATGTCGTGCCGCTGCAGATCGGCGCGCGCGACGTCTCGTTCCCGTTCCTGAACAATTTCAGCTTCTGGATGACGGTCGGCGGCGCGGTGCTGGTGATGGCCTCGCTGTTCATCGGCGAATTCGCCCGCACCGGCTGGCTGGCTTATCCGCCGCTGTCGAACATCGGCTACAGTCCCGACGTCGGTGTCGACTATTACATCTGGGCGCTGCAGGTCGCCGGCGTCGGCACGACATTGTCAGGCATCAACCTGATCTGCACCATCGTCAAGCTGCGCTGCCCCGGCATGACCATGATGAAGATGCCGGTGTTCACCTGGACCTCGCTCTGCACCAACGTGCTGATCGTCGCCTCCTTCCCGGTCCTGACCGTGGTGCTCGCGCTGCTCTCGCTCGACCGCTACGTCGGCACCAATTTCTTCACCAACGATTTCGGCGGCAGTCCGATGATGTACGTGAACCTGATCTGGATCTGGGGCCACCCCGAGGTCTACATCCTGGTTCTCCCGGCGTTCGGCATCTTCTCCGAGGTCACCTCGACCTTCTCGGGCAAGCGGCTGTTCGGCTACACCTCGATGGTCTACGCCACCGTGGTCATCACCATCCTGTCCTACCTGGTGTGGCTGCACCACTTCTTCACGATGGGCTCGGGCGCCAGCGTCAACTCGTTCTTCGGCATCACCACCATGATCATCTCGATCCCGACGGGTGCGAAGATGTTCAACTGGCTGTTCACGATGTATCGCGGCCGCATCCGCTACGAGTTGCCGATGATGTGGACCATCGCCTTCATGCTGACCTTCGTGATCGGTGGCATGACCGGCGTACTGCTCGCGGTACCGCCGGCCGACTTCGTGCTGCACAACAGCCTGTTCCTGATCGCGCACTTCCACAACGTGATCATCGGCGGCGTGGTGTTCGGCGCGTTCGCCGGCATCAACTACTGGTTCCCAAAGGCGTTCGGCTTCAAGCTCGATCCGTTCTGGGGCAAGATGTCGTTCTGGTTCTGGGTCACCGGCTTCTACCTGGCCTTCATGCCGCTCTACGTGCTCGGCCTGATGGGCGTGACCCGCCGCCTGCGCGTGTTCGACGATCCGTCCTTGCAGATCTGGTTCGTCATCGCTGCGATCGGTGCCGTGTTCGTCTTCATCGGCATCCTCGCGATGCTGATGCAGTTCGCGGTCAGCCTGCTCAAGCGCGAGCAGCTCAAGGACGTCACCGGCGATCCCTGGGACGCGCGCACGCTGGAATGGGCGACCTCCTCGCCGCCGCCGGACTACAACTTCGCCTTCACGCCGGTCGTTCACGACAACGACGCGTGGTGGGACATGAAGCGGCGCGGCTACCAGCGTCCGCTCGCCGGGTTCAAGCCGATCCACATGCCGAGCAGCACCGGCACCGGCATCATCCTCGCCGGCTTCGCCACCGCGATGGGCTTTGCTCTCGTCTGGTACATGTGGTGGCTCGCCGCCCTGAGCTTCATTGCGATGCTCGCCGTCGGGATCGGCCACACCTTCAACTATCACCGCGACTTCGACATTCCGGCTGAAGACGTCATCCGGACCGAAGACGCGCGCACCAAACTGCTCGCCGGAGCCAAGTAAATGACCGTTGCCGTTCATCCCTCGCAGACCGGCGAGCCGGTCTTCTATCTCGCCGACGAGCATCCGCATCCGGAAGGCTACAGCACCTCGCTCGGCTTCTGGATCTACCTGATGAGCGACTGTCTCATCTTCGCGATCCTGTTCGCCACCTACGGCGTGCTCGGCGGCAACTATGCCGCCGGCCCCGCGCCGAAGGACCTGTTCGACTTGAGCCTGGTGGCGGTGAACACCTCCATGCTGCTGCTGTCGTCGATCACCTACGGCTTCGCCATGCTGACGATGCAGCAGAACAAGGTCGCGCAGACGCAAGTTTGGCTGGCAATCACCGGCCTGTTCGGCCTGGCCTTCATCGGCATCGAGCTCTTCGAGTTCGCCCATATGATCCACGAGGGTGCGACGCCGCAGCGCAGCGCCTTCCTCTCCGCCTTCTTCACCCTGGTCGGCACCCACGGCCTGCACGTCACCTGCGGCCTGATCTGGCTGGTGACGCTGATGGTGCAGGTCGGAAAGTTCGGCCTGATCGAGGCCAACCGCCGCCGCCTGATGTGCCTGTCGATGTTCTGGCACTTCCTCGACGTGGTCTGGATCGGCGTCTTCACCTTCGTCTATCTCCTGGGAGTTCTGCGATGAGCACCGATACCCACGCAGCCGGCGCGCACGACCATCACCACGAGGGCGGCCACGCCCACAGTACGTTCTCGGGCTACATGCTCGGCTTCGTGCTCTCGGTCGTGCTCACCGCGATCCCGTTCTGGCTGGTGATGAGCGGCGCGCTGCCAAGCAAGCAGATCACCGCGCTGGTGATCATGGCCTTTGCAATCGTGCAGATCGTCGTGCACATGGTCTACTTCCTGCACATGAACACGACGTCCGAGAACGGCTGGACCATGATGGCGCTGATCTTCACCATCGTGATGGTGGTGATCGCATTGTCGGGGTCACTGTGGGTGATGAGCCACCTCAACAGCAACATGATGCCGATGCACCAGATGAGCGGAATGAAGTGAGCGAGACCGGGACCCTGACGGGCAAGGATGGAGCGCGCAGCAAGGCTGTGCGGCCGCCGTCCTTGTGGCTCACGGTCCTCTCACTCATTGCTTTCGTGCTTCTGATCGCGCTCGGCGTCTGGCAGATCGAGCGCCGCGCCTGGAAGCTGGCGCTGATCGACCGGGTCGAGCAGCGCGTCCACGCGCCGGCGCAGCCGATCCCCTCGCCCGCATCATGGCCCGCCGTCAGCGCCGCGAATGACGAATACAGGCACGTCAGCCTCAGCGGGCGCTTCCTGCATGAGAGCGAGACGCTGGTTCAGGCCGTCACCGAGGAAGGCCCCGGCTATTGGGTGCTGACGCCGCTTCAGCGCGACGACGGCACGGTGGTGCTGATCAACCGCGGCTTCGTGCCGTCCGAGCGGCGCGACGCATCGACGCGCCGGGACGGCAATCCGCAAGGCCGGGTGGAGATCACCGGTCTGCTCCGCGTCACGGAGCCGAGGGGCGGCTTCTTGCGGACCAACGTGCCCGAGCACAACCGCTGGTACTCGCGGGACGTCGCCGCGATTGCGACGGCACGCGGCCTTCGCGAGGTCGCACCCTTCTTCGTGGACGCCGACGCTGGATCACAAATTGCAGGCGGCCCAATCGGCGGATTGACCGTGATCCGCTTTCCCAATAACCACCTGATCTACGCGCTGACGTGGTTTGCCCTGGCTTTCATGCTGGCCGGCAGACTTTTCGTCATATTCGGCGGCGGGCTGTTCCGCCGCAAGCGCTTCGTCCACGACAAGGCCGGCGGCTCGGATGCCGTCGCCCGCAGGACGGGATCAGATGCTGGAACGATCGTCGAGCCGACCTGACGACGGGAAAACGCTTTCCCAGACGCTTGCCCATGGCGGCGGGCCCGTCACGCTGCAATCGCAGGCCGACGCCCGCAGCGAGCTGATCGGCACTATGCCGACCGAGGACGAGACCAACCGCAAGAACATGGCGCTGCTGATCCAGCTGCGCTGGACCGCGGTGGTCGGCCAGATCGTGACCATCGGTGCCGTGCATTTCGGCCTCGGCATCCCCCTGCCGCTCGAGCGGATGGGCGCGGTGATCGGCGCGCTGGTGCTGCTCAACGTCTCCAGCCTGGTCTGGGTGCGCCATCGCGCCGCGATCACCAACAACGAGCTCTTGGTCGCCTTGATGCTGGACGTCGCTGCGCTGACCGCGCAGCTTTATCTCTCCGGCGGCGCCACCAATCCCTTCACCTCGCTGTTCCTGCTCCAGGTGACGCTCGGCGCCGTGCTGCTCGATGCCCGCTCGACCTGGTCGCTGGTGGCGCTGACCTGCGCGAGTTTCGTCTGGCTGACATTGGCCTACCGGCCGCTCGATCTGCCGCCCAATCCGTTGAGCGAGACCTATACGCTCACCGTAACAGGCATGCTCCTGGGCTTCGTGCTCAACGCCGTGCTGCTCGTCGTGTTCGTCACCCGCATCAACAGGAATTTGCGCGAGCGCGACGCTCATCTGGCGGCGTTGCGCCAGCATGCCGCCGAGCAGGATCATATCGTGCGCATGGGCCTGCTCGCCTCGGGCGCGGCGCATGAGCTCGGCACGCCGCTCGCCTCGCTCTCGGTGATCCTCAGCGATTGGCGCCGCATGCCGGACCTCGCCGCCGATCAGGAGCTCGCCGAGGATCTGGCTGAAATGGAAACGTCGTTGCAGCGCTGCAAGTCGATCGTCACCGGCATCCTGGTGTCGGCGGGCGAAGCCCGCGGTGAGGGCTCCTCGCCGACGACGGTGACGGCCTTCGTCACCGCGCTCGTCGACGAATGGCGCAATGCGCGCTCGGCCCGCACGCTCTACTTCGTCAACACCTTCGGCGAGGACGTCGCGATCGTCTCCGACGTGGCGCTGAAGCAGGTGATCTTCAACGTGCTCGACAACGCCTATGAGGTCTCGCGCGAGTGGGTCGAGCTCGTCGCCGAGCGCGAGGGCGACAATCTCGTGCTGTCGATCTCCGACCGCGGTCCCGGCTTTGCGCCGGAGATGCTGGCGCAGCTGGGCAAGCCCTACCAGTCGAGCAAGGGCCGCGCCGGCGGCGGGCTCGGCCTGTTCCTGGTGGTGAACGTCGTGCGCAAATTGGGGGGCACCGTGACCGCCGAGAACCACAGGAAGCGGGGTGCCACGGTGCGCCTCACGCTGCCGCTCGCAACATTGGCGATCGGAGGGAATTTTGACGCCTGACCGTTCGCTCATCGTCGTCGAGGACGATGCGGGTTTCGCCCGCACGCTGAAGCGCTCGTTCGAGCGTCGTGGCTACGAGGTCGTGCTCGCCGCCTCGATCGAGGAGGTACGCCAGGTGCTGGAGGAGCGCTCCTTCGGTCATGCCGTCGTCGACCTCAAGCTCGGCGGCGCCTCGGGCCTTGCCTGTGTCGAGCTCCTGCACACGCATGATCCGGACATGCTGATCGTGGTGCTGACCGGCTTTGCCAGCATCTCCACCGCCGTCGAGGCGATCAAGCTAGGGGCCTGCCACTATCTGGCAAAGCCGTCCAACACCGACGACATCGAGGCCGCCTTCCACAAGGCTGAAGGCAACGCCGAGGTCGCGCTCGATACGCGTCCGACCTCGATCAAGACGCTGGAATGGGAACGCATCCACCAGACCTTGATCGAGACCGAGTTCAACATCTCGGAAGCGGCCCGCCGGCTGGGCATGCACCGGCGGACGTTGGCGAGGAAGCTCGAGAAGCGCCCCGTGAAGTAGGAGCGCTATCGCATTTGAGAGCATTCCCCGCCGCCATCCTTCGAGACGCCCGCTTGAGGCGGGCTCCTCAGGATGAGGACGGAGTGCGTGGCTGCAGTTTCAACGGGCACTGATGCCGATGAGCCTCATCCTGAGGAGGCGCGTAAGCGCCGTCTCGAAGGACGAGGCGGGCGCACCGGCCGCTATTTGCCGAACCGCGCGATCACGTCGGCCAGCGCGATGTGACCTGTGCACGATCCCGCTCCCGGATCAGAGCCGCCGTCCTCCAGAGCGGTGGCGTAGAGGACCGCGGGATCGGCTTCGAGGCGAGCTCGCAATGCCGCCAGCTTTGGCCAGCGGCTCCGCTCCGCAACCGCGTGGAAGTCGAGCCAGCGCGCGACGCCGACGAGCACGGCGTCGGCAAGGGTCGGCCGCTCGCCGAGCAGGAATTCCCGCGATTCGATCATCCCTTCGAGCTTGTCATGGCGCTCGATGACCCTTCCTGTGCCGAAGGCGCGCAGGACCGACTTCGCGGCGGGCTCCATGGCTTCGGCTTCCATTGCGGCCCATAGCGGCGCAAAGGCGGCGGTGAAACCGGTATTCACGAACGCCATGAGCTGATGCATGCGATCGGTTTGCCGCGACAGCGGATCGAAGCTGATGCGCCGTTCGACATCCCTGGCCTCTAACCAGGCCGCGATCGCCATCGTTTCCGTCAGCACCTCGCCCTCCTCGGTGATGAAGACCGGCGTCTCATGTCGCGGATTGATGCGGGCGTATGACGGGCTTCGCATCTCGCCCATCATGTCGACCCGGCACAACCGATATGGCTTGCCCAGCCATTCGAGAGCTGCAACGAGCCCCATGGAGCTTCCCTTCGGGAAGCCGTAGAGTAGAATTGGGTCCATGATCCATTCTCCGTGATTTCTGATGATCACGCTGCGCAGCGGTGACGCGACCCTAGTCGCTCGCCGCATCAAGTAAATTACGAACTTTTTTGTAACCTGGAGGTGCCGATGAAGGATCTCGTTTCGAGATGTCCCATCGAGGAAGTGATGCAGATTCTGAGCGGTCGCTGGCCGACGCTGCTGATCTACTATTTGAAGCAGGGCACCAAGCGCTTCAGCGACTTGCGCCGAGACAATCCGACCATCTCACACAGGATGCTCGCGCTCGAGCTTCGCAAGCTGGAAGATGCCGGTATCGTAAGCCGCACTGAATTCGGCGGATATCCGCTGCGCGTCGAGTACGATCTGACGCCCGCCGGTCACGCGCTCGTGCCGTTGATCGATGCCTTGGGAAACTGGTGGACGTCGGTTGCAGCGGCGGCTGACGGAGAAGGCCGTCGGGATGAAATCGGCGTCCCGGCAAGGACGCAGCGGACTTGAAGCGAAGGCCCACGTGAGGAGACTGCCGTGACCATGCTCGTCGAGCGCTTCAACCTGCTGGTTGCGCTTTCGCCCGCGCCGAGCAAGCGCGATGCCGAAACAGTTCAGTTCGCACAGGCCGCGCTGACGTCCGCCAAGCGGGAGGGCCTGAAACTCGCGGTGCGGGCGCGCTATGTCGCCCTCGTCGTCATCGGCTGCTTGCTGCTGGCGATCAACCCGGCCTGGGAGCAGCTCTACTACGTGGCGCTGCTCGGCTTGTTCGCACTGATCGGCTGGGCTCAGGTCAGGGTCGGGCGGGTTGGCGTGTCACGGCCGGAATTGGCGCTCCTGTTTTGCGACTTGGCGCTGCTCACATGCCTCCTCGTGGTTCCCAATCCGTTCGGAGCCTCGCACTGGCCGGTCGCGATGCAGTACCATTTCGGCAATTTCATCTATTTCTTCGTACTGCTCGCAGGGGCCACATTGGCCTATACTTGGCGGACCATGATTGCGGTCGGCGTGTGGACAGCTGCGCTCTGGATGATCGGCGTGGCCTGGGTCTGGTGGCAGCCCGATCGCGATCCTGCGCTGACGGCCCGCATCGCAGCGGCAGTGGGCAGTGATGAGCGCTTGTTTGCGATGATTTCGCCCAGCGCGATCGTGTTCCACGTTCGCATCCAGGAGATCGTCGTTTTCTTGATCGTGGCCATGACCTTGGCGCTCGCGGTCCGCCGCAGCAACGACCTCTTGGTGCGGCATGCCGCGGTGGAGCGCGAGCGCGGCAACCTCGCACGCTACTTCTCACCGAACGTCGTGGCGGAATTGTCGAAGCAGGACGAGCCGTTGAAGCAGGTGCGCACACAACACGTCGCGGTGCTGTTCGTCGACATCGTCGGCTTCACGGCCTTTGCCGATGCGCGCTCGCCACAGGAGGTCGTGCGGACGTTGCGGGAATTCCACGGATTGATGGAGCAGGAGGTTTTCCGCCATAGCGGCACGCTCGATAAATATCTCGGGGACGGATTGATGGCGACGTTCGGGACGCCCTTCGCGGGCGAGCACGACGCCAGCAACGCGCTGCGATGTGCCCAGGCGATGATCGTCGCTGCGAACCGTTGGAATGATCGGCGGGCAGCGTCAGGCGAGCCGCCGCTTCATGTGAGCTTTGGCTTGCATTATGGGCCGGTGGTGCTCGGCGACATCGGGCAGACCTGTCTGGAATTTGCGGTGATCGGCGCGACCGTGAACGTCGCAAGCCGCCTCGAAGCCTTGACCCGCACCTTCGATTGCGCGCTGGTGGCAAGCGACGACCTCGTCAGCCAGGCGAAGGCCGAGCTTGGCGACGCAGCCGCAACGTTTCAGTCATTGGAAGCGCGAGAGCCGCGGGCGGTCCGCGGTATTCAGCAGCCGATCTCGATCTGGACCCAGCCGCGCGGCGCGTAGAGCCGAACTCGCCCGCGGTGTCGGAAAGCCAAGCAAAAAGCCCGGCCAACGGCCGGGCTTTTGATGACTTGCGCAGAACGAAGCTGCTTACGCGGCCTCGTCGGCGACGGTGCTGTCGTCGCCATCGGTATCGTCGGTATCGCCCTCGGCATCCGTGTCGGCTTCGCCGTCGGCGGCTTCCGCCTTGGCGCTGGTGCGGCGCGGGCTCTTGGCGAGCTGAGCCTCGATCTCCTTGACCGCTTCGGTCTCGGTCGAGTGCTGCACCACCGCGATCTCGCGGGAGAGGCGGTCGAGCGCTGCTTCATAAAGCTGGCGTTCCGAGTAGGACTGCTCGGGCTGCGATTCCGAGCGATAGAGGTCGCGCACGACTTCCGCGATCGCGACGATGTCGCCCGAGTTGATCTTCGCTTCGTATTCCTGGGCGCGGCGCGACCACATCGTGCGCTTGACGCGGGCGCGGCCCTTGAGCGTCTCCAGCGCCTTCTTGACCAGCACCGGATCGGACAGCTTGCGCATGCCGACATTGGCGACCTTGGCGGTCGGCACGCGCAGCGTCATCTTGTCCTTGATGAAGTTGATGACGAACAGCTCGAGCTTCGCACCGGCGATCTCCTGCTCCTCGATGGCCAGGATCTGGCCGACGCCGTGAGCGGGATAGACCACGAATTCGTTGGCCTTGAAGCCCTGACGCTGGGTCACGACCTTCTTTTCCTCGACCTTCGGCGCAGCCGCGGGCTTGGCGGCCGGCTTGGCGGCGACGGGAGCCTTGGCGGGCGCAGCGGCAACGGGGGCCCTGGTCGCGGGCTTGGCAGCGGGGGCCTTGGCAGTCACAGGCTTGACGTTCAAAGGCTTGGCGGCAGCAGGCTTGGCAGCGGTCGCTTTCGCGGCCGGTTTGGCAGTCTTGTTAGGCATTGCGCTTCTTTTGTTCTTCGAGGACTTTGCAGCCGGCGCCTTCGTCGCGGTCCGACCCTTGGATGCGCTACGGCTGGCCGCGGCGACTTTTTTGGCCTCCTTATGGGAAGCCCTCGCTGAAGTACTCTTTTTACGCGTTTTCTGTGACACAGCCTGCGCGCGGAAACTGCCACGCCCCTGTTCGACATTTGGTTTCACGGGAACCCAGAGGGGCCAACGGGGCTGACGGGGTTCGGCTTAATGTGCTCAATATAGCACATTTCCCGCAAAAATCAATGATTTAGGGGTCTTGAGGGCTGGTTTTCGGCGGCAGCGCCGCTATTAGGGTTAAGTTTGGGCGCGAATTAGTCCCCAGAGCCGGGGTTCGGAGAAAAATATTTCTCGAACTTGCCTTCCATGCCGTCGAATTCCTTGGCGTCGGCGGGTGATTCTTTCTTCTGGGTGATGTTCGGCCAGCTCTTGGCGTAATCGGCGTTGACCTGGAGCCACTTTTCGAGGCCCGGTTCCGTGTCCGGCTTGATGGCGTCGGCGGGGCATTCCGGCTCGCACACGCCGCAATCGATGCACTCGTCGGGATGGATGACGAGCATGTTGTCGCCTTCGTAGAAGCAGTCGACCGGGCAGACCTCGACGCAGTCGGTGTACTTGCACTTGATGCAGTTTTCAGTGACGACGTAAGTCATCCAACGCTCCGAAAAGCTCTTTTAGAAGTCGCGGCTTGCCTAGCGCGGATGGCCGGGCGCCGCAAGGTCAGGAAGGCCCGATCATGACGGCTTTGTGCGTTTGATCGATCAAGAAATGAATACCAGACGCAATTAATTACGCGTCCCGAGCTCCTCGTAGAGCACGCGAGCCGAGGCGGCATCGCCACGGCGTTCGTTGAAGGCGGTGACCTTCAGGACGCGCACGGTGCGATCGAGCGCAATGGTGAGGACGTCACCGGCCTTGATCGCATGGCCCGGCGATGTCTCGCGCACGCCGTTGACGCGGACATGGCCGGTGACGACGAGCTCGGCCGCGGAGGTGCGCGCCTTCACCACCCGCGCGTGCCACAGCCATTTGTCGATGCGCTGCCGCTCGGTCGTGGCTCTATTCCTTTTGACGCGTTTTCTTCACGCGAACCGCTCCGCACTTCGCTCGAAAACGCTATGTTACTCCTTCCGCCCCAGCTGCTCCTTGAGCGCGGCGAGCTTGGCGAAGGGCGAGTTCGGATCGATCGGACGATCGCGCTCGCGCGGGTTCGCGCTCGACGCGTACGGTCGCAGTGACGGACCGCCCTGGCGGTCACGGCCCTTGTCGCGGTCGCGGCCACGATTGTCGCGGCCCTTGTCGCGATCTCCGCCGAACTTCTTGTTGTCGCGGTTGCGATCGCGATCCTTGTCGCGGTCCCCCTTGCCCTGGAAGCTGCGATTGCGGTCGTCGCGGCGCTCACCGCCCTCGCCGCCTTCACGCGGCTTGCGGAAGTCGCGGCCGCCATCGCGGCGATGGCCGCCGCCATGACGATGGCGATCGCCGCGCTTCTCGCTGTCGGCCGATTGCACAGCCTCGCCTTCAGCGGGCGCCCCAGCTTCGGCACCCGCCTGCGGACGGGGCTGATGATGGTGACGCTGATGACGATGGCGCTCGTGGCGCGGCTTGCGATCCTCGTGACGGCCGGCAGGGCGCCAGACCTCGATCAGCTCGGGCTCGGCAGGCGTCACTGCGGCTTCGACCGGCGCGGCAGCATCGGGCGAAGCGGCGGCTTCGACGGCGGCGGTCTCGGCCGGAGCCGCATCAACCGGTGCTGCGGCCTCTTCGGCCGGCGGTGCAATGCCGGGGGCATCTTCCGGCGTGACCGGCTCTGGCGCAGAAGCTTCCAGCGCCGGCTCCTCGTGAGCCTCCTCTTGGGCGGGCTCGTCCTGGGCCGGCTCGTCGTGCAGCTCCATGCCGGGCGCGTCTTCGACCGTGACGGATTCGGCGGCGGCCTCAGCGGTCGGCGCCTCGGCCGGCAGGCCGGCAACGGCCTCCGTCGCAGCCTCGGTCGAGGTCTCCGCGCTGCCTTCAGCCGGCGGCGTCTCGGCCGTAACAGTCTCGGTCACGACCTGCTCGGTCGCGACAGGCTTCGGCGGCAGCGGTGGGCGCTTCTCCATGCGATAGCCGAGCGCACGCAGCACGGAGGCGAAGTCCTCGCCGGCAGATCCCGTGAGCGAGGTCATGGCCTGCGTGACCACGAAGCTGCGGCCGTCGAAGGCGCCGGCGGGCTTTTCGCCCGGCGAATTCTCGCGCCAGGCCAGCGCCGGGCGGATCAGGTCGGCGAGGCGCTCCAGGATATCGACGCGCACGGCGCGCTCGCCGGCCTGCTTGTAGCCGAGCACGCGATAGGCATCGCGCGGCAGCGCCTTGTCGACCGGGAACGAGGTGCGCCCCGAGGAGGCCAGATGCTGCGCGCCCGAGAGGGCGGAGAGATCGACATTGTCCTGCTTCAGCGCCCACAAGAGCGCTGCGAGCGCACGCGCGGCGGGCTTGAGCAGGCCGGGGAAATAGAGGTGATAGGCGCCGAAGCGGACGCCGTATTTGCGCAAGGTCGCGCGCGAGGGCTGATCGAGATCCTTCAGCTCGCTGGCAATCTTCGGACGCTCGAGCACGCCGAGCGCCTCGACCAGCTGATAGGCGATGCCGCGGGCAATGCCGGTGACGTCCTCGGCCTTCGACAGCTCGAACATCGGCCCGAGCAGCTTTTCGATATGGGTCTTGAGCCAGAGCTCGAGCCGCGCCTGCACCTTGTCGCGGGGGGCGCCGGTCAGGCGCTCGTCCGAGATGATGCGGATGCGCGGATGCAGCGCGTCGTCTGCGGCGGCGAGTCGCGCCACGGCATCGCCGGTCCAGCGGATGATGCCTTCGGACGTCAGCACGAACTGCTCGTCCGGCGCATTGCCCAGCTTTTCGGCGCGCGCGTTGATCTCGCCGGCGAGCACTGCTTGCGCTGCAGCCTGCAAGGCTTTCGCATCGGAGCCGGCTTCCGCCGCATCCGGTGCAAAGGTGAAGCCATCGAGGCGGCCGATGACATGGCCTTCGACGATAACTTCGCCGGTCTTGCCGATTTCAGTATTCAAGCTCGTGTTCTCCCGCAGGCGGCGCATCAATACACTGGTCCGGCGATCAACGAAACGCTCCGTCAAGCGTTCATGGAGCGCATCCGATAATTTATTTTCGACCTCCCGCGTGATCCCCTGCCAGCGTTCCGGGTCTTTCAGCCAGTCCGGGCGGTTGGCGACGAAGGTCCAGGTGCGGATCTGGGCGATTCGGGCCGACAGCGTGTCGATGTCGCCGTCGATGCGGTCGGCCTGGGTGACCTGGGCCTCGAACCAGGAATCGGAAATGCAGCCTTTCCGCATCAGGAAACCGTAGAGCGTCGTCACCAGCTCGGCATGGGCGGCCGGCGACAGCTTTCTGTAGTCCGGCACCTGGCAGGCTTCCCACAGCCGCTCCACCGCGGCCTTGCCATGCGCGATATCGCGCACCTCGCCGTCGCGGGCAGCGTGATCGAGCACGCGCATGTCCTCGGCGATCGGCGCGCGCGTCAGCGTCTCGTGGCCGGGGGCGAGGTTCAGCGAGACCTGGAGCGCGCCGAGCGAGGAGAAATCGAGCTTGGAATTGCGCCATTGCAGCACCTTCACGGCATCGAAGGTGTGGTTCTGGAGCGCGTTGACGAGCTCGGGCTCGAACGGCGCGCAGCGGCCCGTGGTGCCGAAGGTGCCGTTGCGGGTGGCGCGGCCGGCGCGGCCTGCGACTTGCGCGAATTCGGCTGGCGTGAGGCGGCGGAACTGGTAGCCGTCGAACTTGCGGTCGGAGGCGAAGGCGACGTGGTCGACGTCGAGATTGAGGCCCATGCCGACCGCGTCGGTGGCGACGAGATAATCGACGTCGCCGTTCTGGAACATCGCTACTTGCGCGTTGCGTGTGCGTGGGCTGAGCGAACCCAGCACCACGGCGGCGCCGCCGTGCTGGCGGCGGATCAGCTCGGCGATGGCGTAGACTTCGTCGGCGGAGAAGGCGACGATGGCGGTGCGGCGCGGCTGGCGCGTGATCTTGCGGTCGCCGGCGAATTCGAGCTGCGACAATCTGGGCCGCGTGATCATGGAGACGCCCGGCAACAGGCGCTCGATGATCGGGCGCATGGTGGCGGCCCCTAGCAGCAGCGTCTCGTCGCGGCCGCGGCGGTTGAGCAGCCGATCGGTGAAGACGTGGCCGCGCTCGAGATCCGCGGCGATCTGGACCTCGTCGACGGCGAGGAAGGAGACGTCGAGATCCCGCGGCATCGCCTCAACGGTCGAGACCCAATAGCGCGGATTCCTGGGCTTGATCTTCTCCTCGCCGGTGACGAGCGCGACGCTGGCCTCGCCGGCTCTGGCGGCGATCTTGTTGTAGACCTCGCGCGCCAAAAGGCGCAGCGGCAGGCCGATCATCCCCGAGGGATGCGCCAGCATCCGCTCGATGGCGAGATGGGTCTTGCCGGTGTTGGTCGGACCGAGCACCGCAGTGACGCCCGCACCGGGTGCGCGCTCGGAGGCGAAGGGGGAGGAGGAAAAAGCCATGTCTGGGGGAATAGGTAATGGCGATTTGGGCGAATGTCAGTGCTGGATGGGGCGGTGAGGGGGCTTGGTTGCAAGCTGACGCGCGAAGCGCTTGGAAGTCACCTCGCCCCGCTTGCGGGGAGAGGTCGGCGCGAAGCGCCGGGTGAGGGGGCTCTCCGCGAACCCATCTCTCACCGTCCCCGCGGAGACCCCCCTCACCCCAACCCTCTCCCCGCAAGCGGGGCGAGGGAGAAAAATCCCGCGCAACTGTCTCACTTTGCGACGCTTTTCCCGTTCGCCTTAAGCTTCGGAACGACTCTAGAACGAATCGCGGCCGAATCGCTGACTCCCAATTGAGTCCCGTTCCGTTCACGCAACATGTCGCGGGACTCGTCCTGGTTGCGCACTAGATGGAGTTTTGCGTGAGGGCACAAGCGCGCGGGGTGGTTAAAGCTGGGGATGGCCTTGAGTCGAATCAGAATCGGGGAGGAGTCAAATGGATTCCCTCCGGCGGAGGGCTGCAAAACAAAAGTCGCGAAAACAACCCCATGCACAGTAGCTAAGTGATTGATATTGCTGGAGTGCTCTTACCCTCCCCTGGAGGGGGAGGGTCGGCACGGAATCGAGCGAAGCGAGATTGCGTGACGGGGTGGGGTGATCTCCTCCCCACGGGCAGCGTTCGTCGCGGAGAGACCGTCACCCCACCCCGCTCGCGCTGCGCGCGATCGACCCTCCCCCTCCAGGGGAGGGTAAGAGCGCAGGGGGAGGGTTAAGAGCGCTACTGCGTCTTGGCGACCCTTGGCGGCTGGGGGGCGGTGATGAAGCTGGTGGCTTCCAGCATCGCGGGGCCGAGCGGGGTCGGCACTTTCAGCCAGAACGGCACCAGGATGCGCGTGCCGGCGATGGGGGCGAACGCGATCTCCATGTTGCGCTGGGCGGCGAGGTATTTGATCACGGGGCGGTCCGGGATGTAGCCGGCGATCGGCACGAAATAGATCGCGCAGACCACGACCGGGCCCTTGTACCCCTTCTCCGCCTTCACGGTCTCCATGCGCTTGAAATCGAGCTTGAGCTCGTAGCGCATGCGGCCATCGAACACCGGCGCCGAGTTGTGGCAGGCCTCCGGCGACACGGGGTCGCCGGTGCCGGGCACGCGCAGCAGCGAGGCCGTCATCGGGTCCCACACGCCGCGGCGATGCGCCTCGGTGACGACGATGCGATCAGGATCGACCGGCGGCTCCGGCAAAATGGCAAAATCCTTCACATTGCCCCTGTCGAGGGTGATGCGGATCTCTTCGGTCTTCTTCTGGGTGGTGGTGGAGGCCTGGTAGCCGGTCGCCACCAGCGCGCCACCAACGACGCGCCCCTGGCTGGCGCCGGTGCCGGACCCGCCCGTGAACGACTTCAAAAGCCCCGACGTGCCGCCGGAGGCCGCCGCCGCAAACACGTCGTCCTGGATATCGATGTTCCAGGCGCCCTTGCCGACGGGAATGCCCGAAAGCGTCGCCTCATATTGCGCCTCGAGCTTGCCTTGCGCCGCCGCCGGCGCCACGCCGGACGCCAGGACCAGACCGCACAGCGCAGGCAGCCAAACCGCCAGGCGCGAGCGGGCCGGGCGCAGCTTTTGCGCAAAAGGGGACGTTGTCAGCACGAAACAATCCAATCGGAGCGCGATGCGCTGTTACTTAAGCCAAAAACCGCGGCAAACAATCTGTCGGGGCGTCCAGCCCCGGGAACTCCACCGGACTCTTCGGCGGCGAATACGCCCTTTATGTGATGGTAAGGCGCGACAATCATTGCCGTTTTGGTGATCGGGTGAAGCGGGCTCCGATACCTCTCCCGCGCGCGGGAGAGGTCGCGCCGCAGGCGCGGGTGAGGGCTTTCTCCTCTGGGGGACACCCGCGATTGCGCCGCCGCGGAGAGAGCCCTCTCCCCAACCCTCCCCCGCGCGCGGGGGAGGGGGTGCGCACCACCCGGGCGGCCCAAATCCCCGCCCCAAAAACTTGACGTCCGGTCCCTTCCCCCCTATACGTCCGCCCGCTCCCTGCAAGGACGAAGAATTTGCCCCCGTGGCGCCCTGAGATGGCGGCCGCACTCGTTGGGGGTTCGAACTAAAGGATTTCTGCCATGTCTCGCCGCTGCGAACTGACGGCCAAGGGCCCCCTCGTCGGCCACAAGGTCAGCCACTCCAACATCAAGACCAAGCGCCGCTTCCTGCCGAACCTCGTCAACGTGACGTTCATCTCGGAAGCTCTGGGCCGCAACGTGCGCCTGCGCGTCTCCACCAACGCGATCAAGAGCGTCGACCACAATGGCGGCCTGGACGCCTTCCTGCTCAAGGCGAGCACCGATGCGCTCTCCCCGCGCGCGGTCGAGCTGAAGCGCGCCATCCAGAAGAAGGTCGGCGAAGCCCAGCCGGCAAAGCAGGCGAGCTGAGAGTTTTACCGTTAAGGGCGGGGGCTAGGTTGCGTCGCGTGGCGTAGGCTTAGCCGAGTAAGAGTTCGAGTAGCGGCCGGATCGGAAGATCCGGCCGTTTTTGTTTTGTGGGGCTACAGAGATCACCGGTTCATACCTATCTTGGCCCTCGCGCATCCATATCAATGCGGTTGGTTTTCGACACTACTCTGAAGGGTGCGGCACATACTGCGACAGACGCGAGTTTGGATGGAGTCCACACTTCGCGCCTTTATCGATGAGTCTGTACAGCGAAGACCAACTGCTCGCAGTACTCAGCAAGCAACTCATCATCATTCAACTTCTCAATCTGTTCCGTGTTAAGAGCGCCAGCAAGTCGAGAAATTAGGTCGTCACGAGAAATGTCTTTGTACGCGCGCATAAAAAATTCGAATAGTTCGTAGGCATCTTTCACAGGCGCATTGACAGAAACGATTTTTCCGAAGTAGGCGTCCGGGTGCGCCTTATACTCGGCGAATTGTGCTTCCGACATTGCCTCACTCAGAACGTGCCCTTTGTCCGTTCCTATATAGATCTTACCATCTGCTTCGCTGACATGGACGGAACTGACCGTTGCTAGCAGCCCTCCTGGAACCGCGTTTTCAAAAAAGTAGGTTTCACCAATTAGAATGCGCTTACTCCCAGATACGAGGCGCCCATCAAAGCTTGAGGGAAACACCAGACACTTCAGAAACATTTCCCCAATTTCAAACGCGTCAGCGTGTCGCTTCCGTTGTCTGTATACCTCTGACAAACGAAAGTAGCCCGGTTTGTTAAAGTCGCTTATTCCCAGTCCAAATGGCACTGCAACTGGTGCTGGGACGTCATCCAATTGTCGATGAAATCCAATGTTTGTTACGAAAACGTACGCAGTCTTCCCCTCTGCAAGCTCTTTGTCTTCGTAACGCTCAAGCCTCGATACGGCTCGATCATGCCAGGTCGGTTTTTGGTTCGAATCGAACTGCGGAGTTGTATTTAGATCGATGAAGATAAGCCGCTCGTCCGCTGCGGGTTTAGCTAGCGCTTGGTTTAGGTGGGGTATCAACCGCGTCAGTGGATCGGCATCGGGACCGCCATCCTTGTCAGTTTTACCCAGAACTCCAACCACTGAACGAGCTTTAGCTTCGACCCAATAGCGCGTGCCAGTTCGTCGTGAGACAGCAGCGAACTCGCAATGCTTGTTCGCTCCATCCTCCTCCTGTTCCAAGGTAAGAGTAAAACCGGCGCGGATTAGGATGTTGGCGACAAAGAGCTCGTAAAAGGCCCCTTGGAAATTTGATCTATCCTTCAAACGCTTGACCAAGCGAGACTGAAGTTCGACATTGTGATCGAGCAAGTAAAGGCTGTACGCCAAACCAAGATAGCAGGCGACAACACCTGTAACCCTTGCTTGGCTTACCTCACCCGGACTCTTGATGGTCTCTTGCTGATAGCGGCAATAGTAGTCATACCATTGCAAAATCTGGTGTCGGTCCTTAAGCGGCTTCTTTATTTCATCATTACCCCATTCTACGCCGAGCTTCTGCTTCATGTAATCGGATAGGAAATCCGGGAAGGTCTTCCATTTATCGGAGAAATAGATCGTATTCCCCACGGCTACGATCTGATGCTCACCGTGCTTCACGCCGACGATAGGCCTACCGAACCCTTGCTGATCTTGTCTGATTTTTTCTTGCGCCCTAACTCGATCCAGCTGCCGCGTGATTTCAGCTTGATCGATGCGCGCTACTCCTCGCGTAGATAACGGCGGCGCCAAACTGCCATGACAATGCTTATATCTGCGTCCGCTACCGCAGGGGCATGGCTTGTTTCGACCGACCTTCATCGAATGGTCCAGAGCAAATTGATACGGCTCGAGTCTTTCGAGAGCGAAGAACGTAGACGCAGACAATCATTCAGCAATCAACGGAAGAGCAGTGCTGCAAGATGACGAAGGAAATGCACATTACAACGCGTCAACTCGCGATATCGTGGTGATCGCCCCAAGGAGAAGATACAGGCATTGTGCGTGCGAAAGCAATTTGAGGCCTTCCGAAAAACATCCAAGTGCCGATTTGTGAGCGCTTTGCCATACTGCCGTAAGTTCTGCACGAAGATACTTCCTCAGGAAACGAAATTGGTTCACCCGTTGACGCCTCGTTTCCGCTATACTCGCCCCGGTAGCATCACACGGAGGCGCATCCCATGGAATCCGCCCACACCACCGATCGCAAGCCCGAGCCGAAGCACCTCGTCATCTGCTGTGACGGCACCGGCAACGAGATCTCGGAGAACATCTCCAACGTCCTGAAGCTCTATCGCTGCCTGCGCAAGACGGACAAGACGCAGCCCAGGCAGATGGTGTTTTACGATCCCGGGGTCGGCACGGTGACGGAGCCGACGACGTGGCACCGGCTCAAGGCCAATATCAACCTGGTGCTGGGGCTCGCCACCGGCTACGGGCTCGATGACAACGTGCTCTCGGCCTATTGCTTCCTGATCGAGCATTACGCGCCGGGCGACAAGATCTACCTGTTCGGCTTTTCGCGCGGGGCCTATACGGTGCGCGTGCTGGCGGGGCTGATCCACAAGATCGGGCTGATCTCGCCGGAGCAGGCGAACCTCGCTGGGAGCGGCCTCATCGCCTACAAGCAATATTCCGGCAGCGGCCGCGGCAACGATATCGCCGATCTCCAGGGCATCGCTTTCGACGAGAGCGGGCCGGTCCCCAAGGACAAATTCGACCTCGCCGCGCAGTTTGCGCGCATCACCTCGACGCGCTGGCCGACCATCCACTTTGTCGGCGTGTGGGACACGGTGGCGAGCGTGATCGTGCCGCGCCCCGACCGCCTGTTCTGGCCGAGCCTGGAGCAGCTCGCCTTCACGCGGCGCGATCCCAGCATCAGGATCTTCCGGCAGGCGATCGCGATCGACGAGCGGCGCCGCATGTTCCGCCTGAACACATATTGCGAGCCGCAGGAGTTCTGGAGCAACCGCTACGTGCCGGACGAGAAGAAGGTGGCGCAGGACATTTTGCAGGTGTGGTTCGCCGGCGTGCATTGCGACGTCGGCGGCGGCTATCCGGAAGCCGAAAGCGGGGAATCGAAATATCCGCTGCTGTGGATGATCGCGGAGGCCGAGAAGGCCGGGCTGAAGTTCAACCCGCGCACGGTGAACCAGCTCGCCTGGGGCATCCAGCGCAAGAACTCGCCGTTCCACTATGTCGCGCCCGCCTTCACCGGCAAGCCGGGCACGCTGCACGATTCCATGAACTGGGCCTGGCGCCTGCTGGAATATCTGCCGAAGAAGGCGAAGTACCGGGAATGGCCGGAGCGGAAAGTCTATTTCGGCTTCTACATTCCCGATGCCGAGCCGCGCCTGATCCCCGACGGCGCGCATGTGCATGAGAGCGTGCTGAAGCGGATGGCGGTGGAGCCGGACTACCGGCCGGTGAATATGCCGAAGGATTACGTGACGGTGCCGATGCCGGTGCCGCCGGGGGTGGATCTGGCGGAGGGGGTGGAGGAGGAGGTGCTGCCACCCTCCCCTGGAGGGGGAGGGTGGCACCGCGCTACCGCGGGTTTCGCCATTCGTTGACACTTTTCGTTAAAATTCTCGGGCGCGGCTTAGGGGGATCGCATCATCTCTTTTCCATGATTGGGACAGATCACCCGCCGCGAGACCTGCGGAGTTGGAGGAGACGTGCCAATGCATCCGCGCAAGTTTGTTCGTGTGAAGCCCGCAGGCCTGGTGTCGCGCCAGGCCAAGATCATCACCGACCCGCGCGCGCCGGTGATCCCGTGCACGCTGATCGACTATTCGCCCGGCGGGGCCTGCGTCGATCTCGGCGGCCAGGTGAAGATTCCCGATCGCTTCGAGCTGCTCCACGTCAACACCAAGAAGCGCTGCCGCATCGCCTGGAAGCGCGGCACGCGCGTGGGCGTGGTGTTTTGACGGGTTGCGGCCGGGACCTTCTGCCCCCCTTGTAGCGCTCATCTCTCGTGTCCCGGACGCGCGCAGCGCGAGCCGGGACCCAGAAGCCGACAGGCAAGCTGCGGATGGATGGGCCCCGGCTCTGCGGAGCGGCACTTCGCGCCGCACCGCGTCCGGGGCACGAGACTGTCGGCAATCATGACGCTTGGAGATAGTCGGTGCCCACCGCCCGCATCTCACATGCGACAGCCCTTCCCTTGCCGCCAAACCGCCAGCGTCTTCGCGCATGACTGATGTGGCGGGGTCGGCTAGATTGCGTGCCCAACAACAAGAACGATTGTCCGGGGAGGACAGGCGTGCACCAGGGACGTGTCGTGTTCGGCGCGATCGAGGAGGTCGTGTTCGGCCATCCTGCGGCCGGCGCCATCGTCGCGCAGATGGACCGGCTCGGAACAAGCCGCGCCTTCCTGATGGTCTCGGGCACGCTGAACCGGCAGACCGATGAGATCACCAAGATCAGGGACGCGCTCGGCTCGCGCTGCGCCGGCCTGTTCGACGCCATGCCGGCGCATACGCCGCGCGAGGCGGTGATCGCGGCGACACAAGCGGCGCGCGCGGCGGAGGCGGACCTGATCGTCACCGTCGGCGGCGGTTCCATTACCGACGGCGCCAAGGCGGTGCAGCTCTGCCTTGCCAACGGCATCGACGATATCGAGGGCATCGACCGTATCCGCGTGCGCAAGGGCATCGCGCCCGAGATGAAGACCCCACACGTGCGGCAGATCAGCGTGCCGACCACCATCGCCGGCGGCGAGTTCTCGTCGATCGCCGGCGTCACCGACCGCGCCGCGCAGGTGAAGCAGATGCTGCGGCATCCGCTCGCGGTGCCGCGCGCGACCATCCTCGATCCTGTAATCACCGTGCACACGCCGGAATGGCTGTTCCTGTCGACCGGCATCCGCGCCGTCGACCATTGCGTCGAGGCGATCTGCTCGCGCGAGGCGCATCCTTACGCCGATGCGCAGGCGGTGAAGGGCCTCGCCATGCTCGCCGACGCGCTGCCGCGGGTGAAGGCCGACCCTGCTGATCTCGACGCGCGGATGGACGCGCAGATCGGCACTTGGCTGTCGATGGGCGCGCTCGCCGCCGGCGTGCCGATGGGCGCGAGCCACGGCATCGGCTACGTGCTGGGCGGCGCCTACGACGTGCCGCACGGCTACACCTCCTGCGTCATGCTGCCGGCGGTTATGCGCTGGAACGCGCGCGACAATGCCGAACGGCAGACCATCGTCGCGGCCGCCATGGGCTATCCCGGCCGTGACGCCGCCGACGTGCTCGATGCCTTCATCCGCTCGCTCGGCATGCCGCGCAGCCTCGCCGACGTGCGCATCTCCCCGGAGCATTTCGATGCGATCGCGGAAGCCGCGATGCGGACGAACTGGATTCCACGCAACCCGCGCAAGATCGAAGGCCCCGCCGATGTGCGCGAAATCCTGCTCCTTGCCGCCTGATCGAAATCCGGAGGATCGATGTACACAGGTCACCATGCCCGCCTGCGCCCGCTGCAGCCCGCCTTCATCATGGCGGGGACGGGCGAAGCCGTCACCTATCGCGAGCTGGAGGCGCGCAGCAACCGCCTGGCGCATCTGTTCCGCAAGCACGGCTTGAGGCGGCTCGACCATTACTCGATCTTCATGGAGAACAATGCGCGCTATCTCGAAGCCTGCGGCGCGGGCGAGCGCTCCGGGCTCTACTACACCTGCATCAACTCGTTCCTGACGCCGGGCGAGCTCGCCTATCTCCTCGTCAACAGCCAGTCGAAGATCCTGATCACCTCGATGGCCAAGCTCGCCATCGCGCGCGAGGCGATTGAGGCCTGTCCCGGCGTCGAGCTCTGCATCGTCGCAGACGGCCCCGGCGAGAGCGAGCGCATCGTCGGGCTGACTGAAGTGACCGCCGGACTGCCGGCAACGCCGATCGAAGATGAATGGCTCGGCACCGCCATGCTCTATTCCTCCGGCACGACCGGACGGCCAAAGGGCATCCTGCGTCCGCTGCCGGAGGAGAAGCCGAAGCACAATCTGCCGCTGTTCGATTTCCTGGTCGGGCTCTGGCACTACCGCGAGGGCATGGTCTATTTGTCGCCGGCGCCGCTCTATCATTCCGCGCCGCAGGCGGCCGTGAACCTCACGATCCGCATGGGCGGTACCGTGATCATCATGGAGAGTTTCGATCCCGAGCGTTACCTGCAGCTCGTCGAGCAATGGGGCATCACCCACACGCAACTGGTGCCGACGATGTTTTCGCGCATGCTGAAGTTGCCAGAAGAGGTGCGCGCCCGCTACGATTTGTCCTCGCTGGAGATCGCGATCCACGCCGCCGCGCCCTGCCCGCCCCAGGTCAAGGACGACATGATCAGATGGTGGGGACCGATCATCCACGAATATTACGGCGCGACCGAAGGCCTCGGCTTCACCGCCTGCAACAGCGAGGAATGGCTGGCGCATCGCGGCACCGTCGGCAAGGTGCTGCTCGGGGATCTGCACATTCTCGACGAGAACATGCGGGAGTGCCCGACCGGCACGCCCGGCCAGGTCTGGTTCAAGACGGCAACGCCCTTCGAATATTTCAACGACCCGGAGAAGACCAGGGAGGCGCGCTCTGCCGATGGCAGCATGAGCACGGTCGGCGACGTCGGCTATGTCGATGCCGACCGCTTCCTCTACCTGACCGACCGCGCCACCTTCATGATCATCTCCGGCGGGGTGAACATCTATCCGCAGGAATGCGAGAACCTGCTGATCACCCACCCCAAGGTTGCCGATGCCGCGGTGTTCGGCGTACCCAATGCCGATCTCGGCGAAGAGGTGAAGGCGGTGGTGCAGCCGATGCCGGGCGTGGTGCCGGGGCCGGCGCTCGCCGAAGAGCTGATCGCGTTCTGCGCCAAATCGCTGTCGCGGCAGAAGGTGCCGCGCTCGGTCGATTTCGAGAAGGAATTGCCGCGGCTGCCCACGGGGAAGCTGTACAAGCGGCTGCTGCGGGACCGCTATTGGGGGAACAAGTCCTCGCGGATCGTGTGAGGGTTGCTTCGCCTCTCCCCGCGTGCGGGGAGAGGCCGAAATTCGAGCGCAGCTTGAATTTCGGGTGAGGGGGAGCCTCCGCGAGTCCAACTCTCACCGTCCCCGTGGAGAGTCCCCTCACCCCAACCCTCTCCCCGCAAGCGGGGCGAGGGAGCGCACCTTCGCCGCGGCTCCAGCAACGCCATTACCCTTCGCACCTGCACTCTCGCATGATGAGAGATGAACCCCGTGGCCATCCGTCATCCGAATTGTCGAGAGCGTAGCTGGCCTTGCGGGTTGCCTCGCTGCACGCGCCTCGCTATCGTCTGGATAAACAGGCCGAAAAGGCGAAAGTCCAGGGAGGATGAGCATGCGGAGCGTGTGGGCGCTCGCCGCAATGGCGACGTTATCTGTGCTGACGGCCTCAACCGCCACGCTCGCCGGCGAGCCCAAGCAGGGCGGCATCTTGCGGATGTATCACCGCGACAGTCCGGCCAACGCTTCGATCCTCGAAGGCGCGACCTATTCGATCAACGTGCCGTTCATGGGGGTGTTCAACAATCTCCTGATCTACGATCAGCACATCGCGCAGAACAGTCCCGATACGCTGCGGCCGGACCTCGCCGAAAGCTGGTCCTGGAGCAGCGACAACAAGAAGCTGACGTTCAAGCTGCGCCAGGGCGTGAAATGGCACGACGGCAAGCCGTTCACGTCGGCCGACGTCAAGTGCAGCTTCGATCTCCTGATGGGCAAGTCGCAGCAGAAGCTGCGGCAGAATCCGCGCAAGGCCTGGTACAGCGAGGTCAACGAGGTCACGACGAACGGCGAATTCGAGGTCACCTTCGACCTGAAGCGGCCGCAGCCTTCGCTGCTGGCGATGCTCGCCTCCGGCTACACGCCGGTCTATCCCTGTCACGTCTCGCCGGCGGACATGCGCACCCATCCGATCGGGACCGGGCCGTTCAAGTTCGTCGAGTTCAAGGCCAACGAATCGATCAAGCTGACGCGCAATCCGGACTATTGGAAGAAGGGCCTGCCCTATCTCGACGGCATCGAGTACACCATCATCACCAACCGCTCGACCGCGATCCTGGCCTTCGTCGCCGGCAAGTTCGACATGACCTTTCCGACGCACATCACCATCCCGCTGCTGAAGGACATCAAGTCGCAGGCGCCGAACGCGACCTGCGTCGTCGAGCCGACCAACGTCTCGACCAACATCATCGTCAATTCGAGCTCCGCGCCGTTCGACAACATCGACATCCGCCGGGCGATGGCGCTCGCGCTCGACCGCAAGGCGTTCGTCGACATCCTGTTCGAAGGCCAGGGCGACATCGGCGGCACCATGCTGCCGCCGCCGCAGGGCATCTGGGGCATGCCCAAGGACAGGCTGGAGACCATTCCGGGCTATGGCCGCGACATCAATGCCAACCGCGAGGAAGCCAAGAAGCTGATGCAGAAGGCGGGCTACGGTCCGGACAAGCACCTCGCGGTGAAGGTCTCGACGCGCAACATCGCCGAATATCGCGATCCCGCCGTGATCCTGATCGACCAGCTCAAAAGCATCTATATCGACGGCGAGCTCGACGTCGTGGAAACCGCGAACTGGTTCCCGAAGGTCGCCCGCAAGGATTACATGCTCGGCCTCAACCTGACCGGCAATTCCGTCGACGATCCCGACCAGTCCTTCTACGAGAATTATTCCTGCGGCTCGGAACGGAACTACACCAATTATTGCAACAAGGAGATCGAGAAGCTGTTCGACGTGCAGTCGCAGGAGACCGACATCAAAAAGCGCAGGCCGCTGGTGTGGGACATCGACAAGAAGCTGCAGGAGGACGTCGCCCGCCCGATCATCTTCCATGCGCGCGCCGGCACCTGCTGGCACCCCTACGTCAAGGGCGTCACGATCATGTCGAACAGCTCCTATAACGGCTTCCGTTACGAGGATGTGTGGCTCGACAAGTAACGCGAAAGGCTAGCGCGGAGGGCGATGCATGTTTGCCTATCTGGTGCGGCGCCTGTTCCTGATGCTCGTGACCCTGTTCGGGATCTCGGTCGTCATCTTCTTCCTGCTGCGCATCGTGCCGGGCAACATCGTCGACATCCTGTTCGCCGCCGCCGGCTACGTCGATCCGGCCGACAAGGCCAATCTGGAGAAAGAGCTCGGCATCGACCGGCCGCTGATCGTGCAATATTGGCACTGGATCGGCGGCTTCCTGCGCGGCGATTTCGGCTACTCCTATGTCTCGGAGAAGCCGGCGCTGCAGGAGATCCTGCCGCGGATTCCGATCACGGCAAAGCTCGCCGGCCTCGCGCTGTTGTTCTCGGCATCGATCGGCATTCCGCTCGGCGTCATCAGCGCGGTGAAGCAGGGCACGAAGCTCGACTACGCGCTGCGCGTCGTCAGCCTCAGCGGCCTGTCGCTGCCCTCGTTCTGGCTCGGCCTTCTCATCCTCACCGCGTCGGTGGCGATGTTCGGGCAGATGCCGATCTTCAATCCGAATCCGAAGACGTGGCTCGAGGCGTTCGCGACCTACGCCGTGCCGGCCGCCGCCGTCGGCTTCCGCAGCGCGGCGCTGACCATGCGCATCACGCGATCCTCGATGCTGGAGGTGCTGCGGCAGGATTACATCCGCACCGCCCGCGCCAAGGGCGCGTCCGAAGCCGCGGTGAACTATCACCACGCGCTGAAAAACGCGATCCTGCCCGTGATCACCGTGATCGGCATCGAGGCGGCGTTCCTGATCGGCGGCCTGATCGTCACCGAGACCGTGTTCAACATCCCCGGCGTCGCCCGCTTCCTGGTCGAGGCAATCCGCTGGCGCGACTATCCGATCGTGCAGAACCTCGTGATGTTCATCGCGGTCGTGGTGGTGTTCGCCAACTTCACCGTCGACATGCTCTACGCGGTGTTCGACCCGCGGATCAGGTACACGGATTAGCACCATGCTTGTCATCCACGCCGCGCTCGCACATTCCTCTACCTCTCCCCGTTTGCGGGGAGAGGTCGAATTTGCGCGAAGCGTAAATTCGGGTGAGGGGGAGTCTCCGCGAATCCAACTCTCACCTCCCCCGTGGAGAGCCCCCCTCACCCCGACCCTCTCCCCGCGCGCGGGGAGAGGGAGAAGGTAGACCCATGGCCGCGATCGACTTCGACGTTGAACTGAGGCGGGCCGGGGCGCATGCGACCGGGGGCTGGCGGCGCGTGCTGTTCATGGCGCAGCGGCACGTGCTGGGCGCGGCCGGGCTCATCATCATGACATTGTTCGTGCTGACGGCGATCTTCGCCGATGTCATCGCGCGCTATGATCCGCTGACGGTCGATTCCGCCCGCGCGCTGGCGCGACCGAGCCTGGCGCACTGGATGGGCACCGATTCCTTTGGCCGCGACGTGTTCAGCCGCATCATCCACGGCGCGCGGATCTCGCTCGCGGTCGGCATCGGCTCAACCGTGCTCGGCGGCACCATCGGCGTGATCGTCGGCCTCACCTCCGGCTATCTCTCCGGCTGGGTCGATCTTGTGTTCCAGCGCGTCTCCGACGTGCTGCAGGCGCTGCCGCTGCTGGTGCTGGCGCTGGTGATGACGGCAGCGCTCGGACCCTCGCTGCCGAACGTGATCATCGCCATCGCCATTCCGCTGATCCCGACGGTGGCGCGCGTCATCCGCGCCAACACGCTGGCGCTGCGCGAGCAGCCGTTCGTCGAGGCCGCCAAGTCGATCGGCATGAGCGAGATGCGGATTGCGCTGCGCCACGTGCTGCCGAACACGCTGGCGCCGCTGATCGTGCTCGCCACGGCCCAGCTCGGCTCGACCATCCTGACCGAGGCTTCGCTCTCCTTCCTCGGCCTCGGCATTCCCGAACCCTATCCGTCATGGGGGCGCATGCTGTCCGAATCCGCCGCCGAATATGTCCGCACCGCGCCGTGGCTGGTTATCTTCCCCGGCATCGCGATCAGCCTCGCCGTGTTCGGCGCCAATCTGTTCGGCGACGCCCTGCGTGACATCCTGGATCCGAGGCAGCGCGGCTGATGGCGGACAAGACCGATCTCGTGCTCGATGTGAAGAACCTGAAGACGGTGTTCTTCACCAATTCCGGCCTGTTCAAGGCCGTCGACGACCTCTCCTTCAGCGTGAGGCGCGGCGAGACGCTGGCGATCGTCGGAGAATCCGGCTGCGGCAAGAGCGTGACGGCGCTGTCGCTGATGCGTCTCGTGCCCGATCCGCCCGGCCGCATCGTCGGCGGCTCCGTCGCGCTGGAAGGCACCGATCTCTTGGCGCTGGATGAATCCGAGATGCGCAGCGTCCGGGGCAACCGCATCTCCATGATCTTCCAGGAGCCGATGACCTCGCTCAATCCGGTGATGCGGATCGGCGACCAGATCGTCGAGGCGGTGCGGCTGCACCGGAACATCTCGTCGAAGGAGGCGCAAGGCATCGCCGTCGAGATGCTGCGGCTGGTGCGCATTCCCGAGCCGGCGCGGCGGGCGCGCGAATATCCGCACCAGCTGTCCGGCGGCATGCGCCAGCGCGCGATGATCGCGATGGCGCTGGCCTGCCGGCCGGCGCTCTTGATCGCGGACGAGCCGACCACTGCGCTCGACGTCACCATCCAGGCGCAGATTCTGGCGCTGATCCTCGACCTCCAGAAGGAGCTCGGCACCGGGCTGGTGCTGATCACGCATGATCTCGGCGTGGTCGCACAGACCGCGCAGCGCGTGATCGTGATGTATGCGGGGCGGAAGGTCGAGGAAGCCAGCGTCGAGGCGCTGTTCGCGGCGCCGAAGCATCCCTACACGCGGGGACTGATGGCCTCGATCCCGGCCGTGCCGGCTTCCGGCGTCGCCGCGCAGGCGCGGCTGAACGAAATCCCCGGCACGGTGCCGTCGCTGGTGCGGCTGCCGCAAGGCTGCGCCTTCGCGCCGCGCTGCAAGCTCGCCATCAAGCGTTGCGAGGCCGAATATCCGCCGCTTTCGGATTGGGGCGGCGGCCATCTCGCCGCCTGCTGGCGCGCGGAAGAAGTCGCGGAGGTGGCATGACCGAGGCGCTGCTCGAAGTCACCGATCTCAAGAAGCACTACCCGGTGCGCGCCGGCGTGTTGCGCCGGCAGGTCGGCACCGTGCATGCGGTCGATGGCGTCTCGTTCGCACTCGGCATCGGCGAGACGCTCGGCCTGGTCGGCGAATCCGGCTGCGGAAAGTCCACGGTGGCGCGCAGCGTGCTGCGACTGGTCGAGCCGACCTCGGGCCAGATCCGCCTCGACGGTGAAGACATCACGCATCTGTCGAAAACGGCGCTGCGGCCGCACCGCCGCTCGATGCAGATCGTATTCCAGGACCCGTTCGCCTCCCTCAATCCGCGCATGACGGCCGGCGATATCGTCGGCGAGCCGATCGCGGTGCACGGGCTTGCCCCAGGCAAGGAGCTGGACGCGCGGGTTGCAAGGCTGTTCGAGCAAGTGGGCTTGCGGCCCGACCAGATGGGCAATTTCCCGCATCAATTCTCCGGCGGCCAGCGCCAGCGCATCTGCATCGCCCGCGCGCTGGCGCTGGAGCCGCGCCTGATCGTCTGCGACGAGCCGGTCTCCGCGCTCGACGTCTCGATCCAGGCGCAGGTGATCAATCTGCTGATCGACCTGCAGCGGCAGCACGGCTTTTCCTATCTCTTCATCGCGCACGACCTCGCCGTGGTCGCGCATATCAGCCACCGCGTCGCCGTGATGTATCTCGGCCGCATCGTCGAGATCGCCGACAAGGACGAGCTGTTCCGCAATCCCAGGCATCCCTACACCCAGGCCCTGCTCGCCTCGGTGCCGATCGCCAATCCGCTGGCGAAGAAGCTCGCGCCGCTGGTCGACGGCGACGTGCCGAGCCCGGTCAACCCACCGTCCGGCTGCGCATTCCACACCCGCTGCCGGTTTGCGATGGAGCGGTGCAAGACGGAGCGGCCGGCGCTGCTGGATGCCGGCGACGGGCATCAGGTCGCGTGCCTGCTCAATGACGGCACGGGGCGAGGCCGCTAGGGCGTGTACTCATAAGAGCAATGCCAGCTCCTGCGGGAAGAGCGGAAATCTTCTGCTGGGCAAAGCTTTACCGTTTTTGGCCCGAAGTAAACCATGCCCGATTTCGCGAGTGTTGATCGGCCAACACAACCCGATATACGGTCGCAGCCAGTCGGCAGATGAAGAGGTGCCATGAACAGCCAGGAATTTGTTGAAGCTATCAAGCGCTACGTGGGGGATGCCGCAATCGAAGACACAGTAGCCCTCCTGAAGAGCCCGCCGGGCAGAAACGTGCCACCCGAACAGCGCGCGCGCTCGGAATGGTACCAAAGCCTGCGAGCGGGAGACGCCGATAACGTCAATGGCGTGATTGCGACGGCAGTCCATCAAACGCTGTTCGGCCTTCTGGCGGTGCTCGACGGCGTGCGATCCGTCGACAACGAAGGGGGGCGCTTCGAGCTAACCTATGTCGGTTCGACACGGGTTGTGCTCAATGACCAGCAGGCCATAAGTCTACACGATCTCTTAAACGCCTCAGGTTGAGATCTGCTCGGCCTGCCATGAGCATCCACTTCGTCGTATCGGTTAGGGGCGATGTCCGCTTCTGGCCCTTCAGCGACATTGGAAGATTGCTGCTTCTCCGCCGGTGTTGGGGCTGAAGCGGACATCAGGCGGCGGCCAGCCGCTTAATGAGTGCACGGCCTAGATCCCAGCGCCCGGATCACCGGCCAGGCCGCGAGCGCGGCGGCAAGGTGCTTGAGCGTATGGCCTGAGACGATGTGGCCGGTGGCTTCGAACACGGTCACATCGCCCAGCTCGAAAAGCTTGGCGAGCACATAGAAGGCGATCACGCCGCCGAGTGGCACGCCAAGCGCGCCGGGCCGGGGACGCGTCAGCGCCAGTGCCACGGCCAGCGCCATGCCGCCGAACTGCACCACCACCCAGGGCGTGAGATTCTCGCGCGCCACCCAGGCAGCCAACAGGCCCGCGATCATCGTCAGCACCAGCACTGCCTCGCCTGCGCGCGTGCTGATCCGCTCGCTGGCCGCGATGCCCAGAAAGCCTGCGAATGCCACCGCCATGCCGAGACGATCGGCCACGAGCCGTTGCGGCACATCGGGGTCGAGATGATAGAAGCCAGAGCCGAGGCACGTGAGGACCAGTCCCACGAAGAACCAGCTTGCCCCGACTGGCGCATCACTTCGGCCGCGCAGCCGCTCCGAGCCGCAGACACCCATTGCGAGGAAGGCGAGATTGCTCAGCACGTCGCCGGCGTTGGGGACGCCGAGCCAGGTGCGGTCGTCGACGAAATGCGGGATGTGCCAGGCGGCGGCGGGCAATGCGGGCGCGAGAAGCGCGGTGAGCGTCAGGACTGAGAGCGCGCCGATCAGGTATTTTTCGCGGGGCTCTAGCGCGCCAAGCGCGAAACGGCGCGACAGTGACGGCAGCCTGGCATTGGCCGCTTGAGCGGGATCGTCGATGCGCAACATTCGAGACTCCACCGAAATGAACAGCGTTCAATAATCGTATCCTGTAACTGAACAATGTTCAATGGAGATCCTGCGCAATTTTTCGAGCTAATACCTCTTTGAAATCGCTTGCATTTCGACGTCCGAGAGGCGCCGTGGGGGCGGGCTAGTCGAAGCGCGGTAGGGTAGACGGCGGAGAGGCTACCCCGCCCCGATCTCCGCCACGATCCGTCCCGTCGTCACCTGCTCGCCTTCGGCGACGTCGATCGCGCAGACCACGCCCTCGATGCCGGCCTTGTGGACGTGCTCCATCTTCATCGCCTCTAGCGTCAGCACCGGCTGGCCGGCGGTGACGCGGTCGCCAGGCTTGACCAGCACGGCGACGACGCGGCCGTTCATGGCGGCGCGAACCTTGCCGTCGCCGCCATTGCTGGCGGCCACCTTCGGCGCGGCGAGGGTGAGATCAGTGACCGCGAGCGGAATGCCGCGGTGCTGGAGATAGAGCCGATCGCCCTCGCGCAGGATTCTTGCGCTGTCCATCACGCCGGCGTGGCGGAAGCGGATGGCGTCGGGATCGAGTTGCTCGATCTCGAATCGATCTTGCCGGCCATCGCCGGCAACGGTGTAGCTGCCGTCGCGCTCGCGCGTGATGTCGAGCTCGTGCGCGTGGCCGGCGATCTCGATTTTCGCCGGCAGCGGAAAGGTGGCGGCGAGGCTCCGCCCGCTTTGCCACGACGGCGCGCGCGGATTGGTGACGTAGAGCAGCAGGCCTGCCAGCGCCGTCTCGAATGCCGCGTCCGCACGCGGCGCAAGCAGCTCGTCGCGATGGGTGCCGATGAACGCCGTCGTCGCCTCGCCTTTGGCAAAGCCGGGATGACGCAGGCAGGACATCAGGAACGCCTGATTGGTCGTCACGCCGAACGCGGTGAGCTGCTCGAGGCCGACGATCAGCCGCCCCCTCGCCTCCTCGCGGTTTCCGCCGTGGCTGATCACCTTGGCGATCATGGAATCGTAGAACGGCGGGATCTCCGAGCCTGACTGCAACGCGTGCTCGACGCGGATGCCGTCAGGCACCTGCCAGCGCGCCATGCGGCCGGACTGCGGCATGAAATCGTGCGCGGCATCTTCCGAGCACAGCCGCACCTCGATGGCATGGCCGGAAAACTTGACGTCCTGCTGCTTAATCGGCAGCGGCTCGCCGCGTGCGACGCGCAGCTGCAGCTCGACGAGATCGAGCCCGGTGATCGCCTCGGTGACGGGATGCTCGACCTGCAGGCGCGTGTTCATCTCCATGAAGTAGAACGCGCCGCCGGTATCGAGCAGGAATTCCAGCGTGCCGGCGCCCTCATAGCGCAGTGCCTTGATCGCGGCGACTGCGACCTCGCCCATCCTTGCGCGCAGCTCGGGCGTGACGGCTGGCGACGGCGCCTCCTCGATCAACTTCTGGTGCCTCCGCTGCACCGAGCAATCGCGCTCGCCGAGATGGATGGCGTTGCCGTGGCTGTCGCCGAACACCTGGATCTCGATGTGCCGGGGGTTCTGGATCGCGCGTTCGAGGATGAGTGTGGGATCGCCGAAGGCGGCCTTCGCTTCGGAGCGCGCGCTGCGCAGCGCATCGGGAAACGAGGCCGCATCGGTGACGAGCCGCATGCCGCGCCCGCCGCCGCCCGCGACCGCCTTGATCATCACGGGAAAGCCGATCTTCCCGGCTTCGGCGAGCATGACCTCGTCATCCTGGTCGGCGCCCTGATAGCCGGGCACGATCGGCACGCCCGCCTTCCTCATGATCTCCTTCGCGCCGGCCTTGTTGCCCATCGCCTCGATCGCCTGCGGCGACGGGCCGATGAAGACGAGGCCGGCATCCTTGCAGGCGCGCGCAAATTCCTCGTTCTCTGCGAGGAAGCCATAGCCGGGGTGCACGGCATCCGCGCCGCCGGCCCGGGCCGCGGCGATGATCGCGGGGATGTTGAGATAGGAGTGCGCCGGCAAGGCTTCGCCGATGCGTACGGCCTGATCCGCCTGCTTCACATGGAGCGCATCGCGATCCGCATCCGAATAGACCGCGACGACACCGAGGCCGAGTTTTCGCGCGCTGCGCATGACGCGCAGCGCGATCTCGCCCCGGTTGGCGACCAGGACCTTGAAGAACGGCCGGTGCTGCACTGATCCGTTCCTCATGGGCGGGCCACCGAAAACTGCATGCGCTGCGGCGTGCGTGCATCGCCTTCGCGGCAGATCGCGAGCACCTCCGACAGCACCGCGCGGGTGTCGCGCGGATCGATCACGCCGTCGTCGAGCACGCGGGCGCTGGTCGAGAACACATCCATCTGACCGTCGAACACGCCGATGATCTCAGCCTTCATCGCCTCCAGCCTATCCTTCTCGATCGGCTTGCCGCGGCGGGCCGCTGCGGCCTCGGTCACGATCGCCATGGTCTCGGCGGCCTGCTCGCCGCCCATCACCGCGGTCTTGGCGTTGGGCCAGGAGAAGCAGAAGCGCGGATGGAAGCCGTGGCCGCACATGCCGTAATTGCCGGCACCGAACGAGGCACCGCAATAGATGGTGATCTGCGGTACTGTCGCCGACGTCACCGCCTGGATCATCTTGGAGCCGTGCTTGATCATGCCGGCTTCCTCATAGGCCTTGCCGACCATGTAGCCCGTGGTGTTGTTGAGATAGAGCAGCGGCGTGCGGGTCTGGCAGCAGGCCTGGATGAAATGCGTCGCCTTGTTGGCGCCGGCGGGATCGAGCGGACCGTTGTTGGTGATGATGCCGATGGCCTGGCCCTCGATGCGGGCATGGCCGCAGACGGTGGCCGGGCCGTAATTCGGCGCCATCTCGGTGAAATCGGAATCGTCGATGATGCGCGCGATCACCTGTTTCATGTCGACGGGGCGCTTGTGGTCCATTGGCATGATGCCGAGCAGCTCGTCCTGGTCGTAGCGCGGCGGCTTGAACTGCACTGAGATTTTGCCCCGCCGCTCCCACTCCAGCGCCGCCATGATCTCGCGCGCGATGCGAAGTGCGTCGCGATCGTCCTCGGCGAGATAATCGCCGAGGCCGGAGATCTGCGTATGCATCTCGGCGCCGCCGAGCTCTTCCTCGGTCGCGATCTCGCCGGTCGCGGCTTTCAGCAGCGGTGGCCCTGCGAGGAAGGCGCGGGTGCGGCCGCGGACCATGACGATGTAGTCGGAGAGGCCGGTCTGATAGGCGCCGCCCGCGGTGGAGGAGCCGTGCGTGACGGTGACGACCGGCAGACCCGCCGCGGAGAGCCGCGCGAGGTTACGAAAGATGTTGCCGCCGCGGACGAAATCCTCGACGCGGTAGCGCAGCAGATTGGCGCCGGCGCTTTCGACCAGCTGCACATAAGGCAGCTTGTTCTCCAGCGCGAGCTCCTGCACCCGCAGCGTCTTGTCGAGGCCGTAAGGCTGCAGGGCGCCGGCGTCGATGCCGGAATCGCTGGCGCTGACCATGCAGCGGATGCCCGAGACGAAGCCGATGCCGGCGATGACTCCGCCGCCCGGCACGCTCTTGTTCGCATCCGGCACATCGAACATGTAACCGGCGAGCGTCGACAGCTCGATGAACGGCGCGCCGGGATCGAGCACCAGCGCGACGCGCTCGCGCGGCAGCAATTGACCGCGCTTGTGGAAGCGGTCCTTCGCTGCGGCCGACGCCGCGCGCGTGCGCTCTTCCAGCGCGCGCATGCGGTCGATCAGCGCGAGCATGCCGTCGCGGTTGGCGTGGTAGGCAGCGCTGCCGGGGGAGATGGTGTTTTCGATGGTAGACATTAGTGCTCCTGCCCGTCATTCCGGGGCGCGCGCAGCGCGAGCTACGATGCGCACTTGCGCATCTGAGAATCCATACTCCCGATCGTGGATATGGATTCCGGGCCTGGCCCTTCGGGCCATCCCGGAATGACGGAGTGTGTGACTACCTGTTCGTCCCAAAGATCTTCCGCGCTTCCGCGGGGCTCGCGATCTCGCGGCCGGCGCGCCTTGCGCAGGCGGCGACGGCTTCGATGAGCTCGCCGTTCGACGTCACCTTCTTGCCGTCGGCGAGATAGAAGGTGTCCTCGAGGCCGGTGCGCAAGTGACCGCCGAGCTCGGCGCAGCGCTGGTGCAGCGGCCAGATCTCCTCGCGGCCGATGGCGGTGACCTGCCAATGCGCCTCGGGGCGCTTCAGCTTCAAGAGGATCGGCAGCAGCTCGGGATCGGCCGGCATGCCGGAGGCGACGCCCATGACGAAATTGTATTCGAGCGGGCCCTTGTACATGCCGACCTGGGTGTACATGCCGACGCAGCGGACGATGCCGACGTCGAAGCATTCGAACTCGGGGATGGTGCCGACCGCGTTCATGACGTCGAGATAGTCCTTCACCTTCTCGACCGCATTGTCGAACATCATCGGCGGCCAGGCCCAGGTGTTGTCCGCCTTTACCTTCAGGTAGTTCAGCGAGCCGGCATTGCAGGCTGCGATCTCCGGCCGGGTCTCACGGATGCAGTCGAGCGCGCCTGAATAATTCGGCCCCGACACGCCCGAGGTGTGGTTGATGATCACGCCCGGGCAGGCTTCGCGGATCGCCTGCTGGATCTCCTTGCTGACCGCGACCTCCCAGGACGGCAGATGCCCCCTGCCGGGCGCCTGCTGGCGCAGATGGATGTGCATGATGGACGCGCCGGCCTCGAACGCCGCCTTGGCCTCGCGCGCCATCTCTTCGGGCGTCACGGGCACGTTGTGCTGCCTGGGGTCGGTGAGCACGCCGTTCAGCGCGCAGGTGATGACGGCCTTGTCGCTCATGCGTTCGATGTCTCGCACGTTGAGAATTCAACGCTTGCGATCATGTGACGCGCGACATGCGGCTTCTTGCGCGGAGAAGCTGGGAAAGGAGATGCCGTAGGGTGGGTTAGCCGAAGGCGTAACCCACCAAGGTCTATCTCCGCGGATGCATAAGTGGTGGATTACGCCTTCGGCTAATCCACCCTACGAAGTAATCAACTCGCCTCCGCCATCCGCACCGTCTCGGTGCTGCGATAGATCGCAAGGTCGCGCGAGCCGACGAAGATCGCGCGCGGCTTCAATCCGTAGAAGCGGCGGATCGAGTGGCTGAAATGGGTGGAATCGGGATAGCCGATGTCCTGCGCGAGATGGGCGAGGTTGAGGTCCTGATTGGCGAAGTGCAGCAGATGCCGCGCGCGCTTCCAGGCGCGGAAGGAGCGGAACGAGATGCCGGTCTCCTCCTTGAACAGATGCAGGAAGCGCGAGGCCGAGAGACCGGCTTCGGCGGCGCAGGTATCCGCCGTCACCGGCTCGCCGGAGAAGCGCTGGATGCGGGCCACCGCACGCATCACGCGCGGATCCAAGACGCGGCGCGGCAGCGCCTCGCCGAAGCACATCTCGTCGAACTCGGCCGTGGTGATGTCGCCATAGCGGCGCTGACGCAGCAAGGCATAGGCGGCGAGGATCTTGCGGGCATAGGCGGGCTGGTCGGGTCCGGTCAGGCGCGCGGCCAGGGCTTCGATCACGCCATCCGGCATGCTTTCCGGCTCCAGCGTCACGCTGATCACGGTGCGATAGTCGCTGGCGATGGAATGCCGCTGGTTCGGCAGGGTGACGAACAGCTCGCCGGTGGTGAGAACGTCGTCGATCGTCAGGTGCAGATTGCCCTTCACCGCGACATAGACATGGCAGCAACCGGGTGTCCGTTTGCGCGGACGGCCAAGCAGGCCCGCATAAAACACCCGCTCCGGCGTGATCAGCATCAGGTGGTCGGATTCGCGACCGTTATATTCCATTGGGGTCCTCCTCGCGCGGGTCTTGGCCGCTGCGGACGGAGGTCACCTTAGCGGAAATTTGCGCGCTGTCACGATAGGATAGCGCTGTCATGAAAACACGCGCTGTCGTTCCGGGGCGGTCCGCAAGACCGAACCTCAGGTGCGCCATTGCGCACCGGGAACCTCGAGATTCCGGGTCAATGCTGCGCATCGCCCGGAATGACGGTCCTGGAACCTACGCCCTCACCCTTGGCGCGACGTTTTGCTCGTCCCCGGCCTTTTGCTCCGCAGCAACGGCGCGCTTGTAGCCGTCGCGTTGCTGCAGGCGCGCCCAATAGGCTGCGACGTTTGGCCCGAAATCCTTAGCAAGCCCGATATTGCTCGCGAGCCGAAGCGCGTAACCGATGACAATGTCAGCGGCGGTGAAACGGCCCGCGCACAATGTTTCGGCATTCGCCGTCGCTGCCTCGACCGCGCGCAGGCGCCCGAGGAACCATTTCGCGTAGTCGGTGGCGACTTGCGGGTTGCGGCGCTCCTCCGGCTCGAGCTGGGTGTATCTCAGCACCAGCGTTTGCGGAAAGGTTAATGTGGCGTCGCTGAAATACATCCAGTTCAGGAACGTCCCGTAGGCGGGATCCTCGGGGCCGACCATCAACGGCGTCGGGCCGTACTTGACGCCGAGGTAATGACAAATGCCGGAGGATTCCGTCATCCTGGTCTCGCCATCGATCATGAAGGGGATGGTGCCGAGCGGATTGAGCGCGAGATAGTCCTTGGCGAAGACGCGCGGCGGGAACGGCAGCATCTTCAATTCATAGCGCAGCCCCATCTCCTCCAGCATCCAGAGCGGACGGAACGAGCGCGCGGCGTCGCAGTGATAGAGCGTGATCATCAGGCGTTCCCCTTGCTTCCCGGTAGCGTCCCCATCATCTTGCACAGGACCATCAGCATGACCTCGTCAGCGCCGCCGCCGATCGAGGTCAGGCGGCTGTCGCGATAGGCGCGGCTGACCGGCGTCTCGTTGGTAAAACCCATTCCGCCCCAAAATTGCAAGCAGGCGTCGGTGAGCTCGCGGCCGAGCCGGCCGGCCTTCAGTTTGGCCATGGTCGCGAGCCGCGTCACATCCTCGCCCGCGACCAGCTGCTCGCCGGCGCGATAGATCAGCGCGCGCAGGAGCTCCACCTCGGTCTGCATCTCCGCGAGCTTGAAATGCACGACCTGGTTGTCGAGGATCGACTTGCCGAAGGCTTTGCGGTTGCGGGTGTATTCGATGGTCTGGTCGATGATGTATTCGTGCGCCTTGAGGCAGGCGGCCGCGCCCCACAAGCGCTCCTCCTGGAACTGGATCATCTGGTAGGTGAAACCCTGGCCCTCCTCGCCGATCCGGTTGCGCTTGGGCACGCGGACATTGTCGAAGAAGATCTGCGCGGTGTCGGAGGAGCGCATGCCCATCTTGTCGAGCTTGCGCGCGACGGTGACGCCCTTGGCCTTCATGGGCACGCAGATCAGCGACTTGTTGCGGTGAACGGGACCGTCGCCGGTGTTGGCGAGCAGGCAGATCCAGTCGGCCTGGGTGCCGTTGGTGATCCACATCTTGCCGCCATTGATGACGTAATCGTCGCCGTCGGAGCGGGCCTGGGTCTTGATCGAGGCGACGTCGGAGCCGGCGCCGGGCTCGGAGACGCCGATGCAGGCGACGTAGTCACCGGAGATCGAGGGCGCCAGGAATTCGCTCCGCACCTCGTCGGAGCCGAAGCGCGCCAATGCCGGCGTCGCCATGTCGGTCTGCACCCCGATCGCCATCGGCACGCCGCCGCAGGTGATGGCCCCGAGCTCCTCCGCCATCATCAGCGCGTAGGAATAGTCGAGACCCGACCCGCCGAACGCGACCGGCTTGTTGAGGCCGAGGAAACCGAGGCTGCCCATCTTCTTGAATAGCTCGTGCGCCGGGAAGATGTCGGCCTTCTCCCATTCATCGACGTGAGGATTGATCTCGTTTGCGATGAATTTTTGCAAAGAGCGGCGGATGTCGTCGTGGTCGGCGGTGAATAGCATTTTGGCCTCTCGTCATTCCGGGGCGCGCGAAGCGCGAGCCCGGAATCCATTTCTCTACGGTGTCTGCGGCTCGATGGATCCGGGCTCGCTTCGCTCGCGCCCCGGAATGACGCGAGGAGAGAGCGTTCAAAGACCCATCTGCCGCGACGCCAGATCCTTCATGATCTCCTCGGTGCCGCCGCCGATGGCGTTGACCTTGACCTCGCGGTAGATGCGCTCGGCCTTGATGCCGCGCATGAAGCCGGCGCCGCCGAAGATCTGCACGGCTTCCGAGGCGCAGAACGCCATGGTCTGCGTCGCCTGGTTCTTCATCATGCAGATCTCGGCGACCGGGCTCTCGCCCTGCTCGAGCTGCCAGGCCAGCATCTCCAGCATCGCTTGCGATGCCGCGACCTTCTGCGCCATGTCGACGATCTTGTGGCGGATGACCTGGTGCTGCGCGAGCGGCTTGCCGAAGGTCTTGCGCTCCTTGGCGTAAGCGATCGCCTCGTCGAGGCAGACGCGGGCAAAGGCGGTGCAGCTCGCGGCCATGCCCATGCGCTCGCTGTTGAAGTTCTGCATGATGATCTTGAAGCCTTGGCCCTCCTCGCCGATCAGGTTCTCGGCGGGCACGCGGCATGCGTCGAAATGCAGCGTCGCGGTATCGGAGGCCCACCAGCCCATCTTCTTGAGCTTCGTCCTGGACAGGCCGGGCGTGTCGCCTTCGATCAGGAGCAGGCTGACGCCGCCGGCGCCCTCGCCGCCGGTCCGCACCGCAACGGTCAGGTAATCGGCACGCATGCCTGAGGTGATGAAGGTCTTCTCCCCGCTGACGACGTAGTGATCGCCGTCGCGCCGTGCGCGGGTGCGCAGGTTGGCAACGTCGGAGCCGCCGCCCGGCTCGGTGATCGCCAGCGCGGAGATTTTTTCGCCGGCCAGCACCTGCGGCAGCACGCGCGCCTTCACCTCTGCCCGTGCGGCCCGCGCGATCGGCGGCGAGCCGATGGTGTGGCTCATCAGGCTGGCGCTGACGCCGCCTGCGCCGGCGCGCGCAAGCTCCTGGCTCGCCACGAGCTTCATGAACTGGTCGGCGGCGATGCCGCCATATTCCTCGGGAAATCCGAGGCCCAAGAGGCCGATCTCGGCCGCCTTGCGATAGAGCTCGCGCGGGAATTCGCCGGCTTCGTCCCAGTCGTGGGCGAAGGGCGCGATCTCCTTCTCGACGAAGCGCCGCATCACCTCGCGGAACGCGTCGTGATCGGCGGTATAGAACGGGCTCTTCATCGCGAGACTTGCCTTAAGCGGATTCGTCTCGGCCACCATGGCTGGAACCTTGGCCGCTCACTTGCGCGGAGTGGCTGATGGGCGCGGAACGCTCCGAGCAAGGCAGCAACTGAGCGCAAGAATTATAGACGCAAGGACGCCCGATGCTGGTTATTTCTCGTGGGTCACAACGTCAGAAACAGCGCAAACGGCTCTTCCAGCGTGCGGCGCAGGTGCTTTCGGTACAAGGCGTGGTTGGGATCGTCGGGCGCAACCCGGCCCAAAGAGGGCTTGGCGATATTCCTGAGCGGCACATAGGCGATCGGCGCGGCGGTCGGCGTGAGCTGAGAGCCGGGCCCGGCGCGGAGCGTCGAGATGATGCCGTACATCTCGCCAGATACCGTCGGCCGCGACACCGTGATCACGCGGTGCTGGCCGTGCTTGATGATGACGAGGTAGATGAAACCGGACTGATGGGGAACGGCGACCTCGCCGGTATGCTCGTAGGCGGCATCGGTTCGCTCGCCCTCGCGAAAGACCAGCGACGAGACCTTCGGCTCCCAGGCGATCTCGGTGCGATAGGCGAAGATCGCATCCTTGTCGCCGAACGACGGCCTCAGGGTGATGTAGACGTCCTCGAGCCAGGTCACCGCGCGATGGGCATAGGAGCCGAGGCTGTCGGGCGCGACGTCGTTTGCGGCCGGGGGCGTCACCACGACGACACTTTTGCGCAGGGAAACGCCGAGCGCCTGCTCCAGGCGGACCGTCGTCGCCAGCGTGAACGGCCGCCGGCCGCCGAGCACCTTCTCCAGCGTCGACAGGCTGAGCTTGGCCTGCTCGGCCAGCGCCTGCCGGGAGATCCGGCGCCGGGCGAGCTCCTCGCGAATGGTCTCGGCGATCTCGCGGCTCTGCTCGTCCGAAAGCTGCTTGTCGGTGAGTTTGTCCTGCGTCTGCATCGTCAGCCCCGCTCCAGGCCGATCAGTCTAGCAGGGCGGACAAACCAGCACAAAACCGCACATGACCGCCCCGGCCGAAACGAGCCAGGGCCGGCCGCGGCGGAACATTGCCGATCATTCTGCTCGCGAAAGGCCGCCCCGCCGGCGGATGCTGAGGACCAGCAAACCTGCTTCGGGAGCAAGCAAATGGACTCCTACGACACGGCCGACAGCGACGAACACCCGCTGTTGAGCCGCCTCATCAAGGTCGGACTGTTCCTTCTCGCGCAGGGCATCGCGGTGATGCTGGTCGCCTTCCTGGCCCTGCTGGTGAGTTTTGGGGCGAGCTGGTCGGCAACGACCGAACAGGCCAGCCTGCTCCAGCCCGGCGAGGCACGGTCGGGCAGCCTGCTGCTGAAAGAGGACGGCGCCACCCTAGAGGCGATCCGCCTCGGGACCGATGTCGACATCACGGTGTCGGGCCCGACCTTGCGCGCCCGCGTCACGCAAGCATTCCGCAACCCGAGCAAGGATTGGGTCGAGGCCACCTACGTCTATCCGCTCGCGGCCGGCGGCGCCGTTGATACGCTGAAGATGGTGGTCGGCGACCGCGTCATCATCGGCGACATCAAGGAACGGCAGCAGGCCCGCGTGATCTACGAGGAGGCGCGCCGCGCCGGCCAGAAGGCCGCGCTCACCGAGCAGGAACGGCCGAACATCTTCACCAATTCGGTCGCCAATATCGGTCCCGGCGAAACCGTGCTGGTGCAGATCGAGTACCAGGAGCCGGTGCATCAAGTCGGCAACGAATATTCGTTGCGCCTGCCGCTCGTGGTCGGACCGCGCTACAATCCCGCGCCGATCATCCAGAGCGTCGACTTCCGCAAGGATGGCTCGGGCTGGGGCGCGACGACGTCAGACCCGGTGCCGGATCGTGATCGCATCTCGCCCCCTGTGCTGGATCCCGCCAAGAATGCGTCGGTCAATCCGACCAGCATCACGGTACGCCTGCAGGCCGGCTTCGCGCTCGGCGAGGTCAAGAGCCACCATCACAACGTCAAGACGGAAGGCCCGGACAACATGACGCGCGTGGTGACGCTCGCCGACGGCACTGTCCCCGCCGACCGTGACTTCGAACTGACCTGGAAGCCGGCTGCCGAGAAAGCGCCGTCGGTCGGCCTGTTTCGTGAGCACATCGGCGATGCCGATTACCTGCTCGCCTTCATCACCCCGCCGAGAGCGGAGCAGGCGATGCAGAAGCCGCTGCCGCGCGAGGTCGTGTTCGTGATCGACAATTCCGGCTCGATGGGCGGCACGTCCATCGTGCAGGCCAAGGCAAGCCTGCTCTACGCCCTCGGCCGCCTGCAGCCGAATGACCGCTTCAACGTGATCCGCTTCGATGACACCATGGACGTGCTGTTTCCGGCGTCCGTGCCGGCCGATGCCGCGCATGTCGGCGAGGCGATCTCGTTCGTAAGCGCCTTGCAGGCGCGCGGCGGCACCGAGATGGTACCGGCGATGCGCGCGGCACTGACCGACAGGCTCGGCGACACCGGCATGGTCCGCCAGGTCGTGTTCCTGACCGACGGCGCGATCGGCAACGAGCAGCAATTGTTCGATGCGATCACGACGATGCGCGGCCGCTCGCGCGTCTTTATGGTCGGTATCGGCTCCGCGCCCAACACCTATCTGATGACCCGCGCCGCCGAGCTCGGCCGCGGCGCCTTCACCCATATCGGCTCCGTCGAGCAGGTGGAGGAGCGCATGCGCGGCCTGTTCGCCAAGCTGGAGAATCCGGCCGTGACCGGCCTCACCGCAACCTTTTCCGAGGCCAACGCCGACGTCACCCCGGCGATCATTCCCGACGTCTATCGCGACGAGCCCCTGGTGCTGGCGGCGAGACTCGACAAGCTCGCAGGCTCGCTCGAGATCAAGGGCCGCGTCGGCGACCGTCCGTGGTCGGTGACGTTGCCGCTGCAAAGCGCGGCCGAAGGCAAGGGCCTGTCAAAGCTCTGGGCCAGGCGCAAGATCGCCGATGCGGAGGTGGCGCGCACCGTGCGCGAGATGACCCCGGAAGACTCCGACAAGGCGATCCTGGCGTTGGCGCTCGACCATCAGATCGTCACGCGGCTGACCAGCCTCGTCGCGGTCGACAAGACGCCAAGCCGTCCCGACGGCGCGCCGCTGAAGCTCAGCGAGCTGCCGCTCAACCTGCCCGCGGGCTGGAACTTCGAGAAGGTATTCGGCGAGCGGCCGCATCTGACGCCGACACAGCTGCGCGAACGTCACACCGATGCGCGCAACCAGCCGGCGACGCGAGGGCCGACGCCTGCTGCGCCCGATGCGATCCGCCTGCCCAAGACCGCAACCTCGGCGGAGCTGAAGATGATCGCGGGTTTCATCCTGATCGTGCTCGCCCTGATCCTGTTCATGTTCAACCGGCGTCGGCCCTTGCTCACCGACGTCGCTTGAGAGAGGAGCGCCCCGGACTCCTCTGTTAGCGCGCGCGGCTGCCCGTCCCCTCCAAACGGCCGCGCGCGCCTTTTTTGGTCATTGCGAGCGCAGCGACGCAATCCAGGCTGCCTCCGCGGAAAGATTCTGGATTGCTTCGCGGAGCCTGTCATCGGGCCGCGCGTCGCGCGAACCCGGTGGCTCGCAATGACGAGTGTGGAAACAGTGCCCCGCCTCATCTCTCCCCTCGTATTGGCCCTGATCGGCCTCATCCTGTTCGGCGACGGAGCTTATATCCATGCCAAGGCATGGCTGGCGCAGCTGCTGCTGGAGCGGGCATTCGACCGAAGCATTGCGACGGGACAGGCGGTGAAGCCCTGGTCATGGGCCGACACCTGGCCGATCGCGCGGATCGAGGTGAAGCGGATCGGCGCCAGTGCCATCGTGCTGGAAGGCGCGAGCGGGCAGGCACTTGCTTTCGGACCCGGCCATATCCAGCACACGGCTGATGCGGGCGAACGCGGGATTGCCGTCTATGCCGCCCATCGTGACACTCATTTTCGCTTCCTGAAGGATGTTGCCATTGGCGACATCATCGATGTCATGCGCAGTGACGGTCGACACTTTCGCTATCGCGCGGATTCCTCGGCCGTGGTTCGCTTCGATGCATCGGGGATCGACACCTCGGCACGAGGTTTCGAACTTGTTCTCGCGACCTGCTGGCCATTCGATGCCGTCACATCCGGCCCCGAGCGCTACATCCTGCACGCGACATTGATCGAAGCGGACAGATAGATCGCCTGCTGGATCGGTGAGACACGCCGATGGCGGCCTTCATTCCGCCTCACGGCATGACGCCCACATGGTTGCCACTGCAAAGGACTCGCCATAGAACAGAGTGACGCGACACCAATAAGAACAACAGGTGAGGTCACGCCATGGAAGCCCATGTGTCTGCTGCGTCCGCGTCCCGCCCATGGTCTCCGCCGCCGGACGCGGCAGACGTCGTCAAGGGCATCCATGCCATGCTGCACCCGCGCAACATCGTGCTGGTGGGCGCGACCGACAAGCCTGGCAATTATGCCGAGCGCATCTGGAACAATCTGGTCAAATACGGTTTCGAAGGCGGCCTCTATCCGGTCAACGCCAAGCGCGACGCCATCTGGGGCGTTCCCTGCTACAAGGACTTTGCGAGTCTTCCCGAGAAGCCCGATCACGTCCTGGTGCTGGTGCCTGCGCGCTTTGCTGTGCAGGTGATCCGCGATGCCGCCGCGGCCGGCGCGCGTTCGGCGACCATCGTCACCTCTGGATTCAGCGAGCTGCAGGATGACGAAAGCCAGAAGCTGGCTGCGCAATTGCAGGCGGCCGTGCGCGAGACGGGGCTCGCCGTCACCGGCCCGAACTGCCTCGGCAATTTGAGCGCCGGCGAGAAGCTCTTCACCAATATCGACGATCGCATCGTCACCATGGAACAGGGCGCGGTGGCGATCGCCGGCCAATCCGGCGCCATCGTCATGGCGATCCGCCAGGCGCTGGAAGACCGCGGCGTCGGCGTCGGCTACATGGTGACCACAGGCAACGAGGCCGGGCTCGAGACGCCGGACCTGATGCGCTATTTCGCCGAGGATCCGAGCATCAAAGTGATCGTCGTCTACCTCGAAGGCGTGCGCAACACCAAGGCCTTCCGCGAAGCCTGCAAGGCGGCGCGCGCGGCGAGCAAGCCCGTGATCGCGCTCAAGCTCGGCGCCTCCGAAGGCGGCCGCGCCGCGGCGATGGCCCATACCGGCGCGCTCGCCGGCTCGATCGAGACGTTCGACGCGATCGCGACGCGCGAAGGCGTGATCCGCGTCGGCGGCCTCGACGAGCTGATCGAGACCACCGAATGCTTCGTCCACGCTGGCTTGCCCAAAGGCGACCGGCTCGCCGCGGTGACGCTGTCCGGCGGCAAGCGCGGCATGCTGATCGACGCGTTCTATGCCGAAGGCCTGAATTTTGCGCCGCTGAGCCCGCACGTCAGTGCGGAACTGGCGAAGATGCTCGGCCCCGGATCGATCGTCGGCAATCCGCTTGATGCCGGCTTCGCCGCGGTGGTCGATCCCTCTGTCTACATGAAGTCGATCAAGCTGATGATCGACGACCCCGATATCGACATCGTCATCGTCGATGCCGAACTGCCGAAAGCACCGCACGAGCTGCGCGAACGCAACTTGCGTATCGTCAACGAGATGACGAGCAAGGCGGGCAAGCCGGTGATCTACATCAGCGCGATGTCGATCGGCTTTACCGAATACACCAAGGGCCTGCGGAAGTCGCTGCCGCATCTCGCGGTGATGCAGGGCATGGACCGCGCGGTGACCGCGATCAAGTCGCTGCTCGCCTATGCGAGACTGCGCAAGGAAGTGCCCGATATCGTCTCGAGCTCGAAGCCGGCCGCGCGCGCCGTGCTGGAGAAGACATTGAAATCGGCAACCGGCGCCGCGCTCGACGAGGTCGCCTCGAAGAAGCTGCTCAAGGCCTACGGCATCCCGATCTCGAAGGAGGCGATCGCACAGACCGCGGCGGACGCCGTCAAGATTGCCAAGCAGATCGGCTTTCCGGTGGTGGCAAAACTCGTCAGCGCCGAGATCCTGCACAAGTCCGACATCGGCGGAGTGGTGCTGAACCTCAACAGCGCAGCCGAGGTGAAGAAGGCGTTCGCCGACATCACCGCGCGCGTGGCGAAGCTCAAGGGCAAGCCGAAGCTCGACGGCATCCTGATCGCACAGCAGGTCAAGGCCGAGCTCGAGCTGGTGGTCGGCGCCTCGCTTGATGCCGAGATGGGGCCTGTCGTGCTGTTCGGCACCGGTGGCATCGACATCGAGCTGATGAAGGACGTCGCGCTCGCCGGCGCGCCGCTGGACGAGAGCGAAGCACGGTTCCTGATCGGCCGCACCAAGGCCGGCATCAAGATGCGGGGCTATCGCGGCAGGCCTGTCTTGCACGAGGCCTCTGCCGTAAAGGCGCTGGTCGGACTGTCCAATCTGATCGCGGATGCGGGCGATCGCATCGCCTCGATCGACATCAACCCGTTCCTGATCAACGCCAGGACCGGTGTCGCCGTCGATGCCCTGATCGTGCTGAACAATGCTGCGGCAAGGCGGGCGGCTGGGCACTGATGTCGCGCCGTGCCGTAGGGTGGATTAGCCACCGGGTCCGCGCTATGCGCGGCCCGATGACAGGCTCCGCGTAATCCACCTATTCATCCCCCAGGCGTACGAGAGACGGTGGCGGGTTACGCTTCGCTAACCCGCCCTACGTACCATCGCGGCCTCCTTCCAACTTCCCCGCTTTGGCCGTAGAATCGCCCCTGCATGGCACGCGCGAGCAATCTTGTGATCGGAACGGCAACGCTGGCGGCGATCGCCGTGGCGTTCGGCGGCCTGCTCGGCGTACAGAAATGGCGTACCATCCAGAGCCGCAGCCAGTTGCGCGTGGTGTTCGAAGGCGGCTCCGCCAGCGGGCTGCGCAGCGGCGGGCCGGTCAATTTCGACGGCGTGCCCGCCGGCCAGATCCTGTCGATCAAACTGGAGAATCCGCGCAGGATCGTGGCGCTCGTCATGCTCGACAACAGCGCGCCGATCCGCAAGGACACAGTGGCCGGAATCGAGTTCCAGGGCCTCACCGGCGTTGCCGCGATCTCATTGATCGGCGGCGCCCCCTCCGCACCGCCGGTGCCGTTGGACGCGGACGGCATCCCGGTGCTGACGGCCGATCTCAGCGATGCCGAAACCATCGTCGAAACCCTGCACAGCGTCGACCGCACCATCGTGAGCAACGCCCCAGGGATCAAGGAGGGCCTGCACACGTTCGAGACCTACACGGCCGATCTCAGGAGCAAGGGCGCGGAGATCGATTCGGTCATGGCCAAGGTCGACAGCGCCTTTGCGGGCTTCGACAAGGCGGTCGCCAAGATCGAAGGCGCGGTGCCGGGCTTCGTCGACGGCAAGGCGGACGAATTGTTCGAGAAGATCCAGGGGCTGCACGAGCTTGCCGGCACCATGAAGAAGAAGTCAGCGGGCTACATCGACGACATTCGCCGCTCGCTGCTCGACGTCAGCGAGGCCGCCAACAAGATGAGCGGCACGCCGGCGCCGCCGCGGCCGCCGCGCAGGCCCGAGCAGAAGCGATAGCTCTTTCTTACCCTCCCCTGGAGGGCAGGGCTATCGCATGTGGCCTAGGAGTTCGAAGAAGAAGGTATCGTTCCAGCCGGCGCGCTTGAGCTTGAGGCGCAAGGAGATTTTTGTATCGGGGTGAGCTCTGGCGACGTTGAGGGCGAGTCGTCTGAGCACGGCAAGGTTGGCCGGGCCGTTGTCCTTGCGATTGCGGGCCAGATCCTCGGCGAGGATGACATCGAGCGGCCAGTGCAGGCCGTTTTCGATGGTCCAATGGGTGCGTACAATGCGCAAAACCTGCGTTCGACTGTAGTTTTGGCTCATCAGGAAGTAGCGTGTAATCGCCGCCCCGCGTCACGATCTTTTTGGCCATGCCGCGGTGGCAATGCAGTGCATCCGCCGTCACTACGCAGCCTTTGAGTTGCAAGAGTTCGAGCAGTTGCAAAGCGCCGAGAGCTTCGTTGTTGTTTGGCGCCAGAACATTGGCCAACGCCATACGCGTCTGCGCCGCCCAGGCCGTCACCATGACCGGCGGCATGTGGCTTTTGCCGCTCTCGTAGCCACACCGCAGCGCCTTGCCGTCCAACGCGATCACGCCTTGTGGCTGTGCAATCTTCGCACCTTGAGCGAAAGCCTCCATAAAGCGTCGGAATGCCGCTTCGAACGCTTTTGGATCGAGCATGCGGAACACACGGCTGAACGTGTCATGGCTCGGCAATCCATGCTTAAGCACCAGCACGTCCTGCCAAAGATAAGCCTTCAGCCGCGCAAACAGCGCCATGTCGGTGCAACTCGTCGCTCCGCACAACGTGGCCATCAGGGCGATGAACAAGAGCTCCGTCAGATCGTGCAGCGCATTGTCCGCACGTGGGTCGGGCAGGTCTTCGAAGCACTCCGAAAATCGATCCATGGGTCGCTCCTTCCAACTCCAGGAGCCACCTTCAGAATCGATTTCTCTCCAAATCGCAATGCCTTAGGATCACATGCGATTCCCCTGCCC
>NZ_JACCHQ010000040.1 GCF_016031655.1 Bradyrhizobium glycinis
GAACGCTACTTCCTGATGAGCCAAAACTACAGTCGAACGCAGGTTTTGCGCATTGTACGCACCCATTGGACCATCGAAAACGGCCTGCACTGGCCGCTCGATGTCATCCTCGCCGAGGATCTGGCCCGCAATCGCAAGGACAACGGCCCGGCCAACCTTGCCGTGCTCAGACGACTCGCCCTCAACGTCGCCAGAGCTCACCCCGATACAAAAATCTCCTTGCGCCTCAAGCTCAAGCGCGCCGGCTGGAACGATACCTTCTTCTTCGAACTCCTAGGCCACATGCGATAGCCCTGCCTGGAGGGGGAGGGTCGATCGCGCGAAGCGCGAGCGGGGTGGGGTGATCTCTCCACTCGGGCACTGTTGGATGTGGAGGCACCGTCACCCCACCCCGTCTCACATTTCGCTGCGCTACATGTGAGCCGACCCACGGGCGGGCTACGCTCGTCCCGGACCCTCCAGGGGAGGGTAAGAGGCGCCTCACCTCTTCCACCTCTCCGCAAACCTGTGCAGCGGCATGAAGGTCTCGCACAATTCCCGGCCCAGCGGCGTCAGGCCGTAACCTCCACCGTCGCCCAGCTCCACGAAGCCCGCCTCGCGCAGCTCGGTCAGCCGGGCCTGCAGCACCGTCGGTGAGGCCTCGTCGCAGGCGCTGCGCAGGGCGCGCGAGGTGAGGGGCTCATCGCGTAACTCCCACAGGATCCGCAAGGTCCAGCGCCGGCCGAGCAGGTCGAGCAAAGCCATGATCGGCCGCCCGGTGCGCGAGCCGCGGACGCTGCGTGTTGTCGTGCCAGCCTGTTTCGTCATCGTCGCCTCTTGCGTCGTGCTACAGATAATGTAGCATCATGCTACGATAAATGTAGCAATGGAATTGGCCCATGTCCGACGCCATGCCGCGCATCGCCCCGCTCACCCCGCCTTATCCCCCGGACATCCAGGCGCAGTTCGACCGCATCATGCGCGGTGCGCCGCCGCTGATGCTGTTCCGGGTGATGGCGGGCCATGGCCGCGCCTGGGACAGGTTTCGCGCCGGCGGGCTGCTTGATCCGGGGCCGCTCTCGCTGCGCCAGCGCGAGATCGTCATCGACCGCACCTGTGCGCTGAACAGATGCGAGTACGAATGGGGTGTGCATGTCGCGATCTTTGCCGGGCCGGCGAAGCTCACCGAAGAGGAGGTGCGTGCGACCGTGCTGGGTGATGCGACGTCGGCCTGCTGGTCGCCGGCCGAGCAAGCGCTGATCGCAGCTGTCGACGCGCTGCATCATCGCGCGACGTTGAGCGACGACGAATTCGCCGCGCTCTCCGCGCACTACGACGAGGCGCAGATCCTCGAGATCATGCTGCTGTGCGGCTTCTATCGCACGGTGTCGTATCTGGCGAACGGGCTACGACTGCCGCTGGAGGAGAACGCGGCGCGGTTTCCGGCCGAGCTGTAACCGCCGTCATTGCGAGGAGCCCTTGCGACGAAGCAATCCAGAATCCCTCTGCGGAAAGATTCTGGATTGCTTCGCTTCGCTCGCAATGACGAGTGGGAAGAGCGCGCGCCTTAAGCCACGCCCGCGCGGAGCAGATCGTGCAGGTGCACGATCCCGACCACCTTGTTCGCTTCGGTCACCAGCAGCGTGGTGATCTTGCGCGTGTTCAGCACCTCGATCATCTCGGTCGCGAGCATCGAAGGCGGCACGGTCTTGGGCTGTTTCGTCATGATCTCGTCGACGGTCACCGTCAGCAGATCGGGCCGCATGTGACGGCGCAGATCGCCGTCGGTGATGATGCCGACGGCCTCGCCGGCGTCGTTGACGATACAGACGCAGCCGAGCCCCTTGGCCGACATCTCGACCACGGCTTCCGACATCTCGGTGCCGAGTGGCTTGAGCGGAATCTCCGCGCCGGTGCGCATGTAGTCGCGGACGAATTTCAGCATCGCGCCGAGCTTGCCGCCGGGGTGGAAATGCGCGAACTCCAGCGCCGTGAAGCCGCGCCCTTCGAGCAGCGCGATCGCGAGCGCGTCGCCGATCGCGGCCTGCATCAGCGTCGAGGTGGTCGGCGCCAGATTGTGCGGGCAGGCCTCGCGCGCCTTCGGCAGCTCGATCACGAGATCGGCGGCCTGGCCGAGCGAGGACAACGCGTTCGAGGTCACCGCGATCATGGGGATCGCAAAGCGCGCCGAATAGTTCACGAGGTTCTTCATCTCCGGCTGCTCGCCGGACCAGGACAGCGCCATGATGACGTCGTCGGGCGTGATCATGCCGAGGTCGCCATGACCGGCTTCGGCGGCGTGCACGAAGAAGGAAGGCGTGCCGGTCGAGGCGAGCGTGGCGGCGATCTTGCGGCCCATATGGCCCGACTTGCCGAGCCCGGTGACGATGACGCGGCCCTTGGCGTTGCGGATCAGCTCGACCGCCTTGGCGAAGGGCTCGCCCAACGGGCCGCGCAGCGCGGCAGCGAGCGCGTTGATGCCGCCGCTCTCCGTCTCCAGGGTGCGGAGCGCGGATTCGACGCTTGTCGGAATGGAGCCGGATGATTGGGTCATCAGCGGTTTCGAGCTCGGCATGGTCGGGTCCAGGGAGGAGGGGCGTTCGCCCAATTGGCGCCTGCTTAGCACGCCCCGATCAGCGAGGCGACGCGCGCCCGAACGCCCTCAACGGGTCATTAACCATAATTGTTTTAACTCCATTAACGATGGTTCCCGCCAGCCGGCGGGGATGATCGAGAAAGTGTTTGATTCCGTTGGGGTATTTCAATCGTGGGGTCGTCTCCAGGCAGGGGCCGGAGCACTGTCGCGCATGTCCTGCGCGCCGCTTTGCCGTGCCTCGCGCTGATCACCCTCGCAAGCGGCCCGGCGTCCGCCCAAAGCCTCACGCCCGACCTGTTCAATCCTAACCGCGGCGGCTTCGCCTCGCCCGACACGCTGCCGACCCGCCGCACCGCCGGCGTGCCCCAGCCACCCTCCGACGCCTTGCCCAGACTGCCCGATCCCAACGCCGACCCGCGCCAGCGCCAGCAGACGCCGGCGAGCTCGCGTGTCGGTCAGGTCCCGAGCTACGGCCTGCCTGCCGCCACCGGCGCGAGCGGCTCCGGCTACGACTCGCTCAATCGCAAGCGCCAGCAGCCCAAGCTCCATCCGGGCCAGCCGAAGCCCAAGCGCCCGGCCGGTCCCGGCTCGCCGCCGCCCGCAACGCCGGCCGCGACCCTGGGTCCGCCGCGCATCGCGCCGCCGCCGTCCGAGACCGCGCACAAGGCGCCGGTGCCGGCAGCGATGGCGGGCAACGTGCCCGGCCAGCCGCTGCGCCGCCGCCTCAAGGCCGATGACGATCCGTTCGGCGCGGTCGGCGATTACGCCGGCAGCTTCCTGATCAAGGGCGGGCTCGAGCTCTCTGCCGGCTACGACAGCAATCCGACGCGCCTCAACAAGCCGGTCGGCTCGCCCGCCTATGTGATCGCGCCCGATCTGCTCGTGGTGTCGGATTGGGAGCGCCACGCGCTGGTCGCCGACTTACGCGGCTCGTTCTCGGGCTACACCAACGACATGCCGGCGACGATCAACGGCTTCGCCTCGCCGTCGCCGGTCGAGGCCAACCGTCCCGATTTCAACGGCCATGTCGATGGCCGGCTCGACGTCACCCGCGATTTCAAGCTGACCTCGCAGCTGCGCCTACGGCTCGCCACCGACAATCCCGGCAGCCCCAACGTGCAGGCCGGGCTGCAGAGATATCCGGTCTACGCCGCCTACGGCACGACGCTCGGCTTCGACCAGACCTTCAATCGCTTCCAGGTCGCCGCCGGCGCCACGATCGACCGCACCGCCTACACCGATTCGAAGCTCACCGACGGCTCGACCTTCAGCAACGACGACCGCAACTTCAACCAATATGGCGGCGTCGGCCGCTTCTCCTACGACCTCAAGCCCGGCCTCAAACCCTTCGTCGAGGTCCAGGGCGACACCCGCGTCCACGACCAGGCCGCCGACCGCAACGGCTACTTGCGCGATTCCAACGGCGGCTATGCCAAGGTCGGCTCGTCCTTCGAGTTCTCGCGCATTCTCACCGGCGAGATCTCGGTCGGCTATTCCGCGCGCAGCTATACCGACCCGCGCCTCAGCCAGCTTTCCGGCTTCCTCACCACCGGCTCCCTGATCTGGAGCGCCAGCGGCCTCACCACGGTGAAGTTCTTCACCGACACGCAGATCTCGGAGACCACGGTCGCCGGCTCCTCCGGCGTCCTGGTGCGCACCTACTCAGCCGAAGTCGATCACGACTTCCGCCGCTGGCTCACCGCGGTCGGCAAGTTCACCTACGGCACGCTCGACTATCAGGGCCAGAACCGCAACGACAAGACCTACTCGCTCGAAAGCAGCCTGATCTACAAGCTCAACCGCAACATCTGGGTGAAAGGCACGCTGCGCCACGACATCCTGGATTCGAACCAGGCTGGCTCGAGCTCGCAGGGGACGGTGGTGCTGCTGGGGGTGAGGCTGCAGAATTGAGGCAGTTGTTAGCGCGCCTCATTAGACGAAGCGCGAGACCCGGCTCTCTTCGATCGTCATTGCGGGGCGCGCCAATAGGCGCGAACCCGGAATCCATAGAGCGTCAGCGCTTGTGGATGAATGGATTCCGGGCTCGCGCTCCGCGCGCCCCGGAATGACCAGCTTACCTACCGCGGCAGATCCGTCTTCCCCATCAGGAACGTGTCGATCGACCGCGCGCACAGCCGGCCCTCGCGGATCGCCCACACCACCAGCGATTGGCCGCGGCGCATGTCGCCGGCGGTGAACACGTTCGGGCGCGAGGTCTGGTAGTCCAGTGTGTTGGCCTTGACGTTGCCGCGCGGGTCGAGCTCGACCGCGAGCAGCTTTAGGAGGCCCTCGTGCACGGGATGGACGAAGCCCATTGCCAGCAGGACGAGCTCGGCCTCGAGCTCGAACTCGGTGCCGGCAATCGGCTTGAACTTGTCGTCGACGCGGACGCAGTGCAGCTTCTTGACCTGGCCGTTCTCGCCGGAGAACTTCTGGGTCAGCACGGCGTATTCGCGGATCGCGCCTTCGGCTTGGCTCGACGAGGTCCGCATCTTCAGCGGCCAATTCGGCCAGGTCAGGCCCTTGTTCTCGCGCTCGGGCGGCGCGGGCATGATCTCGAGCTGGGTCACCGACAGCGCGCCCTGGCGCAGCGAGGTGCCGATGCAGTCGCTTCCGGTGTCGCCGCCGCCGATGACGACGACATGCTTGCCGCCGGCCAGGATCTCCTGGACGCCGCCGAGCGGCTCCTCGGAGACGCGGCGGTTCTGCTGCGGCAGGAAGTCCATGGCGTAGTGGATGCCGGCGAGCTCGCGGCCGGGGATCGGCAGGTCGCGCGGCGCTTCCGCGCCGCCGGTGAGCGCCACCGCATCGTATTCGTTGAGCAGCTCGCGCGGATCGACGTTGCCCTCAGCCCCGACATGGCTGTTGTAGTGGAAGGTGACGCCTTCGGCTTCCATCTGCTTGACGCGGCGGTCGATGACGCCCTTCTCCATCTTGAAGTCGGGAATGCCGTAGCGCAACAGGCCGCCGGCCTTGGCATACTTCTCGTAGACGTGGACGTCGTGGCCGGCGCGCGCCAGCTGCTGCGCGCAGGCCATGCCGGCCGGACCCGAGCCGATCACCGCGACCTTCTTGCCGGTCTTCTCCGCGGCGACTTCAGGCTTGAGCCAGCCATTGTCCCAGGCGCGGTCGACGATCGCGCATTCGATGGTCTTGATGGTGACGGGGTTGTCGTCGATGTTGAGCGTGCAGGACGCTTCGCACGGCGCCGGGCAAATGCGCCCCGTGAACTCCGGGAAATTGTTGGTCGAGTGCAGGTTGCGCGAGGCTTCTTCCCAATTGCCCTGATAGACGAGGTCGTTCCAGTCCGGGATCTGGTTGTTGACCGGACAGCCCGGCGTGCCGGGCGCGACCGAGCCGGTGCCGTGGCAATAGGGAATGCCGCAATTCATGCAGCGCGCGGCTTGGTCGCGCACCTCCTTTTCGGAGAGCGGAACGACAAACTCGTGAAAATGCTTAAGTCGCTCGGCGACCGGGGTGTACTTGCGGTCGTGCCGTTCGATTTCCAGAAAACCCGTGATCTTGCCCATTAAACCCGAAGTCCCTGCCGCTTGGTCGTTTGTTGCTTCCTCACCGTCATTGCGAGGAGCGAAGCGACGAAGCAATCCAGTCTGCTGCCTAAGGAGAAGGTCTGGATTGCTTCGCTACGCTCGCAATGACGGGCGCTGATAGTCTTACGCCCCGATCGCGATTTTCGGCTCGGCGTCCGCATTGGCCGCCAGTTCGCGCAGCGCGCGCCGGTACTCGACCGGCATCACCTTGCGGAATTTGGGCAGCCAGTCCTTCCAATTGGCGAGGATGTCGGCGGCGCGCTTGGAGCCGGTCGCCTTGGCGTGGCGCGAGATCAGGACGTGTAGCCGCTCGACGTCGGAGGCGAGCAGGTTCTTGAACACGTCGACCCGGCCGTGCGCCTCGAGGTCGCCGGCATGGTGATAGGTGCCGGCGTTGATCAGCTCCTCCGACAGCACCGGCTCGAGCTCGACCATGCTGAGGTTGCACAGCTTGTCGAAGTCGCCGGCCTCGTCCAGCACATAGGCGATGCCGCCGGACATGCCGGCCGCGAAGTTGCGCCCGGTCTTGCCGAGCACGACCACGATGCCGCCGGTCATGTATTCGCAGCAATGATCGCCGGCGCCCTCGACCACGGCGACCGCGCCCGAGTTGCGCACGGCAAAACGCTCACCGGCGATGCCGCGGAAGTAGCACTCGCCCTCGATCGCGCCGTACATCACGGTATTGCCGACGATGATGCTCTCTTCCGGCACGATGGCCGAGTTCCTCGGCGGCTTGACGATGATCTTGCCGCCCGAGAGGCCCTTGCCGACATAGTCGTTGGCTTCACCTTCGAGCTCGAAGGTTACGCCGTGGGCGAGCCAGGCACCGAAGGCCTGACCGGCGGTGCCCTTGAGGCTGACATGGATGGTGTCGTGCGGCAGGCCGGCATGGCCGTAGATCTTGGCGACCGCGCCCGACAGCATCGCGCCCGCCGAGCGGTTGGTGCTGTTGATGGCGGCCTCGATCTTCACCGGCGCGCCGCGGTCGAGCGCTGCTTGCGCCTTCTCGATCAGCGTGCGGTCGAGCACCGCCTCCAGATGATGGTTCTGGCGCTCGGAGTGATAGATCTTCTGGCCCTTCTCCTCTTTCTGCTTGACGAAGAGCTTGGAGAAGTCGAGCCCCTTGGCCTTCCAGTGCGCGACCAGCTTGGTCTGATCGAGCAGCTGCACCTGGCCGACCATCTCGTTGAAGGTGCGGAAGCCGAGCGAAGCCATGATCTCGCGGACTTCCTCCGCCACGAAGAAGAAGTAGTTGATCACGTGCTCGGGCTGGCCGGTGAAGCGCTTGCGCAGGACGGGGTCCTGGGTCGCGACGCCGACCGGGCAGGTGTTGAGATGGCACTTGCGCATCATGATGCAGCCGGCCGCGATCAGCGGCGCGGTGGCGAAGCCGAACTCGTCGGCGCCGAGCAGCGCGCCGATCACGACGTCACGGCCGGTGCGGAAGCCGCCGTCGACCTGGACCACGATGCGGCTGCGCAGCCGCTCGCGCACCAGGGTCTGGTGGGTCTCGGCAAGCCCGATCTCCCAGGGCGATCCCGCATGCTTGATCGAGGTCAGGGGCGACGCACCCGTGCCGCCCTCGAAGCCCGCGATGGTGACATGGTCGGCGCGCGCCTTGGCAACGCCCGCGGCCACGGTGCCGACACCGATCTCGGAGACGAGCTTGACCGAGACGTCGCCCGTCGGGTTGACGTTCTTGAGGTCGTAGATGAGCTGCGCCAGATCCTCGATCGAGTAGATGTCATGGTGTGGCGGCGGCGAGATCAGGCCGACGCCCGGCGTCGAGTGCCGGACTCGTGCGATGGTCGCGTCGACCTTGTGGCCGGGCAGCTGACCGCCTTCGCCGGGCTTGGCACCCTGCGCCATCTTGATCTGCATCATGTCGGAGTTGACGAGATACTCCGTGGTGACGCCGAAGCGGCCCGAGGCGACCTGCTTGATCGCCGAACGCATGGAATCGCCGTTCGGCATCGGCTTGAAGCGATCGGCTTCCTCGCCGCCCTCGCCGGTGTTCGACTTGCCGCCGATCCGGTTCATGGCGATCGCGAGCGTGGTGTGCGCCTCGCGCGAGATCGAGCCGAAGCTCATCGCGCCCGTGGCGAAGCGCTTGACGATCTCCTTGGCCGGCTCGACCTGGTCGAGCGGCACAGGCTTGCGCTTCTCCTCCTCCGCGCTCTTGATCCGGAACAGGCCGCGCAGCGTCAACAGGCGCTCCGACTGCTCGTTGAGCGTCTTGGCGAAGGCGCGATAGCGCTCCTGCGAATTGCCGCGCGCGGCGTGCTGCAGCAGCGACACCGACTCCGCGGTCCAGGCATGGTCCTCGCCGCGGCTGCGATAGGCATATTCGCCGCCGACGTCGAGCGCGGTCTTGTAGACCTGCGCCTCGCCGAACGCGTCGGCATGGCGGCGCACGGCTTCCTCGGCGATCTCGGCGAGGCCGACGCCTTCGACGCGGGTATGCGTGCCGGCGAAGAACTTCGACACGAAGTCGGCCTTGAGGCCGACCGCGTCGAAGATCTGGGCGCCGCAATAGGACTGGTAGGTCGAGATGCCCATCTTGGACATCACCTTGAGCAGCCCCTTGCCGATCGATTTGATGTAGCGCTTGACGATCTCATAGTCGTCGAGCGAGCCGGGCAGGCGGTCCTTCATCGCGATGATGGTTTCGAACGCGAGGTAGGGGTTGATCGCTTCGGCGCCGTAGCCGGCAAGGCAGGCGAAGTGATGCACTTCGCGCGGCTCGCCGGATTCAACGACGAGGCCGACCGAGGTGCGCAGGCCGGTGCGGATCAGGTGATGATGCACGGCGGCGCAGGCCAGCAGCGAGGGGATCGGCACGCGGTCGGTGCCGACCATGCGGTCGGACAGGATGATGATGTTGACGCCCTCGCGCACCGCGCTCTCGGCGCGCGCGCAGAGCTCGTCCAGCACCTGGTCCATGCCGGCCGCGCCGAGGCCGGCGTGGAAGGTGGTGTCCAGCGTGCGCGACCTGAAATGCGTGTCGGCCACGTCCGAGATCGAGCGGATCTTTTCCAGGTCCGCGTCGGTCAGGATCGGCTGGCGCACTTCGAGGCGCTTGGTCGTGGCCATGCCCTGCAGGTCGAACAGGTTCGGCCGCGGCCCGATGATCGAGACGAGGCTCATCACCAGCTCCTCGCGGATCGGGTCGATCGGCGGGTTGGTGACCTGCGCGAAGTTCTGCTTGAAGTAGGTGAACAGCGGCTTGGCCTTGTCCGACAGCGCCGAGATCGGCGTGTCGTTGCCCATCGAGCCCGCGGCTTCCTCGCCCGTGGCCGCCATCGGCGTCATCAGGATGGTGATGTCTTCCTGGCTGTAGCCGAACGCCTGCTGGCGGTCGAGCAGCGACAGGTTGGAGCGCACGCCGGTGGTCGGCACCTTCGGCAGGTCTTCGAGCACGATCTGGGTCCGCTCCAGCCACTCCTTGTAGGGATGGCTGGCGGCGAGCGAAGCCTTGATCTCGTCGTCCGGGATCAGGCGGCCCTGCTCGAGGTCGACCAGCAGCATCTTGCCGGGCTGCAGCCGCCACTTGGTGATGATCTGGTCCTCAGGGATCGTCAGCACGCCCATCTCGGAGGCCATGACGATGCGATCGTCCTTGGTGACGAGATAGCGCGCAGGCCGGAGGCCGTTGCGGTCGAGCGTGGCGCCGATTTGGCGGCCGTCGGTGAAGGCGATCGCGGCGGGGCCGTCCCACGGCTCCATCAGCGCGGCATGATATTCGTAGAAGGCGCGGCGCTTCTCATCCATCAAGGGATTGCCGGCCCACGCCTCCGGAATCATCATCATCACGGCGTGCGGCAGCGAGTAGCCGCCTTGCACCAGGAATTCGAGCGCGTTGTCGAAGCAGGCGGTGTCCGACTGGCCTTCATAGGAGATCGGCCACAGCCGGTTGATGTCCTTGCCGTAAAGCTCGGAGCTGACCGAGGCTTGGCGCGCCGCCATCCAGTTGACGTTGCCGCGCAGCGTGTTGATCTCGCCGTTGTGCGCGATCATGCGGTAGGGATGCGCCAGCGACCAGGCCGGGAAGGTGTTGGTCGAGAAGCGCTGGTGCACGAGCGCGAGCGCGCTCTCGAAGTCAGCCTCGTGCAGATCGGGATAGTACTTGCCGAGCTGGTCGGCGAGGAACATGCCCTTGTAGATCACGGTGCGGCAGGACATCGAGCACGGGTAATAGCCGGCGAGGCCGCGGTCGCGGCGCTGGTAGATCGCCTGCGAGATCGACTTGCGCAGGATGTAGAGCCGGCGCTCGAACTCGTCCTCGGTCTTGGCGGTGCCGTTGCGGCCGATGAACACCTGCATGCAGGCGGGCTCGGTCGGCTTCACGGTGACGCCCAGCGAGGAATTGTCGGTCGGCACGTCGCGCCAGCCGAGCAGGGTCAGACCCTCTTCCTTGATCTGGTCGGCGACGATGCTCTTGATGACGTTGCGCCAGGCGGTGTCGCGCGGCATGAACAACGCGCCGATGGCGTATTCGCCGGGCTGAGGCAGCGTGAAGCCGAGCTCCCCGGCCTTGCGGCTGAAGAAGGCGTGCGGGATCTGCACCAGAATGCCGGCGCCGTCACCGGCGCGCGGGTCGGCGCCGACGGCGCCGCGATGCTCGAGGTTGCAGAGGATGCTCAGCGCGTCCGAGACGATCTCGTGCGACTTCTTGCCCTTGATGTTGGCGATGAAGCCGACGCCGCAAGAATCCTTCTCAAGATTCGGATCGTACAGGCCTTCGGCTTTGGGGCGCGAATTGTGCTCTTGAATCGGTGAGGTGATCGGATCGGTCGTTTTCGAGGCGACCGTCGCCGACAGCTCTTCTGCCACGATGTTTGCGCGCTCGAATTGCGACCCGTTCATTGTTCCTGTCCTCTCCATGCGGCAAGCTGCCTCACCGCCATCTTCGGCGCACCTTGGGCGTCCCGCGGCACCCGCTCCTGGGCCACCGCTCGTCCGCTGCGAGCCGCATTTTCTTAAATTCAGGCCTAGGCGCTCTTCGTCCCCGAGAGCGGCTTTGCCTGGTACCTTGCCGGCGCTCGAGAGCACCAGTTCTCGCTGCAATCCCTATGCCGGAACCGCAAGCAAAATTGAGACAGTCTTCCTGTCCTAACCATCACCTTGCCAAATTTTTGTCTAGCACACAAGCGCGCGGAAGTCCCGATTCCGCAGAAGTCAATCGATCGCTTTCCAAAAGTTGCGCAGCGCCGGTTTTGAGGCAAACGCGCCCTGATCCGGCCCCGCCGGCGCCGAAATCCCCAACGAAGCTTCGGATCAACCCTTCGGAAGGCGCGCCACGCCGCGAGAAGCGAAAGAGGGCGGCCACCGGAGGGCCTGACAGGAGCGTCTGGATCATGAAGTTTTTCACAGGATGTGTGGCCGCCGCCGCGCTGGTGCTGGCTGCCAGTGCGGGGCATGCTCAGGTTCCCGCCGGCGGTATCGCGAGAGGAGCCGTTATCGCGGTCTCGGATTTCGACGGGCCCTACGCGCCGCCGCAGGCTGCTCCGCCGCGTTACGGTTATGGCCACTACGAGGAGCGCGGCCCTGCGCTGGCCCTGTTGCCGCCGACCGAGGTTTACGCCGTGCTGCGCGAAAACGGCTTCTCGCCGCTCGGCATTCCGCGCCTGCGCGGCAGCGTCTACACGATCGCGGTGATCGACAGAAGCGGCGACGATGGCCGGCTGGTGATCGACGCCCGCGACGGGCGGATCATCCGCTTCATGCCCGCCACTGATGCCTATGGCATGGCGCCAGCCTATGACGAACCTGCCGTCGCGCCTTATGGTCCGCAAACCGCGCTGCCGCCGCCGACCGTGATCCGCAGCGGTCCGCCGCGCCCACCGGCGTCGATCCCGCATGTGGCAAGCCGCGCCGTGCCGCTGCCGAAGGCCGCCCCGCGGCGCGCCGAGACGCCGGTCGCCGTTGCCAAGCCGGCGGAGCCTGCCGCGCAGCAGGTGCAGGCCCAGCCCGCGCAGCAAGCCGCCGTGGTGCAAGCCAAGCCGGCCGAAGCCGCGGCACCCACGGTTGGTCAGGCCAAGCCCCTGCCGACGATCCTGCCGACGCAGGACATGCCGGCCGCGCAGGGGCTGGATTAGGGCGATGCGAGTTTGAAGCGACAGTGCCCATCACACCCTCGCTGTCGTCCCGGCGAAGGCGGGGACCCATAACCCCAGGGAGCGGTTTGGCGATGACTAGGAGTCCGGTACTCGCACCTCATCCCCACCGATAGATCACGCGGTATGGGTCCCCGCCTTCGCGGGGACGACATCCGGGAGAGAGTTGGCCAAAACAAAAGGCGCCTGAGACCTCAGGCGCCTTTTGCAATCACAGCAATCACCTCAGCTCCGCGGATGCCCCGCCGCATCCAGGATCAAATTCGCCACCTGCTTCGGATGCGACACCAGCGAAAGGTGGCCGGCATCGAGCTCGATCGTGGTGGCGTTCATGCGCTTGGCGAGGAAGCGCTCGAAATCGGGGTTGATGGTGTAGTCGTTCTTCGACACTGCGTACCAGCTCGGCTTGGAGCGCCACGCCGCCTCCGTGGTGCGGCCGGCGAAGATCGAGGCCGCGGTCGGCCATTGCACGGCGTAGAGCTCCTTGGCCTGCTCCGGCTTCACGCCGTTGGCGAAGTACTTCAGGAAGGCGTCTTCCGAGAGCTTGGTGTAGCCGTCGCGCTCGACGATGCCGGCACGCGCGGGCCCGGTCGGAAACTGCTTCGACAGCGCCACGAAATCCTCGTTCGCATCGGGCGCCCGTGCGGCGACGTAGACGAGGCCGGTGACCTTCGGGTCGGTGCCGACCTGGCTGATCACGGTGCCGCCCCAGGAATGCGCGACCAGCACCGTCGGCCCGTCCTGCTCGGCCAGCGCCCGCTTCGTCGCCTCGACGGACTCGCTGAGCGATGACAGCGGATTCTGCACGGCCGTCACATGCAGGCCTGCAGCCTGCAGGATCGGGATCACCTCCGACCAGCTCGATCCGTCGGCCCAGGCGCCGTGCACCAGCACGACGTTCTTCGCCTTCACCGTCTGCGGTGTCTGGGCATGAGCGAGGTTGATGGGGGCCGCCAACAGGCTCGCGGCGACGAAAAGGCTGCGCCAGAGTGACATGATCTTTCTCCGTCTTGTTTGGGGTCGATGCCCAAAGGACGGCGCGCGGGGCCGCAGCGTTACGCCTTCACCGTTCTGTGATGCAGTGCAAAATAAAAAAACGCCCCGGGGCACCGGGGCGTTTTCGCAACCTGGAAGTCGCTGGGTTTGGTCGCTTGGCTCAGGCGGCCTGCGCGGCGGAGTTCTCGATCACCTGCGCCTTCGCGCCGGCGTTGATCGCGATCTGGCGCGGCTTCTTGGCCTCGGGAATCTCGCGGACGAGGTCGACGTGAAGCAGCCCGTTCTCGAGCGAGGCGTCCTTCACCTGCACGAAGTCGGCAAGCTGGAAGGCGCGCTCGAAGGCACGCGCGGCGATGCCGCGGTAGAGCACTTCGGATTTCGAGTTCTCGTTCGCGACCTTCTCGCCCTTGATCGTCAGCGTGTTTTCCTTGGCGACGATGGAGAGCTCGTCCTTGGCAAAGCCCGAGACCGCGACGGTGATGCGGTAGGCGTTCTCGCCGGTGCGCTCGATGTTGTAGGGGGGATAACCGGGGCTGCCGTCGGAGCTGGCCTGGTCGAGCAGGTTGAAGAGACGGTCGAAGCCGACGGTGGAACGATAGAACGGAGTGAGATCGTAGGTACGCATGGTCAAGTCCTCCATTGAGCGACTGTTTGGTAACCCGCCCGCCAATCGGGCCGGGCTTTGTCTGTGTGCAGCCTGATGTTCCGGTTCCGAAACACTGGTAGCGGCCTGCACGAAGGTGATATGGGTGGAACGAGACGGCGTTCAAGAGGGCGGGACAGGCGCCTTTTCGGCGCTTTGGCCCTTGATTTGCAGCACTTCCCGCCCAAGCACGCCCAAATGACGCTGGTCTCGATTCCCGCCAATCCCGTCCCCGAAAACGTCGTCAGCGGCACCATCAAGACCCCTGATGGCGTCGAGCTGCGCTTTGCGCGCTGGGCGCCGCCGGCCAACCGCAAGGGCACAGTCTGCGTCTTCACCGGGCGCAGCGAGCAGATCGAGAAGTATTTCGAGACCGTGCGCGATCTGCGCGACCGCGGCTTTGCGGTGGCGATGATCGACTGGCGCGGGCAGGGCCATTCGTCACGCCGTCTGCGCGATCCGCGCAAGGGCTATGTGCGCGACTTCGCCGATTTCGAGATCGACGTCGAGACCTTCGTGCAGCAGGTGGTGCTGCCGGATTGCCCGCCGCCCTTCTTCGCGCTGGCCCACTCCATGGGCGGCACGGTGCTGCTGCGGGTGGCGCATGCCGGCAAGCGCTGGTTCGACCGCATGGTGCTGTCAGCCCCGATGATCGACCTGCCCGGGCGCACCACCTCGCTGCCGGTGCGTGCGCTGCTCAAGACGATGCGCCTGCTCGGGCAGGGCGGCCGCTACGTTCCCGGCGGCAGCGACCGCCTCACCGGGCTCGAACCCTTCATCAACAATCCGCTGACCAGCGATCCCGTCCGCTATGCGCGCAATGCCGCGATCCTGGAGGAAGACCCGACGCTCGGCCTGGCCTCGCCCACCATCGCCTGGGCCGATACCGCCTTCCGCGCGATGCACACCTTCAAGCGCGTGAACTACCCCTCCCAGATCCGCCAGCCGATCCTGATGCTGGCTGCCTCCAACGATACCGTGGTCTCGACCGCCGCGATCGAGGAATTCGCCTATCACTTGCGCGCCGGCTCCCATCTCGTGATCGCCGGCGCCAAGCACGAGATTCTCCAGGAGCAGGACCGCTACCGCGCCCAGTTCTGGGCCGCCTTCGACGCCTTCGTGCCGGGCACCCCGCTGTTCAAGTGAGGGAGGCGACGAGGGGAGAGTCCTCGTTCTCCGTCATTGCGAGGAGCTCTTGCGACGAAGCAATCCAGGCTGTTTCCGCGGAGACAGTCTGGATGCTTCGCTGAGCCTGTCATCGGGCCGCGCTTCGCGCGGACCCGTTGGCTCGCAATGACGAAGTACGTCGCGTTAAAGCGTCTTCAGATATTCGATCAGGTCGTAGCGCTCGGCGTCGTCCTTGAACATGCGGCCGATGACGCCGGGGCGCTTCGGCTCGCCGTCCTTGCGCTCGAAGGAATGGCCGAGCACGCTGTTGCCCTGGATCGGCTTGCCGTCGGAGCCGGTCGCGGAGAACTCCGTTTCACCGGTCTTGCAGCGCTCGTTAGGGGCGACTGCGAAACCGACGGTTTCGGGGTCATAGTCGCGGCGGCCCATGCAGAATTTTTGCGGGCGCTCGTTCTGCGGCTTCAGCAGCCAGTACAGCGAAGGCACCGAGCCATTGTGCAGGTAAGGCGCAGTGGCCCAGATGCCGTTCAAGGGCCGCGCGCGATAGCGCGGATCGGGCGCCGAATTGAGACAGTTCCTGCGCGCGAGATTCCACATCTGCGCCCGTTCGGCCTCCGGGATCTCCTCGTCATCCATCCATTTGCGGGCGACGAGATCGACCACCGTCATGAGGCCGAGCGCATAGACCATCTCGTTGGGCGAAGCGCTCGCAGTCGGGATCTCGCACTGCCACCATTTTTGCAGGTCGGCTGTGTTGACCCTCAGGAAGCCGGGCACGTCGACGGTCCGCTTGCTGAGAACGAGGGACTGTTCGGGATCGGTCTTGATCTCGTCGAGTGGGATCGTCACCGCATTCAGCACCTTGCTGTCGCCGCTCGCCTCCCAGCGCTTCGACGACCAGAAGGCGGGGGTGTTGATATCGGGCAGATGGCATCCGGAGCACATCTCCGCGTAGATGGCGCGGCCGCGCTCGACCCGATCGGGCTTCAGCTTCCAGGCGTCGCCGAGGATGTGCGAGGGCCATTTCGGTGCGAGCAGGCCGCCGAACTTCGGACCCGTGCCGGCATCAGCCGCCTTGAATGGATCGGGGCCTCTCAGCATGTCCTCGATCCAGCCGAGCGTCCTGATGTTCACCGAGGAGCGCCACAGCCTGTCCTGCGGATAGGCGTCGGACAGGTTGAGCAGCGCCGTCACGCCGAGGGCTTCGCCGGCGTTGCGGATCAGCGGCTGCTCGATCGAGGCGTCGTACTGGGCGAACTTGAACCAAGGCACCGTCCAGATCGCGGGGTAGCTGACGGGGGCGTCCTGGGCGTGCAGGTTCTTCTCGAATCCCTTGACGCCGCTCAGCGCGAGGTCCTGCGAAAACACCTGGTTGCCGATGCGGTTGAGGGCATCGAGGCGGCCGAACCCTTCCTCGGTGTCCTGCTGCTGCTTACCGTCCCAGGTCTGCTTGGCCTCGATCGTCTTCTCGTAGTTCTTGGCCCAGTCGATCAGGAAGCTGCCGATCGCGCTGAGCCTTTGCTTGAGAGCGGCGCGGTCTGACTTGCTGGCGTCGGGGCCGAGCATGCGATCGGCAAAACGCTGAAAACGGAACGGGACGTACAGCGTGTAGGCGATCGACAGACCGGTTGCGAGCTCGAGCTTCTTCAGGTCGGTCATCGCCGGGCCGCCGTCGAAGCGGACGTCGATGCCCTGATAATGGATCTGGCCGGTATGACAGGCGGCGCAGGTCAGCCCGATCCTGTCCTCTTCGCGCCGACCGGTCGCGGGATCGACGACGCCTGTCATGCGCGCGAAGCCGACCGGCAGGCCGTCGACGTTCTCCGCCGGCGTCCATCGCGTCGACCAATCCGACGCCTGCGTCGTCTCGTAGACATTGGCATAGCCGAAGCGGCGCAGCGTCGCCGCATCGGCCTGGATCGTCTGCGGGCTTGGGATGAAGCCGAAGCGCTCGAGATAGGCGCTGTCCTTGATCATGCCGGGCTTCGACAACAGGTGAAGCTGCGGCTGCTCCAGTGCCACGAACCACTCATAGGGCACGGGGAAGGTCGCGGTGCCCTGACTGGCGTGGTGGAACCAGTGCCGGTCCTTGAGCGACCAGTTTTGCTCAAGCCAGTAAGCCGCCTTGGTTTCGGGGACCACCGGCAGGGGCGGCGGCAGGAGATTCACGAGCACGCCCTTCTGCGGCAGCATGGCGCGAACCTGGTTGGGGAATTCGGCAACGGCCACCAAGGCGACGAGGCCAAGGCCGATGACGAACGCCGTGAGCGCGACCGTCCAGCGAAAGCGGAGCTGGCAGGACGACAGCAGCGGCTGCGACACGATCCGCTGGTTGATGCGGTCGGGGAATTGGCGCTGTTCGAACAGCGTGCGCACGTCGGCCACGCTGAGATAGCGCTCTTCGCCCTGCTTGCCCTTGCCGATGATCTTCAAAAGGACGGGCCATTCGAACTTCATCAGCAGCGGGTAGTACCAGCGAGCGGCGCTGCCGGCGCGCTCGAGGTTGTCGCGCATGAAGGTCTTGATTTCCGCGGCGTTGAGGCCGGGCTCGCTGCTGCCGGTGTTCGGGTCGGTGTAGGTCCGGCCGAAGCTCGCCAAGCGAGCGATCTCGTCGTCGTCGACCTTGCCGTCGACGCCGAGGATGCGCGAGCCGGCGCCGCGCTTGTCCAGCGGTCCCCCGCGCAGCGCGTCGAGCTGCGCGCCCGACCAGATGCTTTTCAGGATGTGCCTGATGCCGTTGGCGATCATCGCAACGCCGCGGACCAGGATGCGGGCCCAGACCTTCTTCAGCCCCGTCTCGCCGGTCGCATTCGCGATCGTCTGTGACAGCGTGTTGAGTGGGACGGTCCCGCCCTCGACGAAGCCTTCGCCGACGAGGCCGCGCAGGAACGGGCAGGGATTGCTCGGCGAGACCGGGATCGAGGGATCGTGGGGCGGCTTCGAAGCGGGGTGATGCATGGCCCAAATCCTGAAACAGCGAATCGTGAAATGCAGGCGCGCTGTTAGAGCGCGGAAAGTCCTAACAAACAGACAGCACGATATACTACTTCAGCGTGTCACGAAGTGTGGCCCATTTCACTGTCGAGTCAACAAGAGCAGGCGTGAGTCGCCAAAGGGCCGCAACCGAGCCGTGGCCGGCAGTTCAGGACTCGGCGGCGCGTCTAACCTCGCTCTGCACCAGGGTCAGCTTGCCGAGGGGCACGCCGGCCTTCAGCAGTCCCTCGCGGTAATGGGCGATGTCCTCGGGCCGCTTCCAGTGGAAGTTGCGCAAATGCCTGTCGACGTTCAGGGTTGGATAATTCGCCATCAGCACGCCGACGGCCTCGCTGGCCTCGTCGCTTCGCCCCAGTTGCGCCAGCGCCGCGGCGCGGATCGCCAGCGCCTGCATGTGATTCGGGTTGATGTAGAGCTGCTCGCGGGCCCATGACAGCGTCGCGTCATATTGGCGCAGAAGATAGTGACTGAACGCGTTCAGCGCCGACCATTGGTAGCGCGGGTCGCTGTTGTCGCGTTGCGCGGCCATCGAGAACAGCTCGATCGCCTCGCGGTGCTCGCCGATCATGAAATGGCAGATGCCGAGCACGCCGCGCGCGCCATTGTCGTAAGGGTTGAGCGCGACCGCGCGCTTGGCGGCGTCCATTGCCGCCTCGTGATGACCCTCCAACGCGTGCGCCCAGGTCAGGATCGAGAACGCGAAGGAGGAGCGCGGATCGAGCCGGACGCTGGTTTCGGCGAGGCTCATCGCCTCGGCCCACATCTCGCGCGTGCCCTTGACCCAGCCGAACTGAATGCTCTGGATCTGAATCGTGGCGAGATAGGCATGTGCGATCGACAGCTTGGGATCGAGCCGGATGGCCTCGCGGAACAGCTCGACGGCGGCGGCCAGATCCTCCTTGGTCTGCCGGTAGTAATGCGACAGCCCCTTGAGGAAGCGGTCCCAGGCGGTGACGTCGGTCGAGAGCCGCGCCGGTGCCGAGGCCTCGGCACGGACGATCTCGGTGGCGATGGCGGCGGACAGGTTGGTCGTGATCTCGTCCTGCATCGCGAACAAGTCGCCAATATCGCGGTCGTAGCGGCCGGTCCAGAGCTGCTCGCCGGTCTCCGGCGCGATCAATTCGGCGGTGACGCGGATCTTGGCACCGGCGCGCCGCACCGAGCCCTGGATCAGATAGGTGGCGTCGATCTCGCGCGCGATCAGCCGGGTGCCGACGTTCTTGCCCTTGAAGGCGAAGGTCGAGTTGCGGCTCAGCACCCGATAGAAGGATTGCAGCGACAGCGCATGGATCAGGTCCTCGGTGAGGCCGTCGGAGAAATATTCGTCCTGGGCGTCGCTGAGATTGGCGAAGGGCAGCACGCCGACGATCGCGGTGCGGTACTGCTGCGACAGCGCCGAGGCCTCCCGGAGCTCGGGAGCAAGCGCCGGCGCGCCTTCGGGCGTCCAGGTCCAGACCCCGATCGCATCCTTGATGTTCTTGAAGCGATGGTCGCCGGCGTCGGTCAGCCGCACCGAGAGATGCTTGCTCGCCTCCCGATAGGCCTTGGCCGAGATCGCGAAGCCGCCGGGGCTCGCCACCGATTCCAGGCGGACGGCGATGTTGACGTCGTCGCCGAAGACCTCGTCCTCGTCGGCGATGACGTCGCCCATGTGGATGCCGAGCCGGAACTGCATGGCACGGTCGGCCGGCAGGTGGCGGTTGCGTTCGGCCATCAGCGTCTGCATCGCGATCGCTGCCTCGGTAGCGCCGACGATCGAGGCGAACTCGAGCAGGAAGCCGTCACCGGTGTTCTTCACGACGCGGCCGCCGTGATTGAGGATGATGGGATGGATCGCGCTGCGATGGGCCTTGAAGGCGGCATGGGTACCGGCCTCGTCGCTGCCCATCATGCGCGAATAGCCGGCGACATCGGCGCAGACGATGGCGGCCAGACGTCTTTCCATATCCGCGAAGCTCCAAAGGGACGTGGTAACGAATCTGGGACCGGCCACGGCGTGGCGGTCGCCTAATCCTGCATTACAAGAACCCTGCCTTTATAAAGCAGATGAGGCCAAGCGGAAGCATGATCCGCATTGCAAATTCGAGGTAAATCCTAAGCAATCCCGGCGGTGGACGGGGACGGGCGAACCGATTAAGCGAAACCGGGACCACCCGGACGAGGAGGCGGGAGGCAGCTTACATGCTGGGCATTCACGAGATCGGGCTTTTCATCCTGTCGGGCGTGCTGCTCAACATCACGCCGGGGCCGGATTCGGTCTATGTGATCGGCCGCAGCATGCAGATGGGCTGGCGGGGCGGCGCCGCTGCCGCACTGGGCATCAGTTGCGGCTGCTTCGTCCATGTCGCGGGGGCGGCGATCGGGCTTTCGGCTCTGCTGATGGCCTCGTCGACGGCCTTCTCGATCCTGAAGCTGGTCGGCGCTGCCTATCTGGTCGCGACCGGCCTCCAGATGCTGTGGTCGCGCCCGGTGCTGGCTTCAAGCATCAACGCGCCGGCGCGGAGCTCGCTCTCGCGGGTCTTCCTCCAGGGCGTCTTCACCAACGCACTCAATCCCAAGGTCGCGCTGTTCTTCCTGGCCTTCCTGCCGCAATTCGTCGCAGCCGATGCGCCGCACAAGCCGCTCGCCTTCCTGACGCTCGGCCTGATCTTCATCTTTACGGGGACGCTGTGGTGCCTGGTGCTCGCCGCGTTCGCCGCCAAGGCCGCGCACCGGCTGCGTCAGTCCGAAGGGGCGGTTGCCTGGGTCAACCGCGCGCTCGGCGGCCTTTTCATCTATCTCGGCATTCGCGTCGCCATGCTGGAGAGCCGGTAACTCCTTCAGGCAAACTCCTTCGCCAGCGCGCTGCCGGCGAGATAGAGGCCGAGCAGGATCATCGCGATCAGGAACCAGCGGCGAAACGCTTCGGCCGGCATCCGCGCCCGCACCGATTGCCCGATGAACATGCCGGCAAAGGCCATGGCGAGGCCGATCGCCCCCGGCACGGCATTGGCCGGCGTCAGCAATCCGACCGCGGTCAGGTTGAAGGCGAGCGCCAGCGTCGCGGTGGTGAAGAACACGCCCAGCGCCTGCACCAGCTCGTCCTTCTCCATGCCGATCGCCTGCATGAACGGCATCGACGGGATCACCTGCACGCCGGTCGAGGCGGAGATCACGCCGGTGATGACGCCGACCACGCCGCCGATCCATTTCTCGTTCTCGGGCGCGACGCGGAAGTGGAACTTGGTCAGGCCGATTGCGGCGTAGGCGACGAGCAGGGCGCCGAGCACGATCGTGCCGTAGCGCGCATGCGGGCCGGTCAGCGCGCCGGCGTTGAGCCAGCAGCCGGCCACGGTGCCGATCATCAGCGGCCACAGCCGCCGCAGGATATCGCGCAAATGCGGGCCGACGAAGGTCTGCCAGATGTTGGTGACGATGGCGGGAACGATGACAATGGCGATGGCGTGGCTCGGCGCCATGCTGACCGCCAGCAAGCCCATGGACACGGTCGGCAGGCCGAGCCCCACCACGCCCTTGACGAATCCGGCGAGCAGGAACACGGCGGCGATGAGGATGAGCAGCGGGTCGATCATGTCTGCACATTGACCGAAGCCGCGCGGGCGCACAATCTGGAGGTTACGGAGAGAGCCTTCGCCATCAACGAAGGCTGGAGCATGATCCGGACCCGCAGGGCCGCGTCAGCGCAAAGTGCGAGGCGGTTTTCCGACAAGATCATACTCCAACAATCAAGAAGAGGCATCGCATGCGCTTCGACCTCGTCGATCTCCAGCTCTTCATCGCGGTGGCCGACCAGCGCAGCATCACCCGCGGTGCGGAGCGCTCGCACCTGGCGCTGGCCTCGGCCAGCGCGCGTATCAAGGGGCTCGAGGACGCGCTTGGCGTCGCGCTGCTCAAGCGGGGGCGCCGCGGCGTCGAGTTGACTGCGGCCGGCGAGAGCCTACTCGATCATGCCAGGCTGGTGATCCATCAGATCGACGCCATGCGCGGCGATCTCGCCGGTTTTGCCAGCGGCGTGCGCGCCAGCGTGCATTTCCTCGCCAACACGTCGGGCCTGTCGGAGCATCTGCCGAAGGCGCTCGCCGGCTTCCTGCGCCAGCATCGCGACGTTGCGGTCGACATCGAGGAGCGCGAGAGCACCGATATCGCGGCGGCGATCACCGCAGGCGCCGCCGATCTCGGCTTCGCCGCCGAGCACGCGCTGCCCGAGCATATCGAGCGCTTTCCCTTCAGCGAGGATCGCTTGACGCTGGTGACGTCGAAACGCGGCCCGTTCGCCGGTCGCCGCCAGATCGACTTTCAGGAGGCGGGCGCTTGCGACTTCGTCGGGCTGACCAGCGCCACCGCGCTCCAGATGCATATTTCCAGGCACGCGGCGCGGCTCGGCATCCGCCAGCATGTCCGCGCGCGCCTGCGCGATTTCGACGCGATCTGCCAGATGGTGGCCGCCGATGTCGGCGTCGCCCTCGTGCCCGAAGCCGCCGCCCGCCGCTGCGCCAAGACCATGCCGCTCGCGATGGTGCGCCTGCGCGACGCCTGGGCCAACCGCCGCCTCGTGATCTGCGCGCGCAGCTTCAAGGCGCTGCCAAGGCCGGCCAAGATGCTGGTGGAGCATCTCAGGGCCGAGGCGGTGTGAGCTGGTTGCACGCTGGCGGCGCGCTCCCTCTCGCGTTTGATCGGCTTCGTCGGAGGCTTGAGAGTCGTTATTTGTTCAGAAGCTTCAACGCTTCCTCGTGCACCCGCGCGTCGCCAGCGGCGATGATGCGGCCGCCGCGCTGGGCCGGCTTGCCTTCCCAGGTGGTGACGACGCCGCCGGCGCCGGTCACGATCGGGATCAGTGCCGCGATGTCGTACGGCTTCAGCTCGGTCTCGACCACGAGATCGACGTGGCCCGCGGCAAGCATGCAATAGGAGTAGCAGTCGCCGCCATAGCGCGACAGCCGCGCGCCCCGCTCGATGCGGCCGAAGATGGCGCGGTCGCTCTCGTTCATCAGCAGGGGGCTGGTGGTGTAGGTGGTGGCCTCCGACAGCGAAGCGCAGCGGCGGACCTGAAGCCGGCGCTCGCCCGACGGCCCTTTATAATTGGCAGAACCGTTGTCGCCGGAAAAGCGCTCGCCGATGAAGGGCTGGTGCATCATGCCGAACACCGGCGCGCCCTTGTGCAAGAGCGCGATCAGCGTGCCCCAGATCGGAAAGCCGCCGATGAAGGATTTGGTGCCGTCGATGGGGTCGAGGACCCAGACGTAATCGGCGTCCTCGCGCTCGTTGCCGAATTCCTCGCCGACGATGCCGTGCTGGGGGAAATTGGCCTTGATCAGCCGCCGCATCACCGCCTCGGCGGCGCGGTCGGCCTCCGTCACGGGGTCGAAATCCTTGGTCTTGCTCTTGTCGTCGATCGACAGAGAGGTTCGGAAGAATGGCAGGATGGTTTCGCCGGAGGCGGTGGCGAGCCGACCGATGAAGGCGGAGAAGTCGATCACCGTCACAGGCGAAATCCTCGACGCGAAGTTGGAAAGCTTGCCTCCTGCCTAGCTCAATTCGCCAGCCGCGTGCAGCGCTGTCTTGATGTTGCTCCCTGGTATTTTGGATACCGGGGTGGGGCTGCCCCATTCCAGTCATCTGCTGGCCAAATATCGATCATCGAGTTGAAATCTTAGTTCCGAGCTTGCCTTGTTCGTATGCAAATGACTATCAACCCATTGAATTTCCTTATCAAAGAAACTGAATCTGGGTTTCCATAGAAGCAACTGAGCCATGTGCGATTTGCATGGGAAACGGCGCAAAAGCCCTTGCACTTTGTGCGGCGCGGTCGCATATTGTTGCGGTGCGGTAGCGCTTCGCGTTACCGCTGCCCTCCTTGGGCGTTTCCTCCCTAGACTTGGGCCGCTTGCGTCATTCGCGAGCGGCCCTTTTTTCTTGCCGCCGCTGTTTTCATTTTGGGGCGCGCAAACTTGCCAAGCGAAAACGCATTCGCGCGCAAGGCTTCGTCGTTTGCGAGAGAAGCTGCGTCCTATTCCGCCGCGGCTTGGAACGGGCCGAGGTCGGCGAACGGAATCGTGCTCGCCAGCACGTCGGCGAGAACGCCGAAGTCGGAGGCGACTTGCGCGAAGCGAGCGCTGCGCTCGCGCCGCCGCTCGTCCATGTAGATCGCGCGATTGAGCTCGAGCTGCACGGCGTGCAGGCCGCTCGCGGGATTGCCGTAATGCTCGGTGATGAAGCCGCCGGCATAGGGCTTGTTGCGGCCGATCGAATAGCCGAGCCCGCTCATGGTCTCCTCGACGCGATCGGGCAATAGCGGCGTGCAGCTGGTGCCGTAGCGGTCGCCAATCACGACGTCGGGCCGGCGCGGCTCGTCCCTGCTGACGCCGACCGAGGGCATCGAGTGGCAGTCGACCAGCACCACCGTGCCGAACATCTGGTGCACCTTGTTGATCAGCCGGCGCAGCGCGCGATGGTAGGGCTTGTACAGCGTCTCGATGCGCCCCAGCGCATCGTCGACCAGGATGCGGTCGCGGTAGATCTCCTGGCCGTCGCCGACCACGCGCGGAATGGTGCCGAGGCCGCCGGCGACGCGCATCGAGCGGGTGTTGGCGAAGCTCGGCAGCCGGCCGGTGAACATGCGCGGGTCGAGCTCATAGGGCTCGCGGTTGACGTCGACATAGGAGCGGGGAAAGTTGACCCGCACCGTCGGAAAGCCGCGCTCGCTCAGATGGCCGATCAGCTCGTCCATGAACGAGTCTTCCGACCGCCGCAGCGTGGGCAGGTCGATCCGCGACGCCGCCAGGAATTCCTCAGGATAGGTCGAGCCGGAATGCGGCGAGTTGAAGATGACGGGCGCGCGCCATTCGGCAGGCTCGAAGATCTCGAAGGCTGGCGACATGTCGCCGTCAAAGCGGGTCATCTTCTCAGGCTTCGTCCCTTCGTGCCGTACGATCCGGACAAGCTCCGGGTCCAATGATTCGGGCGATCAAGCGGCTCTTATGTGTCGTCATTGTCCGGAATCGCAACCATTCTGCCAAGCGAAAAGATGCCATGGCCCCTTGGAACACGTCTTAACCGTGCGGGCATCGGGATGGGGACGCGCCGGTCCGGTTCGATTGATTCGGACCTCGTTCCGGTCCACAAAGAGCCGGCAGCGGGGCCGGCGCAGGGTTAAGATTTTCACCCCAAATTTACCCTCTGTCGGGCTTAGTGACCTCTGCTGATATCCTCTGGGGAATCGACGTTTCCTGCCATGCCAAAGATTCTGCTCGCCGAAGACGACAACGACATGCGCCGTTTCCTGGTCAAGGCGCTGGAAAACGCCGGTTTTCAGGTCTCGTCCCACGACAACGGCATGGCCGCCTATCAGCGGCTGCGGGAAGAGCCGTTCGAGATGCTGCTGACCGACATCGTCATGCCGGAAATGGACGGCATCGAGCTCGCCCGCCGGGCCTCGGAACTCGACCCCGACATCAAGATCATGTTCATCACCGGCTTTGCCGCGGTCGCCCTGAATTCGGATTCGGACGCCCCCAAGAACGCCAAGGTGCTGTCCAAGCCCGTGCATCTGCGCGAATTGGTCAGCGAAGTGAACAAGATGCTGGCGGCCTAAATCGGCGCGTTCCGTCCTTGCGCACGCTCCCCTGAGCCGTTATAGGGACCCCACCGACGAAATGACCTCTAGGGCACGTAGCTCAGCGGGAGAGCACTACCTTGACATGGTAGGGGTCACAGGTTCGATCCCTGTCGTGCCCACCACGCTTCGCCTTCGGCTTCGCGTGGCACAGCTTGGAAGATGAAGGCGAAGCGTGTCCGGCGTAGCTCGAAGAGCGAAGACGGACTGGTGCGGCTTACTCGTTATCATTGGAACGTCCCGTAGAGCGCAGCGCAATCCGGGCTGTCTCCCCCCGGGCACGTCCCCGATGACCCTACAGTCCATCCGCGCTATCATGACGGCTCCGACGCGAGGCCGCCCATGACCGTGTCCGTCATCGAACAGGCAAAGATCCAGGCGCAGGTGCTGGTACCGCTGGTCAAGGCATTGCAGGCCGAGCTCGGCGAGCTGCGCGCCAACGCGCTGGTGCGCAAGGCGCTCGGCGATCTCTATCGCCGCTTCGGCGAGGAATTCTGGAAGGCCAAGAACGAAAGCGATCTCGGCAAGGCCGTGTCGGCGGCCTTCCGCACCTACGCCCGCGACGATGCGCTCGCTTATGACGTCATCGAGCAGACGCAGGACGCGTTCGCTTTCGACGTGAAGCGCTGTGCCTATGCCGAGTTCTACAAGGCGCTGGGCGAGCCGGAGCTCGGCTTCCTCCTGGTCTGCACCGCGGACTTTGCGACCGCGGAGGGGTTTGGTCCCGACATCAGGCTCACGCGCACACAGACCATCATGCAGGGCGCGACGCACTGCGATTTTCGCTATCGGCGAACGCGCGAGGCGGGTTGACCGGACTAACCCACCTCGTCTGTCCGGTGCATGATGGAAATATTTTGCTCGACGGCCTTCGCGAGCACCGTGCCAGTCGTGCGGCCGAGCTCCTTCGCGATCATCGTCACCGGCATGGTGCCTGCGAGCGCTCTAAGCTTCTTGATGTCGTCGTCGCTCCACGACTGCTTCCAGCGTGCCATGGTCCCCTGTACCGCTCATAAGTGCACCCCGAATCTGCCCGGACGCATTATGATAGAAGGTGAGAGGGAATGCACCTGTTCGCCTTGTCGCGCGATGTTCGTACGATGGCACGGGGTGTTCCGTCAGCGAACCCCGTTATGTGTGGGTCTGGCACAAACTGCACTTGCCATTCGTCGACAATGTGCCTTGCCGTGGCGCTCTTGCGCTTTCAACGAAGGCCGATCGTGGCCGGACGCCGCCGCCATGGCTCCTGCGCGAAGCGCAGTCGTCTGACGATGAGAGAGAAGGCGTCTCCCACGACTTTACCCAGCAGAATCGCCAGGATGAGCGACAAGTAGATGCGAATGGTCGGATATGATGCGAGGGGGACTTTCAACAATGCAACCGGCAAGCCGTGTACCAGGTAGATGTGAAAGCATGCTCCGCTGATAGTGGAAACGATTCGCCGGACGGTCCCGCTGATCGAGACTTTCGTCACGAACAGCAAAACCATGCTCCCGCCCATCACCCAGAAAATCTGCGAAGGCACAACGAACGTGTGAGGAAAGACGATGAGCGCAAGAGCAAACGCGATCGCCTTCTGGCCAGCGCTCCTTGCAAAGTTCAGGCACCATCCGTAGACGATGAGGTAAAGGTAGAATTGAGGAACTCGGTAATCAAGCGGCGCCAAGTCGGATACACGCAGCCCTATGAAGTGAACCGCGACAGCTGCGATAAACAGCCCGATGCCGCTGCGCCAAGGCTGCTCCTTCGCGTAGTCGCGGATCGGGCGGATTGCCATTATTGCTGCAAGGACAGCAAGACACTGAAAAAGCACCTCGATGAAATACAAATACTGGATCGAGAGATTGTAGAAATTGCCGATCAGAAGGTATCTCCTGATATCAAAGCCGCCTTTGACCACATCGTGCAGGACTATGATAGCGAAAAGGGGAAGGAGAACGTTTACAGCGAAGGGCTGCAATGCTTTGAGCGCGCGCCCATCAAAAATCGCCTTGCCCTGAAAACGAGCGAAGTTGTACCCCGCAAGGACAAATAGCAGCTCCGAACCGCCATAGAGCCCGGAGATATCACCCGCATGGACAACAACCACTCCGCAGATCGCGAGAGCACGCAGGAAGATGTCGGTGTCCATCCAGCTGCGGCGACTAACCGGCTCAGCGGCGCCAGCTTGCTTCATGGCCTGCAGTTCGCCGACGGTCAGTTGCTCCCAGTCCTCCGGAAGAAAGCCTATGTGGTCCTCTATGATCAAGGAGATCTGAACATAGGAGAGAGAATCCCCGCCAAGGCTTACAAAGCTGTCCTCCGCATCGACGGAGGAGCGCCTGAATGCCTCTGCGAAGGCCGCCGCAAGAGATCCATGCGGGCCGGGCGGTGCAGCGGGCGCTTCCGCTTCGGCTGGTTGAAGGGAGCAGTTCGTAGAGGCAGAGGCATCCGCAAGCTCAACTACCGCGGGATAGTCTACCTTGCCGGAGGAAAGCCGTGGAATTGCGGGCACAGCCACGACACCGACCACGTGGCTTGGAAGCTTGTAACGGTCAGCGACCATATCTTGAACAGCACCTGCTTGAACAGCACCTGCCGACGCGCCGCCGCTTAAAGCGATTGCGAGACGTTGATCGTTTCCGGCAACTGCGGCGATGTAGCCCTTCTGGCTGAGGAAGGATTCGATCTCATCGAAATCCAGACGTAGACCAAACAGCTTCGAGAAGCGACTCGACCGTCCAAGGATGCGGTAAAGTCCTTCCTGATTGCGCTCTGCGATGTCGTTGGTCTTGAGCTCTGACAGCTCAGGTCCCCGCCCAAGGTCGTCCGCCGATTGCGCATACCCCATCATCACGTTCGGCCCGGAATAGACAAGTTCGCCGGCTCGTCCACTCTCGACGACTTCGCTTCCGTCCGGACCCAGGATCCGAAATTGCCCACCCGGTAAGGGAATCCCGATACAGTCGGGATAGCGGTCTACCAGATCAGGTGTCAGATAGGCCATTCGGGCGGTGGCTTCCGTCTGCCCATACATGACAAAGAAGCGTGCCCCGCGATCCCGGGCCCAGCGCGCATAGGCTTGCACCACAGCAGGCGCCAGGCGACCGCCGGCTACGGTGAGATATCGCAGACATTCGAGGCGGCGCCCAAGAAAGGTCGTTCGTTCGAGCAGTTCGAATGTGTGCGGCACGCCTGCGAGACTCGTGCCTTGATTATCCTCGAAGAAGTCCCAGAAACCTGGTTCGACAACGCTACGCGCTGTCAAAAGAATGGTGGCACCGCACGCTAGATGAGAATGAATGACGGAAAGCCCATAGCAATAGTGCCACGGAAGTGCTGTGATAGGGCGGTCAGCAGTGCTTAGCTCGAGGGATTCGCCGATGGCGCGGGCGTTCGCATCGATGTTGCTTCGCGACAACCGTACGAGCTTTGGGCTGCCTGTCGAACCGGATGACGACAGCAGCAAGGCGAGGTCTGGATGCAGGTCTTTGCGCCGCTCGCCACTTCCTTTCTCAAGGTGCCATTCGGATCCGTTGAAGCGGTAAATCCAATCCGGTTGGTACAGGTCTAACGTGCGCGAATCCTTTGCCAGTGCGTTCGCGTCCGCGAGGATGACGGGATGACGCGCGCGAAGGGCGCCCAAATAGGCCACCAACGGTGCGATTTCGTTCATCGTCTCGATCAGGACCAGCCGGCGCTCAGTTCCGAGACGCGCCGCAAAGAGATCGGCGCGCCTAGCCAGCTCTGCATATGATACGATCGCTCCGTTTGAGGTAACGAAGGCGGGCTTTTCGCCGAACATCTGCAGCATGTCCGGAAAGAACCGTTGGGACGGTGAGGTGCTGCAAGCCTGTTCCGAACGCAATGACATTGATCCCAGCGCCTGATCAGTTACGCTCTAAGCACTCCAGCTCCAGGGCCAGCTTCTCAATGCGTGGATTATGCTGGCGTACCTCTCAGGTCGAATTCATCCATTTCGTCGGCTCCCCGGACTTGCGATTCGTCAAGTACGAGCAGGATTCTGTGAATTCCGTCCGCCGTGCGGCGATGATGTCGGCACCGACGCCGGATCGCGGAGGTCGACTTCTCCGATCCGGCGGCCTCGCTTGCTCCTGGTGCGCTATTGATCGATCTCAGGCTCGACGAGCCGTGCCAGGCCTCGCAGCGACTCCTGCCAACCGAGGTAGCAAGCCTCGGGTGGAATGACGTCCGGCACGCCTGCCTGCGTGATATCCAGCTCGGTGCCGACCGAAGAACATCGCCGCTGGATTGGCGCGGCGGTAGTTGTCGGATCAACTCGCGAGGTACTTCCTCACTGCCGCCTCGTCCCATTCGATGCCATTGCCCGGCTCCTCGCCCGGCAGCGCGAAGCCGTCCTTGATCTGCAGCCGCGCTGCCAGCACCGCGTCGGCCCAGTCGACATATTCCAGCCAATGCGCCGTCGGTGTTACGCAGAGGAGGTGAGCGCTGACTTCCGAGAACAGATGCGTCGACATCTCGACGCCGGCAGCGTGCGCCAGCGCTGCAGCGCGGAGCCAGCCGGTGACGCCGCCGATGCGCTGGACATCGGGCATCACGAAGTCGCAGGCGCGAAGCGAGAGCGCGGATTGCATTGCGAAGGCGCTGTCAAAGTTCTCGCCGATCTGGACCGGCGTGGAGAGCGCCTCCGCGACGCGGGCGCAGCCCAAATGGTCGTCATGCCGGATCGGCTCCTCGATCCACAACAGCCCCTCGTCGTCGAGCATCCGGCCCCGGCGGATGGCTTCCGCCACCGTCAGCGCCTGATTGTAGTCGCACATCAGCGTCACGCCGTCGCCGACGGCTTTACGCACCGCGCGCACGACGTTCAGGTCCTCCCGCGCATCGGGCCGGCCGACGCGGATCTTCACCGCGTGAAAACCTTCCGCGAGCAGCTTTTGCGCCTCGTCCGCGGCGGCGCCCGCCGGCATGATGCCAAGTCCCTTTGAATTATACGCGCGCACCGGCTTTGGCGCGCCGCCGAGCAGGCGGACGAGTGGCAGGCTGCGGGCGCGGGCCAGCGCGTCCCAGGCCGCCATGTCGATGCCGGATTGCGCCAGCCGCTGCAACCCGGCGAGGCCAAGCAACGTATGACGTTGGGTCAGCTTGCGCTCGATCTCGAGCGGCAGCAGCTCGTCGCCGGCGACGAGGTCCGACATTTCCGTGACCATCCCCGTCAGCGGCTTCAGGGCCGACGGCGTGATCGAGAACAGATAGGCATGGCCGGTTGCGCCTTGGTCGGTCTCGCAGTCGATCAGCACCAGCGGCGCCTTGGCGACCGCGCCTGTCGAGGTCTGGAGCGGCAGGTTCATCGGCACGATGACGGGGCGCGCCACTAAGCGCTTGATGCGGATGGTCTCGGTCATGGGTCTCTCCCGGCAGAGCGGATGCAGGTCGGCGCCGATCTTAAGCATCCGTGATCAAACGAAAAGGCTCCTCTGCCGACCCACCATAAAATGGGGTTGCGTGAGCCTGCGATTCCGGGCTCTGTGCCGCCGCATTCCTTGCAGCAAATTCCGAGGGGTTTGCGACAAGATCGCACACAACGGAGCCACGACGTGAAACAAGCGATCTCCGAAGAACAGCGCAAGAGCGGCGTGCTCACGGGTGCCGCGATCGCCTTCCTCCTGCTCGCCCTGCCGCTCGCGGTGTGGCTGGACCTGACCGAGCTCAGCAAGACGGCGCTGCGGCGCCAGGCGATCGATCTCAATTCGGTGATCACGAGCGTGCGCAGCTACTACGCCTCCAACGTGGTCGGCCGCGTGCTGGCCAATCCGAACGGCACGACCAGGGTGGTTCACAATTACGAATCCGTGCCCGGCGCGATCCCAATCCCCGCGACGCTGTCGCTGGAGCTCGGCCGGGTGATCGGCGCTCAGCAGGAGAACATCACCTATCGTTTCGTCTCGGACTTCCCGTTCCAGAACCGCGCTCCGCACCAGCTCGACAAGTTCGAGAAGGACGCACTCGATGCGCTGCGCCGGGATCCCGAGCAGAAGATCGTCGAGACCGAGACCTCGCTGTTCAACGACAAGGTCCGCCTCGTTGCGCCCGTCACCATGGGGCCGGCCTGCGTCAGCTGCCACAACAGCCACCCCGAGAGCCCGAAGAAGGACTGGAAGGTGGGCGATGTCCGCGGCATCCAGGAGGTGATCATCGCCCAGCCGATCGCCGCCAACATCTTCTCGTTCAAGTTCCTGCTGGCCTATTTCCTGATCGCGGCCGGCAGCGGACTGTCGTTCCTCTCGCTGCAGCGCCGCCAGGCGCGCCGCATCAAGATCATGAACAAGGAGCTCGAATCCGCCAACGACTTCCTCGCTTCGCTGTCGATGAAGATCTCGCGCTACATCCCGCCGCAGGTCTACAAGTCGATCTTCAGCGGCCAGAAGGACGTCACCATCCACACCGAGCGCAAGAAGCTCACCATCTTCTTCTCCGACATCCAGAACTTCACCGCCACCGCCGAGCGGCTGCAGCCTGAACAGTTGACCCAGCTCCTCAACGAATATTTCACCGAGATGTCGGCGATCGCCCACGAATATGGCGGCACAATCGACAAGTTCATCGGCGACGCCATGCTGATCTTCTTCGGCGACCCCGAGACCAAGGGCGACCGGGCCGATGCGCAGGCCTGCCTGCAGATGGCCTGGCGCATGCAGCAGCGCCTTGCGGAGCTGAACGCAAAATGGCGGGCGTCCGGCATCGAGCAGCCGTTCCGCTCGCGCATGGGCATCAATTCGGGCTATTGCAATGTCGGCAATTTCGGCAGCACCGACCGCATGGACTACACCATCATCGGTGCGGAGGCGAACCTTGCCGCACGCCTGCAATCGATCGCCGAGCCCGGCGGCATCGTGCTGAGCTACGAGACCTTTGCCCTCGTCAGCGACATCGTCCGCGCCCACGCGCTGCCGGCGATCACGATGAAGGGCATCAGTCGCGAGGTCATTCCCTATTCGGTCGACGCGCTGAACGACGCTGCCGCGGAGAACAGCGGCATCATCACCGAGCGCGCGCCGGGGCTCGAGCTGTATCTCGACCCCGCCGTGGTGAAATCAGGCGATGCCGCGCGCGTGCGCTCGCTGCTGGAGAACGCGCTGGCCTCGCTGAAGCCGGCGTGAGGGGGCATAGCCGCTCATATCGAGAGAGTACCCGTGTGAACCCCTCTCCCTAGCCCTCCCCCACAAGGGGGGAGGGAACGCACCTTTGTTGTGGCGCGGGTTCGATCTACTCAACCTGCGAAAGTCGGATTGAGTCGGAGTGTCGCCGCGTATTCCGCTGCGCTCCCTCCCCCCTTGTGGGGGAGGGCGGGGGAGAGGGGTGGCCCAGGAAAAGGTGCCCGTTGAACGTGGCACTGTACCAACGTCACTCTACGCGAGGCACCTCACCTTGCCACCCCCTCCGTGAACGCCGTCTCGATCACATCCCCAAACGGCTGCCACGACCGCCCGTCGAACTGGACCAGCCGCATCTGCCTGATCGGCAGATAGCGATGGGGCGAGGTGTTCATCCTGATGTTGGGCAATGCGACCGAAGGCTGATAGTCCCTGAGCGAAGCCGCCTGGCGCATGATGTTGTCGCGCGAAAGATCGTCGCCGCATTGCTTCAGCACCTGCGTCAGTGCTTCGGCTGCGGCGTAGCCGTAGAGCGCCGCGCTGTTGTTGGTGCTTTCGACCTGATGGTATTTGTCCATGAAGGCGAACCACTCCTTCATGCCGGTATCGTCCTTCCAGGCGGGATCGCTCGGATCCTTCAGGAACGCCGCCGAAATCACGCCGGCAGAATTCTCCAGCCCCGCGGGCGCCATCGCATTGGCGATCGAGGCGGAGGCATCGTTGACGATGAAGACCGGGCGCCAATTCAGGGACGCTGCCAGCTTGATCACCTTGGATGCGGTCGAGGGCACGCCGAGGAAGACGAAGATATCGGCGCCGGCGCGCTTGAGGATCGAGACGTGCCCGTCGAGATGCTCGTCGGCAAGATCGAAGGCGATGTCGACGAGGACGTGACGGTTGAGATCGCCGAGGCCCTCCTGAATGCCCTTGTAGACCATGCGCCCGAACTGGTCGTTCTGCCAGAGCACGACGATCTTCTTGCTCGGGTAATAGGCCTGGATGTAGTTGGCATAGATGCGCCCCTCGGACCGGAACGACGGCTGCCAGCCCATGGTCCAAGGAAACGCGCCCGGCTGGCTCAGTTCCTCATCGCCGGAGGCGACGAACAGCTGCGGGATCTTCTTCTCGTTCAGGTACCAGCGCGTAGCGAGATTGCCGGGCGTGCCGAACGAGCCGAACATCAGGTGCACGCCGTCCTTCTCGACCAGCTTGCGCGTCAGCTCCAGCGCGGTGGCCGGATCGGAATTGTCGTCGCGGGTGATGAAGCGGATCTTGCGGCCGTTGATGCCGCCGCGCGCGTTGACCATGTCGAAATAGGCCGCTTCCGCCTGACCAATCGCGCCGAATTCCGACAGCGGTCCCGAATACGGCATGACGTTGCCGATGCGGATTTCCGGGTCGGTTGCGGGTTGATCCGAGTGCTGCTGCTGCGACATCGCGCCTAGCGATGCGACGGCAATCACGAAAACGAACAGCATCCTGCCGATGACGCGCATGTTCGATGCCTTGTGGTCGGCCCCCCGGTGCGAGGTCGGCTCAGTCCCCACCAGGACTGCTTGATCTAGGTCAAGCGTTTGGCAATCGTGTGGCTGGGAGCGGGCTGATGAAAGCGGCAGGCGTGCTGACGCGCCGACGCTACGGCAATCCTCGCGCTTCCAGCTGACGCACCAGCAGCAGCGTCGGTTCGGCGAGGCTGTCGCCGGAGCCATCGAGGCCGAAGGCGCTCGCGATGCCGTCGCGGCTGCGCAGCAGCGTGCTGCGAGGGCAATGGCCGGCGCCGCACAGCGTCTTCTTCAGCGTCTCGCCCTGCGCCACGAGGCCGGCGGCATCGTCCGCGGCCCAGGCCAGCACGATCGGCACGTCGACATTGAGGATGCCGGGGAACACCGAGCGCTTGTCGTACTGGGTGGCATCAGCGCCGAGATAGGCCTTCTCGCTGTCGCTGGCGTCCTTGCCGACGCGGTAGATCCCGGACACCAGCACGACACCCGCGACGTTGGCGCCCGCGGTCTGCAGTTCGGGATGCGCCAGCAGGGTCGCGACGTGGAAGGCGCCGGCGCCGTAGCCGACCGCGACGATCTCGCGGGCATCGCCGTTGAAGAGGTCGATATTGCCATGGACCCAGGACAGCGCCGCGGCCACATCGGACGCGCCGGCCGGCCAGGTTGCCGCGGGCGCCAAGCGATAATTGACACGGACCCCGATCATGCCGTTGCGGGCGGCAAAGCACATCGCCTGGTCCTGGATCTGGCGCGACAGCTCCGGCGCTCCGCGGTCGCCGGTGAAGGTATCCCCCGTCACGAACACCAGCACCGGCCGCGGCGTTTCGGCCTTGGTCGCGCTGGTCGCGACATCGAGCACATTGGCCTCGCTCTCGCCATAGCGCAGGCCGCGCGAGAAGCTGACCTGCGCGCATAGCCGCGCGGTGCCGCCTGCGGTGGTGTCGGAATCGGTGAGGCCCACCTGCACGAGATCGGAGGGCGGCGGGAGCCGGCCCGGCACGGTTGCGTGCGCGGAGGCCGCGGTCATGGTCAGAAACAGAAAAAATGTCAGATAATTCTTCATGGATGTGGCGGCCTTGCGGGGCTCATATTGGCTCGCTGATCTGGCCCGTCTTTTCAATTCGTCTCATTAGTCGGCCGGCCTTGAGGCGAATTCGCGGCACCTTGGCGGGCAGGGCGCGCAGCCGCCGTTTTATCCCGATCCCTCAGACCGTTGTCCAGCACCGCCGAGGCTCGCGCCGGAAACGGCTTTCTACTGTGCATGGGGTTGTTTTCGCAGTTTTTGTTTTGGATGGTCCGTCAGGCCCGCTTCATCGTCCGGAAGGTGATGGAGTAGCGCCGCGCCTCGACCGGCGGGATGCTGTGCTCCCACTGCGAGCGCGCCTCGCCATCCATCATGTAGAGCGAGCGCGGCAGGGCCGCGAGCGTGTGGCGCTCCCAGGTCTTGTCCCTGCGGCGGCGGAAGCGGAAGTTGCATGGCGAGCCCAGTGACAGGCCGAGCACCTTGTCGAAATGCGGCTTGTCGCGATGCCAGCCGATGCCGACGCCGACCTCGTATTCGGTGCACAGCACCTGCTCGACGCTGCCCTCCGGCAGCCCCGCCCAAGCCTCGACCTGCCGCGTGAGCGGCCGCACCCAGTCCGGGATCGGATCGGCCTCGGCCAGACGCTGCAGTGTGTAATCGTAGCGGTAGCCGAACGAGGCCACCCGGCGGTTGCCCTCGAATGCGCCGAACTGAAAGCGCTGCAGCGGCAATGCTGCGATGCGGCCGATCAGATTCTGCTCGGCGGACCGATCGACAAAATCGTCCGTGTAGCGAAGGCCGGCCGGGCCGTCCTGCGGGTCGGCGAACAAACCTAGCTGCGTCATGCCTCGCATTTCCGTGATGGAACCTCTTTGCGGCTGATGCGACTTATCTATGACGCGGGAAGAAACGTGCGAGGCTGTCATGGCAGAGAAGCATACCGCCGATCCGGTTGAGATCATGCGGGCGACCGGGCATCCCGAGCTGGAATACGCCGCCGGCTGGACCATCGCCGGTCTCGTCACCCTCGGCACCATTGTGGCCGCCTGGGTCTTTGCGATCTAGGCGACCGGAAACTGAAGCTCGAAGGCCGCGCCCTCGTCGGTCGGCTTCAGCCTGATCGAGCCGCCATGGCTCGCCATCACCGCGCGCGCGATCGCCAGCCCCATCCCGGTGCCGCCCTGGTCGCGGCGGGTGGTGAAGAACGCATCGAAGATCCTGTCACGGTTCGGCGCCGAGATAGGCTCGCCGTCATTGCTGACCGTCACGAGCACGGTCGTCCGCGCGTCGACCGCCTCCAGCCTGATGGTCCCAGCCTTGTGCCGCACCGCATTGTCAGCGATGTGGGACAGCACGATCAGCGCCTTCTCCGAGGACATGCCGATCGCCCGGTCGAGGCTGCCGCTGGCTTCGATCGAGCTTGCGGGAAACCGGCTCCTGAGATCGGCGATCACGGGCGCCAGCTCGGTGCGCTCGTTCTGCGGCAGGCTCTCGGCGCGTGCCAGCTCGCGCAGCCGCTGCGCCATCGCCTCCAGTCGCTGGGTATCAGACAGGATGTTGGCAATGAAGGTCTGCTGCTCGGCCGGCGTCAGGCCCTCGGCCTTGCCCTGAACCGAATCCTGCAGCAGCTCGGCCGCGCCCTTGATCGAGGTCAGCGGCGATTTCAGTTCGTGGGTGAGATGGGCCGAGAAGGTCGCGATATAGTCGGAGCGCCGCGCCAGCTGCTCGGCCATGCCGAGAAAGCTGTGCGAGAGTTGGGCGAACTCGCGCGTGCCGTAATGCTTGAGCGGCTTAAACGCCTCGCGGTCGCCGCGGCCGATTCTGGCGGCGCGGTCGATCAGCTCGCGCATCGGGAGCGTGATTGTGCGCGAGAACACGAGGCCGATCGCGATCGTGCCGAGGATGACCGCAAAGCCCGCCAACACGAACTTGGCCCGCTCCTGATAGAGATGGTCGAAAATGTTGCTCGGTGTCCGCGTTGTGTAGATCACCCCGGCGACGCGGTTGTTGACGGTGACAGGCATGGCCGAAAACACGTGCACGCCGAGGCCGCGGCTGAAGGAATAGATCGGCGGCGGCGGCTTATCCGGCACGCGGTTGCGTAAGGTGGCGCGGTATTGCCCTTGCAGGGCGTCCGCGACCTCCTCGATATGGGCGAGCGATTGCCCGACCTCCTGCCGCCCGGCAATCACCACGCCCTGCGGATCGAGGATGCGAAAGCCGGCCAATGTCACCTTCTGGGTCTCGCGGATGATCGGCGTCAGCCTGGCACCGATCTCGACATAGGCTGCTTGCGCCGGCATCGGCGCGGGCAATGCGTCGGGCCGCCGCCGCAGGAGGTCGTTCGCGGTGAGGTCGAGGGCGGGGCGGATCGGCGTGACCTGGTCGCCGGGATCGGGCAAGACGCCCGGCGGCACCTCGGCGCCGAGCACGAGGCCGCTGTCGAGCCGGGCCGCGACCTCCTGCGCATAGATCGTCGCGAGTACGCGGCTCTGTGCGATCAGCTCGGCCTGGGTCTGGCGGATCAGCTGGTTGTCGTAGAGACGGAAGAAGAACAGGCCGACCAGCGGCAATATGCCGACCGTCGCCAGCACCGTGAAGATCACGAGGGTGAGCGACGGTCGCCATTTGTCGGGTGCCGTGCTCATGCCTCTTTCTCGCAGCGGCCGAGCTTGAAGCCGACGCCGTGGATGGTCTCGATCACGTTGTCGCAGGAAAGCGCCGCAAGCTTGGCGCGGATGTTGCGGATATGGCTGTCGATGGTGCGGTCGGAGACCTGGATGTTGAGCTGGTAGGCCGCGCGCATCAGCTGCTCGCGGTTGAACACCGATGTCGGCCGGGTCAGGAATGCGCGCAGGATGCCGAATTCGATCGCGGTCAGCTTCAGCGGTGTGCCGGCAAAGGACGCGACATGCTGTTCGGGATCGATCAGCAGCCCGCCTTGCGTCAGCGCGGTGGGCCCGGCTTTGGCCTCGCCGTTGCGGGGGCTGAGGCGGCGCAGGATGACGTTGACCCGCGCCACCAGCTCGCGCGGGCTGAACGGCTTCGTGACGTAATCGTCACCGCCGATCTCGAGGCCCAGGATGCGGTCGATCTCCTCGTCGCGCGCCGACAGGAACAGGATCGGCACGTCGGAGCCTTTGCGAATGTCGCGGCAGACGTCGAGGCCGTCGAACTCGGGCATGCCGATGTCCAGCACGATGAGATCCGGCCTGTCGGCGGCAAAGCGGAGAAGCGCCTCCTTGCCGTCGCGGGCCTCGATCACGTCCATGCCGGCCTTCTTCAGGGCGACGCGGATGACCTCGCGGATGTGGCCTTCGTCGTCGATGATGAGAATGCGATGCGCCAAGAAACTCTCCGCTCACCCCGGCGGCTGATTGCCGGGCTGGATTTTGGCCTGTGCGTCCAGCCAACGTTGGAGCCGCCAACTGCGAAAACCCCAGGCCCGCCAGGCCAGGTCCTGCCGTTGACTTTCTACAAGCCGGTCTCGACGTCCCGCAAGACAGGAGTCGCCGCCGCGAAGCGCGATGACCTTGTCGATCGCAGGCAGCGCCTGTGGCCCGAGCGTGAGGAGGTAGTTGCTATCGATGTTGACGCCGTTCCCTCCCTTTTCGCTGCTGTGCATCAGATTGTAGTCGGCAATGAATGCATCGAAGTTCACCAGCGAGGCACCATAGAGCACGATCGTTAACGCGATCAGGTTGACGCCGATGAGCCAGCGGTTGGAACGATTGAGCGCGATGCGGGCGACGATCAGGATCAGCCCGAGAGCGACCAGCCCCATCCAAATGAAGGCCGCGATCCGCCAGTAGGTCAGCATGTAGATGCCGACGTAAAGATCGAGCCGCAGGATGGAGGAGGCGACCAGCAGGACGTTCTGCCCGACCCAGAGATAGACCAGCGGCCGGATCACCTTTGATTTCTCCGCCGGCCCGCCTGGGCGCATTGCCACCAGCACGAAGGCAGCCGCGAGCAGGGCGGTCGCGATCAGCGGATAGGCGCCGCGATGGGCGTAGGCCGCGTAGGTCATGTTGTCGGGCAGCGTCACGTGACCCCAGAGATAGATGCCGTCGAGAATGGACTGCGCCGCGAACAGCAGGTTGAACAGAATCAACGAGCGCAGGATGATGGAGGGGCCGAGAAACTCCGCCGAGACCATGGGCGGCAGCGGCGGTGGCACAGGGCCGTCGGCCATTGTCGTGGTGACGATCGTCTTGCGCCGCCAGCGCACATGGATGAACGGCCAGACCAGCGCCAGCATCGAGGTCCAGAACAGCACGCGCGATATATTGACGTGTTCTAAGATGGCCTTGGGGTTGAGCAGGGACACCCATTGCTCGATCACCGGATTGGCCGCGGCGAACAGGGCGATGAAGACGGTACCGAGCGCCGCAGGCAGCAGCCAGAGCGCGATGCCGCGGGTGAACGCCGACAGGTTGAACACCTGGGGCGCATCGAGGAAGAACCTGAAGGGTCCGAGCAGGAGGAAATTGCGCAGCGCGCGGGCGCGGTCGGTGAGCTCGGTCGCGTCAGGATTGGTCGCAAGCAACAGCGCAATCGTCAGCGATGCGATGAGGATCAGGAACGACAGCAGGTTGAGCTCTTCCATGGCCGGGACAACGCCGAGCACGAGGATCGCGCCGCCGATCGCCGCGCGCCGCCAGTCCAGGATCGCGTGATTGAACAGCGCCGATACGCAGGCGGTCGCGATCGCAAACAGCGTCAGCGACAGCCCAATCCGCTGGCCGTAGAACAGCCAGTCGGCGAGCGGGGCCAGCAGCAGCGCCATTGCAAGCTTGGCCGACAGCGCAGAAGGCCTGATCGGTTGAATGTCCGTCGTCGAAGCCAGGCTCGTCATGTCCAACAGTCTCCGTGAGTGTTGACATCAAGAACTCTGAACGGCACTTGTGCAGACGGCAGGATCATCGTCTGCACGCCTTCAGGAGTTTTTTGCAGTTTTCGTGCAGGCGCGCCTTTGCCTCTCGCGCAGCGTGCTTCGCTTTGCTAGGTGCGAGGCATTCTTCGCTTTTCGCAAGTGACGCATCATGCAATTGCTCACCCGCATCTGTCTCATCCTGCTCTGGCTGGCCGCGTCCGTCGCTTCATTCGCGGCCGCGAACAAAAACGATCCCTATCTGCTCGTGCTGCGTGGCGCCGGAAACATCGCGCTTGTCGTCGCAAGCATCGCAATCGTCGTTCTCTTGCTGCGCAGAGGGCGCTGGCGCACCTTGGCCGGCAAGGCGCTCGTCGTGCTCTGGTGCCTGCCGCCGCTCTTGATGTCCGCTGCGCATCTGAAGTTCGAGCTGCGCAAGCACGACGTCCTCGGCGCCAGCGCCGTCGAGGCGCGGCAGCTCGGGCCGCACTTCATGGTCGGCTATTCCTCATTTCCCGAGGTCGCGCGTCTTGCCGGGCAGGGCCTGATCGGCGGCGTCTATGTCACGCGGCACAACATCCGCGGCCGCACCGTCGGAGCGTTGCGGGCCGAGATCGCGGCGCTGCAGGATATCAGGCGCGCGGTCGGCCTGCCGCCGCTGATCGTCGCCGCCGATCAGGAAGGCGGCATCGTCGGGCATCTTGCGCCGCCGCTGACCAAGGTGCCGGCGCTGGCAACGTTGACGGGGCTTGCCCCCGACGAGCAGCAGGCCAAGGCCGAGGAGTTCGGCCGCATTCACGGCCGCGAGCTCGCTCAGGTCGGCGTCAACCTCAATCTCGCGCCGGTGCTCGACCTCAAGCCGCCGGCACGGCGCAACCGTCTGGATTTCCATACGCTGATCGGCCAGCGCGCGATTGCGACCGATCCCGCCGTCGTCAGCACCATCGCGAGCGCCTATGTGCGCGGGCTGGAGGAGACGGGCGTCGGCGCCACGCTCAAGCATTTTCCTGGCATCGGCCGCGTGCGCACCGACACGCATCATTTCAGCGCCAATCTCGACACGCCTGTGAAGGAGCTGGAGGCAACCGACTGGCTCCCGTTCCGCGAAGTGCTGTCGCGTTCGCGCAGCGCCCTCATGGTCGGCCACGTCACGCTCACCGCCGTCGATCCCGATCGCGCCGCTTCGCATTCGAAGCGCGTCGTCGATGGGATCATTCGCGGCAAGTGGGGTTACCAGGGCGTAGTGATCACCGACGATCTCGTCATGGGCGCGATCTACCAGAACGATGTCTGCAAGGCCGTGGTCGAGGCGATCAATGCCGGCGTCGATCTGTTGCTGGTCGCCTATGACGGCGCGCAGTTCTACCGTGTCTTTGCCTGCGCCCTGGAAGGATCGCGACAGGGCAGGCTCGATGCGGCGACGCTGCATGCGAGCGCGGTGCGCCTGGAGCGTCTCGTCATGCCCGGGCTTGTCCCGGGCATCCACGTTCTTGGTGCAAAGAGGCAAGGCGTGGATGGCCGGGACAAGCCCGGCCATGACGATGAGAACATTTCGATCTCTCGGCGCGCCAAGCTATGATTTCGCGAACTGGCGGTAGTCCGGTTCGCGGTGAAACCAGAATTCGTAGCCGGAGACGCCCTTTTGCATGGCAACGTCGTGAATCGGCTGGTTGAGCGGAACGATGGGAACGTCGCGCATGCAGAGCGCGATGAAATCCTTCACCGTCCTGTCGTACTCCGCGGCATCCGTGGTGAAGCGCGCTTGTCGATCAGGGCGTCCATCTCCTTGTTCTTGTACGAGGAGATGTTGAAGATCGAGTTGTTGCCGTGGAAATTCCAGTAGAAGTAATATTCGGGATAATCAAGCCAGCCGCTGAAGCGGTTGAGCGCGAGCGGCAGCTCCTTCTTGTTCAGCGTCGTGCGCCAGTTCGCGCCGGGAATCTTCTCGATTCCCGCCTTGATGCCGATCTTGGCGAGATTCTCCTGGATCAGGATCGCGGTCGGCTCGCCGACGGTGGCGGTGCCGGTATCGAGCGACAGCGTCGTCTCCAAGCCGGATTCGAAGCCCGCTTCCTTCAGCAGAGCCTTGGCCCTGTCGAGATCGGTGACGTAAGGAAACGGCTGCGGCCAGACCGGCTTTGAGACCTCGGCGGCGCCGCCATACATGGGAACGGCGCGGCCGAAGAAGGCGCTGGTCTGGATCTGCTCGTAGGGCATGGCCCAGGCGATCGCCTGGCGCAGCTTGACGTTGTCGAACGGCGGCTTGGCGGTGTTCAGCGCCACGTACCACAACGCGTTCGGGATCGGCACGCCCGAGACTTTGACCTTGCCCTCCTTGATGATCTGCTCGAAGTCGCGCGGTGCAAAGCCGCTGGATATGTCCGCATCGCCACGCTCCAGCATGGCCCGGCGCGTGCCGGCGGAAGGAACGTCGCGCGCGATCACGCGCTTCACCTTCGGCAGCGGGCCGCTCTTCCAGTCGTCGAAGCGCGTCAGCACAGTCTCGCTGCCCGGCTTCCAGCTCTCGATCTTGTAGGCGCCGCCGCCGGCCTCGTTGTTCTTCAGCCAGGCCAGCGCCCACGGGTCATCCGGCGTCGCGTTCTTCTTGGCGAGCTCGGAATTGATGATGAAGGGCACCACGACGGCGACGTTGAACAGCAGCATCTTGTCCTTGCGGACATAGTCGATGCGGAAAGTGTGGTCGTCGACCACCACGAACTGCTCCGGCTTCTCCAGCGATCCCGCCGACATCTGGAAGGTTGGAAAGCCGCCGACCTTCACGGCGCGGTCGAACGACCATTTGACGTCCTTGGCGGTCACAGGCGAGCCGTCGTGGAATTTTGCGTCCTTGCGAAGCTTGAAGGTGCAGGACATGCCGTCGGGCGCGACCTCCCAACTCTCGGCGAGCTCGGGCGCGAGCTTCTCGCGATCATACGACAATGTACCGTCCAGCAGCGTCTTGGAGGCGTAGGTGAGCAGGCGGTCGTAGCAATTCCAGGACAGGCCGTTCACGGTCTGGTTGGAGCCGACGCCCTGCATGTCCAGCGAGTTCGGCCCGAGCTCCTGCACCACCAGCAGTGTCTCGCTGCGCCCCTGCGCCCAGCCGAGGCGCGGAGCAAAGGCTGCCATTCCGGCGACACCGAGGCCGCCGAGCACGACGCTGCGGCGGTTCAAATCGAGGGGTGAAACGCTCAAGGGTGCCTCCTGTCCGGAATTGTCCGGCATCGAGAGGCAAGGTGTATGCCACACAGCAAGCGCCAAGCCGCCCCGCGACAACGCGAGGCGGCTTGGATTGGACCGGATAGGCGTTGCGCGTCGGCGCGGTCTATTCGGCCTGCTCGAGCGCGGCGGGCATCTTCGCGACCGACATCAGCGATCGCGCCACCTGGTTGAGCAGGAGATCGGCATTCTCCTCCTCGGCAAGGGACTTGGAGAGCAGGGCGACGATGGCGCTGTGGCGCAGTTGCTGCGCCAGGTTACGTGCGGTGGTGTAGCCAGCCATCTCGTAATGCTCGACGCGTTGCGCCGCAGAGATCAGCGCGAGGTCGGCGGCAGCGTCCTCCTTCTCTTCGCCTTCCTTCATGACCTCCTGGCCTTCCTCGATCAGGCCCATCATGCCCTTGCAAGGCTTGGCGCGAGCGTTCTCGCCGAGCAGCTCGAAGCACTCGTTGATGCGCTCGACCTGATTTTCGGTCTCGGCCAGATGCTGCTCGAACAGTTCCCGCAACTGGTCGAAGCGGGCGGACTGCGCCATCTTCGGGAGCGCCTTGGTCAGCTGCTTCTCGGCATGGAGGATGTCACGCAGCTCATGCAGCAGAAGATCGGTCAGGCCGGCCTCGTCGACAGGTGGTGAGCTCTCGGCGACGATCGGGGTGGCAGCGCCGGGATCGGCGGATTGCAGCGCAGGCGATTCCGTGAACACCCAGTCCTCGCCCTCGTTCCAGGGGCCGCGGGTGTCGATTTCGCCGTGGTCGCCGCTGCCGGTGGAATCGTTGAAGTACTGGTTCACGAGGCCGGGCGTCGGGGCGATCCGGCCGACACTGAAGGCCGGCTTCGACAGGCTCTCGAGCGCGCGCGCGAACGCCTTCATATGCGTGATCTCGCGCGTCATCAGGAATTGCAGCGCGTCCTTGCTGCCGGCATCGTCGCAGAAATTGATCAGGCGCTCGTAGACGATCTTGGCACGCGCTTCGGCGGCGATGTTGCTGCGGAGATCGACGTCGAGCTCGCCGGTGATCTTGAGATAGTCGGCGGTCCAGGGATTGCCTTGCGAGTTGAACAGATTGACGCCGCCTCCGCCGGCAATCGCAATCAGCGGATCGGCCTCCGCGGCCTGGCGGTCGTTCCGCGAGGGCGCAAGATGCATCCGCGCGAGGCAACCGACCACCTCGAGATGGCTGAGCTCTTCGGTGCCGATATCCATCAAGAGGTCCTTGCGGTCGGGATCCTCGCAATTCAGTCCCTGAATCGAATATTGCATCGCAGCCGCAAGTTCGCCGTTGGCGCCGCCGAACTGCTCGAGGAGCATATTGCCGAAGCGCGGATCGGGTTCGTCGACGCGCACGGTGAACATCAGCTTCTTGACGTGGTGATACATGGGGGACTCGCGTGCTGGAGGGAAGCTACGCGACAACGAGGCCTCCAGCCGTTCGTTCCTAAAGTCTCCCCAAGATTGAAGCTGTCGTTGCCCGGACGTCTGCTAGGGAGTGCGATGGCTTACGGCGTCACCGCATTGCGTGCGACCGCGCGCGGAGCCGTCAGTTCCTTCCAGGTCGAATTTGCCACATGCACCGGCGGAAAAGCGGGACGTTCGACGTAGCGCCCGTCGCCGGCCTCGGCGCGCAGATTGCCATCCTTCCAGACGATACGGCCGCGCGCCAGCGTCGCGGCTGCGCCGCCGGTGCAGGCAAAACCCTCGAAGACGTTGTAATCGATCCGGCTCATCTGCCGCTTGGCACTGATGGTCTTGCTCTGCTTGGGATCCCATATCACGATGTCGGCATCCGAGCCCACGGCGACCGCGCCCTTGCGCGGATAGATGTTGAGGATGCGGGCGATGTTCGCCGACGTCACCGCGACGAATTCCTCTTTCGTCAGCCGCCCCGTGGCGACGCCCGCGGTCCAGAGCAGCGCCAGGCGATCTTCGAGGCCGCCGGTGCCGTTCGGAATTTTCCTGAAATCGCCGCGCCCGAACCGCTTCTGCTCGGTGGTGAAGGCGCAATGATCGGTCGCAACCACCTGGAGCGAGCCGGCTTGCAGGCCGGCCCAGAGGCTGTCCTGATGCTGTTTGTCGCGGAACGGCGGCGACATCACGCGCTGTGCGGAATGGTCCCAGTCCTTGTTCTGGTATTCGCCGGCATCGAGCAGCAGGTGCTGAATCAGTGGTTCGCCATAAACCCGCTTTCCGGCAGCCCGCGCCCGAGCGATGGCCTCATGCGCCTCGCGGCAGCTGGTGTGCACGATATAGACCGGCGTGCCCGTCATGTCGGCGATCATGATGGCGCGGTTGGTGGCTTCGCCCTCGACCTCCGGCGGCCGTGAATAGGCGTGGCCCTCGGGCCCAGTGACGCCGCGCGCGATCAGCGCCTCCTGCATCAGGGCGACGACGTCGCCGTTCTCTGCATGGACGACAGGCATCGCGCCGAGATGGGCGCAGCGCGCGAACGAGTTGTAGAGCTCGTCGTCGTTCACCATCAGCGCGCCCTTGTAGGCCATGAAATGCTTGAAGGTGTTGATGCCGTAGGTTTTGACCACAATCTCCATCTCGTCATGAATCTGTTTCGACCACGACGTCACCGCCATGTGGAAGCCGTAGTCGCTGGCCGCCTTCTCGGATTTGTGCCGCCACTCCTGATAGGCGGCCAGCATCGACTGGCCGGGATCGGGCAGGCAGAAATCCACCACCATGGTGGTGCCGCCGCTCAGCGCCGCCTTGGTTCCGGATTCGAAATCGTCGGCGGTGACGGTGCCCATGAACGGCATTTCGAGATGGGTGTGCGGATCGATCCCGCCCGGGATGACGTAGGCGCCGCCTGCATCGATGATCTCGCTACCTGTCGGCGCATCGAGCGAGGCGCCGATCGCGGCGATGGTCTCGCCGTCGATCAGCACGTCCGCGCGGCGCGAATGATCGTGATTGACGACGGTGCCGCCGCGGATGAGGAGGGGCATGAGGTGCTCCGGGAGGTGAGGGACGGCTCGAAGGCTAAGCGCGCTACTGGCGATGCGACAGGTGAAATTTTAGTCAGCCGCCGCCGCTCCTTTTCACATCGCACGCGACCAGCCCGTCGATCATCGCGCGCACGAGGCCAGCGATCTCCTTGCGCAGCGCTGGCAACGGCACGGCCACCAGCTTCTGCTCCAGTCCGAGCGCCACCATGCCATGCACGGCCGAGAACAGGCTGCGCGCGGTGATGCCGAGCTCCTCCGGGCTGCGTTCAGGAAACAGCGCGGCGAGCGGCTGGTAGATGTGACGAAACAGCTGCATCTGGTCGTGCACCGACCAATCCGGTAGTGGCTTGTCGACCTGCACGCGGTGTTCGAACAGCGCGCGCCAGAGCTGGAGGTTTTCGGCGGCGAAATCGCAATAGGCGAGCGCGATGCGGGCCAGGGATTCTCGGGGCGATGGCTCGCCCGCACTTGTTGCGAGAGTAAGCGCGTCGTCGAGCCGGAGCAGCGTGCGCGAGCCGACTCGCAGGATCAGCTCGTCAACGTCAGCGACGAGATTATAGACCGCGCCATTGGCGCAGCCGATCTCGCGGGCCAAATCGCGGGTCTTCAGTCCCGCCAACCCCCGCTCGGCGATCATCCGCTCGGCCGCCCGGATCAGGGCGGCACGCAATTTCTCTCGCCGTTCCAGGGCTTTAGTCATTGTTAACCAAATCCGTGAGCGTCGCTCAAATATTTATTGAACGATGTTCACGTTTCCTGCTACAAATCATCAGTGAGCAACGCTCATAGACAGGGAGCAAACAATGTTCAAGACCGTCGTGACCCTCTTCCGCGGCAGCGTCGCCGCTGCGGGCGAGGAACTGGAAGACCGCACCGCCCTTCTGATCCTAGACCAGCAGATGCGCGATGCGGCCGCAGCCGTCGAGCGCAGCAAGCGCACGCTGGCGCTGGCGATCGCGCAGGACCAGCAGGAAGGCCGCAAGCTCGAGGCCACGAATGCGCGCATCGCCGATCTCGAGACCCGAGCCGTCGCGGCGCTGGATGGCGGCCGCGAGGACCTCGCCAAGGAGGCCGCCGAAGCCATTGCGGCGCTGGAGGCCGATCGCGATGCGGCCATGACGGCGCGCGCGCTGTTCGCGACCGAGATCGCCCGGCTGAAGCGCCACGTTGCCAACGCGCAGGCCCGCATCACTGAGCTCGATCGCGGTCGCCGGATCGCCCGTGCCTCGGAAGCGGTGCGTTCGCTTCGCCGCAGCGGCATCGAGGCCGCGCGCCCCTATGAATCGACATTGCCGGAGGCGGAGGGGACGCTGAGGCGTCTGCGCGAGCGGCAGATGGAGGCTCAGGCGGCCGACGATGCCCTGGTCGAGCTCGACGCGGCCACCGGTCCGCTCGCCACCGCCGAAAGACTCGCCGAGCAGGGCTTTGGCCCGCGGCTCAAGACGACCGCGGACGATGTGCTGGCGCGCTTGAAGTCCAGGCGCATGCCGACGGCCTGATCGCAAGTCTGAACCCGAACGCAATCATCATTCCAATCAACAGGAGACCATCATGAACCAGAACGGCCAGCCCCACAGCGGCGCCTGGGTGAGCTTCACCTACGCGTCTTTCGCAGCTTCGGCCTTCCTCGTCGCCATCGGCATCTTCTTCCTGCCGATCGACCTCTGGATGAAAGGTTATCTCACCATGGGTGTCGTGATGATGATCCAGACCTGCGTCACCCTGGCCAAGACCGTGCGCGACAATCATGAGAGCAGCCGCCTCGTGAACCGCATCGAGGATGCCAAGGCCGAGCGGCTCTTGATGGAGGTTTCCAAGGCGGCTTAAGGCGAACGGTCGCAGCGCGGGGGCAGGTGCCCCCGCGGCAGGCAGGGCGCATTGTGCTTCGCGCGCAGGTGCGATATGGCTCTCGCGCTTTCCAGAGGCGGAGACGAGCTTTGTCGAAACAATCCCTGCGCGAGGAGGCCGAGCGCCTGATCCGCGAATCGATGGAAAAGAAGACCATCGTGGTCAAGCAGGGCACGACCCGCATCGAGGCCGTCTGCGGCAAGTGCGGAGCGCCGAACCGGGTGCAGGCAGAGAAGGGCCAGACCCGCGTCAAGTTCGCCTGCAAGAACTGCGGGCATAAGCAAGAGACGTTGTAGGCGTCTTCGCCTCACCTGGGTCGCCTCGGATCGCCCGCCGCGATCCGGGTAGAGGCCCTACGGCCCGGCCTCACATCACCTGATGCACGTCGATCACGACGCGATCCGCATGGCGCGCCGCTGACGCCACGAAGATGTGCTCCATCAGCCAGCGGTACTTCGCGTGCCCGGTCTCGAACTTCGGCACGGTGCGGAAATAGATCAGCTTGGGATTGACCGGCTCGCCGCGCTTGAGCTTCTGCAACAGCTCGACCGGGCCGAAGCGCATGCCTTTGTTCTCGACATAGACGGTCGCACCGTCGTCCGTCTCGAAGGCGTATTTCGCTTCGAGATCGATCAGCTCGTTGGGGCGGATGGTTTGGAAGTCGGCGCCGAAGGGGAGCACCTTTCCGGTGACCGCGCCCGTCACCTCGCCGCCGATGATCGGAATGATACGGCGAACGCCGATCCCGGTCTCGCCGGCGGTGACGACGTCGCCGATGCGCGCGGTGATGGTGAAGACGTATTTGGTTTCGAGGGTCGGAGTGGTCATCGCTGTCTCCAATGGTTCGGCGAGCCGCTGCCTTCCCTTCTCCCCTTGTGGGAGAAGGTGGCGCGAAGCGCCGGATGAGGGGTCTCTCTCCACAAGCGGGCTCGCGGAGAGAGACCCCTCACCCGTCTCGCCGCTTTGCGGCGAGCCACCCTCTCCCACAAGGGGAGAGGGGAAGAGAGCTTACCGCGTCGTCACCCGCGCCTAATGCGCCATCATGCGCGTCGGCAGCCAGGTCGCCAGCAGCGGGAAGGCGATCAGGATCACCAGCCGCACCAGGTCCGTCGCCACGAACGGGATCACGCCCTTGAAGATCGTGGAGAAGGAGACGTCCTTCACCACGCTCTTGATGACGAAGACGTTCATGCCGACCGGCGGATGGATCAGGCCGAGCTCGACGGTCATGACGATGATCACGCCGAACCAGATCGGGTCGAAGCCGAGATGCATGATCACGGGGAAGATGATCGGCACGGTCAGGATGATCATCGCCATGGCGTCCATCAGGCAGCCGAGCACCAGATACATCACCATAATCAGGGCCAGCACGCCGTAGGGGCCGAGGCCGAGCCCGGTGAGGAATTCCGTCACCTTCTGCGGCGTCTGCGTCACCGTGAGGAAATAGCCGAAGATCAGCGCGCCGATCAGCACGGTGAACACCGCAGCCGCGGTGCGCGTCGCCTGCAGCAGCGAGGCCAGCACCTTCTCGCGGTCGAGGCGGCCGGTCAGCACGCCGATGATGAAGGCCCCGGTCGCGCCGACGCCGCCGGCCTCGGTCGGCGTGAAGCGCGGCAGGAAGGGCAGTCCGTAGAGGCCGCCGATGACGAAGATGAACAGCAGCACCGGTGCCCAGATCTCCTTCAATCCGGCAAAGCGCTCGCGCCACGGCGTCACCTTGCCCTTGGGCAGGAAGTCTGGGCGGAAATAGCCGAGCAGGAAGATCGTGATCATGTACATGGTCATCGCGAGCAGGCCCGGGATGATGCCGGCGATGAACAGCTTGCCGATGTCCTGCTCGGTGATGATGCCGTAAACCGCGAGCACGGTGGAGGGCGGCAGCATCGCACCCAGCGTGCCGCCCGCCGCGATCACGCCGGTGGCGAAGGATTGCGGATAGCCGAACCGGCGCATCTCGGGATAGGCGACGGCGGAGAAGGTCGCGGCGGTCGCGACCGAGGAGCCGCAGATCGCGGCAAAGCCGCCGCAGGCACCGACGGTGGCGATGCCGAGCCCGCCGCGCAAATGTCCGACGAAGCCGTTGGCGGCGCGGAACAGCTCGCGGCTCATGCCGGAATGGGAGACGAACGAGCCCATCAGCAGGAACATCGGGATGACGCCGAACGTGTAGTCGGTGACCGTGCGCATCGAGGTCTGGCCGACCAGCTTCAGCGCTGCGGTCCCATTGACGAGATAGGCGAAGCCGGACACGCCGACGAGGCCCATGGCCATGCCGACCGGCACGCGCAGCAGCATCAGGACGAAGAGGGAAACGAAGCCGATTACGGCGACGGCATCGGTGCTCATGGTTACTCCGTCGCCTTGATCTTGGGGTCGTGCATCTCTTCGGGATGGAAGATCAGCCGATAGGTGCGGATCGCGATCAGCAGCACGGCGCAGATGTCGCCGATCCAGGCGACCGCGAAGAATGGCCAGGTCGGCATGTGCAGGTCGAAGGTCTGGACGTTGTCGTTGTAGGTGCCGCGCACCTTGTCGAACAGAGTCCAGGTCTGCACCGTGACGACGAACAATAGCACCAGCGTCGCGAACACGTCGATCCAGCGCTGGTGGCGCGGCCCGACATTGCCCCAGACCAGGTCGACCGTGATGTGGGTGCCGCGATAGGAGGTTGCCGCGATGCCCCAGAAGATGAGGATGCCGAGCAGCATGCGGCCGATGTCGAAGGAATCAGGGATCGAATAGTTCAGCGTGTTGCGCAGGAGCACCGACAGGAAGATGTCGAGCGCGACGATGCCGACGAAGCCGGCCGCGATCCATTCGATCGAGTCGATGATGCGGTCCATCCAGGCGCGCTTCATGGGGAAAGGGTCCTTCTGACGAATCCGAGGTTTGCCCGCGACGGAGCTGCGCTCCCTCCCCCGCTTGCGGGGGAGGGTTGGGGAGAGGGTGCTTCCACAATCGAGGACCCCCAAGAGGAGGGAGCCCTCACCCGGCGCGCGGGACGATGCTTCGCATCGCCCGGACGCGCCGACCTCTCCCGCAAGCGGGAGAGGTGCAGCGAATGCGCGGCCACTGCTAGGCGTCACTCCGCCAGCGCGTTGTACTTCTTCAGCAAGGCTTTGAGATCCGCGAGCGCGGCGTCGGGATCGGCCCCGGCCTTCTTGGCGCCGTCGCCCCAGGTCTTGACCAGTGGTTCGGCGGCCTTCTTCCAGGCCGCGATCTGCTCGGGCGTCAGCTTGTAGACCTCATGGCTGGATTCCGCCTTCACCTTGTCGATGCCGGCGTCCTCGAACTTGCCCCAGTGCTCGCCGACCGCGCCCGCCATCTCGACCGTGCAGTTCTTGTCGATCGCGGCTTTCTGCTTGTCGGACATCGCATTGTACTTGTCCTTGTTGATCACGAACACGAAGGTCGTGGTGTAGAGCGGCGCCTCCATGTCGTACTTGGTCACCTTGTCGATGCCGAACAGCACCAGGGAGCCCCAAGGGAAGGTGACGCCGTCGGCGACGCCGCGCTCGATGATGTCGCGCACTTCCGGTGCCGAGGACTGCACGTTGGTGCCGCCGAGCGAGGTGACGAAATTCGCCATGGTGGCGTGGGCGGGGCGGATCTTCAGGCCCTTCACGTCCTCAGGGTTGACGATCTTCTTGGTGCGGGAATGGAACGAGGAGGGCGAGTGGACGAAGGCGAGGCAGTATTTGACGTCCTTCATCTCCTTCTCGGCATATTTGCGGTACCAGGCGTCGAGCCCCATCGAGCCGCCCTTGGCGTCCGAGATCAGGAACGGCAATTCGCCGGCGCCGATGATCGGGAAGCGGCCGGGCTGATAGCCGGGATTGACATAAGTGACGTCGGCGATGCCGTCGCGCGCCATGTCGTAATGGTCGAACGCCTTGCCGAGCTGCTGGGCCGGATACACCTTGCCGGTGATGGTCCCGCCGGAATCCTTGTTGACCGCGGCGACCCAGTCTTCCAGCGATTTCTGCAGCGGATGTGAGGCCGGCACCCAGTGCGAGACCTTCAGGTCGATGGTTTTGTCCTGCGCGAACGCAGGCGTCATGCTTGCTGCCAGCAGCAACGCCAGACAGGCTTTCCTCATCACGCGTCTCTCCCTTTTGCGACGGCGGGCTTCGTTGGCCCGGCCTCGTTAATTAACATGTTATCTAATTCGCCGGCGCGTTCAAGCCGGAACTGAGGCGCGCTGTGTCGCGCCATCTACGTCAGCCATGTTGCATGGATTTGTCGCTGCCATGGCGACCACCGCTCTCCCTCTGCGCAAACGTTATAAGATATAATTATCGTCTGCGAGCCTTGGCCACAAGCAGGCCGCGACCAAAGCCTACAGGATCGGGAGGAGCATGTGTTGCGGACAAAGGTCGCAATCATCGGAGCCGGGCCGTTGCGGCGACGGCGGAGCTCGCTTCAAACACCTGCACAAATTCCGTTTAAAGCTTTGTAGGTGATGCATTCGACGCTTCATTCGCTTTCAATGTCGCCAAAGCAACGAAGCGAGACAGCGATGACCCCGACCGACATCCCCGCCGGCTACGAACCGCATTTCCGCAAAGCACCCCTGACCGATCCCTGGGAGCCGCTCTATTCGAAGAAGACCGATAAGGGTGTCACCGTCGGACTGCGCCTGGCGACGCCGCACACCAACGCCCGCGGATTGATCCATGGCGGGCTGATCGCGGCGCTCGCCGATGCCGCCATGGGCTACAGCTGCGCCCAGGCGACGGGCTGGACCACGTCGTTCGTCACCATCTCGCTGGCGGTCGACTATGTCGGCGCCGCCGAGATCGGCCAATGGCTCGCGATCGAGGGCGAGGCGATCAAGACCGGGAATACGATCTGCTTCGCGCAGTGTCTGGTGAAGGCGGACGAGATCGTGATCGCGCGGGCCAGCGGCACGTTCCGCGTGGTGCCGAAGAAGGGGTGATGCCCAACTCTCTCCGTCGCCATGCCCGGGCTTGACCCGGGCATCCACGTCTCTGGCACAGCATGCGTGGAGGCGCGTGGATGGCCGGGACAAGCCCGGCCATGACGGAAAAAGATCACCCAAACCTCCATTCCGCCGTCTCCACCACGAGATCGATGAACGCGCGCACCTTGGCCGAGAGCAAACGTGAGGTCGGATAGACGATGTGGATCGGCAGCGCCGGCTGCTCGTATTTCGCCAGCACGATCTTGAGGCGTCCGCGCTTCAGGCCCTCGGCGGCCTGATAGGCCAGCACCCGCGTCATGCCGCCGCCGGCCTCGGCGTATTGCAGGGCGGCATCGGCGCTGTTGCTGATGAAGCGAGGCGACAGCGGCAACCCGATATCGCGGCCGTCGCGCAGGAAGCGCCATTCAGACCAGGGGCCGAACTGGATGGTCTGGTGTGTGGCGAGCGCTTCCGGCGTCTTCGGCTCGCCATGGCGTTTCAAATAGCCGGGCGCGGCCACCACGATCCGCCGCATCTCGCCGACCTGGCGCGCGACAAGCGAGGAATCGGCGAGATGGCCGATCCGCACCGCGGCATCGACGGCGTCCTCGACGAGATTGACGAGATGGTCGGACAGCCTGAGCTCGGCCGTGACCTCGGGATAGCGCTTGAGATAGGCGGTCATGACCGGCCCGACATGCAGCCGGCCGAAGCCGACCGGCGCGGACACGACGAGGCGCCCGCTCGGCCGGTTGCGCTCCTCCCGTGCCGAGCCGTCAGCCTCCTCGACATCGGCAAGGATGCGCCGAGCTCGCTCCAGATAGCGCGTGCCGACGTCGGTCAGTGCCACCTGCCGCGTGGTCCGCTGCAGCAGCCGCGCGCCGAGATGCTCCTCCAGCGCCGCGATCATCCGCGTCACCGCAGACGGCGACAGCCGCAGCTTGCGCGCGGCCGGCGCAAAGCCGCGCAGATCGGCGACGGTGACGAAGACGTGCATGGCTTCCAGGCGGTCCACGGGCATTATTGCATAAACCGCAATGATGAAGTGTCAAGGTGCTCAATTGTTTTAGACGCCGAAAGGTCCAGATTAGACACGGAAGACGCAGCAATGCGCCGGAATTTCAGGAGATGTTCCGATGACTTCAGTCCATATCTATGCCAGCGACGTGGCCTTCTCGCCGGCGGTGAAGGCGATCCAGGCGCGCAAGGGCTCGCGCGAGGCCTATGCGCGCAGCGAGCAGCGCGGCTGGCGTACCCAGGTCGATGACAATCTCGCGGCCTTCCTCGCCGAGGCCAACAGCTTCTACTTCGCCACGGCTTCAGCCGACGGCCAGCCCTATATCCAGCACCGCGGCGGCCCGAAGGGATTCCTCAAGGTGCTGGACAAGCAGACGCTCGCCTTCGCCGACTATTCCGGCAACCAGCAGTTCATCACCCAGGGCAATCTCTCGGAGAATCCCAAGGCCTACATCTTCGTGATGGACTACACCCATCGTCGCCGTGTGAAGATCTGGGGCGAGGCGCGCGTGGTCGAGGATGACGAAGCCCTGACCACGTCGCTGATGCTGAAGGGCTACCGCGCCCGGCCCGAGCAGGTGATCCTGTTCAAGATCGCAGCCTGGGACACCAACTGCCCGCAGCACATCCCGCAGAAATTCGATGCAGCCGATGTTGCGGCCGCGCTGGCCGCGAGAGATGCGAGGATCGCAGAGCTGGAGGCGGAGGTTGCGGCGTTGAAGGGGGAGAAGGGGACGACGGAGGTTACTACATAAGCCGCTGCTCGCTTACCCTCCCCTGGAGGGCAGGGGAATCGCATGTGATCCTAAGGCATTGCGATTTGGAGAGAAATCGATTCTGAAGGTGGCTCCTGGAGTTGGAAGGAGCGACCCATGGATCGATTTTCGGAGTGCTTCGAAGACCTGCCCGACCCACGTGCGGACAATGCGCTGCACGATCTGACGGAGCTCTTGTTCATCGCCCTGATGGCCACGTTGTGCGGAGCGACGAGTTGCACCGACATGGCGCTGTTTGCGCGGCTGAAGGCTTATCTTTGGCAGGACGTGCTGGTGCTTAAGCATGGA
>NZ_JACCHQ010000005.1 GCF_016031655.1 Bradyrhizobium glycinis
CGCGCGCCTGAAGAACAGGATCGAGAGCTGCCGTAACGTGGCAATCAACAAGCTCTGGCATGAGGATATCGCTCGCCTGGAGCAACGTGAGAGCGCCGAACTCAAGGCTCTGGTCGCCTCGATCCGCAAGTATCCCGATCTTGCCGAGAGGCTTGCGCTGATCAATAGCGTCGATGGCATCGGGCTGCCGACTGCCGTTGCCATCCTGGTGCGTCTGCCCGAGATCGGCCGGGTTACGCGCGAGCAAGCCGTCGCTCTCGCCGGCCTTGCACCGTATGACGACGACAGCGGTGACCAGGTCGGGGTTCGGCACATCGAGGGCGGACGAAAGCGGCTGCGTCGTGCCCTTTATACGGCTTCACTGGCGGCTTCGTTTCGATGGAATCCGCAGCTCATCAAGCTCTATCAACGGCTGACTGCCGCCGGAAAGGAACACAAACGCGCGCTCGTTGCCTGTGCCAGGAAGATGCTCATCTTCGTCAACGCCGTGGTGGCTCGCGGCACGCCGTGGTGCGGCGAACCACCGATGCGATCATTCCCTGTTTCTTAGTTCGACCGGCACGCGTTTCTTCGTCCCGACCTGCGGCTGCTCACGACGTCGCGCGCAGCGGCGGTCAAGGATGGCCGTCGCTCGCCCTAACCTCACCTGATCTGCCGCCAGGCCACGCCTTGACCGCCGCGAGCACGGCGTCATCATTGGAAGACGCAGACGACCCCAAAGGCAGCTACCGTTTAATGGTTGCTACGTACTGTGATCACCATCACAGGCGTGGCCGCCTTCCCTTGTCTATACTGCCGGTTCGGAAGCAGGGTGGCGACCATGCGGAATCGGATTGCACTGGTTTTCAGTTTCTTTTTTTTCACTTTTCTGGGAGCCGCTGATCTTGCGGCCGCAGACGACCGGACAATCTGCGCGCAGCGTGGCCATGAAGGCCGGATCGCCGCGTGCTCGCGGCTGATCGCAAAGAGCGGCGGGCGCGACGCGTTGGCGTTCGACAATCGCGGTGCCGAATATGGCGACAAGGGCGACTACGATCGCGCAATCTCCGATTTCAGCGAGGCCATCCGCATCGATCCGAAATACGCGCTTGCCTGGCAGCATCGCGGCGCCGCCCTGCTTCGCCGGAACGAGGTGGATCGGGCCATCGCCGACCTGACCGAGTCGATCCGGCTCGATGCAAACAATCTGAACGCGTTGAACGATCGCGGCATGGCCTATGCCGCTGCAGGTGATTCCGAGCGCGCGCTTTCGGATTACAATGCAGCGATCCGCATCAATCCGAGGTTCAAGTTCGCCTACTTCAATCGAGGGCGGCTCTATGCCGGCAAGGGCGACCACACCCGGGCGATTGCCGAATACTCCGAGGTAATTCGCATTGACCCGACCTACGGTTATGCGTTCAACAATCGCGGACTGTCCTATCAGCACACCGGCCAGTCCGAGCGTGCCGTGGCCGATTTCAGCGAGGCGATCCGGCTTTTGCCGAGGACGACGCTGGCCTACAACAATCGCGGCGACATCTATCTCCTTCAGGGCAGGTACGATCAAGCTCTCGCCGATTTCAATGAGTCGCTGCGCAATGATCCGCAACATCAGAGCGCGCTGGTAAACCGCGGAATGGTGTTCGAGAAGCTGGGCGAGGTCGCAAAGGCCCGCGCCGACTTCAACGCAGCTCTGGCTGCCCCGCAGAAGTACGACAGCGCGAAATGGTCGATGGACAAGGCGCGCGAACGCCTCGCCGCGCTGGACGATACGTCAATCAAGACCGTTCCCGCCACCACCACGTCGGTCATCGCGCTGCCGGGATCGTCAAGTAGAAATGACAGGCGCATCGCGCTCGTGGTCGGAAACTCCGCTTATGAGAATGTCGCAGCGCTCGCCAATCCGGCGCGCGATGCGGCGCTCGTCGCCGAAACGCTCAAGCTCACCGGATTCGATTCCGTCACGCTGCTGACCGATCTGCGCAAGGATGAGTTGACCGCGGCGCTGCGCGACTTTGCAAGGCAGGCGGAAATCGCCGACTGGGCGATGGTATATTACGCCGGTCACGGCATGGAGGTCGGCGGCGTCAACTATCTGATCCCGATCGACGCGAAGATCGCCTCCGACCGCGACGTCAGTTTCGAAGCCGTGGCGCTGGACCAGGTGTTGAACGCGGCGGAACGCGCCAAGCGGCTGCGCCTCATCGTCCTCGATGCCTGCCGCGACAATCCCTTCGCCAACCAGATGAAGCGCACCATGACGCTAGCGTCGCGTTCGGTGTCGCGAGGCCTTGCGGCGATCGAGCCCGAGGCGGGCACGCTGGTGGTGTATGCCGCCAAGGACGGAGAGATGGCGCTCGACGGAGAGGGCAGGAATAGCCCGTTCGCCACGGCGTTCGTCAATAATATGCGCAAGCCCGGTCTCGAGGTGCGCCGGCTGTTCGACGTCGTGCGTGACGATGTCATGGAGGCGACCAATCGTGCACAAAAGCCGTTCAGCTACGGATCGGTCTCGGGCCGGCAGGATTTTTACTTCGTTGCCGGGAAATGAGACGCAAGGCTTTGGCTGTCGCGCGGGCAAAATTTCACGGTAATTGAGCCGAATTTCGGAAATATCGTATCTCCCGCCCATCCCGGCTCATCCTGAGGGGCGATCGCGTCGTCGTCTTGTTCGCGAGCCGGGCTTGCGGTGGACGCGGCAGCGTCGGGCGCGAGAGGTGCGGGCAGGGAGGGTAGTCCCCGGTGAGCTCGAAACCGCGCGCGGACGAACGGCGCTGCTAGGCTCGTCTCGTCTGCAAGTTTCCGGCTTCGTCGGCGGGGTTGGAAATACTGCAGGCGAAATGGCGGGCCGTGCGTGCGGCAAAACCGTGTGGTCCTGGCCGTCGTTGCTGCGGTCAAGCTCTTGCGGATGCGGCTCTCGCGTCAACCGGCGCAGGTGCCGGTGACTTTCGCAAGAACGAGGGAGGCCAGAAGGAACTCGGCTCCCGGGAGAGCACGGCATAAGCCGTCCGACCATCGCGCAGGGAAGGCCGAGTGATCGGCACCACCTGTATGCTGCTGTGCGGTTTTCCTGCGCGTGCATTTCGCGCAGCAGACCGCGGGTGCCTGTCGGCACCCGGCCTTCCCTGCGCCCTCTTATCAAGAGGGTGGAGTGACCAAGCAAAGCTCGGGCAATATCAGCCGCGAGATTGCAAAGGCGTGCGTGCAATCAGTGTGGCGCCTGTCAGAGGCATCTTGCCCCCTGATCCGTCGGCGCGAGCGTCCTGTCCGCGGGTCATTGAAGCCGATCAGTCGTGCCTACACCAGCGACATCGGCGCAACCAGCGCGGGCAGCGCTGCTCGGGCCGTCGCGCAGAGAAACGCACGGACGGCGAACTTCATCCGTTTTGGGTCATTTAGCCTCACCTCTATTGGCCGCTTCCCGAGCTGGAGGCCGAACGGGCTGGAACTCGTGGGCGCGTCGGTCGTTGCTTGGCCGCGGCAATGGCAACCGAGTAGGAGAGCACGTGAATCGACGCCAGCTTGTTCAAGGGTCGGCGTTGCTGCCGGCTTTGCTGCTTGCTTCCCGACGCAGCTTGGCCGCCCCGTCGGATGCATTCGGGCCGTCCACCGTGCGGGACCTGGCGCGGATGCTGGCGAGCAAGCCCTACGAGGCGCCGGACGAGAAGCTCCCGAGCGGATTGAAGGACCTGGATTACGATCAGTATCGTTCGATCCGCTTCTTGCCCGAGCGGGCGCTCTGGCGCGGCAAGAATCTTCCGTTCGAAGCGCAGTTCTTCCACCGCGGCTTCTTCTACAAGAACAGGGTGAACATCTTCGAGGTCGCGGATGGAAAGGCATCCGAGCTCAAGTACCGCAAGGCGGACTTCTCCTTCGGCGGGAAAGTCCCTGCGTTCGAGGATAGCGATCTCGGGTTCGCAGGCTTCCGCATCCATGCGCCGATGAACCGCCCCGACTATTACGACGAGGTCTGCGTCTTCCTGGGCGCGAGCTATTTCCGCGCCGTGGCCAAGGGGCAGACATACGGGCTTTCCGCCCGGGGGCTGTCGATCGATACGGGCGAAGCCAAGGGCGAGGAGTTTCCGCTCTTCAAGACGTTCTGGCTCGAGCGGCCGGCGCCGGGTGCGACCTCGCTGGTCATTCATGCTCTGCTCGACAGCAAGAGCTGCGCAGCGAGCTATCGATTCACCGTGCGCCCCGGGGAGACGACGGTGTTCGACGTCGAAATGTCGGTCTACCCGCGCGTCGAGATGCCGCGGGCCGGTCTCGCGCCCATGACCAGCATGTTCTTCTACGGTCCGAACGACCGCAACGACATCGACGATTTCCGCCCCTCCGTCCACGATTCCAATGGCCTTGCGATCTTCAACGGGAAGGGCGAGACCCTGTGGCGGCCGCTCAGCAATCCTCGCGATCTCCAGATCAGCACCTTCCAGGATCTCAATCCGCGCGGCTTCGGGCTGATGCAGCGGGAGAGAAACTTCTTCGCCTACCAGGACATCGAATCCAGCTTCGAAAAACGCCCAAGTCTCTGGATGGAGCCGATCGGGGATTGGGGCGAGGGCGGCGTCGTGCTGTTCGAGATCCCGACCAAGGAGGAGATCCACGACAACATCGCCGCATTCTGGCGACCGAAAAACCCGCTGCAGGCCAAGGGCGAACACAACTACACCTATCGGCTTCATTGGGGGCCGGATAGCCCGAAGCCGCATTCGCTCGCCCGATTCACGCGAAGCGGGATAGGGGCGAGGGGCGAGGACGCGCGCCTGTTCGTGCTCGATCTGTTCGGCGACAACCTTAGGGGCGTCGATCCTGCCGGTGTCAAAGGCGTGGTGACGGCGGGGAAGTCCGAGATGAAGAACATCGTCACGCAGCCCAATCCCTACACCGGTGGCTGGCGGCTCAGCTTCCAGTGCCAGGTGAAAGGCGAGCCGATCGAGCTGCGGGCGTTCCTGGCCGAAGGCGACAAGCCGTTGTCGGAAACTTGGGTCTACCGATGGGCGCCCTGAGCACGGCACCGCGGCCGATTGCCGGCGAGATCGCGACCCAGCGCCTGCTGCCGGGCGAGTCCCCCCTTCCGATGGCTCCCGGCGACCTCGGAAAGGACCGGGTTCCCGACCGTATTCCTGCGCCTGTTGCCCCCGCGATGGCCTGGCGGCGCGGCCTCATCCTTCTTTCGACGGCGGCGCTCACGGCCGGCGGCGGATATGAGATGTATCGCGTGCTGCAGGTCGGCGGCGTCACCGTCCTTGAGGCCATGGTGCTGGCGCTCTTCCTGGTCCTGCTCGCCTGGGTCGCCTTCTCGTTCGCCTCCGCGCTGGCTGGCTTCTTTGTTCTGCTCGCCCATCGTCCGGGCGCCTTCGCGCCAGACGCGGAGCTGCCTGCGATCGCAAGCCGCACCGCCATGCTGCTTCCCACCTACAACGAAGATCCGCACCGATTGACGGCGCGGCTTCGTGCGATCATCGAATCCCTGGAAACGACCTCGCAAGGAAAGCTGTTCGATTGGTACGTTCTGAGCGACAGCACCGATCCCGACATCTGGGTCGCCGAGGAAAAAGCGCTCCTCGCGCTGCGACAGGCGGTGGGGACGCCACGGCTGTACTATCGCCACCGAGCCGAGAATACGGCGCGCAAGGCCGGGAACATCTCCGAGTGGATCACGCGGTTCGGCGGCGCCTACGACTTCATGATCGTGCTCGACGCTGACAGTCTCATGAGCGGGCAGACCATTGTCCGACTGGTCCATGCCATGGAGAGCAATCCGAGCGCCGGCCTCGTCCAGACGCTTCCCGTGGTCGTCAACGCGCGAAGCCTGTTCAGCCGGGTCCAGCAATTCGCGGGCCGCCTTTACGGACCGATGATCGCCGCCGGCGTCGCCTGGTGGCACGGCTCCGAAGGCAATTACTGGGGCCACAATGCGATCATCCGGGTGAGGGCGTTTGCTGAAGCGGCGGCGCTGCCGCAGCTTCGGGGACGGAAGCCGTTCGGCGGGCACATCCTCAGCCACGATTTCGTCGAGGCCGCGCTGATGCGGCGCGCCGGGTGGGGCATCTACATGCTGCCGACGCTCGGCGGAAGCTACGAAGAGGTGCCGCCTTCGCTGCTCGATTTCGCAGCGCGCGACCGGCGCTGGTGTCAGGGCAATCTTCAGCATCTCGCCGTAGTGCCCGCGCGGGGCCTCCACTGGATCTCGCGCGTGCATTTCATGGTGGGGATAGCGGCATATCTGACGGCCCCCCTCTGGCTGCTGTTCCTCCTGCTGGGGATGCTGATCTCGTTGCAGGCCCGCTTCGTGCGTCCGGAGTATTTTTCGAAGGGGTTCTCGTTGTTTCCGACGTGGCCGGCCCAGGATCCCGTGCTCGCCATCTGGGTGTTCGTCGCCACGATGGGGGTGCTGCTGTTGCCGAAGCTGCTCAGCCTCGTCCTCGTCTGGATGCGAGGCCCGGTGAGACGCCAGTTCGGCGGCGCGTTGCGTGCTTTGGCCGGAGTTCTCGCGGAGATCGTCGTATCCGCGCTGATGGCGCCGGTGATGATGATCTTTCAGTCGATCGCCGTGGTCGAGATTCTGGCCGGTCGCGATGCCGGCTGGCAGACGCAAAGGCGCGACGACGGCAAGGTGGAGCGCCGCGAGCTCTATCGGAAATACGGCGTTCCGACCCTGTGCGGCGTTGCGATGGCCGCAAGCGCCTACGTCGTTTCGCTGCCCCTTCTGCTCTGGATGTCGCCGGTCATCGTTGGGCTGCTGTTCGCCGTTCCCATAGGCGCGCTGACCGCCATGCCCGTCTCCGGAGGATTGTTTGTTACTCCCGAAGAACGAGAGCCGCCTCCCGTCCTGCGGCGAGCGAACGAACTCAGCGCGTCGGCGGATCTAGCGGGCAGCCCTGCCTTGGTGGAGCTGCGCCAAGACCCCGCGCTCCTGGCCTTCCACCTCGCGCAGCTGCCGCCTCCTCGCCCCACCAGGCCCGACACGGTCGACGCCAATCTGGCGGTCGGCCGTGCCAAGGTCGATGCGAGCGAGACTTTCGAGGAGGCCGAGAAGCATCTATCCTCGCGAGAAATCTTCTCGATCTTGAACGACGGTCCGACGCTCTCCTCCGTGCTGCAGAAGCGATGAAGCTTCGGCCTGGATCTGTCCTGTGACCGTTTGAAGCTTTTCTCGTTGCGTAGACCGGTATTGCTCTCTCCCTTCATGGCCGGCATCCTCGAACCAATCGCGCGGAGAAGCGACCCTGACGATGGTCCGGACCATTGGGTGTCCGCAACGCATTCGTCACAAAACGTCCAAGGAAGGAAGCACGCGATGAAGATGATCAAAGGGCCTGCGATATTCCTCGCTCAGTTCGCTGCTGACGCGGCGCCGTTCAATTCGCTCGATGCGATATGCGGATGGGCCGCCTCGCTTGGCTACAAGGGGATTCAGATTCCGAGTTGGGATGGGCGGCTCTTCGACTTGAACAAAGCCTCGGAGTCTCAGACCTACGCCGACGAGGTGAAGGGTGTTGCGGCTCGCCACGGCCTTTCCATCACCGAGCTTTCGACCCATCTGCAAGGCCAGCTCGTCGCCGTTCATCCGGCCTATGATGCGGCGTTCGACGGCTTCGCCGCGCCGGAGGTGCGTGGCAACGCCAAGGCCCGCACGGAATGGGCCATCGATCAGGTCAAGCGCGCCATCCTGGCGTCCAGGCGGCTCGGGCTCAGTGCCCAGGCGACGTTCTCCGGCGCGCTTGCCTGGCCCTATGTCTATCCCTGGCCGCAGCGTCCCGCCGGCCTGCATCAAGGCGTTTCACGTCAAGGACGCCGAGTTCAATCCGACCGGCCGCCAGGGCGTCTATGGCGGGTTCCAGAGCTGGGTCGACCGAGCCGGCCGCTTCCGCTCACTCGGCGATGGTCAGGTCGATTTCGGTGCCATCTTCTCCAAGCTCACGCAATACGATTACGACAGCTGGGCGGTGCTCGAGTGGGAGTGTGCCCTGAAACACCCCGAGCAAGGCGCGCGCGAAGGCGCCGAGTTCATCCGAAACCATATCATCCAGGTGACAGAGAAAGCCTTCGACGATTTCGCAGGCAGCGGCACTGACGCGACTGCCAACCGCAAGATGCTCGGCATCTCCTGAAGAGAGGGGACAACATGGCTATCGAAGCAAGCAATGAAACCGGCGGCCATCGTCGCATCCGTCTTGGGATGGTCGGCGGTGGCCAGGGTGCCTTCATCGGCGCCGTCCACCGGATTGCCGCTCGCATCGACGACCAGTTCGAACTGGTGGCCGGCGCGCTCGCGTCGGATCCGGTTCGTGCCAAAGCCTCCGCAAAGGAGCTCGGCATCGCTGACGGCCGTGCCTACGGCTCTTTCGAGGAGATGGCGCGGGCTGAAGCCGCGAGAGCGGATGGTATCGAGGCGGTCTCGATCGTGACGCCCAATCATATGCACAGTCCGGTCGCGAAAGCTTTCCTTGAAGCCGGCATCCACGTCATCTGCGACAAGCCGCTGACCACCACCGTTGCCGAGGCCGAGGAACTGGTCGCGCTGGTCAGGAAGACCGGCAGGGTCTTCGTCGTCACGCACAATTATACCGGCTATCCCATGGTCCGGCAGGCGCGCGCCATGATCGCGAACGGCGATCTCGGCGAGATCCGTCTCGTCAAGGTCGAGTATCTGCAGGATTGGCTGACCGAGCGCTTGGAAACCACCGGCCAGAAGCAGGCGGCGTGGCGCACGGACCCGTCCCGGTCCGGCGCGGGCGGGTGCATCGGCGACATCGGCACCCATGCCTACAATCTTGCCCGCTTCGTCAGCGGGCTCGAGCTGGACGAACTGCTCGCCCAATTGTCGACCTTCGTCGGAGGGCGGCGGCTCGATGACGATGTGCAGATCCTCCTCAAGTGGAAGGGCGGCGCCAGGGGCATGCTGTGGGCGAGCCAGGTTGCCGTCGGCAATGAGAACGGGCTCACGCTGCGCGTCTACGGCAGCAAAGGCGGCCTCGAATGGGCGCAGGAGAATCCGAACCACCTCTGGTTCACACCCTATGGCAAGCCCAGACAGCTCCTGACCCGCGGCGGGGCCGGCGCATCGGGCGAGGCGGGTCGGGTCACCCGCATCCCATCGGGGCACCCCGAGGGCTACCTCGAAGGCTTCGCAACGATCTATGCCGAGGCGGCGCGCGCTATCCGCGCGGCAGCGGCCGGCGAAAAGCCCGATCCCGATGCCGTTTTCCCGACAGTCGAGGATGGCCTCGCAGGCGTGAAGTTGATTGATGCTGCGGTGAAGTCATCCGCGGGCAATGGCGTCTGGGTTCGGATGACGTAACTGCCCACGTGCATCCGACATCGGCGCAATGCTGGGTGGAAAGGCGTGCATCCCCGGGACAAGCCCGGCCCATCCGGCACGGGCAGACGCGTAGGAACTCTTGCACATGGTCGAAACTTGACTCTGCGGGTCAGCGTCGCCGCCGATGGCTGGCCTGCACGGCCCCGCCTCCAAGCCCCCCATACCCCCCAGGGTGGGGCCGTGCTTCCAAGCAGGAGGTGCAATTGTCCGAGCCGACCGAGCAAGAGATCAGAGAACGCGCGCACCAATTGTGGGAGCAGGCGGGCAAGCCCGAAGGGCGCGAAGAGGAATTTTGGCACGCGGCGGAGCAGGAGCTACGCAACGAGGACAGGTCGAACACGCTGCGGACGCCGGATACGCTGTGACCGACAAGACCTGCCCATTCTGCCAGGGTCTTGGATGGGTCTGCGAAAACCATCCGCTCCGGGTCTGGAGCGAGAAGCTCGGCGGCTGCCGCTGCGGCGAGGGCATGCCCTGCACGTGCAACACGACTGAGGACCCTGAAATCAGGGTGGTGATCGTCGAAGCCGACACGACGTGGCACTAGCGGCGCCGGCTGCTTCGGTTCGAGCGATGCTGCGCAGCTGATCACTTCCGAAAGCGCTGCGCCTCAAGGAACGGACCATCCGGGAAAGGAATTGAGTGTCCGCACGGCTCCGACAACAATCCTTTCCACGGCAGTTTCGGCGGTGGACGAGCAGAAGAAGCTAGAGCACCAGATCGAACTCGCAACGCGAGCGGCTTCGCTCGTCAAGGACGAAACCACCGGACAGCGCTTCAGGAGCTTCGCCGAGGAGCTGAAACGAAAGCTGCTTCGCATGATGCGCCGTGGCAAGGTGCGCACACGCGCCTATGAGCTCTGGGAGCAGGCCGGCCGGCCGAGCAATCGGGAGCTGGACTTCTGGCTTGAAGCCGAACGTCAGATCGAAGATGAACGCGAGGAGCGAAAGGGCTCGGGCGCTTCATAGCGCGAGGCGGTATCTGCGTCCTTCTGCACGCGGAGTCGCAGGTGTCGGTCGCGCAGCCAAGGAAAAAGCCGCCGGGTTCTTCACCCTGACGGCTTTGCAAAGTCCGTAGCTGTTGATCGTCTCCCCAGCCTCGTGCGTACCGCCGTTACCTTGTTTGCGGCCATGCCCGACCCTTGTAGGCGATGGTGCGCGATTCCGCTGTGATCTGGAGCACACAGTGGAAGGGATTCGATGTGATGTTCTGAAGCCCGCGCCGCGCTGCAACCATGAGCGCGCTCACGAGTCCCATCAGGTCCGATACCACGCCGCCAGGTTCCACGTGATGGTGTCCCAGCCGGAGATGTCGATCATCAAATTGTTGGCGCCGGCATTGACGACGTGGCGCGAGAGCAGGGGCAGGAACACGTTGGCCTCACAGAAGATCTCGTCGACCTTCATCAGCAGCGCGGCGCGCTTGACCGGATCGAGCTCGTTCTGCGCGGCCTTGTAGGCCTTGTCGGCTTCGGGATCGGAATAGCGGGAATTGTTGCGGCCGAGCCACTTGTTGTCCTTGGTGGCGATCTCCCAGGACACGCACTGGTTCAAGAGGCGCTCCGGATCGGGCTGCGGCTGCGTCGTGTTGTACATCTCCATGTCGGCATAGAATTTCGAGTAAGTATCGGGATTGCCGACGTCGGATGAGAAGAACACGGAGGCGGTGACCGCCTTGATCTCGATGTCGATGCCGGCCTTCTGGCACGCCTGCTTGATGATGGCTTGCGTCTTCTGTCGCGGGGCGTTGGTCGAGGTCTGGAATACGTATTTGAGCTTCTTGCCGTCCTTCTCGCGGATGCCGTCCGCGCCCCTAGTCCAGCCGGCCTCGTCGAGGATCTTGTTGGCCTTGTCGATGTCGAACTCGTATTTCAGCTTAGGCGATTTGAACTGCTTGGGCGCGTTGACGAAGCTCGCGGTTGCGATGGCGGCGCGTCCGTAGATGAACTTCTGGATCGAATCGCGGTCGATCAGAACATTGATGGCGCGTCGAACGGCGGGGTCGGACAGCGTCGGATGCTTGGTCTTGACGCTCGAGCGTTCGCCGTCGACCTCGGTCCAGGGGTCCGTCGTGTTGAGGATGATGAACTCGACATTGCCGGAAGGCGTGATGTCGAGCTTGCCTTTGCCGCCCGCCTCCATGCGCTTGAGGACCTCCTCCTCCACCTGCATGTTCCAGGCAAAGTCGTACTCGCCGGTCTGCAGCACGGCGCGCGCGGCCGACACCGCGTCGCCGCCGCCCTTGACCTCGACCATATCGAAATGTGGCTGGTTCTTGATGTGATAGTCGGGATTGCGTTCGGCGCGGATCATGTCGCCCGGCTTGAACTCGACGAATTTGTACGGGCCGGTGCCGACCGGCTTCAGATTGCCCGGCGCTTCGCGCGACTTGGCCCCGACGTACTCGCCGAAATGGTGCTTTGGCAGGATCATCCCGACCGAGCCGACGAACGGATCGGCCCAGAACGGCGTCGGCGCCCGGAAGACCACCTTGACGGTGTGGTCGTCGATCTTCTCGACCTTGATGTCCTTGTAGGAGCCCGTGGTGTAGGCCGCGGTGGCGAGATCCGCGGCGTATTGCCAGGTGAAGACGACGTCGTCGGCGGTGAAGGGCTTGCCGTCATGCCAGGTCACGCCCCGCTTCAGCTTCCAGATTACGCTCATGCCGTCGGCCGCAAGGCCGCCGTTCGCCTTGGTCGGAGCCTCGGCGGCAAGGCAGGGGATGAGGTTGCCCTCCTTGTCCCACCCGGCAAGCGGCTCGAAGAAGATGCGCGAGGCGATCTGGTCCTTGGTGCCGAGCGCGAAATGCGGATTGAGCAGGGTGGGCGCCTGCCAGAGCAGCATCTTGAGCGTGCCGCCGCCGCCGGCCTTGGCCGGCTTGTACGGCAGCGTGGCGTCAGCCATCGCCACGTCGTGCCAGACCAGGATCTGGCTGGCGATCGGCGCCGCGATTCCGACCGCGGCCATTGTCCTGATGAACGAGCGCCGCGATACTGTGCCTTGCTTCACCTCCGCGACCAGATTGCGGATTTCGTTCTCGTCCATTGGATGATCCCCACCTCGTCCCCACCGGCTCAGTGCGCTAACTCAGCACGTCGGGCGTGGTAGAGTCAAAGAGAAGGGCGTGGGCGCGGGGCGGATGGAACGAAAGTGTAATCCGGGAATCACGAGCGCCAGTGGCCCTGCTTGCGCTGCGGGCCATGCCGGCTACGTGCGCGCAATTTGTCGCACTCTGCGTTCTTTTCCCGTTTGCGCCTGAATGGAGAAAGGCTGGCCCTTAACCCGCGGCCAATATGGATTTCCATTTCATTGATTTCGCAGCGCAGAAAAGGGAATACGGTTCCGTTGCCGCAGCTTCCATGGAGACCAAGATGTCGTTTCGCCTTTCCCTGATTCTCTCCGCCGTGCTGGCCGCATGGTCCGCCGCAGCCGCGGCCGAGACCATCAAGATCGGCGTGACGCCGGGGCCGCATGCGCAGATCCTCGAAGCCGTGAAGCCGATCGCCGCCAAGCAAGGCCTCAACATCCAGCTGCTCGAGTTCTCCGATTACGTGGTGCCGAACGCCGCGCTCGATGCCGGCGAGATCCAGGCCAATTCGTTCCAGAACCAGCCCTACCTGGACAACCAGAAGGCCGACCGCGGCTACAAGATCGAAGCCGTCGGCCTGACCGTGAACTTCCCGATCGGCGTCTATTCGAAGAAGCACAAGGCTTTCGGCGATATCCCCGAGGGCGGCAAGGTCTCGATCCCGAACGACCCGACCAATGGCGGCCGCGTGCTGCTGCTGCTGCGCGACAAGGGCGTGATCAAGCTGAAGGACGGCACCGGCTTCAAGCCGACCGTGCTCGACATCACCGACAATCCCAAGAAGCTGAAGTTCATCGAGGTCGATGCGGCGCAGGCGCCGCGCGCGCTCGAGGACGTCGACGCTGCCGCGATCAACACCAATTACGCAACCCAGGCCGGCCTCGATCCGGTCAAGGACCCGATCCTGCGCGAGGATCCGAAGGGGCCCTATGTCAACCTGATCGCGGTGCGCAGCGCCTACAAGGACAAGCCTTGGGTCAAGATCCTCGTGGACAGCTACCACACGCCTGAGGTCAAGGAGTTCATCCTGACCAAGTTCAAGGGCGCGGTGCTGCCGAGCTGGTAGGCAATCTGCCCGCCAAGAGTCCACATCAGGGCGAACCGGCGGGCAGCCTTGCGTATGAGCTTGCGTATGAGCCCTGCGTAATGCCCGCTTGTCGGGAGCTGCGGCAACCGACATCATCGGGACCCATCCTCGTCCGACAGGGATCGTATGAAACGCTTTGCCAACCTGAAACGCCTGGGCTTCTTCACGCGGCTGCTCGACGAGGCGCCGGCGGCGGACCGCTATCGCTTCGCCGCCGAGCAGATCGTGCGCGCCGAGAAGGCCGGGCTCGATTCCGCGTGGATCGCGCAGCATCATTTCCATGAGCGCGAGGGTGGCCTGCCGTCGCCCTTCACATTCCTGGGTTATGTGGCCGCGCAGACCTCGCGCATCCGCCTCGGCACCGGCATCGTCACGCTGCCGCTGGAGAACGCGGTGCGGGTGGCCGAGGACGCCGCGGTGCTCGATCTTCTCTGCAACGGCCGCTTCGAGCTCGGCGTCGGCACCGGCGGCAATCCGTCGGCCTTCGCCGCCTTCGGCCTCGACAGCGCCCGGCGCAACGAGATTTTCAGCCACAATCTGGACATCGTCCGCAAGGCCCTGACCGGCAAGCCGCTCGATGGCGGCGATACGCTCTATCCGCAGCGGCCGCAACTGGACAAGCGCATCTGGCAGGCGACATTCTCCGTCGCCGGCGGTGCCCGCGCCGGCAAGGCGGGCGATGGCCTCCTGCTCTCGCGCACGCAGCCACGGGCCAAGGACGCGCCGAACGCGACGCTTGCCGAGATCCAGAACCCGATCATCGACGCCTATCTCGCCGCGCTGCCGCCGGGCTGCGAGCCGCGCATCATGGCCTCGCGCAGTGTCTTTGTCGCCGACGACCATCGCGAGGCGATGCGGCTTGCCGACATCGGATTGCGCCGCGCGCTGCCGCAATTCATGAAGGGCGGACACCTTCCCCCCGGCGAGACGCTGGAGGAGATGATCACCGCGTTCGACACCCATGTCGGCGATGCCGACCACGTCATCGCCTCGCTCCGTGCCGATGCCACGCTCGAGCGGGTGACTGACCTCGTCTTCCAGGTGCATTCGGTCGATGCGCCGCATCCTTACGTGCTGCGCTCGATCGAGCTCGTCGCCGACAAGGTCGCCCCAGTACTGGGCTGGACCCGGACGGCCGCCAAAGACGTTGCTCTTGCGGGCTAGCCGGAATGAATGGAAACGCGTTGCACGAGGCTGAATGATGGGTGCGCAAGATATCATCGACACGCTCGCCGGCATTGAGCCCGGCTCCACGCTCGACGCCATCCGCGCGCGCCGCCTGCAGGCGTGCGAGAATGCGCAGAAGAGCTATCTCGCCCTGTTCGAGCCGGTCGATGCGGGCGATTTTCCGCTTGCCGAACGCGCCGCGGTCGCGGCCTTCGTGACCGGGCTCCATGGCGAGTCCCCCGTCGCCGCCTTCTATCGCGATAAGCTTGCCGCGACTGCGGATGGCGCGCCTCTGCTTGACGCGATCAACGCCGAGATCGAGCGCGGCAAGACCTCGGGCCCATACGGCGCCTATCCGGCCGGTCCGTTGTCGATCGAGAACAAGGCCGGGCTGATCTATCGCGTCAGTGCGGAGCGCAAGCCGGTGCTCGGCGCCAAGCTGGTCGCAGCATTGGAGCACGCGCATCTCCTTGTCTTCCACCCGCGCGATGCCGCAGCCGCCGACATGAAGGCGCTACTGGCTGCCGGCTGGTCGACCACCGGCATCGTCACGTTGTCCCAGCTCGTTGCGTTCCTGTCGTTCCAGGTGCGCGTGGTCAGCGGCTTGCGCACGCTCGCCGCGGCAAACGCGTAAGGAGGCCCAATCATGAGCACCGTCAATCCGCCCGTCGTCTTCACCCAGGACGAGCTCGGCTGGGTGTCGTGGATCGACCCGCTGCCCGAGGCCGAGCTGACAGAGCGGCACTACGCCGGCCTCGTCGATCGCGCCCGCGCCAAGTCGGAATATTTCCGCCTGCTAGTGCGCGATCCCGAAGTGCTGGAGGCCCGCACCAAGACCGACAAGGACATTTTCTACAACGTCGCCGACGGCCTGCCGCGCGCCGAGCGCGAGCTCGCAGCGGCGGCCACCTCGCGCTACAACGGCTGCATCTATTGCGCCTCGGTGCATGCGCGCTTCGCCAGCACCTATTCCAAGCACCGTGACGACGTGCAGCGCCTGCTCGACGAGGGCGTTGGGGCCGATCTCGGCGAGCGCTGGAATGCGGTGGTCAAGGCCTCCGTGGCGCTGGCCGCCACGCCGATCGCATTCGGGCCCGACAACATCGCCGAGCTGCGCCGGGCTGGTCTCGACGACGCCGAGATCGTCGACGTCATCAACGGCGCCGCGTTCTTCAACTGGGCGAACCGGCTGATGCTGTCGCTCGGCGAGCCCTCGAAATAGGCAATCTTACCGGCACGAGAATTGCTGCTCGTATCAACTGACTCGAATCAACTGAAATGGATGGAGCCGTGCATGAGCAACATCGATCGTCGCACCCTGGTCAAAGGCTCGCTCGCCGCGATGATGGCGGGCACGGCCTTTTCCCGCGCCGCGCTGGCGCAATCCGCCGAGCCGATCCTGCTCGGCGTCAGCGGCCCGCTCACGGGACCGAACGCGCAATATGGCGCGCAGTGGAAGCAGGGTTTTGATCTCGCGCTCGACGAGATTCACGCCGCCGGCGGCATCAACGGTCGCAAGCTCGCCTACCAGTTCGAGGACAGCCAGAGCGATCCGCGCCAGTCGGTGGCGATCGCCCAGAAATTCGTCTCCGATCCCCGCATCGTCATGGAGCTCGGCGATTTCTCGAGTCCCGCCTCGATGGCGGCTTCCCCGATCTATCAGCGCGGCGGCCTGGTGCAGTTCGGCTTCACCAATTCGCACCCCGACTTCACCAAGGGCGGTGACTTCATGTGGAGCACGTCCGTGAGCCAGGCCGACGAGCAGCCGCTGCTGGCGTCTTACGCCGTCAGGCGGCTCGGCCTGAAGAAACTTGCGGTGCTGCACCTCAACACCGATTGGGGCCGCACCAGCCGCGACCATTTCGTCAAGGCGGCCAAGGAATACGGCGCCGAGATCGCGGTCACCGAGGGCTACATCGCGGAAGAGCGCGACTTCCGCTCCACCCTGGTGCGTGTGCGCGACGCCAGCCCGGACGGGCTGATCCTGATCTCCTATTATTCCGACGGTGCACTGATCGCGCGCCAGGCGCGCCAGGTCGGCCTGAAGCAGACGATCTGCGCGGCCAGCTCGGTGTACTCGCCGAAATTCCTGGAGCTCGGGGGCGAGGCGGTCGAGGACGTCCATCTCGGCACGCGCTATTTCCCGCAAGATCCGCGGCCCGAGGTGAGGAAGTTCATCGAGGGCTTCAAGGCCAAGTACAACGGGCAGGAGCCCGACGCCTTCAACGCCTATTCCTATGACGCGATGAACATGGCTGCTGCCGTGGTGAAGATCGGCGGCACCGACCGCCGTGCCATCCGCGATGCTTTCGCCAAGGTGAAGGACGTCTCCAGCGTCATCTTCGGTCAGGCGACGTTCGACGTCGAGAGCCGCCGCGTCAAGGGCGCCATGAACGCCGAGCTCGTCGTGCGCAAGGGCCAGTTCACGCTGTGGGACGGCAAGCCGACCTGACCTGATGGCCGGAGCGCGCGCTCCGGCCGCTTCACCCTCATTAGGAACGCGGCGTGTCTTCCTGGTTCGACTACACAATTAACGGGCTGATCATCGGCAATGTCTACGCCCTGGTCGCGGTCGGGCTCGCGCTGATCTTCGGCGTCAGCCGGCTGATCAACTTCGCGCAAGGCTCGATCTATCTGGTCGGCGCCTATATCGGCTGGGTCGCGGTGGTGCGGCTGCATACGCCGCTGCCGCTCACCATCATCGTGGTGGCGGCGGCCGCCGCACTGGTCGGCCTGGTCATCGAGCGGTTCGGCCTGCGGCCGCTGCAGAACTCGGTGCGCATCGCGCCGCTGCTCGCGACCATCGGCATCAGCTTCGTGCTCGATCAATTGGTGATGCTGACCTTCTCGCCCAATCCGCGCGCGCTGCCGAGCCAGCTGCCGGACGTGCGCTTCCAGCTCGGCGGCGGCACGATCGGGCCGCTCGATCTGCTCATCGCCGGCGTCGGCATCACCAGCGCGCTGCTGCTGTTCGTGTTCCTGCGCTACAGCAAGCTCGGCTGGGCTGTGCGCGCGGCGTCGCAGGACCGCGACGCCGCGATGCAGATGGGCGTTGACGTCAATCGCGTCAATCAGGCCGTCTTCGGCATCGCGGCGGCGCTCGGCGGCGTCTCCGGCATGCTGGTCGGGATGTACTACAACCAGATCGACACTGCGATGAGCCTGCAGGCGACGCTGAAGGGCGTCGTTGCCGAAGTGGTCGGCGGCGCCGGCAACGTGCCCGGCGCGGTGATCGGCAGCTTGCTGCTGGGCCTCGTCGAGAGCTACGGCGTTGCCGTGTTCGGCACCAGCTACCGCAACCTGTTCGCCTTCCTGCTGCTGGTCGTCGTCCTGGTGCTGCGGCCGAACGGCCTGTTCATCAGCCCCCGGCAGGCACCGCCCGAGCCGCTCACAGGCACCTTCATCGCGCCGAGCCGCCCGTTGCGCATTCCGCGCTGGGCGCTGGCCGTCGCAGGGGCGATCTTCGCGGTGCTGCCGCTCTTCCCGGTGTCCTTCTACGTGCTCCAGACCCTGATCAATGCCTGGCTGCTCGGCATGCTCGCGCTCAGCCTGACGCTGGTTGCGGGCACGATGGGGCAGGTCTCGCTCGGGCATGCCGCGTTGCTGGCGATCGGGGCCTATACGTCGGCGTTGCTGTCGCTGACCCTCAACGTCCCGGTCGGTCTCGCCATCATCGGTGGCGGCCTGATGAGCGCTGCGCTCGGCACGCTCTTGATCTCGCCGTCCTTCCGCCTGCGCGGGCACTACGTGTCGATCGCGACGCTTGCGATCGGCGAGATCGTGGCGCTGGTGATTCTGAACTGGGAGAGCGTGACGCGCGGCCCGATCGGCATCTCCGGCATCCCGCCGCTGACGCTGTTCGGCTACGACCTGATCAGCCCGTCCTCGGTCTACTGGTTCAGCCTTGCCGTGATGGTCGTGCTGGCGCTGCTGCAGGGGCGGCTGCTCACCTCGCATCTCGGCCGCAGCTTTCGTGCCATCCGCGACGACGACATCGCCGCGCGCGCCTATGGCCTCAGCCTGAACCGCTACAAGTCGCTCGCCTTCATCTTCGGCGGCTTTGCCGCCGGCGTCAGCGGCGGCATCGCCGCGCATCTTTATTCCTACATCAACCACGAGACCTTCAACACGCAGCAATCCATCCTGGCGCTGACCGTCGTCATCCTCGGGGGCCTCGGAAACGTCGTCGGCGCCATCGTCGGGTCGGTCGCGCTGGTCGGCCTGCCCGAGGTGTTCCGGATCGCGGCGGAGTATCGCATCCTAATCTACGGCATCGTGCTGCTGCTGCTGGTGCGGTTCAGGCCGCAGGGCCTGTTGGGGACGATCTGATGGAGAAGCAGCTTCACTCCATGCTGTCTCTGCGCGGCCTGACGCGCCGTTTCGGCGGCCTCACCGCGGTCGACACCATCGACCTCGACCTCGCCAAGGGCGAGCTGATCAGCATCATCGGCCCGAACGGCGCCGGCAAGACGACGCTGTTCAATCTGGTCACCGGGCTTGACCGGCCCGATGCTGGCACCGTCAGCTTCGAAGGGCAGGACATCACGGGCCTGTCCCCGGAGCGGCTCGCGGCCGAAGGCATCGCGCGCACCTTCCAGCTCGGCCGCGTGTTCGGCAATCTCAGCGTCATGGACAATGTCCTGATCGGCGCGCACACGCGGCTGCGCGCGGTGAAGCCGGCCGTGCCGGTGATCGGTCCGCTGCTGGAATTAGGTCTGGCCCTGCTGCGTCCTGCGAGTGTCAAGGCCGAGGAGGAGCAGCTGCGCGAGGAGGTGAAGGCCATCCTCGCCCGTTTCGGCGAGCGGCTGCTGCCGCGCATCGACCAGCCCGCCTATAGCCTCTCCTACGCCAACCGCCGCCGGGTCGAGATCGCGCGTGCGCTGGCGCTGAAGCCGCGGCTGCTGCTGCTCGACGAGCCGACCGCCGGCATGAACCCGACCGAGACCGCGGAGATGCAGGGGCTCGTCGCCGAATTGAAAGCCGAAGGGCTGACCATCCTGCTGATCGAGCACAAGCTGGAGATGGTAATGCGCCTGTCCGACCGCGTCATCGTCATGGACGAGGGCAAGAAGATCGCGGAAGGGCCGGGCGAGCAGGTGCGAACCGATCCCAAAGTGATCGAGGCCTATCTCGGCCACGGCCTGTCAGGGACGGCGGAGCAGGAGAGCGCGGCATGACGAACTCTGCTCCCGAAGCGCTGCTGACACTGTCGAACGTCAACACCTTCTACGGCCCGGCCCAGGTGCATTTCGACCTGTCGATCACGGTCGCACGCGGCCACATCGTCTGCCTCCTCGGCGGCAACGCCAGCGGCAAGTCGACGACGATGAAGATCATCCTGGGCCTGGTGAAGCCTCGATCGGGCGAGGTGACGTTCGACGGCGCCTCGCTGATCGGGCTTTCCACGCCGCAGATCGTCCGCCGCGGCATCGCCTCGGTGCCGGAGGCGCGGCGGCTGTTCGCCGACATGAGCGTGCGCGAGAACATCCTGATGGGCGCGTTCGTGCGCAACGACCGCGACGCCGTTGCGCAGGATCTCGACCGGATGCTGACGCTGTTCCCGAAGCTCGGCCAGCGGCTGTCGCAGCGCGCCGGCTCGCTCTCCGGCGGCGAGCAGCAGATGGTGGCGATGGCGCGCGCGCTGATGAGCCGCCCCCGCATGATCGTGATGGACGAGCCGACCATGGGCCTGTCGCCGCTTTACGTCGACCGCGTGCTGGAGCTGATCCGCAGCATCAACCAGGCGGGCGTCTCGGTGTTCATGGTCGAGCAGAACGCCAGCCTTGCGCTCGAGATCGCGCACGAGGCCTATGTGCTGCAGACCGGCAAGATCGTGCTGTCGGGCCCCGCGCGCGCGCTGAAGGACGACCCCCGCATCCGCGACGCCTATCTCGGCGGCTCCGAGGCGGCGTAGGCGTCTCAACCTCTCCCGCTTGCTTGCGGGAGAGGTCGCGCCGAAGGCGCGGGTGAGGGCTCTGTCCTCTTGTGGGCTGTCCGCTGAGGAGAGACCCTCTCCCCAACCCTCTCCCGCAAGCGGGAGACGGAGCGCATCTCACGCGTCGTAACAATCAACCCGACGCCGCGCTCGCGACCTGCTCCGCCGGCTGATCATCGGCGTTCGGATCGCCCGGCGCGGTCGCCCAGGCGAGCTCCACCAGCGTCACGATCCGGCGGCCGCCGCCGTCGAGCTGGACGACGATCAGGCCCTGCTCCTCCATGTAGCCGAGCAGGCGCTGCGCGCGGCGCAGCGAGTGCGAGCCGTAGGCGCGTGCAATCGCGGCATCGCCCGGGCAGGGCCAGCCTTCCTTCGCCGCGCGCGCAATCATCATGAACACGCCCTGCATGTCGTCGGGCAGGATCGAGGCGCGCAGCGCCACGTCCTGCCAGGCGTCGTCTTCGGTGAGATCCGTCCCGAGCCCGGCGCGCGCATGCGTCAGCATGCGGCGGAATTCGTTGAGATCGGGCACCGCCGCGCCTAGGCCCTCGATGCGGCAGCGGACCACGAACTCCTGATAGAGCACGCCGATGGCGCGGAAGCCGGCATCGGGCTCGGCCATCACGGCACGCAGCGTGCGATCCACGCGCTCGCGCCGCTCGGCGAGTTCTTCGGCACTGACGGGAGCCTCGACCAATTCGGGTCGGATCTCCGGCACCGCGGCGGCCTTCGCCGCGCGAAGCTGCTCGAGCAGATCCGGCGCCGGCCGTCGCTGCGGCCGGCTGGCATCGGGCGGCGGTGCGGCGAGAATAACCGCGCGAGCGTCTTCAAGCGTGGCCTCCGGCAGCGGCATCAGCCGCGGCGTCGCATTGCGCGGGCTGGTCTCGGTCGGGCCGATGTTGAGGCGCAGCGGCCGGCGCGACAGCGCAGGTCCCAGCGCCATGAACTGGCCGCGCTCGAGATCGCGGAAGGCTTCCGCCTGCCGCCGCTCCATGCCGAGCAGGTCGGCCGCGCGCGCCATGTCGATGTCGAGGAAGGTGCGCCCCATCAGGAAGTTCGAGGCTTCCGCCGCGACGTTCTTGGCGAGCTTGGCGAGGCGCTGGGTCGCGATGATGCCGGCAAGCCCGCGCTTGCGGCCACGGCACATCAAATTGGTCATGGCGCCGAGCGAGAGTTTGCGCGCCTCGTCCGAGACTTCGCCCGCCACCGCCGGCGCAAACAGCTGCGCCTCGTCGACGACCACGAGCATCGGGTACCAATGATCGCGGTCGACGTCGAACATCCCGCCGAGGAAGGCAGCTGCGCGTCGCATCTGATTCTCGGCATCTAAGCCTTCGAGATTGAGCACGGTGGAGACGCGATGCAGCCGCGCACGCTCGCCCGCGACCTGGAGGCCGCGCTCGGTGTGATCCTCGGCCTCGATCACCAGATGGCCAAAGCGCTCGGCGAGCGTGACGAAGTCGCCCTCGGGGTCGATGATGGCCTGCTGCACCCAGGGCGCGCTCTGCTCCAGGAGGCGCCGCAAGAGATGCGACTTGCCGGAGCCCGAATTGCCCTGCACCAGGAGACGGGTCGCCAGCAGTTCCTCGAGGTCCATGGCGGCCGCGGCGCCTGCCGTGGTCTGCCCCATCTCGATCGCAACCGTCATGTCCCCGACTCAAAGTCCCGTCATTCGCGGACAGCGGCTTATCAATCCAGCGTTGGCGCGTCGAGCGCTCCGGTGCGAATCAGGCGGTGTTGCCCACGCCAAAACTGGAAGGCTCCGCCCTGGCTCCATTCCTTCCGCCCGAGTGCCGACGTTGCCGGAAGCGGCGCACTACTGCGCGCCGGAGCCGCCCTGCACGATCTTCTCGTTCAGCTTCTGGTCGACGGTGCGATCGATCTCGGCGTTGGGAACGCCGAGCTGATGCGAGATCAGCTTCACCAGGAGGTCGACGCGCTCGATGAAGGGCGCGCCGCTCGCGACCGCGCGCGCGGCCGATGACGGCTTGAGCAGGCTCTCCGCGGCCTTGGCGTATTTCGCGAACGGCACCTGGTCCTGCGGATCGGCGCCGAGGCGGCGGGCGATCGCATCGACATGGTCGTAGATCGTCTGCGAGCGCTTAAGATCGCCGTGCACGGCGTCGCGGATGGACTGCGGCTCGTTCGGCGTGATGCAGCGGTAATTGCCGGTCAGCAGCATCGACCATTTCGCCAGCGGAACGAACAGGGAATCGAACACTTTCAGCTTCACCGGCACGTCGTGGCCGTCGAGCGTCACCGCGTCGATGTCGGCCTCCAGCTCGCGCAGCAGCTTGTTGTGCTTCTCGTCGGCGAAGACCGACGCCTTGAAGTTGGTGGGCAGGCCGACATGCAGCACGTTGGCGGCTTCTTCCGGCGGACGGAAGGCCTGCGGGTCTGGCGAGCACAGCGTCACCAGCCCCGGCTCGAACCGCTCCCAGACCTGCGCATTGGTGTAGGCCTCCTCGAGGTCCATGTCGGCGAGTGCCGGAAGCCGCTTCAGATAGGGCAGCGGCGGCATGTTCATGATCGACAGGCACGGCAGCTTCGCGGCGGCGATCTTGACCATGAGGACGCGCACCGTGTGGTTGGTGTATTGCGGCTCTTGCATCGCGAGGCCGACCAGATCGTAGCGGGAGAGGTCGACATTGGCCGGCGTCACTGCGTCGAGCTTGCCGGGGAGGTTGCGGGAGAAGATCGCCCGGTGCACTGCCTCGTCGCGCAGCTTAATGCGCACCTCGGTACCGTCGCGATTGATCAGCTCCGCGGTCTTGGCGCGGCAGACCAGGGTCACATTATGCCCGGCCATCAGCAGCTTCGTGCCCAGCAGCGAGCCGTAAGAAGCCCCGAGAATCAATATGTTGCGCGCCATGCTCCGTCCCTTGGCAATCTGTGTGATTTTGGGCCCCGGCCTTCATCCGCGGGGGCGAGTTGGGGGCATGTAAAGCGAAGAGCGGGGGATGGCAACTGGGATAATGCATACAAGGCCGCACTGGTTCTGGGCCGCAAGGGTACGGACGCCGTCGTTCAAGGACCTGCCCGGCGGGCGTGTTTCGCCTCCTGTCAACTCGTTCAGGCAAAAATATTCTTCTTTACCGAAATTCGGAAATATCGTATGTATCGCCCATCCCGGCTCGATCTTGAGGGGCGATCTTGATGTCGTCACGTGTCGCGAGCTGGGCTTGCGGTGGACGCGGCAGCGTCGGCATGAAAGGTGCGGGCAGGGCGGGTAGTCCCTGCGAGCTCGCAACCGCGTGCGGACGAGCGGCGCTGTAAGGCTCGTCTCGCCAGCATTTCTCCCGTGACGTCGACAGCGCGGGAGAACCCTGCTGCGACCATGCGAGCCGCGCGTACGGCAAAACCGTGTGGTCCTGGCCGTCGTTGCTACGGCCAAGCCCTTCGAAGATGCGCGCGAGCCCAACCGGGCAGACGGCATCGTCAATTCGCAGGGTGAGGGAGGCCAGAAGGAACTCGGCTCCCGGGAGAGCGCGGCATAAGCCGTCCGACCATCGCGCAGGGAAGGCCGTGTGTACGGCACCACCTGTATGCTGCTGTGCGGTTTTCTGCGTGTGCCTTTTGCGCAGCAGACCGCGGGTGCCAGCCGGCACCCGGCCTTCCCTGCGCCCTCTTGGCTCAACAGGGTGGAGTAACGAAGCAAAGCTCGGGCGAAATCAGCCGCGAGATCGGGAAGGCGTGTCTGCAGGCTGACCCGAGAGTTGGTGAATGACCATGCGACCTCATATTCCGTCATTGCGAGCGAAGCGAAGCAATCCAGAATCCCACCGCGGAGAGACTCTGGATTGCTTCGCTTCGCTCGCAATGACGATGTTGATGCAGCGCCGCTTCTTGGCGGCCTCAGCCCTGGCTCGCCACGCGCTCGCGGTCGAGATGCTGCTCGATCTTGGGGCGGTCACGCGTGCGCTCGAAGCTGGTGCAGAGCAGCTCGGTCTCCTCGAGCGAGATCGGAGCACGATAGAGCCGGCACATGAATTCGGCCGTTCCACGACCCTTGCCGGTGCCCGGGCCTCGCTCTGCGAGAAACATGCAATCCCGGCAGATGCTCGCTTCGAGCCGCTGATGGGCTGCATCGAGGTGATTGAGGATCTCGCGGAGAGAATCGCGCAGCCTGATGCACTCCTCGGTCCCGAGCGCCGTCACCGCGTTCACCACGTGATTGATCGGATCGTGCTGGCTCAGGCATTTCTCGCCCTGCGGCGTGACGTGCAGGACGACGGAACGCTTGTCCTCGTGCGACGGCTTGCGCACCAGGTACGACTTGCTCTCCAGAGTCTTCACAATCTGCGATGCAGTCGCGCGTGTGGCGCCGATGAAGCCGGCCAGTGCGGACGGCGTGCGCGAAAACCTGTTGGCGCGCCCGAGAAAGCGCAGCGCCATCCATTCCCGATCGCGCAATCCATGCTGATTGCCCTCGAAATACCAAGCCCGCGCCGCCTGAACCAGCAGCTCGACGGCTTCCCGCGCCAATGGCATGAATCTACCTCGTCCCCGGAACTTCGTCTGCGGCGTCCCGAAGCCGCCTTGCGCCCTGACTGTAAGACGAGCATGTCGAGTCGAACTCTCGCACAATGGCGCGGATCGCGCCGCGCCCGACCTGGGCCGATGAGCGTCGCATCGTCCGCAGCGAGAAGCCGTATCGCTGATGGCGTGCCAACGGCGTCGTCGTCGCGCGGGAGCTCGGGTTGCCGTCGCCGGCAAACGGTGGATCGGAGTAGCTCAACCGAAGCCCCAAAAAGTTCAAGTCACAAGCAGACGTTTCTTAATACTCAACCAAAACGATGGATGAGCTTGTCAACAAAATCAAGTAGTGACCCTCTCGCAGACTGGATGTCGTTGCAGGCGAATGTGTCGTTCAAGGACAATCTCGCTGTTCGGGACACACGATGGTGAACGCAATACATGGCATGGCGAGCAATATGCACTCGATAGTGTGAGAGTTTGATTGCACGCGCGTTGTTGTCTTACGTTGATGCAAACTGATCGAAGCTTGTGCATCACGAGAGCGTTTGGCGGCACGTCATCCACAACTTGTGCGTTCTGCCGCGGAATTGTCGAGGGAATTTGTTGGAACTACACGTGTCGGTTGTTCCCGCCGTGCTTGCCAAATCGGTCCTCCCGATCGCTTGCGCTGCGCTCGCGCACTTGTGTTCACCCGAACGGGTGAATTCGCTCACGAGACAAATCGCTGACCGATGTGCACGCGCATGCACTGGAAGCGTAGCGACATGCGCAATCTCCTGTCGAAAACCAAGGGCAGGGCGGACGGCGGGCGCTCACCCTCTCCACCGTCATTCGCCCTTGAGCATGTCGCGGAGCTCGCGGAACGGATCGGCGCTCGGCGAGGCCGACGCGCCCTGTCGCATCGCGTTGTAGATTCGCGGAACCATCTCGACCGCCTGGTCGAGGCCCGAATCACGTCCCGGCTGATAGCCGCCCATCAGGCGAAGGTCGCGCGTGTCCTCGTATTTCGCGATCATGGCGCGCAGCTTGCTCACCAATTCGCGCTCCTCGGGGTCCCAGACGTTGTGGGCGAGGCGGGAGACCGAGGCCAGAACGTCGACGGCCGGATATCGCGCCTGGTCGGCGATATGCCTTGAGAGCACGATGTGCCCATCCAGCGTGCTGCGGATGGTATCAGCAATCGGCTCGTTGTGATCGTCGCCGTCGACCAGCACGGAGAAGATCCCGGTGATGGTGCCGGATCCCTCCTCGCCGGGGCCGGCGCGCTCGAGCAGGCGCGGCAGATCGGTGAAGACCGTCGGCGCGTAGCCGCGCGCCACCGCGGGCTCGCCGGCGGCGAGCGCGACCTCGCGAGCGGCGTGGGCAAAACGGGTGATGGAATCGACCATCAGCAGGACCGATTCGCCGCGGTCGCGGAAATATTCGGCGACCGCCATCGCCGTCTTCGGCGCCAGCCGCCGCATCATCGGGCTTTCGTCGCCCGTCGACACGATTGTGACAGCGCGATGACGGTCGTTGCCCAGCACGTCCTCGATGAACTCGCGCACCTCGCGGCCGCGCTCGCCGACAAGGGCCAGTACGACCGTGTCGAAGCCCTGGCTGCGGGCGAGCATCGCGAGCAGCGTCGATTTGCCGACGCCCGATCCCGCAAAAATGCCGACGCGCTGGCCGGCGCAGATCGGCGCGAACAGGTCGATGACGCGCACGCCGGTGCGTAGCGGCCTGTGCACGCGCGCACGCTTCATGGCCGACGGCGCCTCCGCCTCCGCCGAGACCGCCTGCGATCCCTGAGGGAGCGGCCCCTGTCCGTCGAGTGGCGCGCCGAGCGCGTTGATGACGCGGCCCTTCCAACCGGGATCGGGCGCGAAGGACAACGGCGGCATGCGGGAGGCGACCGAGCCAAGCCCGCCTGCAAACTGCCGGTCGAACGGCTTGGCAATAATGCCGTCACTGTCGATCCGGACCACCTCGCCGATCTGGCGCTTACCGCCGCAATCGACGCCGATGAGCTCGCCGAGCCTGACAAAGCGCGACAGGCCGGAGACGCGGAAATGCGTCGGCGCGATCTCCGAGATCGCGCCGCTGACGCTTGCCAGGGGAGTGCTCTGCTGAAGCTCCAGCAGCGCCCACTCGAGTTGCCGAAGAGCGTTCAAGGAAACCGTCCAACCTCAATCCTGCTGCGCGCGAGGCGCAGTCTACTTCCCGGGTTCGCCGAGCGTCCGGATCGCGTTCTGCAGCGAGTTCTCGGTGCCCTCGATCATCGAATTGGTGCCGTCGAAAGCGCGCGAGGCCGAGATCAGCCGCGTCAGTTCGAGCATCGGATTGGCGCCGGAGCCTTCGACATAGCCTTGCTTGAAGCCGTCCCGGGAGAAGTCCGCGATGGCGGTCGCAGGCCGGTCGGGCGTCACGCCGGAATTGCCGTAGCGTTCGAGATTGGCGTCGGCCGGAATGCTGAACAGGCCGATGGTGCCGATCTCGTTGTTGTCCTGGATGATCGCGCCGCTGCGCGCGATCGAGATCGGGCCGCCGTTCGGATCGAGCGTGATCTGCGCGCCGCCGGAATCGACGATCGGAAAGCCGCTCACGGTCTGAAGATCGCCGTTGGGGGCGATCTGGAGCCTTCCGTCGCGCGTGTAGACTGTGCCGTTCGGACCGGCGAAGGCGATCCAGCCCTGGCCGACCACGGCGACGTCGAGCGGATTGCCGGTCTCGGTGATGTTGCCCATCTCGCGCGAGATGATGTTGTCGCCGGGCGAGGAGAACGCCACCGGCGTCGGGCCCGCCTTGGACAGCACGGTCTCGAACTTCACCACGTCGGTGCGGAAGGCGGCCGTGTTGACGTTGGCGACGTTGTTGGCGATCGTCTGGAGGCGCTTCTCGAGAGCGACCTGCGCCGACAATCCGACATAGAGAGCCGATTGCATGACTTACCTGTTGAACTTGATGTTCTGAAGCGTCGTGAGCACGTTGGTATCCATGCTGACCGACGTCGCGGCGCCGGCGATCAGGACCAGCGCAGGATTGGTCGAGCTGTCATTCCGGGCCTGGGTCGCATCCCACATCGCCGCAAAGCGCTGCACGAACTTGGTCACCTTGGCCGGGTCCTGGAAGTCGGTGAGCTTGATCTTGTCCGCGATCATCTTGGCTTGGGCGTCGATGTTGGCCGCGCTGATCGTCGACGGCAGGCCGAGCGCGGTCTGCACCACCTGCGTCAGCGCCTTATCGGCCAGGATTTGGTAGGCGGTCGTGATCGTGGAAGCCTTGCGGGTGAAATACAGCGCCAAACGCAGGCCTTCGTTCTGATCGCCGGCCTTCTCCTCCATCGTCTGCGTGACGTACTGGGTTGCGGTGCCGGTCGTGGCCGCGGCGGTCTGGGTCGCCTTGTCGCCGAGTGCGGCGAAGTTGAAGGCGGTCGCGAATTGCCGGTAGCGGGCGTCGGTCAGCTTGTTGGCGAAGGCGTCCTTGCTCGCAACACCCTCGGTCAGCACCTTGCGCATGAACGCCTTGGCATAGGTCATGTCGCTGAGGCCGTAAGCCTTCATCGCATAGGAATAGAGACGATAGTCCTTTAGGAAATCGTCGATGGTCTTCACCTTGCCGATATGGCTGAGGAAGTAGTCGGTCTCGCGGCTGACATCCGGCTGCTTCGCGACCTGCGTCAGCGACTTGCCCATGTCCTTGGTCAGCCTGGTGTAGTCCGCGATCGTGGATAGCATGACGCGCCCCTCTGGCCGCCGGTGCGACCCGCTTCAAGCTGCCGCCAATTGCTTGCGCGGGGCTGGCGACCTCGAAGCCAGCTTCGCGCAAGCGTCGCCGACTAGGTATTCCCGGTGGGATCGGCGATGGAGCGGCGCGTTGGGCAGTTTCGTGGGGATTTTCATCACGGTAGCGGCGCTGCTCGGCGGCTTTGCCGCCATGGGCGGGCATCTGGCCGTGCTCATGCAGCCGTGGGAATTCGTCATCATCATAGGCACCGCGGTCGGCACCTTCATCCTGGCCAATCCGTGGAAGACGGTCGTCGACAGCGGGGTCGCCTGCATGCAGGCCATCACCAACGCGGTGCCCGGCCAGCGCTATTACCTCGACCTGCTCGGCGCGCTGCACGCTTTGATGCGGGAGCTCAGGGGCAAGGGCCGCAACGAGGTGGAGGCGCATATCGACGATCCCTCGTCGTCCGAGATCTTCAAGGCATTCCCGAGCGTGCTCGGCGACCCCTCGCTGCTGCAGTTCATCTGCGACTACGTCCGCCTCATCATCATGGGCAATGCGCGCACGCACGAGATCGAGGCGCTGATGGACGAGGAGATCCACACCATCGTCAAGGGCAAGCTGGCGCCTTATCATGCGCTGGTGACGGTCTCGGAGGCGATGCCGGCCCTCGGCATCGTTGCTGCGGTGCTCGGAGTCATCAAGGCGATGGGCGCGCTCGACCAGTCGCCGAAGCTATTGGGCGGCTTCATCGGTGCCGCCCTCGTCGGCACCTTCGCCGGCATCTTCCTATCCTACGGCATCATTTCGCCGTTCGCGATCAAGATCAAGATGATGCGCGAGAAGAAGTGCCGGCCCTATATCATCGTCAAGCAGACGCTGCTGGCATTCATGAACGGCGCCATGCCGCAGATCGCCGTCGAACACGGCCGCAAGATGATCTCGAGCAGCGAACGTCCCTCGATCGACGTCGTCGAGAACGAGACGATCGCAGGTCCCAAGGCCGTCGTTGCCGACGCCGAACCCAAGGCGGCGCGCGCATGATGATGGGAGACGCCGAAGTCGACCAGCGCAAGCAGCTGCCGAACTACCTGCTGGACGCTGCCGGCATATCGATCGAGCGTATGCCGATGCTCAATGTGATCTTCGATCGCATGGCGGCATCGTGCACCGACAGCCTGCAGCCGATGGCTGGAACGCCCTGCTATTTCTCGGTCAACGGCATCACCAACGACCGGGTCGGCGATATCATCAAGGACTACGAGGCCAACGCGGTCGCGGCGGTGCTCTATGCCGAGCAGTGGGACTCCCGCGTCATCATCATGCTCGACCGCGACTTCGTGTTCACGATGGTCGAGGCGATGTTCGGCTCCGACGGCGCCGAGCCGCCGCTCGACGTCGAGCGCGCGTTCTCGAACATCGAGCTCCGCCTGGTCCAGGCGCTGTTCGAACGGTTCGCCAAGGCGCTGCAATCCGCCTTCGCCGGTACGTCGAACGTGACCTTTCGCGTCGAGCGGGTCGAGACGGCGATGGCCTCGCTCGCGATCGGGCGGAGCGGCAACATGTCGATCTGCGCGAACATCATGCTGCAGGCGCTCTACCGCGGCGGCCAGATGTTCCTCATCATTCCGCACTCCGCGCTCAATCCGCTGCGCCAGAAGCTCGCTCACGTTGTCGTCAGCGACGGTCGCGCCGCCGACCCACGCTGGCGCGAGCAGATGGAAAGCGAGGTGCAGCGGACCGAGGTGACGCTCAGCGCCGTGCTCGACGAGAAGATGGTGACGCTCGGCGACGTGGTGAAGTTCGAGGTCGGGCAGGTGCTCGAGCTCGAGGCCACGCCGCGCACGCTGGCCCGTCTCGAAAGCAACAATCAGGTGTTGTTCTGGTGTCAGATCGGCCAGCTCGATGGCTATTACGCCATGCAGGTGGCAGATCCCGTCGATCAGAAGCGGGAGTTCGTCGATGATATCCTATCTCGTTGATATCGTGCTGCTGGTTGCGCTCGCCTTCACCAGCATGCGGGTGACCAGGATGCATCGCGAGCTGGCGCGGTTGCGCAGCTATCAGGGCGAATTCTCCTCCATCGTGCACGAGACCGCAGGCGCCTTCGACACGGTCATCACCGCCGCGCACGATTCCACCGCGAATCTCGGACGCCTCGCCAACGTGCTGAGCGCGAAGATCGACCAGGCCCACGAGGCGATCGCGGCGCTCGATGCGCGGAGCGGGCTCGCACCCGCGGCGACCGCGGACCTGAACAAGCATTGACAGCCGGCACCGGCAGAACAATACGGCCGGCACGCCACGGCGCTCCGGCAGCGGAAGTACCAAGAGGCGATACCAAATGGCGCAATCCTTCGACTACGAGTCTGCATCTGCATCGACTGAGGCCGAGACGTCCCCGCTGGAACGCCTGGCCGAGATCGCCCAGCGCACCGCCGAGGAGACCGGCAAGTTCGCCAACGTCGACGCCATCTTACGCATTCCCGTCACCATGCAGGTGGTGCTGGGATCGGCGACCATTCCGGTGGCGAACCTGATGAAGCTCGGACGGGGCGCGGTGGTTCCGCTCGATCACCGGGTCGGTGAGCCCGTCGACGTCGTCGTCAACGGCCGGATCGTCGCCCGCGGCGAGGTGGTCGTCGTCGAAGAGGACAATTCCCGCTTCGGCGTTTCGCTCACGGAGATCGTGGGGCCGCTGGGACAGGGTGATACCTGACCATGACGGCACCGGTCGGCATCGCTCCCGTCAAGCAGCGAGGCGTTACCACGCTGGGCGGCACGGAAAAGGTCGCCGCGCTCCTGCTGGCGATGGGCCGGCAGGCGGCGGCGAGCGTGCTGCAGCAGTTCGAGCCGCAGGAGATCCGCATCGTCACCAAGGCGGCGGCGGAGCTGCGGCCGATCACCGCGCAGGAGCTCGAGGGAATCGTCGAGGAGTTCGCCCAGCAGTTCTCGATGGGCGCGAACATTCTCGGCACGCTCGGCGGTCTGGAGGCCGTGCTCGGCGACGTGCTGCCGGCCGACCAGGTCTCGCAGATCATGTCGGATCTGCTTGGCAATTCGAGCCGGTCGGTGTGGGACCGCGTCTCGTCGGTGTCGGAAAACTCGCTGGCGAGCTACCTGTCCAAGGAGCATCCGCAGACCGCGGCGCTGATCCTGTCCAAGGTCAAGCCGGCCTGCGCCGCCAAGGTCATGAGCCAGCTGCCCTCGAGCCTGCGCAACGAACTGATGCGGCGCGTTCTGAGCCTCAAGCCGATCGTCGACGACGCCATGCGGATCATCGAGAAGACCCTGCATGAGGACCTGACGCTGAATTTCGCCCGCAACCTGGGCGCCGACACGTACGCGCGGGTCGCCGACATCATCAACAAGATGGAACGCGGCCACATCGAGGACATGTTGAAGAGCCTGTCGGAGAAGCGGCCGAAATCGGCGGAAGTGCTGAAGGAGCTGCTGTTCACCTTCGACGACGTGGTCAACCTGACGCCGAAGGCGCGCACCATGATCTTCGACCAGGTGCCGACCGATCGCATCGTCGTGGCGCTGAAGGGCACCGACAAGAATTTCCGCGAGCTGATCCTGTCCTCGGTCGCCTCGCGTGTCCGCCGCGTCGTCGAGCACGAGCTCGCCATCGGCGAGCCGTCCAACCAGCGCGACGTGCTGGAGGCACGACGCGTGATCACCGACCTCGCGCTTGAACTGGCGGAGAAGGGCGAAATCGAGCTCAACCCCGAGCAGGAGGATGAGCTGGTCTTCCGCTGACCGCTGAACGGGCATGGCAGAAACATCCGATCAGGAGAGCAAGACAGAAGAGCCGACCGAGAAGAAAGTCCGCGATGCGCTCGAACAGGGCAAGATTCCGGTCTCTCGGGAGGCCTCCATTTTCGCCTCGATGGCCGCGCTGATGGTGATCCAGGCGTTCCTGATCGGCCAGGGCGTGCAGCAATTGACGCCGACGCTGAAGAGCCTGCTCGACGATCCCGAGGGCTTCCCGCTCTCGACCGGTGCGGACGCGCAGAACCTGCTTACCGTGGTCGGACTGCAGGCACTGCGGTTCCTGGTGCCGCTGGTCGTCGTCCTTGTGGTGTTCGGACTCGCCGCCTCGCTGCTGCAAAACGCCCCGCGCCTGGTGCTCGAGCGCATCAAGCCGGACTTGTCGCGAATCTCCCCAATCAGCGGCTGGAGCCGGCTGTTCGGAACGCAGGGCCTGATCGAGTTCGCCAAGTCGCTGTTCAAGCTCGCCGCGGTGACCGCCGTCGTCGCCTTCGTGCTGCGCTCGTCCGAAGCGAAGGCGTTCGAGGCCATGTACACCGATCCAGTCGCGCTGCCGGAGATGATCCTCAACATCGCGATGCGCATCGTCTCGGCGATCTGCATCGCTACCATCGTCCTGGTGGCGATCGATCTCGCCTGGGCGCGCTTCCATTGGCGACGCGAGCTGCGCATGACGAAGCAGGAGATCAAGGACGAGCACAAGCAGGCGGAAGGCGATCCCCTGATCAAGGCGCGCCTGCGCTCGCTGGCGCGCGACCGCTCGCGTCAACGCATGATCGCCTCGGCCTCGCGTGCGACGCTGGTGATTGCCAACCCGACGCACTTTGCGATCGCGCTGCGCTACAAGCGCGAGGAAAACGCCGCGCCGCTGGTCGTGGCCAAGGGCATGGACGTGATCGCGCTGAAGATCCGCGAGGTTGCCGAGCAGAACCGAATCTCCGTCATCGAAAACAAGGCGCTGGCACGCGCGCTCTACGAGGCTGTCCAGGTCGATCAGGTGATTCCGGCGGAATTCTTCCGGCCCGTCGCCGAGATCATCTACTTCCTCCAATCCAAGCAGGCGCCGCGGCCCGAGAACGTTCGATAGATTTCCGGGGATGGTGCTTCGCGCAACAGCTTGACGAAAGCTTAACGCCCTAGGCTCGTTTCGAATGGATCGGAATGGGGCCGTCATGGGACCGCTTTATCTCTTCGAACTCGCATCGTCGCAGGCGCGCTATCTCGAGCTGCGTCAGTCGACCATCGCCACCAACGTCGCCAACGCCAACACGCCGGGCTTCCGCGCGCGTGACGTCGAGCCGTTCAACAAGGTGCTCGACGGCATGCCGGTGAGGCTCGCAACGACGTCGCCCTCGCACATGCAATTGGCCGCAGCCGAGACCGATACGCGAGCGACCGCGAAGAAGGACAGCTGGGAAGTGGTTCACTCCGGCAATTCCGTCAGCCTCGAGCAGGAAATGATCAAGGGCAACGATGTCAATCGCGACTATTCGATGAACGCGGCGATCGTGCGGTCGTTCCACCGCATGGTCCTGTCGAGTGCAAAGGCCTGAGGTGAACTGACATGCTGGACTCATTGAGCGCCTCTCTGACGGTCGCAAGCTCCGGGCTCGAAGCGCAGTCGACGCGCATGCGCATCGTCTCGGAGAACCTCGCGAACGCCACCTCGACGGGCCGCACCGCCGGCGCCGATCCGTATCAACGCAAGACCATTACCTTCGATGCCGCTATGGACCGCGCCTCGGGTGCGCAGCTCGCGAAGGTCAAGGAGATCGGCGTCGACACCACGCCCTACCGCGTGGAGTACGATCCGGGGCATCCCGCCGCCGACAAGGCCGGCTACGTCAAGCTGCCGAACGTGAACATGATGATCGAGATGGCCGACATGCGCGAGGTCAACCGCTCCTATGAGGCCAATCTCCAAGTCGTGAAGCAGGTGAGGTCCATGCTCGGCATGACCATCGATCTCTTGAGGAGCTGACCATGCTTGAGGCGATTTCATCCACCGCTATTTCCGCAGGGCAAGCGGCCAGCCGCGCGAGCGAGACGCAGGCCGTCTCGCCTGCCGCGACAAATTCGGTCCAGGCCAGTGACGATGTCGGCTTCGAGTCGGTGATGAAGCAGGTGACGTCCGACGCGATCGGGACGCTGAAGGCGGGCGAAGCCGCATCGATCTCGGCAATGCAGGGCAAGGAATCGACACGCCGCGTCGTGGAAGCGCTGATGTCCGCCGAGCAGGCCCTGCAGACGGCGGTCGCGGTTCGCGACAAGGTCGTCCAGGCCTACCAGGAAGTCGTCCGGATGTCGATTTGATCTGAAGGAGTGGGATTAGTGAAATCGCTCGCCATTGCGGCCACGGGCATGAACGCCCAGCAGACCAACATCGAAGTCATCGCGAACAACATCGCCAACATCAACTCGACCTCCTACAAGCGGGCGCGCGCGGAGTTCACCGATCTGTTCTACCAGATGGACCGCATGCAGGGCGTCGCGAACACCAACGGCTCCTCGCCGATTCCGGAAGGCGCCAATCTCGGCCTCGGCGTCAAGTCAGCTGCGATCCGCAAGCTGCACATCCAGGGTGCGCTGACGCAGACCGGAAATCCCTATGATCTCGCGATCAACGGACGTGGCTGGTTTCAGGTGCTCGGCCCGAACAACGAGGTGCAATACACCCGCGCTGGCTCGTTCAACACCAACGCCAACGGCCAGCTCGTCACGATCGACGGCTATCTGCTCGACCCCGCGATCACGGTGCCGCAGGGAACGGTGGAGGTCACCGTCAATGCCACCGGCCAGGTGTTTGCCAAGCTCGACACGGAAGTGAATCCGAGGCAGATCGGCCAGCTCAACCTCGCCAATTTCGCCAACGAAGCGGGCCTGGAGCCGCTGGGCGGCAATCTCTACAAGGAGACGACGGCGTCCGGCACGCCGGTCGTCGGCCTGCCCGGCGATGCCGGCTACGGCAAGATCAACCAGAAATACCTCGAAGCCTCGAACGTCGACCCGGTCAAGGAAATCACCGAATTGATCTCGGCACAGCGTGCCTACGAAATGAATGCCAAGGTCATCCAGGCCTCGGATGAAATGGCCCAGACGGTCTCGAAGGGCATGCGCTAGTTCCGGTGTCGCGATGTTGAACAGGGTAGGCCTGATAGTGCGCGGGTTGGCCGCCGTGCTGCTGGTTCTCGTCGCGGCGCGGGTCGCCGCGGCCGAGGAGAAGCGGCTTCCCGTGCCCGCTGTCTCGATCCGCGCCGGCGAGCTGATCCGCGAGGAGATGATCACCGAGCGCGCCTTCGCGCCGGGCCTGCTCGGCGTCGCCATGTTCATTGAGGGACGTCAGGTCCTGGTCGGCCGCATGGCGCGGCGCGCGCTGTTGCCGGGCCAGCCCATTCCAACCAACGCGGTGGAGGACCCCTGGACGGTCGCGCGCGGTGCCATGGTCAAGGTCGTGGTCGAGGACAGCGGCCTGTCCATCGTCACTTACGGCTCGGCGATGCAGTCGGGTGCAGCCGGCGCGCTGATCCCCGTGCGCAATACGGACACCGGCGTGATCATCAGGGGCGTCGTCCAGCCGGACGGCACCGTCAAGGTCATGGACGGGTCATGACCAGGCTCCTGCTTGCGCTCATCCTGCTGGTGTCGGCCGCCAGCGCCCAGGCCGCCGTCCGCATCAAGGACATCGCGGACATCAAGGGTCTGCGCGAGAACCAGATCGTCGGCTACGGCCTCGTCATCGGCCTCAACGGCACCGGCGACACGCTTCGCAACGCTCCATTCACGGAACAATCCCTGCAGTCGATGCTCGAGAACATGGGCATCAACGTCAGGAACGAGACCACGAGCACCAACAACCCCCCGCGTCCGACCACGCTGCGCACGCGCAACGTCGCAGCCGTGATGGTGACGGCGGACCTGCCGCCTTCGATCGGGCCCGGCGAGCGCATGGACGTCACCGTATCCTCGCTCGGCGATGCGACGTCGCTGCTCGGCGGCACGCTGGTGATGACGTCGCTGCGCGCAGCGGACGGCGCCGTCTATGCAGTGGCGCAGGGCGCGATCACGGTTGCCGGTTACAGCGTCGGAGGCCAGGCGCAAAACGTCAGCCAGGGCACGCCGACGGCCGGACGCATTCCGAACGGTGCGCTGGTCGAGCGCGAGGTGCAGGGAAGCCTCCACGAGATGGAGTTCCTGGTGCTCCAGCTGAAGAACCCCGACTTCGTCACCGCAACGCGCATCCTCGACGCCGTCAACGGCTACGCCGGCGGTCGCTACCGCGCGCAGATCGCATTCGAGCGCGACTACCGCACCATCGTGCTGTCGAAGCCGCGTCATGTCGGCCCTGTCCGCTTCCTCGCCGAGATCGGCGAATTGGTGGTCGAGCCGGATACGCCGGCGCGGGTCGTGATCAACGAGCGCACCGGCACGGTCGTGATCGGGCGCGACGTGCGGATATCGACCGTTGCCGTGACCCATGGCAATCTGACGGTTCGCGTCACGGAGATGCCGGTGGTGTCGCAGCCGGCGCCGTTCTCGCGAGGACAGACGGTGGTCGTCCCGCAGACAATGGTCGAAGCCAACGAGGCGGGATCGCAGGTGGCGATCCTAAACGGGGTCGATCTCCAGCGCCTGGTGCGCGGGCTGAACCAGATCGGCCTGAAGCCATCGGGGATCATCGCGATCCTCCAGGCGATCAAGACGGCAGGCGCGCTCCAGGCCGACGTCATCGTGCAATGATGCGCAAGCGTCGTGCAAGCTTGGTCGCTCAATGCTCAGGTCTGAAGCGAGAATCGCACGCGGCCCGATGCTGAAGTTGGATCATAGAGCCAAACTCCTCCTGCTGGCCGCGGCAACAATGCTCGCGAGCGCTCCGCCCTCGCTCGCCTTGGACGAGGCCAAGCCGTCGAAGCCGCTCAACCTGCTCTCCTTCGCCCGCGTCCGCGCGGGTGGACCGCAGAAGCCACAGCCGCCGGCCACCGCGACACCTGGCGACAACGCTTCGACCCGGGCCACGGTATGGGCGGCCGAAGATTCGGGCCCCGCCGTCACCGGTGCGGTGCCGGAGGCGCCGACGCCTGCGCCCGCGCCAGTCCGTCCGGCCAAGCCAGGCAGCGTCACGGCGCCGCCGAAGCCTGCGCCGCCGCAGGCTGCACCGGTCCCGGACAACGAAATCGCCCTGTTCTGCAGCAACGTCGCCGATCCCGCCGTCGACGCCAGGCTGGCCTGGCAGCTCAAGGAGCTCGAGAAGGCCGAGAGCCTGCTGCGCGAGCGCATCGCCGAAGTCGAAGCCAAGCGCGCCGAATACGAGAAGTGGATGGCGCTGCGCGACGACTTTCTGAAGAAGGCCGAAGCCAGCGTCGTTGAGATCTATTCGCGCATGAAGCCCGAAGCTGCGGCGACGCAGATCGCCGGCATGGCCGACGAGACCGCCGCCGCCGTGCTCGCCAAGCTCAGCCCGCGCAGCTCGAGCGCGATCTTCAACGAGATGGACACGGCACGCGCGGCGCATCTCGCCGACCTGCTCGGCGGCATGCGTCGCGTGGACGACGGAAAGAGCAAATAGATGAATAAGCCGATCCTCATCCTCTCGCTGCTCGCGGGGTCCGTGCTTCTCGCCGGGTGCTATCATGATCCGGCCGAAGTTCTGACCGGTCCACAGATGTCGCCGGTCGGCAGCGGCCTGAGGATGCAGGTCGATCCGATCCCGGTGACGCCGCGCATGCGCACGCCCGTCAGCTACCGCTCCACCTGGGACGACGGCACCGATCTCTACCGCGATCCCCGCGCCCGCCGCACCGGCGACGTCGTGACGGTGATCATCTCGATGCAGGACAAGGCCAAGCTCGACAACAAGACCGGCCGCTCGCGCGATTCGCAGATCAAGTTCGGGCTCGACTGGCTGATGGACGTCGCCGGATGGAGCGACACGGGCCAGGCCAACGCCAATCTCAGCACCAACACCCAGATCAAGGGCAACGGCCAGATCGACCGCACCGAGGACATCAGGCTGTCGATCGCGGCTATCGTCACCGACGTGCTGCCGAACGGCAATATGATGATCAGCGGTTCGCAGGAATTCCGCGTCAACACGGAGATGCGGGTGCTCAAGGTCGGCGGCATCGTGCGTCCGCGCGATATCTCGCGGGCTAACACGATCTCCTACGACAAGATCGCCGAGGCGCGCGTGTCCTATGGCGGCCGCGGAAATCTGTCGGACGTGCAGCAGCCTGGATGGGGACACCGGATCTATGACGCCGTGGCACCGTTCTGAGACCGGCGCCGGCAGGGGCGCGTTCCGATGCCAGGGGACGCCATGCGCCTGATCGCCGCCATCGTCGTGCTGACCCTGATCGCGATCGGCGCGGGCGCGCTTGCCGGCCTGCATCTGATCGCGACCGCCGAGCGCGTTGCCGACGCGAAGAAGAGCGCCACGCCGGCGCCGATCGCCTCGAGCTATGCCGGCAGCGCGCGGCTCAGGAAATTGTCCCCGATCGTGACCAATCTGGGCGCGCCGGCCAACAATTGGGCGCGCATCGAAGCCTCGATGGTGACCGACAGCATGAGCGACGAGGATGCCGGCATTCTGGCCGCCCATATCAGCGAGGACATCGTGACCTATCTGCGGTCGGCGACCGTTGCCCAGTTCGAGGGATCGCGCGGGCTCCAGCATCTGCGCGACGACCTGACCGAGCGCGCCAGTATCCGCTCGTCGGGCAAGGTCCGCGAATTGATCATCGAGACGCTGGTGATCCAGTGAGAGTGAAACTCCTGCTGCTCGCGTTGGTTCTGGTCGTGCTGCCCGAGGCCGCGCTGGCCCAGATTCCGGACCTGAATTCCCTGCTGCCGCCCGGGAATGGCTCGACCAGCGGCCGGATCATCCAGCTGATGGCGCTGATCACGGTGCTGTCGGTGGCGCCGGGGCTGCTGATCATGGTGACGAGCTTCACGCGATTTGCGGTGGCGTTGTCGTTCCTGCGCGCCGGTCTCGGCCTCCAGACCACGCCTGCCAACCTGGTGCTGATCAGTCTCGCGCTGTTCATGACCTTCTACGTGATGGCGCCGACCTTCGACCGCGCCTGGGAGACCGGCGTCCAGCCGCTGATGAAGAACGAGATCTCGGAAGAGGAAGCCTATCTGAAGATCACCGATCCATTCCGCGAGTTCATGCTGGCTCATGTCCGCGATAAGGATCTCCAGACCTTCGAAGCGCTCGCCGCCGAAAGCTTCCGCAGGAAATTCGACGACAGGCGGGTCGATCTGCGCGTCATCATTCCGGCGTTCATGATCTCCGAGCTCAGGCGCTCGTTCGAGATCGGATTCCTCATCATCCTGCCGTTCCTGGTGATCGACATGATCGTGGCGACGTTGACCATGTCGATGGGCATGATGATGATGCCGCCGACGATCCTGGCGCTGCCGTTCAAGATGCTGTTCTTCGTGCTGATCGACGGCTGGAATCTGCTGGCCTCCGGACTGGTCCGCTCGTTCTCGTGAGCACCGCGAGCGCCGGCCGGCCGGTTATGGTTAAGCGAAAGGTGCTGGATATGGTTAGCGGCGCGTAATGTTAACCATATGATTTTACTGCTGAATTCAAGCTCGTCTTAATCCGGAAGCAAGATTCGGCGTGCTAGCAACACGGTACGGCGGGTTGGACCCACACAGATCGGTCCAAAGGCATGATGCCGCCCTTCCGTACCGGTGGAAGCCCGGTATGTCCCCTCGTGAAAATGTAAACGCGTACATAAAGGGACATTCGCAATGTCAAGCCTGCTTACGAACTCGACTGCCATGACCGCACTCCAGACACTGCGGTCTGTGGGTTCGCAACTCTCCACCACGCAGAACCGGATCTCAACCGGCCAGCGCGTGGCCACCGCTTCGGACAACGCCGCCTATTGGTCGATCGCCACCTCGATGCGCGCCGACAACGCCGCGCTCTCCGCCGTCTCCGACTCGCTCGGTCTGTCGGCTGCGACCGTCGACACCGAATATACCGCTCTGACCACGGTCATCGGTGACAAGGACTCCGGTCTGACCAAGCTCCAGTCGCTGCTGGTCCAGGCCAAGACCGCGGGTATCGACCGCACCAAGATCCAGGCGGACGTCACCCAGATCCAGCAGCAGATGAAGAGCACGGCCAATGCCGCGACCTTCAACGGCATCAACTGGCTGAGCACGACGACCGGCACCACACCGACGAGCTTCAGCCTGGTGTCGTCGTATTCTCGCGTCGGCGGCACGCCCACGATCGGCTCCATCACCGTGACGACTGCCAACTACACGCTCTACTCCAGCACGCAGACCGGTATCCTTGACACGGTGAGCGGCAGCGCCTCGGTCGACACGATCAACATCGCCGCGCTGACGGACTCGGCAGCCGACCAGACCACGCTCGATGGCTACATCGCGCAGGTCACGACCGCCATCAATTCGGTGGCCGCGTCCGCCGCCAATCTCGGTGCCGTCAAGAACCGCATTTCGACCAACACGGAGTTCGTGAAGTCGCTGATGGACTCGGTGGACCGCGGTGTCGGCCAGCTCGTCGACGCGGACATGAATGCGGAATCCACCCGCCTTGCCGCGCTTCAGGTTCAGCAGCAGCTCGGCGTTCAGGCGCTTTCGATCGCCAACAACAGCAGCCAGAGCATCCTGTCGCTGTTCCGCTAAGACTGGATCATCGGGGAAGGGCCGCGCTTCTCGCAAAGCGCGGCCCTTTCGTTTGGCGTGACCACGCGCGCTCAAGTTCGGCCCGCCTGTTGCGGCCGGGACACAGAGCCACAAGCCCCGCACAAGCTTCGCTCGCTAACCTCGCCGCTACGACAGATTGGGCCTTGAACCCGCGTTTGCGGGAAGCCCAAAGGCATGACGCCGCTCTGTCGTACCGGTGCAAGCCCGGTATGTCCCCCAAGCTCGATTCAATCTTCAAAGGGACATCAAAATGGGTTCTAGTCTCCTCACCAACTCCTCCGCCATGACCGCGCTCCAGACCTTGCGGTCTGTCAGCGCGCAACTCGCCACCACGCAAAACCGGATCTCCACCGGCCAGCGCGTGTCCACCGCTTCGGACAACGCCGCCTATTGGTCGATTGCGACCTCGATGCGTTCCGACAACGCCGCGCTGTCCGCGGTCTCCGACTCGCTCGGCCTGTCGGCTGCGACCGTCGACACCGAATATACCGCTCTGACCTCGGTGATCGGCGACAAGGAATCCGGCCTGACCAAGCTCCAGGCGCTGCTGGTCGAAGCCAAGACTGCCGGTATCGACCGCACCAAGATCCAGGCGGACATCACCCAGATCCAGCAGGACATGAAGCTCAAGGCCAATTCGGCCACCTTCAACGGCATCAACTGGCTGAGCACGACGACGGGTACCACTCCGACGAGCTTCAACCTCGTGTCGTCCTACTCGCGTGTCGGCGGCACGCCCACGATCGGTTCGATCACGGTGACGACTGCCAACTACACGCTCTACTCCACGACGCAGACCGGTATCCTGGACACCGTGGCCGGCAGCGCGTCCGTCGACACGATCAACATCGCGGCGCTGACCGACTCGGCCGCCGACCAGACCACGCTCGATGGTTACATCGCTCAGGTCACCGCTGCGATCAACTCGGTGAGCTCGGCAGCTGCCGATCTCGGTGCGGTCAAGAACCGCATCTCGACCAACTCGGAATTCGTCAAGACCCTGATGGACTCCGTGGATCGCGGTGTCGGTCAGCTCGTCGACGCCGACATGAACGCGGAATCGACCCGCCTGCAGGCTCTGCAGACCCAGCAACAGCTCGGCGTTCAGGCGCTCTCGATCGCCAACCAGAACAGCCAGAGCATCCTGTCGCTGTTCCGCGGCTAAGCGGCGCGTTCGAAAACGACCGTGCTCCCTCAGGGAGCACGGTCCCCACCGTGATGGTGGGCGCCGACACGCGATGTGCCGGCAATCGACCTTCGTCACACGTCTTGCGACATGCCGCAGCCGGTCAGGCTGCAATGCGCCCGAGCGCTCGCTCGCGGCTGCCAAACTAATTACGTCGCTCCGTCTTGCAAAATTGCAACGCCTCGCCAGCGAACCCGATCATTCGCGCCTCGCGCAACCCTCAGACAAGGTTGGCAGCTGAGTGTCGTCACCATTCGCATTGGTACGAGGTCATATGCTCAGTCGTGCGCAGGTACAGCAACTGCTCAATAATCTGCTGGAGCTTGGGCCGCGACGCCTGATGGCCTTGGGACTGATCGGCTTTGCGGTTCTCGTCACCGTCGTCGGCGGCGCCTATTATCTCAGCCGCCCCGAGTTCGAAACGCTCTACACCGGCCTCACCCGCGAAGACGTGACGCGCATCGGCGCGGCGCTGCGCGAGCAGAACATCACCTTCGACGTCAATTCCGCCGGCGATGCGGTCTCTGTGCGTCCGAGCCAGACCATGCAGGCGCGGATGCTGCTCGCCGAGAAGGGGCTGCCGACCAGCGCCAATTCCGGTTACGAGCTGTTCGACAAGATCGGTTCGCTCGGGCTGACCTCGTTCATGCAGGAGGTCACCAAGCTGCGCGCGCTCGAAGGCGAGATCGCCCGCACCGTCCAGCTGATGAAGGGCGTGAAGGCGGCGCGTGTGCATATCGTGCTGCCGGTGCGCGGCTCGTTCCGCGCGACCCAGCAGCCGCCTTCGGCATCGGTGGTGCTGCGCACCGACGGCGCGATCGAGGCGCGTACGGCGCAGTCGATCCGGCATCTCGTCGCCGCCGCCATTCCCGGCATGAGCCGCGACAAGGTGACGGTGCTCGACGCCGACGGCTCGATGCTGCTCGCCGAAGAGGACGAGGCCAGCGCCGCGCCGACCAAGATGGCGAGCCTGCAGAAGACGGTCAGCGGCATGGTGCAGGAGAACATCCGCAAGGCGCTGACGCCGTATCTCGGCCTCGACAATTTCGAGGTGAGTGTCGCTCCGCAGCTGTCCACCGACAAGCGGCAGATCAACGAGACGGTCTACGATCCCGAGAACCGCGCCGAGCGCTCGGTACGGGCGGTGCGCGAGAAGGAATCCTCGCAGAACGCCGACCGTTCGTCGCCGACCACGGTGCAGCAGAATCTCCCCGACCAGCAGGTGAATGCGGGCGGCGGCAAGAACTCGAGCGAGGACAAGACCCGCCGCGAGGACGTCACCAATTTCGAGGTCTCGTCCAAGACCACGACGACGGTCAGCGACGGCTATTCCGTCAAGAAGCTGTTCATCGCCGTCCTGGTGAATCGCGCGCGGCTGGTCGCCGATCTCGGCGACAAGAGCAACCAGGCCATCGTCGACAGCAAGCTCGCCGAGATCAGCCAGCTCGCGGCGACGGCGGGCGGACTGGACAAGGCGCGCGGCGATCAGATCCAGGTGACGGCCGTCGATTTCATCGAGGGCTCGCGTGAGCTGGCGCCGGTGCCGCCGATCAGCTTCGTCGAGATGATCAACAAGCAGCTCGGCAGCGTCATCAACGCGATCACGATCCTGGCCGTGGCTTCGATGCTGGTCTGGTTCGGGCTGCGGCCGGCGGTCAACGGCATTCTGACCCATCGCGCGGAGCAGGAGCAGGCGGAGGCGGCCGAGGCCGCCCAGCTCGAGGCCTCGGCGGCTCTTGCGCTGCCCGACGGCGAGGAGGCCGAGCTCAACCTTGTTGAAGACCTCGAAGGCAAGATGCAGCGAACGCCGCAGAAGCGGCTCGAGCAGATCGTCCGGCTCGATCAGATGCAGGCGGCGGCGATCCTTAAAGACTGGATGCGACGCGAGGAGGCGGCATGAACGCGGCAATCGGAAAACTTCTGACGCAGTTCGATGCGAATGGCCGGATCAAGTCGCCGCCGCCTCCGCCTCCTAAAATCCAGGACGTGCTGACCAGGCCAAAGGAGGCGAGGCGGGATCCGCAGCCTCAATCGCAGGCTCAGACGCAACTTCAGGCGCCGTCTCCGGCGCCCGCGACGGAAGCGCCGCCGGTCAATCTCCTGGACGATGCCTATCGGCGCGGCCATGCGGCGGGCGTCGCGGAAGGCGACGCCAAGCTGGCGGAGGAGCGCGTCCGCAGCGCGATCCGGCTCGGCGAGGAGCGGGCCAAATGGTCGGATCAGCAGGCGGTCGCGATCGTCAGCGGCTTCGAGGCGGCGTGCCGCGAGATCGAGAGCAACATTGCAAGCTCGGTGGCGCGGATCCTGCTGCCGTTCCTCACCGATGCGGTGCGCGACAAGGCGATCGGATCGCTGGTCGAGCAGATCGCGACGCTGACCGGCAGCTCGACGGTGCCGGCCTTCAAGATCACCGGCCCGAGCGAGCTGCTGGACCTCGTGAAGACCCAGCTTGACGCATCCACGCGAACGGGCATCGCATACGAGGCGGCCGAGACGCTCGAGGTGCGCGTCGTGGCCGACCAGACCGTGATCGAGACGCAGCTCTCCGCCTGGAGTGAACGGCTCAAGGAAGCGCGCCGGTAGTCCGCCATGGAGGAGGTCAAGCATGAGATCGTGATCGTCCGCCGCCGCAGCGCCTTCGCCGAGGAGGCACATCATGGCGGCGTCTGGAAGATCGCCTATGCGGACTTCATGACCGCGATGATGGCGTTCTTCCTGGTCATGTGGCTGCTCAACGCGCTCAACCAGGACCAGAAGCAGGTCGTCGCGAGCTATTTCAACCCGATCAAGCTCGCCGAGAACGCACCTGCTCCAAAGGGTCTCAAGGATCTCTCCAACAAGGAGCAGTCGTCGTTCGAAGGCCAGGACGGCAAGCGTCAGCCGGCCGGGCCGAACGAGGAACGGCGCGGCGATTCTCCGACGGCCGAGAAGCCGGCCTCTTTCGAGGAGAAGGTCCTGTTCCGCGATCCCTATGCGACGCTCGCCGAGATCGCTAACAGCGCGAACCAGTCCACGGGCCAGCGGCGCGCCGGCGCTCTGACCTCCGCTGAAGAGGACGGCCTCAAGGGAGGCGATGCCTATCGCGATCCGTTCGATCCCGGCTACTGGAAGCTTGCGCCGCAGGCGTCCAAGGACGCCGATCGCTTCATCGAGAGCGAGCCGAAGCCGAACGCCTCTGCGCGAGACGGCGCAGTCGGAACAAATCCGGGCGAGCCGCTGACGCGCCGGACAAGGACGGATGATGCCGGCGGCAGCGTGGCTCCGAGCCCGGAGAGCTCGTCCGCGAGCCTGTCGCCGCTGCTGCCGCCGGGCGCCACACCGACGCACTCGGCGCGCGAGGGCAGCGCCCAAGCTGGCGCTCAGGTGAGCGCCGCCCCGCAGGCTCGTCTCAATGATACGGTGAAGGAAACCGAAGCGCGCGACACGGCGCAAACGCAGCAGCCCACGCTCAAGCAACTTCAGTCCGCGGTCGCGGAGGCGCTGTCGGACATCAAAGCAGGGGCGGGGCCGGCGGCCGAGGTGCGTCAGGTCGAGGAAGGGCTCCTGGTCAGCCTGACCGACGATGCGAGCTTCGGCATGTTCGCAGTCGGCTCGGCGGAGCCGCGGCCTGAGCTGATCCGCGTGATCGACAAGATCGGGCCGCTGCTGATGAAGCGCCAGGGCATGATCATCGTCCGTGGCCATACCGACAATCGGCCGTATCGGTCGGAAACTTACGACAATTGGCGGCTGTCGACCGCACGTGCGCAGATGGCCTATTACATGCTGGTCCGCTCCGGCGTCGATGCACGGCGGATCGAGCATATCGAAGGTTACGCCGATCGGCGACCGAAGCTCCCGAACGACCCGGCCGCCGCCCAGAACCGCCGGATCGAAATCCTGATCCGGGAGAAGCGCCCTTGATCAGCCTGCTGCGCCGCGCCGTCTGGCTGCTGCCGTTCATGGCGGCAAATGCGCTTGCCCAGCCTGCGCCCCAGGGCAGCGAACCCTATCAGCTCGTCCGCGCGTTGCAAGCGGTGCAGGACGGCATCGCCAACGGCGACACCGCCGCACATGGCAGTCATATCTCGTTGATCCGGCAGATCGGCGAGAAGTTTCTCGCTGCCGATCCCGCGGTGTGGAGCAATCCGCGGAACGGCCAGGCCGTCGTTATCTACCTGCTCAGCGGCGGTGCCCCGCAAATCGTCCGCAAGCTGCCGCGCGACAAGATGAACATCGACGAACGCCTGTTCAACGGTGCGCTCGCCTATGTCGAGGGTCGTCAGGAGGAAGCGCGGGAGCTGCTCAAGGAGATCAAGCCGCGGACAATTCCCTCAGGACTGGGCGGACAGGTTGCGCTGGTTCAGGGCGCGCTGTTCGCGCGCGCAGAGGCCTCGCTCGCGATCGAGCGTCTGGACGATGCGCGCCTGCTGTTGCCCGGCACGCTGGTCGAGGAAGCGGCGCTGCGGCGCGAGATCCTGCTGGTGGGGCAGGCGGAGGATTTCGACAAGTTCGAGTTCCTGACGCTGGCCTATATCCGCCATTACCGCAACTCGATCTATGCCGGCGATTTCTGGCAGCGCTTCTCCGCGGGGCTGACGCAATCGAGCCTGGCACTCGACGAGCGCCGCTTTGCGCGGATATCAGCCCTGCTGGAGCAGATCGATCGCGCCAGCCGTCTCAAGCTATATCTCGTGATTGCGCGCGCCGCGATGGTGCGCGGACGGCTGACCGTGACCCGGCTTGCGGGCGAGCGGGCATTGACCCTCAGCGCGGATGCATCGGCGGAACGCGAGCGGGCCCATTTCTTCCGCGGCGCCTCGCGCGTGCTCACCGACGAATATGACGGCGGTCTCGCCGAACTGAAGGCGCTCGACCGGTCGAAGCTGCCCGAGCGCGACGTTCCCCTTCTGAATGCCACCGTGCAGCTCGCGCTCGACGTCCGCAAGCCGTTCGCGGGCGGATCCGCCGCGGCAGCGGACAAGCTCCCGGCAACGCCGGCGCGACTCGATCTGGCGTCATCGACCGCGACGCTTGCACGGGCGCAGAAGCAGCTCGGCGAGCTCGAACTCCTGACCAAGGACCGCCGGCCATGACCAAGCTCAGTGGTACCTCCGGACAGCTCTTCAACGGTCTCGCCGAGAGTCTCAACATGCGCGGGGCGCGCTCCGCAAAGGGTGCCGGGACCAAACCGCAGGCCAATTCGTCCTTCAACGACCTGCTCCACACCGTCTCGAACCTCGCCAAGCAAGCACTGAGCGAAGATGACAGCGAGACGGTCGCGAAGAGTGGAACGCTGCGCACGCGCCTGATCCACCCGGCCGAGCAGGAGAAGCCGAAGCAGGCGACGCTGCGCGAACGCGTCGCGATCACTGCAGATCCAAAGTCTGTGGACGAGGCCTCCGACACGAAGTCCGACAAGTCGACGGAGAAACACCGTCCGGTCGATCATGTCGCCGGGACAGATCGCCAGGACCCATCCGGCATTGCTGCCGTGGTCGGGCAGGAGATCGTTGCCGCGCCTGTCTTGAAGCCGCAGATGCAATTGTCGCCGGCGGGCAAGGACGCGCCCGCGCACGACGAGCGGTCCCCCTCGGCGAAGCACGAGGCTCCGGGCGCGGTGAAGGCGGCGGCCGCCGATACCGGTCCATCCGGTCCTGCCTCGGCCGGCGGACGCTCGCAGGCTGCGGCTTCGCAAGCGATGGTCGCGCCGCAGCCGGCACTCACGGAAGGTACGGAGGCCTCGAGCCCAAGGCCGGCATCACCCGGCTTCGAGGCGGTCACGGCCGATGTCGAGCGCGCTGCCAGGGCTTCGGCGCGCGCCGCACTGCCCGAGACGACCAAGGTCACCGTGGTCCAGCAGGAAACCCATCTGCCACCGGCGCAGTTCAACGCCCCGCAGCAGGTCGCCAATGCAGTCGTCGCCGAGCTGAAGGGGTCCTCGGCACCGGCGGCGTCCGCGGCCCCAGATCTCGCAGCATCCCAGACCAACGCACCGGATCAGCCGCTCAAGATCCTGACCGTCAACCTCGAACCGCCCGCGCTCGGCAACGTCACCGTGCGCCTGCGCCTCGTCGGCACCGAAGTGTCCGTCCAGCTCGCGGCCGAGCGCAAGGACACGAGCCAGATGCTCGACCAGCAGCGCGACCAGATCCGCGATCTCATGCAGGCGGCGGGCTACGTCGCCGACGTCGCACCGGTCCAGCACGGCTCGCTCGACGGATTCCAGAGCGGCTCCGGCCAGTCGCAGCCCCAGCTCTCGGGCCAGCAACAGTCCTCGCCGCAGTCGCAAGGCGCGTTCGGCGGTGCCGGCACGTCGTCGGGACAATCCGACGGCGGCGCGAAGCAGGCCCGCCAGGAGCGTCAGTTCAACCAGGAGACGCGTCATGAGCAGGACGTGGCGCCGCATCACCGTCGCGGCCCTGTTTATCTCTAGTGCGAGCGCCGCCGAGGCCGCCGCCGAAACTGCGCGCCCCTGCGAGCGCGCGATGGCGCGCGCGGCGCAGCAGCACGGGATTCCGCTCGGCATTCTCTATGCCGTCGGGCTCACCGAGACCGGTCGGCGCGGCGCGCTCCATCCCTATGCCCTTGGGGCCGACGGCCAGACCGTGTTCGCCAAGGACATGGACGATGCAATCGCGAATTTCGAGACCATGCGCAGCAAGGGAATCAAACTGATCGACCTCGGCTGCATGCAGATCAACCATTATTATCATGGCGACAAGTTCGCTTCGGTCCGGGCGATGTTCGATCCCGCTGGGAATGTCGACTACGCCGCGCGCTTCCTGAAGGAGTTGAAGCAGCGCGAAGGCAGCTGGACCATGGCCGTCGCCCGCTACAATGCAGGTCCCAACAACCACCCCGCCCAGAAGCGCTACGTCTGCCACATTGTCGCGCACCTCGTATCGAGTGGCTTCGGCGCATGGACCGACAAGGCTCGCTCCTTCTGCCAGCCCAGAACGACCTGACAACATGAAGTTGTGCATCGCGCCCAATCATCAGCCCCGCGCAAGCAAGACCCCGCATTGTAGCTGCAACCTGACCAAGGAGCCCAATTCATGAGCCTGTATGGTGTTATGCGCACCGGCGTTTCCGGCATGAACGCGCAGTCCAACAAGCTGTCGACGGTCTCGGACAACATCGCCAACGTCAACACGACGGGCTACAAGCGGGCTTCCACGGAGTTCTCATCGCTGATCCTGAAGAGCGGCTCCGGCAATTACGATTCCGGCGCGGTCGAGACCACCGTCCGTTATGCCATCTCCGATCCCGGCAACTATCACTTCACGACATCGACGACGGATCTTGCGGTCCAGGGCAACGGATTTTTCGTCGTGCAGGACGCGAACGGAAACAACTTCCTCACCCGGGCGGGCGCGTTCGTGCCCGACGAAACCGGCAACCTCGTCAACACAGCCGGCTTCCAGCTGATGGGCTACAACATCGCGAACGGCGCCGTGCCCAACGTCGCCGCCAACGGTTTCGGCGGTCTCCAGGTCATCAACGTCAACCAGATGGCGCTCCAGGCCGCGCCATCGACCAGGGCGACCGTGGCCGCCAATCTCGATCCGAGCGCAACCGCGATCGCAGCGCCGGCAGGGCCTGCCAACTACACGTCGAAGACCTCGATGGTGACCTACGACAATATCGGCAACGCCGTCACGCTCGACGTCTACGCTGCCAAGACGGGCGCCAATACCTGGGATATCCAGGTCTACAACGGCGCCACTGCGTTGACGACGCCGGGTCCCGCAACCACGTTCACCTTCGACGTCACCGCGACCGGCAAGGGCAGATTGGCCGCGGCGAGCCCGACGGCGCTCTCGGTCGCGATCCCGGGCGGTTCCGCCGCCTTCAATATCGATATGTCGGCCATGACCCAGGTCGCTGCCGCCTTCGACTTCAAGGCGACGGTCGATGGCAACGCTCCGTCCGCCGTGGAGAAGGTGAACATCGACGACAAGGGCATCGTCACCGCCGTCCTCAAGAATGGCACCACGTTACCGAGCTTCCAGATCGCACTCGCCACGGTGCCGAGCCCGGACCATCTGACGCCCGAAGTCGGCAACGTCTATTCGCCGAACCTGGAGTCCGGAAACGTGCAGGTTGGCCTCGCCGGCCAGGGCGGTCTCGGCACCGTCAAATCCGGCGCGCTGGAAGATTCCAACGTCGATCTCGCGGACGAACTGACCTCGATGATCGAGGCCCAGCGCGGCTTCACGGCGAACTCGAAATCGTTCCAGACCGGCGCGGATCTGCTGGACGTCGTCGTCAACCTGAAGCGCTGAATTCTTCGGCGCTCGTTTCGGGCAAGAGCACGTCATGTCGCTTACCGCCGCTCTCAACTCGGCTCGCTCCTCGCTCATGGCGTCGAGCATCCAGTCGTCGGTCATCTCGCGCAACATCGCCGGTGCCAGCGCCACCGGCTATTCGCGCAAGCTCACGATGCTCGACAATCTGCCCGGCACCGGCGTCTATGTCGCGGCGATCCAACGCGCCGCCAGCTCGGGCCTCTACAACAACGTCCTGATCGCGACCTCGTCGTCCGCCAAGCAAACCGCGATCTTTGACGGCCTGCAGAAGATCGCCACCGCGACGGTGGACGATCCGGAGCTCGACCAGTCGCCGACGGCGCAGCTCAATGCGCTGAAGCAGGCGCTGCAGAAATATGCCAACGCGCCTGATAACACCACGCTGGCGCAGGCGGCCGTTGCCTCCGCCAAGGATATGGCGACCGCGCTCAACCAGGCGACCCGGACCGTGCAGTCGGTCCGCGACAGCGCCGATGCCGACATGAAGACGTCGGTTCAGAACATCAACCAGCTGCTCTCCCAGTTCGAGACCGTGAACACCGCGATCGTGAAGGGCACGATTTCGGGCGACGACATCACCGACTATCTCGACCAGCGCGACAGCATTGTCTCGCAGCTGTCGCAGGAGGTCGGCGTCACCATGTCGATCCGGCCCAATGGCGACGCGGCGCTCTACGCCGACAGCGGCGTCGTGCTGTTCGACAAGACGGCGCGGACGGTGAGCTTCGCGCCGACGAATGCCTACACGGCCGCGACCACGGGCAACGCCGTCTACATCGACGGCGTCCCGGTGACCGGCGCCAATTCGGTGATGCCGCTGAAATCGGGCAAGCTCGCAGGGCTTGCCCAGCTGCGCGACCAAGACACCGTCACCTATCAGAGCCAGCTCGATGAAATCGCACGCGGCCTGATCAATACGTTCAGGGAAAGCGATCAGACCGCCGCGGCGCTGCCCGACGTTCCCGGTCTCTTCACCTATCCGGGCGCGCCGGCCATGCCTGCGAGCGCGACCGTCTCAGTGGGCCTCGCCGGCACGATTTCGGTCGCCGCATCGGTCGATCCGGCCTTCGGCGGCAACCCGAATCTGCTGCGCGACGGCGCGATCAGCGGTAGTCCCGCCTACCAATACAACACCGCCGGCAACGGCGGCTATTCGGCCCGGCTGCAGCAGCTCATCGGCGGCATGGATGCCTCGCAGCCGTTCGACGCAACGACGCAAGGCAAGCCGAGCGGCAGCCTGATCGACTTCGCATCGTCGTCGGCGAGCTGGATCGAAAACCAGCGCAAAGCCGCCAACGACAATTCCGAGTACCAGAGCACGTTGCTCAACCGCAGCATCACGGCGTTGTCAAACGTCAACGGCGTCAACATGGACGACGAGATGGCCTTGATGCTCCAGGTCGAGCGCACCTATTCGGCCTCGTCGAAGATCATCTCGACCGTCGATGAAATGCTGCAGAGCCTGCTGGCCGCCGTGGGGAACTAAGCCATGATGAGCGCAAACTACATTTCCACCCTGATGTTGTCCTCGTCGTTGAGGCATTCGATCACGAACAATCAGGCGGCGCTGAGCAAGGCCTCGACGGAGGCGACCACTGGGCGCTTCTACGACGTCGGCCTCGAGCTCGGTGCCACGACGGGAAGCGACCTCACGCTGCGGGCCGACTTCAGCTTCGCCGATCAGCTCGTCGATACCAACGGGCTGGTCTCGGGGCGCCTCGACGTGACGCAGAACCGGATCACCCAGCTCAGCAAGACCGCGACGGACTTCCTCAAGGACCTGATCGCGGCCCGCAGCACCGACGGCGGCGGCCGGGTCATCCTGCCGCCTGCAGCCTCCAATCTCCAGGATCTGATCGGCGCGCTGAACGTCTCCTATAACGGCTCCTATCTGTTCTCGGGCATCAACACGCAGAACGCGCCCATCACCCCTTACGCCGCGGGCTCGGCCAGCAAGAACCAGGTCGATGCGGATTTTCTCGCGACCTTCGGCTTCTCGCAATCCTCAGCCAGCGTGGCCACTATCACGCCGGCTCAGATGCAGACCTTCCTGGACACCACCTTCGATGCCGAGTTTGCCAGCCCGGCCTGGAACACCAACTGGTCCTCGGCCACCGACCAGACCATGCAAAGCCGGATCTCCACCACCGAGATCGCCGACACGTCCGTGAGCGCCAACCAGGCCGGTTTCCGCAAGCTCGCCGAGGCCTACACCATGATGGCCGATCTCGGGAACGTCAACCTGAGCCAGGAAACGTTCCAGGTCGTCGTGGACAAGGCCATCGGGCTCGTCGGCAACGCCATCAACGACCTCGCTGCGCTGGGCGGCAGCGTCGGCACAGTCCAGCAGCGGATCACCACCGCGACCGCCAAGCTCAAGACGCAGCAGGACATCCTGAACAATCAGATCGTCGGCATGGAGAAGGTCGACCCGACCGAAGCCTCGGTCCGGGTCAACACGCTGCAGACACAGATCCAGACCGCGCTGGCGCTCACCTCGCAGCTCCAGAAGATCAGCCTCATCAATTATCTCTGAGCCAAGGCTGCCCTGTCAGGCTCGTAACCCTTGTCCAGTTGTTCGGTTTCCTGCGAAGAGTGGTCCTGATGACGTTTGAAGCCTATGAAGCGGTCGTTGACGAAAGTGGCTATGAGGCGCGCAGCCGGGAGCGGCAGGCACTCAGCCTCGGCATCGACCGGCTCGAGCGGATCCAGAAGGGACGTTTCAGCCTCGAGGATCAGGTCGAGAGCCTGCTCTATGTGCGGCGGCTGTGGACGATCTTCATCGAGGATCTCGCACACCCGGAGAACGGGCTGCCGGACAAGCTGCGCGCCGACATCATCTCGATCGGGCTGTGGGTGGTCAAGGAAGCCGACCGCCTCCGCGAGCAACGGTCGAGCGACGTGATGCAGCTCATCGAAATCAACCGCCTGATCCGAGACGCGCTTTAATGAAGATCTCCTTGCGCGCGGGCGAACGGATTTACATCAACGGCGCGGTGCTCCGCGTGGACCGCAAGGTCTCCGTCGAGCTCGTCAACGACGTGATGTTCCTGCTCGAAGGGCAGGTCATGCAGGCGTCGGACGCCACCACGGCGCTGCGACAGCTCTATTTCATCGTCCAGCTCATGCTGATGAACCCGACCGACGTTCGCGACGCTGCGGCGCTCTACGCCCAGCATCACGCGGCCCTGTGTGCCGTTTGCGAGAACCGGGAGATGCTCGATGGGCTCGGCGCGATCGACGAACTGGTCGGGGCGACCCGCTATTTCGAGGCGCTCAAGCGGATTCGAGCGCTGTTTCCGGTGGAGCAGGCCATCCTGGCCGGCGCCGCCGCCGTTTCCCCAGTCGAAGCTGCCTGACAGCGGAGAGACAAGATGAACGTCAACAGCGCGACCGACACGACCGGCAAGTCGTCCAGCTCGAACGAGACCAATGTGCCGACGTCGAGCAACAGCGTGGACTACAACACGTTTCTCCAGCTCCTCATCGCCGAGATGAAGAATCAGGATCCGACCAATCCGATGGATACTTCGCAATATATGAGCCAGTTCGCCCAGCTCTCGACCGTCGAGCAGGCGATGCAGACGAATGCGAAGCTGGACGCGCTGCTGTCCTCGCAGTCCTTGTCGCAGGCCAACGGGTTGATCGGGAAGACGGTCAGCTTCACCGACTCGACCGGCGCGACCTTCAGCGGCAAGGTCGTCTCGGTTTCCATCAACAGCGACGGCTCCATCGCGACCCTTCAGGACGGCACGAAGGTCGCGGTCGGACCCGGGCTCACGATCAGCCAGTCATGAACGAGCGGGACGCCCTCGATATCGTCCAGGCGGCGATCTGGACCATCATCGTCGCCTCCGGGCCCGCCGTCGGCGCAGCCATGCTGGTCGGTACGGTCATCGCGCTGATCCAGGCCCTGACCCAGATCCAGGAGGTGACGCTGACCTTCGTTCCGAAGATCATCGTCATTCTCCTGGTCGTTGCCGTCTCCGGCTCCTTCATCGGCGCGCATCTGTCGACATTCACCGAGATGGTCTATTCCAGGATCGAGCGCGGCTTCTGATCCGGACGGCCCCGGCACCATCCCCGCGTAAGCTTTGCGCGGCAGATTACGGGCGGACCCCTCTGCCGGTGACCCATGGCCGATACGTTAGCTGCCAGCCTGCCCAATCCACGCCGCCTCGGAACGGATGCCTTTTTCGCCGCCGGCATCGTGACCATGCTCACGATCCTGTTCCTGCCGATTCCTCCGATCCTGATCGACCTCGGCCTTGCGTTCTCGATCGCGCTGTCGGCGCTGATCCTGATGGTCGCGCTGTGGATCCAGCGGCCGCTCGATTTCTCAGCCTTCCCGACCGTGCTGCTGATCGCGACGATCCTGCGCCTGGCGCTGAACATCGCGACGACGCGCCTGATCCTGTCGCGGGGCGGGGAGGGCGAACATGCGGCGGGCCACGTCGTCGCCGGCTTCTCGAAGTTCGTCATGGGCGGCGACTTCGTCATCGGCCTCATCATCTTCGCGATCCTGGTGACGGTGAATTTCGTGGTGATCACCAAGGGTGCGACGCGTATCGCCGAAGTCGGCGCGCGCTTCACCCTGGACGCCATTCCCGGCAAGCAGATGGCGATCGACGCGGACCTGTCCGCTGGCCTGATCGACGACAAGGAGGCCCAGCGTCGCCGCCGCGAGCTCGAAGAGGAGAGCGCGTTCTTCGGCGCCATGGACGGCGCCTCGAAATTCGTCCGCGGCGACGCCATTGCCGGCCTCATCATTACCGCGATCAACATCTTCGGCGGCATCGTCATCGGCGTCACCCATCACGGATTGACCCTGTCCCGCGCCGCCGACGTCTACACCAAGCTCTCCGTCGGCGATGGTCTGGTGTCGCAGATGCCGGCGCTGATCGTGTCGCTGTCGGCGGGCCTGCTGGTCTCCAAGGGCGGCACCAGGGGCTCGGCCGAGCAGGCGGTGCTGCGGCAGCTCGGCGGCTATCCGCGCGCGGTGTCGGCGGCGGCGCTGATGATGTTCGTGCTCGCCTTGATGCCGGGGCTGCCGATGGCGCCGTTCGTGCTGCTCGGGGGCGTCATGGCCTTCGTCGGCTATTCGCTGCCGAAGCGCCAGGCCGCGCTGAAGCAGAAGGAGGATGCCCGCAGGGCCGATGAGCGCGCCCAGGCCGAGGCCAAGGAATCCGTCAAGGAGCAGCTCAGGACCGCCGAGATCGAACTCGCGCTCGGTGGCCACCTTTCGGTCCATCTCCTGGGCTCGCGCACCGAGCTTGCCCACCGCGTGGCCAAGATCCGCAAGAAATTCGCCAAGCAGTACGGCTTCGTCATTCCCGAGATCAAGCTCACCGACAATCTGTCGATCGATCCCAAGAGCTACCAGATCCGGATTCACGACACGCGCGTTGCCCATGGCGAGCTCAGGCTCGGCGAGGTGCTGGTGCTGGTCGACAAGGACGGCAAGCCCGACGTGCCGGGCGACGAGGTGATCGAGCCTGCGTTCGGCATGAAGGCGCTGTGGGTGACGGAAGCCTTCACCGACGAAGTCAAGCGGCAGGGCTGTAAGCCGGTCGACAATCTGTCGGTGCTGCTCACGCATTTGAGCGAAGTGATCAGGGCGAACCTCGCCCAGCTGCTGTCCTACAAGGACATGCGTGCCCTGCTCGACCGGCTCGATCCCGAGTACAAGCGCCTGGTCGAGGATCTCTGCCCGTCGCAGATCTCCTATTCGGGCCTGCTGGCGATCCTGAAGATCCTGCTCGCCGAGCGAGTCTCCATTCGCAATCTTCACCTGATCCTCGAGGCGATCGCTGAGATCGCGCCCCATGTGCGGCGCTCCGAGCAGGTTGCGGAGCACGTGCGGACCCGCCTCGCCCAGCAGATCTGCGGCGATCTCTCCGACAATGGCGTGCTCAACGTGGTCCGTCTCGGCAACCGCTGGGACCTCGCTTTTCACCAGAGCCTGAAGCGCGATGCCAAGGGTGACGTCATCGAGTTCGACGCCGACCCGCGCCTGATCGAGCAGTTCGCGACCGAAGCCAGCGCCGCGATCCGGAAATTCACAGAGAGCGGCACCAGCGTGGTGCTGGCAGCGACGCCGGAAGCGCGCCCCTATGTCCGGATGATCCTGGAGCGGGTGTTTCCGACATTGCCGATCCTGTCGCATGTCGAAGTCGCGCGCAGCGCCGAGATCAGGGCGCTCGGAGCCATCTCGTGATCTCAGGGCTCGCCGACAGCGTGCTGGTGACGTTCATCGTGTTTTGCCGCATCGGCGCCTGCCTGATGCTGGTGCCCGGCTATTCCAGCGTCAACGTTCCGCCCCAGGTGCGCCTGTTCGTCGCGCTGGTCACGACGTTTGCACTGACGCCGATCCTGATCGCCGTCCTGAAGCCGCTCACCGACAACGCGGCTCCGTTGACGCTCGCGCTCCTGATCTGCTCCGAGCTCGTGGTCGGCAGCGTCGTCGGGCTCGGCGGGCGCGTGTTCTTTCTCGCCCTCCAGACCATGGCGACCATGATGGCGAGCGCGATCGGGTTGAGCAACATCCCGGGCACGCCGGTCGCCGACACCGATCCGGCGCCGGCCCTGGTGCCGCTGATCATGGCGGCTGTCACCACGCTGTTCTTCATGACCGACCAGCACTGGCAGGTGCTGCGCGGGCTGATGAACTCCTATGACATCTGGAAGCCCGGCAGCAGGCTGGGCGGCAGCGTCGCGCTCGACCTGCTCGTCGGCCGCCTTTCGGAAGCGTTCGTGCTGACGCTGCGGATCTCGAGCCCCTTCATCGTCTATTCGGTCATCGTCAACCTGGCGGTCGGCCTGATCAACAAGCTGACGCCGGCCATTCCGGTCTATTTCATCTCGGTGCCCTTCGTGCTGTTCGGCGGCTTCCTGCTGCTCTACCTCACCAGCGACGAGCTGCTGACGCAGTTCATGCTGGGCGTCTCGTCGTGGCTGGCGGAGTGACCGGGTCATGACGTCGCGCGCGGACAAGCTCGGCCGGATGGTCTCGCTGGTGAAGCTGCAGCTCCGGCTCTCCGAATGGCAGCTCGCGCAATTGCGGCAGCAGGAGCGCAGCCTGCAGGACGAGCAGGAATGGCTGGTCGGAGCCCTGAACCATGGAAAGCCGCCGGCGGGATCGTCGAACGAATCGATCGCGCGGCGTCTCAACAGGACGAGCGTCGGCGCCCGCGCGGTGCAGGCAGAGGCCGCGCAGCAGCTCGACCAGGTTCGCCGCGAGACCCGCCGCGTGAAACAGCTCGAGGAGGTCGCCAAGGCCGCACTCGCAGACAAGCTCCGCGATGCCGAGAAGCGCTCGCTCGAGGACATGACGGGAACGAGCCATACCGTGCACGCCTGGACGCCACAGCCAGCCAACCGGAACAAGACATGATCGTGACAGCAACGCCCGACCTCGTCCTCGACGTCCTCGAAGCCGCCGACCCCGCGGCGCAACGCGCCGCGACCGCGAAGCTCGACGCGCTGAAATCGTCGGACGCCAATTTCGCCGTCACGATGGCGGAAGTCGGCAAGGCCAAAGCGGCGGCTGCCGACCAGGCCGCGGCGAAAGTCGCGGAAGCGCAGTCGGGTGCCGTGAACGGGGCGCCGGTGCAGGTGATCAAGGCCCCGGCGTCCGGCGAGGTTTACCGGAAGTTCGAAGCCTTCATCCTCCAGACCTTCGTCGAGACGATGTTGCCGAAGGAGTCGGAGGAGGTCTTCGGCAAGGGCACGGCCGGCGGCGTCTGGAAGTCGATGCTTGCAGAGCAGCTCGGTAACCAGCTGGCAAAGGGCAACGGTGTCGGCATCGCCCGGCAGCTCGCCGCCGCACATCCCGCCGGACGGGACGCTGCGGCGAAGGCCGGATCATGATCCGCGAACGGGTGACAGAAGTTGAGAGGTGAATTTCCAATGCAGGCACAAGAAGGCGCGGCGGCCGTGGTGATGGACCAGGCGGTCGCGGACACCGAAATGATGACGACGGAAGCCGCAGCGAGCGATGCGCTGCTGCCCGTGCTGCTGCCGATCGGGGCTGGCGAGGCGAGGGGCGACGCCACGGACGCGGCGAGATCGGACGAGATGCGTGGCCTGCTGGCCGCAATCCGCCGGCTCGCGACTATCGTCGAGGAGGAGACGACAGCACTCGCGACCGGCCAGAAGATCGATTTCGACGACTTCAGCGCGCGGAAGAGCCGGAGCATGCTCGAGTTCGTCCGCCTGATGCGGGCGCGGATGCACCTCGGCGGCGAGGTCGAGATCACCGAGGAGATTCAGCGGCTGCGCGAGAAGCTCGAGCGGAATCGATCCATTCTCGAAATGCACTACGACGCGGTCCGTGAGGTCGCGAGCATCATCGTCAAGGCGGTCAAGGACGCCGAGTCCGACGGCACCTATACCGGTCGCACAGCGCAGGACGGAAAATGATCAGACTGGTGCTGGCCGGCCTCTGGGTATGCATCCTCACGGCGGGCACGAGCTATGCCGTCGCCTATTGGAAGGAGAAGGGCAGCTTGCTGCCGGCGAAGGACGAGTATCTCGAAGGGCTGCAATATCACAAGACGCGGGCGCTGAGCGTACCGATGGTCGAGAACGGCAATGTCCAGGGCTACATCGTCGCGCGCTTCGTCTACACCATGGAGGCGCGGACCATGCACCAGCTGAACGTCCCGCCGGAGCCGTTCGTCGTCGACGAGGCCTTCCGCAGGATCTACGCCGACGATCGTCTCGACTTCAGGAAGCTCGCCCGCTACGACCTCGCCATCCTGACGACGGCCATCAAGCAGCGCGTCAACGAACGGATGCAGGGTGACATCGTCCAGGACGTCCTGGTCGAGGACTTCAACTACGTCTCCAAGGAAGAATTCCAGCAGAAGCCGTAGCGCTTTTCTGCGGCCATCCTTCGAGACGCCGCTACGCGGCTCCTCAGGATGAGGACGGAATGCGCGGCGCCGGTTTCAGCGCGCACCGGCGCCGATTAGCCTCATCCTGAGGAGGCGCGTCAGCGCCGTCTCGAAGGACGAGGCGTGCGTTCAGCTCGCCACCTTAAGTGCAACGGCCTCCGCGAAGGTGCTTCGCAGAGGCCGTTGCCGGTTTCGTGGCGATGTCCTGCCGCGTCAGTTGCCGGCCGGATATGCCGCCGGGGCCGCCTGCGCCCTGTTCAGGAGGATGCCGACGTCCTCGAGCTCCTGCACCGGCTCGTCGAGAGTTTCGCCTGCCGGGATGTTGAGGCGGTATCCGACGTAACGCCGGGCCACGATCGCGTCGAAGCCGAGGCGGTCGCGCAGCTTCTTGCGCAGCTTACTGACGTGGCTCTCGATCACGCTCTCGTCGAAGGTGGACTCGAAGATGCCGTAGACGGCGTTGAAGATCTGCGTCTTGGTGATCCACTTGCCGTGGTTGGCCACCATATATTCGAGAATGCGCAGTTCGCGGCGGGGCAGGGTGAGGGCGTGGCCCGCGATTTCGGGATCACGGCCGTTGAAGAAGACCTGGATCCTGCTCTCGCAGGGCCTCGGCAGCTCGCCCACCCGGCGGCGCGCGATCGCGGCCGTTCGGGCGAGGATCTCGCGCAGGTGGATCGGCACGTGGACGACGTCGTCCACGCCCGATTCGAACAGCTCCAGCGTGTTCTTGAGCATCTTCTGGCCGCTCATGGCGATGATGGGTGCCGAGGAACGCTTGCGCATCGCCCGCGGCAGGCTTCCGCGGGCATCGCAATCTCCGAGGAGAAAGGCGTCCACCGCCGCCAGATCGGATTCGCTCGCAGATTGCAGCCAGTCCCAGAATTCTCCGGAGGAGAAGCCGATCGACGATACGCCTTCGCGAACGAGCCCTCCGACATAGCTGTTCGCGACGCTCTCGCGATCATCAACGATAATATACATCAGTCTTTCGCCCCTGTTTCGCACTTGTTGCGGCCGGTTGGTTGTTGTGATGCCCCGGCTCGGCAACGATGCTGTTTGACGACATTCCATCCCGCGAACCGCTGTTGTGGTTTCGATATTCGCGGGCAGCCCTACGCGTTCAGTGCCTGCGTCTCGCAGGCCTGTTACTTCAACTCGATACTGAAACGCTTACTGCGTGAGGCTCGGCGGGTGTCTTACTGATCACCTCGCGGAGCAGATTGAGAAACGACCTAGAACAGTTGCGTCAAGTTGCTCATCGCGTCCGAACACTGCTGAACCGTGTCGATCTCCTCGCCAACTGGCGAGAATCACTTGAGTAGAACCGTAGCGATTGCCGATTTCCGATCAAGCGTGCGGAAGAAAGCGATTGCTACACGCGCTTGATGCTGTTGATTCGTTTCGGGTTGTTTCTTGGTGTATCCAATCGTATCAGTTGATTTTGATGCCGAACTAGTTTTGCACCGTGCTGGCTGTATAGTTCCGCATCCCCGTACAATTACAGTCATTTCGGGTGGTGCTCCGGAGTGCGCACATTGATGGGTTTTCAACCCCGGATTGACTCTGGAGCTCGTCTTTTCACATGCGGCAGTTCGACTCACGTCTGCGCCGCGACTCGAGCTTGATGAAATCTTGGCGAGTGTGTGTCTTTCGAGTCGCACTATCGCCACGTGTATGACGTGATCGACTCATGCGACGTCGCATGAGGCGCGATGAAGGGCTTTCGACGCGCACGTTTCAGGCAAGCTTCGGCAAATAAGGTCGTCGTTCGACAGACCGAAACGAACGGAGCATTTTCATATGTTGTCCGATGGACAAGCTCGTCCCAACGCGACCGCGGATGCTTCCGCGGCGGCGAAGCCGGCGCCGGTGGCGAGCGATACAATGGACAACGCGGCGCGGACGACCAAGCCTGCCGCGAGCGGAAAGCGTGTATCGGCCGCGGCGAGCGACGAGGCTCTCGCAAAGGAGGCTCTCGAGGGCTTGAAGCGCATCCGTGCCAAGGCGCGCCTCGACAAGATGGCGATCCCGAAACCTGCGCCGGCCGTGATCAAGCCGGCCGTGATCGTGGCGAAGCCGCCGCCACCCCGCCCGACATGGGTCGCGCCGCTCGCAACTCTGGCGGTCGCTGCCATGCTGGTGGTCTGCGCCTGCACTGGTGTGATCGCCTATCTCACCACCCAGCCCGCTCAGAACAACGCTGCGGCCAATGCGGAGATCAGAATTCTGCGCGAGACCGTCGCGCAACTGCGCAAGCAGGTGTCGGGCGTGTCTGAAAACCTCGACGGCTTGCGCACCGCCGTCGATCAATCCAGCAAGGTCACGAACGATCGCTTCGGCAGGTTTGCCGAGAATCTCGACCGGATCGAGCGGGTGAGCTCGTCCTCCACCGTGAAGCTCGACAAGCTCGCTCAGGTGCAGGCCCAGGCCCAGGCCCAGGCTCCCGCGCCGGCGACGGTGCAGACGCAGCCGGTGTCAGCGCAAGGGCCGATGATGGCGGCGGTTGCCGCGCCCGAATTCACGGGATCGGTGCCTGCACCCGAGCGTGCGTCGGCGCCGCGCAAGGCGATCAAGGGCTGGTCGGTCCGTCAGGCGTATGAGGGGATCGCGATCCTTCAAGGGCCGAACGGCGTCATCGAAGCCGTGCTGGGGCAACCGGTGCCCGGTCTTGGCCGTATCGAAGATATCAGGAACGAGAACGGGCGCCTGGTGGTGGAATCCAGTAGCGGGGTCATCTATTCGTCGCGCAAGGCGACGCCCTGATCGAGCCGCCTTCTATTGGCGGTGATGCTCGAAGCTGGTGCACAGCAGATCGACCTCCGCCTCCGCGATTGGCGCGCGAAACAGGCGGCAGCTGAACTCGACCGTCGTCTTGCTGTCGGCACTGGCGCGATCCTCCCGCAGGAAGATGCACCGCTTGCAGACGTCGGTGTGGTGCCGCTGCTCGGCGGCATCGGAGTGGTCCAGGACGTGCCGGAACGTGTCGCGGAAGCGGATCTTGACCTCGTCGTCGAGAACGGCAATCGCCTCGACGAGGACGTTGACGGGATCGCGCACCAGGAACTTCTTGCCCTGCTGGGTCACGCTCAACGTCACCGACCGCTTGTCCGTGGCCGAGCGCTTCCGCTCGAGGTAACCGAGCCGCTCGAGCTCGCCGATAATGAACGAGGCGGTGCCGCGCGTGGTGCCGACGTAGCTCGCCAGCGCCGAGGGGGTTCGGGAAAATCGGTTGGCGCGGGAGAGGAAGCGCAGCGCCATCCATTCGCGGTCGCGCAAACCGTGCTTGGTGCCTTCGAACCACAGGATGCGTGCGGCCTGCTCCAGCAGTTCAATCGATTCGCGAGCCAAATTCATTTCAGTTCCAGGTCGGATCACTTTTATTCAATTGGGCCTTGGGTAGCGCAATCGGGGCGGACGGGAATGAGACCCGCTCGCACTCCGCCGTCCGTTGCAGGCGAGCATCGCGCGTCGCGGGAAGAAGCCTCTGCGTTTCCGAAGATGGAACTTCCGGCTGTGGAACTAGGGTGTTACAAAGAAAGACCGGGTAAATCGCGCGGCCGAGATCCTCCGAAAATTTCAATCAAATGACGGCGGTTCGCACGTGAATTGGCGATGACGAGCGATGCGCAAGCAACATGATGTGTCACGATCGTCACTGCGATTGCTATTTGTTGCGGCAGAGCCTGTCGGGTGTGCGCTCAGGAGCATTCTGTGCAGCGCCAAGCGGCCTGTCCGGCAGGAAAAGAACCATTCTTTTCGGTTAATGGATGTTGCGACGCAGGTGCAGCCAGACGGTTAAGTCCGGCACACGACCCACGCTCCCAGGGGGGCGGACACCGGCGCTCGCTAACGAAGGGATGAAAGTGGTGAGCCGCGTCCTCGCAGGCTGGTGACTTGCGTTTATCCGGCAATTACTCGCGAATGCGGCGCCCGAGGGCATCAGCATGGGAATCAGGAATGGGAAGATCGATGAGCTTTGCAACCACCATGACATCCGACGTCGCTGGACTGACGAAAGTCGCCCCGCTGTCGCGCCGCGGATTCATGAGCGCCACCGCGGCCGTCGCCGCTGGCTACACGCTCGCGGCCGGTCCGGTCCGAGCCGAGATCATCACGACGGATACCAATGGCCTGCAAGCCGGCGATGCCAGGATCAAGGTCGGCTCCGAGGAAATGCCGGCTTATTTCGCCCGCCCGGCCGGCAACACCAAGGCGCCGGTGATCATCGTGGCGATGGAGATCTTCGGGCTGCACGAATACATCAGGGACGTGACGCGGCGCCTCGCCAAGCTCGGCGCGTTCGCGGTGGCGCCCGATTATTATTTCCGCAAGGGCATCGACCTGACCAAGGTCACGGATATCAAGGAGCTGCTGCCGGTGGTGAATGCGAAGCCGGACGCGGAGCTGTTGTCGGATCTGGACTCGACGGTCGCCTGGGCAGGATCGCAGGGCGGTGACACAACGAGGCTCGGCATCATCGGCTTCTGCCGGGGCGGCCGCACGGTCTGGGAATATGCCGCCCATGGCGGTGCGCTCAAGGCGGGCGTTGCCTTCTACGGGACCTCGGTCGATCCTGCCAACCCGTTGTGGCCGAAGAGCCCGCTGCAGCTCGCGCCCGAGATGAAGGCGCCGGTGCTCGGCCTCTACGGCGGCGCCGATACCGGCATTCCCGTCGCACAGGTCGAGCAGATGAAGGCCGCACTCGAGCAGAGCAAGAAGGCGGCCGAGTTCAAGATCTACCCCGAAGCGCCGCACGGCTTCCATGCCGACTATCGCGGCAGCTATCGCAAGGACGCCGCGGAAGATGCCTGGAAGCAGGCAGAGACCTGGTTTAGGAAATACGGCGTGTTGAGCTGACGCTCAATCAAGAGGGCGGCCCGAGCGGCCGCCCTTTTGATTCTGGCGGGGGCGGCACAGGGATGAAGTCAAGCACGGGCGAGGCATGTCTGAGAGGCATCGGAGTGCAGGAACCCTAACGTCCTTCGCCTGCGCGCCAGAGAGCGTCGAGGCCGTGCCGATAAGTGGGGCAGGCCAGCGTGACGCCGAGCTCGCGCTTCAATTTCTCATTTGAGACGCGGGCGCTGCTGGCATAGAAGCTGCGCGCCATCGCCGACATCTCGGCGGTGGCGAACGCTTCTTCGGGCGGCGGCGCCACGCCCATCAGCTGCGCGGCATAGGCGATCACGTCCTGTGGCAGCGCCGGCTCGTCGTCGCAGACGTTCCAGGTGCCGCCGCGCCCGTGCTGGATCGCGGCCATGATCGCGCTCGCGATGTCGTCGACATGGATGCGGTTGAAGACCTGCCCCGGCTTGATAATGCGCCTCGCCGTTCCCGCGCGCAGCGTCGCCAGCGCGTTGCGGCCGGGGCCGTAGATGCCCGCAAGCCGCAGGATCGCGGCATCGCCGCCAGTTGCATCCGTCCAGGCCTGCTCCGCCGCGATCCGCATGCGCGTGCGGTCGAGGATGGCCTGCGGCGGCGTGCTCTCGTCGACCCACGCTCCGCCGTGATCACCGTACACCCCGATGGTGGAGAGATAGACCACCTTGCAGCGGCATCCCTGCAACACGCCGCCGAACGCCGCAATCGCCGGATCGCCGGTGCTGCCGGGCGGGATCGACACCAGGAGGACGTCGGCGTCGCGAACACGTTCAACCGTCTCGCGCGACGGAGGGCTGCCTGAAAACGGATACACCTCGAGGCCGGCGGGATCGTTCCGCTGCGCAGGATCGCGCATGGTGCCGGCGACATGCGAGAAGCTGCCGCCGTGCTTGCGGACGAAATGCCGCGCGCTGTAGCCGAGGCCGAGGATGAAGAGCCGCATGCGTCTCCCGTGAGGATCGAAAGTTCCCGTTCGCGCCGTCGCGCGCAGTTCGCTCATAAGAGATTTTTGGGTCCGGCAAAAGATATTGCGATTTGTCTCGCCCTCCGGCTCGGTCGATGCTCGCTTCACGCGGCGTCGGAAGGGAGGCATCGCATGCAGGCCGAAGCATTGGTTCAGCCGTCAGGGGATGCCGCCGAACTGATCCGGCATGCTGCCGCGCTGATCTTCGACGTCGACGGCACCCTGGCCGAAACCGAGGAGCTGCATCGGCAGGCCTTCAACCTTGCCTTCGCCCGGCACGGCCTCGACTGGCAGTGGGACCGCGCCGTCTACAAGGACCTGCTGCGGGTGACGGGCGGCAAGGAGCGCATGCGCGCCTACCACAACAGGCTCGTGACCGCTCCGCCCTTGTCGGACACGGACATCGCAGAGCTCCACCGCATCAAGACCGCGCATTATGCCGAATTGGTCGAGACCGGCCGCTGCCCCTTGCGGCCGGGCGTGACGGATTTGCTCAGGGCCGCGAAGGCGAGGGGCCAGCGGCTTGCGATTGCGACCACCACATCGCACGGCAATATCGATGCGCTGCTGTCGCAGGCGCTGGGCAAATGCTGGGCTTCGGATTTCGATGCGATCGTCGCCGGCGATGACGTCAGGCACAAGAAGCCGGCGCCGGACGTCTATCTCGAGATCCTGGTGCGGCTGAAGCTCGAGGCGTCCGACTGCGTTGCGATCGAGGATTCCGCCAACGGCCTGATTGCGGCCTCGCGTGCCGGCATCCCGGTTTTGATCACCCGCAGCATGTTCTTCGGGGACGACGACTTCACCGGGGCGCAGGTCGTGCTCGACGATCTGTCGGAACTTCTGGACCGCCAAACAAAAAGCTGAAAAACAACCCCATGCACAGTAGATCACGCCGCCGTGATCGCCGTGCTCAGTGGACGCGGTGACTGGCTCTATCGTCCTCGGCCTGCTCGACAATCTGCGCGATCGGGCTGGACTGATGGTGCACCAGGCGCCATTCGTCGCCGACGCGGCGAAAATGGTTGGCGGCAGCCAGCGCGGTGCCGTCGACGATCTCGATGCAGAGCACGCGCGCGCTGTCGCCGTCGACGATGGCCTGCGGCTCTGCGCAGACGATCTGCGGCCGCTGCGGGTTTTGCAGGATGTCGCGCCAGCTTCCAATCACGGTGGCGCGGCCGATGATGGCCGGCCAGCCGGGATGGATGCAGGAGATGCCGTCGTCGTCCGCCCACATCCGTTCCATGCCGGCGAAGTCGCCGGTCGAGAACGCGGCGTAAAAGGCCGCGTTGGCGGCGATGACCTTGGTGTCGTTTCCCATCACTCTCGGGTGGGGCAAGGACAGGCAAAAATCAAGCGCGACTTCCGTCGATTTTGGCCGCAGTGCAGCATTCATGATGCTGCCTGCGTCGTGGTCACGCCGAAACGTGCGTTGCCACGGCTCGCCGTGCGCCGTCGGCATAGAGGCGGCCGAGCGCTGCGGTGACGGCCTCGCGCAGACGCGGCTCGGCGGCGAGCGGTCCGAACACCTTCGCCACCCCGAGCAGTGCCGGCGCGAGGCGCTCGGCAATGGGCCCCGCCTCGCGCGCCAGCGCGGCGAACTCGCCGGCGAGTGGATCGCGCACGTCGATCGGCCGTCCCTGCTCGTCAATGCCGCTGACGTAGCGCATCCAGCCGGCCACCGCGAGCGCATGCGTTGCGATCGGCAGGCCCTTCGCGAGGCGATCCTGCATCGCGCCGAGCAGCCGCTGCGGCAGCTTTTGCGAGCCGTCCATGGCGATCTGCCAGGTGCGGTGATGCAGCGCCGGATTGGCGAAGCGCTTGAGCAGGGAGGAGCGGTAGGCGGCGAGATCCGTGCCCGATGGCATCGTCAGCGTCACCGCGGCCTCTTCCATGACCTGCGCGGCAAGGCGCGCAAAATGCGGATCCTGCATGGTGTCGGCGATGGTCTCATAGCCGGAGAGATAGCCGAGATAGGCCAGCGCGGAATGGCTGGCGTTGAGCAGCCGCAGCTTCATCAGCTCGAACGGCTTGACGTCGCCGACGAGCTCGACACCCGCTGCAGCAAGGTCCGGTCGGCCCGCGGTGAAGCGGTCCTCGACCACCCATTGCGTGAACGGCTCGGTCATTACCGGCCAGGCGTCGCGCATGCCGAGCGCAGATGCGACCGCATCGCGGTCGGCATCTGTCGTCTCAGGCACGATGCGGTCGACCATGGTCGAGGGGAAGGCGACCGTGTCGGCGATCCACTTACCGAGATCCTTCGAGCGCAGCGCGGCGAACTGTGTCACGATCCGCTGTACGGTGTGGCCGTTGGCGGCGAGATTGTCGCAGCACAGCACGGTGAAGGGTGACAGACCTTGCGCCCGCCGCCGTGCCAGCGCGGCGACGATGAAGCCCGGCGCCGAGCGCGGTGCGTCGAAATTATTGAGGTCGTGCACGACATCAGGATGCCGCTCGTCGAGATCGCCGGTCTGCGGCGTGTGGCAATAGCCCTTCTCGGTGACCGTGAGCGAGACGATGCGGATGGCGGGATCGGCCATCCGCTCGACCAGGGCTGCCGGCTTCTCGCGCGCGACGACGCTGTCGAGCAGGGCGCCGATCACGCGATGCTCGGTCCCTTCGGCGGCGCGGACGGCCATTGTGTAGAGGTGGTCCTGCGGGGCGAGGGCGTCGCGCGTATCCGGGCTGCGCAGGCTCGCGCCCACGATGCCCCAGGACATGCTGCCGCTGGCAAGACAGTCGTCGATGACCACGGCTTGATGCGCACGATGAAAAGCGCCGAGGCCGAGATGCACGATGCCGGGCGTGACGCGTGATCGGTCATAGGCCGGACGGCGGATGGCAGGTGCCAGCCGGTCGAGATTGGCGCGACCAAGGAAACTGGAATCAAGGCGCATCGGGCTCTGGCGCATGGACGTCTCCCCTTTGCTTTGCCCGCTGCTTGACATGGCATTCAGTATCAGGTCAATGCTCTGGCCAATTGGTAAGACCAATTTTCCAAAATTGGCAGGCCGCGGGTCAGGACGACCTGGCGGGACCCTTTCGGGAGGACCAGCGTGCCGCTGGAAGCTGTGGAGGCGAGACGGCTCTATCGCCAGGTCGCCGATCAATTGCGAAGCCTGATCGACAGCGGCGAGTACGCGGTCGGCAGCCGCTTGCCGACCGAACGCGAGCTCGCCGAACAGCTTAGGGTGTCCCGGCCGACGGTGCGCGAAGCCTTGATTGCGCTTGAGGTCGAAGGCCGCCTGCGCATCCGCGTCGGATCCGGCATCTATGTGATCGAGCCCGCCGCCGTGGCCGCGCCCACACAAGCTGCCGTCATCGAAGGCCCGTTCGAGCTCTTGCGCGCCCGCGAATTCCTGGAGAGCGCTATCGCCGAGCAGGCCGCGCGCGTGGCGACGAAGGATGACGTCGCCCGCATCGACGCCTCCCTGGTCGCGATGGAGAGCGTCGAGCATCCCGGCGAAGCCTCGATGGTGCACGACCGCGCATTCCACGTCGCCATCGCCGGAAGCCTCGGCAATGCCGTGCTGGTGCGCGTAGTCGGCGAGCTGTTCGACCAGCGCCTCAATCCCTATTTCGCGCAGCTTGCGCATTATTTCGAGAACCCGGGCACGTGGCGCACGGCGCTCGACGAGCATCGCGCCGTGCGCGACGCGATCGCAGCGCGTGATCCCGACGCTGCGCGCGAAGCCATGCGCGTTCATCTGGCGCGGTCCCAGGAGCGCTTTGCGCAGAACTTTGGCGCCGAGAGCGCCGCAGCAGCGTCCTCGGGGCGAAGCCGGACCGCGCGCTCCGCGGCGAAGCCGGCGGCACCAAAGCGACCTTCGAAGAAGCAGGCCAAAGAACGCGCCAAAGAACGGGCCAAGGAACGGACCAAGACCGGCAGCTCGTGGCGGCGATGAGATTGGGCGGCTCGCATCCATGCCGGGGCGGGTGAACAAGAAGCAGACTTGAACGATGGAGGAAAAGTCGATGTTGAAGAAGATGACGGTTGCCGTGGCGATTTCCGCCGCCACGCTGTTGGCGGCGACGAGCGCGAGCATGGCGCAGACCAAGCTCAAATGGGCCCATGTCTACGAGACCTCGGAGCCGTTCCACACGGCATCGGTCTGGGCTGCACAGGAGATCGCCAAGCGCACCAACGGGCGCTACCAGATCGAGGTCTATCCGGCCTCCCAGCTCGGCAAGGAAGCCGACATCAACCAGGGTCTCTCGCTCGGCTCGGTCGACATCATCATCTCCGGCTCGAGCTTCGCCGCCAAGAGCTTCGCGCCGATTGGCGTGACCTATTATCCCTACACCTTCCGCGACGCCGATCATCTGCTCGCCTACACCAAGAGCGACATCTTCAAGGAGCTCGCCAAGGGCTATGAGGACAAGAGCGGCCACCACATCGTCGCGGTGACCTATTACGGCGTGCGCCAGACCTCGTCGAACAAGCCGATCAAGACCTGCGCCGACATGAAGGGCCTGAAGATGCGTGTGCCGGACGTTCCGGCCTATCTCGCGATGCCGCGCGCCTGCGGCGCGAACACCGCGCCGATCGCGTTCGCCGAAGTCTATCTCGCGCTCCAGAACGGCACCGTCGAGGCGCAGGAAAATCCGCTGACCACGATCGAGGCCAAGAAGTTCTACGAGGTGCAGAAGCACATCGTCCTGACCGGCCACATCGTCGACCACCTCAACACCGTGATCGCCGGGGCGCTATGGAAGAAGCTCACCGACGAGGACAAGAAGATCTTCGCCGACGTGGCGCAGGAGGCTGCTGCAAAGGCCACGGGAGAGATCAAGCAGAATGAGGCCAAGCTGGTCGCCTTCTTCAAGGACAAGGGCCTGACCGTGACCGAGGTCGACAAGAACGAGTTCCGCGATACCGTGCTGAAGAACGTCGCGTTCGAGACGTTTGGGTACCGCAAGGCGGATTGGGAGAAGATCCAGGCGGTCAAGTAGTAGTGAGTCGTCATTCCGGGATGGTCCGAAGGACCAGACCCGGAATCTCGAGATTCCGGGTTCGACGCTCGCGCGTCGCCCCGGAATGACGTCAAGAGGAGTCCCCCATGTCCACCGCCGAAATCCACCGGCAGATCACCGCGGACGAAATCGCCCACACCTTCGAGGAAGAGGCGACGCCGAAGGTCGATCTCGGCGTCTACGCGTTCGAGGACTGGCTGGCGCTCGCGATCTTCTGGGTGATGGCGCTCGTCGTCTTCCTGCAGTTCTTCACCCGCTACGTGCTGAACGACAGCTACGCCTGGACCGAGGAGATCGCGACCTATTGCCTGATCGGCGTGGTCTTCATCGGTTCATCAATGTGCGTACGGCTGTCGCGGCATATCCAGGTCGACCTCGTCTATCGCTATCTGCCGCATGCCGTAGGGCGCGTGCTGTCGACGGCGATCGATCTGATCCGGATCGCCTTCTTCGGCTACGCCATCAAGCTGGTCTGGGTCTACATCCGGATCATCGGCGACGAGCAGATGACCACGATCAATCTTCCCAAGGACTACGTCTATTACGCCGTGCTGCTCGGGTTCGTGCTGATGTTCGCACGCGCCGTGCAGGTGGCAATCCAGAACTGGCGGCAGGGTTACTCGGTCCTCGAACGTCCCGGTGCCTACGACGGATCGGAAGGATAAGACCATGCTGCTGTTGCTCGGAGGCTTTCTCGTCCTGATGCTGCTCGGCGTTCCCGTGGCGATCGCCATGGCCGTGTCGTCGCTGCTCTACATCCTGGTCAGCGGCGTGACGCCTGACGTTACGTTGGCGCAGCGCATGATCGCCGGCGTCGAGAGCTTTCCGCTGCTCGCCGTGCCGTTCTTCATCCTGGCCGGCAATCTCATGAACATCGCCGGCGTGACCGGGCGCATCTACAAATTCGCCGTCGCGCTGGTAGGGTGGATGCGCGGCGGCCTCGGCCACGTCAACATCATCGGCTCGGTGATCTTTTCCGGAATGTCGGGCACCGCGATCGCGGATGCCGCCGGCCTCGGCACCATCGAGATCAAGGCGATGAAGGACCACGGCTACTCCACCGAGTTCTCGGTCGGCGTCACCGCGGCCTCGGCGACGCTCGGGCCGATCATTCCGCCGTCGCTGCCCTTCGTGATCTACGGCATGATGGCGAACGTCTCGATCGGCGCGCTGTTCCTCGGTGGCGTCATTCCCGGCGTCGTGCTGACGCTGTTCATGATGGTGACCGTCACCTATTTCGCGCACAAGAACAAATGGGGCAGCGATACGCCGTTCTCCTGGCCGCAGCTCGGCTCGGCCGGCCTCGAGATCCTGATCGTGCTGTCATTCCCGATGGCGATCTGGCTGATGGTGCTCGCCGGCCTCTCGGTCAACATGGCGGTCGTGATCGGCCTCGGTACGCTGCTCCTGATCGACTGGTATTTCGACTTCTCGGCTGTGATGGCGCTGATGGCCCCGGTGATCCTGATCGGCGGCATGACGCTGGGCTGGTTCACGCCCACGGAAGCTGCGGTCGCCGCGGTGATCTGGTCGCTATTCCTCGGCCTCGTGCGCTACCGCACCATGACGTTCCAGACCGTCGCCAAGGCGACCTTCGACACTATCGAGACCACGGCTTCGGTGCTGTTCATCGTCACCGCCGCCTCGATCTTCGCCTGGCTGCTGACGGTGTCGCAGGCGGCGCAGATGCTCTCGGACTGGATGCTCAGCATCACCCACAACAAATGGGTGTTCCTGGCGCTCGCCAACGTGCTGATCCTGTTCGTGGGATGCTTCATCGACACCACGGCGGCGATCACGATCCTGGTGCCAATCCTGTTGCCGATCGTGCTCAAGCTCGGCATCGACCCGATCCATTTCGGCCTGATCATGACGCTGAACCTGATGATCGGCCTGTTGCATCCGCCGCTCGGCATGGTGCTGTTCGTGCTCGCCCGCGTGGCAAAGCTCTCGGTCGAGCGCACGACGGTCGCCATCCTGCCCTGGCTGGTGCCGCTGCTGCTTGCGCTGATCGCGATCACCTACATTCCCGACCTGACCCTCTGGCTGCCAAAATACATGGGACTCTCCAAATGACCTCGACCGCTCTCGCCGCGACCCTGTTCGGCCCCGAAGACCTGCGCATGATCGAGCATCCGCTCGACAAGCTCGCCCACGGTATGGTCCGCATCCGCTTCGGCGCCGGCGGCATCTGCGGCTCAGACATGCACTATTTCCGCCATGCCCGCACCGGGGACTTCGTGGTGAAGTCGCCGCTGGTGCTGGGACACGAGATCTCGGGCGAGGTCGTGGAGATCTCCGGCGCCGTTGCCAATCTGAAAGTGGGAGACCGCGTCGCCGTCAATCCGTCGCGCTGGTGCGGCCATTGCGTCGCCTGCCGCGAGGGCCGGCCGAACCTGTGCGAGAACATCTATTTCATGGGCTCGGCCTCGAAGACGCCGCACATGCAGGGCGGCTTTGCTAACTTCTTCGACGCAATCCCCGCGCAGTGCGTGAAGATCCCGGACCACGTCTCCTACCAGGCCGCGGCGCTGGCCGAGCCGCTCGCGGTCTGCCTGCACGCGGTGGCGCGCGCCGGCAAGATCGAGGGCAAGCGCGGCATCATCTTTGGCGCCGGCCCGATCGGGCTTTTGACCATGCTTGCGGCGCGCCGCGCCGGCATGGCTGACATTACGGTGGCCGACATCGCTCCGGCGCCGCTGGCCTTTGCGACCAAGCTCGGCGCTTCCCACGTCGAGAACGTGTCGGGCGGTGAAGAGGGCCTGAAGGCGCAGGCCGCCGCGCGTCCTTACGACGTTGCCTTCGAGGTCTCGGGCACGGCGGCTGGCCTTGCCAGCGCGATCGGCATCGTCAGGCGCGGCGGTGTCGTGGTCCAGATCGGCAATCTGCCCGGCGGCCAGATCCCGACGCCGTCGAACGCGGTGATGGCCAAGGAGATCGACCTGCGCGGCTCGTTCCGGTTCGGCTTCGAGTTCATGAATGCGGTGGAACTGATCGGCAACGGCAGCGTCGATGTGCTGTCGCTGGTCACCGCCGAGCGGCCGCTTTCGACCGCCCCCGACGCGTTGCGGCTGGCGCTCGACCGCTCGCAGAGCGTCAAGGTCGTGCTGACCGCGAACTGATGGGAGGCAGCGTATGATGCTGGAGGGCTGGCGCTGGTACGGGCCGGATGATCCGGTCTCGCTCGATGATGTCAGGCAGGCCGGGGCGAGCCAGATCGTCTCGGCCCTGCATCAGGTGCCGATCGGCGAAGCCTGGACGCGGAAGGCGGTCGAGGAGCGCAAGAACTTCATCGAGAACGGCCAGCCCGGCCGCTCGCAGCTGACCTGGTCGGTGGTGGAATCGATACCGATTCCTGACGACGTCAAGCGGCTCGGCGGAAGGGCGACGAAATCGATCGAGGCGTGGATCGCGAGCCTCGAGGCGGTGGCCGCCAGCGGCATCAAGATCATCTGCTACAACTTCATGCCCGTGGTGGACTGGTGCCGCACCGACCTCGAATGGGAGCTGCCGAACGGCGCCCGCGCCATGCGCTTCGACCAGGACCGCTTTGCCGCGTTCGAGCTGCATATCCTGAAACGGCCGGCCGCCGTGCAGGAATATTCGCCGGAAGCGCAGGCGCGCGCGAAAAAGCTGTTCGAGCAGATGAGCCAGGCGGATGTCGATTATCTCGTCATGGTCATTGCCAGTGCGCTGCCGGGCTCGACCACAGAGCCGATGACGATTCCGCAATTCCGTGATCGTCTCGAGACGTATCGCGACATCACGCCTGAGATCCTGCGGCAGCATCTCGCGGAATTCCTCGCGCGCGTGACGCCGGTGGCCGAGCAGCTCGGTGTCTCCTTGACGCTGCACCCGGACGACCCGCCGCGGCCGCTGTTCGGCCTGCCGCGCATTGCTTCCAGCGCCGACCATTATCAGGCGCTGTTCGATGCCGTGCCGTCCAAGGCGAACGGCATCTGCTTCTGCACGGGCTCGCTCGGCGTGCGCGCGGAGAACAATCTGCCCGAAATGGCGGAGCGCTTCGGCCCGCGCATTGCGTTCGCCCATCTGCGCGCGATCAAGCGCGAGGCCGACGGGCTGTCGTTCTACGAGTCGGATCATCTCGACGGCGACGTCGACATGATCGCGGTGCTGAAGGCGCTTTTGAAGGAGAACGCGCGGCGCGCACCGGACAAGAGGATCGTGTTCCGCCCGGACCACGGCCACCGCATGCTCGACGACCTCGCCGCCACCAAGCGCACCAATCCCGGCTACACCGCGATCGGCCGCCTGCGCGGCCTCGCCGAGCTCCGCGGCGCGATCAGGGCGATCGAGCATCGATAGAGCCAAAGCTCGATCGGCATCGTCATTGCGAGCCACCGGGTCCGCGCGAAGCGCGGGCCCGATGACAGGGTCCGCGAAGCAATCCGGAATCCCTCCGCGGAAAGACTCTGGATTGCTGCGCGGAGCTCGCAATGACGTGGAGGGAGGGAGGTCTGCTTCATCCCAACACGGGCGGCCTAGTAGCACGCGTCCATCGCGCCGAGCTTCGGATAGAGCCGGTCGATCGCGGCGATCTCGCTTTTCATCTGCGCGATGATCCAGTCGCGGATCTCGGCGGCGATTGGACGCATGATCCGGTTGCGCGGCGGCAGGAATTCGCAGATGCGGCGCGTGGTGGTCAGCGTGTCGGAGGCCGGCACCAGCGCGCCGGTGAGCAGCCAGTGCGAGGCGACCGTCAGCCAGCCGAGCGCGATACCCTGCCCGAGCAGGGCCGCCTGCACCACGACGGCATAGTCGGTGAAGCTCAGCACCTTGGCCGCGCCGCGGCGGCCGGTGAGGAGCGAAGCGTAATCCGCGGCCCAGTCGCCTGGCGTCTCGGCGAGGCGGATGATGGTGTTGCCCTCGGTGGGATCAGTCTCGCCGAGATAGCCGGGGCTGCACATCGGCAGCATCACTTCCTTCATCACCAGTGTGCCGCCGGATGACGGCTCGTCGCGGTCGCGGAAGCGCATGCCGAGATCGACATTTTCCACCGGCCCGCGGAGCGCGCCGGAGATCAGCTGGAAGCGCAGATCGACCTGCGGAAACTGTTTCTGCAGCTTGTCGATGCGCGGCATCAGCCAGTGTGTGGTGAAGGCGGAGGAGACCGACAGCGTCACCGTCTCGGTGCCCTTGCGGCGCCGCTCGATCTCGACGAGCCCGCTCTCGATGCTGCGAAAGCCTTCGAGCACGCGGCGATACAAGAGCTCGCCTTCCTCGGTGAGCACCGCGCGCCCCGCTGTGCGATCGAACAGGCGAACGCCGAGATGCTCCTCGAACTGGCCGAGCATCCGGCTCACCGCTGGCTGCGTCACGTTTAGTTCGGCGGCCGCCGCCGTGAAGCTGCCGTTGCGCGCCGCTGCGTCGAAGACGAACAGGGCGTTGCTGGAAGGCAGCATGCGGCGCAGCTCTGGCATAACGTCATGTTATGGGCGCGGTGAGAATTTGGCAATTGCCGAGTTTTCGCAAGTCTGGTGTCATCGATATGACAGCCCAAAGACAGGGGCGCTGAAGGAAGATTTGCTGCAGCGCACGGTTCGGCCGTGGCCGCACGGAATCCCTGTCTATAAAGCAGGCTTATGGCGCGCAGCGAGGCACGCCAGCTAGGGACATGGCGAGGTCGATCGTTGGACAAGCGAGCGGAAAGCGTCGAAATCAGGTCCGCCAGCAAGGCCTATGGCGCCGTTCGCGCCCTCGACGACGTTTCGCTCACTGTCGGCGCCGGCGAATTCGTCTCACTGCTCGGCCCCTCCGGCTCCGGCAAGACCACGCTGCTCGGCATTCTGGGCGGCTTCATCCTGCCGACCTCAGGCACGATTCTGTTCGGCGGCCGCGACGTCACCTACATGCCGCCGCACAAGCGCGATATCGGCGTCGTCTTCCAGAACTATGCGCTGTTTCCGCACATGAGCGTCGGCGAGAACGTCGCCTTTCCGCTGCGCGCGCGGCGCCTGCCGAAGTCCTCCTGGCCGGACAAGGTGCGCGCAGCGCTCAGCATGGTCGGGCTTGCCAGCTATGAAGAGCGCGGCATCGCGCAGCTCTCCGGCGGTCAACGCCAGCGCGTGGCGCTGGCGCGCGCCATGATCTTCGAGCCGCGCCTGATCCTGATGGACGAGCCGCTCTCGGCGCTCGACAAGCAGCTCCGCGAATCCATGCAGATCGAGCTGCGCGCATTGCACAAGCGCATCGGCGCAACCATCATCTACGTCACCCATGATCAGCGCGAGGCGCTGACCATGAGCGACCGGGTCGCCGTCATGAAGGACGGCCGGCTGGTCCAGATCGACCAGCCGGCGCGGCTGCACGACTATCCCGTCGATTCCTTCGTCGCCAGCTTCATCGGCGAAGCCACGATGCTGCCGGTCCGCCGTGTCGATGGCTCCAGCGTTGCGCTCGGCAACGCCTTGCTGCGCAGCGCCCGCGCCATTCCCGATGGCGATGCCCTGATGCTGGCGGTGCACAGCGAGAAGCTGCTGATCGATGACGGCGCGCAGGATGCCGCCTGTAACCGGCTGACCGGGACCGTCACCGACATTGTCTATCAGGGCGAGAGCCTGCGCATTTTCCTCGCGCTCGCCGATGGCGTCGCGCTCAGCCTGCGCCAGCCGAGCTACCACCAGGCCTATCACCGCATTCCGCCGGTCGGCGGCAGCCTCACCGTCACCCTCCATCCCGAGGACACCATCGTCGTGCCCAGTGTGAGGGACTGAACTCAAGCCTCATCCAACCTGAGAGAAGAAACTGACATGTCCACCCAAGCCGCGTTCAGCAATTTCAAGGTCCTCACCTTCGACGTCGTCGGCACCCTGATCGATTTCGAGACCGGCGTGCTCGAAGCGGTGCGCAAGATCGGAGGCAAGAAGGCGGCCGAGCTCAGCGACGACCAAATCTTCGAGCCCTACAAGCGTGGCCGCGACAAGCATTACGAGCGCTCGAGCGAGGTGATGTTCCATGTCTATCGCCATCTCGCCACCGAACTCGGCCTGCCAGCGGACGATGCCTCCTGCGACATGTTCCAGCTCTCGGTGCTGCGCTGGGGACCGTTCCCGGATTCGGTCGAAGCGCTCAGGCGTCTGCGCACCAAATTCCGCTTAGTCGCGATGACCAACGCGGACCGCGTCGCGCTGTCCTGCTACGCGCACGCGCTGGGCAATCCCTTCGACGACACCGTGTGTGCCGACGACACGGGCGTTGCAAAACCGAACCCGGAATTCTTCGCCTACAACAAGGGCCGCCAGTCGGCCTTCGGCTACAAGCAGTCCGACATCCTGCACGTCGCGCAGAGCCAGTATCACGACATCGGGATCGCGCGGAAGCTCGGCTACAAGGTGTGCTGGATCGAGCGCCGCCAGGGCATTGCCGGTTTCGGCGGCACGCCGGCGGTGGAGACGCTGACCAAGCCGGACTTTCATTATCCAACCCTGAAGGCGCTTGCCGACGCCGCGATCGGGCCGGCGGCATAACGGATGAGCTGTGGCATGACACGGGACTGGCGCGCGCTGCCATCGGTCAATTCACTGTGGGAAGCCACGGCGGAGCCGGCGCGCGCGTTTCCCGTGCTCTCGGGTGAGCAACAGGCGGATGTGGTGATCATCGGCGCCGGCTACACCGGCCTCTCGGCCGCGCACCACATCGTGAAAAGCGGGCTCAGCCCCGTCGTGCTCGAAGCCAACCGCCCCGGCTGGGGCGCGAGCGGGCGCAATGGCGGGGTGATCACGGCAAAGTTCCGCCTGTCGTTTCGCGAGATCGATGCCGTGCACGGGCGCGACATGGCACGGCGCATGTACGAGATCGCGCATGAATCGACCGACATGGTCGAGGAGCTCGTCTCCGAATTCGGCATCACCAGCGCGAATTTGACGCGCACCGGCCAGGTCAAGGCCGCGCACAATGAGACGACGCTTAAGGCCGCGATCGACGAGGCCAACTGGATGACGCGCGAAATGGGCTCCGGCGCGGTTCGCATCCTCGACAAGAACGGCGTGCACGAGGAGACCGGCTCCGACATCTTTGTCGGCGGCGTGCTCAATCCCGGCTCGGGCGGGATCCATCCGCTGAACTATTTGCGCGGCCTCGCAAATGGCGTTGCGAGCCGCGGCGTTCCCATTTTCCAGGAATCGCCGGTGACAAAGCTTCGGCGCGAGAAGGACGGCATCGTCGCCGAGACGCCGCATGGCGCGGTGCGCGCGAAACAGGCGATCATCGCCACCAACAGCTATTCGGATCTAACCGGCGCGACGGCGCATCTGCAGCGCACGCTGATCCCGTTCCGCAGCGCCATGGTCGCAACCGAGCGGCTCCCCGGCAATCTCGCAGGAAAATTGATGCCGACGGGGCGCACCTACACCGAGACCAAGCGCATGATGCGCTGGTTCCGCATGGTCGACAATCGCGTCATCTTCGGTGGCCGTGGCGCCTTCGGCAAGCAGGATTCGCAGGCCGCGTTCGACGCCTTGCGCAAGGCGATGGTCGGCATCTTCCCCGATCTCGCCGATGTCTCGCTCGCATACAAATGGTCGGGGCTGGTTGCGATGACGCTGGACTCGGTGCCGCATATCGGACGGCTCGACGACCGCACGCTGTTTTCGATCGGCTACAACGGCGCCGGGGTTGCGATGTCGAGCCTGATGGGCCGCTATCTTGCTGCCTTCGTGCGCGGCGAGACGCCCGACGTCGGCCTGCTCGACGCGCGACGCATGAAGGCGATCCCATTCTATCCGCTGCGTGAGCCCGCCGTGCGCATGGTGGCGGGCTGGTACCAGTTTCTCGATGCGATCGGTCAGTGAGATCTATTTGGAGGAGGCGAGGATGACGATGAAGCGGACTATTGGATTGGGCTGCGCGATGCTGGGCGCAATCGGACTGATCAGTGCGGCCGATGCCGCCGAGCAGATCACCTTCGTCTCGCAGGGCGGCGCCTATCAGCAGGCGCAGACGGTGGCGATCCTCGATCCCTCAGCCAAGAAGCTTGGTATTACCATCAACCAGGACTCCATTCCCGACGCCTGGCCCGCGATCAAGACCCAGGTCGGCAGCGGCAAGCCGATCTGGGATGTCGTCGACACCCCGACCGGCAATTGTCTGCGCGGCGGCGAGCAGGGACTGATCGAGAAGCTCGACTTTTCGAAGATTCCCAACGGCGCGGCGATGCCGGAGGCCTATCGCAGTCCCTATTCGGTGTCCTACGAGTTCTATTCCAGCGTGCTGTCCTACAGCCTGAAGACCTTCCCGAAGGACGCGCCGAACAGCTGGGCCGATTTTTGGGACGTGAAGAAATTCCCCGGCCGCCGCGCGCTGCGCAATCACCCGTTCGCGACGCTCGAAGCCGCGTTGATGGCCGACGGCGTCGCGCCCGACAAGCTCTATCCGCTCGACGTCGATCGCGCCTTCAAGAAGCTGGAGGAGATTAAGCCGCACATCACGGTGTGGTGGACCTCGGGCGCGCAGTCGGCGCAGCTGCTCAATGACGGCGAGGTCGACATGGAGATGGCCTGGAACGGCCGCGTCAGTGCCGTCGCCAAGGAGGGCGCCAAGATTGCCTTTACCTACAACCAAGGCATCCTGCAGAGCACCTCGCTCTGCATCCTCAAGGGCGCGCCGAACCTCGCCACGGCGGTGAGATTCCTCAACGAGGCCGTGGATCCCGTGCACCAGGCCAATCTGCCGCTGCACATCGATTATGGCCCGGGCAACCCCAAGGCCTTCGAGACGGGCGTGATCAAGCCCGAGCGCGCCGCGCAATTGCCGAGCGAGCCGGCCAACGCCGCCAAGCAGGCGCTGATGTCCTACGCCTGGTGGTCCTCGCCCGCGGGCGAAGCCGCCGAGAAGCGCTGGGCATCGTTCATGCAGAAGTAGGACGAGAGGAGGGATGGGCGGAGAAGCATCGGCAGAGACGCTGCGCTCCCTCCCCCGCTTGCGGGGGAGGGTCGGGGAGAGGGTGTCTCCGCAATGAACGCTCCCCAAGATGAGAAAGCCCTCACCCGGATCGCCTTCGCGATCCGACCTCTCCCGCAAGCGGGAGAGGTGCAGCACCCGAGATGAGCGAGCGAATGCCGACGACATCCATGCCAGATCCCTCCCAAAAACATCAGCGCCGCGAGCACGGCCTGATGCTGGCATTGGTGTCGCCGGCGCTGCTGGTGATCCTGGCTCTGATCGTGCTGCCGGTCGGCTGGCTCGCCTGGCAGTCAATCTATCATGATGGCTTCACGGTGGAGAACTATCGCCGTGTCTTCACCGAGGACGTCTACTGGCGCAGCTTTGCGTTGACCTTCGAGATCAGCCTCGCGGTCACGGTGATCGCGTTGCTGCTCGGCTATCCCGTGGCCTACCTCGCCAATTCGGTGCCGAAGGGCTGGAGCATCCTCATCCTGTCGCTGGTCGTGCTGCCGTTCTGGACCAGCGTGCTGGTGCGCGCCTATGCCTGGCTGGTGCTGCTTCAGCGCAGCGGCGTGATCAACCAGTTCCTGCGCTACCTCGATGTGATCTCCGAGCCGCTCGCGCTGGTCCACAACACATTCGGCACGGTGGTTGCCACCGTGCACATCCTGCTGCCGTTCATGGTGCTGCCGCTCTACGCCACCATGCAGAAGATTCCGAACGATCTCATGCAGGCCGGCGCCAGTCTAGGCGCGAGCCCGTCGCTGACCTTCTTCCGCGTGTTCCTGCCGCTATCACTGCCGGGCGTGCTAGCGGGCTGCACCATGGTGTTCGTGCTCTGCCTCGGCTTCTACATCACGCCGGAGCTGCTCGGCGGCGGCCGCACCGTGATGGTGTCGATGCTGGTGAGCCGCAATGTCGAGCTCTACAACCAATTCGGGGCGGCGAGCGCGGTCGCGGTGGTGCTGCTCCTGAGCGTGCTCGCAATCTTCTTCGTCGTCAGCCGCTTCATTTCGCTCGATCGTGTGTTGGGGCAGAAATGATGCGCGCCTCGCCCGCACGGATCGCCCTCTACGTGATCAGCGCGCTGGTGCTGATCTATCTGATCCTCCCTGTTCTGATCATCGCGCCGATCTCGTTCTCCAGCGCGCGCTTTCTGACCTTTCCGCCGCCGTCGTTTTCGCTGCGCTGGTACCAGCAATATTTCTCAAATCCCGCCTGGATGCAGGCGACGCAGGTGACGCTGACGGTCGCCCTCCTCACCGTCGTGATCGCGACCCCGTTCGGAGTGGCCGCTGCCTATGCCATCAGCCAGTCGAAGCTGCGCATCATGCGGTTGATCCACATGGCGCTGCTTTTGCCGCTGGTGGTGCCGATCATCATCACCGCGGTCGGCATCTTCTTCGTCTATGCCAGGATCGGCCTGGTCGCGACCATGCCCGGTCTTGTGCTTGCCAACGTGATGCTGGGATTGCCTTATGTCGTGATTTCGGTGCTTGCGGGTCTGCAGAGCTTCGATCCCGCGCAGGAGATGGTGGCGCGCAGCCTCGGCATGAACCGCCTGCGCAGCTTCTTCGCCGTGACGCTGCCGCAGATCAAGTCCAGCGTGGTCGCCGGGGGCATCTTTGCCTTCATCTCGGCGATGGACGAGACCATCGTCGCGCTGTTCATCTCCGGCGGCCAGTATCAGCCGCTGACCAAACGCATGTTCACCGCGCTGCGCGATGAGATCGACCCGACCATCGCCGCGATCTCGACCTTGATGACGGCGGCCTCATTCATGCTGGTGCTGCTGGCGAGCGCGCGGCAGAAGCGGAGCGGGTGAGGATAGCCCACGTCCCTAAAGCGCGATGCGATTAGGATGAATCGTCATCGCGTTTTAGGTTTTCGTTTGAGCATGATCTTTTCGGAAAACCGCTACGCACTTTTCCGGATCATGCTCGAGGGACCTCGATCCCGGCATGGGCTGAAACTGAGGAGATCAATTCACCCGATCGCGAAATCGGCGGCCGTCTCTGCGTGAATGGCGGTGGTGTCGAACGTCTCGACCGAAACGTCGTCCGGGCCGACCAGCATGGTGATCTCGGTGCAGCCGAGGATGATGCACTCGGCGCCGCCGGCGACGAGGGCCGCCATCACCTCCTGGTACCGGCGGCGCGAGGGCGCGGCGACGTTGCCGAGGCACAGCTCGTCGTAAATGATGCGGTTGACATCGGCGCGCTCTGCCGCGGAAGGAATCAGGACGTCGAGATCGTGCGCACGCAGCCGGTCGATGTAAAAGTCTTCCTCCATCGTGAACTTGGTGCCGAGCAACCCGACCCGCCGGTATCCTTTGGCCCGAATCCGCTCGGCCGTCGCATCGCCGATGTGGATGAACGGAACGGTGACGCTCGAGATGATCTCGGGCACCAATTTATGCATCGTGTTCGTGCACAACACGATCGCCCGCGCGCCGGCACTTTCGAGCAGCCTCGCGACCTTCGCCAGGCTCGCCGCCGCCTCCTGCCAGCGGCCGGCATACTGCATCTGCTTGATCTCCTCGAAATCGTAGGAGTACATCAAGAGCGGTGCCGAATGCAGCTTGCCCATGCGGTCGCGGACCCGCTCGTTGATGAGCTTGTAGTAAAGCGCGGTGCTCTCCCAGCTCATGCCTCCGATCAGGCCAATGGTTCGCATTCCGATGCTCCAGACGATTTGGTTCGGCCGAATCGTAGACGAAGAACTCGAAGCTCGCCATCATGGCCGCGGCAGGACCTGGAGTGCAAACGGCAGGGACGGGCATGACGCCTGCGCAGGCTGCGAGAAGCCTTTCGACCTTGCGCACGCTCTCGGCCTGTCCTAGGCCAGTTCCCGAACACGTGCGCATCGCCGAAGTCTCGAGGGAGCCGACATGACCATTCGCAACACCCGCACCGGGGGCCAGATCCTGATCGATCAGCTCGTCGCCCAGGGCGTCGAGCGCGTCACCTGCGTGCCGGGCGAGAGCTATCTGGCGGCGCTCGATGCACTGCATGACAGCCCGATCGACGTCGTGATCTGCCGCGCCGAAGGCGGCGCGGCGATGATGGCGGAGGCCTATGGCAAGCTCACGGGCCGGCCCGGTGTCTGCTTCGTCACCCGCGGCCCGGGTGCGACCAATGCCAGCCACGGCGTCCACATCGCGATGCAGGATTCGACCCCGATGATCCTGTTCGTCGGCCAGGTCGACACCGGCATGCGCGAGCGCGAGGCGTTCCAGGAGCTCGACTACAAGGCGGTGTTCGGCTCGATGGCGAAGTGGGCGGTTGAGATCGATCGCCCCGACCGCATTCCGGAGCTGGTGGCGCGCGCCTTCCGCGTCGCCATGCAGGGCCGCCCCGGTCCCGTGGTGATCGCGCTGCCGGAAAACATGCTGACAGAGACCGCGGCGGTTGCCGACGCCATGCGCATCGAGCCCGCCGTGAGCTGGCCGGCGCCTGCCGATATCGAAAGGCTCGGCACTATTCTGGCCGGCGCCAGGGCGCCGCTCGTCATTCTCGGCGGCTCGCGCTGGACCGACGAGGCGACCAAGAGCATTGCGCGCTTCGCCGAGCGATTCGACCTGCCGGTCGCGACCTCGTTCCGCCGGGCCTCGCTGATCGATGCGGACCATTCGCACTATGCCGGCGACCTCGGCATCGGGCCGAGCCCCGGCCTCAAGGCGCGCATCGACAATGCCGACGTTCTCCTGCTGATCGGCGGTCGCATGTCGGAGATGCCGTCCTCGTCCTATACGCTGCTCGACATTCCCAATCCGAAGCAGAAGCTGGTCCATGTGCATCCGGGCTCCGAAGAGCTCGGCCGGATCTATCAGCCTGATCTGGCGATCCAGGCGACGCCGGCCGCCTTCGCCGCAGCCGTCGAGACGCTGAAGCCCTCAGGCGCGGTGGCCTGGAAGGGCGAGGCCGCCAAGGCGCATGCCGATTATCTCGGCTGGACCGAGAAGGCGCGCGAGCTGCCGGGCAGGTTCCAGTACGGCGAGGTGATGACCTGGCTGCGCGACCGCCTGCCGAAGGATGCGATCGTCTGTAACGGCGCCGGCAATTACGCCGGCTGGATCCATCGCCATCACCGCTTCCACAGCTTTGCCGCCCAGCTCGCGCCGACCTCGGGGTCGATGGGCTACGGCGTGCCGGCGGGCGTGCTGGCCAAGCGGCAATACCCGGATCGCGTCGTCGTGGCGTTTGCGGGCGACGGCTGCTTCCTGATGAATGGCCAGGAGTTCGCGACCGCCGTGCAGTATGACGCGCCGCTGATCGTCATCATCATCGACAATTCGCAATACGGCACCATCCGCATGCACCAGGAGCGCGACTATCCCGGCCGCGTCGTCGGCACCCAGCTCAAGAACCCGGACTTTGCGATGTACGCGAAGGCGTTCGGCGGCCATGGCGAGCGCGTCGAGCGTACCGAAGAGTTCGCACCCGCCTTCGAGCGCGCGCTGGCCTCGGGCAAGCCGTCGATCCTCCACTGCATCATCGATCCCCGAGCGATCTCGGTCGGCAAGGATTTTGTGCCCGCGGTGAAAGCTTAGAGCGATGCCTGACGGCCGCCACGTCGCCATCATCGGGGCCGGCGCGATCGGCGTGATCAGCGCCATCGAGGCGCTGCGCGAGGGCCATCGGGTCACGCTGATCGATCCCGGCGAGCCCGGCGGCGAACAGGCGGCGAGCTACGGCAATGCCGGCTGGCTGTCGTCGCATTCGGTGATTCCGCCGGCCGAGCCCGGCGTCTGGAAGAAGGTGCCGGGTTATCTGATGGACCCGCTCGGGCCGCTCGCGATCCGCTGGTCTTACTTGCCGAAGGCGCTGCCCTGGCTGGTCAAGTATCTGCTGTCGGGCTGGACCGCGGCGCGGGTCGAGACCACGGCGTTCGCGCTGCGCGACCTTCTGAAGGACGCGCCGCTGCTGCACAGGAAGCTCGCGGAAGAAGCCGGCGTCCCCGAACTGATCGAGCGCAACGGCGTGATGCACGTGTTCACCTCGCGCGGCAATTTCGACAGCGATCTCGGTTGGCGCCTGCGCAAGAAGGTCGGCGTCGAATGGCTGGAGCTCAATGCCGACGAGATGCGCCAGCGCGAGCCGGACCTGCATCCGCGCTACACCTTTGGCGTCGTGGTGGAGGAGGCCGGGCGCTGCCGCGATCCCGGCGCTTACGTTGCTGCGCTCGCCAATCATGCGATCGCCAGCGGCGCGAAACACGTGCGCGCCAAGGCGACCGGCCTGAAGCTCTCCGGCGGCAAGCTCGTCGCTGTTGTCACCGAGACCGGCGAGATCGCATGCGATGCCGCTGTGGTCGCGGCGGGTGCCCGCTCGAAGCAGCTCACCGCCTCGGTCGGCGATCCCCTCCCGCTCGAGACCGAGCGCGGCTATCATGTTGTGATCGAGAATCCGGAAGCAGGCCCGCGCAGCTCGATGATGGCCTCCGACGCCAAGATGGTGGTGAACTGGACCAACAGTGGCCTGCGTGCCTCCGGCACCGTCGAGATCGCCGGCCTCGAGGCCGCGCCGAACTGGAAGCGCGCCGAGATTCTGCGCAATCACCTCGTCAGCATGTTCCCGAAACTGCCGAAGGACATTCCGGCCGCGCGCATCAAGACCTGGTTCGGCCATCGCCCGAGCATGCCGGACGGACGGCCCTGCATCGGCTATGCGCGCGCCTCGCGCGACATCGTCTATGCTTTCGGCCACGGCCATGTCGGCCTGGTCGGCTCGGCCCGCACCGGCCGGCTGGTCGCCCAGCTCGTGAGCGGCAAGGCGCCGGAGATTCCGCTCGCGCCGTTCGCGCCCGATCGTTTCCTCTGAGAGCGCACCATGACCACCTCAGCCAGCTCGTCCCCCCGCATCGCCCGTGGCGGCAAGGCCATCTACGGCGCTCCGCTCGGCATCCTGATGCTGGAAGCGCGCTTTCCCCGCATTCCCGGCGACATGGGCAACGGCACGACCTGGCCATTCCCGGTGCTCTATCGCGTGGTGAGCGGCGCCTCGCCGGAAAAGGTGGTGCTGAAGGGCGCGGCCGGCCTCTTGCCCGACTTCATCGATGCGGCCAAGGAGCTGGTGCGGCTGGGGGCGGAGGCCATCACCACCAATTGCGGCTTCCTCTCGCTGTTCCAGAAGGAGATCGCGGCGGCGGTCGGCGTTCCCGTCGCGACCTCCTCGCTGATGCAGGTGCCGTGGGTGCAGGCGACCCTGCCGCCCGGCAAGCGCGTCGGCCTCGTCACGGTGTCGGGCTCGACGCTCTCGCCCGCCCATCTCGCAGGCGCCGGCGTGCCGCTCGACACGCCGCTGGTCGGCACCGAGAACGGCAAGGAATTCTTCCGTGTCCTGATCAAGGCCGAGAAGGACGACATGGACATCGCGCAAGCCGAGCGCGACGTGGTCGAGGCCGGCAAGGAGCTGGTTGCCAAGCATCCGGATGTCGGCGCCATCGTGCTCGAATGCACCAACATGCCGCCTTATGCCGCAGCACTTCAGGCCGAGGTGGGGCTGCCGGTCTACGACATCTATTCCATGATCACCTGGTTTCATGCCGGGCTGCGCCCGCGCGTCTTTGCGTGAATGCGTCCGTGAGATCGTCACTAAGCATGATCCGGAAAAGTGCGCAGCGGTTTTCCGAAAAGATCATGCTCAAACAATAACCCAAAGCGCGATGATGATTCGTCCTCATCTCATCGCGCTTTAGTCCAGGAGTGAACCCCATGAAACTATCCGGCAAGGTTGCGGCCATCACCGGCGCGGCGCGCGGCATCGGCAAGGCCTGCGCGAAGAGATTTTTGGACGACGGCGTCAAGGTCGTCATCTCCGACGTCGATGCCGAAGGCTTAGCTGCAGCGGCCGCCGAGCTCGGGCGGCCGGATGCGCTGCGCACAATCGTCGGCAATGTCGCCAAGCGCGCGGACGTGGATCAGCTGGTCGTGACCGCGGTGAAGGAGTTCGGCCGGCTCGATATCATGGTCAACAATGCCGGCATCGCCCGCAACCGCGACATCCTCGACATCACCGAAGAGGAATTCGACGAGATCATCGGCATCAACCTGAAAGGCGCGTTCTTCGGCGTGCAGGCGGCGGCGAGGCAGATGATCGCGCAAGGCGGCGGGGTCGTCATCAACATGTCCTCGGTGAACGCGCTGCTGGCGATCCCTTCGCTTGCGACCTACGCGATGTCGAAGGGCGGCATGAAGCAGCTGACCTCCGTCGCCGCCGTCGCGCTCGCCCCGCACAACATCCGCGTCGTCGCGGTCGGGCCGGGCACGATCCTGACCGACATGGTGGCCTCGTCGATCTACACCTCGGAAGACGCCCGCAAGACCGTGCTGTCGCGCACGCCCGCGGGCCGTGGCGGCGAGCCAAGCGAGGTAGCCGCCGTCGTGGCATTCCTTGCCAGCGACGATGCGTCCTATATCACCGGGCAGACGATCTATCCGGATGGCGGCCGGCTGGTCCTGAACTACACGGTGCCGGTGAAGGAGAAGTAGGATCCGCAGCTACTCCGCCGCAACCGTCAGCCCGTAACCCAGCCGCTTCGAAATGCCCCCCGCGCAGTCGCGCAGCGCGTGCGCGATCGGGCTGTCCCAGCGGGCATCAAAAGTGCCTTCCGGGCCCATCGCGGTGATGACCAGCGCGACGTGGCCGGAATGATCGAACACCGGCGCGGAGAACGCGTTGACGCCGGGCAGGGGGTCGCCGAGCGCACGGGCGAGGCCATGCTTGCGGACCTCAGCCAGCATGTCGGCGATCTTGGCACCCTTCACGGCGCGCTTCGGGTTGTAGCCGACACCATGGCGGTCGAGGCCGCTGTCGAGCGCGGCGCTGATCGTCTTCTCCGGCAGGAACGCCGCGAAGGCGCGGCCCGTGGCGGTCTCCAGCAGCGCCATCACCGAGCCGACGCGCATCACGATGTGCACCGGCTGAGCCGGCTCTTCGAGCTGCACCACGGTCGGGCCGTGCGTGCCCCAGACCGCGAGCGAGACGGCGTGGCCGATCTGGCTCGCGAGGCCCGCGATCTTGGGACGCGCGATGCGCACGCCGGAGAGGCGGCGCAGGCTGATCAGGCCGAGCTCGAGCGCCAGCGCGCCGATCTCGTAACGGCCGGTGGTCTCGTCCTGCTCGATCAGGCCGATGCGGGAGAAGCTGGCGAGATAGGGATGCGCCTTGGCCGGCGTCATGCCGGCCTCGCGCGCGAGATCGCGCAGCATCATCGGTTCGCCGCTGCGTGCGAGCGCGCGAAGCAATTCGCCGCCGACCTCGATCGACTGGATGCCGCGGCTCTCTCTCTTCATGCGCCTCCGATGCGCTCGAGTCCTTGTTTGAGCATGATCTCTTCGGAAAACCGCTGCACACTTTTCCTGATCATGCTCTACGCCGCGTCACGCTTGGCGGCGCTGTCGGCAAGATGTCTGCCGGCAATGTAGCCGAAGGTCAGCGCCGGCCCAAGCGTGATGCCGGCACCCGGATAATTGCCGCCCATGATGCTCGCCATGTCGTTGCCGGCCGCATAGAGGCCGGGAATCACCCGGCCCTCGGCGTCGAGCGCCCGCGCGTTCGCGTCGGTGACGATGCCGGCATAGGTGCCGAGATCGCCGATCACCATCTTGATGGCGTAGAACGGCCCGTTCTCGATCGGCGCCACGCAGGGATTGGGGCCATGCAGCGCATCGCCCTGGTAGCGGTTGTAGGCCTTCGAGCCCTTGCCAAAGGCGGCATCCTGGCCTTGCGGCGCCGTCACATTGAACTGCTTGACCGTCTCGGCGAACGCCTTGGCGTCGATCCCGGCTTTCGCCGCCAGCGCTTCCAGCGTATCGCCGCGCATGAGATAGCCCGTCTTCAAATGATGACCCAGCGGCATCGGGAAGGGCGGTACGCAGCCGAGGCCGTATTTCCGCAGCGTCTTGTGATCGCAGATCAGGAAAGCGGCGATCTCCTCGCCGGGCTTGGCCGCCTTGATCAGGGCCTGGACGAAGTCGTGATAGGAATTGCCCTCATTGGCGAAACGCTTGCCGTCGCGCATCACCGCGATCACGCCGGGCTTGGCGCGGTCGATGAAGTGCGGCATCACGCCCTTGGAGCCGTCCTTGCGCGTGGTCAGCGACACCGGCACCCAGGCCGCCGCGTTCGGCAGGCGGTCCTCGATGCGGCCGCCGGCGCCCTCGGCAAGGCGCAGGCCGTCGCCGGTGTTGCCCGCAGGCCCGGGCGAATAATGCTCAACGCCGGTCGGCGCGTGCGGGAACATCTTCTTGCGCCGCTCGACGTCGTGGGGAAAGCCGCCGCAGGCCAGCACAACGCCCCGACGGGCGCGGACACGCACGGCGCGTCCCTGCCGCGACACGATGGCGCCGGTGACCGCGCCGTTCTCGACCGTCAGCTCGCGTACGGGCGAGGACAGCCACATCGGAATCTTGAGGTCGAGCGCGGACTTTGCCAGGCGTCCCGCGAGCGCATTGCCGTTGGTGAGCGTCATGCCGCGGCCATAGCGCAGCACGTCCATGAGATGCCGCGTCAGGCGCTTGGCGACATAGACCGCCGAGGTCAGCGACTTCGTCACCCGCATGAAGTGGATGATCTCCTTGCCGCTTCCCAGCATCATGCCGAACACGGTGAGCTCGGGCAGCGGCATGCCGAGCGATTTGATGAGATCGCCGAGCTCGCGGCCGTCGAACGGACGCGTCACCATGGAGCGGCCGCCCTGGGCGCCGCCGGGCGCTTCAGCGTGGTAATCGGGAAAGACCAGCGGCATGTCGAAGCGCAGCGCCGTCTTGGTGATGAAGAAATCGACCGCTTCAGGGCCGGCGCTCAGGAAGGCATCGACACGTGCCGCGTCGTAATTGTTGCCGGCCTCGTGCCGCAAATACGTGCGGGCCTGTTCCGGTGTCTCTTCGATGCCGTAGGCCTTCGCCAGCGATGTGCCGGGAATCCAGAGCCAGCCGCCGGAGCGGGCTGTGGTGCCGCCGAAGCGCGGCTCCTTCTCGACGATCAGCACGTCGAGCCCGCGATAGCGCGCGGTGATCGCGGCCGACATGCCGGAGCAACCCGATCCGGCCACGAGCACGTCGCACTCGTAGGTCTCCGTGGCGCCATGCTCGTTGCCAGCCATTTCAAGCCTCACTTCTTCAGGAGCGGACACTTGGATTCGGAGACCGGACGGAAGGCGTCATCGCCCTTCACGGTCTTGACGATGTCCAGGTAATCCCACGGCTCCTTGGATTGCGCGGGCGACTTCACCTTGGCGAGATACATGTCGCGGATGACACGGCCGTCCTCGCGCAACTTGCCGCCGTGGACGAAGATATCCTCGATCGGCAGCTCGCGCATCTTGGCCATCACCGTGGCGGAATCGTCGGTGCCGGCCGCCTTGATCGCCTTGAGATAGTGCAGCACCGAGCCGTAGACGCCGGTCTGGATCATGGTCGGCATCACCTTGGTGCGCTCGTAGAACTTTTTCGACCAGGCGCGCGTGGCCTCGTCCATGGCCCAGTAGGACGCCGTGGTCATATAGGTGCCCTGGGCGGCCTTCAGGCCGATGGCGTGCACGTCGGTGTCGAACATCAAAAGGCCGACCAGCTTCTGGCCGCCCTGGACCAGGCCGAATTCGCCGGATTGCTTGATGGCATTGTCGGTGTCCTGGCCGGCATTGGCGAAGGCGACCACGTCGGATTTCGAGCTCTGCGCCTGCAGCGCGAAGGAGGAGAAGTCCGCGGTGTTGGTCGGATGCCTGACGCCGCCGAGCACCTTGCCGCCCATCTCGTTGATGAAGCGGGTTGCGTCCTTCTCGAGCTGCTGGCCGAAAGCATAATCGGCCGTGATGAAGTACCAGGACTTGCCGCCTTCCTTGATCACGGCGGAGGCCGTCACCTTCGACAGCGCATAGGTGTCGTAGGTGAAGTGCACGGTGTTGGGGCTGCACAGCTCGTCGGTCAGCGAGCTTGCGCCGGGGCCGGAGAGCAGGGCAACTTTGCCGCGCTCGCGCACCATGTTGTGCACGGCGATGGCGATGCCGGAGTTGGGGATGTCGACGACGGCATCGACCTTGTTGTTGTCGAACCAGCCGCGCACGATCTGCACGCCGACGTCGGTTTTCATCTGATGGTCGGCGCTGATGATCTCGATCGGCTTGCCGAGCACGGTCGGCCCGAATTCCTCGACCGCCATCTTTGCGGCCTCGACCGAGCCCGGCCCAGAGTTGTCGCGGCCCCAGCTCGACAGGTCCGTCAGCACGCCGATCCGCACCACGTCATCGGAGACTTGCGCGGTCGCCGCGGTGATCATGGCAGCCGAAGTCATGGCCGCGAGCATGGTGCAGGCCAGGAGCCCTCTCATTGTCGTTTCCTCTCTTCTTGGCCGCTTGGCGCGGCGGGGTCGTTGTGGAGGTAAATTAGATAATGACAAATTAGTTTGTCAATGGCGAATGTTCCACCGGCGAGCCTCGCCACTCTCGTGTCCCGGACGCGCTGCGACGCCTCTTAGCGTTGCAGCGCAGAGCCGGGACCCATACTGCAATGAGCGTTGGACGACGTGTGGGCCCCGGCTCTGCAGCGCATCACTTCGTGCTGCGCAGCGTCCGGGGCACGAGAGCCAACAGAACTCCCACAAGTTGCAACCGTCACAACGTTTGGCCATGATGCTGTCCGGAATTCGTTGAGGCAGGGCATGACGACAGCAATGGGGGTCTCCGCGGCGGCGGAGAGATCGACGACGGCGCATGTGGTGTGGGCGAGTGCGCTCGGCACCGCGATTGAGTGGTACGATTTCCTGATCTACGGCACAGCGGCGGCGCTCGTCTTCAACAAGCTGTTCTTCCCGAGCTTCGATCCCTTCGTCGGCACGCTCGCGGCGTTCTCGACCTATGCGGTCGGCTTCGTCGCGCGGCCGATCGGCGGCGCGATCATCGGGCATTACGGCGACCGGCTCGGCCGCAAGACCATGCTGGTTGCGACCATGATCGCGATGGGGCTCGGCACCTTCCTGATCGGGTGCCTGCCGACCTACGATCAGATCGGCGTCTGGGCGCCGATCCTGCTCGTGATCCTTCGTTTCGTTCAGGGCATCGGGCTCGGGGGCGAGTGGAGCGGCGCGGTCGTGATGGTGATCGAGCACGCCGGCCATCGCCGCGGCTTCTACGGCAGCCTGGTCCAGGTCGGCTTTCCCGTCGGCGTCGCCGCCTCCACCGGCATCTTCGCCCTGATGACGAAGCTGCCCGAGGCGGACTTCCTCAGCTGGGGCTGGCGCGTGCCATTCCTGATCAGCATTCTGCTGGTCGGCGTCGGCTTCATCGTGCGGCTCAAGCTCGCCGAGACGCCTCACTTCAAGGAGATCGTCGAACGCAAGGAGGTGCTGGCGCAACCGGCCCTCGAGGTGCTCCGCCGCGACTGGCGCAGCTTTCTGCTCGCGATCGGCATCACGGTGTCGGAGGTCGGGCTCGCTTATCTCCTCACCGTGTTCACGGTGATTTACGCGACGACCAAGCTCGGCCTGCCGCGGCAGGTGATCCTGGATGCGGTGGTCTATGCCGCGATCGTCGAGTTCGCGACGCTGCCGCTGGCCGGCTGGCTGTCCGACATGTTCGGACGCAAGGCGCTGTATCTGGCGGGTGGCGTGTTCTCGGTGGCGCTGGCGTTTCCGCTGTTCTGGTTCCTCGACACCAGGGAGCCGGCGCTGATCACGCTCGCGCTCGTCGTCACGATGACGCTCACCCATGCGCTGCTGTTCGGGCCGAAGGCCGCGTTCATGCCCGAGCTGTTTCGCACCCAGGTGCGCTACAGCGGAGCTTCGCTCGGCGCCAACGTCGCGGCGGCGCTCAGCGGCGGCTTCTCGCCGCTGATTGCGGCCGCGCTGCTCGCCTGGGCCGGCTCCTATTGGGCGGTGTCTGTCTACATCGTCGCGCTGTCGATCGTCACGATCATCGCGACGCTGATGGCGCCGGAGACGGCGCGGGACTCGCTAAGATCCTGAGCGCCGGGACAGGCAAGCCGGATTTGCAGCGTTCGGAAGCACCAGGAAGGTGATCGTCGTCGGCGCGAGCCGGATCGCGCCCGGTGGTGCAGCGCGTGCCTGCAGCTGCGGCAGCCCGCCATCGTCGGTCAGCGCGAGCGTCTTGCCGTTCAACTGCACATTCGTGCCCTGCAGCCGCGCCGCGTGCAGTGTGTACCGCTCGGCGGACTCCGGCAGCGATAGCGTGCGCGATGTGGTGCGCGAGGTGTTGATCGCGAGCAGCGACACCGCACCTGGTTTGGCCGGATGGCAATGCGCATAGAGATGGAGATCGCGCGGAGCAGCCTTGCCCATGTCGAGCACGATCGTTCCCATCAGCCGGCGCCAGAGCAGCGCGGCCCAGTAGCTCGGCCGCGGACGGAACGTTGTTTCCTCGAGCAGGCCGTAATCGCTGGCGGCCAGCGTGTTGTGCATCACCACCTGGACCCCGGCCTTCGCCAGGCGTCCGAGTTGGTCGAGATAACGGAACGTGTCCAGAAAGGTCCGGTCCCATAAGCCGCCGCCGCAGGCGGCATCAGCCGTCTCGGTCAGCCAGATCGGCTTGCCCGGCTCGTATGCGTCGCGCAGGGTCTGGTAGGTCCCGAGTGTCGTATCCGTGCGGGTCAGCCAGTGCTCCGAGAGGGCCTGCGCCGGATCGTCGTCTCCGCCGCAGCGCGGCGAGATCGTGTTGTAATGGTGATAGGAGAACCGATCGACGCCGGGACCCGATGCGGCAAGCAGGTCCCGCGTGGTGAGCCCAGCGCCCGACGGCGATGGTGCATCGCCGGCCGAGCCGGGACCGAGGATCAGCGTCTCCGGTGCGGCGCGCCGCATCCAATCGCGGAAGACCTTGAAGTCGCGGCCATAGGCGGTCGCGTCATAGCCCGCCGGTGCGCCGTTCGTCGCCGCGAGCGTCGGCTCGTTCATGAATTCGGCGGCGGCGATGCGGCCACCCAGCGCGCGCGTCGCCTCGACCAGCAGCTGCGCCTGATCCGGCTTCCAGATGCCGTGGGCGTCGCGGCTGCCGGGACTGATCGCAAAGGAGGTGACGATCTCCGCATCGACCGCACGTGCGAACTCCACCACGCCGCGCCATTGCGCTCGGCTGAGCACCGAATTGAATCCCCGCGGCGGCTTTCCCGGCGCCTCGGCAAAGAACGTCGCATTGGCCCAGGTGCCGCTCACGCGCAGATAGGCCGGCGACAACGCCGCCGCGAGCCGGCGCAGTCGCGCATTGGCAAGATCGATCGGCGGGCGCGCGCTGTAACGATCCCGTTCGTCGAAGGCGCGTGCCGGTCGCGGATAAGGTTTCCAGAACCGCCCGCCGGTCACCTCCACCATTTCGATATTGTAGGACTGAAAGCGCGCATCGATCGTTCCGATCGGCTTTAGTCCGGCAGGCGAGATGGCGATGCCGTCGGCCTGCGCCGCACCCGCCGTTGCGGCGGCGAGGAGGGCAATCGCGCCGGCCGCGAGACCGGCTGGAGGCGGTCGGGACCCTGGTCTACGGTGTGCTGCCGCCTGCTTCGTCATGCGCGTTGCCCGGGGCCAGACGCATGAAGGCATTCTGGCCTTGCTTCGACCCGCCGATTTTACCCTTATTTTACCTTGCCTTGCCGCCGAGAACGTCGGGGCCCGGAGAGACCATCGAGGGGTAAAAAAAATCCGTTGGCCCTCTTGAAACCGGTTTCCGGTTTTCTAAGTCGTTTTTCGCCGCGAGAGCGGTGTGCCGGATGCCAACCGGGTCCGGCACGGGCGCCGGGCAGGTCGTTTTCGGACCCGTCTGAATTCCCGCCTTGCGCTCCTTCGTATCCATCTTGCTCTTTGGAGGACTTGGTTATGAGGACCAGTTTTGACTTCGCGCCCCTGTGGCGCTCCACCATCGGCTTCGATCACCTGGCCGACCTCGTCGACAGCACGCTGCGCCAGGCGACCGAGGACAATTATCCCCCCTACAACATCGAGCGCTCCGGCGAAGACCACTACCGGATCAGCCTTGCGGTGGCAGGCTTCGGCGTCAACGACATCACCGTGACGGCCGAGCAGAATGCGCTCACCATCGAGGGCAAGAAGCCCGAGACTGCCGCGCGCGAATATCTGTACCAGGGCATCGCCGCGCGTCCGTTCCGGCGCGTGTTCAACCTCGCCGACTATGTCCAGGTGAAGCAGGCCTCGTTCCAGGACGGGCTCCTGATCATCGACCTCGTCCGCGAGGTTCCGGAAGCCATGAAGCCGCGCCGCATTGCGATCACGGGCGGCGCTCCTGCGGCATCGCAGATCGAGCAGAAGAAAGCAGCCTGAGCGCTCGATCGAGCTGGTGGCGGAACGCGGCGCGCGCAGGCGCGGGCCGCGTTCCCGATGCATGAAGGAGAGTCCCATGGCTTTTCGTGATCTCATTCCCTGGTCGAGAAACCAGGAGCTTGCGCCGGCGCGCGACAATTTCGATCCGTTCCTGACGCTTCACCGCGAGATGAACCGTCTGTTCGACGATGTCTTCCGCGGCTTCGGCGGGACTGGCCTGTCGCCGCTGATGGAAGGTCGTTTCGGCTGGCCGAAGGTCGAGCTCAGCGAGACCGACAAGACGCTGACCGTCTCGGCCGAACTTCCCGGCCTGACGGAGAAGGACGTCCAGGTCGAGATCGCCAATGGCATCCTGACCGTGCGCGGCGAGAAGAAGGCTGAGCGCAACGGCGAAGGCAGGTTCTTCACCGAGCGCTATTACGGCGCCTTCGAGCGGCAGATCCCGCTGGAGGGTGTCGAGGAGGACAAGGCCGAGGCGTCGTTCACGAACGGCGTCCTGACCGTGTCGCTGCCGAAATCGGAGAAGGCGCGCGAAGGCGTCAAGCGCATCGCGATCAATACGCATTAACATCAAGCGGGACGGCGGCGATGTGGCGCCGCCGTCTCATCATCAACGAGCCGTCCCCCTGGAAAGGAGCATGTGGGAGACCCACCGATGACCAACGTGAATACTAGTTCCGGCACTCTCAATCCGCTGTTTCATCCTGCCGCCCACTACGACTCGCCGGCCGACGTCCTGAATGCCGAGGAGCTCTCGTCGCCCGAGAAGCGCGTCATCCTGTCGTCCTGGGCATCGGACATGTACGCGGTCGAATCCTGTCCCGCCTTGCGCGAGATTCCCGGCATGAGCCACACCGTCCGGCTCGCCGACATTCTCGCCGCCTTGCGCAAGCTCGACGCCGACAACGACAATGACGACCCGCCCCGGGGCGGCGGCGTGCCGATGCGGTTGCGGCGGCCATGGGCCGCCGCAGAAGGGCAGGCGGCATGATGTTCACGCCCGCCGTCCTCGGGCTCGTGCTGCTCGGCCAGGCCGCGGCAGCCTGGACCGTCCCGCTTCTGGCCCTGCAGGGCTGGATCGTCGTGCCAGGCGACGAAGGCTGAAGCACCAAGATTCCGACTATCCCCCACAACAACGCGGCAGGGTGACGATGATGAATGCTGTGCGTCTGCTGTTCCTGGCCTTGCTGATGCTGACGCTCACGGCATCGCAGCCTGCCGCCGGCCAGATTCCGGATTTGAAGACCGGCGGCCCGGTGCCGACCCTGGCGCCGCTGGTGCGCCAGGTGACGCCGGCCGTCGTCAACATCTCCGTGCACGGCCGCGTGCGCGAGGACAACCCGCTCTATCGCGATCCGCTGTTTCGCGAATTCTTCGACGTTCCCCGGCAGATCGAGAAGGAGGTCAATGCGACCGGCTCCGGGGTGATCGTCGACGGACAGCGCGGCTATGTGCTGACCAACAATCACGTGGTCGAGGGCACCTCCGCCGTTCAGATCACGACCAAGGACGGCCGGCAGTTTTCGGCCAAGGTCATCGGCCGCGATCCGCCAACGGACGTCGCGGTGCTCCAGGTCCAGAACCCGGTCGGGCTCAAGGCGCTTCCCTTCGGCGACAGCGACGGGCTCGATGTCGGCGACTTCGTGCTCGCGATCGGCAATCCCTTCGGCCTCGGCCAGACCGTGACCTCAGGGCTCGTCAGCGCGCTGGGTCGCACCGGCCTCGGCAAGCAGGGCTATGAGGACTTCATCCAGACCGACGCGGCGATCAATCCCGGCAATTCCGGCGGCGCGCTGGTCAGCCTGCGCGGCGAGCTCGTCGGCATCAACTCGGCGATCATCTCGCCGGCGGGCGGCAACGTCGGCATCGGCTTTGCCATTCCGGTCAACATGGCGCGCAAGGTGATGGAGCAGATCATCGTGAGCGGCCGCGTCGAGCGCGGCCGCATCGGCATTTCGCTGAAGGACCTGCATCCCACGATCAACAAGGGATTGAATCAGGGCGCCGTCATCGCCGAGATCGCGGCGGATTCGCCCGCAGAGAAGGCGGGCTTGCGCAAGGGCGACATCGTGACCGGCGCCGACGACCGCCCGATCCGCACCGCCGCCCAGCTCCGCAACACGATCGGCCTGGCGCGGATCGGCGAGGACGTGAAGCTCACGCTGCTGCGCAACGGTGCGCCGTTCACCGCCACAGTGAGAGTGGCGCCCGCAGCCGCGCCGAGCAGCGCGCTCGCAGGTCCCAATCGCCTCGTCCGCTGAAACGAATGCGGAGACGAACCGCGGAAGCGGTTCGTCTCTTGCGACGGCCTGGGTCGGTGCGCGTGATCTCCCAGCTCAGGCCGCGCGGTGATCCCATCCGCCCTGCAGGTCGCGGATCAGCCGCCGCTCGCGTTCGATGCGCTGGCGATAGAGCTCGCGCTCATGCTCGCTCTTGGCGCTGGCAAGAAGCAGCTCGTAATGGCCGATGACCTTCTCGCTGCCTCGGATGAGCAGGTCGCGCTGGCTGTTCATTGCGCCATCCCCATTGCGCCAGCCGGTGTTTCGGCGGCGCGGAAACCGACGGGAAAGGTCGTGGCGGCCAGGTCATCGAGCGCCGATCGCTCCTCCGCCAGTCGTCTCTCGATGAATTGGCGCTCCAGCTGCGATAACCTGGTCTTCAGCAGGCGCCGATAGCGGTGGATGTTGTTGCGGTGCGCACGGATGCGGGCCAGATTCTCATCGAGCATCGTCGTCTCTCCAGACGGTCGCGTTAGATCCTTTGGTTGTGCGAGGACGAGAAGGTCTCTTCTCGGCGAAAAAATAGGCAAGGGGTGAACGGTGTCAAGATGTTCGAAGCCCAGGCCGCGCCCGCCCTTGTTGCTGGCGTGCCGAAGATCGACTATCAGCCAGATCGGAGCGCTTCGCGCTGCCCAAGGACAAAGGAAGGGAGCACCTGAAATGACAAAGATGTCACCGACGCGGCGGGACCTGATTGCAACTGCGGCGGCGGCCACTGCAATGTCAGTGGCCGAGGTCATACCGGCCGCAGCGCAGGCCGGACCGAAGCCGATCTTCCCCGGTGCCGATGGTCACGATCCCGATCGTCGGCGAGACTCAGGTCTTTCAGGTCCGCCGCATCTACTGCATTGGGCGGAACTATGCGGCACATGCGATCGAGCGCGGCTCGGATCCGAACCGCGAGCCGCCGTTCTTCTTCCAGAAGCCGACCGACGCGATCCAGAACGTCGCGATCGGCGAGGTTGCCGATCATCCCTATCCGTCGCTAACCAAGAACTATCATCACGAGGTCGAGTTGGTCGCCGCGCTGAAGTCCGGCGGCACCAATATCCCAGTCGATAAGGCGCTCGACCACGTCTATGGTTACGCCCTCGGCCTCGACATGACCCGGCGCGATCTCCAGAACGGCATGGCCGCCGAGAAGAAGCCGTGGGAAATCGGTAAGAGTTTTGACCACGCCGCGGTGCTCGGCCCGATTCACCCGGCGAGCAAGACCGGTCATTTCGAGAAGGGCGCGATCTCGCTCGCCGTCAACGGCACCGTGCGGCAAAACTCCGATCTCAGCAAGATGATCTGGAGCGTGGCCGAGCAGATCGCCAAGCTGTCGGAAGCGTTCGAACTGAAAGCCGGCGACATCATCTATTCCGGCACGCCGGAGAATGTCGGCCCCGTGGTGAAGGGCGACGTGCTGCTCTGCAAGCTCGAGGGCCTGCCCGACATGTCGATCAAGATCGTGTAGCGGCTACGCCGCCGCAACCGTCAGTGGCGGCGGAGCCTTGCCTGGCCGGGTTCCGGGCGCGATTGCCTTTTGTTGGCCGGCAAGCGAACCTCGTGTGGCCATATTTGAGCAGGAGTGATCCTTCGCGAGGGAGGCGCTCCGATGAACAAGGCACTGATCACTGCTGTCACAATGCTGGCCTGCGTGCCCGCGAGCGCGCTCGCGCAGGAGCGCGCGGGCGATGCCGCGCTCGGCGCGGTCTCGGGTGCGGTCGTGCTGGGCCCGGTCGGCGCGGTCGCCGGAGCCTTGATCGGCTACACGGCCGGACCCTCGATCGCCCGTTCCTGGGGCCTGAGAGGCTCGCAGTCGGCAAGGCACCGGCAGCCGCCGCCGCGTCGCGCCGCCGCGACCGGCAGTCCGTCGCGCACGCGCGAGGCGATGGCCGCCAACGGTCAGATGAGAGCTGCCGGCAATCCGGCCCCGCCGGTCCAGGCTCCGCCGGTTCAAGCCGCGCCTGCCGCGCCGGCGCATTCCTCGGCACCGCCTGTTCAGGGATTCGACTGAGGCCAGCAGCCGGCCCGACGCGGCTTGCGTCCGGCTCTAGGACTGGCCGAGAATCTTCTTCGCCGCGCGGAGGTGCGGCTTGTCGATCATCTGGCCGTCGAGCCGCAGCGTGCCGGAATCGGGATTGCTCGCGAACGCCGCGATCACCTTCTCCGCCCAGGCGCGCTCGGCCTCCGTCGGCGCGAACGCCGCGTTGACGATGTCGACATGCTTGGGGTGGATCAGCGCCTTGGCCGAAAAACCGTCGCGCCGCGCCGCGCGCGTTTCGGCTTCGAGGCCGGCGAGATTGTCGATGTCGGTGTAAACCGTGTCGATCGGCGCGACCTCGGCTGCGGCCGCCGCCATCAGGCAGAGATCGCGCGCCAGGAGATAGGGGCTGTGGAACACGCCGCCGCTCGCTTTCTCGGTGGCGCCGAGCGAGGCGGAGAGATCTTCCGCGCCCCACATCAGGCCGGCGAGGCGAGGCGAGCAGCCCTTGTAGCTGCCGAGCCCGAAGATCGAGCCGGCGGTCTCTGTCGCGACGCAGACGATGCGGGTCGCGCCGATCGCGATGCCGGACGCCGCTTCCAAAGCTTCGAGCCACGTCGCGACCTGACGCACGTCCTCGCCGCCTTGCGATTTCGGCAGCACGATGCCGTCAGGCCTGCCCGGCATCACCGCAGCGAGATCGGCCAGCGTCAGGCCGGTGTCGAGCGCGTTGACGCGAACGTAGAGCTGATGCGGATCGGGGCGGCTCTTCAGCATTGAAAGCGTGAGCTCACGCGCTTCCGGCTTCTTCTCGGTGACGACGGAATCCTCGAGATCGATGATCAGCGCGTCGGCCTTGCCTTCGCTCGCCTTCTCGAATTTGCGCGGGGAATCGCCCGGCACGAACAGCATTGAACGCATCAGACCGGCCTCTTGTGCATCATCGCCATGCGGCGGCATTTGCCGACGATCTCGTCGTTCTGGTTCAGAGCATGATGCTCGAACTCGACGATGCCGGCCCTGGGTCGCGATCTGGATTCCCGCACCGAGAGCACCTTTGTCGTCGCCCGCAACGTGTCGCCATGGAAGACCGGCTTTGGAAAGCTGACGTCGGTCATGCCGAGATTGGCGACGGTGGTGCCCAGGGTCGTATCATAGACTGTCATGCCGATCATGATGCCGAGGGTGTAAAGGCTGTTGAAAATGCGCTGGCCGAACTCGGTCTTCTCGGCGAAATGCGCGTCGATGTGCAGCGGCTGCGGGTTGAGCGTCAGCAGGCTGAACATGGTGTTGTCCATCTCCGTGACGGTCCGGGTCAGCGGATGCCTGAACTCCTGGCCCACGGAAAAGTCCTCGAAATAAAGTCCGGCCATCGCGGTTTCCTCCCTGCGAAATAACGGCGCGCGCGTCACGTCGCGCCGCATGACCCCATGCATGGTAGACACACTTCGCGGGCAAATTCACGTATCTGCCTGCAGTTTTTCGAGCTAAAGAACGCTTGGCCAAGGGAGGTCAAGACCATGGATTTCGCGCTCACCGATCAGCAGGAAGCCATTCGCGACGCCATCGCCAAGATCTGCGAAGGCTTTCCCGACGCCTATTGGCTGAAGAAGGACCACGACGGCGGCTTCCCTCACGACTTCCACAAGGCCTTAGCGGATGCCGGCTGGCTCGGGATCTGCGTGCCGGAGGAATATGGCGGCTCCGGGCTCGGCATCACGGAAGCTGCGATCATGATGCGCACCATCGCCGAGTCGGGTGCCGGCATGTCCGGTGCCTCGGCGGTGCACATCAACGTGTTCGGGCTCAACCCCGTCGTCGTGTTCGGCACCGAGGAGCAGCGCAGGCGCATGCTGCCGCCGATGGTCGAGGGCCGCGAGAAGGCGTGCTTCGCGGTCACCGAGCCGAACACCGGCCTCAACACCACCCAGCTCAAGACCCGCGCGGTCGCCAAGAACGACCGCTACATTGTCAATGGTCAGAAGGTGTGGATCTCGACCGCGCAGGTCGCGCACAAGATCTTGCTGCTGGCGCGCACCACGCCGCTGGAAGAGGTGCGCTCGCCCACCCACGGCCTCAGCCTGTTCTACACCGATTTCGACCGCAACAGGATCAAGGTCCACGAGATCGAGAAGATGGGCCGCAAGATCGTCGATTCCAACGAGCTGTTCTTCGAGGACTTCGAAATCCCGATGGAAGATCGGATCGGCGAGGAGGGCAAAGGCTTCGAATATATCCTCGAAGGCATGAATCCGGAGCGCATTCTCATCGCCGCCGAGGCGGTCGGTCTCGGCAAGCTCGCGCTGGCGCGCGCGACCGAATACGCCAAGACGCGCGTCGTGTTCAACCGCCCCATCGGCAAGAACCAAGGCATCCAGCATCCGCTCGCGGTGAACTGGGTCGAGCTCGAGGCGGCCTGGCTGATGGTGATGTCGGCGGCCTGGCAATACGACAAGGGCATGCCCTGCGGCGCCGCGGCCAATGCCGCAAAATATCTGGCGGGCGAAGCGGGCTTCTCGGCCTGCGAGCAGGCGGTGATGACCCATGGCGGCTTCGGCTACGCCAAGGAATTCCACGTCGAGCGCTATTTGCGCGAGGTATTGATCCCGCGCATCGCGCCGGTCAGCCCGCAGCTCGCGCTCAGCTTCATCGCGGAGAAGGTGCTGGGGCTCGCCAAATCGTATTGAAGAAGTCGTACTGAGCGAGTCTATTCAGCGGCGATCCGCTCCATCGCCATGGCGCGAAGCCTGGCGCGCTGGATCTTCACGCCGTTGGCACTGTCGGTGACGGGAAAGGCGTCCACGAGATAGATCCGCGCCGGCAGCTTGTAGCCGGCGAGCCGCTCTCGGAGATGTGCGATCAGCGTCTCCTGCATTGGCGGCTCCGTTGTCGGGATCACGAAGGCGACGCAGCGCGCCTGCCCCTTGAGATCGACTGCAACGACCTGAGCGTCGGCGACCCCGGTGCAGGATTTGAGCTCGTCCTCGATCTCCCCGGGCGCGACCAGGAAGCCGCCGAGGCGCATCGCATCGCCGGCGCGGGTCTCGTAGACGAAGGATCCGTCGCCGCGCAGCCGGCCGATGTCGCCGGTGCGGAAGAAGCCGTCGGCGGTGATCGCCTCGCGCGTCGCCTCCGGGTTGTTGAAATAGCCGAGGAAGCGCGAGGGTGCGCTGATCTCGATCTCGCCGGAGATGCCGCTGGCGGCGAGCGCGCCCGTCTCGACATCGCGCACGCGGACTTTCGCCTCCGGCGACATCGGCGAGCCGCCGCCCTCGATCCGATCGGCAAAGGCATCACTGGGGCGGCCCATCGAGAACAGCGCCTGCACCTCGCTCGAACCGTAGAGGCCGAACAGCTTCACGCCGCGCGCCTCGGCCTCCGCGGCCAGCTCGCGCCAGCCGGGCTGGAACGCGGCGAAGCCGCAGACTTCGAGATGTGGAAATGGGTGTGGCGCATCGGTGAGGCCGAGGATGCGCCGGAACATCTCGTCCGAACCGAAGCAATGCGTAATCCGTTGCGTGCTGAGGGTCTTCAGGGCCGGCGCTGCCTCGAAGGCATCGAGCACATGGATGGTCGCGCCGGCTGCGAGGAAACCGAGCAGGCTCGTCATGCCAAAGGTGCCGCAGAACGGCAGCATGGCCAGCAGCGAATGACGGTGGTGATCGAGCTGGAGCGCGCGGGCGATGGATGCGGCATGCGTCGCCAGCGTCGCTTGCGAATGCGCGACCAGCTTCGGCCCCTTGGTCGTGCCCGATGTGGTGTAGAGCAGCACAGGCAGGTCGACCTCATCCTGGGACGGCGGAGCCGGCGGGTAGGGCGTCTCGAACGCATCGAACCGCACGCAGGGCCAGCGTGCCGGGATCGCATCCGCGCCGACCACGGCAAGCCGTTGCAGCGCGGGCACCTCGGCCTCGGTGACATCGGCGAGGATGGCGGCGAAGTCGATCGCGCGGAATGCCGCTTCGACCACCACGAGCTTCGCGCCTGACAGCTTGAGCAGGTGCGCGACTTCCGCGCTGCGGTAGCGGGTATTGACGGCGGCGACGACCGCGCCAAGCTGTGCGGCGGCGAACAGCAGTGCGAGCCATTCGATCCGGTTGACCAGCCAGACCGCAACGACGTCGCCCTTGCCGATGCCTTGCGCCGCGAGCCAGGCGGCTGTCTGCTCGACCTTTACCGAGAATTCCGCGCGAGAGACGGCCTTGCCGCCGAATACCAAGGCAGGATCGGCGGCGGCCTTGATCCGGAGCAGCGATTGCAGCGAAACGTCGTTGGCGCTCATGGCCATCGGACTAACCCGGTCGCGCAAGCCTGTCTACTTGGTGCCGAACATCCGGTCGCCGGCGTCGCCCAGTCCAGGCACGATATAGCCGTGGTCGTTGAGCCGCTCGTCGATCGCAGCGGTCCAGATCGGCACGTCGGGATGCTCGCTCTGGAACTGGGCGATGCCCTCAGGGGCGGCCAGCAGACAGACGAAGCGGATGTCGCGGGCGCCACGCGCCTTGAGCAGGGACGCACCGGCGCAGGCCGAGTTGCCGGTCGCCAGCATCGGATCCATCAGGATCACGGTGCGGTCGGACAGGTCCTGCGGCGCCTTGAAGTAATATTCCACGGCCTGCAGCGTCTCGGGGTCGCGGTAGAGCCCGATATGGGCAATGCGTGCCGAGGGCATCAGTGCCAGCATGCCGTCGAGGAAGCCGACGCCGGCGCGCAGGATCGGCGCCAGCGTGAGCTTCTTGCCAGCGATCTTGGGCGCCCGCATCGGCGCGATCGGCGTCTCGATCTCGACCAGCTCCAGCGGCAGGTCGCGCGTCACCTCGTAGCAGAGCAGCATCCCGATCTCGTTCAGGATCTCGCGAAAGCTCTTGGTCGAGCGGTCCTTCTCCCGCATCAGGGAGAGCTTGTGCTGGACCAGGGGGTGGGCGACGACGTTGACGTTGCTGGTGCTCATGAAACCGCTCTACACGGTTCCGTGAAACTGCGCCAGATCGGGCCGGCCTTTTCCGCGGGACAGCCGGCCTCAACCGGGTAGCGCAACCGCGCTGCGCGCTCGGTTGCTTGCTTCAAAGGCAGCCATGGTCAGCTCGCGATCGATCGCTGCTCGCATGGCGTCCATGGCACCCTGGCGCAGGCGCCGCTTTGCGGTGGCATGCGACGGCTTGTGGATGGCGCGCAGGCCGGTGATGATCGTCTCGATCGTGGTGTCGACCATCTCCGGTGCAACCACGCGATCGAGAAAGCCGGCTGCCTGCGCCTCCTCGGGCTCGTACATCTCGCCCAGCGTGGCGGTACGGCTGAGCCAGGCCGGATGCAGCCGGCTGCGCGCGAGCTCGATGGCAAAGCTGGGCGGCGCGATGCCGATCGCCACCTCGTTCAGCCCCATGCGATGCGGTCCGCGCGCGCCCAGCCTGACGTCGCAGGCGAGCAGCAGGAACGTCCCCATCGGATAAGCATGGCCCTCCATCACGCCGATGGTCGGGTGCGGAAACGACATCAGCCGCAGCGCTAGCTCGGCGCCGGCCCGGACCATCTCGAGGCTCTTGGCGGCATCGCCCGAGGCGAACACTTTCAGGTCGAAGCCGGCGGAAAAGATGCCCGGCCGCGCCGAGCGCAGCACCACGATCTCTGCCTCCGTCTCGGCGCGGTCGAAGGCGGCGCCGATCTCGTCCAGCATCGCGGCCGACATCACGTTGACCTTGCCGTCGTCGAGCCCGATCCGCGCCACGCCGTCGTTCAGCTCATAGGTCACTCTCTCTGGCATCTGCCTCTCCCCGTTAATCGTCATGTCTTGACTGTCGGAGGCTGATGTAGACCAATCAATATAATTTCTGACCCAAAGGAGAGTGCCATGCCGGCCGTGCCGAAGCACCGTCAGCCCATCATCAATGCCGCGGTGACGCTATTCCGCCGCCAGGGATTTGCCCGCACCGGCCTCAACGACATCGTCGACGTCAGCGGCGCGCCGAAGGGGTCGCTCTATCACTACTTTCCGGATGGCAAATCCTCGATCGCGGTGGCGGCGGTGGAGGAGGCGGGCCGCCGCGTCGCGGCGACGGTCGCCGAGCTCGCGGCAGAGTGCGGCTCGACCGGCGAGCTCCTGCGCGCGCACGCAAGGCTGCTGGCAGGGTGGATGCAGGGCTCCGGCTTCCGCAATGGCTGCCCGATCACGACCGTGCTGCTCGAGCTCGCGCCGCGCGAGCGGGCCGTGTCGGAGGCCGGTCGCAAGGCCTATGCGGCGCGGCTATCGATCCTGCGCGACAAGCTGGTTGCCGACGGGTTTGCCAGGCCGCGGGCGGAGGCGCTGGCCGTGCTCTGCACGTCGGCGCTCCAGGGCGCGCTGATCCAGGCCCGCATCGAACGCAGCGGCCGGCCGATCGAGGTCACCGCGTCGGAGCTGGCGCGACTGATCGAGGCGGAGGTGAGGCGCTAGACCCCGAGGCCGGGTTCGCAATCACACGCGCGTGCCGAGCAGCAATGCGCCGATCCGCGCGGTCAGGATGACGATCTTGAGTCCGACCATGCCGTTATCTCGCAAGGCACAGGATTGCTGTCCTCAGCGCGATCAGCGCGGTGAGCACGCTGCCCATCGACAGCATGGCCAGCCCATGCAGGGCGATGCGCCCGAGCCGAGCTTTGCGCAGCTTCGATATGCGCGACTGCTGTTCAGCCGTCAGACGGGGTCGTTCAAAGCCGAGAATCGGCGCCAGCATTTCTCGTGTCCCTTCAGATGCGTCTAGCGGGGATTGTGGCAAGCGACCGGCTCGTAAAGCGGATCCAGCATCGGGCGGACGGAAGGAACGCTCGGCCGCGATACGTCGGCCGTCAGTGCCCGCACCTCGAGGAACGCCGACAGCAGGGCGAGTGCGAGGTCGGCATGGCGCGCCTCGACCGCGGCATCCAGCCAGTCCGGCAGCTCGCGCTCGCGCGACAGCGCGCAATGCCACTCGCCGTCATCGTAGGCGATGCGCCGGACCTGCCACATCGGCAGCTCCAGCTCCATCAGGACCAGCGCGGCATCGGCCCATGCCTCGACATCGACCAGGTGCGTGAGGCGCGCGGTGCGCTTGTCTCCGAGTGAGGGGATGCGCCGGCAGGCGCGTCCGATGATGTCGAGCATCAGCGGCCGCGTCATCGCATGCGCCTTGCGCAGCCGCTCGGCAAGCGAGGGGAGATCGAGCGAGAGAGCGGCGATCATGTCAGGCCTCCTGGAATTGGCGTCGGTCAGTCGGCCGGCCTCGCCAAGATGGCGGGAAGAGCATTTGAAAACGAGAGAGGGATCGAGCGAGAGATATAGGGATTCCATAAGTACTGGAGGCGCGATGTGCTGCCTACTTCGCAACCGTCATCCCGGCTCGGCGCGCGCCTAAGGGCGCGCTTGTCAGGACGACCGCGAGGGCGCCTTGCGCGCGTCGTCTCATGGCATGACCGGCCTTTATAAGATTCCTATAACGTCGCCATAGGTCTCATCTCGAAAACCTATGGGCGCGGTGGCACCTCAGCGCGGTGAAGTTCCCGGCCGCGCGGCGCTCGATCGCAGCAAGCGGCCGGCCGTGATCCAGAGACGGGCTATGCCGGACATCGTCTCTCCTAAGGAGTATCGCCATGATGGATCTTCTGATGCTGGCGCTGGGTTTCTTCTTCTTTGCCCTCGCGATCGGCTACACCTATGCCTGCGAACGGCTGTGATGGAGCGGACCATGATCTTCGATTATGCGCTCGCCGGCGCCGTCTCGTTCGGCCTCCTGATCTATCTCACCTATGCGCTGCTGCGGCCCGAGAGGTTCTGACCCGTGCTGCTGCTTCTCGAATTGCTGCTGGCCGACGCTACGCTCGTCGCCGGCCTGCTCGCGCTGCTCCTGCCGCTCTTGCGCCGGACCAAAAGCCTGAAGGGTTAATGCCATGACTGTGATCGGTTGGTTCCAGATCATTCTTTATTGCGCGATCGTGGTCGCGCTGACCAAGCCGCTCGGCTGGTACATGACACGCGTATTCAACGGCGAGCGCACCTTCCTCTCGCCTGTCCTGCGCCCGATCGAGGCCGGTATCTATTGGATCTCCGGCGTCGACGAGAAGCGCGAGCAGCATTGGCTGACCTACACGGTCGCCATGCTGCTGTTCCATGTCGGCGGCTTCCTCATCATCTACGGCGTGATGCGGCTGCAGGCCGTGCTGCCGTTCAATCCGGCCGGGCAATCCGCGGTTGCCGAGGATCTGTCCTTCAACACCGCGATCTCCTTCATCACCAACACCAACTGGCAGAACTACGGCGGCGAGGGCACGCTGTCCTATCTGACCCAGATGGTCGGCCTGACGCACCAGAATTTCCTATCGGCGGCGACCGGCATCGTACTGGCCGTTGCCCTGATCCGCGGCTTTGCCCGCGCGTCCATGCGCACGATCGGCAACTTCTGGGTCGATGTCACCCGCTGCACGCTCTACATCCTGCTGCCGATCAGCGTCGTGTTCACGCTGTTCCTGGTCTGGCAGGGCATGCCGCAAACGCTCGGAGACTATGTCGAAGCGACCACGCTCGAGGGCGCCAAGCAGACCATCGCGGTCGGCCCGGTCGCCTCGCAGGTCGCGATCAAGATGCTGGGGACCAATGGCGGCGGCTTCTTCAATGCCAATGCCGCGCATCCCTTCGAGAACCCGACCGCGCTGTCGAACTTCGTGCAGATGCTGTCGATCTTCGCGCTCGGCGCGGCGCTCGCCAACGTGTTCGGCCGCATGGTCGGCAACCAGCGCCAGGGCTGGGCGATTCTCGCCGTGATGGGCGTGCTGTTCGTCGCAGGCGTCGCCGTTTGCTATTGGGCTGAAGCCAGCGGCAGCACGACCATGCATGCGCTCGGCCTGACCGGCGGCAACATGGAGGGCAAGGAAGTCCGCTTCGGCATCGTTGCGTCCTCGCTGTTCGCCGTGATCACTACCGCCGCGTCATGCGGTGCGGTGAACGCCATGCATGACAGCTTCACCGCGCTCGGCGGCATGATCCCGCTGATCAACATGGAGCTCGGGGAGATCATCGTCGGCGGCGTCGGCGCAGGCATGTACGGCATGCTGCTGTTCGTCATCCTTGCCATCTTCGTTGCAGGCCTGATGGTTGGCCGCACGCCGGAATATGTCGGCAAGAAGATCGAGGCGCGCGAGGTCAAGATGGCGATGCTCGCCATTCTCGTCCTGCCGCTGATGATTCTCGGCTGGGCCGCCGTGGCCGTGGTCTACCCTGCGGCAGTCGCCTCGATGGCGAATGCCGGACCGCACGGCTTCACCGAAGTGCTGTACGCCTTCACCTCGGCGACGGCCAACAACGGCTCGGCCTTCGCGGGGCTCACCGGCAACACCTTCTTCTACAATCTCACGCTCGCCAGCGCGATGTTCGTCGGTCGCTTCTTCATGATCGTTCCGGCCATGGCGATCGCGGGCTCGCTCGCGGCCAAGAAGTCGATTCCGCCGTCGATGGGCACGTTCCCGACCACTGGCGGCCTGTTCGTCGGCCTCGTCGTCGGCATCATCCTGATCATGGGCGGCCTCACCTTCTTCCCGGCGCTTGCCCTCGGCCCCATCGTCGAGCACCTCGCGATGAACGCCGGCAACGTCTTCTGATCGAGCTCTTTCGGAGTGACCTCCATGGAACCAGTTTCTAAACCCAACAAGCGCATGCCGGTCTCGGCGATGCTGGACCCCAAGATCGTGGTGCCCGCGATCGGCGCGGCCTTCACCAAGCTCGATCCGCGCGCCATGATCAAGAACCCCGTGATGTTCGTGGTCGAGATCGTGGCCGCGCTCACCACCGTGATCTTCCTGCGCGATCTCGTCACCGGCGGGGAGAATCTCGCCTTCACCTTCCAGATCATCCTCTGGCTGTGGTTCACCGTGCTGTTCGCCAATTTCGCCGAAGCCGTGGCCGAGGGAAGGGGCAAGGCGCAGGCCGAGACGCTGCGCAAGACCCGCACCGAGAGCCAGGCCAAGCTCCTCAGCGGCGCGGGCCGCGACTACAAGCTCGTCTCGGGCACGAGCCTGAAGGTCGGCGACCTCGTGCTGGTCGAGGCGGGCGATACCATTCCGTCCGACGGCGAGGTGATTGAAGGCGTGGCCTCGGTCAACGAGGCCGCCATCACCGGCGAGTCCGCGCCCGTGATCCGCGAGTCCGGCGGCGACCGTTCGGCGGTGACGGGCGGCACGCAGGTGCTGTCGGACTGGATCCGCGTCCGCATCACGGCAGCCCAGGGCTCGACCTTCATCGACCGCATGATCAAGCTGGTCGAGGGCGCGGAGCGGCAGAAGACGCCGAACGAGATCGCGCTCAACATCCTGCTCGCCGGCCTCACCATCATCTTCGTGTTCGCCACGGTGACGATCCCGAGCTATGCGGCCTATGCCGGCGGCTCGATCTCGGTGATTGTGCTGGTGGCTCTCTTCGTGACGCTGATCCCGTCCACGATCGGCGCGCTCTTGTCGGCCATCGGCATCGCCGGCATGGACCGCCTGGTGCGCTTCAACGTGCTGGCGATGTCGGGCCGCGCGGTCGAAGCCGCCGGCGACGTCGACACGCTGCTGCTCGACAAGACCGGCACCATCACGCTCGGCAACCGGCAGGCGACCGCCTTCCGTCCCGTGCGCGGCGTCACCGAGCAGGAGCTGGCGGATGCCGCCCAGCTCGCCTCGCTGGCGGACGAGACGCCGGAAGGCCGCTCCATCGTCGTGCTGGCGAAGGAGAAGTACGGCATCCGCAGTCGCGACATGGCCGAACTGGGCGCGACCTTCGTTCCGTTCACCGCGCAGACCCGCATGAGCGGCGTCGACGCCGGCGGCTCATCCGTGCGCAAGGGCGCGGTCGATGCCATCCTCAATTATATCGGCGGCGGCGCGCCGACCGCGATCTCCTCCGGGAATGCGGCACGGGCGATGCAGCCCGCGGCACTGTCCGAGGCGGGCCGCGAGATCAGCGCCATTGCTGACGAGGTCTCCAAATCGGGCGGCACGCCGCTGGCTGTCGCGAAGGACGGCAAGCTGCTCGGCATCGTCCAGCTCAAGGACATCGTCAAAGGCGGCATCCGCGAACGCTTTGCCGAACTCCGCCGCATGGGCATCCGCACCATCATGATCACCGGCGACAATCCGATGACGGCCGCTGCCATCGCGGCCGAGGCCGGCGTCGACGATTTCCTGGCGCAGGCAACGCCCGAGGACAAGCTCAAGCTGATCCGCGACGAGCAGGCCAAGGGCAAGCTGGTGGCGATGTGCGGCGACGGCACCAACGACGCGCCCGCGCTCGCCCAGGCCGACGTCGGCGTCGCCATGAACACCGGCACTCAGGCCGCCCGCGAGGCCGGCAACATGGTCGACCTCGACTCCAACCCGACCAAGCTGATCGAGGTGGTCGAGATCGGCAAGCAGCTCTTGATGACGCGCGGTGCGCTGACGACGTTCTCGATCGCCAACGACGTCGCCAAGTATTTTGCGATCATTCCGGCGATGTTCCTGGCGTTCTACCCGCAGCTTGGCGTGATCAACGTCATGAACCTGTCTAGCCCGCAGAGCGCCATCCTGTCGGCGATCATCTTCAACGCGCTCGTCATCATCGCGCTGATCCCGCTGGCGCTGAAGGGCGTCTCCTATCGCGCCGTCGGTGCCGGCGCGCTGCTCCGCCGCAACCTCCTGATCTACGGGCTCGGGGGCATCGTCATTCCCTTCGTCGGCATCAAGGCGATCGACCTCGTCGTGACCGCGTTGCACTTGGCTTGAATTCGTCATTGCGAGCGAAGCGAAGCAATCCAGAAATATCTCCGCGGTTGATAGCCTGGATTGCTTCGTCGCTTCGCTCCTCGCAATGACGGAAGAAATTTGGAGAAAGCACATGCTCAGAGAAATCCGCCCCGCCATCGTCCTGTTGCTGGCGCTCACCGCCATCACGGGCCTTGCCTATCCGCTCGCCATGACCGGCATTGCCGGCGCGCTGTTTCCCGTGCAGGCGCAAGGCAGCCTGATCGAGAAAGACGGCAAGGTGATCGGCTCCGCCCTGATCGGTCAGGAGTTCAAGGACGACAAGTACTTCCACGGCCGCCCCTCGGCGACGCTGGCGCCGGACCCGAACGATTCGACCAAGACGGTGCCCGCGCCCTACAATGCCGCCAATTCGGGCGGCTCCAATCTCGGTCCGACCAGCAAAGCGCTGGCCGACCGGGTGAAGGAAGATGTGGACAAGCTCAGGCGCGAGAATCCGAACGCCTCGGTGCCGGTCGACTTGGTGACGACCTCGGCCAGCGGCCTCGACCCGAACATCTCGCCCGAGGCGGCGCAATTCCAGGTACCGCGCGTGGCGAAGGCGCGCAATCTGCCCGAGGATCAGGTCAAGCAGCTTGTGACCGCCAGCACCGAGGGCCGCCTGCTCGGACTGCTCGGCGAGCCCAGGGTTAACGTTCTGGCGCTGAATCTCGCGCTCGATCGCATGGCCGCGAAGTAGCCGTCTAGGCTCGCAGTGGACGGATGATTATACTGCCAAGATGGTCCGAGAGCGCCGCGATCCCGAACAACGTCCGTCACCGGAGGCCCTGCTGGAAGCGGCGCGCCGGGAGGAGAGCGCGAGCGGCAGGCTGAAGATCTTCGTCGGCGCCGCTCCCGGGGTCGGCAAGACCTACGAGATGCTGCAAAGCGCCCATGCCAAGCGCAAGGCCGGCGTCGATATCGTGGTCGGCTTCGTCGAGACCCACGGCCGCGCCGAGACCGAGGCGCTGATGCGCGGTCTCGAAGTAGTCCCGCGCAGGAGGCTGGAGTACCGCGGCCAGATCGTCGAGGAGATGGATCTCGACGCGGTGATCGCGCGGCGGCCGCAGATCGCGCTGGTCGACGAGCTCGCCCACACCAATGCATCCGGAAGCCGGCATCCCAAGCGCTATCTCGATGTCGAGGAGCTGCTCTCCCACGGCATCGACGTCTACACCGCCGTCAACATCCAGCACATCGAGAGCCTGAACGACGTCGTCGCCCAGATCACCCACGTCAGGGTGCGCGAGACCGTGCCGGATTCGGTGTTCGACCGCGCCGACGCGATCGAGCTGATCGATCTCACGCCCGACGACCTGATCCAGCGGTTGAAGGAGGGCAAGGTCTATGTGCCCAAGCAGGCCGAGCGGGCGCTCGAGCATTATTTCTCGCAGGGCAATCTCACCGCGCTGCGCGAGCTGGCGCTGCGCCGCACCGCCGAGCGTGTCGACGAGCAACTGCTCACCCACATGCAGGCGAATGCGATTCCCGGCCCCTGGGCCGCGGGCGAGCGCATCCTGGTCTGCGTCAGCGAGGATCCGCGCGCGGCCGGCCTCGTGCGCTACACCAAGCGATTGGCCGACCGGCTGCATGCGCCCTTCACCGCGATCTCGATCGAGACGCGGCGGTCGCTGCAATTGTCCGACGAGGAGCGGGATCGGCTGGCCGATACGCTGCGGCTGGCGGAAGCGCTCGGCGGCGAAGCGCTGACCATTCCCGCCGTCGGCCGCCGCATTGCCGACGACGTCGTCAATTTCGCGCAAGGCAACAACGTCACCCAGATCGTGATCGGCAAGTCGACGCGCTCGCGCTGGTTCGAGATGACGCGCGGCTCCGTCGTGCACGATCTGGTGCGCCGCGCCGGCAACATCACCGTCCATGTCATCGCCGGCGACGAGCTGCCCGGCGAGGCCGCGCCCAAGACGGCGGTGCAGACCGCTGCGCGCTCGGAGCCGTTCAATCCGCTGCCGTACCTGAAGGCGCTCGGCATCGTGTTGATCGGACTTGGCGCCGCCGAGCTGATCCAGCCATATTTCGGCATCGAGAACGTAGATCTCGTGCTGCTGACCTCGGTCGTCGCGGTGGCCGTGCGCTACGGCCTGTGGCCCTCGCTGCTGGCCACGGTGGCGGCTTCGCTCTGCTACAATTTCTTCTTCATCCCGCCGATCTACACCTTCACGATCACGGATCCGACCAACGTCGCCGCGTTCGTGCTGTTCATGGTGGTGGCGATGATCGTCTCCAATGTCGCGGCGCGCGTGCGCATCCAGGCCGACACCGCGATCGGCCGGATCAGGATGACCGAGCAGCTCTATGCCTTCAGCCGCAAGCTCGCCGGCACCGCCACGCTCGACGACGTGTTGTGGGCGAGCGCCTACCAGATTGCATTGATGCTCAAGGTGCGCGTGGTGTTGCTGTTGCCCGATGAAGGCCTGCTGACGGTCAAATCAGGCTATCCGCCCGAGGACGAGCTCGACCAGGCCGACCTTGCCGCCGCCAACTGGGCCTGGAGCAACGACCGCCCCGCCGGCCGCGGCTCGGACACCGTGCCGGGCGCAAAACGGCTGTTCCTGCCGATGCGCACCGGCCGAGGGCCGATCGGCGTGATCGGCATCGACAACGATCGTACCGGTCCACTGCTGACGCCGGACCAGCGGCGGCTGCTCGATGCGCTGGTCGACCAGGGCGCACTCGCGATCGAGCGCGTGCTGCTGGTCGAGGACATGGACCGCGTCAAGCGCACCGTCGAAAGCGAGCGGCTGCGCTCGGCGCTATTGACCTCGATCTCGCACGACCTGAAGACGCCGCTCGCCTCGGTGTTAGGGGCAGCCTCGACCATGCGCGATCTCGCCGGTGCGCTCTCGGACACCGAGAAGCGCGACCTGCTCGCAACCGTCATCGACGAATCCGAGCGGCTCAACCGCTTCATCGCCAATCTGCTCGACATGACCAAGCTCGAATCCGGCGCCATCGTGCCCAACACGGCGTTGCACGATCTCGGCGAAATCGTCGGCAGCGCGCTGCGGCGCGCCGGCAAGATCCTCAGCCGCCACAAGGTCGAGCTGGTGCTGGCGGCCGATCTGCCGATGCTCCAGCTCGATGCCGTGCTGTTCGAGCAGGTTCTGTTCAACCTGCTCGACAACGCCGCGAAATACTCGCCGCCCGAGACCACGATCTCGATCCGCGGACGGCGCGATGGCACTCAAGTCGTGCTCGAGGTCGCCGACGAGGGCGCGGGCATACCAGCGGACGAGCTCGAAAGCGTGTTCGACAAGTTCTATCGCGTGCAGAAAGGCGATCACGTCCGCCCCGGCACCGGGCTCGGGCTTGCCATCTCCCGCGGCTTCGTCGAGGCGATGCGCGGCACGATCTCCGCTGCCAATCGCAGCGAGCGGAGCGGCGCGGTCCTCACCATACGCTTGCCCATTCCGGCAGAGAGCCACGCATTGGATACCGCCGCATGAGCGCTGCTCCGATCAAGGTCCTGGTCATCGACGACGAGCCGCCGATCCGCAAATTGTTGCGGATGGGGCTGACGACACAAGGGTACGAGATACTTGAGGCGTCGAACGGCAAGACCGCGCTGGAGAAGCTCGGCGAGGAGCCGGCGCTGATCATCCTCGATCTCGGATTGCCCGACGTTCAGGGCCATGAGCTGCTCCGCACCATCCGCGCCCGCAACGACGGCGTGCCGATCGTGGTGCTGTCGAGCCGCGGCGACGAAGCCGGCAAGGTCCAGGCGCTGGATCTCGGCGCCGACGATTATCTGACCAAGCCATTCGGCATGGAAGAGCTCCTGGCGCGCCTGCGCGCCGCGCTGCGCCACCAGCTTCAGGTCAAGGGCGAGCGCCCGGTATTCCGCAGCGGCGATCTTTCGGTCGATCTCGTCCGCCGCATCGTCAAGGTCGGGGAGCGCGAGGTGAAGCTCTCGCCGAAGGAATACGACCTGTTGCGGGTACTGGTCCAGCACGCCGGCAAAGTGCTCACCCACCGCTTCCTGCTGAAGGAGCTGTGGGACGAATTGACCGACGCGCAATATCTGCGCGTCTATGTCCGCCAGCTCCGCCAGAAGATCGAAGCCGATCCGGAGCGGCCGCAATACGTGCTGACGGAAACCGGGATCGGGTATCGGCTGAAGGCGGGGGATTGACGTTTTCTGTTGGGGCGCGATTCTGTATCCACATCGTCATTGCGAGCGCAGCGAAGCAATCCAGAGCCCCTCCGCGGAGGCGGTCTGGATTGCTTCGTCGCAAGGGCTCCTCGCAATGACGCCGGTGTAAAACTACCCCGCCTTCCTGTGCCGTGCCGTTGACCGATGCGCCTTCTTCGCGGCTCCTCTCTGCCGTCCTGTCGCCCGGCGCGCATGGGACTTCGCCGCCGTCTTCTTCCCGCCGCGTCCCTTCAGGCTCTGCTTCAGTGCGTCCATCAGGCTGATGACGTTGCTCGGTCGCTCCTCGGGCTCCGGCAGCTCGATCTTCTTGCCGCTCGCCTTGCGCTTCACCAGGGCCTTCAACGCGTCCTCGTATTCGTCCTTGAACTTGCTGGGGTCGAAATGCGCCGCCTTGGTTCGCAGGATGTGGCCGGCGAGCTCGACCATGTCCTTGGTAATCTTCGGGCTCTTGATATCGTCGAAGAACTGGTCCTCCTCGCGCAGCTCGTAAGGGAAGCGCAGCGTGGTGCCGAGCAGGCCCTTGCCGAGCGGCTCGATCGCCATCACGTGCTCACGGTTGGTCAGAACGATCTTGGCGAGCGCGACGCGCTCCTCGTCCTTCATGGCGTCGCGGATCACCGCGAATGCATCGACTGCGGCCTTGCCGTCGGGGGCGATGTAATAGGGATGGTTGAGATAGCGCTGATCGATCTCATCGCGCGGCACGAAGCTTTCGATGTCGATGGTATGGTTGCTCTCGATCTGGACCGCCTCGAGCTCCTCCGGCTCGATCTCGACATACTTGCCCTTGCGCAGCTCGTAGCCGCGGCCCTTCTGATCGCTCTCGACGACGTCACCGGTCTCGGAATCGATCATCTGCTGCTTGAGCCGGTTCCCGGTCTCGCGGTTGATCAGGTGAAATCGCGTCTTCTCGGCTGCGGTGGTGGCCGGATAAAGCACGACGGGGCAACTGACCAGCGACAGCTTCAACGTTCCCTTCCAATAGGCGCGCGGGGCCATTCCATTCTCCAGCGTTCTCAAGGCGTTTTGGAACCCCAACCGTCCCATGGGGTTTTGGTTCCGGGCGAGACTTTCGCCGTGATAGGCTTCAAGTGCCCAACGAGAAGCGGGACGGGACGTGCTGCAGAAACTCTCCACCTACCGACAGAAGCGGGACTTCGAGAAGACGCCGGAGCCATCGGGCAAGACGGCCGTGGCGCCATCGAAACAGCGGCGCTTCGTGATCCAGAAGCATGATGCGAGCCGGCTGCACTACGACCTCCGGCTCGAATTCGACGGCGTGTTCAAGTCCTGGGCGGTGACGAAGGGGCCTTCGCTCGATCCCCATGACAAGCGGCTTGCGGTCGAAGTCGAGGACCATCCGCTCGACTATGGCGATTTCGAAGGCACGATCCCCGAAGGGCAGTACGGCGGCGGCACCGTGATGCTGTGGGACCGCGGCACCTGGGAATCGGACAATCCGGAAGCCGGCTTCAAGAAGGGTGATCTGAAGTTCACGCTGCACGGCGACAAGCTGCAGGGAAGCTGGGTCCTGGTGCGGATGCGCAACCGCGGCGGCGAGAAGCGGACCAACTGGCTCCTGATCAAGCATCGCGACGAACATGTCCGCGAAGGCGCGGACAACGACATTCTCGAGCAGGACAAGTCCGTCGCCTCCGGCCGCACCATGGAGCAGATCGCCGCGGGCAAGGGCCGCGCACCGAAGCCGTTCATGCTGGCCAAGGGCACCAAGGGCAAGGCCGACGCAGTCTGGCAGTCCAATCGTGCCGAGGAGACGAAAGGGCGCACGGTGAAGCCGGCGCCGCGCACCGCGTTGAAAGCCGGCAAAGCGGTGAAAAAGGCCGCGACGACTGCGACGAAGGCCAAGACGGTGTCGAACATGCCGGATTTCGTCGCGCCGCAGCTCTGCACCCTGGTCGAGCGGCCGCCCGGAGACGAGGGCTGGTGCCACGAGATCAAGTTCGACGGCTATCGCGTCCAGCTCCGGGTCGAGGACGGCGAGGCGGCGCTGAAGACGCGCAAGGGTCTCGACTGGACGAGCAAGTTCGCCTCCATCGCCGAGGAAGCCACCGCGCTGCCGGACGTGATGATCGACGGCGAGATCGTCGCGCTCGACCATAACGGTGCGCCGAACTTCTCCTCGCTGCAAGCGGCGCTATCCGATGGCAAGACCGACGACCTGATCTTCTTCGCCTTCGATCTGCTTTTCGCAGAGAGCGAGGATTACCGCCGCCTGCCGCTCAGCGAACGCAAGGCCCGGCTGAAGGAGCTGCTGGACCAGCGCAAGCGGAAATCGAGCCAGATCCGCTATGTCGAGCATTTCGAGAGCGGCGGCGATGCGGTGCTGCAATCGGCCTGCAAGCTCGAGCTCGAAGGCGTGGTGTCGAAGAAGCTGAACGCGCCGTATCGTTCGGGGCGCACCGAGAGCTGGGTCAAGTCGAAATGCCGCGCCGGCCACGAGGTGGTGATCGGTGGCTACAAGACCACCAACGGCAAATTCCGCTCGCTGATGGCAGGCGTGCAGCGCGGCGATCATCTCGCCTTCGTCGGCATGGTCGGCACCGGCTTTGGCGCGGACAAGGTCAAGCGCATCATGCCGGCGCTGAAGGCGATTGAGAGCAAGCAAAGCCCGTTCGGCGGCAAGAACGCGCCGAAGAAGACGCGGGACGTGCACTGGCTGAAGCCGGAGCTCGTCGCCGAGATCGAGTTCGCGGGCTTCACGGCTGACGGCAACATCCGCCAGGCGGCGTTCAAGGGCTTGCGGCAGGACAAGTCGGCCGAGGAGGTCGAGGCCGAGACGCCCGTCGATACCGAACTCGCCGAGCCCCAGGCCAAGAAGCCGGCGCGCACGAAGGCGGGCCGGCAACCGAAGCAAGCCGCCCAAAATGCCGAGGTCATGGGTGTCGTCATCTCCAAGCCGGACAAGGAGCTCTGGCCCGATGACGGCGATGGTGGCGTGGTCACCAAGCTGGACCTTGCCCGCTATCTCGAAGCCGTCGGCGAATGGATGATCGTGCACCTCAAGGGCCGGCCGTGCTCGCTGATCCGCGCGCCCGACGGCATCAAGGGCGAATGCTTCTTCCAGCGCCATGCGATGCAGGGAACGTCGAACCTTCTGGAGCTCGCGCGGGTCTCCGGCGACCGCAAGCCGTATCTTCAGATCGACCGGATCGAAGGGCTCGCCGCGGTGGCGCAGATCGGCGGCGTCGAGCTGCATCCGTGGAACTGCGCGCCCTATGCCTATGACACCCCGGGCCGCCTGGTGTTCGATCTCGATCCCGCCCCTGATGTGGACTTTCCCGACGTCGTCGAGGCGGCCAAGGAGATGCGGCAGCGGCTCGCTGACATCGGCATGGACAGCTTCTGCAAGACCACCGGCGGCAAGGGCCTTCATGTCGTGGTGCCACTGCTCCATGGCGCGCGCGACAAGGTGAACTGGAAGGAGGCCAAGGCATTTGCGCAAGGCGTCTGCCAGTGGATGGCCGACGACGATCCCGAACGCTATCTGCTCAACATGTCGAAGAAGCTGCGCAAGGGAAAGATCTTCCTGGATTATCTGCGCAACGACCGCATGTCGACGGCGGTGGCCCCGCTATCGCCGCGGGCGCGCGCCGGGGCCACGGTGTCGATGCCGCTGACCTGGGCGCAGGTGAAGAGCGATCTCGATCCCAAGCGCTATACGCTGCGCACCGTGCCGGCCCTGCTGGCGCGATCGAAGGCGTGGGAGGGTTACGACGATGCCGCCGCATCGATCAAGGCGGCGATGAAGAAGCTGGCGGGGAAGGTGAAGTAGTGAAGTAGGGTGGGCAAAGCGAAGCGTGCCCACCACCTTCTTGCTTTCGAGCGAAGCGGTGGGCACGGCGCGTTGCGCCTTTGCCCACCCTACGAAGCTCGCGCTCGCTCCGGAATGACCGCCTGACTAGATCCGGCCCATCAGCAGCAGGATCAGCAGAATGACGATGACGAGCCCGAGGCCGCCGCCGCCGTAATAGCCGGTGCCGTAGAACGGCCCGCCGCCGATGCCGCTGAAGCCGCCGAGCAGGGCGATGATCAAGATGATCAGAATGATCGTGCCGATTGACATGCGAATCTCCTCCAGCCCTTCGTAAGAAGGGTCATTGCAACCTGTCCCCGTTGTGCGGGGGCAACTTGCCGCAGGTTGTAAAGTTCCGGCTTTGAAACACGGCTGGGGGATCAACTTACATGGAACCTTTGTTGGTCGACCCGACATGATTATGTGACGTCAGTCAGAAGAGGCAGGACCATGTCAGCACCGCTCGTCGTCTCGATTCCGCATCGTCTCGGCCGTGAGGAGGCGGTGCGCCGGCTCAAGACGGGGCTCGGCCGCGCCGCGGCGAGCATTCCCGTGATGCAGGTCGAGGAGGAACGCTGGACTGGCGACACTATGGCCTTCCGCATCCGCGCGCTCGGCCAGGTCGCGACCGGGCAGGTCGAGGTTGGCGACGATCAGGTCCGGGTCGAGGTGGTGCTGCCCTGGCTGTTGCAGCGCTTTGCTGAGATGGCGCAGGCCACGATCAGGAAGCGCGGCCAATTGCTGCTGACCAAGGACGGGGGCAAGTAACTTCAGGCACGCACGCGTTGCCGTGGCGCCCTGACGGCATTCGTCGTTCGGGCCGCGACGACCAAGGCCGGACAGTCACGGAAGGCCTGCGCGAGCGGCAAGTCGTTGCCCGCGAGGCCCGGCACTGTATAGCCCGTGATATCGATGGTGGCGTCAATACCTTCCGGTGCCGGCCATTCCCGGCCCGCTTGGGTGAACGGCGCGAAATGACGCCCGGCCACGACGATCGCGGCTGCGCGGCCATGACGACGGGCAAAGGCGATGACATGGTCGGCATGGGCGCCCCGTACCTCCAGCGGCTGGTAGTCGCCCTGCGCGAAGACGTCGGCAAGCTCGTTGCGCAGCTTGAGCAGATGCCGCGTCCAGGCCAGCTTGAGCTTGCCGTCCGGCCAGCTCTGGACCAAGCCGCGCCAGTCGGGCGCTTCCAATGATGTCAGCGCCGCGTGGCGCGCGGCGAAGTCGACCGGGCGGCGGTTGTCGGGATCGACCAGAGACAGGTCCCAGAATTCGGTGCCTTGATAGAAGTCCGGCACGCCCGGCAGCGTCGCCTTGAGCGTGAGCTGGCTCAGCGAGTTCAACGTGCCGAGCAGGGCGACGCGGCGCGCCAGCATCTGCAAAGCCTGAAGGAATTCCGCGGACCGATCAGGGTCGAGCATCTTCGCGATGAAGTCGCGGATGCCGTTCTCATACGCTTCATGCGGGTTGAGCCAGCTCGTCTCCTCCTTGCCCTCGCGCGCGGCCTTGAGGGCATAGGCCTGGATGCGCTCGACGAAGGCGGCATCGGCCGACGCTTGAAGCGGCCAGACGCCGAGCAGGGTCTGGTAGAGCATGTATTCGAACGTTGCCGACGGCGCGCGGAAATTGCCGTGGAGCGTGAGATGCGGCGCGTTCAGCACCTTCCAGCGCGCCACCGCGCTGGTCCATTCACCGGGAATCTCGCTGAGCGATGCGATGCGCGTGCGCGCATCCTCACCACGCTTGGTGTCGTGGGTGGCGGTTGCCGTCATGCCTTGCGGCCATTCCCTGGCGCGGGCCTGCATGGCCTGGTGGAAGGCGGGAATGCTGAGGCCGGTGCTGGCGGGGTCGCCGCCGACCTCGTTCAGCGCCAGCAGCCGGTGGAATTGATAGAACGCGGTGTCCTCCAGCGACTTTGCCATCATCGGGCCGGTGAATTGCTGCACCTTCAGCGCGAAGCGGCGCACGCGGGGGGCGCTGTGCGGCGGACGGCCGGGCTTGAGCAGGTCCATGGTCAGGGCATCGCGCAGGAAGTCGAAGATGCCTTCGTCGGCGGCGAACCAGTCGCGGCGGGCGCGCGCAATGGTGTCGTCGATCAGCTTGCGGTCCGATGCAGTCGGGCCGCTGTGTGTCAGGTAGGTGCGATAGACCGGGAAATGCAGCACATAGAGCTCGAGCGCCTGCCGTAGGCTGTCGGCCGAGAAGTCGCGCGTCGAATAATGGCCGCTGGCGATGCGCGCGAGCAGGCGCGTCAGCACGGTGAACTCGCTGGTGAGCAACGTCTCCAGCACGCGCCGCTTGGCGTCCTTGACGTAAGGAGCAAGCCGCGGCGGCCGGTTGCTGATCTGCCGCCAGGTCTCGTCCAGCGCCTCCAGCCCCTTGGGATCGATCAGCACGTGGGTGATGACGTTCATCCACTCGTAGCCCGTGGTGCCCTGGACGCCGGCGAAATGCGGCAGGCGCTCGTGCTCGCACAGAATTTTTTCGATCACCGTATAGAACGGCCTGGTGTTGCCTTGGGCGGTGTTGCTTTGGGCGTCGCGCACCAGCCGGCGCAGCCGCTGGCAATATTGGGCGGGGTCGCGCAGGCCGTCGATGTGATCGAGCCGGATTCCCTGCAATTTGCCGTCGACGATGAGCTGCTTCACCAGCCGGTGCGTGGCGGCAAAAGTGCTCGCGTCCTCGACGCGCAGGCCGGCGAGGCCGTTGACGTCGAAGAAGCGGCGGTAATTGATGTCACTGGAAGCAAGCCGCCAGTGCCCGAGCTTGTAGTGCTGGCGCTCCAGGAGATGATGCAGCGTCAGCGTCTGTGCCGGGCGGTCCTTGCCGGCGCGATAGGCAGCAAGGCCGCGGTTGATGATGTCGGCGGCGCCCGCGATCTCCTTGAGCTCGGCCTTGAAGCCGGGAGCTTCCTTGCGATTGGGGCGCCGCAGCCCCGTGTAGCGGGTCGCGAGCGATAGCAGGCGCTTGCCGGGCTCCGTTTCTGCCGCGTCCGCCTCCTTGACGACGATCCGCAGCATCTCGCCATAGCGCTCCGGCGCGATGGGTAAGCGGTGCTCGAAATACCACGCCGCGAAGCTTCCTTCGTCCGGGTCGTAGCGCAGCTCGATGTTGCCGCGCTCCAGCGCCTCGCCGTAGGACGAGCCGAGGATCGGCAGCAGCACGCCGCCGCGGGCGCGGTAGGCCAGTTGATCCCAGTCGATGTCGAAGGACGCGGCGTGCGGCGAGGCCTGGCCCCATTCCAGCACGTCAAGCCACCAGGGATTGTCGGCAAAATGCACGCCGACATGGTTGGGAACGAAATCGATGATGAGCCCGAGATCGTGCTGCTGAAGCGCCTGGCTCAGCCGCGTAAAGCCGGCCTCGCCGCCGAGCTCGGGATTGAACTGGCCGTGATCGACCGTGTCGTAGCCATGCGTCGAGCCTTTGCGGGCCTTCATCACCGGCGAGGCGTAAAGATGCGTGATGCCCAGCGCCTTGAGATAGGGAACGACCGCGGCGGCCTTGTCGAAGTCGAAATCCGCGGTGAGCTGGAGCCGGTAGGTCGCGAGCGGAATGGCGGGAGGCATTCTATCCTCCGAGGCGCCAGACCACCGACCAGGGCGTGAGCCGCTCGCCGGCTCCGCCGCCCCAGATCGGCGTGCCCGCGCTGACGATGGAGGTGATCTCGTGATCGGACAGATTGGCGACAAGACGCAACGTCGTGCCGTCGCCCATGCGCCAATGTGCGGTGACGAGGCCGGTGTCGGCTGCCTCGGCATCACCGAAGCTTGCGCCCTTCAGCCGCGGCACGATCTCCTTGCGACGGACGCCGAGCAGCTCTCGCACCAGCGCGAGCCGCGCATCCTGTTGCGGCGTGCGGCCGGTCCAGTCGAGCACGGCCGATTGCAGCGTTGCCGCAGCGAGCGGGTCGGGCACCTCGTCCCCGTATTTCTCGTAAGCCCAGGCATATTCGCGCTTGCGCCCCTTGCGCACGGCATCGGCGAGTCCGCCCTGGAAATCGCAGAAGAACGGAAAGGGGACCGTCGAGCCCCATTCCTCGCCCTGAAACAGCATCGGCACCATCGGCGCGAGCAGGGTGACCGCGAGCGCGGCCTCGATCTGCTTTGGCGATGCCAGGCTTTCCAGCCGCTCGCCCAGCGGGCGATTGCCGATTTGGTCGTGGTTCTGCAGGAAATTGACGAAGGTCGCCGGCGGCAGGTGGCCGCTCGGCTCGCCGCGCGGCTTCTTGCCCCAGAATTCCGAGATCTCGCCCTGATAGACGAAGCCGGAGGCGAGCGCGCGTGCCAGATCCATGCGCGGGGTCTGATAGTCGCCGTAGTAGCCGGCATGCTCGCCGGTCAGCATCACGTGCCAGACGTGATGATAATCGTCGTTCCACTGCCCGCGATATTTGCCGTTCGGCGGGTCCTGCGCGGCGTCGAGCAGGCTGGCACGGTTGTCGCCGTTCTCCAGCACGAGATGGATGTGGCGTCCCGTGGCCTTGGCGAGCTCGCCGGCGGCGACGCTGAGGTCCTGCAGCATGGACTGTTCGCCCGGGACAGCCATGATGTGATTGGCGGCGTCCAGCCTGAGGCCGTCGAAGCGGTAGTCGCCGAGCCAGGACAGCGCGTTCTCCACGGCGAAGGCCCGCACCTGCGGCACGCGATAATCGATCGCGCTGCCCCACGGCGTGTGCGCATCGGTGAAGAAGGTCGGCGCGTAACGGCCGAGGTAGTTTCCTTCCGGACCGAAATGATTGTAGACGACGTCGAGGAACACCATCAGCCCGCGCAGATGCGCCTCGTCGATCAGCGTCTTCAGGTCTTCGGGCCGGCCATAGGCGCTATCCGGCGCATACCACAGCACGCCGTCATAGCCCCAACCGCTGCGTCCTGCGAAATCGGCGAGCGGCATCAATTCCAGCGCATTGATGCCGGTCGCGGCGAGATGATCGAGCTTGTCGATCATGGCGCGATAAGTGCCTTCGGAAGTGAAGGTGCCGACATGTGTCTCGATCAGCACCGTCTCTTCCCAGGGACGGCCGCGCCAATCGCGCGCGCGCCAGACGAAGGCATCGTGATCGATCACCTCGCTCGGGCCGAACACGTCGTCGGGCTGGAAAGCCGAGGCGGGATCCGGCACGTCGATGTCGTCGTCGATCCTGAACTTGTACTTGCTGCCCGAAGGCAAGCCGTCAATCTCGGCGACGAACCAGCCATCCTGCCGGCGCTGCATCGCGTGCCTACGGTCGAGCAGGAGATCGACGCGTCGCGCGGCCGGCGCCCACAGCCGAAACGACACGCCGTCCTTGGTCGGCCTCGCCCCGAAGGATGGCCTCATAGCGCGCCTGCGAAAGCGAGCACGGAGCGCGGCGGCGCCTTGCTGTCGCTCCCTGGCAGGAAGTCGATCGTATTCAGCTTGGCATCGGTCGTGTTCAGCAGCTGCTGCCAGCTCTTGTATTCGGGCATTTTGGGCAATTTGAATGCGATCTCTTCGGGAGCGGCGTTCAGTACGATAAAGATCGCAGCCCCGCCCGGTTCCATCGGGCCCATCACATAGGAGAGAAACCGCCCATCCGGGAATGTCCAATCGCTCTCCGTCATCTCGGCGCCGGCAGGGGTCAGCCACAACGCACCGTAGGAGACGCCGTCCTTGGGCCTGCCGTCGAGCCAGCGATGGCTGCGCAGCTGTGAGAAACGGCGGCGGATATCGGCGAGATGGGCGACGAAGTCGATCATGTCGTCGCCGTCCTTGCCGAGATTGTCCCAGCCGACCCAGCCGACTTCATTGTCCTGGCAATAGGCGTTGTTGTTGCCGGATTGCGAGTTGCCGACCTCGTCGCCGGCGAGGATCAGCGGAACGCCCTGCGCCAGCATCAGGCAGGCCAGCACGTTCTTGCGCAGCTGACGGCGCAGGCTGATGATGTTCGGATCGTCGGTCGGCCCCTCGACGCCGCAATTGTTGCTGTGATTGTCGTTGGAGCCGTCGCGGTTGTCCTCGCCGTTAGCCTCGTTGTGCTTCTCGTTGTAGCTGAAGAGGTCGGCGAGAGTGAAGCCGTCATGGACGGTGATGTGGTTGATGCTGGCGCGCGGCCGCCGTCCGTCGTGGTTGAACAGGTCGGATGATGCGGTCATGCGGCTGGAGATATCGCCGATCAGGCTGCCTTCACCGCTCCAATAGCGCCGCATGGCACTGCGATAGCGGTCGTTCCATTCCGACCATTGCGAGGGAAAGGCGCCGACCTGATAGCCGCCGAGGCCGAGGTCCCACGGCTCGGCGACGAGCTTGACCGTCGCCAGCACCGGGTCCTGCCGCACCGCGGTCAGGAACGAGCTGCCGCGATCGAAACCGTTCGGCCCGCGCGCCAGCGTGGTGGCAAGGTCGAAGCGGAAGCCATCGACGTGGCAGACCTCGACCCAGTAGCGCAGGGAATCCATCACCATCTGCAGCACGCGCGGATGGGTGAGATTCACCGACGAGCCGCAGCCGGTGAAGTCGTCGTAATAGCGCGGGTTCTCGCGGTTCAGCCAATAATAGGAGGCGTTGTCGATGCCGCGATAGCACAGCGTCGGACCGAGATGATTTCCCTCGGCGGTGTGGTTGTAGACGACGTCGAGCATCACCTCGATGCCGGCATCGTGCAGCCGCGCCACCGTGGTGCGGAAGGAATCGAGCGCATTGTCCTGGGCGTAGCGCGGCTCCGGCGCGAAGAAGGACAGCGTGTTGTAGCCCCAGTAATTGGCGAGCTTCTTCTCCACGAGGATGCGGTCGTCGACGAAGCTGTGGACCGGCAGCAGTTCGACCGTGGTGACGCCGAGCTTCTTGAGGTGATCGATCATGGCGGGCGAGGACAGGCCGCCATAGGTGCCGCGCAGATTGGGCGGCACGTCCTCGCGCTTCTGGGTCAGACCCTTGACGTGTGCCTCGTAGATGATTGTGTCTTCCCAGGGGATGTTCGGCCGGATCTCGCGGCGGCCCCAGTTGAAGGTCTCGTCGACCACCACGGCTTTGGGCATGCCGCGCGCATTGTCGCGCCGGTCGAACGACAGGTCCTCGCGCGGGCTTCCGGTGCGGTAGGCGAAATGCGCATCGCTCCAGACCAGGCGCCCGGCAAGCCGCTTGGCATAGGGGTCGAGCAGCAGCTTGTTGGCATTGAAGCGATGGCCGTGCTCGGGCTCGTAGGGGCCGTGCACGCGAAAGCCGTAGAGCTGGCCCGGCGAGACGTCGTTGAGATAGCCGTGCCAGACGTCCTCGGTCTTCTCGGGCAGCTCGATACGCTCGAGCTCGCGGCGGCCTTGCGCGTCGAACAGGCAGAGCTCGACCTTCTGCGCGTTGGCGGAGAACAACGCGAAATTGGTGCCGCGTCCGTCCCAGCTTGCGCCGAGCCGTGCGGGCGATCCGGCGGTCAGGCGCATCGATCAGCTTTCCGGAACGAGGAAGATCGCAGCGAGTGGCGGAATGGTGAGGCGCAGCTCGCCGCCCTCGGCATGGACTTCGCCGATATTGCCGACATTGCTGCCGCCATAATGGGCGGAATCGGAGTTGAGCACTTCCTTCCACTTGCCGCCGAAGGGCACGCGAACGCGATAGTTCTGGTAGACGTTGGGCGAGAAGTTGACGATGACGACACACCGCGCGTTCTCGTCGAATCCCTTGCGCAGCCAGGCGAAGACGTTGCGATTGGCGTCATCCGTGACCAGCCATTCGAAGCCGGCCTGCTCGCAATCCATCTGGTGCAGCGCCGGCACCGCGCGATAGAGCCGGTTGAGATCGCGGATCAAGGCCTGAACCCCGGAATGGACCTTGTATTCGAGCAGGTGCCAGTCGAGCGACTGGTCGTGATTCCATTCGCGGCTCTGCGCGATCTCGGCGCCCATGAACAAGAGCTTCTTGCCGGGATGGCCGAACATGAAGCTGTAATAGGCGCGCAAATTCGCGAAGCGCTGCCACTCGTCGCCGGGCATGCGGCCGAGGATGGAGCGCTTGCCGTGCACGACCTCGTCATGCGACAGCGGCAGGATGAAGTTCTCCGAGAATGCATAGTGCAGGCCGAACAGGATCTCGCCGTGATGATGCTTGCGGTGGATCGGATCCTTGCTGATGTAGTTCAGCGTATCGTGCATCCAGCCCATGTTCCATTTGTAGCCGAAGCCGAGCCCGCCGAATTCGACCGGGCGTGAGACCTGGGGCCAGGCGGTGGACTCCTCGGCGGCGGTGGTTCCTTGCGGGAAGCGGGCGAACACTTCCGTGTTGAAGCGGCGCAGAAAGTTGATTGCCTCGATGTTCTCTCGCCCGCCATACTGGTTCGGGATCCACGCGCCGGGTGGCCGGCTGTAGTCGAGATAGAGCATGGACGCGACCGCATCGACGCGCAGGCCGTCGATGGCATAACGCTCCATCCAGAACAGCGCATTCGACACCAGGAAGTTCGTCACTTCGGTGCGGCCGTAATTGTAGATCAGCGTGCCCCAGTCGAGGTGGCGGCCCTGGAGCGGGTTGGCGTGCTCGTAGAGCGCGGTGCCGTCGAAATGGCCGAGCCCATGCGGATCGTCGGGGAAGTGACCCGGTACCCAGTCGAGCAGCACGCCCATGCCTTCGCGGTGGCAGGCATCGATCAGCGCCGCAAAGTCATCGGGTGTGCCGAAACGGCTGGTCGGCGCATAGAGGCCGGTCGGCTGATAGCCCCAGGAGCCGTCGAACGGATGCTCGCTCACGGGCAGGAATTCGAGATGGGTGAAGCCCATGTCGCGGGCATAGGCCGGCAGCTGCTCGGCCAGCTCGCGATATGTCAGCCATTCATTGTTGCCCTTGCGCCGCCACGAGCCGAGATGGACCTCGTAGATCGACATCGGCGCCGACAATGCGTTGATGCCCTCGGGCGCCGGGCGCGGCCGCGGCAGACGCGCCTCGTCGAACACGATCGAGGCCGTCTTCGGCCGCAGCTCGCTGGCAAATGCCATCGGATCGGATTTCAGCGGCAGCAGATGACCGTGCGGCCCGACGATTTCGAACTTGTAGTGATCGCCGGCCTTCGCATGCGGGATGAACAATTCCCAATAGCCGTTGCCGCGCACCCGCATCGGATGGCGCCGGCCGTCCCAGAAGTTGAAGTCGCCGACCACGGAGACGCGCCGCGCATTCGGCGCCAGCACCACGAAGCCGATGCCGTCGACGCCCTCCAGCCGCATCGGATGCGCGCCGAGCTTGTCGTAGAGACGCTGGTGGGTGCCTTCGCCGAGCAAATAGAGGTCGAAATCGGTCAGGATCGGCGGAAAACGATAGGCGTCCTCGAACTCGACGACGTTGTTGCCGAACTTCGCGCGCAGCTGGTAGTGCTTCGAGCCGTTGGGCAGGGCGCCAATGAACAGGCCGGAATCGTGGACGCGATCGAGCGGCGCGACCTCGCCATGGTCGCCGACCGCCTCGACATTGGTGGCCTCGGGCAGAAATGCCCGCACGACGCTTTTGCCGCCCTCGGGATGCAGCCCGAGATAGTGGAAGGGGTCGGAGTGGCGGCCTTCGATGATCGCGTAGGCTTCGGCAGGCAGTTTAGGCATGGGCTTCGCTCTCGGCACTTGACAGAATGCGAAGCAGTCCGGTCAGCGGCGCATGCAGCCCCTCAGGCCGGTGGGACAGCTCGTACTCTACGTCGTGGAACGCTCGATCCAGCAGGAAAAATCTCAACAGGCCTTCCGCGCAGGACCGATCGTCCGGCCACAGCCTCCGGTCGGTCATGGCTTCGCGGTAGGCGGACAGGAAGGTCGCGGTGGCGCGTTCGCGCCATTCGGCGAGGGCGGCCGCGAGCCGGTCCTGCTCGTCGGAAGCGCCCGTGAGCGCGCGGCCCAGCGCCGCGTTCACCGAAAGGTCGATGGAATGGATCAGGCCGGCGACGTCGCGGGCGGCCGGCGCCTTGCGGCGCTTGTTGGCCAGCGGCACACGCGGATCGCCGTCGAAGTCGATGATGAAGATATCGTCCTTCACGATCAGAGTTTGCCCGAGCCGGAAGTCGCCATGATGACGGATGTTCAACCCGCCGATGTCGGATGGCAAGAGCGCATTCAGGCCGCCGAACAGGCTGCCGCGTGCCGCGACCAGCCGGTCGATCAGGGGCCGGTCCGCCTCGCGCAGCCCGTCGCGGCTGTCGGCCAGCCGCTCGAGAACCCGCTCGGCGCGCGTCTTGAAGTCGGAGAGCCAAGTCCTGATCTGGGCGGCGTCGATCGGCACGGGGGCGAGGTCGTCCGGCTTTGCCGCGGCGAGCGCGACGTGCAGCTCGGCGAGCCGCCGGCCGATCTGCGCGATGAAATGCAGATACGGCGCCTGCTCCTGGGTTTCGCGTGGCATCTCGTCGGCCGGCGCCAGGCGCTGCTCGTCGACGTAGCGATCGAGGTACCCCGTCGTCACGGTCCAGCCGTCGCCCTGGTTCTCGACATAGGCGTGGAGCACGCCGAGCGCGCTGCGCTGGTTACCGTCGACGACCTCGACGCTGCCGAGCAGCGCCGGCGTGTTGGCGAAGCGCGCGACCTCCGTGAGATAGTGGCCGATCTCGATCTCGGGACTGATGCCGCTTTCGAGCCGGCGGTAGATCTTGGCGACGTACTGATTGTCGACCAGTGCGGTGCTGTTCGACTGTTCGATGGCGCGGATGCGTTCGGGCTCCTTGATGGTGTAGTCGGCGAACCGGCTGGTCGCCTTGAACTCCAGCCGCAGATTGTTCTCTTCCACCACAAGGTTCTGCGACAGGTTGCGCAGGAACAGGCCGATGAAGATCTGGTCGGTCGCAACGTCCAGCAATGTGCCTTCGCGCGCGCCCTGGCGCACGGCAGCCAGCGCCTTCGGGTTGAAGCGCTCGCGGTCGAACCGCACCCATTCGATCTGCAGCGGCATCACGTAGCGGGTCGTCGCGTCGCCTTGCCTGGTCTCGAAGAATGCGATCCAGGGCCTGTTGTCGCCGATGTCGCAGAACGGCACCGCCGAGGTCAGCACGGTCTTGATCTGCTTGGGATTGTGCTCGGGATACCAGCGCGTCCGCGACAGGAAGCCCGGCAGCACGTCGCGCTCGAACACGCCGCGCTCGCGGGCGAGCGAGACCCAGTTCGAGTTCACCGGCACGACCAGCGTCTCGAACTCCGGCACCGCGCGCGGCACCACCGGCTCGGACTTGTCGCGCTCCAGAAGCTGGAACCAGTAGAAGCCGTAGGGCCCCAGCGTGATCATGTAGGGCAATTCGCCGATCGCGGGAAAGCGCGTGCGGCCGAGCATCTCTTGCGGGATGCGGTCCTTCCACGGCGAGAGATCGAGCTCGGTGGCCTGCGCGGCGCGCGACAGATTGGCGACGCAGAGGATCACCTCGTCGCGGTATTGGCGGACATAGGCGAGCACGGCGCGGTTGGCCGGGCGGATGAAGGTCATGCTGCCGCGGCCGAAGGCGAGCGTCGATTTGCGCACCGAGATCAGCCGCTTGGTGGCGCTGAGCAGCGAGGACAGGCTGCGCGACTGCGCCTCGACGTTGACGGATTCATAGCCGTAGACGGGATCCATGATCAGCGGCGCGTAGAGGCGTGCCGGGTCGCAGCGCGAGAAGCCGCCGTTGCGGTCCGGGCTCCATTGCATCGGCGTGCGGACGCCGTTGCGGTCGCCGAGATAGATGTTGTCGCCCATCCCGATCTCGTCGCCGTAATAGATGATCGGCGTGCCCGGGAAGGACAGCAGCAGCGAGTTCATCAGCTCGATCTTGCGGCGATCGTTGTCCATCAGCGGCGCAAGGCGCCGGCGGATGCCGACATTGATGCGCGCGCGGGGATCGTTGGCGTAGGTGGTCCAGAGATAGTCGCGCTCGACGTCGGTGACCATCTCCAGCGTCAGCTCGTCGTGATTGCGCAGGAACAGCGCCCATTGGCAGCTCGCCGGGATGTCCGGGGTCTGGCGCAGGATGTCGGTGATCGGGAAGCGGTCCTCCTGGGCGATCGCCATGTAGATGCGCGGCATCAGCGGGAAGTGATAGGCCATGTGGCACTCGTCGCCACGGCCGAAATATTCCTGCACGTCCTCCGGCCATTGATTGGCCTCGGCCAGCAGCAGCTTGCCCTTGGAATACGCATCCAGCTCCTGGCGCAGCCGCTTGATGATCGCATGGGTCTCGGGCAGGTTCTCGTTCGAGGTGCCCTCGCGCTCGCACAGATAGGGAATAGCGTCGAGCCGGAAGCCGTCGACACCGGCGTCGAGCCAGCGCTTCATCACCTGGATGATGGCGCTGACCACACGCGGATTGTCGAAATTGAGATCCGGCTGGTGCGAGAAGAAGCGGTGCCAGTAGAACGCGCCGGCCTCCGGATCCCAGGTCCAGTTCGACTTCTCGGTGTCGGTGAAGATGATGCGCGTGCCCTGGTATTTCTGGTCGGTGTCGCTCCAGACATACCAGTTGCGCGCGCTCGAGCCGGGATGGCTGCGCCGCGCGCGCTTGAACCATTTGTGCTGGTCCGAGGTGTGGTTGACGACGAGCTCGGTGATGACGCGCAGGCCCCGCTTCTGCGCTTCCTGGATGAAGCGCTTGAAGTCCTTCATCGTCCCGAAATCGGGGTTGACCGAGCCGTAGTCGGCGATGTCGTAGCCGTCGTCACGGCCGGGCGAAGGGTAGAACGGCAGCAGCCACAGCGCGGTGACACCGAGCTCCTGCAGATAGGGCAGCCGCTCGGTCAGCCCGGCGAAGTCACCGATGCCGTCATTGTTGCTGTCGGCGAAGGCTTTGACGTGGAGCTGGTAGATGATGGCGTCCTTGTACCAGAGCTCATCCACGACCTCGGCAGCCTCAGCCTTCTTGGTATCGACGGAAGACAGAACATTCATGGCGTGAGCCCCTACGCCAGGCAGCGGAACAGAAGTGCCGGATCGCGGTCGGGATCGATACGCAACTTAATGCCGCCCCATTCGATGCGGGATTGTTCTCCGGTGAGGAGGTTTTCGAGTGTCGTCACATGGTGACGCCGTCCGCCGGCGTCAACTGTGAGATCGCCGAGCGCCAGCCAGCATTCACGCACCTGGCGCGACAGCGCGATCACGACGACGACTGTGTTGGCCGGATCCGCCGCCTCCTTGGCGAAGGCGATCGTCTCGCCGTCCTCGATGGCGAGAAAGCGCAAATTCGCCGTCTGCCGGAGCGCCGCGTTCTCGTTGCGGATGCGGTTGAGCGTGGCAATGTAGGGTTTGATGTTGCCCGGTCTGTCCCAGTCGCGCTGCCTGATCTGGTACTTCTCGGAATCCAGATATTCTTCGCGGCCGGGAATGGCGTCATGCTCCAGCAGCTCGAATCCGCTGTAGATGCCGTAATTGCCCGACAGCGTCGCCGCCAGTGCGATCCGCGACTTGAAGGCCCAGGCCTCTCCGCTCTGCAGGTGATAGGGCAACAGGTCAGCCGTGTTGACGAACATGTTCGGGCGGTAGAAGTCGCGTTCGGGATAGCGCGTCAGCTCGCCGAGATATTGCTCCAGCTCCCACTTTTCCGTGCGCCAGGGAAAGTACGTGAAGGACTGCGAAAAGCCGAGCTTGGCGAGGCCCTTCATCAGCTTTGGCCGTGCATAGGTCTTGGAGAACAGGATCACGTCGGGATGACGGCGGCTTATGTCGCGGATAAGCCACTCCCAGAACGCGAGCGGCGCGCTGTCGTGATTGTCGATCGCGAAGATGGTCACGCCCTTGTCGATCCAGAACAGCATGGCGTCGCGAAACGCATTCCACAGCCCGAGGCGATCGACCGAATTGAAGTCGGGGATGACGATGTCGGAATAGGGGCCGTCCGCCGTCCGCACCGAGCGGTCGGGCCGCCATTTGAACCATTCCGGATGCTGCGTCAGCCAGGGATGATCCGGCGAGCACTGCACCGCGAAGTCCAGCGCAAGCTCGAGCCCGTATTCGAGACAGGTGGCAACCAGCGCGCGGAAGTCCTCGATCGTACCGAGCTCCGGATGCAGCGCATCGTGGCCGCCCTCGGCCGAGCCGATCGCATAGGGCGAGCCGGGATCCCCTTCACGGGCCACCGGCGCGTCGTTGCGGCCCTTGCGGATGGTCTTTCCGATCGGGTGGATCGGCGTGAAGTAGAGCACGTCAAAGCCCATCGCGGCGATGTCGGGTACGCGCGCGATGCAGTCGCGCAGCGTGCCATGCCGGCCCGGCAATGCGCTCTGGCTGCGCGGCATCATCTGATACCAGGAGCTGAAGCGGGCCTTGTCGCGGTCAACGATCAGCGGGAAGAATGGCGAGCGCGTCAGGTCCGGACGCGACTGGCTGTCGGCCATGGCTTCGCCGAGCTCGGTTGCGAGCAGCGAGGTGATGTCGCCGTTCCTCAAATAGTCCTCGCACTGCCTGATGATGATCGCTGCGGCGTCCTGCCGCGCGCCATGCGCCTTGGTCAAAAGGCCGGCGCCCTCGATCGCATCGAGGCTGACATCGGCCCCGGTGCGCCGTTTTCGCGAGACGGCGTGCGACCAAGTGGCAAACTCGTCGGTCCAGGCTTCGATCGCGTAGACATATTGGCCGGGCTCGGGGGGCGTGAACGCGCCGGACCAGCGGTCATTGCCGTGATGGGTCATCGGCTCGCTCCGCCATTCGCGCTCCTGCTCTCCTCGCCAGACCAGCGCGGCTGATATCACGGCCTCGCCATCGCGGTAGATATCGGCCCAAACCTCGACCGGCTCGCCCGCGATCCGCTTCACGGCGAAACGGCCTCCGTCGATCGCGGGATAGACGTCCTCGATCAGGAAAGCGCTGCCGGCGGCGGCACTTTCGACAGTTTGAATTGTCTTGTTCACGGTGATGCCATTGACAAGAAAGCAGGAGCCCGTTTCCCTTGTCGGGAACCCACGCGTGGTACCATGATAGAAAGCCGCTTGTGTGTCATTGGTTCCCTTGGGAACGGCAAGCGCAGTTTGCGAGTTACCCCTGACTAACCTCTTCCGCGATCTCGTTAATATCGATGCCCTTGGCCAAACAATGGCCTGCAAGCTGCGTGCCGAATGGATCTTTTAGCTCAAGCCCGGATCAAGGGCGTTCAATCCGAATTCATCGATGCCCTCGGCAAGCTGCGGGTCACCGCGCCCGAGGCCCTCAAGTCCATCCTCGACGCCCTGCCGGAGAAGCGGGTCTATCGCTTCGTCAACGGGCCGGTCGTGGTGCGTGCGCTCGGACACCCGCGCACGGAATTGGCCTCGATCGGCGCACCGCCGCTGCGATGGAAAATCGTCGGCAACGGCAATGTGATCGCGGCAGGCGAGACCCGCGAGCCCGTGATCGCCTGGCCCGCGGGCCTGGCGCTCGGGTACCACCGCCTGACGCTGACCGATGCCGGATGTGCGAGCGAAGACGTGCCGATGATCGTGGCGCCCGAGCGCTGCTTCGGCGGCGATTTCGACCGCGGCTGGCTGCTCGCCGTGCAGCTCTACAGCGTCCGCTCCGACCGCAATTGGGGCATTGGCGATTTCACCGATCTCGCTGGCCTCATCCGGCTCGCCAAGCAGCTCGGGGCCGACGGCGTCGGGCTCAATCCGCTGCATGTCCTGTTCGACGATCACCCGGCCGATTGCAGCCCTTATTCTCCCAACAGCCGGCTTTTCCTCAACCCGCTCTATATCGACGTCGAGGCGATTCCTGAATTCTCGGCCGACCTCGTGCCCGACGCGGCCGCGACGGCCGCCCGTCTGCGCGAGGGCGATCGCGTGCCTTATGCCGACATGGCGGCGCTGAAATGGCTGGGCCTGCGCGCCGCCTTTAACAGCTTCGTGACAAGCGCGAGCGGGGCGCGTCGCAAGGCGTTTGACGCCTTCCGGGCCGCCCGCGCGCCGCTGTTGTCCCGCTTTGCCTGTTTCGAGGTGCTGCGGCATCGCTTCGCAGGACCCTGGTGGGAATGGCCGGCGGAATGGCAGCAGCCGGATGAGGCGAAATGCGCCGAGCTGCGCAACGGCCCGGACAGGCGCGAGGTCGAGTTCGTCGAATTCGTGCAATGGACGGCCGACAGCCAGCTGCATGCGGCCAAGGCGCTCGCCGGCCAGCTCGGCATGCGGGTAGGGCTCTATCTCGACGTCGCCGTCGGCGTGCAGTCCAACGGCTTCGATGCCTGGAACGAGCAGACGGCGATCTCGCGTCATCTCGCGGTCGGCGCGCCGCCCGACGTGCTCAACACGATCGGCCAGGATTGGGGCCTTGCCGGCTTCAACGCCGGTGGGCTGGAAGCGCAATCCTTTGTCCCGTTCGCCGACATGCTCGCGGCGTCGATGCGCCATGCCGGCGCGATCAGGCTCGATCACGTACTCGGCCTGAAACGGCTCTATCTCGTGCCGCGCGGCTTCAAGCCCGACAACGGCGCCTATGTGCAGATGCCGTTCGAGGCGCTGCTCGCCGCCGTGGCGCGCGAGAGCACGGCCCATAAATGCATCGTGATCGGCGAGGACCTCGGCACCGTGCCGGAAGGTTTCCGCGAGATGATGCAGGATTTCGGCATCTGGTCCTATCTCGTCATGATGTTCGAGCGCGACGATGCCGGCCATTTCCGCAATGTCGACCATTACCGGCCCAATGCGCTGGTGACGCTGAACACCCATGACCTGTCGACCTATGCCGGCTGGCGCTCCTTCGGCGATCTCAAGATGAAGCGCTCGCTCGGGCTCGATCCCGGCGAGAACGACCAGGCGCGATGGGATGCGCTCGGCAGGCTCGACGAGATCCTGCGCCAGAACGGCATCAACGCCAACGACGTCTATTCCGTGCTCGCCTTCCTGTCGCGCACGCCCTCGCGGCTGCTTGCAGTGTCGCTGGAGGATTTGCTCGGCGTGGTCGACCAGCCCAATATCCCCGGCACGATCGACGAGCATCCGAACTGGCGCCAGCGCCTTCCGGTTGCGCTCGACAAGATCGTCTCGAAGATCGATCTCGCAGCCTTGAAGGCTGCGACACGGGAACGTTCACTGCCCGGCGGGAATTGAACAGCGGGGCATTACTAGGCTCGCACGACATTGTCTCAGAGGATCGAAGACTACGCGCTGATCGGCGATTGCGAGACCGCGGCGCTGGTCGGGCGCAACGGCTCGATCGACTGGCTGTGCTGGCCCGCCTTCGATTCCGACGCCTGCTTTGCCGCCATTCTCGGCACCCACAAGAACGGGCGCTGGCTGATCGCGCCGAGCGAGAACGCGACCCGGATCTCGCGGCGCTATCTCGGCAATACCCTTATCCTCGAGACGCGCTTTGAAACCAAGAGCGGCACAGTTGCGCTGATCGACTTCATGCCGCCGCGCGGCAAGGCGTCCGACATCGTGCGGCTGGTGCGCGGCATCGAGGGCACCGTGAAGATGCGGATGGAGCTCGTCATCCGCTTCGGCTTCGGCGCCGACGTTCCCTGGGTGCGGCGGATCGATCACTCCCTGATGGCCATCGCCGGCCAGGACATGACGGTGCTGCGCACGCCGGCCGAGACCCGCGGCGAGGATCTGACCACGGTCTCCGACTTCGAGGTGAAGGCCGGCGAGACGGTGCCCTTCGTGCTGACCTACGGCCCCTCGCATATCGAGCCGCCCGCGCCGATCGATCCCGAGCTCGCGCTCCAGGAGACCGAAACATTCTGGCGCGACTGGTGCGGCCACTGCACCCGCAATGGCGACTACCAGGACCTCATCCTGCGCTCGCTGATCACGCTGAAGGCGCTGACCTTCGCTCCGACCGGCGGCATCGTCGCGGCGCCCACCACGTCCTTGCCGGAAAAGCTCGGTGGCAGCAGAAACTGGGACTACCGCTTCTGCTGGCTGCGCGATGCCACCTTCACGCTGTTGGCGCTGATGAACTCGGGCTATACCGAGGAAGCCTTGGCCTGGCACAATTGGCTGCTGCGCGCGGCCGCCGGCTCACCGGCGAACATGCAGATCATGTACGGCATCTGGGGCCAGCGGCGGCTCTTGGAATGGGAGGCGGGCTGGCTCGGCGGCTACGAGGGTGCGCAGCCGGTGCGGGTCGGCAACGCCGCGCACGCGCAGCTCCAGCTCGACGTCTATGGCGAGTTGATCGACGCGTTCCACCAGTCGCGCGTGGCCAAGCTCAAGCTGGACGAAGAGAGCTGGGCGCTGGAATGTGCCGTGCTCAATCATCTGGCCGAAGTCTGGGACCAGCCCGATCACGGCATCTGGGAGCGGCGGGGCCAGCCGAAGCACTATGTGTTCTCCAAGGTCATGACCTGGGTCGCGTTCGACCGCGGCGTCAAGAGCGCCGAGACCTTCGGCTTCAAGGCGCCGCTCCTGCACTGGCGCACTTTGCGCGATGCAATCCATCGCGACGTCTGCAACAGGGGCTTTGACGCGGAGGTGGGTGCCTTCGTCGAATCCTACGGCTCGAAACTGCTCGATGCCAGCGTGCTGCTGCTGCCGGCCGTCGGTTTCCTGCCGGCGTCGGACCCGCGCATCTGCGGCACCATCGCCGCTGTCGAGAGATGTCTGATGCAGGACGGCTTCGTGCTGCGGCACGACCCGCGCGAATTGCCTCCGGGACAGCCGCCGCTCGAAGGCGCGTTCCTGGCCTGCAGCCTCTGGCTCGCCGACGCCTATGTGCTGTCCGGCAATCTCGACAAGGCTCAGCAATTGCTCGATCGCGTGATCGGCGTCGCCAATGACGTCGGGCTGCTCGCCGAGGAATATGATTCAGTTGCCAAGCGCCAGACCGGCAATTTCCCGCAGGCGCTGACCCATATCGCGCTGATCAACACCGCACACAATCTGTCGGCGGCACGGCAGAAGAGCGAGAAGCCGGCGATGCAGCGGTCGCAGTAGTGATGGCCGCCTGAGTCCTAGACCCCAAGCCACTCCAGGCCGCCCGGAAGCTCGCCGACGGCAAAATCAACTTGCAGGACGCGGCGATGCATTGGGGCGATGGCGGCGTCAGAAGCGTGAAGAATCGGCGTCGCGTACAGCCAGATGTCCCCGGCATCAGCCAGACACGCAACCGTGCCGCAACGTTGAACGACGTCCCGCATCTCATCTTCCGGAATGCGGCCAAGCTTGTGCGACCCGGGCGCGATCAGCAGCGGCGCATTGCTGGCCGGGACCGGATCGATATGAACCCGCAGCGTCACCACGCCTCATAGCAACGCAAAGGGAGGCTCGACATGCTGCATCCCGCTCTTGACGCTCCAGATCTCGAAGCCATCGACTGGAATGCGCTCCTTCACCGCGATGGTGCGGTCCTGATGCCAGCCGAGGGCCCAGTTCGTCGCGGCCGTCTTGTCGAATAGGATCGCCCTGACCGGGCGGCATGCCTTCCCAAGCACCGACGCAGCACAGCTTCCGACATCTCCTCTGGTGGCGAGGAAGGGCGCGAGACCGTCGATGCCTCTTAACCTCAGTCCGGGGTGATCGGACGGCAAATGGCGCAGGGCTGCCCTGAGCTTGTGTAGTCGATCGGATGTCAGCGCCCGGCGGAACAACTGCGCGCCGTCGTGCTGGAAGGTGAGCCGCTCAATTCCCAAGGTTACGCACTATTGGCCGATCGCTCAGCCAACCCCATTCCGCGTCAAGATCATCTCCATCGCCTCGGCAAAACCGTCCTGCTCATTGGTCGCAGTGACATGCGTCGCCTCGTCCTTGACGTTGTCGGCGGCGTTGCCCATGGCGATCGAGGTACCGCTGACGCGGAACATGGCGAGGTCGTTCTGCATGTCGCCGATGGTGGCGACCGCATCGGTCGAGATGCCCAAGCGCTCGGCCATGGCCTGCACGAACGTGCCCTTGTTGAAGCCCGGCGGGGTGATGTCGAGATAATAGGTCTGCGAGCGCACCGCGGTGGCCTCGCTGCCGAGCGCCTCCTGCATCGCCTTCTCGCAGGCGGCAAGCCCGGCCGCATCGGCGCTGGCTGCGACGATCTTGCAGGCGCTCGCAAGATACGGCGAGAAATCCGTCACGATGGTCGGGTCGGCGCGGATCGTGTGCTGCTCGTGCGCGACGTAGCTGCCGCTTGGATTGTCGATCAGCCATTTGTCCGTGGTGAACAGCCAGATGTCGGCGCGGTAGTCGCGGAGGATCTGCAGGGAGCGCTCGGCCGCGCGCGCGGGAATCAGGTGCTGCTCGACCGCCCGCATCTCGGGATCGACGATCGAGGAGCCGTTGAACGGGCCGACCGGCAGCCACAACGCCAGCGGCTCGATCAAAAAGCGCATGCCGATCGCCGGGCGACTGGAGGTGATGGTGAAGCCGATGCCGGCCTGGTGCAGCCGCTGCACCGCGGACTTCGCGCGCTCGGTCAGCGTCTTGTCCTTGGTCAGCAGCGTGCCGTCGACGTCGGAAACCACGAGTGAGATTTGCGTCATGGCAGGACCTTGGGTATTGCGCCGCCCAGTTTCAGCTGCCTCACGATGCCGTCCACGATCGCCTCGACGGTCTCGTCGATCGAGACGGTGATGACGTGCTCGCCCGGCTCCGGCGGCTCCAGCGTCTCGAACTGGCTGGTCAACAGTCCAGGCGGCATGAAATGTCCCTTGCGCTGCGCGAGCCGCTCGGCGATCAGCTCTTTCGTGCCTTTCAGGAAGACGAAGCGGACGTCGTCGCGTCCTCGCAATAGCACGTCGCGATAGGCGTGCTTCAGGGCCGAGCAGGCGATGATGACGTGCTCGCCGCGTCCGCAGACCCGTGCGATCTCGTCGGCGATGGCATTCAGCCACGGCCAGCGGTCTTCGTCGGTGAGGGGATGTCCGGCCCGCATCTTCTCGACATTGCTGGCGGGATGGAAGCTGTCGCCGTCCTCGAAGCGCCAGCCGAGGCGCTCGCCGAGCGCCTTCGCAACCGTGCTCTTGCCCGAGCCCGACACGCCCATCACGATCAATGCACAAGGTGCTTCAGCGCGGCCCACGAATGTCCTCCGGAAACGCGGCCTTGTCGACCAGCCAGACGGTCTCGCCGTTCGAGCGCGCGCGTAAGGCCGGCAGATTCTCGCCATTGCAGAGGCGCGTCAAGATCGGCCGCTTGTCGTGCCCGGCAATCTCGAACAGCATTTCGCGGCAGGAGGCCAAGACGGGGAGGGTGAGCGAGACCCGCGGCACGAATGGCGCAACGTTCGCCTTGGGCACGCCGACGACCCAGCGTCGGGTCTCCTCGATCTCGGGGTAACCGGGAAACAGCGAGGCGGTGTGGCCGTCCGGCCCCGCGCCCATCAGGACGAGATCGAACAGCGGGCGCGCCGGATCGATCAGCTCTCCGCCATAGAAGGCCTGCAGCTCACGCGCATAGGCCTCCGCAGCGGCATCGGGATTTTCGGCTGTGGTCGGGATCGGGTGGATCTGGCCGGCGGACGCATGACGGTCGAGAAACGTCGCGCGCGCGACCGCCATGTTGTTGAGGGGGTCGCTTTCAGGCACGAAGCGCTCGTCGCCGATGAACCAGTGTACGCGGTCCCACGGAATCCTGCTGCGCCAGGCCGCGCTGCCGAGCAACTGATACAGCTTCCTCGGGCTGGAGCCGCCGGTGAGGCAGATCGCGATCTGGCCGGGATTGGCCGCGATCCGCGCCATCACGCGTTCGGCCGCGGCAAGGGCGAGAGCTTCGGCGTCGGCCTTGACGATCAGCTTCGGCTGCTCGGCCAGAGCCATCACGAGTACTTCCGCCAGCTTCGCCCGTCACGCCGGAGCAGTTCGTCGGCGCAGGCAGGGCCGTCGCTGCCGGCTTCATAGGTCTCGATGCCGTCGGTGCCTGCGCTCTTCCAGGCGTCCAGGAACGGTTGCACCGCCTGCCAGCCGGCCTCGATGCCGTCGGCGCGCTGGAACAGGATGTTGTCGCCGATCATGCAGTCGTAGATCAGCGTCTCGTAGCCGGTCGAGGGATCGGCGCGGAAGTAGTCGCCGTAGCGGAACTTCATCTCGACACCATCGATGGTGACGCTCGGCCCGGGGATCTTGGCGTTGAACTGGAGCTCGATGGTCTCGGTCGGCGCGATACCGATGGTGAGGAAGTTCTGCGACAGGCGGTCGACGTCCGTGCCCGAAAACATCGATAGCGGCGCCTGCTTGAACTTGATCGCGACCTCCGTGCGCTTGTGCTTGAGCGCCTTGCCAGTGCGCAAGTAGAACGGCACGCCGGCCCAGCGCCAATTGTCGATCATCAGCTTCAGCGCGACGTAGGTCTCGGTGGTGCTATCAGGCTTGACGTCCGCGGTCTTGCGATAGTCCGCGATCTCCTCGTCGCCGATGCGGCCCGCGAGATATTGCGCGCGCACCGAATTCTTCAGCGCCTCTTCCCGGCTAGGCTGCTGGATCGATGTGAGCACGTCCGCCTTCTCGGAGCGTACGGAATGTGCGTCGAAGCGCGCCGGCGGCTCCATCGCCACTAGCGACATCAGCTGGAACAGGTGGTTCGGCACCATGTCGCGCAGCGCGCCCGTGGCATCGTAGAAGCCGCCGCGGTGGCCGACCCCGAGCTTCTCTTCCACGGTGATCTGGATGTGGTCGATGTGGTTGCGATTCCAGATCGGCTCGAACATGCCGTTGGCAAAGCGCAGCACCAGGATGTTCTGCACCGTTTCCTTGCCGAGATAATGATCGATCCGGTAGATCTGGTGCTCGTCCATGATTTTCAAGAGTTCGGCATTCAGCGCGCGGGCCGAGGCGAGGTCGGTGCCGAACGGCTTTTCGATCACGAGCCGCCGCCAGGCGCCGTTCTCCTCCATCATGCCGGTGCGGCCGAGCTCCCGCGCGGTCGGCGCGAACGCGGCCGGCGGCGTTGCCAGATAGAACAGCCGGTTGCCGCCGGTGCCCTGCGCGCATTCCAGGGAATCCAGATGCTCGCGCAGGCGGTCGAAGGAGGGCGGATCCTTTGCGTCGGCCTCGACGAAGGTCACGCATTCCAAAAGCCTCGTCGCGATGTCGTCGTCCACTGGGCGCGTCGCGAATTGCCGCAAGCCCTTCAGCAGGCTGTCGCGCAGCTCCTCATCCGACTGGCCCCTGCGGGCGACGCCGACGACGCAGAATTTTTCCGGCAACAGGTGCTCCGCGGCCAGGTTGTAGAGCGAGGGCATCACCAGGCGATGGGTGAGATCGCCGGTGACGCCGAAGATGACGAAGGCGCAATTTTCCGGCTTGCGCTTTGGCTGCGGATCTTTTGTCACGAATGGTCGGCCTTCGCTTGGTTTACTCGTTACTTCGGCTTCGTCGCGCCCGGCTGCGTCGGCTCCTTGTGCCCGCCGAACCCTGCACGCATCGCCGAGAGAATTTTTTCGGCGAAGGTGTGTTCCTTGCGGGACCGGAAACGTGTGTAGAGCGCCGCGGTCAGGACCTCGGCCGGCACGGCCTCGTCGATCGCCGCATTCACGGTCCAGCGGCCTTCGCCGGAATCCTCCACGAAGCCGGAATATTCCGACAGCTGCGGACTGTCCGCGAGCGCGGTCGAGGTGAGGTCGAGCAGCCAGGATGGAATCACGCTGCCGCGCCGCCACACTTCGGCGACGTCGGCGAGATCGAAATCGTAGCGATGATCCGCCGGTAAGGCCTCGATATTCGCATTCTTGAGAATGTCAAAACCTTCGGCGTAGGCCTGCATCAGGCCGTATTCGATGCCGTTGTGGATCATCTTGACGAAATGGCCGGCGCCGACCGGGCCGGCGTGAATGTAGCCTTGCTCGATGCGGGGATCGCGGCCCTCGCGCCCCGGCGTGCGCGGAATGTCGCCGGCGCCCGGCGCAAGCGCAGCAAAGATCGGATCGAGCCGGTCGACGACCTGCTTCTCGCCGCCGATCATCATGCAATAGCCGCGGTCGAGCCCCCAGACGCCCCCGGAGGTGCCGACATCGACGTAGTGGATGCCGCGCGCCTTCAACGCCTTGCCGCGGCGGACGTCGTCCTGCCAGAAGGTGTTGCCGCCGTCGATGATGACGTCGCCTTCCTGCATCACGCCGGCGATCGTCTCGATCGTGGTCTCGGTGATGCGTCCCGCCGGCAGCATCACCCAGGCCGTGCGTGGCCGCTCCAGCTTGGCGACGAACTCTTCCAGCGTCGCCGAGCCGACCGCGCCGTCGGCGGCAAGGCCGGCGACGACCTTGGCGTCCTTGTCGTAGACCACCGTCGAATGCCCGTGGCGCATCAGGCGGCGAACGATGTTGCCGCCCATTCGGCCGAGGCCGATCATGCCGAGTTGCATCTGCCTTATTCCTTCAGTTCAGCGCGTCGTTGAGCGCTGCATTGAGCGCGGCGAGGCCTTTCTTGAGCCCGCCCTTCAGGTGCACCCGCAGCGCACGCCGGCCGCGTTCCGTCAGCACGTCGAAATCGCCGCGGGCCTGCGCCGCCTTGATCACGCCGAAGCTCGCCTTCTGGCCCGGCACAGGCAGATCCTTGGCATCGTCGGCGGTGATCTGGAGGAACACGCCGCTGTCGGGCCCGCCCTTGTAGGCCTGTCCTGTCGAATGCAAAAAGCGCGGGCCGAACTGGGCGCAAGTCGCAACGTGCCGCTTCTCGCGCACCTCGAGCCGCATGGCCTGGAGCGCGTCGATCGTGGCCTTGTCGCGCGCGACGTAGCCGAGCAGGGCGACATAGTCGCCATGGTTCGAGCGGGACAGATGCGCCTTCAGCCAGGAGCTAAGATCGCCATTGGCGCCGGCGGCGCGCAGTGCCGTGGCATTGGCCTCATCGGTGTAGAGATCGGCTTCCTTGGTGCTGACCACCGGATCTTCCGCCGGCAGCTTGCCGGTCTTCTCGAACGCGGCGGTGAGCTCGCGGGTCTTGATCTTGGCCGCTTCGACGTCCGGCTGGTCGAACGGGTTGATGCCGAGGATGCTGCCGGCCACGGCGGTTGCCATCTCGAAGCGGAAGAATTCCTGGCCGAGATGCTCGATCGATTTCATGACGATGCGCACCACGGGATGACCCGCCGCCTCGATCGCGGCAAGCTGGGAATCGTGGGCGGCGTCCGCTTCGCCTTCGACACGGATGTCGATGAAGAAGCGGTCGTTCCCGTAGACGGAGGGATCGCCCAGCGGCTCGCCCTCGATCGGGATCAGGCCCTTGCCCTCCTTGCCGGTCGATTCAGCGATCAGCTGCTCGGCCCAGGCGCCGAAATCGGCGATCTTCTTCGACGCCAGGATCGTCACCTTGTCGCGGCCCTCGAGCCCCGCGAGACCCATGGCAAGGCCGAGCTGCACGCCCGGGTTTTCGGACGGCGGCACATCGGGGCCGCAGGAGCGGGCCATCGCCAGCGCATGCTTGACGAAGCTCTTGACGTCGATGCCCGCGGTCGCCGCCGGCACCAGCCCGAACGGCGAGAGCACCGAATAGCGTCCGCCGATCGAGGGCGCGCCATGGAAGATGCGGGCGTAATGAAGGCTCTTCGCCGCCTTCTCCAGCGACGAGCCGGGATCGGTCACCGCGATGAAGCGATGGCCGGTCTTCACCTTTGCCCCCACCGCCCTGGCAACCTGCTCGTGGAAATAGTCCTTCATCGCGTTCGGCTCGGTGGTGCCGCCGGACTTGCTGGAGACGATGAAGACGGTGTTGGCGATGTCGATCTTCGCCTCCATCGCCCGCACCTGCGCCGGATCGGTGGAGTCGAGCACGTGCAGCTTGGGGAAGCCGGGCTTCTTGCCGAAGGTCTCCGCCAGCACCTCGGGGCCGAGGCTGGAGCCGCCCATGCCGAGCACCACGGCGTCGGAGAATTTCTGGCCTTTCACGCGGCCCGCATAGTCCTCGTAATCGGCGATGTCGGCCTGGTGCGGGCTGTCGAGCCAGCCCAGCCATTTGTCCTCGTCCGCACCGGTCCAGACCGACTTGTCGCGCTGCCACAACCTGCGGATCTTGGCCGACGCCCGCCACTCCTCCGTGGTCTTGGCCAGCGCGTTGCCGAGCCCGTCGCCCAGCGAGAGCTGCTGGCGGTCGAGTGCGGGCCCGAGCACGACCGCGCGCTTGTGGGCGACGGCGCCGTAGAGCTTGTCGGCAGCATCCGCAAACAGCTTGACGCCGTCCTTGACCAGCTCCTCGGTGATCGCATCGAGCGAGATGCCGGAGCGCTCCAGTTCCTCCAGCACGCGCCTTGCGTCGTCGACATTCTCCTCCAGGCTGTCACGCGGCTTGCCGTGGTCTCGGAACGCATCCAGCGTTGCCGGCGGCACGGTGTTGATGGTGTCGGGGCCGATCAGCTCCTCGACATAGAGGACGTCGCTGTAGTCCTTGTTCTTGGTGCCGGTGGAGGCCCACAGCATGCGCTGCGCCTTAGCGCCCTTCGCGGCGAGCTTCTCCCAGCGGGGGCCGGCGAACAGGCGCTTGTAGTCCTGGTAGGCGAGCTTGGCATTGGCGATCGCGACCTTGCCCTTGAGCGCGGCGAGACGTTCCTTCTCGGACGGATCGTTGGCACGGGCGATCTTCTCGTCCAGCTGCTTGTCGACCATCGAATCGATCCGGCTGACGAAGAAGCTGGCGACGCTGGCCACGTGCGACGGATCGCCGCCGCCGGCGACGTATGTTTCGAGACCGGCGATGTAGGCCTCGGCCACTTCGAGATAGACGGCCTTGGAGAACAGCAGCGTGATGTTGATGCTGATGCCCTCGCTGATCAGCTGCTCGATCGCCGGCAGGCCCTCCGGCGTCGCCGGCACCTTCACCATCAGGTTCTTGCGACCGACGTCCTTCCAGAGCCGCCGCGCCTCCGCGATCGTGCCTGATGTGTCCATGGCGAGATAGGGCGAGACCTCCAGGCTGACATAGCCGTCGCCGCCCTTGAGGCGGTCATAGACCGGGCGCAGCACGTCGGCGGCGTTCTGGATGTCCTCGATCGCGACGGCCTCGAACAGATCGGCCACGGTGCGGTCGCCGCGCTTCAGCGCCTTGCCGATCGAGGCGTCGTATTCGTCCGAGCTGCCGATCGCCTTCTCGAAAATCGACGGATTGGAGGTGACGCCCTTGACGCCGTCGGTGTCGATCAGCCGCTTCAGGTCGCCCTTGGCGATGAAGCCGCGGGCCAGGAAGTCGAGCCAGACCGCCTGTCCGTGCTTTTCCAGTTCTTTGACGGGATTCATGATGCCTATTTATCTCCAAGCCTGCGGACGAGGGTTTTCGCGAAGGTCCTGACGCGCTATCCTCTAGCTTACATGCACCCGGGAGGGAACCAATCAAGGGTGTGGGAGTCCTACCCTCCAGTGTAACTCCGTCGCGATCATGGCGATCCAGGCGGGCAGGGCTGTGTTGCGCTAAAGGGACGATGGGATAAAACGCGTTGCCCGGAGGACCTGGCCGAAGTCTCCTTGCGTAATGTCAGCCGTTGCGCCTCGTCAGCGTCGCCGACAGCCAGCCATCCGTTGTACCGGTCAGTATCGTCGGTTGTGCCGGCGTCGTTGTGTTTGGCTTGGTGACCGCCTGGCTGATCTGGATGCTTCCCGCCCAACGCGGAGCGGTGGTGCTCGTCGCGCCCTGCGGCATCCGCGCTCTTCGCATCGGTAATGAATTTTTTCTCTGGGAGTCGATCCCGGAGATTTCGGCTGAAGAAAGCCGCGGCCGCAAGGCGATCGTGCTCACGCCCTTACTGCGGGCTCGTCGCGGCTTCCACGCTGGCACAGGGCGCGCACCGCATTGCAGCAGGAAGATGAACGGGGGCCGCAAGGCTTCGCCGCACAAGCGTCATAAGATCGCCGCTCCCGGACCGCTATGCTGCATCGCCGGATGAGGCCATCCCCGGGAACGCCCGGATGTGGCGACCGAGTGACATTTTCTGGAAATGAGCCAGAATAGACAAAGATTCGCACAAATTACAGGCAGGTGCCTGTTCGTAACTCACAGAGTGCCTACGTTGTGCGTTGCGTCGAGTCGGCACCCGGGTGTCCAATGATCGTCATGTGCTCACGCTGATTCGAAACGGCCTGAGGAACGGTCCGGTAACTGCTTTCGTTTCAGCTTGTAGCGGAACTCACGCGGAGAGGGATCATGTACAACGATTCTCTATTCAACGCTTTCGCTCGGTCGTTCGAGGCGAGAAGCCAGCACGACATGTCGATGGCGGAATATCTGGAATCGTGTCGAAGCGATCCCATGAAATACGCGAACGCGGCCGAACGACTGCTAGCGGCGATCGGTGAGCCTCAGACGATTGACACGGCCAAGGACCCTCGCCTTGGCCGTATTTTTTTGAACCGCACCATCCGCACCTATCCGGCCTTCGCCGGCTTCTACGGCATGGAAGAAACCATCGAGCGCATCGTCGGTTTCTTCCGCCATGCGGCGCAAGGTCTCGAAGAGCGCAAGCAGATCCTCTACCTGCTCGGCCCGGTCGGGGGCGGCAAGTCCTCGCTCGCCGAGCGGCTCAAGTCGCTGATGGAAGTGCAGCCGATCTACGTGCTCAAGGCCGGCGACGAGCTCTCGCCCGTGTTCGAGAGCCCGCTCAGCCTGTTCGATCCCGATCAGCTCGGTCCGATGCTGGAGGAGAAGTACGGCATTCCGCGCCGTCGCCTCACCGGCCTGATGAGCCCGTGGTGCTACAAGCGGCTCGAAGCCTTCGGCGGCGACATTTCCCAGTTCCGGGTCGCCAAGATCCAGCCGTCGCGGCTGCGCCAGATCGCGATCGCCAAGACCGAGCCCGGTGACGAGAACAACCAGGACATCTCCTCGCTGGTCGGCAAGGTCGACATCCGCAAGCTCGAGACCTACGCCCAGAACGATCCCGACGCCTACAGCTATTCCGGCGGCCTCAACCGCGCCAATCAGGGCGTGCTCGAGTTCGTCGAGATGTTCAAGGCGCCGATCAAGATGCTGCACCCGTTGCTGACCGCAACCCAGGAAGGCAACTATATCGGCACCGAGAACATCGGCGCGATCCCGTTCACCGGCATCATCCTGGCGCACTCCAACGAAGCCGAGTGGGCGAGCTTCAAGGCCAACAAGAACAACGAAGCCTTCATCGACCGTATCTGCGTCATCAAGGTGCCCTACTGCCTCAGGGTCACCGAGGAGCAGAAGATCTACGAGAAGCTGATCCAGGGCTCCGAACTCGCCTCGGCTCCTTGTGCGCCGTCAACGCTGGAGACGCTGGCCCGGTTCTCGGTGATGTCGCGCCTGCGCAAGCACGAGAACTCCACCCTGTTCGCCAAGATGCGGGTCTACGACGGCGAGAGCCTGAAGGAATCCGATCCGAAGGCGCGCAGCGTCCAGGAATATCGCGATGCCGCCGGCGTCGACGAGGGCATGGACGGTGCCTCCACCCGTTTCGCCTTCAAGGTCCTGGCTGCGACCTTCAACCACGATCCGCAGGAGGTCGCCGCCGACGCCGTGCACCTGATGTACGCGCTGGAACAGGCGATCCGCCGCGAGCAGCTTCCGGAGGAAACCGAGAAACGCTATCTCGAATTCATCAAGGCGGAGCTGGCACCGCGCTACGCCGAGTTCATCGGCAACGAGATCCAGAAGGCTTATCTCGAATCCTACTCGGATTACGGGCAGAACCTGTTCGATCGCTACGTCGACTATGCCGACGCCTGGATCGAAGACCAGGACTTCAAGGATCCCGACACCGGCCAGCTGCTCGATCGCGAGCTTTTGAACCAGGAGCTGACGAAAATCGAGAAGCCGGCGGGCATCGCCAACCCCAAGGATTTCCGCAACGAGGTCGTCAAATTCTCGTTACGGTCGCGGGCCCAGAACGGCGGCAAAAACCCGACCTGGACCTCCTACGAGAAGATTCGCGATGTGATCGAAAAGCGGATATTCTCCCAGGTCGAGGACCTGCTTCCGGTCATCTCCTTCGGGTCGAAGAAGGACGGCGAGACGGAGAAGAAGCACGGCGAGTTCGTCGCACGCATGGTGGAGCGCGGCTATACCGAACGTCAGGTTCGCCGCCTCGTCGAATGGTACATGCGCGTGAAGCAGGCCGGTTGAGGCGGATGGGAGGCGAATGGTAAAGTGCCCATTCACATTATTGACAGGCGCCTGAATCCAGGCGGCAAGAGTCTTGAGAACCGCCAGCGGTTCTTGCGTCGGGCCAAATCCCTGGTGCAGGGCGCCGTCAAGAAGACCTCGCAGGAACGCGACATCAAGGACGTCCTGGAGGGTGGTGAGGTCACGATTCCGCTCGACGGCATGCACGAGCCGCGCTTCCGCCGTGAAGGCGGGACGCGCGACATGGTGCTGCCCGGCAACAAGAAGTTCATCGAAGGCGACTATCTCCAGCGCTCCGGCCAGGGCAGCGCCAAGGATTCGGGTCCCGGCGAAGGCGACAGCGAGGACGCCTTCCGCTTCGTGCTGAGCCGCGACGAGTTTGTCGATCTCTTCCTCGACGACCTCGAGCTTCCGGATCTCGCCAAGCGCAAGATCGCGCAGACCGAGAGCGAAGGCATCCAGCGCGCCGGCTACACCATGACCGGCTCGCCCGCCAACATCTCGGTGAGCCGGACGGTGAAGCTGGCGCTCGCCCGCCGCATCGCGCTCAAGCGTCCGCGCAAGGACGAGATCGAAGAGCTGGAAACCGCGATCGAAGCCTGCACGGACGAGGACGAGCGTGCGGCTCTCGTGGCCCGGCTCGAAGCTCTGAAGGCGAAGGCGAAGCGCATCCCCTTCATCGATCCGCTCGACATCCGCTATCGGCGCTTCGAGACGGTGCCCAAGCCCGTCGCGCAGGCCGTGATGTTCTGCCTGATGGACGTCTCCGGCTCGATGTCCGAGCACATGAAGGACCTGGCGAAGCGCTTCTACATGCTGCTCTACGTCTTCCTGAAGCGGCGCTACAAGCACGTCGAGATCGTCTTCATCCGCCACACCGACCGCGCCGAGGAAGTCGACGAGCAGACCTTCTTCTACGGTCCGGCCTCGGGCGGCACGCTGGTCTCCAGCGCGCTGCAGGCGATGCACGAGATCGTGCGCGAGCGCTTCAACCCGTCGGACTGGAACATCTACGCCGCGCAGGCTTCCGACGGCGACAATTCCTATTCCGACGGCGAGCTCACGGGGCTCCTCTTGACCGAGAAGATCCTGCCGGTCTGCCAGTTCTTCGCCTATCTCGAGGTCGGCGAGGCCGGCGGCAGCGCCTTCGATCTCTCTGACTCCTCGCTCTGGAGCCTCTACGAACGCCTGCGCAACAGCGGCGCACCGCTCTCGATGCGCAAAGTGTCGGAGCGCAGCGAGATCTTTCCGGTATTCCACGATCTGTTCCAGCGCCGCGACACTGCCCAGGAGAAGGCCGCTCCATGAAGGAACGTTTGTTCGAAGGCGCCGATTGGGACTTCCACACCTTGCAGCGCATCACCGATGCCTGCGAGGAGGTGGCGTTGAAGGATCTCGGCCTCGACGTCTATCCGAACCAGATCGAGGTCATCACCGCCGAGCAGATGCTGGATGCCTATTCGTCGGTCGGCATGCCCTTGTTCTACAAGCACTGGTCGTTCGGCAAGCACTTCGCGTTCCATGAGGCGTCCTACCGCAAGGGCTTGATGGGGCTCGCCTACGAGATCGTTATCAACTCCTCGCCCTGCATCTCCTATCTGATGGAGGAGAACACGGCGACGATGCAGACGCTGGTGATCGCGCACGCCGCCTTCGGCCACAATCATTTTTTCAAGAACAATTATCTGTTCAAGCAGTGGACCGATGCCGACGGCATCCTGGATTATCTCGACTTCGCCAAGAACTACGTCATGCAGTGCGAGGATCGCTACGGCCGCATCGAGGTCGAGCGCACGCTCGATGCCGCGCACGCGCTGATGTCGCACGGCATCGACCGTTATCCCGGCAAGAAGAAGCTTGATCTGCGCGCCGAGGAAAAGCGGGCAGGGCGCCGCCGCCAGCACGAGGAGGAGGTCTTCAACGATCTCTGGCGCACCGTGCCGAAGGGCGCCGCCAAGAGCCGCTCCACGCTCAGCATCGAGCGCCGCCGCAAGCTGCTCGGCCTGCCGCAGGAGAATTTGCTCTATTTCCTGGAGAAGAGCGCGCCGCGGCTGGCGCCCTGGCAGCGCGAGCTGCTCCGTATCGTCCGCCACATCGCGCAATATTTCTATCCGCAAAGCCAGACCAAGGTCATGAACGAGGGGACGGCGACCTACGTCCATTATCGCATCATGACCAGGCTGCACGAGCAGGGCCGCATCAGCGACGGCAACTTCCTTGAATTTCTGGGGTCGCACACCAACGTGGTGTTCCAGCCCGAATTCGACGACCCGCGCTTCTCCGGCTTCAACCCTTACGCGCTCGGCTTCGCGGTGATGCAGGACATCGAGCGCATCGTCGCCAATCCGGAAGACGAGGACCGCGAGTGGTTCCCCGACATCGCCGGCAAGGGCGACGTCATGGGCGTGCTGCGCGATGTCTGGGCCAATTACCGCGACGAAAGCTTCATCGGCCAATTCCTGAGCCCCAGATTGATGCGGCACTTCCGCATGTTCCACCTGCACGACGATCCCGAGGAGCGCGCCGGCATCCGCGTCGATGCCATCCACGACGAGCGCGGCTTCCGCCGCGTCCGCCGCGAGCTGGCGCGGCAGCACGATGTCGGCTTCATCGACGCCAATATCGAGGTGGTCGACGTCGACCTCTCCGGCGACCGCCGCCTGATCCTGCATCACCACGTCATCAAGGGCTCGCAGCTCAACGAGACCGACGCCAAGCGCGTGCTGCAGCATCTCGCCGATCTCTGGACCTACGACGTCGCGCTGATCGAGGTCGACGCCAACGACAAGGTCCTGCGCGAATACGTGGTCAGCCCGCGCCCGATTCCCGCCGCGGTGGCGTGAGGCTATCTCCTCTTCTTTAGTGAAGCTCGCGCGCCGAAGACGGTGAGCTCCCTCCCCCGCTTGCGGGGGAGGGCTGGGGAGAGGGTGTCTCCGCGGTGGGACTCCCCCAGAGGAGAGAGCCCTCTCCCGGCGCGCGGACGATGCTTCGCATCGCCGCGAACGCGCCGACCTCTCCCGCAAGCGGGAGAGGTGGAGTCCGCGGCGCCTCATGAGATTACGTGGACAGATCAGATTACGTGGACAGATCGCGCCCTAGGCTGAACGCTTCCCTAGCTTCTTCTTCCTCGCATTCAGCTCCACAGCCGCGCGGAACAGTGCCTTCAACGCCTTTTCGTTGACCTTTTCGCCCTCACGAAGATCGATCGCGCGGCGCAAATTGCCGTCGAGGCTGGAGTTGAAGAGACCTGCGGGATCCGCCAGCGCCGCGCCCTTGGCGAAAGTCAGCTTCACGACTTCCTTGTAGGTCTCACCGGTACAGATGACGCCGTCGTGCTCCCACACGGGAACGCCGCGCCATTTCCATTCCTCGACGACGTCAGGATCGGCTTCCCTGATCAGGCCGCGGATTCGCGCGAGCATCTCGCCGCGCCAGTCGCCGAGCTCCTTGATCCGGCCATCGATCAGCTTCGATGGCGAAGCGGTGCCTGCGTCCTTCGCGCTGCTCGTCTTCGCCATCACCGGCTTCTTCATCATGGCTTCCTTCACGCCTTGCTGCGGCCGAGATAAGGCAGCGCGAACAGATAGAGCCCGGTCGCGAGCAGCGGAATGAGCGGCACGAGCGCCAGGAAGCCGATCCACATCGCCTGGACCTGTATCGTCATCGCCACGATGTTGGCAATGACGGCGAGCGTGAAAGCCATCGACAGCCAGCGATGAATTTGCCGAATCCACATCTGCGTGCTCATTGGGATCTCCCGTTGGATCGATCGAAATGGGACGCCGGCGAAGCTAGCTGGCCCGCCAGCAATTCGTCCAGCTTGGCCAGGAACTGCTTCCAGCCGGCATGCGCGCCGCCGAACGCCTGTTTCTGCGTCGGGCGGAAGCCCGCCTGCTCGACGCGCAGATGCGTGCCCGCGCTCGTCGGCGTCAGCGTGAAGGTGACGATGCTCTTCAGATCGAAGGCGGCGTCCTCGTGCGTGAAATTCCAGGTATAGGCCAGCGTCTTCTGCGGCTCGATGGTGAGCACCTCGCAATCCAGCACGCCGCCCCATTCGCCCCGCAGGTTGAATCGATGGCCGACGACCGGCTTGAAGTCATTCTTCATCAGCCATTCCTCGATCAGATGCGGCTGCGTCAGCGCGCGCCAGAGCCGCTCCACGGGCGCGGCAAACTCGCGCTCGATCACGACGGAGCGCGTCTCGGCGGGTTGGTTCATTGGTCCATCCTCTTCAGGAGATCGTCGAGGGCGTCGAGCCTTTTCTGCCAGAACCCGGCCATCTGGCCGGTCCAGTCGATCAGCGGATTGAGCGCACCGGGTTGCGCGCTGTAATGGGTCTGCCGTCCTTCGTGCCGGTCGCGCACCAGGCCCGCCTGCTTCAGGGCGCCGAGATGCTTTGACACCGCCGGCTGGGACACGCCGGATCGCGCCGTCAGCGCCCCGACCGTCTGCTCCCCCTCGCGGCACAGCCGCTCGAAGATCGCCCGCCGGGTGGGATCGGCGAGCGTCCTGAACAGGAGGTCGGGGGTGGAGGGCATCAAGGATCCATAACTGCGAAGTTATGGATCAACTCATAACTATGGAGTTATGGATAAGTCAAGTGCGACGGGGAGGCTGCGGCGCCGCCGCACTCCCCCGTCATTGCGAGCGCAGCGAAGCAATCCAGAATCTTTCCGCGGAGGCTGTCTGGATTGCTTCGTCGCAAGGGCTCCTCGCAATGACGCGGAAAGAGCTACGCCAGCCACCGCCGTGCCAACCTACGGCCGCAAATACAGATACCCCTGCGATTGCAGCTCGGCCAGCCGGACCACGCCGCCCTTCTCGGCGTTGACGAAGCCCGGCAGCAGCTCGTTGAGCGTCACGTTCTGCGCCTTCATCGTGTTGCCGCAGGCGGCCAGCTCGACGCCGTCCTTGGAGAAATCGCCGACGCGCTTGCTGACGTCGGGGTTGGCCTGCGCCGAGTGAAACGCCTTCAGCGCCGGGCCGTGGATCACCAGCGCGATCGTCACGTGCTCGGGGCCGCCGACGCCGTCGATGTGGTTCTGGATATTGCCGAGCACGAAGTTGACCTTCTCGGCATCGCTGAGGTGATAGACCACCTTGAGCTTGTTCGACGGCGCGGTTTCGGTCGCGGCTTGTGCACGCGAGGCGCCGAAGGCTGCACCGAGTGCCGAGACGGCGCTCCACAAGATGTTCCGGCGGTTCATGGCGATCTCCTCGACGAAGCCCCGAATTTGCCGAAGGCATATCACTTGTGGCGCAGCGCCGCGAGTTCCTTGCGGTCGGTCACCAGCGAAGCGCACTCGCTATTGTCGGTGCGGTCGAGGCGGAAGATCTTGTCGTCCGCGCCGGCCGTCAGCGAATGCTCGGCATCGTCGTCCGGCTTGTTGTTCTGCCAGACGCGCACCCGTTCGAGCCGGACGATCGCCGATTTGGCGTCCTTGGAGAGCGCAACGCCGATGCCGCCGCCCTCGCAGTCGACGCCGCAGCCGAGGCGCACCTCGTTGCCGCTCTTGGTGAACACGGCGTGATTGCACGAGCCGCTGGAGTCGAAATCGCCGCTGCGGTGACGGTATCTGAAGCCGAGGCGGAAGGAGTTGTGGAGCTCCTTGTCCTCCTTATCGAACTCCGCGGAGATCAGCAGCTTCATCGCGGCAACCTTCTGCTTCGGATGCCGCGCCAGATGGTCGGCATCGTAGCGGCGGACAAAGCAGGCATAGGCCTTGTCGCCGGGAGGCCCCGCATACATCCGCGTATTGAAGGTCTCGGCCTCGGTCTTGCTGGCCTCGCGAATATCATCGCCTTCCTCGGCCCGGGCAGTGCCGATCAATGCAGCCAGGGCAAGGGGAAGGGCAAGCGGAAGGACAAGGGCAAGCTTCATGATCGCACCGAGCGCCTGATGGGCATTGGCCCGCCATGCGCGGGCCGTTCTGGCGATTGGTCGCAGGCGAAGTGGAGCGCGTTCAACCGTCGCACGTCGCGCGAGGTCGGGCAGAGGCCACGCCGGGCCTTAGTCACCACTGCGATCAAGAAGGTTCAATGGATGCGACGACCTGATTCCTGGGAACCCGGCGCCGGTGGATGCTGCGACATTGTCTCGGTTCGTCAATGTGGTAGCCTTCACAGACCGACCGCCTTTGGCTGTCGTAGGCTGGGGCCGACTTGCAAGTTTGTGGAGTCCCCGCATGGGCGAAATTCGCAACTTCAGATCCGGAAATCACGATGAGCCGCCGCCGCACAGTGGAATGCCTCGTCGTCTCGCCGCGATCATCGTCGGTGACATCGCCTCCTACAGCCGGTTGATGCAGGCCGACGAGGAAGGCACGCACGCCCGCGTCAAGCGGATCGAGCGCGACATCATCCAGCCCAGCATTATCGAGCACCATGGAAGTCTGGTGAAGACGACCGGCGACGGCTTCATCGCCATTTTCGACAGTCCCGTGGAAGCCGTTCGATGCAGCATCGTCATCCAGCAGAATCTCGTCGGCCGCAACGCCTCGATTCCCAAGCATTCCCGGCTCGAATATCGGATTGGCGTCAATCTCGGTGACGTCATCGTGGAGCCGGACGACATCTATGGTGACGGCGTCAACATCGCCACACGTATCGAAGGCATCGCGGAGCCGGGGCAGGTCTACATATCCGGCGCGATCTACGAGCAGATCAAGCACAAGATCGTGTGCGGTTATGAGTCGCTCGGCGACCGCAAGGTCAAGAACATCACCGATCCCGTGCGCGTCTATCGCGTGCTGCCGGATGCAGATGCCGTCGGCCGGACCAGAAGCCGGCGCGAGAACGCGCTGATCTTTCTGCTGGCCATTACAGTGCTGATGATGGCAGCGGGCGTGCTTTGGTATTTGCTGGCGCAGCCCGGCAGGGTGGGCGAGCAGGCTGCCGCGCCGCCCGCCGCTCCGGCTGCATCGCCGATTCCACAAGCCGTGCCGAGCGAGGCGGCGACCCACACGCCGCAACCCTCTCCGTCATTGGCTTCGTCGCCTTCGCCCCCGGCTCCGGCCCCCAGCCCATCGGCAACGCCGCTTCGCGAGCCCGAGATGATCGCCATTCGCGGCGGCACCTTCGCGATGGGAAGCAATGACGATCCGACCGAACGACCCGTCCACCAGGTCACGATCAAGCCGTTCTCGATCGGAAAATATCCGGTGACGGTGCAGGAGTGGAACGAATGCGCCGCCGCCAAGGCGTGCGGATTCACGGCCACCGGCAAGGATGATGCCCCGGTCAGCAATGTGAGCTGGACCGATGCGCAGCAATATGTCGCCTGGCTCGCGCAAGCGACGAAGAAGCCCTACCGGCTTCCGAGCGAAGCGGAATGGGAGTATGCGGCACGCGGCGGGACACAGACCAAATATTGGTGGGGCGACAAGCTCCAGCCGGGCATGGCGGGCTGCAAGGATTGCGGTGAACTTGCGGCCGAGCAGCCGGCCAAGGCCGGCAGTTTCAAGCCCAATCCATTCGGGCTTTACGACATGGGCGGCGGCATCGATCAGTGGGTCGAGGATTGCTGGCACAAGAATTATCAGGGTGCGCCCAGCGACGGCTCGGCATGGACCAGCGCGGACTGCAGCTCTCATGTCCTGCGCTCAGGCTCCTGGAAGAACGATTCGAGATATGTGCGGCCGTCAAACCGCGGTGGATACGACACCGGTGTTCGTTACCCCACGCATGGATTCCGGATCGCGCTCAGTCCGTAGGTACTGGAGTCAATTTGATGAAGATCATTTCCTGCATCGCGCTGGCGGCCGCCATCGCATTGCTCCCGGGCGCGGCCTGTCCACAAGGCAAAACTGCGCCAAAGGACGCCAAGCTCTATTTCATCTCGCCATATGACGGCCAGAAGATCCGTGGTGGGTTTTGGGTCCGTTTCGGCCTGCGCAACATGGGCGTGACGCATGCCGGTGACGACTACCACAATGCCGGCCACCATCATCTGTTGGTCGATGTGAAAGACCCCATCGACGCCAAGGAGCCGATTCCGCAGGACAAGTCCCATCTGCATTTCGGGGCAGGGCAAACCGAAACGTTCCTCGAGCTGCCGCCGGGTACACACACGCTGCAACTGGTGCTTGGCGACGCCAAGCACTATCCGTTCGAACCACCCGTCGTGTCGGAGAAAATCACGATACGCGTCAGGCCGGCGGCGTCAGCGCGAAGATGATCACCGCAGGCTGGCGTTGATCTTGTCCAGCACCGCGGAGCCCGGGCAGAGCGCATCCGCTTCCAGCGCGTTGAGCGGCGTCTCGACCGTGTTGAGGTGCTCGTGCAAATCTTCCGCCTCGGGATCGACATAGAGCAGGCCGGTGACGATCTGGCCCTTGGCCGCGTGCCTTGCGAGGAAGGTCTGGGCGCCCAGCCGGTCGTGCGGATCGTAGTCCGCTTCGATCTTGCGCAGCGCGATCTTGCTGCCGTCGTGCTGCTCGACCACCTGCACCGTGCCGGGCGCATAGTCCACTGCAATGGGATCGCGGCCGACCAGCACGTCGAGCCGGTTCACGGCGTCGTTGTGCTCGCGCACATAGTCGAAACTCTTGGTCGAGCCGGCGTGATTGTTGAAGGCGATGCAGGGGCTGATGACGTCGATGAAGGAGGCGCCCTTGTGGCCGATCGCGGCTGCGATCAGCGGCACCAGCTGGCTCTTGTCGCCGGAGAACGAGCGCGCGACGAAGGTTGCGCCGAGTTGCAGCGCGATGGCGACGAGGTCGATCGCATTGTCGGTGTTGGTGACGCCCTTCTTGCTCTTGGATCCGCGGTCGGCGGTGGCCGAGAACTGGCCCTTGGTCAGGCCGTAGACGCCGTTGTTCTCGACGATATAGGTCATGTTGACGCCGCGCCGGATCGAATGCGCGAACTGGCCGAAGCCGATCGAGGCGGAATCGCCATCGCCCGAGACGCCGAGATAGATCAGGTCGCGATTGGCGAGATTGGCGCCTGTCAGCACGGATGGCATGCGGCCGTGCACGGAATTGAAGCCGTGCGAATTGCCGAGGAAATAGTCCGGCGTCTTCGACGAGCAGCCGATGCCGGAGATTTTTGCTACCCGATGCGGCTCGATCGAGAGCTCGTAGCAGGCCTCGATGATCGAGGCCGTGATCGAATCGTGGCCGCAGCCCGCGCACAGCGTCGAGATCTTGCCCTCGTAATCGCGATGCGTGTAGCCGAGCGCATTCTTCTTCAGCCCCGGATGATGGAATTTCGGTTTTGCAATGTAGGTCATGACAGACTTTCTTTATTCCCTCTGCCCTCGACGCCGTACGGCTCGCCCTCCGGCGAGAGCGATAAAATGGGCCCTCGCTGCATCCACATCGTCATTGCGAGGAGCCCTTGCGACGAAGCAATCCAGACTGCCTCCGCGGAACGACTCTGGATTGCTTCGCTGCGCTCGCAATGACGATGTGGATGCGCTCTGCCATCATGACACGGCCTTGCGGAGCGGGGTCACCTTGAGGTGGTCCTGGTGGTCGCCAATGGCCTTGGCGATGAAGCGGGCGGTGATCGGTGTGCCGTCGTAATGCACGATCGGCACGAGCCGGACGGGATCGATCCCGTTCTCGTTGACGATGAGCTGGCGCAGCTGGCTGTCGCGGTTCTGCTCGACCACGTAGACGAAGTCGTGCTCGGCGAGGAAGCTGGCCACGCTGGAGTGGAACGGGAAGGCGCGGATGCGCAGGCGGTCGAGCTGATGCCCGCGCGCCTCCAATAGACCGATCGCTTCGTCCATGGCCGGCGATGTCGAGCCGAAATAGATCACGCCATATTTGGTCGGCCGTTCCGCATTGGCCTGCAGCGGTCGCGGCACTAGGTCCTGTGCGGTCTCGAACTTGCGCACCAGGCGCTGCATGTTGTCGGCGTAGACCGTGCCTTCCTCCGAATAGCGCGCATAGCGGTCGCGCGAGGTGCCGCGAGTGAAGTAGGAGCCCTTGGTCGGATGCGTGCCGGGATAGGTGCGGTAGGGAATGCCGTCGCCGTCGACGTCGAGATAGCGGCCGAAGTCACGGCCCTCTTCCAGCATCTCCGCGGTCATGATCTTGCCGCGGTCATATTGCCTTGCATCGTCCCACTTCAGCGGACGGCAGAGCCGGTGGTTCATGCCGATGTCGAGGTCGAGCATCAGGAAGATCGTGGTCTGCAGCCGCTCGGCGAGATCGAAGGCGGCCGCCGCGAACTCGAACGCTTCGGCCGGGTCCTCGGGGAACAGCAGCACGTGCTTGGTGTCGCCGTGCGAAGCATAGGCGCAGGCGATGATGTCGCATTGCTGGGTGCGGGTCGGCATGCCCGTGGAGGGGCCGGCGCGCTGGATGTTCATGATCACGGCCGGAATCTCGGCAAAGTACGAGAGGCCAATGAACTCGGTCATCAGCGAAATGCCTGGTCCGGATGTCGCGGTGAAGGCGCGCGCGCCGTTCCAGGAGGCGCCGATGACGATGCCGATCGAGGCCAGCTCGTCCTCGCCCTGCACGATCGCGTATTTCGCCTTGCCGGTTTCAGGGTCGTGCCGGTACTTCTTGCAGTGGGCGGTGAAGGCCTCCGCCACCGAGGATGATGGCGTGATCGGATACCACGCGCACACGGTGGCGCCGCCATAGACCGCGCCGAGCGCGGCGGCACTGTTGCCCTCGATGAAGATGCGGTCGCCGACCTTGTCGGATTTCTTCACCCGAAGTCCGATCGGGCATTTCAGGTTCGAGAGCGCCCAGTCGCGGCCGAGATGCAGCGCATGGACGTTGGAGGAGAGCAGCTTCTCCTTGCCCTTGTACTGCTCGCCGATCAGCTGCTCGATCAGCTTGGGGTCCATGTCGAGCAGTGCCGAGAGCGCGCCGAGATAGATGATGTTCTTGAACAGCTGGCGCTGCCGCGGATCGGTATAGGTCGAGTTGGTGATCGCGGTCAGCGGCACGCCGATCACGGTGATGTCGTCGCGGAATTTGGTCGACGGCATCGGCTTGGTGGAATCGTAGAACAGATAGCCGCCGGGCTCGATGCCGGCGACGTCCTTGTCCCAGGTCTGCGGGTTCATCGCCACCATCATGTCGACGCCGCCGCGGGCGCCGAGATGGCCGGCTTCCGTCACGCGCACCTCGTACCAGGTCGGCAGGCCCTGGATGTTGGAGGGGAAGATATTGCGCGGCGACACCGGCACGCCGTGGCGCAGGATCGCGCGCGCGAACATCTCGTTGGCGCTGGCCGAGCCCGAGCCGTTGACGTTGGCGAAGCGGACGACGAAGTCGTTTACGCTGCTGATCGGCTTTTTGTCGGACATGTCGAACCTGCGTGAGTCATCTCGATGAAATATTTCTGCATGTCCCAGGCGCCGGTGGGGCAGCGCTCGGCGCACAGCCCGCAATGCAGACAGACGTCCTCGTCCTTCACCATCACGCGTCCGGTCTTCAGATCCGAGGAGACGTAGAGGTCCTGGTCTGGATGAGCGGAGGGCGCCTTCAGGCGCTGGCGCAGATCGCTTTCCTCGCCGTTACTGGTGAAGGTGATGCAGTCCATCGGGCAGATGTCGGCGCAGGCGTCGCACTCGATGCAGAGCGAGGTCGAGAACACGGTCTGCACGTCGCAGTTCAGGCAGCGGTGCGCTTCGCCGAGCGCCAGCTTGACGTCATAGCCGAGCTCGACCTCGGCGCGGATGTCCTTCAGCGCAACGACCTTGTCGCGATGCGGCACCTTGTAGCGCTTATCGGGCGAGATGTCGTTGTCATAGCTCCATTCGTGGATGCCCATCTTCTGCGAGGAGATTTGCACCTCCGGCAGCGGCCGTTCGTCGATCGCCTCGCCCGAGAGCATCTTGTGGATCGACAACGCGGCGTCATGGCCGTGCGCGACCGCCCAGATGATGTTCTTCGGGCCGAACGCGGCATCGCCGCCGAAGAACACTTTTGGATTGGTCGAGGCGAAGGTCTTCGGATCGACCTTGGGCATGTGCCATTTGTCGAACTCGATGCCGCAATCCTCTTCGATCCAGGGGAAGGCATTCTCCTGGCCGACCGCGACCAGCACGTCGTCGCAGGGAATGGTCTGATCGGGATCGCCCGAAGGCACCAGATTGCGGCGGCCCTTGGCGTCGTATTCGGCTTTGACGTGCTGGAAGGTGACGCCGATCAGCTTGCCGGCGACGTGCTTGAATGCCACCGGGACCAAGTAGTTGAGGATCGGAATATCCTCGTGGATCGCGTCCTCCTTCTCCCAGGGCGAGGCCTTCATCTCGTCGAAGCCGGAACGCACGATCACCGTGACTTTCTCGCCGCCGAGCCGGCGTGCGGTGCGGCAGCAATCCATCGCGGTGTTGCCGCCGCCGAGCACGATCACGCGCTTGCCGATTTTGTCGGTATGGCCGAACGACACGTTGGCCAGCCATTCGATGCCGATGTGGATGTTGGCGGCGGCCTCCTTCCGGCCGGGAATGTCGAGCTCGCGGCCGCGCGGCGCGCCGGAGCCGACGAAGATCGCGTCGTATTTCTCGGCGAGCAGCGCCTTCATGCTGTCGATGCGGTGACCGCCCCTAAACTCGACGCCGAGGTTCAGGATGTAGCCGGTCTCCTCGTCGATCACTGAATTGGGTAGGCGGAATTTCGGGATCTGCGTGCGCATCATGCCGCCGGCTTCCGGATCGGCATCGAACACGGTGCAGTGATAGCCGAGCGGCGCGAGATCGCGCGCCACCGTCAGCGAAGCGGGACCGCCGCCGACCAGCGCAACGCGCTTGCCGTTCTTCGGGCCGGGCTTCGGCAGGCGCTGCCTGATGTCGTCCTTGAAATCGGCGGCAACGCGCTTGAGGCGGCAGATCGCAACAGGGTTTTCCTCGACGCGTCCGCGCCGGCACGCCGGCTCGCACGGACGATCGCAGGTGCGTCCCAGAATTCCGGGAAACACGTTCGACTTCCAATTGATCATGTAGGCGTCGCTGTAGCGGCCTTGGGCGATCAGTCGGATGTATTCGGGAACCGGGGTGTGCGCAGGACAGGCCCATTGGCAATCGACCACTTTGTGAAAGTAGTCGGGGGCCGCGATATCGGTCGGTTTCATTCCTACCCTGTCCGCGCAGGCTCAAAGACCCCGCGGCCTTTTTTGTTGAGCTTGTTTTGTTTAGCTTGGCGAGCGCTTAACGCGCTTCGATCTGGTTTCTGAATGACGTCATTGGGTTAGCTTATTAGAACCGTTCCGAAGTACAACGGCAAATTTGCGCGCGGCACGGCTTTCATGGGAGCTACGCGCGCACAGCATTAACGCCGCGAACGAGATGCGTGCGGTGCAATATGTTGCGCCTGCGAATGAGTGCCGCGTTACTGTATCTCTGCGAAGCCAAGGTGCCGGATGATGCAATCCAGGTACTCAATTGTCTCTCCTCGCGAGGGCGCGTGATGGATCGATCTGTGTCAGCTGAGTTTGAGATTAATATTGGAATGAGCATCGCCCTGACCGAAGCGGGCGCTTGGGTAATAAGGGCCGACGGTAGAGAGTTTCGTCTCGAGGAAATCAACGATTTTTATCGAGCTTGGCTGTTGCTCGAGCGACCCTTCTCCGAGGTAAAGGCTGCGCTCGACCAGATAGCTCGCAGTGCAAGCGCAGTGACGCCTTTTCCGTTCGCCAAACTCATCGGGTCTGCACTAGGAGCCAAATCACGCCAATGGACTGATCTTGCGATGGTTTGGATCCCGTTCCTTGCGGCAGCAGAAAAAGCGACCTTGAAAGACCTGCTTTCAGACGTCAGAGATTCAAAATGGGCGAGCCAGAAGATTAGGCAGCTAGCTCGAAAGTACGTGAATGAAATCGAGCGAGGCGATCCCAAACGCCTAAACTAGTTGGACTTAGGCACGATTCCGCGAGGTTAGTTACTCGCGATATCACTCTTCGCGAGATCCCACATCAGGCAGTAGGTGCCGACGGAGACGGGAGGCGGCAAGGGCGACGCGGCAGGTCCCGTGAAGCGCTCGGCGATCACGGCCGAGACTGCGCCGATATGCGTGCCGTCTATCAGCACGAACCAGTCGCGCGCGCCTTCGTTAGCTGTCGCCGGAATTCCTGCCGTTGCACCCGACAGTTCCGGCTCGCTCTCAAGCAGATGCATGGAGATGATGCTGTCGGGCGTCTCCGGCATCAGTCTGTCTTGCAGTGCATCACGCCAGGATGCGGCATTATCAGGCGTCGGCCGCAGCCGCACCATGCCGAGCGCAGCCCCGCGTCCGGTGCCGTTGCTGACGGTGATGCGTGCGACGACGCGGAGCATGTCCTTGAAGCGCGCCATGGTTTGCCGCGACCAGTCGGTCGGGTTCGCGAGCCGCGCCTTGTAGGCGGGACTGTCGAGCACGTCCAAGGTCGCGGTCGAATACAGGCACAGATATTTGGGATTGGCGGCATGCGCGACATAGCGCCGCGCTTCGAGAAATCCGTCGATCGCGACGCGCTCTTCCAGATGCTCGCGATCGTACCAGCGGTTGAAATCGGCCTCGTCCGAAGCGTCGATGTTCATCGACGTCAGCAGCATGCCCTTTCCGGCGAGCGGCATTGTTCTTGTCCTCTCATCGCCCGATCTTCGACGCAAGGTCCGCGATCGACTTCATGACCGCGTCCCTCACGCCGCCATCATAGAGCGAATGCCCGGCTTCTTCCACGATGCGAAGCTCGGAACCGGGCCAGACTTTCGCAAGAGCCTGGGACGTCGCGGGAGGGCACAGGAGATCATAGCGACCCTGCACGATAATGCCGGGAATGCCGGCGAGTCTCCCCGCATTCTGCAGCAGCTGGTCAGCGGCCATGAAGCTGTCGTTGATGAAATAATGCGCTTCCATGAACGGCGTCGCCGGCAATGTGCGCCAGACGTTCAGTGCGGCGAGGTCGAGGCGTGTCCTGGCCGGCTTGTGCTCGGACAAGGCGCGCTCGGTGTCGTGCCAGGCCTTCGCGGCCGGGCCATGCACGGCGGGGTCGGCATCGAGGATGCGGCGCCAATAGGCGTCCACCGGCCGCTCGCGCTCCTCGGGAGGAAGCACGCTGAGGAAATCCTCGTACAGCGCCGGATGGAATTGCGACAGGCGCGAGGTGAAGGCCGTCTCGACCTCGGCCCGCGTGCCGAGAAACGTCGCGCGCAGCGCAATCCCCGACACGCGCCCGGGATGCGCCTCGGCATAGGCCAGCGCCAGCGTCGCGCCCCAGGAGCCGCCGACCACCATCCAACGCTCGAAGCCGAAATTTTCGCGGATCGTCTCCATGTCCGCGATCAGGTGCGCAATGGTGTTGTGCTCGCGCGATCCCTTCGGCCTGCTGCGGCCGCAGCCGCGCTGGTCGAACAGCACGGCGCAGAAGCGGTCGGGATCGAACAGCCGGCGATGGTCGGGCTGGCAGCCGCTGCCGGGCCCGCCGTGCAGATAGACCGCAGGGATCCCGTCGGCGCGGCCGACGCTCTCGACATAGAGCTCGTGGCCGTCGCCGACATCGAGCATGTCGGAGGTCAGCGGCGCAAAGGGATCGGCGCGTTTGACGGAAGCGGCAGCGTCGGCGTCAGGTCCCATTCTCGGATTCCAGGGTGCCGCCGGCGAAGTTGCGATAGAGGAAGCGGCTGGTCTCGCCCTCGGCCTCGGCTTCCGCCTGCTTGAAGATGGTCTCGTGCAGCGGCGACAGCGCGCAGGCCGGGTCGGTGTTGGCGGCGTCCCCGGTCAGCGCGAAGGCCTGGCAGCGGCAGCCGCCGAAATCGATCTCGCGGAATTCGCAAGACTTGCACGGCTCCTTCATCCAGCCGGTGCCGCGATAGCGGTTGAAGGCGTCCGAGTTCTGCCAGATCCAGGCGATCGAATGGTTGGAGCGCACCGACTCGAAATCGAGCCCGGTGATGCTCTCGGCGGCATGGCAGGGCAGCACCTTGCCGGCGGGCGAGATGTTGAAGAACTGCCGGCCCCAGCCGCCCATGCATTTCTTTGGCCGCAGCGCGTAATAATCAGGGACGACATAGTCGATCGTCAGCCGCCCCTTCAGCCGCTCCCGCGCCTCCTCGACAAGGCGCGTGCATTCGTCGAGTTGCGCCACGGTCGGCATCAAGGCGGCGCGGTTCTTCAGCGCCCAGCCGTAGTACTGGACATTGGCGACCTCGAGCCGGTCGGCATCGAGATCGAGCGCCATCTGGATGATGTCGGGCAGCTGGTGCAGGTTCTGCCGGTGCATCACCGCGTTCACGGTGAGCGGCAGGTCGAGCTCGCGCGTCCATTTCGCGACCTCGAGCTTCTTGCGGTGGCCGCCCTTGTAGCCGGCAACGCGATCGGCGAGGCCTTCCTCGATGCCCTGGAAGGATATCTGCACATGGCAGAGCCCGGCGTCTGCGAGATCGCTGAGCCTCTCGCGCGTCAGCAGTACGGCCGACGTGATGAGATTGGTATAGAGCCCGGCGTCGCTGGCATGCTTGACCAGCTCGACGAGATCTTTCCGCGCGGTCGGCTCCCCGCCGGAAAAATGCACCTGGAGCACGCCGATCTCGGCAAGCTCGCTCAGCACTTTCTTCCACTCGTCCGTCGTCAGCTCCTTGCCCGAACGGTCGAGCTCGACCGGGTTGGAGCAATAGGGACATTGCAGCGGGCAGCGATGGGTGATCTCGAGCAGCACCGCGAGCGGAATGCCGAACGTCTCGGCCGTCGAGCGCTGCTTCTCCAGCACCGCGAGGCTGTCGCTGGGCGGGATGGTCACGTCGCTCATGACGTCTTCTCCCTGATCTCGGTGAGAAAGCCCTTGTCGGCGAGATCCTGCAGCATGGCGATGACATCGGCCAGGATCGCCTCGCGCGGGGCTGCGTATTTCGCGGCCAGTTGATCGGCGATATCGCCGACATTGCGCTCGCCGTTGCAGAGTTGCAAGACCTCCACCGCGATCTCGTCCGGCGCCAACACGCGCTCCGGCGCCAGGATCACCCAGACCTCGCGGGTTTCGTCATATCTCAGCTTGGCATGCCGCGGCAGCACGGGGCGGCTCGCCTCGCTGACGCTGATGTGACGCGGCCCGGCCATAGCTGTTCCTCTTAACTCGCGGTGGGCACGAACGCGCCCGGCGGAATGTGGCCCTCGACATAGGCGTGCTGCAGCGCATCCAGCTGCACCCATAGCACGTTGGTCTTGAAGATCAGCGCATTGCAGACCTGCGCGCGCTGCTCCGGCGTCGTGGCGTGCCTCTTGACATAGTCCAGCGCGAAATTGGCATCGCGCGGCGCCTGGGTCAGGCGGCGCTTGAAGTAGCTCATGATGTCGGGGTTGACGAAGTCGTAGTGCTCCAGCATGCCGGCGATGCGCTCTTCATGCAGGTTGGGCGCGAACAGCTCGGTCAGCGAGGAGGCGATCGCCTCCAGCGGGCTTTTTTCGCGGCAATAGTGCACGTAAGCCTCCACCGCAAAGCGCGTCGCCGGCAAGATGCCTTCGGTGGATTCCACGTAAGCGGTCTCGAGCCCGAGGCCTTCGGTCAGCTTGAGCCAGCGCTCGATGCCGCCCTCGCTGCCGACATCGCCGTCATGGTCTTCGATGCGATGGCGCCATTCCTGCCGCGTGGCGCGGTCGCGGAAGCGCGAGATCACCACCGCGTCCTTGATCGGAATCGTGCTCTGGTAATAGTAGCGGTTGAGCGCCCAGGCCTGCACTTGGCCCTTGTTCAGCTTACCGCCATGCAGCAACTTATGGAACGGATGCAGGCTGTGATAGCGCGTGGCGCCAATGTGGCGCAGCGCCGCCTCCAGCTCCTCAGCCGAGTTGAGCCGGATGTCCCTGCCGATCGAGAGTGCGGTCATTCCAGTCAGTGATGCGGCGTTCACAGCACGATCTCCGTTCCATCCGCGGGTATCTGCCAGCCCGCCTCCTCAGTGATCTTGCGTTCGGGCGAGCCGGGCAGCAGCGTCGGATTCGAGTTATTGATATGCAGAAACAGCTTCCTATCGATATTGAGGTCGGCCAGCCGTGCGATGGCGCCGTCCTCGCCGGACATCGCCACGTGGCCCATGCTCTTGCCGGTCTTGTGGCCAAGGCCGGCCCTGATCATCTCGTCGTCGCGCCAGACCGTGCCGTCGAAGAACACCAGTGAAGCGCCGTCGATCTCGGCCTTGAGCGCGTCGGTCACTTCGGCGCAGGCGGCGATGAAATAGAAGAACTTGCCGGTGGCCTTGTCGGTGATCTTCAGGCCCAGCGTGTCGCCGTCGCCGCTCTCGCCGCACGGATGCACCTTGCCTTCGAGATACCAGGCCGACTTGCCCGGCACGGCAAAGGGCAGCACCTCGAGCCCTGAGCGCGTGCCATCCGGCAGCCGCGGCTCGAACGGCTCGCGGATCGCGATCGGCTGGCGTCGCACGTTCTTCTCGTTCAGCACGTTGAAGATGCTGTTGCTGGCAAGGATCGCCAGCACCTTCTCGTGCGCATAGACCGTGAAGGGCGAGCCTTCGCGCATCGACAGCAGGCCGGCGATGGCATCGACTTCGCTGTTGGTCAAGATCACGCCCGCAATCGGCGTGTGGCGCAGCGCGCCCGCCTTGGGGTGCAGCTGCGGCGTGGCATTCAATTGCTGGCGAAGATCGGGCGAGGCGTTGATCAGGAACCAGTGCTCGCCGTCGCCGCTGAAAGCGACCGAGGCTTGGGTTCGATGAAGCTCATGTCCATTCGCACGAGCCGCGCGGCAGCCTTCGCAGCCGCAATTCCACTGCGGAACTCCGCCGCCGGCCCCGGCGCCCAGGACGACGACGCGAAGCATGATCCGTCTCCTGGAGGCGAATTGGCGAGGTGGATCTCAGGCCGAGACAGTTTCGGACGAGGTTTCTGTCTGCCGGAAACCTGTCGTGACCGAAAGAGCCACCTGCGCAGAACGCGATCTCACCAGCCGCTTACTTGCGGGTGGCGCTCACATACATGTTGATTTCCATGCCGCAGGGCACTTCGACGATCTTCGGGGCTTTCCAGGCCATTTGGCTCTCCATTTTTCGCGAATTCGGACGCATCCGCCCGCCAGACAAATTAGTGCGGCCGGCAAAGTTCGCCAGTGAAATTTTCCCGACCTAGGTAGTAGGCTGCAGGAAATTGTTGCACTGCAAAGATGGCGTATTGCGGCCGCAAAGATGAGCGGATCAGATACGCAAAATTGCCGATAGGTCGTGATCCCTGTCGGGATAAACCAGTTGTGAGTATGTATCGGCGTCTCATCGGCGACAGACGACCCCATTGGATCAGGCATGCCCAGATATTTCTTCAACACCCGCATCGGCGACGAATTGATCGTGGATCCTGACGGCGAGGACCTGCGCAACCCCGATCGCGCCTGGGAGGTCGCGCGGCAGATGATCCTCGAGGTCGTGAAGTCGGAAGGAACCCAGCCGGCGCTGCTGGAGGCCGTCATCGAGGTCACCGATGCCGACGGCGAGATCGTGCTGGAGTTTCCCTTCACCGAGGCGCTGCTCGACATGCCGGATCAGTCCGCGACAAGGCATTAGCCGCGGCGGCGGGTGAGGGGGCGCGCAACTCCCTCCACGTCATTGCGAGGAGCCCTTGCGACGAAGCAATCCAGGATCTTTCCGCGGCGGCAGTCTGGATTGCTTCGCTGCGCTCGCAATGACGGAGGTACCCCCGCGAAATCCGCATGGCTTTGCCGCGTTCCCGGCGCTAAAAGACGCCGGTCATACGGAGCAAGCCATGCAAGATCTCTGGCGCCTGTCGGCCGCCGACCTCGCCACCCTCGTCAGGTCCAAAAAGGTGTCCGCCAGCGAGGCCGCCAAGGCCGGTCTCGCGCGGCTCGACGCCGTCAATCCCCAGCTCAACGCGGTGATCGACCACCGGCCGGAGGACGTGCTCAAGCAGGCCGATGCCGTCGATGCCGCAATTAGCCGGGGTGAGGACCCCGGCGTCCTCGCCGGCGTGCCCGTGACCATCAAGGCCAATGTCGACCAGGAAGGCTTTGCCACCACCAACGGCCTGAAGCTGCAGCGCGACCTGATCGCCCGCGAGGACAATCCGGTCGTCGCCAATTTCCGTAAATCGGGCGCCATCCTGCTCGGCCGCACCAATTGCCCGGCCTTCTCCTATCGCTGGTTCACCACCAATCTCATCCACGGCGACACCAAGAACCCCCGCGACGCTTCGCTGACCCCGGGCGGCTCCTCCGGCGGCGCCGGCTCGGCGGTCGCGGCAGGCATCGGCCACATCGCCCACGGCACCGACATCGCCGGCTCGATCCGTTATCCCGCCTATGCTTGCGGCGTGCACGGTCTGCGCCCGACGCTCGGCCGCATTCCCGCCTTCAATCCGGCGCTGCCGGAGCGACCGATCGGGCCGCAAATCATGGCGGTCTCGGGCCCGCTGGCGCGCACGGTGAATGATCTCAGAATTTCGCTCGAGGCCATGTCGGCCCGCGACATCCGCGATCCTTGGTTCGCGCCGGTGCCGCTGCAGGGACCGACCCGGGACAAGCGCGCCGCGCTCTGCCTCAATCCGGGCGGCCTTGCCACCGCGCCGGAGGTGAAGGCCGCGGTGAGCGATGCCGGCAAGCGGCTGGAGCGCGCCGGCTGGACCGTCGATGTGATCGAGGATACGCCGCCGATGCGCGAGGCGGTCGAATGGCAGATCAAGCTCTGGCTCGGCGACGGCTATGAGGCGCAGCTGGAGATGGCCGAGCGCGAGGGCGATCCCGGCGCGCTGGCGTGCCTCCGCGGCAACCGCAATCGAGTCACGCCGATGGATCAGACCAATTACGCCAAGGCGCTGACCCGGCGAGCGACACTGACGCGCGAATGGATGCTGTTCTTCGAAAAATACGCCGTGCTGCTGACGCCGGTCTCCGGCGAATTGCCGTTTCCGGATCATCTCGACCGCAAGGACGAAGATTCCTTCAAGCGCGTCTGGGAAGCGCAGCTGCCGCAGATCGCGATCCCCTTCATGGGACTGCCGGGGCTCGTCGTCTCGACGGGTCTCGTCGGCAAGGCGCCGGTCGGCGTGCACGTCGTCTCGGGGCGTTATCGCGAGGATCTGTGCCTGCTCGCGGGCGAAGCGATCGAGGCCGGCGGCGTGCCGCCGTCGCCGATCGATCCTATGGGCTAGCGATGACTGATATCTACGACTTCAAGGCCAACTCGCTGGCCGGCGAGGAGGTCGCCCTGCGACGTTTCGAGGGGCAGGTGCTCTTGATCGTCAACACCGCGAGCAAATGCGGCTTCACGCCGCAATATCGCGGCCTCGAGGATCTCTATCGCGACCTCGCCCCGCGCGGCTTCTCGGTGCTCGGCTTTCCCTGCAACCAGTTCGGCGCGCAGGAGCCGGGGCAGGCGAGCGAGATCCAGGAATTCTGCTCGGCCCATTACGACGTCACTTTTCCCCTGTTCGAGAAGATCGACGTCAACGGGCCGAAGGCACATCCTCTGTATGAGTACCTGAAACGCCAGCAATCCGGGCTGCTCGGCGCCGCCATCAAATGGAATTTCACCAAATTCCTGGTGGACCGTAAGGGTCGCGTGGTCGCGCGCTACGCGCCGACCGCCCGGCCCGAAGGATTGCGCACTCGAATCGAAACCCTGTTGTGAGCGAGACAAGCATGAGCGACGAATTTCCGGACCGCCTGTCGGTCGACCCGAACAGCCCCTATTACAACGCAGAGATCCTGGCGCGCGACGTCGGCATCCGCTTCAAGGGCATCGAGAAGACCAATGTCGAGGAGTACTGCATCAGCGAAGGCTGGGTCCGCGTCACCGCCGGCAACGCCAAGGACCGCCACGGCAACCCGCTGACCATCAAGGTGCACGGCCCGGTCGAGCCGTATTTCAGGGATAAGAAATAGACGCCCGTCCACCCGCACTCTGTCGTCAAGCCCGGCCATGACGAGCGATGGAGCTAGCCAGGAAAGAGAACATGTCCGTCCGCATCGTCGGCGTCCGCGAGATCACCAAGCCGATCTCCTCGCCGATCCGCAACGCCTATATCGACTTCACGAAGATGACGACCAGCCTCGTTGCCGTCGTCACCGACGTGGTCCGCGACGGCAAGCGCGTCGTCGGCTACGGCTTCAACTCCAACGGCCGTTACGGGCAGGGCGGCCTGATCCGCGAGCGCTTTGCCGCGCGCATCACGGAGGCTGATCCGAAGTCGCTGCTGAACGCGGCGGGCGACAATCTCGACCCCGACAAGGTCTGGGCCGCGATGATGACCAACGAGAAGCCGGGCGGTCATGGCGAGCGTTCGGTCGCAGTCGGCACCATCGACATGGCGGTGTGGGATGCGGTGGCGAAGATCGCGGGCCAGCCGCTGTTCCGCCTGCTCGCCGAGCGTCACGGCGTCAAAGCCAATCCGCGCGTCTTCGTCTATGCCGCCGGCGGCTATTATTATCCCGGCAAGGATCTTTCGATGTTGCGCGGTGAGATGCGCGGCTATCTCGATCGCGGCTACAACGTCGTCAAGATGAAGATCGGTGGTGCGCCGATTAACGAGGACCGCACCCGCATCGAGGCGGTGCTGAAGGAGATCGGCAAGGACGCCCAGCTCGCCGTCGACGCCAACGGCCGCTTCAACCTGGAGACCGCCATCGCCTATGCCAAGATGCTGCGTGACTATCCGTTGTTTTGGTACGAGGAGGCCGGCGATCCCCTCGACTACGCGCTGCAGGCCGCGCTCGCCGAATTCTATCCGGGCCCGATGGCGACCGGCGAAAATCTCTTCAGCCACCAGGACGCCCGCAACCTGATCCGCTACGGCGGCATGCGCCCGGACCGTGACTGGCTGCAATTCGATTGCGCCTTGTCTTATGGCCTGTGCGAATACCAGCGCACGCTCGAGGTGCTGAAGACCCACGGCTGGTCCCCCAGCCGCTGCATCCCGCATGGCGGCCACCAGATGTCGCTCAACATCGCCGCCGGCCTCGGCCTAGGCGGCAACGAAAGCTACCCCGACCTATTCCAGCCCTATGGCGGCTTCCCCGACGGCGTGCGCGTCGAGAACGGCCACATCACCATGCCCGACCTTCCCGGCATCGGCTTCGAAGGCAAGTCCGATCTCTACAAGGAGATGAAGGCGCTGGCGGAGTAGGGGTGGACGGCCGCGCCACACGCTCGCTGTCGTCCCGGACAAGCGCGCCTCAAGCGCGCGCCGATCCGGGACCCATAACCCCAGGCAGACCTCGTTTCGCGAAGCTGATAACTCCGAGTCCCCGTGACCACGATCTCCTGTGGTTATGGGTTCCGGATCTGCGCTTCGCTTGTCCGGGACGACGACTGAGTATGCCGCTTACGACAACCGCATATCCAGCAGCCGTCGCCCCTCGCCCTTCAGCAGCTTCTTCACCGCGCTGGACGCCACGACCTCGCCGTCATTGGCATAGGCCTCGTGGTTCTTCTCGATGTCGTCGAGGCGGTAGAGGTAGTTGACCATGACGCCGGCGGACTCGCGCAGGCCCTTGGGCGAGAGGTCGCCCAGCCAGTTGATTCGCTCCAGCCGCGCGCCGTTGCCGAGATGGAAGCGGGCGACGGAATCGATCAGCTTGCCCTTCGGCGTGCGCGCCTTGAGGAAATAGTGCGCCGCGAGCGGCTCCAGCACGGCGCGGAGCAGCGCCGCCGTCTCCGGGCTCTCGAACCATCTGGGATCGTCGAGGCGCTTGAGCACCTCGCGATCCTCGTCCGACAGGGGCAAGTTCTTGTCTTGCTTCACCCAGGCCATGAAGCCCGGCACCGGCGACAGCGTGACGAAGGTGTCGAGCTTCGGCAGCTCGCGGCGCAGCTCTTCCACCACCTGCTTGATCAGGAAGCTGCCGAAGGAGATGCCGCCCAGGCCGCGCTGGGTGTTGGAGATCGAATAGAACACGGCGGTGCGCGCGCGCTCGATCGGCAGATGCTGGCGGTCGACCGCGAGCAGGGGCTGGATCGCGCCGGGGATCGTCTCGGTCAGCGCCACCTCGACGAAGATCAGGGGCTCGTCCACCATCGCAGGATGGAAGAAGGCGTAGCAGCGCCGGTCGACCGGATCGATGCGGCGGCGCAGATCGTCCCAGTCCGAGATCTCGTGCACGGCTTCGTAACGGATGATCTTTTCGAGGATGTTGGCCGGGGTCGACCAGTCGATCCTGCGCAGCACGAGAAACCCCCTGTTGAACCACGAAGAAAGAAGATGCGAGACGTCGCGATCGAGCGCGGCGAGATCGGTGTGCCCGTTCATCATGCCGAGCAGATCGGCGCGCATGTTGACGAGATCGCCGGTACCGCCGGGCGCGCGGTTGAGCCGCCGGATCAGCTCCTGCCGGCGCGGCTCGGAAGCGAAGTGCAGCGAGCTTGCGTCCTCGTCGCTGGGGGCGGCCCGCCATGTCTCGATCGCCTTGGACAGGCGCTCCCGATCGGGGCCGAAATCGCGCACCAATCCCTCGAAGAAGGCGCGGCGTCCCGCCGCGTCCAGCTCCCGGTAGATGTCGAGGACCTCGCGCGCCATCGCGGTGCCGGAGGCTTCGCCCCGGCCCGACAGCAGCGCATCGCAGAGCTCGAGCAGTCCGTCGGCATCACGCTTGGTAGCGGCAGCGTCCCCCCGGCGAAGCAACGTGCGCCCGCGCTCGGAGATGGTGGCAAGCAGGTCGGAGAAGAAGGCGTTGGCCATCTGGGCTTTCGTATCAGGTCTGTGCGTTGCGGGAGCTTACACGGGATTTGGGTGCAAGCCGATCACAATCAAGCAGGCGAATGCGGCATCTTTCGTTGGGCCGTGCGTTGGGAGAATGGTGTCATGCCGGGCGGAGCCGGGGAAGGGGGCGGAGCGTGCGGTGGCATTTGGGAAGGCGGCGGCCGCCACATCCTCCGTCATTGCGAGCGCAGCGAAGCAATCCAGAATCCCTCCTCGGCGGCATTCTGGATTGCTTCGTCGCTTCGCTCCTCGCAATGACGAGATTGGGGCTACCCCTTCCCCGCAAACTCCGTCGGCGTCCGTCCCGTCACCTGGCGGAACGCGGCCGAGAACGCCGGTACGCTGGCATAGCCGAGCTGGGTCGCCAGCTGCTTCACCGACACGTTGGCGTCCGTCGACAGAAGCTGGATCGCCGCCGCAATCCGTGCCCTCTGGCACCAGCTCTTGAAGCTCAACTGCGTCTCGCTCGAAAACAGCCGCGACAAGGTCCGCCCGGAGGTTCCGACCTCGCGCGCCAGCGTGTCGATGTCGTACAGGCCGGTTGGGTCGTCGAGCACGATCATCGCGGCGCGGCGGCAGCGAACTTCGCGGGGCAGCGGCACGAAGGTCGCGGAATCCTCGGCCTGGTGCAATTCCAGCAGCACCAGGCGCACCAAGAGCTCGGTGCGCTCCTCGGTGCTGCGCCCGTCGAACAGCGCGAGGATCGCCTGATTGAGCAGCGGCGATACCCGCACCACGAATTCCCTGGTCAGGCCGTCAGAGCGCTGCTCGCGCTTCAGCCAGGACAGGTCGAAATACAGCGTGCGCATCTCGATGTCGGCGAGCAGGTCGATGGCGTGCTCGAGCCCGGCCGGCACCCAGACCGCGCGGTCCGGCGGCACCAGCCAGCGTCCGGCGGGCGTCGTCACCTGCATCGTGCCCTTTGCCGCATAGATCAGCTGCGCCTCGCGGTGCATGTGCAGATCGATCCGCATCCCCTTGGGATAGTCGCGGGCGACCAGATGCACGCCCGCGGGCGAGCGGTGGTTGCTGCGGACCTCCCGCAGGATTGGCGTTTCCAAGCTTGGCGTTTCCAAGATTGGCCTGTTCAAGACAGTCATTGGCGGCATCTCGTCATAGAGAGGACATATAACGCATTTCGGAGCAGGAGAGGACTCGCCGAATGAACAGCCCCAGCCGGGTCATCGGTTTCGTCAACGCAGGTCATTTCATCGACCATTATTCGATGCTGATCTTCGCCGCCGCTGTCATCATCATGGGTCCGGCGCTCGGCATGGCCTATTCGGAACTCTTGCCTTACGCGACGCCGGGCTTCGTCGCCTTCGGCGCGGGCTCGCTGCTCACCGGCTGGCTGGGCGATCGCTGGAGCCGCCGCCACATGATGCTGATCTTCTTCGTCGGCATCGGCCTCTCCATGGTCGCGGTCGGCTTCGTGCAGACCCCCGTGCAGCTCTGCGCTGCGTTGCTCGCGATCGGCATTTTCGCCTCGATTTATCACCCCGTCGGCACCGCCATGATCGTGTCCTATGCCGACCGGCTCGGCCGCGAGATGGGAATCAACGGCGTCTGGGGCAATCTCGGCGTGGCCTCGTCGGCCCTGGCGACCGGCGTGATCGGCCAATATTTCGGCTGGCGCTTCGCCTTCATCGTTCCCGGCGCGGTCACCGTCCTGATCGGCATCGGCTTCGCGCTGAGCGTCGTGCACGAGGACCGCAAGGGCAGTAAGCAGGCCGCGGCGCAGGCCCGGGTCGCCAAAGGGGACATGTGGCGCGTGATCCTGGCGCTGCTGATCGTGGTGATCGCGATCTCCACGACCTTCAACGCCGTCACCGTTGCGCTGCCAAAGCTGTTCGCCGAGCGGCTTACGGACCTGACCAAGAGCCCGGCGCTGCTCGGGGTCATCGCGGCCGGCGTCTACGTGTTTGGCGCGATGACGCAATACACGATCGGCCGGCTGCTCGACCGCTATTCGCTGAAGACGGTGGCGCTGCCGCTGTCCTTCATGCTGGCGCCGTTCCTGTATCTCGCCGCCAGCCTGAACAATTTGCCGCTGATCCTGGTCTCGATCGGCATCGTCATGGGCGCCTTCGGTCAGGTCACGGTGAACGATGCCATGGTCGGCAAGTACACCACGGAAGAGTGGCGCTCGCGCGCCTATGCCGTGCGCTATTTCGTCGGCTTCACCGCGGCCGGCGCCTCCGTCGGTCTGGTCGCCTGGCTCTACGAGCAGGGCGGCTTCGTCACCATGCTGCACGCCTTCGCCGCCCTCTGCCTGCTCGCCATCGCCGCCGCACTGATCCTGCCGCGCGAGATCCGGACGCCGCAGGCGGTGTGAGGTCCCGTGTCCCGGACAAGCGCGCCTCAAGCGCGCGCCGATCCGGGACCCAGAGGCTGCGAATTCCCGTGTCGCATGGGCCCCGGCTCTGCAGCGCACCGCACCGGACGATGCTTCGCATCGCCGGGGGCGCTGCGCCGCGTCCGGGGCACGAGAGGGAAATGAGGCGACGGGACTCTCTCCACCGTCATTGCGAGGAGCCCTTGCGACGAAGCAATCCAGAATTTTTCCACGGAAGGATGCTGCGGCCGATCGCTCACTCACCCAATCATGCCATTATGCCCCTGTTTTGCCCGACGGCACAAGTCGCTTCGGCAAGACCGAAATTTCTCAAGCCTTTTCAACCCCGTCCCTACTGTGCATGGGGTTGTTTTCGCACTTTTTGTTTTCGCTCCCTAAACCCGCCCTGCGCGGCGGAACCCGCTCCGCCTTCCGCGGGTTCTATTCCTTTGCCCCGACACGGGGCAGATGAAGGGGAAAAACCACCTGCATGCGATCGCGCCTGCTCCGATCCGTCGGCCTCGTCCCTGCGGCGCTCGTGCTCACCACCATTGCGGCGGCCGCAGAAGCGGGCAAATCCGGTCCCTCGGAATCCCTCCTGATCCTGCAGATCGTGCTGCTGCTCGCGGTCGGCCGCGGTCTCGGCGAGATCATGCAGCGCATCGGCCAGCCCTCGGTGATCGGCGAATTGCTCGCCGGCATCATCCTGGGCCCGTCGCTGTTCGGCTGGATCTGGCCGGAGGCGCAAGCCGCGATCTTTCCCAAGACGCCCGAGCAGAAGGCGATGCTCGACGGCATCGCGCAGGTGGGCATCCTGCTGCTGCTATTGCTGACCGGCATGGAGACCGACCTCAAGCTGGTCCGCAAGGTCGGCAGGGCCGCGATTGCGATCTCGATCGCCGGCATTCTCGTGCCCTTCGCCTGCGGTTTCGCGCTCGGCGAGTTCCTCCCCGATGCGCTGCTGCCCAATCCGCATGCGCGCCTGGTCGCCTCGCTGTTCATGGGCACGGCGCTGTCGATCTCCTCGGTGAAGATCGTCGCCGTCGTGGTGCGCGAGATGAACTTCATGCGCCGCAATGTCGGGCAGATCATCGTCGCGACCGCCGTGATCGACGACACCATCGGCTGGATCATCATCGCCGTCATCTTCAGTCTAGCCTCGCACGGCACGCTCGATATCGCCTCGGTGGCGAAGGCCGTGCTCGGCACGCTCGCCTTCCTTGCCGTCAGCTTCACCATCGGCCGCCGCCTGGTGTTCCAATTGATCCGCTGGGCCAACGATAATCTCGTCAGCGCGGCGGCCGTCATCACGGTGATTCTGCTGTTGATGGGGATCATGGCGCTGATCACGCATCTGATCGGCGTCCATACCGTGCTGGGTGCCTTCGTCGCCGGCATCCTGGTCGGCGAGTCCCCGATCCTGACGCGGCAGATCGATGAGCGCCTGCGCGGGTTGATCTCGAGCTTCTTCATGCCGGTGTTCTTCGGCCTCGCGGGCCTAGCCGCCGATCTATCGGTGCTGCGCGATCCCAATCTCCTGATGCTCACCGGCCTCTTGGTCGTGATCGCCAGCGTCGGCAAGTTCGGCGGCGCGTTCCTCGGCGGCACCGTGGGCGGACTGACCACCCGGGAGTCGCTGGCGCTCGCGAGCGGCATGAACGCGCGCGGCTCGACCGAGGTGATCATCGCCACCATCGGCCTTTCCATCGGCGTGCTCAGCCAGAACCTGTTCACGATGATCGTGACCATGGCGATCGTGACCACGATGGCGATGCCGCCGATGCTGCGCGCAGCGCTGGCGAGGCTGCCGATGAACCAGGACGAGAAGGAGCGCCTCGAGCGCGAGGAGTTTGAGCGACGCGGCTTCGTCGCCAATCTCGAGCGTCCCCTGCTGGCGGTGGACGAAAGCGTCAACGCCAGATTCGCCGCCCACGTCGCGGGCCTGATCGTCGGCATGCGCGGCCTGCCGATCACGGTGCTGCACATCGGCAAGCCGCCCCGGGAGCAGCAGAAGGCGCGCGACGAGGCGGACAGCCACGAAGCCGTGGTGAAGAAGGCCGCCGAGGCGGTGTCCGTCAAATCCGAAGGAGACGCCGGCAACGTCGATGTCGTCACCCGTGCGAGGCAGGCAGAGCTCGGCGAGACCATCGCCGACGAGGCACGCAAAGGCTTCGATCTCCTGGTGGTCGGCATCGACAAGGTGACCGCGACCAAGGACCGTTTCGATCGGAGGATCGACGACATCGCCGCGGAATTCGAAGGACCGCTCGCGATCGTGGCGGCCAAGGGCAGGCACCTGAAGCAGCCGATGCCCGAAGCGCTCAACATCCTCGTTCCGGTCTCCGGCAGCGGCGTCTCCAAGCGCGGTGCCGAGGTCGCGGTCGCGCTGGCGCAGGCCGGATCGGGCTCGCTCCGGGTGATCTACGTGGCGACGACGCGCGACAAGGGCGCGCAGCGTGGCGCTTCGCGCGGACTGAGCCAGGAGACGGGTATCCTCAAGGACGCCAGCGATCTCGCCGCCCGCTACGACGTCGATATCACCACCACGCTGCGGGTGAACCGCGCGCCGGAGGCCGCGATCCTGCGCGAGATCGAGACGACCGACGTCGATCTCGTCGTGATGGGCGTCGATCGCATCCAGGCCGATCACCTCTCCTTCGGCGGCGTCGCGGACGCCGTGCTCAGGCAGTCGAAGGTCTCGGTGCTGCTGGTGTCGAGCGGCGAAGCGCGGCCGGCTCCGGCGGAGAAGGGGTAGGGCAAGCTACATCAGTCCGGGCGGTGCGCCCTCTCTCCTGCAAGCGGGAGAGGTTACACTGCGCCCGCTGCGCCGCTACTCCAAACCAATTCTTACGGTTTCACTTCCGCAACCTTCACCGCCTTCTTGCCCGCCCGCCAGTTCTCGAAGCGTTGCACCACCACGAAGAACGCCGGCACGAACAGCACCGCAAGGCAGGTCGAGGCCAGCATCCCGGAGAACACTGTGATGCCGATCGACTTGCGTGCGCTGGCGCCGGCGCCGGTGGCGAGCACCAGGGGGACGACGCCGAGGATGAAGGCGAACGACGTCATCAGGATCGGGCGGAAGCGGGCACGCGCCGCCTCGATCGCGGATTCCAGGATCGGCTTGCCGTCGCGGCCATGCAGCTCGAGCCCGACCTCGACGATCAGGATGGCGTTCTTGGCCGACAGCGCGATCAGGAGGATCAGGCCGATCTGGCAATAGAGGTTGTTGTCAATCTTGAGGGCGGAGAGGATCAGCATCGGTCCGAGCAGCGACAGCGGCACCGCGAGGATCACCGAGATCGGCGCGTACCAGCTCTCGTACTGGCCGGCGAGCACGAGATAGACCAGCAGCATGGCGAGCCCGAACACCCAGTAGATCTGATTCGAGACAGCCTTCTCCTGGTAGGACATCGCGGTCCATTCATAGCCGGTGCCGGGCGGCAGCGTCTTGTCCGCGATCTCCTCCATCAGCTTCAATGATTGGCCCGACGAATAGCCCTGCGCCGGCAGGCCGATTACGGTCGAGGATGGATAGAGATTGTAGAGGCTGATCAGCGACGGGCCGGTGGCCGGCGTGATCGTGGCGACGGTGCCGATCGGGATCATGTCGCCGTTCGAGTTGCGCACCTGCATGTTGGCGATGTCGCGCTCGGTGACGCGGAAGGCGGGATCGGCCTGGGTGTAGACCTGGAACACGCGGCCGAACTTGTTGAACTGGTTGACATAGGACGAGCCGAGATAGGTCGACAGCGCCGAGAACACCTGGTCCGTCGTCACGTGCAGCGTCTGGGTCTTGATCCGGTCGATCTCGACGTTGAATTGCGGCACCGAGGAGCGGAACGAGGACTGCACGCGCTGCAGCGCGCTCTGGCTCTGAGCGTTGGAGACCATCGCGCCGGTGATCGCCTGCAGCTTGGCGAAGTCGCTGTTGCCGTCGCGCAGCTCGACCTGCATCGAGAAGCCGGCGGCGTTGCCGATGCCCTGGATCGGCGGCGGCGGCAGCACGATTGTGCGCGCCTCCATGATGGTCGCGAGCTTGTCGTTGAGCCCGAAGACCAGCGAGCGCAGATCCTCGCCGGGCCCTTTGCGGGCGTCCCAGTCCTTCAGGATGATGTAGGCGACGCCGGCATTGGCAAGGCTGGCGCTGTTGTCGAGCGCAGAGATGCCGGCGATGGTGATGACCTGTGCGACGCCAGGCGTCTCCTTGATTAGCCCGCTTGCTTTGTCGAGCACGGCTTGCGTCCGCTCCAGCGCGGCGCCGTCGGGCAGCTGCACGGCGGCGATCAGATAGCCCTGGTCCTCGATCGGCAGGAAGCCGGTCGGCACCCGCGACAGGCCATAGCCGCTGGCTGCGATGACCAGCAGGGCGAACGCGACCGAGATGGTGGCGTGCTTCACCAGGAACGTGATCAGCCTGGTGTAACCGCGCTCGACGCGGTTGTAGACCGCATTGAAGCCGCGATAGAAGAAATTGCGCTGCTCCGGCGGCACCGCCGGCCGCAGCCACAGCGCGCATTGCGTCGGCTTCAAGGTCGCGGCGTTGATGGCGGAGAGCAGCGCGGTCGCGGCGATGACAAGCGCGAATTGCGAATAGATGCGCCCCGTCAGTCCGGCGAGGAACGAGGCCGGCAGGAACACGGAGATCAGCACCAGCGTGATTCCGACGATCGGCGCGAACAGCTGGTCCATCGCGCGGATCGCGGCGTCGTGGCCGTTCATGCCCTGCTCGATGTTGTGGGCGGCGCCCTCGACCACGACGATGGCGTCGTCGACCACGATGCCGATCGCGAGCACGATCGCGAACAGCGTCGACATGTTGATGGTGAAGCCGAGTGCCGCCATGGCCGCGAAGGCGCCGATGATGGTGACAGGCACGGTCGTCGCCGGCACCAGCATCGCGCGCCAGTCCTGCAGGAAAACGAGGATGACGACCAGTACCAGCAGGCCGGCCTCGATCAAGGTCATGTAGACCTCGTGCACCGAGGCTTCGACGAACTTGGTGGTGTCGAACGGCGTGTCGTACTTGATACCTTCGGGAAAGCGCTTGGCGAGCTCCGCCATCTTTTTCTCGACCGCCTGCTCGACCTGGAGCGCGTTGGCGCCAGGCGATTGGAATACGCCGATGCCGACCGCGGGTTGCTTGTTGAGCGAGAAGATCTGGCTGTAGGTCTGCGCGCCGAGCTCGACCCAGCCGACGTCGCGCACCCGCGTGACGTCGCCGCTCGATCCGGTCTTGACGATGATGTTCTCGAACTGGCCGGCGTCGTCGAGCCGTCCGTTGACGTTCAGCGTGTACTGGAACGCCTGTCCCGGCGGCGTCGGCGGCGCGCCGACCTGGCCGGCGGAAACCTGCTGGCTCTGCTGCTGGATTGCGTTGATGACGTCCTGCGGCACCAGGCCTCGCACCTGCAGCTTGTTGGGATCGAGCCAGATCCGCATCGAGTACTGGCCGGCGCCGAACACGGTGACGTTGCCGACGCCGGGCAGGCGGGAGAGCTCGTCGCGGATGTTGATGGTGGCGTAGTTGCTCAAGTAAAGGCTGTCATACCTCGCATCCGGCGAGGTCAGCGTCACGAACAGCAGGATCGAGGTCGACCGCTTCTGCACGGTGACGCCCTGGTTCTGCACCGCCTGCGGCAATTGAGACAATGCGCTGGAGACGCGGTTCTGCACCAGCACCTGTGCGAAGTTGAGGTCGGTGCCGATCTTGAAGGTGACGGTCAGCGTGTAGGTGCCGTCGGAGCCGCTGTAGGACTGCATGTACAGCATGTCCTCGACGCCGTTGACCTGCTGCTCGATCGGCAGCGCCACGGTGTCGATTACGGTCTTGGCGCTGGCGCCCGGATAGCGCGTGGTGACCTGTACGGTCGGCGGCACCACGTCGGGGTATTGCGCGATGGCGAGGTTGAACAGCGCGACGCCGCCGATCAGGATCATCAGGAGCGCGATGACGTTCGAGAGGACCGGCCGCTCGATGAAGAACTTTGAGATCATGGCTGGCAGCCTTTACTTGCTCGAGGCCTGCGTCTGCTCGATCTTCGTCATGTGCGGGTCGATCTTCTGGCCCGGGATGACGCGCAAGAGCCCCGCGGTCACGACGCGGTCCTCCGGCTTCAGGCCGCTCTCGATTACGCGCAGGCCGTTGTCGACGGGGCCGATCTGCACCTTGCGCTGCTCGACGACGTTGTCGCCATTGACGACGAGGAGATAGCGGCCGCCCTGGTCGCTGCCGAGCGCGGTGTCGGGAACGAGCAGGGCGCTCTTCTCCTGGTCGAAGGGCACCCGGACGCGGACGAAGTAGCCGGGCAGCAGCACCCGCTTGTCGTTGGGGACGAGGCCGCGCACCGCCAGCGTGCCGGTCGACTGGTTGAGGGTTGGCGAGACGTAGTCGAGCTTGCCCTCATGCGGATAGCCGGTTTCGGTCTGCAGCCCCACTTGAATCGGGAATTGCTTCATGTCGGCGGGCGTCAGTCCGCGCCGGGTCGCCTCGGCGCGGATGCGCAGCACGTCCTGCTCGTTGACGGTGAAGTTCACATAGATCGGGTCCATCGCGACGATGGTGGCGAGCTGGGTCGGCGAGGAAACGCCGACGAGCTCGCCGATCGAGACCATGTGGGCGCTGACGATGCCGTCGAATGGCGCCGTGACCTTGGTGTAGCCGTAATTGACCTCGGCGAGCCTGGTGTTGGCCTGGGCCTGCTGCAAATTGGCCTGCGCGTTGTCGCGGTTCGAGGTCGAGGTGTCGAGCGTGGCTTGCGAGACGGCCTGGCGCTGCACCAGCTCGGCCTGCCGCTTGTAGTCGGCTTCCGCCTGCCGGAGCGAGGCCTGTGCGCCCACCTCGGCCGCCTGCGCCTGTTCGAGCTTGAGCTTGTAGGTCTCGGGCTCGATCGTGAACAGCTGGGTGCCCTGCTTGACGAACGTGCCGTCCTGATAGTCGATCGTTTGCAGAAAACCCTGCACGCGTGCGACGAGATCGACGCTCTTGATCGGCGCCGTGTTGCCGGTAGCCTCGATGTAGCGCGTCACGGGGCGCTGCACCGGCGTCGCGACGTCCACCTTCGGCGGCGGCGGCGCCACGAATGTGTTCTTGTCCTCGCAGCCGGCGAGCATGATCAGGGCGGTTGCAGCGGAAAGGACCTGCCCGATACGCATCCGCGCTTCATTGCGTCGTGCGGGAGAGGTGGGATTCGCGCGCGTCATTCGGTGGTCCCCGATTGCTGTCTGTCGGTGCGGCAGGCTACCAACAAATGCACGATCGTGGAACACCATAGCCATGGCGGTCACGGGCCTTGCACTGCAAACGGCTGTGTGGCTTCTGACAGATTTGTCACGACAAGGCGTTTTTTTCACCGGCGAACGATCAGCCCATCCGCACCTAGGGCTGGTGCGCGCGCCACGCCGCGAGCACATCCCTCTCTTCTTCAGCCGTCAGTCCGATCACCGGCCCGTTGCTGGCGCGGAGCCAATCAAGCGTATCGCGCGCAGTGTCTCCCGGCGGTCGCGAGGTCAATCCGGCCGCGCGCGCCGGCTAGGTATCGCGCGTCAGGAAGCCGGCGTAGTCCGGCAATGGCAGCCACATCGGCAAGGACCGCGCGCCCGCCCAACGCCTGACGTCATGCGCTTCCAGAAAGGCGCGATCGGCCCAGGTGAAGGTGCAGGACGCGTTCAGCGCGGATGCGCATTCGCTCAGGAATTCGCCGCGCGTGCGGATCGGCCCGATCCCGTCATAGATGCCGGAGAGACCGGACTCTGCCGCATGCACGATCCACTGCGCGAGATCGCGCACGTCGACGAACTGGACCGCATCCTCCGGCGATCCCGGCGCCAGCACCTCGCCGCCGCGCGCAAGCCGCGCCGGCCAGTAGGCGAACCGTCCGGTCGGGTCCTCAGGCCCTGCGATCAGGCCGGCGCGGCAGATGAAGGCATCATCGCCGACCGCCTGTTCGCAGGCGACCTTGGCGGCGCCGTAGATCGCCTCGGTGCTGTGCTCGATCTCTCCCGCAACAGGCTCGCGCAGCGGCGCGGTGTCGGCGCGTTGCCCCGGGGTGCGGTTGTCGGCGTAGACGCTGATCGTCGAGACGAAGGTCCAATGCACGCTCGGCCGCTTCAGCGCTGCGACCGCGCGACGGACCTGGCCGGGATGACGCGCGACATCGACCACGGCGTCGAATGTCTCGCCGGCGAGCGGCGCAAGTCCGTCGGCTAGGTCGCGGTCGATCCGCACGAAGCGGGCGCCGGCGGCAATTGGCCCCGCAAGTCCGCGGGCCGCGCAGGTCACGTCATGACCGCCAGCGCAAGCATGGCTCGCGATCGCCCGGCCGAGAAACTGGCTGCCGCCGAGAACGAGAATGCGCATGGAAAGATCCGCGTGATTGATGCCACCGCGAGACTACAACCTGAGCTGGCAGTTGCAACCCGCTTCCTCAGCGCGCCCTGATCTCCGCGTATTTCGCCATCGCTTTCTCGAACTTCCGGTTGAACAGCCACATCGCAGCGAGGATCTCGCGGTAACTTGCCGAGGTTTTCGCCCGGTCGGCCCGTCCGAACGCAAAGATGCTGTTGTTGCGCAGGTGCTTCATGATCGTGGGGCTGGACACCCGGTAGTTCAGGAGATCGCCCGATTTGAGCGCGGACCGTGTCGGGGTCGGAACGATCTGGATCAGCTCGAACACCTTCATCTGGTCGATCGGGTCCGGCAGCGTCTTCACGATTTTCGGGATCTCACGAAACAGATCGGCGTGCGCGTTCATCAGGCCGTCGCGCACGTTGGTCCAGTGGTTGAAACGGTGGTCGGTGCCGCGGGCGCGCGCCTCCTCGTTGTCGTCGCGCGCGCTCAGGTGCGGATCGATCGCGGCGATGTCGTTCTTGATGGCCTCCCATTTCCGCCGGCCGTTGCGGTCTTCGGAGGGGCCGGTCTGGAAGCTGCCCATATAGGTGTTCGAGCGTGCGTTGCGGACGTTCTGCTTGCCGTTGGTCTCCGCAAAGAACAGCCCGAGGCTGATCCGCCCGGCGGCTTCGGCATGTTCGCCGACGAGGCCCTTGACGCGCGCAATCGCAACGGCGAGATCGACGACGTCCTTGAACGGCGTCGGCGAGCTTTGCGCGCTGGCTGGCGGCGCCTCCATGAGGTCGAACAGCCTTCCGTATTCGTCGACCAGCGGCTCGATCTCGGCATCGAAATAGGCCGGAGGAATCTCGAACTTGTTCGGCCGGCCGATCCGCGATGGCATGACGTCGGTGAGGTCCTTGTAAGCACTGATGACAGCGACCCGCGCGAGATAGAGCGCCTGTCCCGGCAGGTTCGGCAGCGGCTCCTTCGCCTCGATCTGGCGCCGCCGCTCGGCGAGGATGAATTTGAAGTCGCCGAGCGCGCGCTCGTAAGCCGCGAGCGCCTCCGATTGCTGTGGCGTCGGCGCCGCCTTCTGCGCAATGGCGGGCGCCGCGACGAAGAAGGCAACAGTCGCAAGGGCCGCGGCCGCAAGTCGTCTCGATCCCATGGCTGGTTCCCGTCGATTCGATGGCCAGCGAGATCGTAAACGTCGGAGGCGAGCTGCCGCAATTCTCCTCTCACGCCGCCCGGTAGTCCGGCGCCGTCGCCAGGAACTTGGCGTATGCATCCGCATCCGGCGGCTGGAAGCGCCCCGCGAGTCCGCCGCGTTTCTGCTGCTTCGCGCCGATGTCGGCCATCAACTCGTCGAAATGGCGGTAGTGATAGGGGGCGACGCACAGGCCGCCGTACACGCCGGCGGCCGGTCGCTCGACGCGCTTGAAGTGCAGCATCATCTCGATGTTGTCGCGCATCGCCTGCGCCGTCGGCTGGTTGGCGAGCTGGCCGTCGGCATAGCGCACCAGCCAGTTCGCGGCGAGGTCGGCGCAGAGCACGGTGCAGAACGAGGAGTTGAAGCCGACGAAGCCGAGCTCCGGCAGATCGGGGTTGGCAATCAGGCGATACAGCCGGTACTGCCCGTCGGCATCGACCAGCTTCGCTTGATAGGCCTCGGGCAGGAAGGGCACGCCGAGCTTGTAGCCGATCGCGAGCACGGCGACGTCGGCGCCCACGCGCTCGCCGCCGCTCATCACGATGCTGTCGCCTTCATAATGGTCGAACGTGCCGAACACGGCCTTGATGCGGCCGTCGGCGACCATCGGATAGAAGCCCGGCGTTGCGATCGGCACCGAACAGTTGACGCCGTCCTCGATCCGCTCCTTCGGCACCATGTTGCAGCGGCCGAGCTTGAGCTGCGCCTTCAAGAGGCTCTCCAGCCCGCGCCAGTTGGCCCAGACCAGCGGCGCGGCGATGCGATGCGCGAGCCGCCCCATCGCGCCGATGCCCCAGCCCGGAAACATCTCCTCCTGCGCGCGGATGTAGAGGATGCGCTTGAAGTTCACGAGACCGCCGATGAAATAGGGAATGCGCCAGACCGGCTCCCGCATCACGATCGTGACCTCACGGGCGCCTGACTTCACCGCATTCACGGCGATGTCGGTTGCGGACTTCGAGCCGCCGAGCACGACGACGCGGCGTCCCTTCGCCAGTGTCGGATCACCGTATTTCGACGAGTGCAGGATCTGGCCGCCCTGCGCCAGAAAGCCGTCCTCGCCGGGGCAGTGCAGCTCGCGCGGCTCGTTGAACTGGCCGGTGCAGACCGCGACGAAATCGAAATCCTCGCTCGTGGTCGTGCCGTTGTTGCCCTTCGAGGCAAGCGTCCATCCCGGCCTGCCGTCGGCACGGCGCGCCATGCCGGCGACCTCGGTGTTGAGCCGCAGCATGCGGTCGAGGCCGAAGCTCTTGGCATAATCGGCGAGGTAGGCGTGGACCTGCGGCCCGGTCGGCCATTCCGGATAGGCCTCCGGCATGGCGCGGTCGGTGTAGCGGTAGAGCTCCTTCGGGCTCTGGGTCTGCACCTCGGGGTAGGAGCGCGCCGGCTCCCAGACGCCGCCGAGATCCGAGCTGCGCTCGACGATCGTGACGCGGTGGCCTCGGGTGGAGAATGCTTTCGCGGCGGCAAGGCCGGAGACGCCGGCGCCGATCACGCAGACATGTTTTGGGCTGACCATGGGATTGCTCGATGTGTTTGGCGCGCAAGCGGCCGCGTTCGGCCGCAAGGCGCGGCCGGCCGGGCTGCAGGCAGATGAAAGCGGAGGAAGCGGCGACGGCTAGTCGTTGGCCTCGGGCGGCAGGAAGTCGACCTCATGCAGCGCCGAGATGCGCACGACTTCCGCTGGGTCGGTCAGATTGTGCAACTGGTTGAACAGCGCCTCCAGCTTCTGCATCGGCGAGACCCAGAACAGCGCGCGGCACGGCTTGTCGGACTTGTTGAAATAGCCGTGCGGAATGCCGCGGGGCATGCGCACGAGGTCGCCGGCATGAGCCTTGACCCATTGGCCGTCAAGCTTGAGATCGAGCGTACCCTCCTGCACCAGGATGAACTCGTCCTGTGTCGGATGGATGTGCACCGGCACGAACTGGCCGGGATCGCTGTTGGTCTCGAAAGCGAAGGTGGAGTCGGTGACGGCCTTGGGGAAATAGACCTGGCCCAGAATGTTCCAGCTCTTGCCGCCGTAGCCTGTGCCGTTAGCGGTGATGCCTTTTTCGAGTGCAGTCATGGCTTGCTCCTCATGGATTCCGGCGGGGACGGAGCATCGGCCGAGGACGGGCCGCCTGTCTATCCGCTAAACGAATCCGGATGCGCCTATTGCCCTGCAGCACGACGAATTTGCGAACTATGGCCCTTTTCGCCTCCGCGGAGCTATTATAGGCTTAAAGGAATTCCGGGCGCGAAGCATGGTCGACGATGTCCGCAGCCGAGCTGGAAATGAGCGCAACAGCCTCTGCAGCCGAACGGCTTGCGGCGTTCGCCCGCGTCACCACTGATGACGTCGACGAGGCCGCCGAGCAGATCGGGCGCATCTTCTGCCCGCATGATCTCAAGCCGACACAGGCGCGGGCGGCCGGCTTCTCGGCCCGGCACAATTGCGCAGCCTTCGACGGCTTTTCCATCAACTACGTCGCCTATGGCGGATCGGTCAGCATCGATCCGGGCTGTCTCGAGCGTTTCTTCCTGGTGCAGGTCCCGCTTGCTGGGAGCGCCCGCATTCGCGCTGGCTGTCGCGAGCTCGATGCGGCCCCGCGCCGGATCGCCTCGCTGCTGTCGCCGACGATTCCGACCCGGATGATGTGGAGCGATTGCGCGCAGGCGATCTTGCTGCTCGACCGCCGCATGGTCGAGCAGCGCGCCGCGGCATTGTCAGGCAGAGCGGCCGGGGTGGTCGAATTCGATCCGGTGATCGAGCTGGATGCGCCGTCCGGACGGGCCCTGCTGACGAGGCTCGCCGAGTTGATGACGCTCGCCGAGCGTCTCGGGCCGTCAGGCCGGCTCTCGCCGGCCGCGATGGCCGATTGGCGCGAAGCGCTGCTCGATCATCTGCTCAACGGGCAGCGGCATGGCCTGTCGGATGCGATTGAAACGTTCTCAGGGCAGGCCGAGCGTTTGCCGCGTGCCCTTCGCGCCGCGCGCGATCACCTCGCCGACAATGCCGGCGAGCCGCTCGACCTCGCGCAGCTCGCCTGTGCGTCCGGCATCGGCATCCGCGCGCTGCAGCTCGGCTTCCGCCGTCACTTCGGCGTGTCGATCTCGCAGATGCTGCTCGACATGCGCCTCGCTGGCCTTAACGCGCGCCTGGCGCAAGCCGCTCCCGATGCCTCCATCACCGAGATCGCCTTCGATCTCGGCTTCACTCATCTCGGCCGCATGGCCGGCGCCTACCGCGAAAAGTTCGGCGAGACGCCATCGGCCACGCTGCGGCGAAGGATGAGCTAGGGCATGTACTCTTAAATCCGGGATGTCCGCTCATCCCCCAACCGCGGCGCAGAAACGGACATTGCATGAGGTCCGAGTTGGGCCAAGAGCGGGAACATCCGACACGCAGCCCTGGAAGCCCTCAGTACAGCCTTTCCTTGTTGCCTCGCTCGATGATGGTCTGCATCTGGTCGACACTTTTCTCGGGCTTGGCGTGGGCGACCAGCGTTTCCGCAAAAGAGGGTACAGCTGTCGGATCGCCCCACGTATCGGGCTGCCAGAGGCCTGATCGGATCATGCACTTCGGGCAGTGTGCAAAGACCTTTTCCACCCCTACCACTAGGACGTGATCGGGCGCCTTGCCATTTACCTTCATTGTATCTCGGAGGAAATCGTCTCTCACGATGATGGCTTTCCCACTAACCCGAAGTGTGTGCGTCACGCCCGGAATGAGGAAGATTATTCCGACGTTCGGATTGCGCAGCACGTTGTGAAAGGTATCCAGGCGGCGGTTGCCGAGCCGGTCAGGAATCGCAAGGGTGTGCTCGTCAAGCACTTTCACAAAGCCGGCAGGGTCGCCCTTGGGTGAAACGTCCAGCAGACCAGCTTCGCCTGCGGAGGCGACGAAGGCGAATGGCGCGTGCTCAATAAACGTGCGCGCGATGCGGTCGATAGCGGTGATGACTTTAGCTACCGAGTGCCGGGGAGGCTCGCCGACAACGGCTCGGAGCTCCTCTTCGCTCGAGATCACCTCGCGGAAACGTCCCCGGAGCTCACTGATCGAAGCCATGGCGTAATTTCCATTTCCGAACTACTTGCATGCCGCAGCCTATCCCAGGGAAGCGAGAACGTCTCAGACTTTCTGCCGCGCGGCCTCGCCCCACGAAAGACGAGGCAAATCGCGGCAAAGTCCACGAAAGCGGGCAGCTCTTGCCGTGTCCGCAACGCGTCAAAACCGGCAATACTCTGATTGAGAAGATTTCTGCTTAAACCCAAAAGCCGACATAACGCTTTTATGAGTACACGCCCTAGCGCGGACGCTTACCTCCGCGGTCGCTTCGTGCCACTATCTTCCGCGGCCTGCCTGCGCAGAAAAGCTTCGACATCGGCCTGCACCGAGTAGGGCGTCGGGATGGCATCGCCGGCGGAATCGACTGCGGTGTCGAGGCTGCGCCGCAGCAGGCGTGCTAGCTCGGCCGCGCCTCCTGCTGCGTCCATCCGGTCAGCGCCTCCGCCTGAAAGCTCCACTCCAGCACGATGCCGCTCTCGTCGATGTGAATGAAGGCATCGAGCGCGGTCTTGATGACGGCTTGCATCATCTGCGCGTTGGTCTGCGCCTGCCCGGCCAGCAGCTCAGCGGTGCGTGTTTGCCGCGACGTCTCGATGGCACGGGTGCAGACGGCGGCGAGCAATACCGCCACGGCGGCGCTGACCAAGAAGGCGAGGAGCTGGGCCGTGCCGAATTCCGCACTGCCGATCGCCAGAGAAAAGGCGAGGAAGGCTGCAGCAGTCACGACGGCCTGTGCGGCCAACGCGAGTGAAGCCTCCTGAGTTTCATGATCTCACACCAAGGACGCCGGCCGCCCGGCCGCTTCGCGAGCTTCGGGCATCATGTGAGCTACAGAGTAGGCGCGGCGGCGTCGAGGGGCAATTTCCGGTGGTGCGGGACGGTGCCGCCTCAACCGGCCAGCGAATCGGTCTGGCGCAGCGTCGTCACCCAGATCACGCGCGCCACCTGCTGGGTCGGGTTGTCGAACATGTGCGGCACGATGCTCGGAAAACGAAAGCTGTCGCCGGCTTCCAGCACATGGGCCTGGTTGTCGAGCCACAGCCGCAGGCTGCCCGAGAGGATGTAGCCCGCCTTCTCGCCGGTGTGCTGCAGGAAGTCGGTGCCGGAGGAGGCGCCGGGGTTGAGCGTGAGCTCGTAGAGCTCGAGCTGGCCTTTGCCTTCCGGCGTCAGCGCTTCCTTGACGACGCCGCTGGCGGTGAGCCGCAGCAGCCGCCGGTTGGTCTTGCGCACGATATAGCGCTGCCCGTCGGCGGGATCGCTGCTCTCGAAGAAATAGGAGATGGGGACGTCGAGCGCGATGCCGAGCAGGCGCAGCGTGCGGATCGACGGCATCGCGCGCGCGCGTTCGAGCTGGCTGATCATGCCGGTCGACAGGCCGGTCTTGTTGGCGACGTCCTGGATCGAGAGGCCGGCGCGCTGACGCAGCAGCCGCACGGTTTCACCCAGGCGCTGGTCGACCGCATCGTCAGCTTCGATCGCCGAAGCGTCCTTGGTGCCGTTGGTATTGCCGCGACCATCCATGTCGCTCTCCCATGCATCATCTCAGCCTCAGGCATCGAGGCCCGTGGCTTTAGTCGGAGTGAAAAGCTGGCGCATTCTAGCAATGCGATTGACACCTGTATTTAGTCGTGATGAACTTTTGCCAGAAAAATTTAGAAGCACTAAAGCCCACTCCTGTCCCTTTGCCGGGGTGTCGGGGGCGCGGGAGATGGTGCCGCGTGCGGAAACGGAGAGTGGGTCATGGCGGACGACACCGGCAAGTTCGGCGTTGGGGCAGGGCATCTCGGCATTCCGAATCGCCGTCAATTCTTCCAGCTTGGCGCGGGCGCAGCCGCAGGCTGGACGCTTTCAGGGAGCGCCTTTGCACAGACCGAGCGTCCCACCAATCCGCCGGACAAGCCGCGCGGCCAGGTGATCGCGGCGCTGTCGCAGGAGCCGACCGTCTTTCATCCCTTGATGCCGGGCATCGAGGTCGATCAGGGCATCTGGTGGCAGGTGTTTTCGCCGCTCTGGTACATCGATCCCAACGGCAAGTTCGTCCCAGACCTCGCTCGCGAAGTCCCGACCCTCGAGAACGGCGGCCTGTCAGCCGACGGGTTGACCTGGAAGATCAAGCTCCGCAGCGACGTGAAGTGGCACGACGGCACGCCGTTCACGGCGGAGGATGTCAAATTCTCCATCGAGCTGATCAACAATCCCAGTTTCCGCGCGCGCAGCCGGGTCGGCCATAGCCTCGTCAAGGACATCACCGTCGTGGCGCCCGACGAGATCCATTGGCGGATGGAAGCGCCCTATTCGCCCTATATGTCGATCCTGGCGTCGTTCACCTTCATCGTGCCCAAGCACATCCTGGAGAAGGTGTCCGATCCGAACGCCTCGCCGTTCCACAATGCGCCTGTCGGGACTGGCCCGTTTCGCTGGGGCGAGCGCGTGCCCGGCGACCATATCCAATTGAACGCCCACACCGGCTATCATGGCAAGGGACCCTACCTCGAACGCGTAGTCTTCAAATACATCCCTGATCTCACCGTGCTCTACACCCAGTTCCGCACCGGTCAGGTCGACTACACGGGCCTGCAAGGCATCCTGCCGAACTTCGTGCAGGAGGCAAAGACGCTGAAGGGCCGCAAGATTTTCGTCTCTTCGACGTCCTCGGTAGAGCATATCGCGCCGAACCTGGATTTTGGCCCTTTCACCGATCGCGCCGTGCGCGAGGCGCTCTATCTCGGCATCAACAAGCAGGCGATCATCGACGCGCTCTATTACGGTCTGCCGACGCAGACCGAGAGCTTCGTGCCGCAACAGGCCTGGTCGTTCCAGCAGGGGCTGCCGCAGCACAAATACGATCCTGCCAAGGCCAATGCGCTGCTCGACGCCGCGGGCTGGGTTCGCGGCTCCAGCGGCATTCGCGAGAAGGGTGGCGTCAAGCTCGAGTTCGCCAACTCGACGACGGCGGGCAGCGCCGTGCGCGAACAGTGCCAGCAGCTCCTGATCCAGGATTGGCGGGCCATTGGCGCGGCAATGCGCGTCAGCAACATGCCGGCTGCCGTGATCTGGGGCGACTTCTGGCAGCAATCGAAGTTCAATTCGGTGATCGTCGGCGTGAACTTCATGCTGGGCAGCGATCCCGACGTGACGCCGCGCTTCGGCTCCGGCGCCATTCCCGCCAAGGGCGGCCGCGGCTTCAACACCTATCAATATCAGAGCGCGGAGGCCGACCGGCTGTTGTCTGAAGGCGCCAAGCAATTCGACCTGGCGCAGCGCAAGGCGACCTATGGCGAGCTGCAAAAGCTGATCCGCAACGACCTCGCCATCCTGCCGCTGTTCCAGGGCTTCATCGCCGAGGGCCTCAAGGAGGGGCTGCAAGGCTTCCGTCCCAACATCAACATGTCGATCAATAGCTGGAACATGCGCGAATGGTATTGGGCGTGATGCGTCCTATACGCTGGATCGCCTGAGTTGGCCCGCTACGTCGTCAACCGCCTGGCGCAGGCGATCATGCTGCTGGTGATCGTCTCGGGAATCGGCTTTGCCATCCTGCATCTGGCGCCCGGCGGGCCGCTGTCGCAGTTTGCCGTCTCAGGCCAGATGACCCAGGAGGATCTCGACCGCGTCACCAGGCAGCTCGGGCTCGATCGGCCACTGCCGATCCAATATCTCGACTGGTTCGGCCGCATGGTACGGGGTGATTGGGGCAAGTCGTATCGCGACGGCGAGTCGGTGCTGTCGGTGATCTCCTCGCATCTCGGCGCCACGCTGGAGCTGATGGCGACGGCGACGATCATTGCGGTGCTGCTCGGCTGCTGGATCGGCATCCTGGGCGCGCTGCGCCGCTACTCGCTGTTCGATACGCTCGCCACCGTCGGCGCCATGATCGCGCTGTCGATCCCGACCTTCTGGTTCGGCCTCGTCACCATTTACGTCTTCTCGGTCAAGCTCGGCTGGCTGCCGGCGGGCAACCGGCACACCATTGGCGACGGCTCCTTCCTCGACCTTCTGCATCATCTGATCGCGCCGGCCATGGTGCTGGCGCTGGTTGAGACCGCGATGTGGGGCCGTTTCATGCGCTCCTCGATGCTCGAGGTGATCAACCAGGACTATATCCGCACTGCGCGCGCCAAGGGCATGCCGGAATGGCGCATCCTCACCGTCCATGCGCTGCGCAACGCGCTGCTGCCGATGATCACGGTCGCGGGCCTGCAGTTTCCGACGCTGCTCGGCGGTGCGCTGGTGGCGGAGACCGTGTTCACCTGGCCGGGCATGGGCCGCCTGTTCCTGGATTCGATTGGCTATCGCGACTATCCCGTGGTGATGGGCATCCTGATGTTCTCGGCGACGATGGTGCTGATCGGCTCGCTGCTCGCCGACATCCTCTATGCCGTCGTCGATCCGCGCATCCGGGTGGGCTGAAGCGATGGCGACAGCAGCCCTCTCCACCGCTCAGCTCGCGCCCGGCCAGGCCGCGTGGCGGCGCTTCCGCCGGCACCGGCTAGCGCTCGCGGGCGCATTGATCATCCTGGTGCTCGTGCTCGGTTCGGCCTTCGGTCCCTACCTGCTGCCGTTCGACGACACCTATATCGACATCATGAAGCGGTTCGCGCCGCCGCTCTCCGGCGCCCACATCCTCGGCACCGACGAGCTCGGCCGCGACGTGCTGGCGCGGCTGATGATGGGCGGCCGCGTCTCGCTCTCGATCGGCATCGTCGCGATGGTGATCGCCATGGCAGTTGGCATTGCCGTCGGTGCCTTCGCCGGCTTTTATGGCGGCGTGGTAGGCGCAGTGCTGATGCGGCTCGTCGACGCCGTGCTGTGCTTTCCGACGATCTTCCTCTTGCTCGCGCTCGCGGCGCTCACCGAGCCCGGCCTCGTCACCACCACCGTGCTGATCGCGGCGACGGCCTGGATGGCGGTCGCGCGCGTCGTCGAGGCCCAGGTGCGCTCGTTGCGCGAGCGGGAATTCGCAGTCGCCGCGCTCGCGTTCGGTTCCTCGAACCTGCGCATCATGTTCCGCGAGCTCGTGCCCAACGCGATTGCGCCGATCGTGGTTGCCGCGACGTTGAACGTCGCCAAGGCGATCCTGCTCGAATCCTATGTCAGCTATCTCGGCTACGGCATCCAGCCGCCGGCGGCGAGCTGGGGCAACATGCTCAACAATGCGCAGATCTATCTCACCAGCGCGCCCTGGCTTGCGATCGCGCCGGGCGTCGCCATCACGCTCGCGGTAACCAGCTTCAACTTTCTCGGTGACGGCCTGCGCGACGCGCTCGATCCGCGAATGAACATCCCGTGACGCGCAAGACCTCTGATGCGCAAGACCTCGAACTGAACTCCAGGAGTGCCCATGTCCCCGCCGCTCAACCGTATCAACAGCGATGAACGCCTGCCGGCGCAGGTGGATGTCGTCGTCATCGGAGGCGGCGTTATCGGCGTGTCCGCGGCCTATCATCTGGCGAAGAAGGGGCACTCCGTCGCGCTGGTCGAGAAGGGCCATGTCGGCGGCGAGCAGTCGAGCCGCAACTGGGGCTGGTGCCGCCAGCAGGGCCGCGCCCGCGAGGAGATTCCGCTCGCGCGCGAGGCGCTGCTTCTGTGGGAGGACATGCAGAACGATGCCGGCGTCGATGCCGGTTTCCGCCGCACGGGCGTCTTGTTCCTGACCAAGAGCAAGGACGAGCTCGCCGGCTGGGAGCGCTGGGCGGCGGTCGCGCGCGAGATGCAGGTCCACTCCACTGTCTTGACGCCGGCCGAGGTCGCCGAGCGTATGCCGGGCAATGCCGACACATGGGTCGGCGGCCTGCACACGCCAAGCGATGGTCGCGCCGAGCCGTCGATGGCTGTCCCTGCGCTCGCCACCGCCGCACGTAAGCACGGCGTCACCATCCACCAAGGCTGCGCCGCGCGCGGGCTGGAGACGATAGGTGGACGCGTCAGCGCCGTCGTCACCGAGAAGGGCACCATCCGCACGCAATCCGTGCTGCTGGCGGGCGGCGCGTGGTCGTCGCTGTTCTGCCGTCGCCACGGCATCGAGCTGCCGATCGGCCTCGTCAACGCCACCGCGTGCCGGACCACGCCGGGACCGGAGATCACCTCCGGCGCGCTCGGCACCGACTTCTACTGCATCCGCCGCCGCCTCGACGGCGGCTTCACGTTGGCGCTGCGCAACCGCGGCACGGTCGAGCTATCGCCTGATCTGCTGCGTTATGCCTGGACGTTCTGGCCCACCTATCAGCATCGCAAGAATGGCCTGAAGCTGTCCTTCGGCAAATCGTTCTTCGATCAGCTCATGCGCGGCACCAGCTGGACTTTCGACAAGCCGTCACCCTTTGAGGCCGAGCGCGTACGCGATCCCGCGCCCGACATGTCGCTGGTCAATTCGGCGCTGGCGGCGCTGATCAAGTCGAATCCGGAACTGAAGGACATCAAGATCGCCGAAGCCTGGGGCGGCACGATCGACTGTACGCCCGATACCATTCCGGTGATCTCGCCGGTCGATGCGCTGCCGGGATTCTACCTCGCGACCGGCTTCTCCGGCCACGGCTTCGGCATCGGTCCCGCCGCCGGCAAGCTTGCGGCCGACCTCGTGACGGGCGCGACGCCGCTGGTCGATCCCGCCGCTTACAGCCACAAGCGCATGATCGACGGCCGTCGTCTCGCGCCGGTCAGCCCGTTCTGAGGCTGGCATGACGGTTCTCTACAAGGCCAACATGGTGCGGGGCGCCGAGTGGGCGCGCTTCTTCGCGGAGCGCGCGCCCGACGTGCCGTTCCGGCTCTGGCCTGATGTCGGCGACCCCACCACGGTGCGTTATCTCGTGGCCTGGGTCCCGCCGGACGACATCGCGACGACCTTTCCCAATCTCGAGCTCGTCTTCTCGGTGGGCGCGGGTGTCGATCAGTTCGACACCACGAAAGTCCCAGCGCACATCCCGCTGGTCCGCATGCTGGAGCCCGGCATCGCCGAGACCATGGTCGAATACGTCACCATGGCCGTGCTGGCCCTGCATCGCGATCTCCTCGATTTCATCGGCCAGCAGAAGCAGCAGGTCTGGCGCGAGATCCGCATCACACCGGCCAGGCGTCGTCGCGTCGGCGTGATGGGGCTCGGCCAGCTCGGCCAAGCAGTGCTGGAGCGGCTCAAGACGTTCGGTTTCCCGCTCTCGGGGTGGAATCGTTCGCCGCGCGAGATCGAAGGCGTTACCTGCTACGCGGGCGCCGACACTTTGCCGGAGTTTCTGGCGCAAGCCGACATCCTCGTCTGCCTGCTGCCGCTGACGGATCAGACACGCGGCATTCTCAATGCCGAGCTGTTCGCACGCCTGCCGCGCGGGGCAGGGCTCGTCAATGTCGGACGCGGCCCACATCTTGTCGAGGCCGATTTCCTCGCAGCCCTCGACAGCGGCGCGCTGTCGGGTGCGGTGCTCGACGTCACCGATCCCGAGCCGCTGCCGGCAGGCCACCCGTTCTGGCGCCATCCGCGCATCCTGCTGACGCCGCACAATGCCAGCATGACCACGCCCGACACGGCGGTCGATTTCGTGCTCGACGTCATCGCGCGGCATCGTCGCGGCGAGGCGCTGCCGGGGCTGGTCGATCGCAGCCGGGGGTATTGAGGGCAAGATCGTGATGGTGACACCGGTGCAGCCACGAACTCCTCTTACCTCTCCCGCTTGCGGGAGAGGTCGGCGCGTAGCGCCGGGAGAGGGCTCTCTCCTCTGGGGGAGCCTTCGTTGCCGAGACACCCTCTCCCCAACCCTCCCCCGCAAGCGGGGGAGGGAGCGCACCTTCTTCGCGGCAACCCTTGAGGTCTACCTATGACCAGCGCCGCGACCAAACCCGTCGTTGTCGAAGCGCCGGTGCTCTCCGTCGCCGGCCTCACCACCTCCTTCATGCTTGAGCGGCAATGGATTCCCGTCGTTCGCAACGTGTCGTTCGACATCGCAGCCCGCGAGACCGTCGCGATCGTCGGCGAGTCCGGTTCGGGCAAGAGCGTGACCGCACTGTCGATCATGCGGCTCATTCCGAACGAGATCGGCCGGGTCGAGGGCCGCGTCATGCTGGCGGGGCGCGATCTGCTCGCGCTGCCCGAAGCGAGCATGAAGGACATCCGCGGCAATGACGTCGCCATGATCTTCCAGGAGCCGATGACGAGCCTCAATCCGGTGCTCACCATCGGCTTCCAGATCGCAGAGGCGCTGATCCAGCACCGGGGCCTGTCGCGCGCGGCGGCGGAGAAAGAGACCATCCGTCTGCTCGATCGCGTCCGCATCCCTGCGGCTTCATCGCGCTTCCACGAGCATCCGCACCGCTTCTCCGGCGGCATGCGTCAGCGCGTGGTGATCGCGATGGCGCTGGCCTGCAAGCCGAAGCTTTTGATTGCGGACGAGCCGACCACCGCACTCGACGTCACCATCCAGGCGCAGATCCTCGAGCTCTTGAAGGAGCTTCAGCAGGAGGAGGGGATGTCGATCCTCTTCATCACCCACGACATGGGCGTGGTGGCCGAGATCGCGGACCGCACCGTCGTGATGTATGGCGGGCAGGCGGTGGAGACCGACGCCACCGCGCGCATTTTCGCCATGCCTGCGCATCCCTATACGCGCGCGCTGCTCGCGGCCGTGCCGCGGCTCGGCTCGATGGACGGGCGGACGCGGCCGATGCGTTTTCCGATCGTCGACAAGGTGACCGGGACCTCGGACGAGCCGGCCGAGACGCCCGATACGGTCTCGCCCGCCGAGCGGCCTTTGCTCGAAGTCTCAAACCTCACGACGCGCTTTCCGATCCGCTCGGGCCTGTTCGGCAAGGTCTCGGGTCGCGTCCATGCGGTCGAGAACGTCTCCTTCACCTTGCGCGCCGGCGAGACACTGGCGCTGGTCGGCGAATCCGGCTGCGGCAAGTCGACCACCGGCCGCTCCATCCTGAAGCTGACCGAGCCGGACAGCGGCACCGTCCTGATCGACGGCCAGGACGTGCTGGCCATGAACGGCCGGGCTTTACGCGATGCGCGCAAGCACATGCAGATCGTGTTTCAAGATCCGTTCGCGAGCCTCAATCCGCGGATGTCGGTGGGAACGGCGATCGCCGCGCCCTTGCTTGCCAATGGACTCGCGACGGCGTCGCAGGCGCGGGACAAGGTCGCCGACCTGCTCGTCCGTGTTGGCCTGTCCGCCGACATGGCCGCGCGCTTTCCGCATGAATTCTCCGGCGGCCAGCGCCAGCGCATCTGCATCGCGCGCGCGCTCGCGCTCGGGCCGAAGCTGATCGTCGCGGACGAGGCGGTCTCCGCGCTCGATGTCTCGGTCAAGGCGCAGGTCGTCAACCTGATGCTCGACCTGCAGGCCAGCATGGGCCTCGCCTATCTCTTCATCTCCCACGACATCGCCGTGGTCGAGCGCATGAGCCACCGCGTCGCCGTGATGTATCTCGGCGAGATCGTCGAGATCGGCCCGCGCGCATCGGTGTTCGGCAACCCGCAGCATCCCTACACCAGGAAGCTGATGGCGGCTGTGCCGGTGCCCGATCCGTCACGCCGCGGCTCGCGGCGCCAGGCCTCCAACGACGAGATCAGAAGCCCGGTCCGCGCGCCGGATTATCAGCCCCCGGTGCGGCAATATCGCGAAGTGTCGCCCGGCCACGTCGTGCAGGTGTGGGGCGAGGAATGGTCGGCCTGAGGCTGCGAGCTAAAGCAAGCGCTGGTTTTTGATTTCGGCCCGACGCCGGCAGCTTGCTGGCTAACCGGGCGCTGCGGATCCAGCGTGTTCGCCGCCCCGGTCATCGCGACAATGCAGACGCGTCCTCCGGAAGTTTGTATTCGGATAGAGCGACAGGAAAGAGCAGTGTGTGAACGGCTTCATAGTCAATCGCTCTCATTCTGAATTACCACTCTCGCAACGAAATTGCCGCACCCGGATCATTTCAAACACGGGTGAGATGCAATGCCTGCGCAGCCGCATGCTCGCAGCTTTGGATTGGTTCCATCTTGCTCATGAGCAAAGCCAATCCCCATCACTCAGCAAAGATCCTTCAGAAATTGGAATGAAAGGGCATCGCGCAACTCACGCAGCTTCTGTTCGGGGTCGGCCGGTAGGCTGCTACTTACTCAGAAGGAGCTCCTATGAAGATAAGCAGCGCAATTTCCAGCGCCTTCTCTGCAACAAGGCGCGTCAGCAATCTTCGGATCGCCCGTTCCAGTCTGATCAAATCGGCCCATCTTCTTGAAAGAATCGGGCTGGCCGCCGTTGGCGCCTCGGGCGGCCTCTATGTTGGTGCGACTCTGTTGCGTCAGAAAGCCGGACTGTTTGAAAGCGGCTGGATCGTCCTGATGACGATGCTCTACGGAGCTCTCGGTTATTATCTGGGAATTGATTTGTCCGGCAATGTCGCACGGAGGTCGACATCGAACAACGCGGAAGAATGGAACGGTTCGGAGCCGGTCGAGATCATGAGCGCAGCCGGAACGTTCGGCGCGGCAATCGCTGCAACTCTGTCCGTCAGCATCCTTGTCCTTGATCAAAATCTGCCTAACGGCCTGATCGGCTTTGTTGCCGGATGCTGGGTGATTGGTTCTTCGCTCCAGGTCGCGGCGGGCACGATCGCCCGCAACTATGAAGCGCCGGTCAGTGAGCAATGAAGGAGCTGCCGTTGCGGAAACATCCGCTTGGCACAAGCCGTACTGTTGGTTCGATATTAGTTCGAAACGACCGCAATGACTTATCGCAACCTCTGCTGTCAAATGCTGCGTGCCAGCGATGTTTGGTAGCAAAGACGTTCGCATCGAGCAACGTCACTGCTTGAATGAGGCCTAGGTCATCGCGCAACAAACAAGACGTGCCATCATGGTGTTGTTGGTATATCGTCCACGCGCCGTGGTCCAAAATTCTGCTAATCGCCAACCACACGACCGGTGGAGCCAATGCAGATTGCGGAGTGGCTCGATAAGCTGGGGCTTGCGCAATACGCCGAGCGTTTTGCCCAGAATGGGATCGACATAAGCGTCCTTCCCGAATTGATGGATGAGGACTTCGACAAGCTCGGAGTCCTGCTCGGCCATCGCCGCAAAATGCTCCGCGCTATCGCTGACCTCGATCCGGCCGCGTTGATTGCGTCGCCCGTTCCTCGTCAGGACGCCGAGCGGCGTCACCTCACCGTCATGTTTTGCGATCTGGTCGGCTCGACTGCGCTCTCGGCGCGGCTCGATCCCGAGGATATGTGGGAAGTGATACGAGCCTATCGCGCAGCCTGCGCGAGCGTGATTTCCGCTTATGATGGCAGGATAGCCAGATTCGTCGGCGACGGAATACTCGTCTATTTCGGCTATCCGCGCGCCCACGAAGATGATGCCGAGCGCGCGGTGCGCGCCGGCCTCGACATGATTTCCGCAATACGCCAGCTCAAAATGGGGGCTGGCGAACGAGCCGAACTGCGAATCGCAATTGCGACTGGACTTGTAGTGGTCGGCGACCTCATCAGCGGAGACGCGTCGGAGGAGCACGCAACCATCGGCGACGCGCCGAACATCGCCGCTCGGCTCCAGAGCCTGGCGGAGCCGGGGGTCGTCGTCGTTGCTTCATCGACGCGCCGGCTGCTTGGCGATCTCTTCTCCTTTCGCAATCTTGGCCGCCGGGAAGTCAAGGGAATGGCAGAACCCATCGCAGTCTGGGCGGTGGAAGGAGCGACCGCATCCGAGAGCCGCTTCGAGGCAGTCCGTGCCGCACGTTCGATCGGTTTCGTTGGACGCAAGAACGAGATTGAGTTCATCATCTCGCGCCAGCGGGAGGCATGGCAGGGTCGGGGCCAGATCGTCTTGATTTCCGGCGAAGCGGGCATTGGCAAGTCGCGTATTGTGGCAACGCTGTCCGAAAGCCCCTCGTTGGGGACGCACCGCCGCGTGCGATATCAGTGTTCGCCTTACCACACCAACAGTGCGCTTCATCCCTTTGTCGCGCAGCTCGAGCGCGCCGCCGGAATTCGCTCGCATGACACGCCGGATCAAAAGCTCGACAAGCTCGAGGCGATGCTGGCAATAGGAACCCAGCAGGTCGCCCGGGCGACACCGCTCATTGCGGCTCTGCTTTCGATTCCCACCGGCGACCATTGCCCGCCCCTCGGCTTGAGCCCGGCGCAGCAGCGGCGACAGACATTTGCCGCCCTTCTCGATCAGCTTGAGGGACTGGCGCGAGACCAGCCGCTGCTGATCATCTGCGAGGATATGCATTGGGCCGATGCCACGACACTTGAGCTGTTCGATCTCGCGGTCGATCGGATCAGAGGACTGCCGATACTCGTGCTCTTGACCTCCCGGCCGGAGTTCGAGCCCTCCTGGTCGGGCCTTGCCAACGTCAGTCTGTTGCGGCTGGACCGGCTCGATCGGCAGGACACGCGCGCGCTGGTCGAGCAGATTGTCGTCGGCCGCCAGCTGCCCCGCGAGATGATGAAGCAGATCATCGACAAGACCGATGGCATCCCGCTATTCGTCGAGGAGTTGACCAAGATGGTGCTGGAGTCCGGGCTACTTGTCGAAGATGCCGGGCGCTACCGCCTGAATAGTCCGTTGCCGCCGCTTGCTATCCCTGCGACGCTGCACGATTCGCTGATGGCGCGGCTTGACCGGCTCGCTCCGGTAAAGGAGGTGGCCCAGATAGGCGCGGCCATTGGCCGTGACTTCTCATACGCGCTCTTGAAAACCGTGGCGGGACGCGATGATTTGACGCTGAACGCCGCGCTTCTTCAGCTTGAAGAGGCCGAATTGCTGTTGCGTCGTGGAACGCCGCCCGAAGCAAATTATAGTTTCAAGCACGCCCTTGTTCAGGAAGCGGCCTACGAGAGTCTGCTCAAGAGCAGACGGCAGGTGCTTCACACTCGAATTGGCAATGTCCTGCGCGAGACCTTTCCAATCGTCGCCGAGACCGAGCCAGAAGTTCTGGCGCACCACTTCACCGAGGCGGGGCTGAGCGAGATCGCCCTCGAATGGTGGCGCAAGGCGGGCCAGCAGGCGTTGAAACGCTCGGCCTATTCCGAGGCGATCGCGCATCTCGGCAAGGCCATTGCGATTGCCGATCGATTGCCTGACGAGCCCCGCCGGATGATGAGCAGGCTGCATCTTCAAATCGCATATGGCCGTGCCTTGCGGGGCAGCCTCGGTCACAGCGCTCCGGAAACGGTCGCCGCATGGACGCGCGCGCGACAATTCGCGGCCGGTATCGATGATCCCGTTGAACTTGCGCCGGTTCATTCCGGCCTCTTCAATGCCTGCCTGACGCATGGCGAACTTGCTCCGATGCGAGAGCTGGCGGATGCCATCAGGAGCGCCGCAGACCGACGGCCAGAGTCGCCGGTGACCGCCGTCGTGGCCCATTGGACCGGCGGCGTTACCTGCTGGTTCGCCGGCGAGTATTTGAACGCGCGTACGCATCTCGAGCGGGCGCTGGCGATCTATCGGGCCGAACCGGAGCCCGCGACCTTCAGGGCTTCGGCACTGGATCTCCCGTTCGTGATCATGCGATTTCTCGCCCTGGTGCTCTGGCCGCTCGGTAGCACCGCTCGCGCGCGCAAGCTCGCCGCGGACGCGGTGGGTACTCCGGGAGAAAAACGGGCGCTGTCCCAGGCCAATGCGCTGGTTCATCGCGCCGTGTTCGACGGGGTATGCGGGGGCATGTTGCAGCAGACAGAGACGATCCTGGCGCTCGGTCTCGCACGCGACCATACGATGCCGCTGTACGTGGCCGCCGGCACCTACCTGAATGGCCTCGCCAAGTGGCGTGCTGGAGACCGAATGGCTGGTTTGGCAGATATGCGCCACGGCTGGACCTTGCTGCACGAGAACGATTGCTACCTCTGCGAACCGTTCTGGGGGATGCATGTCGCCATGGCGGACGCCGAGGTGGGCCAGGTCGAGACCGGGCTGGAAATCCTGAGTGAGCTGATTGCATGGGCGCGACAGTCCGGTCAGCGTTGGCTTGACGCCGAGCTGCACCGCGTCCACGGCGAGCTTTTGTTGCGGCAAGACCCCGCGGACGATTCCGGTGCCGAGGAGGCTCTCACGCGAGCGCTAGAAATCGCACGAGGCCAGCAGACGAAGACTTTCGAGCTGCGCAGCGCCCTTGGACTTGCACGCCTGCTCAAGAGGCGTGGTCGCGCGGGCGCGGCATCCGAAGTGCTCGCTCCCGTGCTCGCCCAATTCGATGCCGAGCGAAGTCTTCCCGAAGTCGAGGAGGCGACAGAGCTGCTCAGGCAGGAGCATTGACAACGTGTCGCGTCCCTAGCCGATGGCCTGCGATTCAGGGGACGCCGGTCACGAATTCACGTGGACGAAATCGCGCAGCAGCGGATAGATCTCGTTGTTCCAGCGCTTGCCGGAGAACACGCCGCAATGGCCGACGCCGGCCTGCATGTGGTGGACGCGCTCCTCAAGCCCCATGACGTTCGATCAGGACTGTCGACGCCTCGCCTGCCCGTCGTGCGATGTCGGCGGTACTCGGCCGATCGATGGTCTGGAGCAGAAGACCCGTCATCAGGTCTCCCCATAGCACGCCCAGGAAAGTATCAGTCATCACCTCCGGCTCTCCGGTCAGCAGCCCTGCCGATACCGCGTTCGCCATGATGGTCCGCAATGCTTCGCGGATCGGCTTGCGTGCCATCGTCTCCAGGGTTTGCGCGACTTTCGGCGCGTTGAGGGTTTCGGATATCGCCAGCCGGAATACGGCGACGACGACCGGGTCGGTCGTTTCCGTCAGGAGCTTCGTTCCAAACGCGGTGAGCACGCCGGCGAGCGTTTTCCTGTCGCGCAGTGCGGGCAGATCGACCGGCGCCTGGAGCCGTTGGGCGCGCTCGGAGATGCATGCGACGAGCATCGCTTCCTTGTTGCCGAACAGCGTGTAGAGATCCCGCTTCGAAACGCGGGCACGCGTCGCGATCTCGAGCGTGCTGGTCTGCGCATAACCTCCCTCCATGAAGGCCGACAGGGCCGCACCAAGGATTCGTTTTCGGATCCCGGGGCCCTCCGCCTCCTTAACCGGCGGCTTGATCTTCGCGCTCATCGACAAACTTTCCGCTTGACTTGGTACCACATAGTACCATATTTCGATTTCATCAGGTACCGATCAGTACCAAGGGGCGTCACAACGGTAAAGGACCATTCTGATGTCGAACACAGTTCTCGTGACCTCCGCGGCCGGCGGTACGCAGGGAAGGACAGGCAGGCATGTTGCGGAAATGCTGCTCGAACGCGGTGTCGGCGTCCGCGCCTTCGTACGCCAGCGCGACGAGCGGTCCGATCGCCTGAAGTCGCTCGGTGCTGACATCGTCGTCGGCGACTTCCTCGATGCGAGATCGGTCGACGCGGCCGTACAGGGCGTGTCATCGATCTATTTCGCCTATCCGGTTCAGGACGGGCTGGCGGATGCGACGGCTGCGATGGCGCTCGCAGCGCGCAGGCATGGCGTCTCCCGCCTTGTCAACCTCGTCATGTATCAATCCTCGCTCGATGCGCCCACGCCGCGAATGCGGCAGAACTACCTGTCCGAGCAGGTGTTCGAATGGGCCGGCGTCAGCCCGGTCCATATCCGCGCCACCGTCTTCTATGAAAACGTCGCGCGTCTCGTTGGGGCGAACCTGCCTGCGAAGGGAGCCATCCGGCTGCCGCTCGGGCACGAGAATACGCTTCTCCCACTGATCGCGGCCGAGGACGTCTCGCGGATCGCTGTCGGCCTGCTGACGGCGCCCGCGCTGGAGGCTGGAGCCGCCTATCCCGTGATCGGAAGCGTGATCTCCGTCCGCGATGTCGTCGAGACGTTTGCGCGCGTCCTCAAGAGAGACACGCACTACGAGGAGATCACCGACGAGCAGTGGCGAGACGAAGCGCTCGCGCGGGGCTGGAACGCGCACGCGGTCGAACATCTCTCCTCGCTCTGGAAGTCGCTGCGTGCTGCGAGTGCTACGGCGGAGGCAGCGCGCTTCAGCGCAAGCGACACGATCGAGACGATCGGTGGCGCCAAGCCGAAGACCTTCGAGCAATTCATCCGCGAGCGCGGGGCCGAACTGGCCTCGCCGGCGGTACGCGCAACGGCCTGACCGGAGGCAGAGCTCATGAACAGGCGTCAGTTGCTGACGGGGACAATGGGGGCGCTCGCATTTCGGGCGATGCCCGAGCTTCCTTCATCGAACGCATTCGCCGCAACTCCGGAACGAGATCGACAAATGAGCAAGACGACGCAACGGATCATCGCCTGCAACGGCATCCACATCAACATCGCCGAGCAAGGCGAGGGGCCGCTGGTGCTTCTGGTGCACGGCTTCCCGGAATCCTGGTATTCCTGGCGACGCCAGATCGACGATCTCGCGGCAGCCGGCTTCCGAGTCGTCGCGCCCGACATGCGTGGCTATGGCAAGAGCGATGCGCCGCAAGCGATCGATCAGTACACCATCCTTCACCTCGTGGGTGACATGGTCGGCATTCTCGATGCCCTGGGCGAATTGCATGCAGTCATCGTCGGTCATGATTGGGGCGCCAGCGTTGCCTGGCAGGCGGCGCTGACGCGGCCCGATCGGTTCAGGGCCGTCGCCGCACTGAGCGTCCCATTCCGTCCGCGTGGCAAGACGCTGCCGACCAGTCTTATGCCGCGGACCGAGGACGCCCAATTCTATCAGCTCTATTCCAGGAGCCGGGAAAGGCCGAGGCAGAGCTGGGACGCGATCCGCGCGCCACCATTCGCAACATGCTGTTCGGTGCGTCCGGGGATGGCGTCGCCGCCGCACGTGCAGCCGCCGCGGCGGGTGGATCTGTGCCGAACCTCGGCATGGTTCCGAAGGGCGGCGGATTCCTGCAAGGCCCCGGTGCGCCGGCAACGTTGCCGTCCTGGATCAACGAAGCCGACATCGATTTCTACGGAGAACAGTTCAAGCGCAGCGGCTTCCGGGGTGCACTGAACTATTACCGCAACATCGATCGCAATTGGGAGATCACCGGTGCGCTGTCCGGCCTGCAAGTAAACGTGCCGGCTCTTTATATCGCCGGCGACCGCGATTTCATCGTCGCCTTCCCGGGCACTGACCAATTGCTCGCGAACATGAAAGGCCTCGTCCCGGTCTGCGCGGGATCAGGATGCTTCCCGGTTGCGCCACTGGACCCAGCAGGAGCGGCCGAACGATATCAGTGCGGCGCTGATCGAATTCGTTCGTGCCTTGCCGAGCCGCTCGTGATGACCGGGCCGCCTCACGAATTGACGTGCACGAAATCCCTTAGCAGCGGATAGATCTCGTTATTCCAGCGCTTGCCGGAGAACACGCCGTAATGGCCGACGCCGGCCTGCATGTGGTGGACGCGGCGATAGGCGCGCACGCCGGTGCAGAGGTCCTGGGCGGCGAGCGTCTGACCGATCGAGCAGATGTCGTCCTTCTCGCCCTCGACCGTCATCAGCCCCATGCGGCTGACGGCCCTGGTGTTCACGGGGCGGCCGCGATGCATCAGCTTGCCTTGCGGCAGGAGGTGCTCCTGGAACACGTCGCGCACGGTCTCGATGTAGAACTCGGCCGGCAGGTCCATCACGGCGAAATATTCGTCGTAGAAAGTCTTGATGGTCGCGGCCTTCTCCTTCTCGCCCTTGGCGATGTGGTTGGCGAGGTCGAGATGCTGCTTGATGTGGCGCTCGAGATTCATCGAGACGAAGGCGGTGAGCTGCACGAAGCCGGGATAGACCTTGCGCAAGGCGCCGCGACACTGCACCGGCACGTAGTTGATCAGATTGCGCTCGAACCATTCGATCGGCTTGCTCTTGGCGAACTCGTTGACCCGGGTCGGCTGGATCCGCGTGTCGATCGGGCCGGCCATCAGCGTCAGCGTCGCCGGGCGCGAGGGATGGTTGTCCTCGCACATGATCGCGGCGGCCGCGAGCGCCGACACCGAGGGCTGGCAGATCGCCACCATGTGCGGGCGCGGCCCGAGTTGCCCGAGGAAATCGATCAGGTGCTCGGTGTAGTCGTCGAGCCCGAAGCGGCCCTCGCTGCGCGGGATGTCGCGCGGATTGTGCCAGTCGGTGATGTAGACGTCGTGGTCCTGCAGCAGCGTCTTCACGGTGCCGCGCAGCAGCGTCGCGAAGTGTCCGGACATCGGCGCCACCAACAGCATGCGCGGCTGCTCGGCCACGCCGTCCTTCTTGAAGTGCAGCAGCGAGCCGAATGGTGTCGCGTAGGCGATCTCCTCGCTGACCGCGACCTCGCGGTTGCCCACCATGACGCTGTCGATGCCGTAGGCGGGACGGTCATAGGTGAGGGTGGAGCGCGAGATCAGCTCCAGCGCGGCCGACAGCCGGCCGACCACCTGGTCCGATACGCCCTGAGGCACCAGGTTGAGGAATTTGAGCGCGGACGAAGCCCCCGCGCGCCATGGCGCCGTCAGGTCCATGTGGTTCTGAAAAGCCTGATAGTACATCGACATCATACTGAAATGCCCATCCGTCCCGTGCTGCTATGCAATAAGGACGCCAGACGGCGATCGGGCTCCGCGTAAAACTGGCACGTCGCTTGCTGTTCAGGCGGTGGAAGCACGAGGCCACGGGCAGGCCGGGCCGATGTCGGGACCAGGGAAAGGGTCATATGGCGAAGGCGACACTGACCATCAGCAGCAAGAACTACTCGTCCTGGTCGCTGCGTGGCTGGCTGCTGACGAAATTCTCCGGGCTCGACTTCGAGGAGATCGTGACCGCGCCGGACGATCCGTCGGCGCGTGCCGAAATCCTGCTGCTGTCGTCGTCGATCCTGGTGCCGTGCCTGCGGCACGAGGGCGCCGTGGTCTGGGACACGCTGGCCATTGCCGAATATCTCAACGAGGTCATGCCGGACGCCGGCCTGTTGCCGGCCGACCGCATCCAGCGCGCCCATTGCCGCTCGATCTCAGGCGAAATCCATTCCGGCTTCACCACGCTGCGCGCCTCGCTGCCGGTCAACCTGAAGGGACACTTTCCCGGCTTCAAGATCTGGTCGCGGGCGCAGGCCGATATCGATCGCGTCTGGTTCATCTGGCGCGACTGCCTGGAGAAATCGGGCGGTCCCTTCCTGTTCGGCGAGAAGCGCACCATGGCGGATGCGATGTACGCTCCCGTCGTGACGCGCTTCGTGACCTATGACGTCAAGCTCGCACCGCCGCTGAAGGCCTACGCCGACACCATCATGGCCATGCCCGAGATGCAGGAATGGATCGCGGCGGCGAAGGAGGAGCCGGCCGAGATCGAGGAGCTCGAGGTCGAATATTAGGCAGGCGTTGCACGGCCCTGCCTGTTTCGGGGGCGAGGGCCCTTCCGCTGCGACCGCAGCGCTATGCCTTTGCAACAATTAACCTTTGGTACCGATGACTGGCGCCTGCGATCCGGCCGGCTGCGCAGATATTGTGCGCGCCTGCCGAACCGCAGCGAGATCTAGTCGTGAACAGATGCGTACGGGGCGTTTCGGCTGATTCGGACGTGATTCGTTCGAGCCGCGTTCCGAAGGTTAAAGTGCAGCGCGGCCCCGTCGCATTTTGAAACAGACGCCGCCTTCAGGCGGCCCCGCGCTGCTTCACGCGCGGCAGGCGCCAGCCGATCACGGTTGCTTCCACCGCAATGCCGGCCTCGTGGTTCTGCCAGCGTCCCTCGACATAGCGGCAGGCGAACGGCAGTTGATATGTCCCGCTGTGATCTTCGCACAGCACTTCGAGCGGCAGGCCCGGCGGTGGTTCTCCGGCGCCGTCGAATTCCGCCAAACGTCTATCGCGCGTTGCCATTCCAAAAATCTCCCCTAAACAAAGCCGCGGAGAGCGCCCACTTCTTCCGCATGCGGTTCACTGCTCCCCGTCCAGGGAACGAGCCCAAGCTCAACGCGAGAATGCGGTACGAGTGTGGTAGCTTCACGCTGCAGCGCGCAAACAGCGCACATTGATGTGATCGACTGGCGAGGAACTTTCATGCTGCTTCGAAACGCCGGCATTTGTTTCGCGATGTTGCTGCTCGCCACGCTGGCGCCTCTGGCGGTGCACGCGCAGGACGTGCCCGGCATCGAGATCTGCACGGTCGAGAAGACCATGGAGCGCCGCACCAGCTGCCTCCAGAGCAATGTCGACTTCCTGCAGAAGACGATCACCAAGCTCACCCTCGATCATCAGCAGAAGCTGGATGCGGCGGGTCGCCAGATCGATGCGCTGAAGACGGCCATCGCCGGCCTGCACAAGACGCTTCTCGATCTTCAGGCCGCGCAGGCGAAGACCGCCGAGGATCTGAAGAAGAAGCAGGACGCGCCGCCGGCGAAGGACGCAACGAAATAAGTGCGCCGGTCACATCACGCGATAACGCTCCATCACGCCACGATCGGGCTCGTAGCCGAGCCCGGGTCCCGCCGGCACCGCGACATGGCCGCTTGCATCGACATCGGCGCGGCCGCCCCAGAGGCAGGCTTCGCGTTTCAGATAGAACATCTCGACCAGCCCGTCGTCGCGCGTTGCGAGCAGATGCAGCGTCGCCAGCAGGCCCGGACCAAAGTAAGGAGAGTGCGGGACGATCTTGATGCCGAGCCGATCGGCCAAGCCTGCGACCTTCAGGAATTCCGTGACGCCGCCGACCTTGATCACTGACGGCTGGGCGTGGCTGACCGCGCCCGCCTCCATCATCTGGCGGAATTGGTACTCGGTGCAGGCATTCTCGCCGGCGGCAATGCCGAGCCCGCTTTTGCTGCGCACCTCGGCCAGCGCGGCGAAGTCTTCCGGCGGCCAAACCGGCTCTTCCAGGAACATCGGCTGTGCGTCGCGGCATGTCGTCGCAAACGCGATCGCCTGCTCGGCCGTGAGGGGACAGTTCATGTCGACCATCAGCGGAATGCTCGGGCCGATCGCCGCGCGCGCGGCGAACACCGCAGGCGCCGTGGTCTCGTGCAGCTTGATCGCGCCATAGCCGAGCGCGAGCGCCTTCCTGCATTCGGCGGCGATATCGTCGGGCGAGCCGATCCGGAGTAGGCTCGCGTAAGCCGGTATAGCCGTGCGCCTGATCTCGCCCAGCAGGCGATGCACCGGCACGCCCGCGATCTTCGCGGCGAGGTCCCACAATGCGATATCGAGCCCGGAGATCGCGAACATGGTGATGCCGTAGCGGCCGAACAGATGCAGGTTGCGCTGGATCTGCTCCATGACGGCCGGAATGCCGGCCGCATCGGGCACCTTCAGCCCGCGGGCCTGCGGCGCGATCATCTCCTCGACCGCGCTGCGCGTGGTGCGCGGACAGACATAGGCGAAGGCATCGCCCCAGCCGGTCAGTCCGGCATCGGTCGTGACCTCGACCAGGACCATGTCGAGGGCTGTGATGGCGGAAGCACCCTGGCGGAAGCTCGCGACACCGGAATCATAGGGGATGCGGATATGGTGCGCCCGCACATCGGTGATTTCCATGATCCGGTTCCTCTTTCTGGTGAGCGGTTCTGACGAGTGTAGCCACGAACGCCGGGGCGTTGCCAGCTTGCATTGGCCGCCTATCCTCATGCGAAGGACAGCAATGCCGATCAAGCAGAGCGATAGAGACCGGCGGATCATCGCCGCGCTTCGAACGAGGGTCTGAACCACCATGAATCCAGCCCAGCGTGCGCTCTGGTACATCGAGAGCCATCTGGCCGAGCCGATGACGCTCGATGAGATCGCTGCGATCTCGGGCGTGTCGCGGTTCCACATCGTGCGTGCGTTTGCCGCAGCCGTAGGTCTGCCGGTGATGCGCTACGTGCGCGCGCGGCGGCTGACGGAGGCGGCGCGCAGTCTGGCAAAGGGCGCACCCGACATCCTGTCACTGGCGCTGGAGGCGGATTACGGCTCGCACGAAGCTTTCACCCGCGCGTTCCGCGACCAATTCGGCACCACGCCCGAAGCGGTGAGGGCGGCAGCGTGCACTGGCCAGCTCAGGCTACAGGAGCCGATCCTCATGGACTCCACCATGCTCGACCATCTTGCCCCGCCGCGTTTCGAGACCGCCAAGGCCTTCCTCGTCGCCGGTCCCGCCGAGCGCATCGCCTGCGACAACGGTGCCATGATCCCCGGTCTGTGGCACCGCTTCCATCAGGAGGTTGCCGACATTCCCGCGCGCGTGGGTCACGTCGCCTACGGCGTCTGCTGCAACGGCGATGATGCCGGCAATTTCGATTACATCGCCGGCGTCGAGGTCGCCGATTTCTCCGACCTGCCGCGCCGCTTCGGCCGCATCCGCATTCCGGAGCAGCGCTATGCGGTGTTCACGCACAAGGACCACGTCGCCTCGATCCGCCGCACCGTCAACACGATCTGGAATCAGTGGCTGCCGGCGTCCGGCCTAAAAGCCGCGGATGCGCCGAACTTCGAGCGCTATGACGAAAAATTCGATCCCGCGACCGGCCATGGCGGTTTCGAGATCTGGGTGCCAGTGCGGGAGTAAGCTGCAAGGCTGGCATACCATCCCGCTTGCTTGGCAAGCCCGGGTGACTTTGTCATAACCACAGGCAAATCTTGCGTGTGGGGCCCGTGCCGGACATCCCGTGCAAGCCATAACAAGCAGCCGGGAGGGTCCCACATGTCCAACGTCCGCGTTCTCGCCACCGACCTCGAATTTCCCGAAGGGCCGGTCGTGATGCCGGATGGCTCGGTCGTCCTCGTGGAGATCCGCGGCCAGCGCCTGACGCGCGTTTATCCCGACGGCCGCAAGGAGATCGTCGCGAAGGTTCCGGGCGGCCCAAATGGCGCCGCGCTCGGGCCCGACGGTAAGATCTACATCTGCAACAATGGCGGCTTCTCCTGGATCCCGGCCGGCAAGATGGTCATGCCGGGCCCGCAGCCGGACGATTATCTCGGCGGCGCGATCCAGCGCGTCGACCTGCAGTCCGGCAAGGTCGAGACCGTCGTGACCAAATGCGGCGCGCACGATCTGCGCGGGCCGAACGACCTCGTCTTCGACAAGCACGGCGGTCTCTGGTTCTCCGATCTCGGCAAGCGCCGCGCGCGCGACATGGACGTCGGCGGCATGTATTACCTCAAGCCCGGCATGAGCGAGATCGTCGAGGTCGTGCATGGCATCTTGCCGGCGAACGGCATCGGCCTGTCGCCGGACGAGACTACGGTCTACATTGCGGAAACGCCGACCGGGCGGCTCTGGGCCTATGAGCTCTCGGCGCCAGGTACGCTCAAGCCGCGCGATCCGATCTATCGCGGCGAGCGCGGCCAGCCGATCTGCGGCCTCGGCGGCTACCAGATGTTCGACTCGCTCGCGGTGGAAGCGAACGGCAATGTCTGCGTCGCCACGCTCGTCTCCGGCTGCATCTCGGTGATCGCGCCCGACGGCACCCTGGTGGAACAGGTCCCGACCGGCGACCGCGTCACCACCAATATCGCCTTCGGCGGCCCAGAGCTGAAGACAGCCTACGTCACGCTCTCGGGCAAGGGCGAGCTGATCGCGATGGACTGGCCGCGCGGCGGATTGCCGTTGAATTTTCTGAACAAGTGAATGTATCTGGACAATCCGTGCCAATACATCCGTCGTCATTCCGGGATGCGTGCGCCAGCACGTAGGCCCGGAATCCATAACCCCAGGCGGTGGTTATGGGTTCCGGGCTCGCGACTTCGTCGCGCCCCGGAATGACGGCAGTCATTATGGAGTGAGATATGCCCTGGCCCGACCCCATCACCCTGCGCGGACAGCACGCCCGTCTCGAGCCGCTGTCGCATGATCATCGCGAGGGGCTGGTCGAGGCTGTCAAGGACGGCGAGCTGTCGAAGCTGTGGTACACCGCGATCCCGCTGCCGGAGAACATGAGCAAGGAGATCGACCGCCGCTTGGGCCTGCAGGCGGCGGGCTCGATGCTGCCCTTCACCGTGTTCGACGCCGGCGGCCGGATCGTCGGCATGACCACTTACATGAACATCGATGCCACGAACCGCCGCGTCGAGATCGGCTCGACCTGGTATGGCAAGAGCGCGCAGCGCGGCCCGCTCAACACGCAGTGCAAGCTCCTGCTGCTGCGCCATGCCTTCGAGCCCCTGAATTGCATCGCGGTCGAGTTCCGAACGCATTTCTTCAACCACCAGAGCCGCCGCGCCATCGAACGCCTGGGCGCCAAGCAGGACGGCATCCTGCGCAGCCACCAGGTCGCGCCGAACGGCACGTTGCGCGATACTGTCGTGTACAGCATCACCGCCGCCGAATGGCCGACGGTGCAGGCGCATCTGGAATTTCAACTCAACGACAAGCCGCGCTAGGCGCGGCCGAGGAACCATGGATAGATTTGATTATGTGATCGTCGGCGCGGGCTCCGCCGGTTGCGTGCTCACCAGCCGGCTCAGCGAGGATCCCAACACCACCGTCTGCGTGCTCGAGGCGGGCCCTTCCGACTGGCATCCCTACATCCATCTGCCGGCCGGCTTCATCAAGACCTTCCATATGAAGAGCATCAACTGGGCCTATCAGCAGGAGCCGGGGCCGTGGACCGGCGGGCGCAGCATCTACGCGCCGCGCGGCAAGACGCTCGGCGGCTCGTCCTCGATCAACGGCCACATCTACAATCGCGGCCAGCGCATGGATTTCGACACCTGGGCGCAGATGGGCAATCGCGGCTGGGGCTATGCCGACGTGCTGCCCTATTTCCGCCGGCTGGAGAAGCGGATCGGCGAGGGCGAGGACACCTATCGCGGCCGCGACGGCAACCTCATCGTCACCACCATGAACTGGCGCGATCCGCTCTGCGAGGCCTTCATGGAAGGCGCGGTCTCGCTCGGCATTCCCCGCAACCCCGATTACAACGGCAAGACCCAGGAAGGCGTCTCCTACTGCCAGCGCACCATCAACAACGGCCTGCGCGTCTCCGGCGCCACCGCGTTCCTCAAGCCCGCGATGAAGCGGCCCAACGTGCATGTGCGCACCCATGCCCACGCGACCGAGATCATCTTCGAGGGCAAACGCGCGGTCGGCGTGCGCTACACCAAGGGCGGCCGCGGCGGCCAACCCGTCGAAGTGCGCGCGAACAAGGAGGTGATCCTCTCCGGCGGCAGCTATAATTCGCCGCAGCTCCTCCAGCTTTCCGGCATCGGCTCGCCGGATCTGCTGCAGCAGCACGGCATCGCCGTGCGTCACGCGCTGCCCGTGGGCGAGGGCCTGCAGGACCACTACGCCCCACGCACGGTGGCGCGCGTAAAAGACATCAAGACCATCAACGAGCTCCGCCGCGGCTGGCGTCTCTGGGTCGAAGCGGCGAAATGGGCGACCGCGCGCCGCGGCCTGCTGTCGCTGTCGCCGACCATGGTCTATTGCTTCTGGCATTCCGGCGAGAGCGCCGAGAGCTCCGACCTGCAGCTCACCTTCACCCCCGCGAGCTACAAGGAAGGCGTGCAGGGCCAGCTCGAGGACGAGCCCGGCATGACCGTGGCGTCCTGGCAGCAGCGCCCCGAGAGCCGCGGCTATGTCCGGATCCGCTCGAGCGATCCGTTCGCGCCGCCGATCATCCAGACCAATTATCTCGACGCCGAGCTCGACCGCCGCGTCATCGTCGGCGGCATGAAGCTGGCGCGCAAGCTTTTGAAGAGCGCGCCGCTGTCACCCTATTACGCCTACGAGGATTTCCCCGGCCCCAACGTCAACACCGACGACGAATTTTTGGCAGCCGCCACCCAGCGCGGCACCACCACCTTCCACCCCGGCTGCACCTGCCGCATGGGCCCGGCGGATTCGACGTGGGCCGTCGTCGACGACCAGCTCCGCGTCCACGGCCTCGAAGGCCTCCGCGTCATCGACGCCTCCGTGATGCCGCGCATGATCTCGGCGAATTTGAATGCGTCGACCATGATGATCGCCGACCGCGCCTCCGACCTGATCCGCGGCAAGCAGCCGCTGGAAGCCGCAAGGATTCCGGACGCCGCGGTGGCGTGAGGTTGTCTTCGCCTCTCCCCGCTTGCGGGGAGAGGCCGGATCGCATCATAGATGCGATCCGGGTGAGGGGGACTCTCCACGTGTCGGGAGGCAGCCGTTGGACACTGGTGCAATCGTTGAACGGCTGGAGGTCGAATGGGGTACGAACGGCTTCTTTGATGGCGTCCGCAACGGCGACTACGACGTCGTCCGCGGGCAAGCGGTCCTCGCGACCTTGCGCGCAATCAGCATTGGCGATGAAGATACGGTGCCAAAGCGCTTGCTATCGTTGCTCTGGTATCTGCCGTCCTTTCTGTCTTGGCAGACCGAACGGATAGTCGAGAAGGGCGGAGACCGAGCCGCCTACGAGCGTTTCGTGACTGAGGTTTTCAATACCCTGGAAGAAGTCCTCGGCGTGCCCCAAGGTTAGCTGCGTGTATTAGCGTAACCCGCCGCTTCTCTGAACGCCGAGACAAAAGAGGGAGGTTACGCTGGCGCTAATCCACCTTACCTTCCGCAAGCAACGAATGCACTTGGCCCGACTGCACCAGCTCCGTGGCCGCGCTTTCCATATTGGCTCGCGTTACGGCGCTTACGATGACGAGGTTGGGTTCAAAGAAGATTCCGCCCCGCGCGATCTCAACCTGAATTTCCTGACTGAGGCGCGCCTGATCATAGAAGTTGATCCGGTAGCGAACCCCTGACGCAATGATCCGGGCTTCGGAAAACCATCCCTTTGCTTCGACTTCCCAGCCGTAGTCTTCAAAGTCTGCGGGTAGCTCGAGATAGGAAGCTCGCACGTTGACTTCCTTTCGGGCCATTTGCACGGACTATGAGACGGCCCACCGCCACGCTATAAGGCGCCATTTAAGTTGTCAAAGAGCGCGATAATTTTGTTTGCTCCCGATCGAGACGAAGCGAGATGTTCTCGGCGTTGGCGGCCTTGGATGATCGAGCAGAACGATGAACTTTGATCATATTTGTTCGGCAATTGCGAGCACGGGCGTGCAAGCCGCCGTGCTGAGTGAAGCGGAGAGACGGAGCGCCGTGATCAGAGTGCTGGAGCGGCTTGGTGTCGACGTAACAGGCCGTGCGCCATGGGATAGAGCCTCATCCTCATCCGAAGGCAGACATAGGCCCGACGGTTGGGAGCTCATCCCGAAGTACGTGGGCATGAGCCGGTGTTTGATGTTTCTCGAAGGCGCCGGGTCGATCTGGAAACTCGCGTGCGGCGTGGACCTGCTTCGCGTTTTGGAGGATTGCCCGCCGTTCGAATTCTATGTCTGCGACGAGGAGGCGAGCTATCTCCTTTGCTGCAATCACCATGACTTCATCGTGGGCTGGGGGGCAGCGCTGCCATGGGTGGCACGATGCTGAATGTCGACGAAGAGATCCTGTTGAACCAATTGGCGCAGGAGATCGTAAGCTCTTCCGAGGGGGAGGCTTGGTTCGGCGCGCAGAGCGAGGACGACAAGCGCAGGCTGCTTCGTGGCTTGAACAACTTCATATTGCAGGCAAGACCCAAGCCCGAAGATGTGGCAGTCGCAATCGCGGAGTCGCAGCTGAAGCCGACGCTTACGCCGTATGTCTTGATCGCAATGCCCAATCTCCGGGTTCAATTGGCGAAGCTCGCGACGCTTCCGGAGTTTGAGCTGCCTCGCGCGTTTCGGCTCCTCATCAAGTTGCTCGCCGCTGCAGACGGCAGGCGGCGAAAGGAGCAGCCGCTGGATCTCATCAATCATTGGTGGCACAGGGACTTGAGCGACCCGGACGTCGTGAACGACATCAAGCGAACGCGTGGGACATGATTCGATTACGTGCCGCATGCTGGCTTGCAGTCTCGTCCGTTGCCGTCGGGCAAAACACCCTGAGGCCCGTCAACCCTTTCCAGGGTGGTAGGGTGGGTTAGCGTCAGCGTAACCCACCACTTCAGTTGACGCGGAGACAAGAGAGTTGGGTTACGCTGACGCTAACCCACCCTACGAGCTATTCATCACCGCACGCGGAGGATGGTCCTTAGCAATGAGCGAAAGTCCGAGTGATCTCAATGAGGCAGTTCCAGCCATACGAGCCGTGGACGCAATTCGCGCTTGGCCTGGTATGTATGTCGGCGATTTTCCGACCGGCGCGCTGCTAATGGCACGCCTCGTAGAGAGCTTAATCCTGCTGAATGTCGGACCTCTGAAGATCGAGGGCACGGGCGCCTGGTACTCCATATATGCGGATAGGGATTGGCTGGTGATGGAATCTGGAGCCGTTTCTCTCGACCCATTCCAGCGTTTGGTGCCGAGCGGTGGCCGGTTCTACGACAGGGCGGAGGTCATATTGACCGTACTCGCCGATGCTGTCGTAACATCTGACGAGACCGGAGTTACCTGGATCACCGGTGAACCCGGCAAATGGCCTCTGCCTGCGGATTTCGACTTGTCATTACCTCAAGCGAGGAGGCGGATCGTCGCCTTTCGCCACTCCGAGCTCGATCCTTCCCGGGCGCAGGTGTTGAGACGTGAGTAGACTAATGGTGACTCGTGTTGCCTGAGGAATTTGGGGGAGAGCTAGACTTTTTTGTTGGTGGAATGACGCGGACCTGACCCGTCGGGCAAAACACCCCGCACCCCGTCAACCCCTTCCAGCAAAAATATTCCACTTTACCGAAATTCGGAATTGCGGCATAAGTCGCGGCAGCCCGGCCCGACGAAGAGGGGCGGTTCGCGAGTCGTTCGAAACGCGGCCCGGGTTGCGATGGACGCGGCAGCGTCGGCACGAGATGGTAGCGGGCAGGGCGGGTAGTCCCTGTGAGTCCGCGGCCACGTGTAGACGGACGGCGCTGAACGCGTACGGCAAAACCGTGTGGTCCTGGCCGTCGTTGCTACGGTCAAGCCTTTCGAAGATGCGCGCGAGCCCAACCGGGCGGACGGCATCGTCAACTCGAACGGCGAGGGAGGCCAGAGGGAAAGTTCGGCTCCCGGGAGAGCACGGCATAAGCCGTCCGACCATCGCGCAGGGAAGGCCGTGTGTTCGGCACCACCTGTATGCTGCTGTGCGGTTTTCTGCGTGTGCTTTTTGCGCAGCAGACCGCGGGTGCCTGCCGGCACCCGGCCTTCCCTGCGCCCTCTTCTTCGGAGAGCGAGGAATGACGCAAAGCTCGGGCGGGATGAGCCGCGAGAATGCAAGCGTGCGTCTGCGATTTGAAGTGCAAGCTGAAAGAGCGAAGCCCGTGCCACATGCTCCGTCATTGCGAGCGCAGCGAAGCAATCCAGAGTCTTTCCGCGGAGGGATTCTGGATTGCTTCGCTGCGCTCGCAATGACGGGGGAGGGAGTGTGCGCGTTGCAGCGCGTCCGGGACACGAGTAGCTCACACTTCCCGTCGGCTCAAGAATGCCAGTCGCTCGAACAGATGCACGTCCTGCTCGTTCTTCAAGAGCGCGCCGTGCAGCGGCGGGATCAGTTTTCGCGGGTCGCGCTCGCGCAGCTGCTCGGCGCTCATGTCCTCGTTGAGCAGCAGCTTGAGCCAGTCGAGCAGCTCCGAGGTGGACGGCTTCTTCTTCAGGCCAGGCACCTCGCGCACCTCGAAGAAGATGCGCAAGGCTTCCTCGACCAGGCGCTTCTTGATGCCGGGGAAGTGGACGTCGACGATGCGGCCCATCGTGTCGGCGTCAGGGAACTTGATGTAGTGGAAGAAGCAGCGGCGCAGGAACGCGTCCGGCAGCTCCTTCTCGTTGTTGGAGGTGATCATCATGATCGGGCGCTGCTTGGCCTTGATCGTCTCGCCGGTCTCGTAGACATGGAATTCCATGCGGTCGAGCTCGAGCAAGAGATCGTTGGGGAATTCGATGTCGGCCTTGTCGATCTCGTCGATCAGCAGCACCGGGCGCTGCTCGCTGGTGAAGGCCTCCCACAGCTTGCCGCGCTTGATGTAGTTTCTGATGTCGGACACGCGCTCATCGCCGAGCTGGCTGTCGCGCAGGCGCGACACCGCGTCGTATTCGTAGAGGCCCTGCTGCGCCTTGGTGGTGGATTTGATGTGCCAGGTCAGAAGCGGCGCGTTCAGCGCCTTTGCGACTTCCTCCGCCAGCACCGTCTTGCCGGTGCCCGGCTCGCCCTTCACCAGCAGCGGGCGCTCGAGCACGATCGAAGCGTTGACGGCGACCTTGAGGTCATCGGTCGCAACATAGTCCTTGGTGCCGGTAAATTTCATCGCGCGTCCTTGTTGGTCGTCGTTGCGGGGATTGCCAATTGCATCGCCCCGGTCGCGACATGGGAACGGCCGCGCAGGGCGGCCGTTCCTGGTTCGGTCAGGCTTCAGACCCGTCTTATCAGCGAAAGGATGACGAGCACAATCACCGCGCCGATGGTGGCGTCCACGATGGCGCCGATTGTGCCGGTAGCGAGCTGGATGTGCAGCTGCGGCAGCACCCAGCTCGCGACCAGCGCGCCGATGATGCCGACGACGATGTTGCCGACCAAGCCAAATCCCGCCCCGTGGACAATCTTGCCGGCCAGCCAGCCGGCGATCGCGCCGATGATGAGCGCTGCGACAATTCCCATTGCAAACGTCCCCAAACAACCCCGTGAGGCCCGCAATTCTAGAGCAAAAAGCCTGCCGGTCCAGCGTTCCGCAGCGGTCTCCGCCCCTTGACGCCAGCCACCCGACGGGCAATCTGTCAGCCATGTTCCTGCAATTCTTCACCTCTCTGCGTGATGCGCAGGTCCCTGTGACGCTGCGTGAATACCTCACGCTGATGGAGGCGCTCGACGCCGACCTTGCCGACTACACGGTCGAGAATTTCTATTACCTGTCGCGCGCCTCGCTGGTGAAGGACGAGCGCAATCTCGACAAGTTCGACCGCGTCTTCGGCACCGTCTTCAAGGGGCTGGAAAGCCTGCTCGACGCCATGGAGAAGGCGGAGATTCCCGAGGAGTGGCTGAAGAAGCTCGCCGAGAAATACCTCACCGAGGAAGAGAAGAAGCAGATCGAGGCCATGGGCTGGGACAAGCTCATGGAGACCTTGAAGAAGCGCCTCGAGGAGCAGAAGGGCCGGCACCAGGGCGGTTCGAAATGGATCGGCACCGCCGGCACCTCGCCGTTCGGCGCGCACGGCTATAACCCCGAAGGCGTGCGTATCGGCCAGGAGAAGAACCGCAACAACCGCGCCGTGAAGGTGTGGGACAAGCGCGAGTTCAAGGATTTGGACGGCAATGTCGAGCTCGGCATTCGCAACATCAAGGTGGCGCTGCGGCGCCTGCGCAAATTCGCGCGCACCGGCGCGCCCGACGAGCTCGATCTCGACACCACCATCCGCGAGACCGCCAATCACGGCTATCTCGACGTGCACATGCGCCCCGAGCGGCGCAATGCGGTGAAGCTCCTGGTGTTCTTCGACATCGGCGGCTCGATGGATGCGCATATCGAGCAGGTCGAGGAGCTGTTCTCGGCGGCCAAGAGCGAATTCAAGCACATGGAGTATTTCTACTTCCACAATTGCCTCTATGAGGGCGTGTGGAAGCAGAACAAGCGCCGTTTCACCGACCGAACGCCGACCTGGGACGTGCTGCACAAATACCCGCACGACTACAAGGTCGTGTTCGTCGGCGACGCCTCGATGTCGCCTTATGAGATCATGGTGCCCGGCGGCTCGGTCGAGCACGTCAACGAGGAGCCGGGCTCGGTCTGGCTCGACCGCATCATCCGCACCTATCCGCACACCGTGTGGCTGAACCCGGTGCAGCAGAAGCACTGGGACTATTCGGAATCCACCACCATCATCAAGCGCATCTTCGCGAACCGGATGTATCCGATCACGATCGAGGGGCTGGAAGCTGCGATGAAGGAATTGACGCACTAGCTCCCGCCGTCATTCCGGGGCGATGCGAAGCATCGAGCCCGGAATCCATCGGGCCGCAGCGCGTGTAGAGAAATGGATTCCGGGTTCGCGATGCGCGCGCCCCGGAATGACAAGAGGGAGAACCATATGCCCCAGACCATCACCCGCGGCATCAAGGCGCTGATCGACGAGGCCAATGCCGAGATCGAGACGCTCTCCGCAAAGGACGCGATCGAGATCTCCAAGAACGGCGACGTCGTCATCGTCGACATCCGCGACCCCCGCGAGATCGAACGCGACGGCCGCATCCCCGGCGCCTTCGCCTGCACGCGCGGCATGCTCGAATTCTGGATCGATCCGCAGAGCCCCTACGCCAAGCCGATCTTTCAGGAGGACAAGAAGTTCGTGTTCCATTGCGCGGGGGGCCTGCGCTCCGCGCTCGCGGCCAAGACCGCGCAGGACATGGGCCTCAAGCCCGTCGCCCACATCGCCGGCGGCTACGCCGCCTGGCGCGACGCCGGCGGGCCCACGGAGAAGTGGGAGCCGAAGAAGAAGGGGTGAACTTGTCACACGCGGGCTTGACCCGCGTGTCCATCATCTCAAGAAAGATGGATGGCCGGGTCAAGCTCGGCCATGACGACTGGAGAGTACAGACGCATGACCGCCACCGACCCCCTCGTCTCCACCGAATGGCTCGCCGCGCACATGGACGATGCCAACGTCAAGATCCTCGACGCCAGCTTCAAGCTGCCGGGCGTGCTGCCGCTGCCGAAGGACGATTATCTCGCCGCGCATCTGCCGGGCGCCGTGTTCTTCGACGTCGATGCGGTGTCGGACCATTCCAACCCGTTGCCGCACATGTTTCCGAGCGCCGAGCAGTTCGGCCGCGACGTCGGCAATCTCGGCATCGGAAACAGCGACACCGTCGTGCTCTACGATGCCGGCGGCTGGGTCGCAGCGCCGCGTGCGTGGTGGATGTTCCTGTCCTACGGCCACAGCAATGTGCGCATCCTCAATGGCGGTTTGAAGAAGTGGCGCGCCGAGGGACGCGCGACCGAGAGCGGCGAGGTCAAGCCGAAGCCTGCGACCTTCACGGCGAGCTATGATGCAAACCGCGTGCGCAGCATGCAGCAGCTGATCGCCAACCTCGAAAGCCGCAAGGAGCAGGTGATCGACGCGCGCGCAGCCGATCGCTTCGAAGGCCGCGCGCCCGAGCCGCGGCCGGGCATCCGCTCCGGCCACATCCCCGGCGCCCGCAACGTACCCTACAATCTGCTGTTCGACGCCGCGACCGGCGAGATGAAGCCGCTCGACGAACTCCGCGCCGCCTTCACGAACGCCGGCGTCAAGCTCGATGCGCCGATCGTGACGAGCTGCGGCTCCGGCGTCTCTGCCGGCGTGCTGACGCTCGCGCTCTACCGCCTCGGCATCACCGACACCGCGCTCTATGACGGCTCGTGGTCGGAATGGGGTCAGGCCGGCGGCCCGGCCATCGCGACCGGCCCGGCGTGAGGTTGTCGAAGTGAAGAGTCAGCGCGTGCGTGCGGTCGTTGTTGTCGCGAAAGCCGGCTGCTGCTGACCGAACGGATCGAGCTGCTGCTGCAGCGGCTGAGGCGGCGGGCGCCGCACCACGCGGTGGCGCTTCTTGGCCTTCGCCTTGCGCTTGGTCGCCTTGCTGTCCGACTTGCTGCTCTCGGCCTTGCTGTTCTCCGTCCTGGCCTTCGCCGGCGCATCCGTCGTGGCCGTGGCAGCGTTCAGCGCGGCGAGCCTTGCGGAGGCGACATCGAGCGCCGCGGCGGCGAGGGCGGGGTCAGCCGGTCCCGGCTCGCCGGCGGTTGCGGCAGGCTCGGCATCGGGAATCGCGGCCCTGGTGTCGGCGGGGGTCAGTGTATCGGTGGCAGCCGGCGCTGCGGCCGCCACGGTCGGTTCGGGCTGGACTGGTTCGGGCTTCGCTGGTTCGATGGCCGGCACTTCAGCCAGGGGCGCGGCGGCCTCAGGCTGGACTTCGGTCTCGGTCGTGAGTGCGGCAACCTGTTCGGGCTCGCTCATGGGCAGAGCGATGGTGGGCACCTGGTCGCGGAGCGATGGCGTGGTCTCGGCGGGCGGCTCCGGTTCGGCCCGCAGCACCGCAAGCGCCGGCTGGGCCGGCTCGGGCACGAACACCTGCTCCTGCGGCCCGCTCCGCCAGCCGGGGTTGCTGACATATTGCTGATGGGTCGCCCGCAGCAGCGCGGCGGCCCCTAGGCCGAACACCAGGATGGAGGTTGACAGCAGGATCGCGGCAAACAGGAAGCGAAAGCCGGGAAGCATCGAACGGTTGCGAATTTCCGCCCCGGCGGCGGAATGGCCGGGGCCCAAGAGCCATCTGAACGCGGTGACGGTACTGCTTGCCGCGTTCGCCACGCGGGATCGGAGCTCAAAAAGGTGGCGAATCAGGCTGATTCGACCATATCGCAACGCCTCGGGATCGTTCCGTTAAATTCGCGGGCCAACATCGCGTCGATTGACGGTGCGATACGATTTCAGCCCCGTGATGCAATGGGGCAACGGTAGTCTTCCGGATCACAAAACGGCAAATCCGGCGCAAATAGGCCTGATATGTCTTGAATGTGCCGCTATCTTCCGTCATCTGGCCGTTAACGGTCCGATCGGGCTTGGGGACTATACAAGAGCGATGATGATCAAACACTTTCTGACGATATGCGCTGCCGCAACAGTCGCTGCGGCGGGAACCTCGCTCGCTCAGGCTCAGAGCTATCCGATTCAGCAGGTGCCAGGCTATGGCGCACCGGCCGAATATCGGCCCGGTGACCGTGTGCCGAATTTCGATGCGCTCGACGAAGACGACGACGCGATGCCGCATGCCTCGCTGCCGCCGCCCGGTCCGGCCGACGATCCGCGTTACGGCCGTCCGATGGGCGCGCCTCCGGTCTATTCGGCCGCCCCGCCGCAAGGCCCGGTGATGTCGCCGGATGATCCGCGTTATGGGCGCCCGGCTGGCGCCCCGCCGGTCTATTCGGCAGCGCCGCAGGGCCCCGTGATGTCGCCCGACGATCCCCGCTACGGCCGGCCTGCCGCTCCGCCGGCGGTGATCTACGCCGATCGTCCTCCCCAGCAGGCTCCTGCCAATGATGGCCTGCGTCCGCCGGAAGCTGTCGGCGGTCCCGCCGCGACCGGAACGGTTCAGGCCGGGCAGCCGCCCGTCGGCACGGATGGCCGCCCAGTGACCTTGGCCGCGCTGCCGCCCGAGGAGCAGCCCGATGCTGCGCCGGTGCAGCTGCCGCCGAACCTGCGCCGTCAGGAGGTCGCGTTCCAGACCAAGGAGCCGGCCGGCACGCTCGTGGTCGATACGCCCAACACCTATCTCTATTACGTGCTCGGAGGCGGCCGCGCGATCCGCTACGGCGTCCGCGTCGGCCGCGACGGCTTCACCTGGACCGGCGTGCAGAAGATCACCCGCAAGGCCGAGTGGCCGGATTGGCATCCGCCGACCGAGATGATCGAGCGCCAGCCCTATCTGCCGCGCTTCATGGCCGGCGGCCCGGGCAATCCGCTCGGCGCCCGCGCGATGTATCTCGGTTCGACTGTCTATCGCATCCACGGCACCAACCAGCCCTCGACCATCGGCAAGTTCGTCTCCTCCGGCTGCATCGGCATGCTGAACGAGGACGTCTCCGACCTGTTCGATCGCGTCAAGGTCGGCACCCGCGTCGTAGTGCTGCCGGGCGGCCCGCCGCCGGGAACGGCGACGGCCTCCGCCGCGCCGACGCAGAGCGCCGCCGGGCCGGCTCCGATATCCGCCCAGGCGGGCCCGGTCCCGGGGACGCAGCCCACCGTTGTGCCGCCGCTGCCCGCGCCGGTCACCGTGCGCTGAGCGCCTTAACATCAATGAGTTTGCGAAGGGCGTGCCGTCGGCACGCCCTTTTCGTCTCAGGCCAGCTTGCGCGGCAGCTCGCCGCCTCTGGTGAAGGCGTCGATCGCCTCGACCATCTGGCCGTAATGGATGCGTAGACCATCCGTCGTGGCGTAGCCCAGATGCGGCGTCAGCACGACATTGTCGAGCTTGCGGAAGGGATGGTCGACCGGCAGCGGCTCGACCGAGAACACGTCTAGGCCTGCACCCGCGATCTTGCGCTGCTGCAAGGCTTCCAGCAGCGCCTGTTCGTCCACGATCGGCCCGCGCGCGGTGTTGATCAGAAAGGCCGTCGGCTTCATCCGCGCAAGATCCGCGCGGCTCACCAGGCCACGCGAGCGCTCGCTCAAGACCACGTGGATGGTGACGATGTCGGCCTTGGCGAACAGCTCCTCCTTGGTGGCGTAGCCGACGCCAACAGAAGCGCACTTCTCCGGCGTCAGGTTCGGGCTCCAGGCGATCACGTTCATGCCGAACGCTTTCGCGATCCCAGCCATCTTGCTGCCGAGCTTGCCGAGCCCGATGATGCCGAGCGTTAGCCCCTCGATCTCGACGCCGGCATAGGTCTGCCAGGATTCGCCCGCATGCATCCGCGCGTTCTCGCGGCCGATGCCGCGGGTCAACTCCAGGATCAGGCCCATGGCGAGCGGCGCGGTCGGATCACGGGAATATTGCGTGCCGCCGAGGGCGATGCCGCGCGCTTTCGCGGCCTCGATGTCGATGGCAGCGTTACGCATGCCCGATGTCAGCAGCAGCTTCAGCTTCGGCAGGCGATCGAACAGGCTCTTGGGAAAGGCCGTCCGCTCGCGCATCGCGCAGATGATCTCGAAGTCGGCGAGCGCACTCGCTGCGGCCTGCTCGGAGGCGAAGGGATGGCTGAACACGGTGACGTCGACGCGGTCCGACAGTTTCGGCCAGTCGGCGACGTCGAGGGCGAGATTGAAATAGTCGTCGAGGATTGCGCAGCGCAGCCGGCTCATCAGCGTTCATCCATGGCAAAAGATGAAGGCGCCGGGCGGGCGCCGTCGTCGGAACCTGGCCATGGTTGCGCGCAATCGCGCCAGCGCGCAAGCAGCCTGCGTCTTCAAAAGTCCGGTAGGAGATCGTCGCTCAGACGTCGCGGGGCCTCAAGCGGAACGGCGCGTCCATGCCGTGCTTGGCGCGCCAGGCGGGGCCGGGGCCGCGCATGTAATGCAGCTCGGGCCGATAGGGGTTGAAGGCGGTGGCGAAGAAGCGCTTCCAGAAGGCCTTGATCTCCGAGGCGAACCCGGAGACGCGCCCGGCTCCTGCCGGAACGGGAAGAGAATTGGTCTCGATCAGAGCCATGATGCGGCCTCGCTGTGCTCCCCGTTCGTTCTGAGCGGGTGGCGCTGTTTCCGCGCGAAACCGAGCTTTGGCCTGCTTTATTAAAAAATGGTTTCAATTGTCCGGATCGGTGGCCGGATGGTGTCCGTCCCGTATTCATCCGTGGTGAACGGACGGAAAACGTTGCCCTTTGGGGGCGGGATCGTTACATCGCTGGCGAAGCAAATTTCCTCAAATCGAAGGTTTCACGGGACCGATGGCGCGCCAGTTCATCTATTTCATGCAGGGCCTGACCAAGAGCTATCCGACCCGGAAGGTGCTCGACAACATCCATCTGAGCTTCTACCCGGATGCCAAGATCGGCGTGCTCGGCGTCAACGGCTCGGGCAAGTCGACGCTGCTCAAGATCATGGCAGGCCTCGACAAGGAATATACCGGCGAGGCCTGGGTCGCCGAGGGTGCCCGCGTCGGCTATCTCGAGCAGGAGCCGCAGCTCGATCCCAAGCTGACCGTGCGCGAGAACGTGATGCAGGGCGTCGCCAAGCAGAAGGCGATCCTCGACCGTTACAACGAGCTCGCGGTCAACTATTCGGACGAGACTGCCGACGAAATGACCAAGCTGCAAGACGAGATCGAGGCCCAGGGGCTGTGGGATCTCGACAGCAAGGTCGACCAGGCCATGGACGCGCTGCGCTGTCCGCCTGACGATGCCGACGTGACCAAGCTCTCGGGCGGTGAGCGCCGCCGCGTCGCGCTGTGTCGCCTGCTGCTCGATCAGCCCGAGCTCTTGCTGTTGGACGAACCGACAAACCATCTCGACGCGGAATCCGTGTCGTGGCTGGAAGGTCACCTGCGCAACTATCCCGGTGCGATCCTGATCGTCACCCACGACCGCTACTTCCTCGACAACGTCACGGGCTGGATCCTCGAGCTCGATCGCGGCCGCGGCATCCCGTACGAGGGCAATTACTCGTCCTGGCTGGTGCAGAAGCAGAAGCGTCTGGAGCAGGAGGGCCGCGAGGATGCCGCGCACCAGAAGACGCTCGCGCGCGAGCAGGAATGGGTCGCGTCCTCGCCCAAGGCTCGCCAGGCCAAGTCGAAAGCGCGCTACCAGCGCTATGAGGAGCTGCTCAAGAAGGCAAGCGAGAAGCAGACCCAGACCGCGCAGATCATCATCCCGGTGGCCGAGCGGCTCGGCGCCAACGTGGTCGATTTCGAGGGGCTCAGCAAAGGCTTTGGCGATCGTCTGTTGATCGACAATCTCACCTTCAAGCTGCCGCCCGGCGGCATCGTCGGCGTGATCGGCCCCAACGGCGCCGGCAAGACCACGCTGTTTCGGATGATCACCGGCCAGGAGAAGCCGGACTCCGGCACGATCACGGTCGGCGAGACCGTGCATCTCGGCTATGTCGACCAGTCGCGCGACGCGCTCGACGGCAAGAAGACCGTGTGGGAGGAAATCTCCGGCGGCAACGAATTGATCCTGCTCGGCAAGAAGGAAGTGAATTCGCGCGGCTATTGCTCGGCGTTCAACTTCAAGGGCGCGGACCAGCAGAAGAAGGTCGGCGCGCTCTCGGGCGGTGAACGCAACCGCGTGCATCTGGCAAAAATGCTGAAGTCCGGTGCAAACGTCCTGCTGCTCGACGAGCCGACCAACGACCTCGATGTCGACACGCTACGCGCGCTCGAAGAGGCGCTGGAGGATTTCGCCGGTTGCGCCGTCATCATCAGCCACGATCGCTGGTTCCTCGACCGCATCGCGACCCACATCCTGGCCTTCGAGGGCGAGAGCCACGTCGAATGGTTCGAAGGCAATTTCCAGGATTACGAGAAGGACAAGATGCGCCGGCTCGGCCAGGACAGCATCATTCCGCACCGCGTGAAGTACAAGAAGCTGACGCGGTGATGGCGGCATGATGCGACGGGCGCTGATCGCTGCGGGGATCGTCATCGCCTGCGGCTGGTCGCCCGCCCTCGCTGCTGACGCCGCCTTCACGCAGTTCATCGCCTCGCTCTGGCCGGAAGCCCAACAGGCCGGCGTCTCGCGTCCAACGTTCGATGCGCAAACGCGTGGGCTCGAGCCCGATTACAAGCTGCCCGATCTGCTCTTGCCCGGGCGGCCGGCGACCGGCGCGCCGTCGCAGGCCGAGTTCGTGCAGGTGCCGGCCGATTACGTCAAGGAAGCTTCGATCGCGCGGCTTGCCGGCGAGGGACAGCGGCTGCTGCAGAAATATCGCACGGCGCTGACCGAGATCGAGAAGAGCTCCGGCGTGCCGGCAACAATGATGCTTGCGATCTGGGGCCGCGAAACCGATTACGGCCGCTACACGCTCCCCTATGATCTGGTTCGTGTGCTGGCGACGCAGGCCTATGTCGGGCGGCGCAAGGATCAGTATCGCAACGAGTTCATCCTCGCGCTGAAGATCCTCGGCGAAGGCGTGGTAACGCGCAAGGACATGCGCTCGTCCTGGGCGGGTGCCACCGGGCTCACGCAATTCCTGCCGTCCGAATATTACAAGCATGGCGTCGATTTCGACGGCGATGGCCGCATCGACATCTGGCACTCCGTGCCGGATGCGCTGGCCTCGGCCGCGCAGCAGCTCGTCAACAAGGGCTGGCAGAGCGGCGTGCGCTGGGCTTACGAGGTGCAGGCGCCGGCGAAGGTCGATTGCACGACGGGCGTGCCGGAGGTGACGAAGCCGATCGGCCAATGGCTGCGCGAGGGTTTCGTCCCGGTACGCGGCCAAAAGCTCAGCGCCGCCGAGCAGGCGCAGCCGGCCTCGCTGCTCCAGCCCGAAGGCATCTACGGCCCGTCGTTCCTGACCACGAAGAACTACTTTGTCATCAAGGAATACAATTTCTCCGATCTCTACGTGCTGTTCGTCGGCCACCTCAGCGATCGCATGACGAGCCCGCTGCCGTTTGCAACGCCCTGGTCGGCTTCGAAGCAATTGCGCACGAAGGACGTCGAGACCATGCAGCGCGGCTTGACGCGGATCGGACTCTACAAGGACAAGATCGACGGCAAGGCCGGCATGCAGACGCGCGCCGCGCTCGGCGCCTATCAGAAGTCAGCAGGGCTCAAGGTGGATTGCTGGCCGAGTGAAGAGGTGCTGCGCGCGATCCAGGCTGTGCGCTAGAGCATGATCCGGAAAAGTGTGAAGCGGTTTTCCGAAAAGATCATGCTCAAACAAAGACCTAAAGCGCGATGACGATTCGTCCAAATCTCATCGCGCTTTAGACTAGCGTGCGACCAAAGAAAAAGCCCAGCCGAGGTGCTCGGCCGGGCTTCGATCGTGGCGCGGGATGCGCGCGCAGCGATCAGATCAGTAGCAGACGCGAACCGGGCGGCTGACCCAGCCGTAGCCGTCCCAATAGCGCTCGCGGCGCCAGTAGCAGGGCGCGGGCGGCGGGGGCTCGGCGATGTAAACGGGGCCGCCATAGGCGGGACGGCTGGAGGCGATGGCGCCGCCGACGATGGCGCCACCGATCAGGCCGGCTGCGATACCGGCACCGACGCCGTCATGGGCCTTCGCGGACGGAGCGGCGGTCACCAGCGAACCGGCGACCGTCGCGACCGTGAGGGCGGCAACTAAAGTCTTGTTCATGCTCTTGGCTCTCCTGGGAGATGGGTTCCTCCTGTTAGAGGCGCCCGGGTTTCAAAGGTTCACGCACACTCTGATGGAATTGGCCTTGCAGCTAGGAAGCGCGCAAATGGTCAATCCAGGGTAAACGCACACGGAGCTGTGACGAGAAAAAGCGGTCTTTTTCAGGCCCTGAGGTGAACGGCACATCCGTAGTCGACCGGTTTGGCGCGCCTCAGCCGCAGACTCGGACGCGACGGACGCGCCAGGCATAGCCATCCCAGAAGCGCTGCTTCTGCCAGACGCAGCCGCCGTAATAGTCGTCAGCAACGTAACCTGGACCTGGGGCGTAGTAGCGCGGCGGGTAGTAGCCGGGCTCATAGTAGCCATAGCCGGGTCCGTAATAATACGGAGAAGCCAGCGCGCCACCGACAATGGCGCCGCCGATGATCCCGGCCGCCACGCCTGCCGCGACACCGCGCTGGGCATGGGCCGGCGGTGCGACCGTCAGGGCCAGGGTGGCGACGGCAGCGACCGCCAGGAGCGACTTCTTCATTGCTTGACCTTTCAGACGAACACGCGGGAACCCTTTGGGCCGCAAGGTTCCATATTCCGCTTGAATGATCAATGAACGGCAGCTTTGCCGGAGACGACCAATTGGTATGGGTCCCACTGGGAGACGATGATGGGCAACGCGATGGTCAATGCTTTGATTGCGGCCGGCATCGTTTTCGCGATCGGCTACGGCTGGATCGCACATCTCCAGAACCGCGCACGGCGCTCCCGCGCCACCGCCGACAGCGACGGACGGAGTGGCGGCGGGGACAGCTATTCCGGGACGAGTGACGGCTTCTCGCTGGGAAGCTGGTTCTCCGGCGGCAGTTCGGGGAGCTCTAGCGACGGCGGCAACTGTTCGAGCAGCGATAGCGGCAGCAGCAGCGGCGACTGCGGAGGCGGTGGCGACGGCGGAGGAGGCGGCGGTGGCGGCGACTAGTCCGGCTACAATCTTGATCCAGCGCAACAGCTTGATTTAGAGCCGTTCTAGGCTTTGATCAGGCCAGTTTGGAATAGCTTCAAATACCGGTTTTTCCTTTTGCATCCGGCCGGCCTGTTAAATATCGATGATGGCGCATCACCGAAGGGCCTGCCGCTTCCATGATCGTTTGTTCCTGTAACGTGCTGAGCGATGACGACATCCGCGCCGCCGTCGCCGAGTCCGACGATGCCGTGCGCCATGCCAAACAGGTTTATGGGTGTCTCGGCTGTAGCGCCGAATGCGGGCGCTGCGCGCGGACGATCAAGACCATCATCGACGAAGCGCTTGGTCCCTGTGCGCAGTCATGCTGCGCCGGCTGCCCGCATAGCCACAGCGTGGCCGCCAACGACGAGACCGCCGAGCCCGCCGAGTTCGCCCTCGCGGCCTGCTGAAAACTTCCGCGACCCCGCCTGAGCTTTTCCCCGGCTACGTTCCCGTCGCCGGTTGCTCTCGCTCGCAAAGTGATTTAGAAACGTTCTAAACTCGGTTTCGGGGCCGATTTGGATTGCAAGAGCTGGAGTGAACCATGCAGGCCGACCCAAAAGTCATCGACTATCTCAACAAGGCGCTGCGTCACGAACTGACTGCGATCAATCAGTACTGGCTGCATTACCGCTTTCTCGACAATTGGGGCCTGCTGGACATGGCCAAGGTCTGGCGCAAGGAGTCCATCGAGGAGATGGAGCATGCCGACAAGCTGACCGCGCGGATCCTGTTCCTCGACGGCTTCCCGAACATGCAGGTACTCGATCCCCTGCGCATCGGCCAGAACGTCAAGGAGATCATCGAGTGCGACCTCGCCGCCGAGATGAGCGCGCGGGCGCTCTATCAGGAAGCGGCGACCTACTGTCACAGCGCCAAGGACTATGTCACACGCGACCTGTTCGAGAAGCTGATGAGCGACGAGGAGCACCACATCGACTTCCTCGAGACCCAGCTCGATCTGATCGGCCGCATCGGCCTCGAGCTCTACACCCAGAAGCATGTCGGCGGGCTCGAGGGCGACGGGCACTAAGCCTTAAGGTTCCGCTCTCTCCATTCGTCTTGGCCGGGCTTGACCCCGGCCATCCACGTGTTTGCCGCACGACGAAGGCATGGCACGGGCCTTCGCCTCGCCGAAGCGGCTGCGCAGGCGGGTCGGGCATCGCGGTTCGTTTTCGGAACAGCGCCCAGCTACAGCTGCGTCTTGTAGAGCTCTTCCACGGCCTCTTGGCTCGCTGGTTCGCCGAGGCCGGTCTGCTCGTGAATGACCGTGACGATGCTCGGCATCACCGAGCGCTGCATCTTGTCCGCTGACCACAGCTTCGAGCGCATCAGCGCCTTGCCGCAGTGGAAGTAGACTTCGCTGACGGCGACGTTCAGCACCGCGCGCGGCGGCTTGCCGAATTCGACCATCGAGGCGAGCAGATCCGGATCGGCCGACAGCGTGCCGCGTCCGCCGACGCGCAGCGTCTCGTCGATCCCCGGTACGAAAAACAACAGATGCACGAAGCCTGAGCCCTCGACGACGTTGCGAAAACTGTCGATCCGGTTGTTGCCGGAGCGATCGGGCATTAACAGCTGGTTGGGACCGGCAACGTGGACGAAGCCGATGCTGCCGCCGCGGGGCGAAGCGTCGACGCTGCCGTCCGCTCCCGATGTCGCGAGCACGCAGAACGGCGACATCTCGATGAATTTCTTGGCATGCGCATCGATCGCGGGCCGCGCTTTCGCGATCACGCGCGGGCTCGGCTTGGCATAGATGGTGGCGAGGTCTTCGGCGCTAAGATCGGTCAACGGCGTGCCTCCGCTTCAGCTTGGCTTCACGCTACCCGATCGGGCCGCCGCCAGCCAATAGAATTATCAAGAGGCGCTACACTGCATCCGCCGGCACGAAGCAGCTGATGATGATGGCGCCGCGGTGGTGGACGTACCACACCACGGCCTGGCCGATCGGATTGCCCTGGTCGCGGATGATGGCGCGTTCGGGCACCTCCATCCATTGTCCCTCGATCGGCACCCAATAGGCCCCATTGCGCACGTCGTATTCGGTGCGATGGCCGTCGGAGATGTCGCAGCAGGGCACGCCGTTCGGCGCGATCACGCTCTTGAACCAGGCGCGGATGTCGGGCGGGACGTGATCATATTGCCCATTGTCGAATGCGAAAGCGGCGCTCGTCAGCGCCGTCATCGCAATTAGCCAAACGCACAGTGCCAGCCTGTGCATGCGATCCTCCTCGTAGCGTATGGTGCCATTGGCGCGCGATTGTCTTGCGCGTCGATTCGCAATCGTTGGCGCGATTAAGCCCGAGCTGTCAGCGCAATGCATGCTCAAATAATATGCGGCCGGCCGCTTCGCATATGATGCGCTGCGATATCAATGCACGCGCTTGGCGTTCCTGTTTCCGTTACGCGGTTTCGGATCTGCTGGCTGCAGGACCTTCCACATCGAGTCCATTCAGGGTTGTCGCCGGCTTAACAGCGGTGCGGGGAAGGATGTAGGATTTCGCCTCCGCCAACCGTCCTAGAGGAAACACCCGGAGAGACTGCATGTGCCGCAACATCAAGACGCTGTTCAACTTCGAGCCGCCGGCGACGGAGGATGAGATCCATGCCGGCGCGCTGCAATTCGTGCGAAAGCTGTCGGGTTTCAACAAGCCGTCGCAGGCTAACGAGGCGGCGTTCGAGCGTGCGGTGGCTGAGGTCTCCGAGGCCGCGCGAAAGCTCCTGACCTCGCTGCAGACGAACGCGCCGGCGCGCGACCGCGAGGTTGAGGCGGAAAAGGCGAAAGAGCGTTCGCGGCTGCGCTTCGGTACGTGAGCTCAGGCAGCGTGCTCCGTGATCTGGCTCACGGTATCTGCTGTCTCGCCTTGCGATGGTGGCGGCCGGGGTTTTGATCGCCCGGAGCACGACATGAGCCGCCCCCTTCTTCCCTTGAAAGCAGGTGCCATCGTTTTCACGCTGCTGTGGACCGCGTGGATGATGTGGTGGAGCGGATCGTTCTCCAGCGCGAATGTGATCATCCTCGCCCTGTGCGGCGCGGCGGTCGGCTATCTCTGGTATCGCGCCATGCGCTGGCAATTCGAGCGCATGGGCATGCTGCAGCGGCGCGAGGATCGGCCCGACTAGACTCGTCGGCTAATCCTTGCCTTGCTTCTTCTTTTTCTTTTTCTTTTTCTTCTTGTGATCATCGCCGTCATCGCTCTCGTGGTCGACGATTGCCTCGTCGGTCTCCTGGACGGCGGCTTCGAGCGCTTCGCGCTCAGCGGCTTCGCGCTCGCGCTGGCGACGGCGTTCGTCCCAGGCGTCGAAGAGCTGGTCGAGCCACGGCAGCACCTGCTCGATCGACGGCAATTGGCCAGGCGGACCCGGCTCGCCGCGCGGGCCTTGCGGCCCTGCCGGCCCCTGGGGTCCGGCAGGTCCCGGCGCGCCGGCTAGCCCACGCGGACCGGTTTCGCCCTGCTTGCCTTGCGGACCGGGTTTGCCGGGCGGTCCAGCCTTTCCGACCGGGCCCGGCTTGCCCTGCGGCCCCGGCTTGCCGCGTGCGCCATCGGGGCCGCGCCGGCCCGGATGACCTTGTGGCCCCGGCCGTCCCGGCTCGCCTTGCCGTCCACGGGGACCCTGAGGCCCCGGCCGTCGTCCCTGGTCGTCTGCCACGCCACCGCTCCTTTCACCTGGAGCAAGCTACTTAGCGGCGTTTGACGACAGCAGCAATTCTGCCCGCGCATCGTGCCGGGCTTGATCAACATCAATCGGCGCGTGAGCGGCCGTGTCATCGATCGCGCGCGGCCATAGTCCTTGCGAGGAGCGAGCGATGCGCGCAGCGTGGACGATCTTCTGCCTGTTCGCCGTCATTCTCGTCGCCTCGCTCGGCCTCGATCACCTGCTGGTGCCCGACGTCGTTCCGGTCGCATTCGCCGAGGAGCCGCAACCGTCATGGGCCGTCATGACGGCCTTCTTCCTCCGTGCGATCGAGCTGATTGCCGGCTCGGTCGCGACGATCGCGCTTGCGGTCATCGTCGGCGGACTGATCCAGCGGCGTGTCTTCGCGCGCTAGTCCTGACAGGCAGGCACCTCGATGCCGGAGGCGGCATAGAGCCTGATCTTGTTGCGCAGCGTGCGCACCGAAAGGCCGAGCACGCGCGAGGCGCGCGTGCGGTTGCCGTCGCAGCGCGCCAGCGTCTGGAGCACGAGCTCACGCTCGACCTCGTCGACGGTGGCACCTATGAGAAGCGGAACGATCTGGTTTGGAGCAAGAAATTGTGCGGCCGGTTCGGACGCAGCCACGTGAACAGTGGTCATCGATACACTCCCCGATCAACGCCCGCTTCCCTCGTCGGAAGCGGATCGAGAACAAACGACCCCCAAGCCGTGAATCTACGGTGGTCCGGTTTGGTTAATGAAGGGTTAACTGGGGCGTGCTGCACCAGATTGATCTTGAGAATGCCCAGATGCCGCCGCGATTGGCGGGAGCCTCGCGCCTCACACCGTGCGATAGCCGCCGTCCACCATCACGATGGTTCCGGTGACATAGGCCGACAGATCGGAGGCGAGGAACACCGCGGGGCCGACGATGTCCTCGGGCTTGCCGGTGCGCGCCAGCGGCGTGTGATCGATGAAGGCCTGCACCAGCGCCGGATTGGTCGCGCGCACATTGGCGTTGAGGTTGGTCTCGATGAAGCCGGGGCCGATCGCGTTGACGCGCACGCCTTCCTTGCCGAGCTCGACCGCGAGCGCCTTGGTGAAGCCGAGCACGCCGTGCTTCGAGGTGGTGTAGGCCGCCGAGCTCGGCGTGCGCAGATGCACGAAGGACTGGATCGAGCCGATATTGACGATGCGGCCTTTGCTCGCGCGCAAGGGCGCGAGGAACGCCTGCGTCACGTTGAAGACGCCGGTGAGGTTGAGCGAGATGATGTCGTTCCAGTCCTTCGCCACCGTCTCGGTCTCCGCGGTGAAGGCGTTTCGGCGGGTGATGCCGGCATTGTTGACCAGGATCGAGACCTGCCCGATCTTGTCCGCGACCTGCCTGGCGAGCGCGAAGCAATCCTCGCGCCTGACAACGTCGAGCGCAAAGCTCTCGGCCTTGCCGCCCGCTGTCCGGATCTCCTGCGCCGCCTCCGCCACCATCTCGGCGTTGACGTCGAGCAGCACGACTTGCGCGCCCTCGCGCGCATAGCCGGCGGCGATCGCCCGGCCGATTCCGGAACCGGCGCCGGTGATGACGGCGATGTGGTTTGCGAGCAGCGCCATGGCAGTTTCCTCCCGTTTTCGTTTCGAAGTTTCACGAAACGCTAACGCGAAATTAAGGGGTCGGAAACGGCGGCCTTGGCATACTGATCCTGATTGCTAAACGTTGCGCGCATGATGGAACGGCTCGAAACCTGGAAACTCGCTCTGGAGCGCCTGCGGTCGGCACAATCGCCGGATTGGGCCGAGGCCGGCCGGCTGGTGGCCGAGATCGCGCGGATGAGCAGCGACGTCACACTGCGCCAGGCCGCCGAGCAGGCCCTGCCGGTGCTGCGCCAGGCCGTCGACAATGACGATCACAGCGTGACGCTGGCGGCCCAGCGCCGTCTCGGCGTGGTGCTCGAGGTCGTGCACGATCTGACCGCGCCGCGCTTCGGCCGCCGCAACGCCGCGCCGAAGCAGCTCTCCAGCGAGGACCGGGCCCGCAAGATGCTCGGCCTGCCGCTCGCGGTGCAGCTCACCTGCGAAGACATCAACCAGGCCTATCGCCGCGCCGCCAAGGGCCTGCATCCCGACCAGGGCGGCAGCGCCGAAGCCTTCATCGACCTCGCCGCCGCGCGCGACATCCTGATCCATCCCGGCGCGCACAAGGACGCGTGAGCGCGCCACGGCGCGCGTTCACGCAGCACAAAAAAACCGGGCAAGGACGCTGGCGTCCTTGCCCGGCTCTTCGTCCGCCGATCGAATTGTTACCAGGTGCAGCTACCGCTCTTGAGCGCGGCATCCTTCATCGCGAGTGCGTCGAGGAAGGTCGGCACGCTGGCGCTGGCGCGGTGATAGCCGGCCGGCCACGGCGTGGTCGGGATGCTCTCGTCCCAGATCTGGCAGAAGCCGGTGTCCTGCCAGCGGATCAGATGATAGCTGGCTTCGGCCGGGCTCGCGGCGACGAACGCGGTGACGGCAAGACCGGCGGCAGCGCACAGCATGGAAATACGACGCATGATCAGCTCCTCAAATGAATGATGTGATGCGCCTCCCGACAATGACGGGGAGGGGTGGTGCGGGACGCGCTTGGCATGCGCCCCGGACAAGATGTGAGTAGTTCCACCCGCCGCCGAGGTTCAAAAAATGTGCGCGGGGACATGCGCGATTTCGGCCGGGAAACGCTTCAGGTCAGCGCAAAGCAAAAGGGCGGATCGCCCGCGCGATCCGCCCTTCAAACGCTGCTCTCGCGTCCGGCTCAGAGGGTGCACTTCCGCTCGGCGCGCATCTTGATCTGCAGGTCGGAGGCCTGCTGGAAGGTCGGGAGCGGCTTGCTGACGACCTTGTAGGTCGAGACACCGAACTGGAACGGCTTATACTGCAGGTCCTCGTTCCAGACCTGGCAGATGCCGGTGTTGTCCCAGCGGATCACGTAATAGCCGACCTTCGCGGAGGCGGGCACGGCGAACACGGAAGAGGCGATGCCGGCAACGGCACAGAGCGCGAGAAGGCGACGCATGAAGTATCTCCTTGTGGGACATGGGACCGAAAAAATTCGTGCGGTAAAAGCAGGTCCTTTGCAAGCCGGTGAGCCGCCATTCACGGACATGTCAGCCGTGCTCCAAGCATTTCCTTGGGCTGCGTGCCCGATGGGCCACACGCAGCTTGCTTGGCTCGCACTTGGTGCTTCCTTGGCGCTTACTTGGCCAGCGAAGCGACCGCCTCGATCTCGATCAGCATCTTCGGATCGGGCAGCGCCTGCACCACGCACGTGGTGCGCGCCGGGTAAGGCGGCGGGCCGAAGGCGCCGGCATAGAGCGCGTTCATGGCGGCGACGTCCGAGGCGCGGGTCAGGAGCACGTTGACCTTGACGAGATCGTGCATGCCGGCGCCGGCCTCGCCCAGCACGCGCTTGATGTTGACGACGACATTGGCGAACTGCGCCTCGAAGCCCTCGGGCAGCGCGCCGCCCGCATCGAAGCCGGGAATGCCGGAGACGAACAGGAGGTCACCGATGCGCGTCGCAAAGGACAGCGGCGGCGCCTTGACGTGCGGCGGGGGCGCGAAATGCTGGATCGGCATGGGGTCACCTCGTGGACTATCGGGGAGGGGTGAGCGTAGCGGCCGCAGAGAGCCTCGCAAAACGAAAGTGCGAAAACAACCCCATGCACAGTAGGCGCCGCACGCAAAACATTGACGTTTTTCAGAATTCGCTAAAGGCGAAGCCTCCGCTTGCTCCGTCGGGCAAAACAGGGGCAGAATGGCATGCTGGCGACGGTGGTCTTCGCCTCTCCCCGCGTGCGGGGAGAGGCCGGAATTTGCGGAGCAAATTCCGGGTGAGGGGGAGTCTCCGCGAGTCCGACTGCCAGCGCATGTGCGGAGGCGGCCCCTCACCCCAACCCTCTCCCCGTAAGAACGGGGCGAGGGAGCGCACCGTGCTTGCGGGGAATCCTGCCGCTTCGCCTCGAGCCCTCCACCCCATCATGTTGCCGCCCCGATCGATCAGGTAGATTCGCTCCGTCTGATTCGAATCCCCCCAACAGAACAGCCCCCGGAGACCCCCATGAAGCTCGCATCCACCCTCCGCGCCGCGTGCGTCGTCATTGCCGCCCTGGCTGGCCTCTCGACGACCGCGCGCGCCGACAGCGGCTTCGTGACGCTGACGATCTACAAGGCGGGCTGGATCATCGGCGGCTCCGGCGGCTCGGGCGTGCTCAACTTCCGCGGCCGCACTTACGCCCTCTCCACCGGCGGCCTCGACTACGGCCTCGTGTTCGGCGGCTCCAAGACCGTGCTCCGCGGCCGCGTCTCCAACATCAACCGCCCCTCCGACGTTGCCGGGGTCTATGGCGCCGCCGGCGCCGGCCTCGCCGTCGGATCCGGCGCCCGCGCCATCGTGCTGACCAACCAGAAGGGCGCGGTGCTGGAGCTGACCGGCACGCAGGTCGGCCTGATGGCGAATGCGGATCTCAGCGGGCTTGCGATCACGATGCGGTAAGGTGGGCAAAGGCGCACAAGCGCCGTGTGCCCACCATTGGTATCGGCACAATCCGAACAGTTGGCGGGCACGCTTCCGCCTTCGCTCTTCGACTACGGCGGACAAGTCGCTGTGGCCACCCCTACAAACTACGAACGAAATGCCGCGGTGAACACCGCCAGTTGCGCCTCGAATGAGCTATCTCAAGGGGAAATTTGAGCAGATGTTCGACAGTGATGTCGCGGGGTATGTATTTGTCGACGCATTGTCCAAGATGCTGCAAACGAGCGCACTCAGTTCGAATATCTCGTTCGGAATAAACTCGGCCCAAAAGCAGTTCAATGTCATGTACGTTGACGCCGAGCTGACCTTCAGCAACGTTGAAATAAGCAATTCCCTCGATCAGTTCTGCACTAACGGCAAAGACAAGGCGGTGACTCTCCGCCGTGAAATATTCTTCGTCAGCTACCCTCAGGAGTCCTATCTCATTCGAGCGGAGGCGCCAACCTGCGGCGGGAGGAGTGCCGCTTCCGATTGGATCACTCAATGGTTGAGCGGGCTTCGAATTTCAGTAAAGGCTTGATGATCAAAAATCATGAGGTCGGTTGCGCTGCACTTCGTTTACGCACGAATTGATCCATGCCGCCAGCTCGCGCCACGGCTCGATCGTCCAATGTCCGGACGCCGCACCCGAGGGCGACGGCAGCACGAAGACCTCCGGCAGGCTTGCATCGCGCACCTGCCGCCCCAGCGCAATCGCAGCCGACGGCTTGCCGTAAAACAGGCTCGCCGCCTTCTTGCCCGTGAACGCAACCGTCCGCGGCCGGTACTTGTCCATCTTCGCCCTGAAGCCCGGCACGTCGATCGTCTCCGCCGCGATCTGGTGATCCATCCCGGCGCCGGTCTTGCAGAGATCAGTGAAGCCGATTCCGAGTTCGATCAACTCCGCGAACTCGCCCGGCTGATAGCGCCGCGGCGTGATCCCGGCCTCATGGATCGCGCGCCAGAAGCGGTTGCCGGGATGGGCGTAGTAGTGGCCGACTTCTGCCGAGCGCGCCGAGGCGGCGGTGCCGACGAAGACGAGGCGGAGGTCGGGACGGAGCTGGTCGGGGAGGCGGTGAGTTGCATCCAAGTCAATCGTCCGTAGCTACGATCACTCGTTCGTCTTCCGGGCTTCGCGGCCGTGCCATATGCGCGTGATCAGGATGTCTTGCGCTTCCGCCAGGACGGCATACCGCACGATGTAGCCGGACGCGCCAACCAAAGCGAACCACGATCTGGCGAAGCTCGGGATTTTCGGTCTGCATGCCCAGATTGGGAAACTCCTCCAGCCGCTCGATGGCGCGCCAGATCGGCGCGAGCGCGCGTTGCGCGGCGGTCGGGCTGTGTTGATCGAGAAAAAGGCGCAATCGCTCGACGTCCTCGACAGCGTCGGGCGAAAGCAGGATCATCCGATCTTGCGCGCCAGCGGTCGCGGCAGCTCCTTCGCCGACCCCCAGCTCGCGACCCAGTCCTTCACCTCATTGAGCGGCACGGCGGCGCCGGTCTCGCGGAAATCATCCAGCCGCCGGCGATCCTCGGCAATGTCGGGGCCGGCAATATCGACCACGGAATCGAGCAGCGCCACCGCCTCAGCGAGCACGGCGGCGACATCCTGCCCGCGCTCGTCGGCCATCTCGCGCAAACGCGCGTCGGTGTCGGCGTCGATGTCCAGCGTGCGGCGAATGATGTTCATGCCATCAGGATAGGCGCGGAGGGGGAATTTGTCGAGGCGCCCGTCTTGGAGAGATCGGTAAGCCGATCCCGACCTCGATCAGCGCTGCGAACTCGTCCCGGCTGATACCGCCGCCGCGTGACCCCAGCCTCATGGAGCGCGCGCCAGAAGCGGTTGCCGGATGAGCGTAGTCGTGCCCGGGCTCGGCCGAGCGCGTCGAAGCGGCGGTGCCGACGAAGACGAGGCGGAGGTGGGGGCCGAGTTGGTCGGGGAGGCCGTGGAGGGTGGAGGTGGGAAAATCATCTATCCGCAGAGTTGCAGCCCGCATGAGCGTCAGTGACATGCGGCTCAGCTGTCGATCCCCGATATCGCTACGCTCATTCAGGCTACGCTTACTGGCGATCACGATGAGTTAGGGGTTGCTTAGGTGGTTAGCGAAGCGTACCCCACCAATCGTCCAGCGCCCTACGTGCTGTCACGACCAGCGCCGGGAGCGATCGCCGTTTAACGTTCATGCAGCCAGGGTCGCTCTGCTGTTCTTTTTCCTTGAGGACGCCAGCCGCAACAAACGCGGCACGGTCATCCGGACAAAACTCGGATGATTTTCGATCCAACTCCTCGAGGCTAAGTGGAGTTGAGAGAATGCAGGCACCCGTGCCGCGATGGCCTGTGCGGTACGCGATTGATTTGAGAATCAGCTTGTAAGCGCGGGCCGCCGTGATCTCGTGATCCCACGGCGATTGTAGCCACCAATTGCCAGCGACGATCCGCGCGGTGGAGACGACGCCGACGTGGTAGGACGTCGTTTCGTCGCCAAAGCTCGCGGAAAACGCATAGCGCCAATTCCAGGCCTCGACCTTCAGATCGAACGGAACAAGAAGATACTTGAACGAAGGCGCATTTCCTTCGTCCGCTGTTCGCTGGATGAACCGGTCCGCCACCTTGGTGGCCTCGAATTGGGTGGGCGTTGCGAGCAATTCGGATCCGAGCGGAAGGTCTAGAGCTTGCACAGAGACGGGGGCGGTGAGCACGCGCCGAAGCGCACAAACCAGGGGTTGGACGAACTCCGTGCGTTTCAAGTCTGACTGGATGTAGAGCACGACTTCCGCAGGTGCGATCGGCCGGGCAACCTCGCGAGGCTGCTCCTGCGCCAGCGCGCCCGACGTCCCAGCGAGCAGGAAGGAAAATATCAGATCGTGCAATCTGTACTTCAAAGGTGCGATACCGCTCGCCTTAGATGTCTTGTTTTCTACCCTATATCGACATCAAATAAACAGGAAACCAAAAGGTGCGGAGGCTTCATAGGTTGGTTAGTGAAGTGCAACCACCATGCAAAAGAAGCAAGCGAATGACCATTTCGCGCTCGCTCATCAAACTACTGCCGATTGCCGCAAACAAAAAAAGACCGGGCGCTTGAGCGCCCGGCCTGTCGTTTGGCGGGTGCGTGCTACAGTCTCACAACACCCGATTACTCTCCTTCACCTTCTCCGCATCCAGATAAACGCTGCTCCCCATCTCCTTGAACTTCGCGCTCATCCTCGCCATGCCGTCCTCGGCGGTGCCCTGCATCGACATCCCCACGCTGTTCGGATCGTTCAGCGTCGCCGCGTAGTCGCGCACGTCCTGCGTGATCTTCATCGAGCAGAATTTCGGGCCGCACATCGAGCAGAAATGGGCGACCTTGTGGGCTTCCTTCGGCAGGGTTTCGTCGTGGAAGTTCTTCGCGGTATCGGGATCGAGGCCGAGGTTGAACTGGTCGGTCCAGCGGAATTCGAACCGCGCGCGGGAGAGGGCGTCGTCGCGCAGTTGGGCTGCGGGGTGGCCCTTGGCGAGGTCGGCGGCGTGGGCGGCGATCTTGTAGGTGATGACGCCGGTCTTGACGTCGTTGCGGTCGGGCAGGCCGAGATGCTCCTTCGGCGTGACGTAGCAGAGCATGGCGCAGCCGAACCAGCCGATCATGGCAGCGCCAATCCCTGAGGTGATGTGGTCGTAGCCCGGCGCGATGTCGGTGGTCAGCGGTCCAAGGGTGTAGAACGGCGCCTCGCCGCACTCCTTGAGCTGCTTGTCCATGTTGATCTTGATCTTGTGCATCGGCACGTGGCCGGGGCCTTCGATCATGACCTGGCAGCCCTTGTCCCACGCGATCTTCGTCAGCTCGCCGAGCGTCTCCAGCTCGGCGAACTGCGCGCGGTCGTTGGCGTCCGCGATCGAGCCCGGGCGCAATCCGTCGCCGAGCGAGAACGAGACGTCATACTTGCGCATGAGGTCGCAGATCTCGTCGAAATGCGTATAGAGGAAGCTCTCCTTGTGATGCGCCAGGCACCACTTCGCCATGATCGAGCCGCCGCGGGAGACGATGCCGGTGACGCGGCTCGCGGTGAGGTGGATGTATTGCAGGCGCACGCCGGCGTGGATGGTGAAATAGTCGACGCCCTGCTCGCACTGCTCGATCAGGGTGTCCTTGTAGAGCTCCCAGGTCAGCTTGACGGGATCGCCGTTGCACTTCTCCAGCGCCTGATAAATGGGAACGGTGCCGATCGGCACCGGCGAGTTGCGCAAAATCCACTCACGCGTGGTGTGAATGTTGCGGCCCGTCGAGAGGTCCATCACGGTGTCGGCGCCCCAGCGGATCGCCCACACCATCTTCTCGACCTCCTCCTCGACCGACGAGGTCACCGCCGAGTTGCCGATATTGGCGTTGATCTTGGTGAGGAAGTTGCGGCCGATGATCATCGGCTCGAGTTCGCTATGGTTGATGTTGCAGGGGATGATGGCGCGGCCGCGCGCGATCTCCGAGCGCACGAACTCCGGCGTGATGAAGGCGGGCACCGAGGCGCCAAAACTCTCGCCGTCGGCGAGCGCGGCTTCGGCGCGTTCGAGCTGTTGCTTGCGGCCGAGGTTCTCGCGCTCCGCGACGTAGATCATTTCCTTGGTGATGATGCCGGCACGGGCGAATTCGAGCTGGGTCACCTTGTGGCCGTCGAGGCCGCGCAAGGGCTTGTGATAGGCCGAGAAGGCGCGCGCGGCCTTGTCGGTCGAGACGCTGCCATTGTCCTCCGGCTTGATCTGCCGGCCCTCATATTCCTCGACGCCGCCGCGCTCCAGCACCCATTGCTTGCGGTTGCGGGGAAGGCCGGCATTGACGTCGATAGTCACGCTCGGATCGGTGTAGGGACCCGAGGTGTCGTAGACCGGCAGGTTTGGCTCGCCCGCGCCCTCGGACAGGATGATTTCGCGCAAGGGCACGCGGATATCCGGCGCGGCGTCGGGGGTTGCGAAGATCTTTCGCGAGGAGGCCAAGGGGCCGGTGGTGACGGCGGGGACGGTTTTGTCGGGGTTGGAGCGGATGTTCATGGGATCCTCCGGTTAATTCTGGTGTGCGGTGTTCGATCTCGTCATCCTGAGGTGCTCGCGGAGCGAGCCTCGAAGGATGAACGAGCCGGGCCGTCGCCCTTCGAGGGCCCCTGAAGAAGCGGCCACCTCAGGGTGACGGGATGAAGAGTGTGGCTCCGTCATTGCGAGCGCAGCGAAGCAATCCAGAAATGCGTCCGTGGAAGCAGTCTGGATTGCTTCGTCGCAAGTGCTCCTCGCAATGACGGGTGGAGAGAGTGGGGGCATCACGCCGCCTCCGCAGGTAGGCCGAGCCATTGGCGCACGCGGGCATCGGGGTCGGGGTTCTGGGTGACGTCGGACACGACCGCGATGGAATCCGCGCCTGCGCCAAGGATCTCCGCGGCGTGCTCGAACTTGATGCCGCCGATGGCGACCAGCGGGATGGTGCCGATGCGCTGCTTCCATTCGGTGATCTTTGGAATGCCTTGCGGCTCGAAGCGCATCGATTTCAGGGTCGTGAAGAAGATCGGGCCGAGCGCGACGTAATCGGGTTTGGCCGCCAGCGCCGTCTCCAGCTCGGCGTCGTCATGGGTGGAGATGCCGAGCTTGAGGCCGGCTTCGCGGATCGCGCCGAGGTCGGCGTCGGCGAGATCTTCCTGGCCGAGATGCAGGTATTTCGCACCCGCAACGATCGCCGCGCGCCAATAATCGTTCACCACCAGCTTGGCCTGCGTGCCTTCAGTGATCGTCAGCGCGTCGGTGACGATCTGCAGCGCCTGCGAGTCGTCGAGCTCCTTCGCGCGCAGCTGGATGGTGCCGACGCCGAGCTTGGTCAGGCGTTCGACCCAAGCCAAGCTGTCGACGACGGGATAGAAGCGGTCAGGATACGGCATGCCAGAACGGGGTCCCAACGACAGGGGTGGAGGGCGAGGCAAAGTCGCGGGCGTTCATCAGCCCGGCCTCGTAAGCGGTGCGGCCGGCCTCACAGCCGAGGCGGAAGGCGTTCGCCATCGCGACGGGATCGGCGGCTTTGGCGATGGCGGTGTTGAGTAGCACGGCGTCATAGCCGAGCTCGAACGCCTGCGCGGCGTGGGAGGGGGCGCCGAGGCCGGCGTCGACGACCAGCGTGATGTCGGGCAGCCGCTCGCGCAGCAGTTTTAGCGCATCGCGGTTGGTAATGCCCTTGGCGCTGCCGATCGGAGCTGCCCACGGCATCACCACCCTGCAGCCGGCATCGACGAGGCGATTGGCGACGGAGAGATCCTCGGTGCAATAGGGGAAGACTTCAAAACCGTCCTTGATCAGGATGCCGGCGGCTTCGACCAGGCCGACGACATCGGGCTGCAGCGTGTCGTTGTCGGCGATGACCTCGAGCTTGATCCAGGACGTGCCGAACAATTCGCGCGCGAGCTTTGCCGTCGTCACCGCCTCGCGCACGCTGCGGCAGCCGGCGGTGTTCGGCAGCACTGTCACGTCGAGCTCGCGGATCAGCTTCCAGAACGCATCGCCAGTCTTGCCGCCGGCGGATTCGCGCCGCAGCGACACCGTGACGATGTTGGCGCCGGAGGCGCGGATTGCGTCCTGCATGATCGCGGGCGAAGGATAGAGCGCGCTGCCGATCAAAAGGCGGGAGGCGAAGGATTTGTTGTAGAAGGTCACCATGTGGGAGGTGTCTCCTCGAGTTCAGCTGTCATCCCCGCGAAGGCGGGGATCCATACCGCGTGATTTTTCTTGGGGCACGCGGGGAGAGACCGACCGCCATAACCGCTCCCTGTGGTTATGGGTCCCCGCCTTCGCGGGGACGACGTGGGGATAGAGTGTGCCATCCTCACCCTCCCTGCCGCGGCGTGATGATCTCGATCTCGTCGCCGGCCTTTAGGCTGGTCTCGGCCCAGCGGCTTTTCGGCACGACGTCGTAATTGAGTGCGATGGCGAAATGGCTGCCTTCGTAGTCGAGCTCGGCGAGCAGCGCGTCGATGCTGGCGGCGCTGACCTCGCGCGGCTCGCCGTTGACGATCAGGCGCATTGCATCACCTCGTTGTCGATCTGGCCGCGCTCGACATAGGCGAGCGTCAGCTCGGCGAGCGCAGGCGCGATCAGGAAGCCGTGACGGTAGAGGCCGTTGACGCTGATCTTGCGATCGCGAATGCCGATGCGCGGCAAATTGTCGGGATAAGCTGGCCGAAGCCCCGAGCCGAACTCGAGGATGCGGGCTTCGCCGAATGCCGGATGAACGGTGTAGGCGGCGCCCAAAAGCTCCAGCGCGGAGCGCACGCTGACGCCGGTGTCTTCCGCCTCGATCGAGGTCGCGCCCAGCATGAACAGCCCGTTCTCGCGCGGGATCACGTAGAGCGGCCAGCGCGGATGGATCAGCCGCACGGGACGCGCCAGCTGCACCTCGTCCGTCTCGATCAGGATCATCTCGCCCTTGACGCCGCGAAGCTCCTTCTGCTCGTCGCGGGCACTGATGCCGCGGCAGTCGATCACGATGCCGTCCAGCTCGCTCGCGATGACGTCGCTGCCAAACCTGATGGTGCCGCCGGCAGCCTTGATGCGCTCGTGCAGCTTCGGCAGCACGCGGCGCGGCTCGACATGGCCCTCGGCCGGGAAGAACAGCGCGTCGCGGAAGCGGCCCTCCAGCGACGGCTCGAGCGCGGCAAGGCCGGCGGCATCGAGCCGGCGGTGATCCTCGGTCATGCGCGCGAAGCGCTCGAAGTCATTGCGCTCGCGCGGATGGGCCACGACCAGCGAGCCGTTGAACGGCGTGTCCGGCAGCTCGCGCCGCCAGAGATCGAGCGAGCGCAGGCCGAGGCGGCTGATGATGGGTTCGGCGATTTCGGCCTCGCAATAGGGCGCGAGCATGCCGCCGGCCCAATGGCTGGCGGCATCCGTCATCGCCTCGTCACCGCGCTCGTGCAAGGTGACGGCGTGGCCGGCCTGTGCGAACAGCAGCGCCTGCCAGGCGCCCGCGATGCCTGCGCCGATGATGGATACCGGAGAATCCGGTCGCTTGATGGTCTGCAACATCCCTGTCCCTTCGCCGGCATGACCCGGATCAGGTTCAAAGGGTCACCGCGGTCCTGGGCAGCCGGTTTCGGCCGAATTGCCCATTTAGCGGTATCTCAGCTCCTCCTCGGAGCACCCCTCGGAACGGTGGTAATGTATGCTAGTGGGACGGGGTGGTCAACGCGTGTTGGCCCGGAACCCCACCGTGCCCCGGACGCGATGCAGCGCGCCGCCTCTCGGCGGCGTGATGCGTCGCAGAGCCGGGGCCCATCGTTGCGGAGATGCTGGGTCCCGGCTCTACGACGCAACGCTCGCGCGTTGCGTCTTGTCCGGGACACGAGAGCTACTTCAGCGCCTGCGCCCGCGCATTGCGGACGCGCTGGGCGAGCTTCTTGTGCGTTGGCGCTCCGAACATCGGCTGCGGATTGCCGTTCGGCTCGAGCCATGGCTGGCCCATGGTCTCGCCCGCATGGGCAACCTGGATGGCCTCCTGCCGCTGGCGCTTTGCAGCGTAGTAATAGCCGCCCGCGAAATAACGCACGGCTCGCGCGTGATCGCCATTTGCGGCGCGATAGGCGCCCGCGAGGTACTTCACGGCGTAGGTGAGGTTGGTGTTGGGATCGCGCAGGCCCGCGGCATCGCCGGTGTAGCCGACCCCGCGGGCGGTCGCGAGCTTGATCTGCATCAGCCCGATGGTGCCGCCGCGGCCGACCAGGTGCGGCTGATAGCGGCTTTCGCGCATGATGACGCGATGCACCAGCGCTTCCGGCACGCCGTTGGCGCGGGCATGGGCGGCAACCATCTCGGCGTATTCGGCTTCGCCGGCGAAAGCGGCCTGCGGCAACGTCAAACCAGCCGCGAGCAGCGCGACAACGCGTAAGATTTTCATCGAAATTTTCCTCGGCAGAACGGACCCGCGCCCCAGCGCGTTAGGCCGTGGGAACACGGCGATGATGTGGCGAAATGTCACCAGCGGCGATTTTTGCCGGCTCGTCGCTTTTACGACTTAAACCTGGGTTAAGCTCGAAGCTGGTGGAGCGCCTTAGGCGACAGCGGCCTGTCCATTTCGCGCATTCGCCCAACAAATCGCTACTCAAAACCAGCACTCGGGAGGACGTCCATGACCCCTGCAGACATCGACGACATTCCCAAGCAGAACCCTTGTGCACAATGTGGCACACCGATCCCGTTCCCTGACTGGATCGAGCCGGGCGAGGGGCGCGTCTCCTATCTCTGGACCTGCCACGCCTGCAATTACCGCTTCGAGGCGGTGGCGATCTTCCCGCAAGAGGCCATCGAGCACCCGCCGCTCGCGGCGTAAGGGCGCTGACGCAGCGACGGGGTGCGCTGCAAAATGTTCCTGAGTGACGCAGGAACATTCGCGCATGGCGCAACGAAATTGCGGCACGCACGGAACTGCGCTTGATCAAGGCGGTTTTCTCCGCACGAGTTTTCTGTGAAGGAGAGGACAACCATGTTGATGAAATCGATCGTCACCGGCCTCGCCGGTACCGCGCTGCTTGCGACCGTCGCATTCGCGCAAACGCCGCCCGCCACCACCGACAAGGCGGCCCCTGCGGCCACCGCAACGACCACGACCGCGCACGATCAGTGGCGCATCTCGAAAATGTCGGGCGTGAAGGTCTATAACGAGGCCAACGAGAACATCGGCTCGATCAACGACCTCTTGATGGACAAGAGCGGTAACGTCAAGATCGCCGTGATCGGCGTCGGCGGCTTCCTCGGCATGGGCGAGCATCTGGTTGCGGTGCCCTACGAGAAGCTGAAGTTCGTCAACGAGCCCGTCGCCTATAGCGGCACGGCGGCCACCAACCCGCCCGGTCGGCCGGCCACGACCACGACGACGGGCGCAGCGACCGGCACCGACAGGCCTGCGGCGACCGCGACGTCGACCGCGTCGAAATGGTACCCGGATCACGCCGTGTTCAACGCGAGCAAGGACGAGCTGAAGAACATGCCCGAGTTCAAGTACTCGGAGTAATGCGGCTCGCGTAACTGGCTGAACGAAGCGCGCCTGGTTTTCACCGGGCGCGCTGTCGTGTCTTCGTCCCTCCCGCGTCCTCAACCCCCGCCGCCCTTGAGCCGTTCGTTGCGCCGGCGCAGGGCTTCAAGAGTGGCAAGGAGGATGACGGAGACCGTCGTCAAAATCACGGCCGCTGCCGTGATGGTCGGGCTGATGTTCTCGCGGATGCCGCTGAACATCTCGCGCGGCAGGGTGCGCTGCTCGGGACCTGCCATGAACAGCACGATCACCACCTCGTCGAAGCTGGTCGCGAAGGCGAACAGCGCGCCTGACGCCAGACCCGGCAGGATCAGGGGCAGGATCACGCGACGGAACGCTTGGAGCGGCGAGGCGCCGAGCGAGGCGGCGGCGCGGGCCAGATTGGTGTCGAAGCTCTGCAGCGTCGCACCGACCGTGATCACCACGAAGGGTGTCGCCAGCGCGGTGTGGGCCAGGATCAGGCCGAGATAGCTGCCGGTAAGGCCGATCGGCGCGAAGAAGAAGTACAGGCCGACCGCGGTGATGACGCCGGGCACCACCACCGGCGACAGCACGAAGGCCAGCACGAGCGGCTTGAACCGGCTCTTCCACTGCGCCAGCCCGAGCGCGGCCGTCGTGCCGAGCACCATGGACAGCAGCGTCGAGGCGACGCCGATGATCATGCTGTTCTTGAGCGAGTTCATCCAGCGCGGCGAATTGATGAAGTCGTCGTACCAGCGCAAGGAAAGGCCCGGCAGCGGATAGGTGAGGTACGAGCTTGAACTGAAGGACAGCGGCATGATCGCTAGGATCGGCGCGATCAGGAAAATGAACACCAGCGTGGAGACAATAATGGTCGCGGTCCACGCGATGCGCTGGCTGGGCGTGCGCAAGGAGGAATGATCGCTCAATTCTTCATGCCTCCCGTGACCTGCTGGCTCTGCACCAGCTTGCCGTAAACGAGAGCGAGCAGAACGGTGGCCAGCAGCAGCACCGCACCCAGCGCCGACGCAAGGCCCCAATTCGCCGTCTCGGTCGTGTAGAGGGCGATGAAGTAGCTGATCATCTGGTCGGCGGCGCCGCCGACCAGGGCCGGCGTGATGTAGTAGCCGAGCGCCAGGATGAAGACGAGCAGGCTTCCCGCGCCGATGCCGGGCAGGGTCTGCGGCAGGTAGATCCGCAGGAAGGCGGTGAGGGGCGGCGCGCCGAGCGAGGCGGCGGCCCGCATGTAGGCAGGCGAGATCGCCTTCATGCTGCTGTACAGCGGCAGGATCATGAACGGCAGCAGAACGTGGGTCATGGCGACGCAGACACCGAAGCGGTTGTAGATCAGGCGCAAGGGTGTATCGATGAAGCCAAGCCAGAGCAGGCTGTCGTTGACGACGCCCTTGCTCTGCAGCAGGACGATCCAGGCGCAGGTGCGAACCAGGAGCGACGTCCAGAACGGTAGCAGCACGAAGATCATCAAGAGGTTCGACTTACCCGGCGGCAGCGTCGCCAGGAGGTAGGCGACCGGAAAACCGAAGATCAGGCAGAGGGCCGTGACACCGAGGCTGATGAGAAGGGTGCGGAGGAAAATGTCGCGGTAGATGGCCTGATCCGGTGGCGCGGCGACGATCGCGCCGTCCGCGTTTCGCGTCAGGTCGAGCGCGGCGAGCAGGTAGAAACCGGTGATCGGGCCGCCGGCGTCCTTGATCGTCGTCCAGGTGGCGCGTTCGCGCCAGGCGGGGTTGATCTTGCCCAGCGTGTCCTTCGCCGTACCGGGCTCAGGCAACGCCTTCAGATTGCGTGCCGTGCTGGTCAGGATCGTGCGAAAGCCGTTGAGCGCGTAATTGAGCCGCTTGGCCGCAATCGCGATGGTGCCGGCGGCGCGCGCCGCCAGGATGTCGCTTGCAAGTGCCGCATAGGCCTTTTCATCCGGCAGGTCCTTGCCATCCCAGCTGGCGAGAGCAGCTATTGTTTGCGGCAGGACCTGGCGCACCTCCCAGTCCTCGACCGAGCGCCACAGCATGCCGGCGATGGGACCTGCAAAGGTGAAGAGCAGAAACAGCAGAAGCGGCAGGACCAGCGCCAATGCCTTGACCTGGCGTGTCCGCTCCGCACGCCTCAATCGGCGTTTGAGCGGCACCTCGGTCGACGCAGTGGCGCCAGTCGGAAGCGCGTTCGTCATTGATCGCTATTTCGCGGCCCATTTGTTGAAGCGCTCGGTCAGGCGGTCGATGTTCTCGAGCCAGAAGGCCACGTTGATCTCGACCGCGTTCTTGATGTTGTCAGGCGCCGTCGGCAGGTCCTTCAGGACGGCGGGCGCGAGCCGGCCGGCAGCGTCCTTGTTCGAAGTGCCGTAAGCAATGTTCTCCGACAGCTTGGACTGGTTCTCCGCCTTGCCGACGAAATCCAGGTATTTGTAGGCCGCATCCTTGTTCGGGCTCCCCTTCAGGATGACCCAGCTATCGAGGGTGAACAGCGCGCCGTCCCACACCATGCCGAAGTTCTTCTTCTCGTTCTTGTTCGCGGTGTCGATGCGGCCATTGTAGACCGAGGTCATCGCCACCTCGCCGGAGGCGAGCAATTGCGGCGGCTGCGCGCCGGCCTTCCACCAGACGAGGTCGCCCTTGATGGTGTCGAGCTTCTTGAAGGCGCGCTCGACGCCGTCCTCGGTCGCCAGCACCTTGTAGACGTCCTTCGGTGCGACGCCGTCGGCCATGAGGGCGATCTCCAGCGTGGTCTTCGGACCCTGACGCAGGGCGCGCTTGCCCGGAATCTTCTTGGTGTCGAAGAAGTCGGCCCAGCCATTCGGGGCCTCCTTCAGCTTGTCCTTGTCGTAGCCGAGCACGAAATCGTAGAGGATGGCGCCGACGCCGCAAGGATTGACCGCCGGCGGGATATAGGCGGCCTCGCCGCCGATCTTGGAATAGTCGAGCTTCTCGAACAGGCCCTCTTCGCAGCCGACCGCGAGCTCATCGCTCTCGACCTGGACGACGTCCCAGGTGGCGGCGCCTCCCTGCACCTTGGCGCGCAGCACGCCGACGCCGCCGTCCCAGGATTCGTCGTTCATCGCGATGCCGGACGCTTTCTTGAAGGGTTCGAAATAGACCTTCTTCTGGGCTTCCTGATACGCGCCGCCCCACGAGACGACGGTGAGGTCACGCGCCTCTGCGATCGTAGCCAGCGCAGCACTGACACTCAGCGCCGCGGCGAAACCCAGGGCAATCTTGCGCTTCAACATGGTGTTCGTTCCTTCTTCATGTGAGTTGCGTAGACATTGATTGTTTCGGCTGCCGTTCGATCAGACGGGATCGAGGGCGAGGCAGTCCTCCGGGCGGAAGGTGATGAACACGCCTTCGCCAGGTCTTAGGCTGTGATGCGCCCCGGGCTGAAGCTTCACCATGAACTCGGCGTTGTCGGCCACATCCAGCACGGCAAGCGCGTGGTCGCCGAGATAGATGGTGTTCTGGACCCTCGCCGGCAGCCGGTTCGGTCCCTCGCCCGAACTGCCATTCGGGACGATTGCGACACGCTCCGGTCGCACCGACAGGGAGGTCGATGCGCCCGCGCCTGACACGTTGACCGCCCGCGCGGCGACGGTGCCGCCTCCGGCCAGCGCGACGCGGCAATAATCCCTTTCGACGGTTTCGACGGTGCCGGCGAGCACGTTGTTCTCGCCGATGAAGTGGGCGACGAAGCTGTTCACGGGATGCTCATAAAGCGCGTCGGGGCGGTCGATCTGCTGCACAATGCCGTCGTTGAAGACGGCGATGCGGTCCGACATCGTGAGCGCTTCGCTCTGGTCGTGGGTGACATAGACGATCGTGATGCCCATCGTCTCGTGCAGCTGCTTGATCTCCAGCTGCATCTGCTCGCGCAGCCGCTTGTCCAGCGCGCCGAGCGGCTCATCCATCAGCACGAGCTGCGGATTGAACACCAGCGCGCGAGCCAGCGCCACCCGCTGCTGCTGACCGCCGGACAGCTGCCCCGGCCGTCGGTGGGCCAGGCTTTCCATCTTGATCATGCGCAGCGCCGCGCTGACGCGCTCTTGCGTTTCCGCCTTGCTCGACTTGCGAACCGATAGCGGGAAGGCGATGTTTTCCGCGATCGTCAGGTGCGGAAACAGCGCGTAGTTCTGGAACACCATGCCGATGTCGCGCCTGTGCGGCGGCACGTTCTTGATCGGCCGATCGCTAAGGTAGATCTCGCCATGGGTCGGCATCTCGAAGCCGGCGAGCATCATCAGCGTCGTCGTCTTGCCCGATCCCGAGGGACCGAGCAGGGTGATGAACTCGCCCTTCCTGATGTCGAGATCGAGGTTCTTCACCACGAGATGCTCGCCATCATAGGTCTTCTGAATGCCGGAAAAACGCACCAGCGCCGGCGCAGGCATGACCATGCCGGCTTCCATGTTGTCCTCGCGGTGTCCCCTACAATGCGTTTGGGAGATTAGCATCCTGCGGCGAGAATGCCAGCGGCGCAAGCGACGAGGACGTGTGCGGGTCCGGTGAGTGCGGACGCGCTACATCCCCGACAGCTTCGTCACGAATACGTTCAGCGAGCCGCCGGCTTCCGCGACCACGCGCAGGGTCTTGGAATCGAAGGCAATGTCCGCGAGGGTCAGGCTGTCGATCCTGGCCTCGACCTTGAGGCCGTCCTCGCTCTTCTGGTAATCGGCGATCGCGGCGGCGATCTTCTCGCGGGCGTTGGCGGCGATCGGCTTCAGATCGAGATTTGCCTTCTGCAGCAACGCCTGTTGCATCTGCGGCACCACCGCGCGCGCAGCGGCACCCAACAGGCCGAACGCGGCCTCGGATTCCACGGCGAGCTGGATGTCGGTGAGCCGCAGCGTCTGCTGCGCCTGGTCGAGCACCGGCCGGCCCCAGATGTGCACATTCGCCTCGGCACCGAGGCCGAACCAGCTCTTCTTCTCCTTGGCGCGCACCAGCAGCGAGATCAGCAGTTGGTCGCCCGAGGGGACGACGTTGGCGCTCTTGACGGTGACGTCGACCGGGCCGGAGCCGTCCTCGGGATAGGTGCGGCCGACCATCTGCGCTGCGATCAGCTTGTTGATCTCGGTGAAGGGCACGTCGATCGGCACGCCGATGTTCACACCGGTGCCGGTCGGCGGCACGATCGAGATCTTGTCGGGGAACGGACAATCGGGCTTGGTCGGCGTCGAGGTCACGCGTGTCTCGGCTTCGAGGCCGAGCAGCAAGGTCACGGCCTGCGCATCGACGCGCGGCTGCGCCGCGATCGCGCGCACCGGCTTCATCTCGAGCCAGAGCGGCGGCAGCGCTGCCGAGGCGCTGGATCCTTGCAGCGGGATCGAGCGGCAGGCCTTGATCCATTGCGCTTTGGCATTGTCGCGCAGACTGGGATCGTTGCGGATGCGCTCGGAGACGGTGTTGATCTGCTCGCCGACGGTCTTGTCGATCAGCGGCTTGACCTGCGCAGGCACGTTGACCTTGGCGCCGGCGACGTTGAGGTTGGTGTCGCCGAGATTGACCTGGGCGCCGAGATTGGGCTCCAGATACCACGCAGCGGCGAGCTTCGGGCGCGAGGTGACGATGACGTTGCCCTTGATCTCCGCGCTCGCATTCAGGTTCTTGATGTTGACCGCGCCGATCCGCTTCGCGGCGTCGCCGCCGAGCACGCTGCCGAGCGCATCGCCAAGCGCGCCCGTGGCCTTCGAGGACAGCGAGCCCGTCACGTTGAGCTTGCCGGTGAGCGGCGTCGAGATCGTCAGCACGTCCTTGTCGCCGGCTGCCGCCATCGGGCCCCGGACTGTGGACCAGCCGATATCGGCATTCTCAAGAATCTGCGAGATCGGGTTGTCGGCCTTCCCCGCGAAATTGCGCGGCGCGGCCTTCTCGGCCTGCTCGCGGATCGCCGACAGCGCGATGGCGACCGGCGCGATCACGATGGAGCTCTTCGAGGCCGGCGGCAGCGGCGGCAGCTGCGCGACCGGCGGCGCCGAATTCGTCGCGCGCGGCGCCAGCAAGTCCATCGCCTTCAGGCTGATGAAGAACGACGCCGCGAGCACCGCGACGCCGATCAGGATAGTCTTCAGATTCCACGTCAGACGCATCAATCCCCCAAGCCGCCCGGGCGGGGATTCTACAGGGCGGGCGAGGAGGGCGCTAGAGCGCACCCGTTGGGTGGAATTGGGGCGAACAGGTTACCGATTGTGAACGCGCCGTCGGCGTGCCTTGGATGCAGGACTAGCTTTGCCGCGGGCGCCGGACCGCTCTCACGTTGCCGCGATTGCCGCCGCCGCAGAAGAAGCGGTCACCGCCGTCCGACTCCAGGCCTGACACGATCGTGCCGGCGGGCATGTCGATCTGCTCGATCACTTTTCCCGTTTCGGGGTCGATCCGACGCAAATCGCTCTGTTCGTTCTCCCAAGTGCCGTGCCAGAGCTCGCCGTCCACCCAGGTCACGCCGGTCACGAAGCGCTTGCTCTCGATAGTGCGGAGGATCTTCCCCGTTTCGGGATCGATCTGATGGATCTTGCGCTCGCGATATTGTCCGACCCAGAGCGAACCCTCGGCCCAGGCAAGGCCGGAATCGCCGCCGCCGCCGGGCGCCGGAATGGTGCCGAGCACCCTGCCCGAGGCCGCATCGATCTTCTGGATGCGGTCCTCGGCGATCTGGAAAAGGTGCCGTCCGTCGAACGCCGTTCCCGCGTGCGCGGCGACGTCGATGGAGCGCGCGATCCTGCCGTCGGCCGGATCGACCGCGTTCAACTTGTCGCCGGAGGCGAACCAGACATGCTTGCCGTCATAGGTGACGCCATGCACGGCCTCGACGCCTGGAAAGGGCCCATACTCCGTGATGATCTCGGCGACTGAACGTTTCATGTGCTCGATCCCTGTGCTCAACGCGCATCCTACGTCTTCAGGAGCGGCGTGGGGAGTAACAAGCCTGTCGGGAAACCGGGGACGGGTGGCGTCATCCAGCGGCGCGCCCGTCCGTGTCCGAACGACTGCACCTTGCCCGACCGTGCCAGCTCTTCGAGCGCGCGCTGCACAGTGCGCGGACTGATGCGAAGCGCAAGTGCGAGCGCCGAGCTCGACCATGGCTCGCCGTCGGCGAGAAAGGCGAGGACCGCGGCGTGCTTCTCCTCATTGGGCCGCGCCAGCACGAGTACGTCGCGTGTCTTCTGCGGCGCCAGCACGAAGCCTTGCTTCGTCGCGCTGATATCGGCCAGGGGCTCGAGCTTGGTGCGGAGCCGTCCGATCTCGACGCGCAAGCGCGCGCGGTGCGATTCATCGACGTGCCTGGCTTGAAAGGCGCCCGATATCAGCGTCTCGCGCGAGACATCCGTCGGCCATGCCTGCGCCAGGAGACGCGCGAGCGCGAACAGCACGGGACGCGTTCCGAGCGACACCGCGACGCCTTGCCTGCGCACGACGTGATGGAAGGTATCCACGACCAGCGCCGTCGAGGTCGCCAGCCGTTCGACTTCTCCCAGCAACAACGGATGTTCGCTGCCGCGTGCGATCAGGCGCGCTGCCGGCGTGTCGAGGATCAGGTTCGCGCTGTCGACCTCGGCTACGAGCGCCGGAATGTCTGCAAGGCGTGCTGCGTGAGCTGCGCGGCTGAGCGCCGTGCGTGCGTCTTTCGTCTTGAGCCGCCTGATGGCGATGCCGGCGAGCACGAGCTCGCGGACGACCTGGGACGCGGGCGGGAGCATGGCGGGACGGACTTCGGCGAGCGTGCGCTCGGCCTCGTCGAGGCGCCCGACCAGAAGCAGACGGCGCGCCTCGATATGGCCCGCATGGGCGGCATTGACGAGATCGCCGTGGCTTTCAAGCGTCGCGCGTGCCGCCGCGAGCGTCTTCACCGGCCAGTTCAGATCGCGCGAGACCAGTGCGATCTCGGCTTCGGCCACCAGGCACCTTGCGCGCGCCGCCGCCTCGCGCGGACCGAAGGCGCGCGCGGCGGTGCGCAGCAGCGACTTGGCCTTGGCGAGATCGCCGAGCTGCGCCATCGCGATGCCGCGCAACGCCAGCGACGGCGCATCGTTGCGTAGCGCGACCCGGTTCAGGGCGCCGAGCGGATCGCCGGCTTCGAGCGCGCGCGCAGCGGCAGTGATCAGCGATTCCATGTCAATCCCGCCACACTTGTTACTCCCACCGCGCGCCGGCTTGGTGCCAGAAATCGTGGAAGGCCGACGATGTGCGGCGAGGGGCGATCGGTTCCGCGGCTTTCATAGCGGGGCGGGACATGGTCGGCCGAATAAGGGATTTGGAGAGCCATGATGAGTTCAGCAGAAAACGCAAAGACGAACGGAAAGACCGCCATGCAGACACCGCCGGTGGTGTCGCCGCAGGACTGGGAGGCGGCCCGTCTGCAGCTGCTCGTGAAGGAGAAGGCGCACACCCGCGCCCGCGATGCCTTGGCCGCCGAGCGGCGCCGCATGCCGTGGATGGCTGTCGACAAAACCTATGCGTTCGAGGGGCCCGGCGGCAAGCTCAGTCTGCACGACCTGTTCCAGGGCCGGCGGCAGCTGATCGTCTATCGCGCCTTCTTCGAGCCCGGCGTGTTCGGCTGGCCCGATCACGCCTGCCGCGGCTGCTCCATGGTGGCCGACCAGGTCGCCCATGTCTCGCATTTGAATGCCCGCGATACGACGCTCGTCTTCGCCTCGCGCGCGCCCCAGGCCGACATCATCAGGCTGAAGCAGCGGATGGGCTGGATCATGCCCTGGGTCACCATCACCGACAGTTTCGATGCCGATTTCGGCGTCGGCGAATGGCACGGCACCAACGTGTTCTACCGCGACGGCAACCGCATCTTCCGCACCTATTTCGTCAAGAGCCGCGGCGACGAGCAGATGGGCGGGACCTGGAACTATCTCGACATCACCCCGCTCGGCCGCCAGGAGGTGTGGGAGGATTCGCCGGAAGGTTACCCTCAGACCCCGACCTACAAATGGTGGAATTGGCACGACAGCTACTCGGAAGGTGCGGCGCCCGACAAGCGATGGGTGGAGATCTCGGACGCCGGCGAGAAAGCCTTCCGCGAGGAGGCCGCGGGGGAACGGCAATGAACGGTCCGGTCAGCGCGGTCCCCAATGGCTGCCCGGACATTGTGGCGGCCGCGCGCCACCTCGCCAGATGGCTGGCGCTGGCGGCCACGCCGACCTTCGCCATCATGGCCGTGCTGACCGCTTTGGCCGGGGGTGGGCCCGCGGAGATGCTGTGCGGCGCCGGGCAGGGCTCTCTGCTCGGCGGGATGGTGCCGATGTATCTCCTGATGAGCGCGTTTCATGCCGCGGCATGGCTGAGATTGATCGCGGAGTGGCGGGGCGCGGGCGTCTAAATTAGCGCAGCTTCAGCCCAAAAACTTCCTCGAACAGGCCGAGCATCGCGGCCCATGACCGCCGATCCGCGGCGGCATCGTAGGCGTGGTTCGGCAACGCGGCGTCGACGAGCTCCGGATTGGTGAAGCCATGCGCCGCGCGGCCATAGACGTTGACCTGCCAGTCCACGCCGGTCCTGCTCATATGCTCCTCGAAGCTCGCAAGCTGGGCCATCGTCACCAGCGTATCGGCGGCGCCGTGGCAGACCAGAACCTTGGCCTTGATATGGGCAGCCCGATCCGGCTTCAGGCTCGTGAGCCCGCCATGGAAGGAGACGGCTGCGGCGAGCGTCGCGCCGGTTTGCGCCAGCTCGAGTGCGGTGGTGCCGCCGAAGCAATAGCCGATGGCGGCAAGCCTCATGGCGTCGACCGCGTCGTGCCCTGACAAGGCGAGGTGCGCCGCCTGGGCCCGCCCGCGCCAGCGCTCTTCGTCGGCTCGCAGCTCATTCATCAGCTTGATCGCGCCGGGGACGTCGGGCGCCGTCCTGCCGCTGCCATAGAGATCCGCCACCAGCACGGCGAAGCCGAGTCCGGCCAGTCGCTCCGCGCAGGCGATCGCATGCGTCCCGATTCCGCGGGCGTCGGGAAACAGCACGATGCCGGGGCGCCGGCCTGATGTTGCGTCGTCCGTGACCAGGATGCCCTGGAGATCGGCGGTGCTATCGCGATAGGGAAGGGGTGTTTGTGTCATGCCCGTGCCATGGCTGCTGAAGCCAGGCTAACGAGCAATCGCAAGCCTGCGCAAGTGCTGCGTCTAGCGCTGCCCTGCCGCCGATTGCAGATAGGCGATCACCCGGGTCGCCTCTTCCTTCGAGATGCCGCCATAGGGCTGCATCTTGTGGCCGGACACCACCTCATCCGGCTTGACCATGAAGTGTGTGAGCTTGTCCTGGTCCCAGACGAAGCCGGCGTCCTTCATCGACGAGGAGTAATTGTAGTCCGGCAGCGAGCCGGCCTTGCGTCCGACGATCTTGTTGAGGTTGGGACCAAGGCGATTGTCGCCCTCCTTCATGGAGTGGCAGGTGCGGCATGCATTGTTGAAGGCCTGCTGGCCGGCGTCGTCATTCGCGGATGGCTGCGCGAGCGAGGACGGCGCGGACACGAGAAGCGTCAGTGCTGCGGCGCCGGCGAGGGCGTGCAGCCATGGGCTTGGCGAGGGTTGCCTTCGTGGTCGCATTTGCGCCTCCATCGGGGATCGCGCCGCAGCAGGCGCAACGGGGATGTCGAGGGCAAACGAAAACGGCCCCGGCGGGTTCCGGGGCCGTTCGCGTCATGATGTCCTGTCGCTTTAGCGGTTCGCGGCGCCGAGGTCGGCACGGCGCTCATTCATCGGCAGCACGATCACCTTGGTGCCGACGTTGACGCGGGAATAGAGGTCGGTGACGTCCTCGTTGGTCATGCGGATGCAGCCGGAGGAGACGCGCTTGCCGATGGTTTCGGGGGCGTTGGTGCCGTGGATACGGTAGATGGTGCCACCGAGATACATGGCACGAGCCCCCAACGGATTGCCGGGGCCGCCGGCCATGTGGCGCGGCAGATAGGGCTGGCGGGCGATCATCTCCGGCGGCGGAGTCCAGGCCGGCCACTCGGCCTTGCGGCTCACCGACTGGACGCCGGACCAGGTGAAACCGTCGCGGCCGACGCCGATGCCGTAGCGCAGCGCCTGGCCGTTGCCGAGCACGTAATAGAGATAGGTGTTGGGCGTATCGATGATGATCGTGCCTGGTGCTTCGCGCGTCGGATAAGAGACGGTCTGGCGGCGGAAGCGGGCCGGCAGTTCGACCGCGTCCTGATCCTCGGACGGCTCGGTCTGGTAGGTCGGCGCCTGATAGGGCTGCAGCGGCTGCGGCGCGGTCATCGGCGGCAGCGGCTGGAAGAACGGGAAGATCTGCACCGGCGCGGCCTTGGCTGCCCCTGCGACCGCGATTACGGAGACCGCGACTGCGCCGAACGCAACGGCGCGCGAAAACGTCTTGAACGTGTCCAGATTGAACATGTGATCGCCCCTGTTTGCTCGGTGTTTTGCTCACCGCGGCACCGTTGCGGTGCTCCGTTGCCTAAAGTCCTAACGGCAAAACGTTTCGGGACATTTGCGGGGAAAACCGAAAACGGTTTCACGGCGGCAAGAATTGTTTCATGACAGTTTCGTGGCTCCGCCGGCTCGTTAACGAACAAAACAGCACGCCGACACTTCTGTGACGTCACACGCCTGAAATATCCTTCGTTGATGGTCGATGCCTGAGAATCATCAAACTCTCGGGATCTTCCCATGCGGGTATTAATCGCGACGGACGCCTGGCATCCGCAGGTCAACGGTGTGGTGCGCACCCTGACCTCCCTGGCGAATGCGGCCAAGGCCCTCGACGTCGAGATCGACTTCCTCACCCCCGACGGCTTTCCGTCCTGGCCGCTGCCGACCTATCCGGGCCTGCGCTTTGCGCTGCCGAGCGGGAAGGAGATCGCACGGCGGATCGAGAGGTGCGCGCCGGACGCGCTGCATATCGCCACCGAGGGGCCGATCGGCTGGGCGGCGCGCGCCTATTGCCGCCGCAACCGGCTCGCCTTCACCACCTCCTATACGACGCGCTTTCCGGAATACGTCTCGGTGCGGACCGGCATCCCCGCGAGCGTCGGCTATGCCGTGCTGCGCCACTTCCACGATGCCGCCGCCATGACCATGGTGGCGACGCCCTCGCTGCGGCAGGAGCTGTCGGAGCGCGGCTTCAAGCGGCTCGGCTTCTGGACGCGCGGTGTCGACACGGGGCTGTTTCATCCCGATGCTCCCGCAGAGCTCGACCTGCCGCGCCCGATCTTCATGACGATGGGGCGCGTGGCCGTGGAGAAGAATCTCGAAGCATTCCTCTCGCTCGACCTGCCGGGCACCAGGGTCGTCGTCGGCGACGGCCCGCAGAAGGCAGCGCTGGAGAAGAAATATCCGGACGCGGTCTTCCTCGGCGAGAAGAAGGGCGCGGATCTCACCGCGCACCTCGCCGCAGCCGACGTGTTCGTGTTTCCGAGCCTGACCGACACGTTCGGCGTGGTGCAGCTCGAGGCGCTCGCCTGCGGCACGCCGGTCGCGGCGTTTCCGGTCACGGGACCGAAGGACGTCATTGCCGATCACCCGATCGGCGCGATCGACCACGATCTGCGCACCGCGTGCCTGCGCGCGCTCACGATGTCGCGCGAGACCTGCCGCAATTTCGCGCTGGAGCGCTCCTGGGAGAACAGCGCGCGCCAGTTCGTCGGCAACCTCACCTCACTGCAACCCAGCCGCGTCCTCCGTGCCTCGCCTCGCATGGCGCGGCGGCCGGTGCGCGGTTGATCGTCCATTCGAACCACAGCGAGAACATCACCGATGGCTAAGATCATGAACCTTGACGGCACCCAGCAGCTCGACCTCACCCGCGGTACGGTCGAGCAGGCCTATGACCGCTGGGCGCCGGTCTACGATCTCGTGTTCGGCGGCGTGTTCGCCAAGGGCCGGCAGGCCGCGATCGCGGCCACCAACAAGATCGGCGGCCGCGTGCTCGAGGTCGGCGTCGGCACCGGCATCTCGCTGCCGCTCTACGCGCCGAACCTGCGCATCTTCGGCACCGATATTTCGGAAGCGATGCTGGACAAGGCGCGCCGCCGCGTGAAGGAGCAGAAGCTGAAGAACGTCGAGGGCCTCGCGGTGATGGACGCCGAGAAGCTCGAATTCCCCGACAATTCCTTCGACGTCGTGATGGCGCAATACGTCGTCACCGCCGTGCCGAACCCGGAGAAGGCGCTCGACGAATTCGCCCGCGTGTTGCGTCCGGGCGGCGAATTGATCATCCTCACCCGCGTCAGCGCCGACACCGGCATGCGCCGCTTCATCGAGCAGAAGCTGCAGCCGGTGGTGCGCCCGCTCGGCTTCCGCACCGCCGAGTTCGCCTGGTCGCGCTACGCCAAATGGCTCGCCGGCGCGCACGGCATCGAGCTTGCCGAGCGCCGCCTGATTCCGCCGCTGGGACACTTCTCGCTGGTGCGCTTCCGCAAGGTCGACGTCGCCAAGGCGGCTTGATCTGAAGCCCACGCGTCGCGTGCGTCATCGCGTCGCTGCACATCGTCACATGACAAAATGATGATGTCACACGGCCTACATCGAATCTCTGTAAATCCTGAACCCGAAAGCATTTGGGGAAGAGCATGATCAAGAATTATCTCGAGCAGCTGCGGATCCAGCGCTGGGACGACCATCGCTACTATCATCACAGCCGCATCAATCAGAGCCTGCACTTCGTCAGCGCGCTGAGCTTCCTCGTCGCCTATGTCTGGCTGTTCATTGATCCCGTGGTCTCTGCGCTGGTCGGCTGGCTGGTGTCGATGACCTCGCGCCAGGCCGGCCACTTCTTCTTCGAGCCGCACACCTACGACCACATCAACCAGGCGACGCACGAGTACAAGGAAGAGATCAAGGTCGGCTACAATTTGCATCGCAAGGTGGTCCTGATGGCGATCTGGGCGCTGTCGCCGCTGGTGCTGGTCGTCGATCCCACCCTGTTCGGCATCTTCACGCCCTGGCAGAGCGCGACCGACTTCATGCGGCAGGTGGCGAAGATCTGGCTCGTGGTCGGCGGCGGCGGCCTCTTGTTCCGCACCGTGCACCTGTTCTTCATCCGCGACGTCGAGACCGGCCTCGTCTGGATGACCAAGATCCTGACCGATCCCTTCCATGATCTGATGCTCTATCACAAGGCCCCGCTCGCCCTGATGCGCGGCGAGCTGATGGATCCCGGCCTGCACCTCAACCCCGAGCACACGCTGGGCTTCATCGATGAGCCCGTGCTCGAAGAGCAGCACGCTTGAAGCGCGTTGCGCACGCGACACGCTGCGATGTCCGATGGCTACGTCATGCCCGGCCTTGTGCCGGGCATCCACGTCTTAGGGGCTGCTTCTTCGCCTCTCCCCGCGTGCGGGGAGAGGCCGGAGCGCATCGTAGATGCGATCCGGGTGAGGGGGAGTCTCCGCGGGGGTGCTGCCGGCGGGGTGTCCACTAACTCTCACCGCGCGCGCGGAGAGTCCCCCTCACCCCGACCCTCTCCCCGCAGGCGGGGAGAGGGGGAGGAGGGATCTCGTCCCGGAATGACGGTGGTGGTGGAAGAGCGAGCCTCAGCGCCCGAAGCGCTTGGCCAGCATCTCCTTCAGGATCTGCCGCTTGATCTGCTTGTTGGTGAGCACGCCGTCGTGCCACCAGAAGCCGTCGGCCTTCATCTTCTGCGCGGCGCGGACGAAGCGGTCGGCGACTTCGGTGAAGTCGGCGTCGGTGTAGTTGAGGCTGAAGATCAGCCGGCCGGTGCCGACCCAGCTCAACGCCAGGCCTTCGGCGCGCAGGTAATATTGCAGCATCCAATTGTAGCGGGACGGCGTGGTGTATTTCACCGTCCAGATCGAGGAGAAGTTGGCGAAGCGCACCGGCAGGTCGGCATCCTGCATCATCTGGTTGAGCTTCTTCACGCGCCCGTTCCAGGTCTCCTCCAGCCCGTCATAGACGGCGCGGAAGTTCGGGCTGGCGAGACGGCTCAGGAACTCGTCCATCGCCGTCATGACGTAGGGGTGCGAGTTAAAGGTGCCGCGGGCGAAGCAGATGTCAGCGGGACGGTCGTCGCGGAAGCGGCGCATCAATTCGCGCTTGCCGCAGACCACGCCGACCGGCAGGCCGCCGGCGAGGCTCTTGCCGTAGGTCACCATGTCGGCGCGCACGCCGAAATATTCCTGTGCACCGCCGGCGGCGAGGCGGAAGCCGACGAAGACTTCGTCGAAGATCAGGACGATGCCGCGCTGGTCGCAGACCGCGCGCAGCTGCTTCAGCCATTCAGTGTAGGCCGCCCGATCGAAATTGCCGCCGCGCGAGGAATCGACCAGCGAGGAATCGCCGGGCGCGTTGGCGTTGGGATGCAGGCCCTGCAGCGGATTGACCAGCACGCAGGCGATGTCCTTGCGCGTCCGCAGGACATGCAGCGTCTTCTCCGACATTTCGGCGAGGGTGTAGGTCTCGTGCGCAGGGATGGGATTGCCGACACCGGGCTGCACGTCGCCCCACCAGCCGTGATAGGCGCCGGCGAAACGAACCAGGTGCGTGCGCTTGGTGTGGTAGCGCGCCAGCCGCACCGCCTGCATCACGGCTTCGGTGCCGGACATGTGGAACGAGACCTCGTCGAGGCCGGAGATTTGGCAAAGCCGCTGCACATTCTCGAGGATGACGGGATGGTAGGGGCCGAGCACAGGGCCGAGCGCATGCGCGCGCTTTTCGGCGCCCTCGATGCACTCCTTGTAGAAGTCGTTGCCGAAGATGTTGACTCCGTAGGAGCCCGTGAGATCGTAGAAGCTGTTGCCGTCGACATCGGTGACGGTGACGCCGCTGGACGATTCCATGAAAGTCGAGGTGCCCAGATGCTCGCGGACGAGACGCGAGAACTGGAACGGCACGCGGTAGCTTTCGGTGAAGTTGAGATCGGAGATCTTCTCGGCCGCCTCCTTGGTCATCGCGCGACCTTTGGGGTAGCGCTCGGCGTAGAGCCTGGCGAGGCGGAAGAAGGCGTCCTTGCGCTGCGCTGCGATGTTCGCCGGCGCGCCGTCGCAGGCAAAGTATCGATCACCGTCGAACTCGTAGAACGGCAGCAGCCGCGCCACCCGGCGCGACATCTTGGAGTGCCCGGCGAGCGAGCGGTGCTTGGCGCGGGACAGTTCGACCCGCGCCTTGATCTTCGGGAGGACGGCGGCAGCGGATGCTGCGGCGGCCACGGACATCGAGAGAATCGGGAGTGTCGTTTCCATGACAACAAGCGCTAAACCTGTGAGCTGACAGATTCATGACAGTCAAAGCCCTCATCGCCTCGTTCACCCAGCAGGAAGACCTCAACTTCCTGTTGACCAACCGCATCCCGCGCGCGGCCCTCACCCGCTTCATGGGCTGGTTCTCCAAGATCGAGAATCCCCTGGTGCGGGACTTCTCGATCGCGCTGTGGAAGCTGTTCTCCGACCTCGACCTGTCGGAGGCGCGCAAGACGCATTTCAGGAGTCTGCACGACTGCTTCACCCGGGAGCTGAAGCCGGGCCTGCGGCCGTTCGATCCTGATGCTGCGGTGGTGGCGAGCCCGTCGGACGGCATCGTCGGCGCTCACGGCAAAATCGCGGACACCGAGCTGTTCCAGGTCAAGGGCGCGCCTTATTCGCTGCTCGATCTCGTCGGCGATTCCGCGCTGGTCGAGCAGCACCGCAACGGCTCCTTCGTCACGCTGCGGCTGACCTCGAGCATGTATCACCGCTTCCATGCGCCTTATGACGCGCATATCGAGCGGGTCACGCTGATCCACGGCGACGTCTGGAACGTCAACCCGATCGCGCTCAAGCGCGTCGAGCGTCTGTTCTGCAAGAACGAGCGCGCGGTGATCCGCACGCATTTATCGACCGGCGAAGCGGTGACGCTGGTCCCGGTGGCGGCGATCCTGGTTGCGAGCATCCGCCTGCACTTCCTCGACATGGTGCTGAACGCGCAGACGCGCTGCCCGGTCAATTTTCCCTGCGACGTCAACGTGAGCAAAGGCGAGGAGCTCGGCTGGTTCGAGCATGGCTCGACCATCATCATCCTCGCGCCCGGCGATTTCTCCTTCTGCGACGGCATTGCCGAGGGCACGCGCATTCGCGCCGGTCAAGCGCTGCTCAGAAGAAAGTAGCCTTCAATCCGCCGTCCCCGCCGCCTATATCGTCGGGCGGGGACGATTCGATCGATACGGATCTGACGATGGCGCGGGCGCCGGTCATGGCGGCGGGTGGTATTGTGTTGCGGCGCGGGCCGGTGCCGCTGGTTGCAGTCGTGCGCCAGCGCAAGCGCAACGAATGGGTCCTGCCCAAGGGCAAGCTCGACGACGGCGAGACGCCGAAGGAAGCCGCGCACCGCGAGGTGCTGGAGGAGACCGGCCACGACGTCGCCGTGCACGAATTTCTGGGCACGCTCGTCTATCAGTCCGGCGGGCGCTCCAAGGTCGTGCATTTCTGGCGGATGGAAGCCGACGGCGGGCCGGTCCGCAAGCTGATGAACGACATCAAGGCGGTCGACTGGCTGACGCTGGACGATGCGATCGCCCGTCTGTCGCGCGAATATGAGCGCGCGTTCCTGACTCAGATCGGACCGATCGCGCTCGCGGCAGCGGGGCTGGCTCCTGCGGTTGCGCCGGAGGCGAAGCAGGTTTCCGAGCCCGTATCGCCATTGGCGAAAGACGACATCGATGCATCATTGCAGGCGCTGACACCCGTGGAAGCAGCTTCCATCGACGAGTTGCGGCACGGCCTGTTGCAAAAAGTGAAGGCCTGGCTGCGCGGCGAGGCGTGAGGTCGGGTCGTATCGTGCCTGCGCCTGAGGGTTCATGCGGTTGGGCGGGTCTCCTTCCCACCAAGCCGTCATTGCGAGCGTAGCGAAGCAATCCAGAATTCCTCCGCGGAAAGACTCTGGATTGCTTCGTCGCAAGGGCTCCTCGCAATGACGGGAGAAGGCGGAGCGCGCCTCGTTCGCACTATTTCCTCGGAAGCCACCACTGCGTTTGACGATGCACCTCCGCCCGCAACGGGAGAAAGTGGCGCGTCACCGCCGCTCTTTCTCCTTCGGAGCGGGCGCTGGTCTGCGCGGCGCTGCGGGACGTTGCGCGGCGGGGAGGCGCGGCTGGAAGCCGCCGGGGTGCTGCATGCCTGGTTGTTGAGCCGCAGGCTGGCCCGGTTGCAATCCTGTGCGCGGCAATGGCTGCTGCGGTCCTGCTTGCTGTGTGCCGCCCGGTTGCGGCGGCACGATTCCTCCGGGCTGAATCTGTCCACCACGCTGGGGCAGGGTCTGCGGTGCGCTGTTGGGCGCCGTGCCTTGTCCGGCGCGCGGTGCGCGTGGACGGCCGGCACCTCGCGGCTGGCCGGGCTGCGGTTGCACCTGTTGCTGCTGCCCGGCACGCGGCGCGCCAGGCTGGCCGGTGCCGCCTTGTTGTCCCTGCCGCTGCGGGGGCTGCGCGCCTTGTCCCTGCCGGCCCGGCGTGCCCGGCTGCTGCTGACCCGGACGGTTGTCCTGACGCGGCTGACCGTTCGGCCGTTGCGGCAATTGCCCTGGGGCCGTCGTCGGCCGCAATTGTTGCTGCTGCGGCGGTTGTGCCGGCCGCGGAATGCGGCTGAGCGCAGTCGGATTGGCGCGACGGAAGTCGCGCTGCTCGATGACGATCTGCCGGCCCGCCGTCTGCGCCAGATGCACCTGGCTGACGAAGCCGCGGTCGCGCGCGATCTGCTGCGCGGGAATCGTGATCGGCACGGCAGCAAAGCGCATGCCGCCGGCCGGGGCTGCACCCGGGCGGATCGCAAAGCCGCTCGCGGCTTGCGTCAGCGCGCCGAGCCGCGCGCCGCTGGAGCGGTCGTCGACCTCGATGTGGCCGACGCGGCCGTCGGCGTCGGGATAGAGTTTTACGTTGACGGTGCTCGCCCTGTTCGCAGCCGCGCCTGCCGGGACGTCGACGACCCCGGTGGTGCCGCGGATGCCAAGCGTTGCCGTCGGCGTCGTGATCTTCATGTCGCCCGTCTTCGCCACCGCGGCCGCCACGAAGGCAACCGTGCCCTTGCCGACGTCGAAGATCGCCGAATTCTGCTTGCCGCCCTCGTCATAGACGTAATTGTCGATGGTGATCTTCGCGCTGGCCGTGAGCTTGAACGTGGTAGCGTCGGTGAAGGTGATGCCGAGCGAGGAGTTCGACGAGGTCTGCACGATGTCGTTGAGATAGATGTCGTCGCGCACGCGCAGCGGATAGGAATTCTTGTCGCGGATCACGGTCGCGATCCCCGTCACGGTCGCGACGTTGCCGATCGGCTCGACGGCGGCGGGCTGTGCGTCTGCAGACGGTGCCGGGGTGGCGGAAGGCGTCGGCGAAGGCGCGGGCGTTGGCTCGGCTTGCGGCTGCGCCTGTGCGACTTCGATCGTCTCGAATGCACGCGCCGCGCTGCTGCCTGCCAGCGGCAATGCCGGCAGCACGAGCGCGAACACGAAGCGGCGCCAAGCCAGCATTGATGTCACGAGGAAGTCCCGGTGAGAACGTGAGGCGAGATCGGGCGATTTCAACGGGGGATGGCTGAATGGTGGATGAACGTCTGTCGCATGGACCGGGCTTGACCCGGCCATCCACGTCTTGCTGCTCGGTACGAAGAACGTGGATGCCCGGGACAAGCCCGGGCATGACGACGTCGTATGCTTCGCGATGACGCCTTCGCTATCAGCTCACCCGCTTCCAGGTCTGGCCGCCGCAGAACATACCGCCGAAGGCGCAGCCCTGCACGCGCATCGCGTTCGGACCTTTCATCGAGATCGTGGAGTCGTAATTGCGGCCGGAGTTGGGATCACGAATGCGGCCGCTCCACTTCGATCCCTCCGGCTTCATGTTGATCAGGATGCGCTCATTGGTCTTCTCGGCATAGCCGCAGAGATTGGCGCCGCACTGCTCGACGCGGACATTGCCCTTGTTCTCTTCGGTCGCCCAGACGCCGATCGGCGAGTTCGCTGCGGGCACGGGCGCGGTGGCCACCGGAGCCGGCGCGGGAGCCGCGGCGACGGGAGCGGGGGCGGCGGCAGGCGCAGCAACAGGAGCAGGCTGCGAGCTGTCGAAGCCGACAGAAGGAGCGGCAACGGTCGCGGCTGGGGCAGCCGGTGGGGTCGCGGCTGGCGCTGCCGGCGCAGTCGCTTGCGGCACGGGCTGCTGCTGCACGGGAGCCGGCGTGGGCTGCGCCGTCGTGGGCGCCGGAGCCGGCGTGGTGTCGTCGTCATCGTCCTTGGAGCCGCCAAGGCCCTTGAGGTTGATGTTGTTCAGCTTGATCGGCTTGTCCGACAGGCCCGGCGCGACGATGGTCACGCAATTGAGCGAAGCGCAGTTGCGCGGCGTCTCGATGCGGATGTGCTGGCCCTCGATCTGGAACGAGATCGAGTTGCCGGCATGTGCGGCGGCGCTCGAAGCCAGGAAGAGGGCGGTGGCGGCGATGGAGAGCTTGTTCATGACAACCTCCGAAAATAGCGTGGTCCCGAGATGGACTGAAGTCGCTGGTGGATGAAGCGTGGTTCGACTCTAAGCCGGGGCGGTCGGCTGTTCTGTGATGGGCGTCACAACGAGCGAACGCCGCCTGGGTGATGCAGCGCACACTCAAGCCGAGCCGGCGCTGCGTAACGTCGTCGCCACACGGAGGGAGACGCAGATGCAGCGGCTTGCCACTTGCCTTGCCACATCGATCGCGCTGCTGGCGATCGCGCCGACGGCGCAGGCTGGCTCCTACACGTTCTCGATCGGAGGCAACCGGTTCCTTGTCGAGGCGCCGCGCAATTGCCGATCCGCGTCCTGTATCACGGTGGCCTCCAAGCGCAGCCTCAGGACGACGGACGATATCGGCACGGCACCGGCCTCGCAGCCGGCGCCTGCGCCGGTGGTCCAGGCACCGCAGCCGGCTTGTTCGACGGTACCGGTCAAGCCGCCACAAGCGGCTGTGGTCGTGCCGCCACCGGCACCTCCCGTTCTTGCTGCGGCGACGTCGCAGCCCGTTGCACCGCCGCCGGCGCCAAGCTTGGAGATTTCGAGAATGGAGACGCTGAGCCCCGGTCCGCCGCGGGTTGATCTGGAGCGCGTCGATCAGCCGAAGACCGCCGCGCTCGAACCCCCGCGCATCGAGCCGCCGGTCATCGTCCCGAGCGCCGAGATCAATCACACCGTAACTGTGGCGCAGACCGGCGATGACGACAGCCATGCGCCGCTCGGCGAATGGGAGAGCCTAGGCGCCAAGGGCACGGTCCGCATCGAGCGCTGTGGATCTGCATTGTGCGGTTACGCGCTCAGTGAAGCGACGAGCCGCGGCGAGAGCGTGCTCGTCAACATGAAGCCGAAGAAGCACGGTGTCTGGACCGGCAGCATCTACAGCCGATCCAGCGGCAACACCTATTATGCGACGATGACTCTGAAGAGCTCCGGCAAGCTTCACGTCGAAGCCTGCGCGCTCGGCCGCCTCTGGTGCTCCGGCAACGATTGGACGCGGGTCGAGGCGCCGCGCGAGCAGCTGATCACGACGTCACCTCAATGGAGCGCGCGGTCGTAGCTCGCTGCGATGCGCATTGTTGTGCCCTCGCCCCTTGTGGGAGAGGGCAGCTCCGCTGGTTAACGCGGGCTCACTTGGGTGAGGGGTTTGTCTCCACAAGCACCAGGCCGCGAGGATAGAACCCCTCATCCGTCGCGCTTCGCGCGCCACCTTCTCCCACAAGGGGAGAAGGGAAGAGAATCACCGTGTGCTTTGAGTCTAGATCATCCCGAGCACGATGGCGCCGACGAAGGCCATGGCGAGATAGGCGGTGATAACGCTCAGTCTGCCGGCGAACGTCATGAGGTCGCTTCCTCCGTGCGCGCTGGCCTTATGGTTAACAGAAAGTCTCTTTTCGAAAAAGTCAGGCTCGCTGTCGCGCGTCATCGACAGCAACCGGTGCCGCCGCGCTCGGTATGGTTAAAGGATACTGAAATCAACACGTTGAAGAGTCTTTAAGTAAATTCATCGAACGTGCGTGCATGACGCGCGGAGTTCGTTTGTATCTCGTCGGCTCCATCGTCCTTGTTTCGCTAGCGGGTTGCGGTCGCGGCTTCTTCCAGGCCGAACGCGAACCATGGCGGGCCGAGGCGGAAGCCGCATGCCTGAAATCGGGCGCGGTCAAGGAAAGCGCGGACATCGTCCGCATCGACCCGATCTCCGGGCCTGGCAGCTGCGGCGCCGAGTTTCCGCTCAAGGTCGCCGCCATCGGCGAAGCCTCCGGCACCTATGGCTTTGCCGACGAGGCGCTGCGTCCGCCCGGGAGCATCGGCAACCAGCCGCGTTGGCCGGTGCAGCCGCAGTCGAATTATCCGCAGAGCCAGAGCTATCCGGCATCGTCCTATCCGGCATCGTCCTATCCGCAGCGCTCGAACTATCCCGAGAGCGCGGTGCGCCAGCCCGCCGGCTACGGCACCTCGTCCGGGCCGATGTCGCTGAACGCACCCGGCGTGGCCGCGCAGGAGGACGAGATCGATCTGCCGCCGGAGGGCACCGATGCCGCGGGTGCGGCGCGCTATATGAACGCACCGAGCTATCCGGCTCGTCCTGCGCCTTACTCGCAGGCGCCGGCACAGCAGCCGCTGCCGCGTCTTGGTCCTGCGCAGGGCAATCCCGTCACGACCGTCGGTCCGGTCGCGATCAAGCCGACCGCGACGCTCGCCTGTCCGATCGTGTCCGAGCTCGATCGCTGGCTCGCCGACACGGTGCAGCCTTCGGCGATGCGCTGGTTCGGCGTGCGCGTCGCCGAGATCAAACAGATCTCCGCCTATTCCTGCCGCGGCATGAACGGCAATCCGCACTCCCACATCTCCGAGCACGCCTTCGGCAATGCGCTCGACATTTCGGCCTTCGTGCTCGCCGACGGCCGCCGTGTCACGATCAAGGACGGCTGGCGGGGCATGCCGGAAGAGCAGGGCTTCCTGCGCGACGTGCAGGCAGGGGCTTGCGCGCATTTCACCACCGTGCTGGCGCCGGGCTCGAACGTCTACCACTACGATCACATCCACGTCGATCTGATGCGCCGCGCCAGCCGCCGCCTGATCTGCCAGCCCGCCGCGGTGTCCGGCGAAGAGGTCGCCGCTCGCGCGCAATCGCGCAGACCCTATGCGAGTGCGCGCGAGCCGTCGGTGACCGGTTCGCTCGGTTCGCGCAAGAGCACGATGCGCAAGCGGGAAGAAGACGAGTACGCCGACGATTAGCTGGATTTGCCAGTGGCCCGGATGGAGCGAAGGGCAATCCGGGAATAGTGTCCCCGCATTCCGCTTCGCTCCATGCGGGCTACGGCAGCTTCGATGGTGCCAGTCCCATGCAGAGCTGCACCTCACCCGGGACGTTGTAGGTGCGCATGATGTGGCGGCTGTCGCGCAGGCCGGACGCCTCGCGTTGCACCACGAACATCCAAAGCGCCTGGCCGGCTTCCAGCACCAGCTTGCGCCTCGCCGATTGCATCGCTTGCGGCAGTTCGGTCGCTGCGTGGGCGGCGTCGAACTCGCGCAAACGCGACAGGCTCTGTTCGAGGGCGCGGCCCATCCGTCCAAGCGCCGAGGCCTGTTCCTGGACGATCTCGTAGTGGAGGATGTCGACCGGCGGGCGAAGATCACGAGACATGGCGGCAATATAGCCGCCCGGCTCACAGGCGCAACGCGCCGCTACCTCGCCTTATACGCCGCCAGAAACATCCGCGTTGCGCTCTCGACCACCGCGGTCATGCGCTGCTCCGACGGCGCGGGCTCCGCCTGGAACACGAAGGGCAGGAACAGCGAGGCCTTGCACAGTTCCATGAACTGCGACGCCGCAAGATCGCAATCGTCGATCGCAAGATCGCCCGATGCGACGCGGGCCCTGAGATAAGCGGAGAGGCGGTTGATGCTCTTGTCCAGCACCCGCGCGTAGTAGCGGCGGCCGACATCCGGCATGCGTTCGGCGATCGCCATCACGGTGCGGATCGCCGATCCGCCACCGGGGCGGCAGACCAGGTGAAGATAGGCGAGCCCGAACTCCTTCAGCGTGGTCTCGGCCTCGCGGTCGGGATCGAAACTGAACACGACCTGACCATGCTGGAGCGCCTCCTGTTCGACGATGGCTTCGAACAGCGCGCATTTGTCGGCGAAGTAGACGTAGAGCGTGCCCTTGGAGACCTGCGCGGCGCGGGCGATCTCGCCCATGCTGGCGCCGTCGAAGCCAAGATCCATGAACACCTTGCGGGCACCGTCCAGAATCTGGCGGCGCTTGGAATTGTCCTCGTCCGGGACGATGTGCAATTGTTCGCCGGCAGCTACAACCATTGGTTTAGGGTCTCGGAAGGAATTTGGATCGGATCAGGGCCCATGAACGCCAACGAAGGATACGCGGCAGTAAAGTCTGCAGGAGACAATCTGTATATTGACCGAACCGTTCGGTCAATGGTATTTGAAATCCTGTGAGGAAACCGCCTGCAATAGCGGCCGCCCTCGGTTGCGTTTTATGGGGAGGCCTTGATGGCCATATCGAGAGACCAGACGGCTCGCGTCCTTCGCCAGGAAGTGGTGGAGGACCAGGTGGGCGGTGATGTTGTCTCCGAGACATCCGCCCCCGCCGCCGAGCAGCGGCGCGTTCATGTCGCCGAGGAAACGAAGCGTCCGACCCGCGAGGCGCCCGAGAACCCGGTGACCGACAAGCCGCCGGAGGCACCCGCCGCTGCGCCCAAATCCGGCAAGCGCAAATTCGTCCTGAGCGGCGTCGGCCTCGCGCTCGCGCTCGCCGTTGCGGGCTATGCCGGCTATTACACGCTGGTCGGCCGCTTCTACATCTCGACCGACGATGCCTATGTCCGGGCCAACAACACCATGCTCGGCGCGCGCGTTGCCGGCCACATCTCCTCGATCCTCGCCGGCGACAACACGCCCGTCCAGGCCGGCGACATCATCTTCCGCATCGACGACGGCGATTACAAAATCGCGGTCGAAGCCGCCGCGACCAAGATCGCGACCCAGCAGGCCACCATCGATCGCATCGGCCGCCAGGTCGCCGCCCTCGACAGCCAGGTCGCCCAGGCCAAGGCGCAGCTCGTCTCCGCGGAAGCGGGCCTCAAGCGCGCCGACCTCGATTATGAGCGCCAGCAGGCGCTGAGCAGCAAGGGCTTTGCCTCGCGCGCCACCTTCGAAAGCTCGGAAGCCGGGCGCGACCAGGGCGCCGCCGCGGTCAAGGCTGCAAAGGCCGCCTACGAGGTTGCCGTCAGCAATGTCGACGTGGCCAGAGCGCAGCAGGCCGAAGCGCAGGCTCAGCTTGCCGAGCTCAAGACGACGCTGGCCAAGGCCGAGCGCGACCTCGGCTTCACCGCGGTGCGCGCGCCCGTCACCGGCACGTTCTCGAACCGCCTGGTCAACACAGGCGACTTCGTCGCGGTCGGCCAGCGGCTCGGCAATATTGTGCCGCTGGACGACGTCTATATCGACGCGAATTTCAAGGAGACGCAGCTCAAGCGCATCCGTCCGGGACAGCCGGTGACGATCAAGGTCGATGCCTACGGCATGCGCAAGTTTTCCGGCGTGGTCGACAGCATCGCGGCGGGCGCGGGCTCGGTGTTCACGCTGCTGCCGCCCGACAACGCCACCGGCAACTTCACCAAGATCGTGCAGCGCGTGCCGGTCCGCATCCGCGTGCCCAAATCGGTGGCGAAGCAGAACCTGCTCCGCGCCGGCATGTCGGTCTACGCCACCGTCGACACCAACAAGGGCGCCGCCGACGCCGACAGCGAGGTCGACCTCGACGATCCCACCGCAGTCCATCCGAAGTAGGGTGGACCAGGCATGAGACGCAACACCCTGGCTGCGAGTGCAAGTGCGCTCCCTCTCCCGCTTGCGGGAGAGGGCTGGGGAGAGGGTGTCTCCTCCAGGGAGACTCCCCAAGAGGAGAAAGCCCTCACCCGCCGCGCTCTTCGAGCGCGTCGACCTCTCCCGCAAGCGGGAGAGGTAAGAGCCCGCCGCTCCAGTCAGAGCTGACACATGGCCACCGCCACCACCGCTTCACCTGCCATGATGGCGGATCCCGCATCGGAGCGCATTGCGCCGAAGCGGCTGTTCGCGTTCATCATCATGGTGTTCGGGATGTTCATGTCGATCCTGGACATCCAGATCGTCTCGGCCTCCTTGAGCGAAATCCAGGCCGGACTGTCGGCGAGCTCCAGCGAGGTCTCCTGGGTTCAGACCGCCTATTTGATCGCCGAGGTGATCGCGATCCCGCTGTCGGGTTTCCTGTCGCGCGCCTTCGGTACGCGGCTGTTGTTCGCGATCTCGGCCGCCGGCTTCACCTTCTCGAGCCTGCTCTGCGGCTTCGCCACGACGATCGAGGAGATGATCCTCTGGCGCGCGCTGCAGGGCTTCCTCGGCGCCGGCATGATCCCGACCGTGTTCGCTTCGGCCTACACCGTCTTCCCGCGCACGAAATTCCACATCGTCGGTCCCATCATCGGCCTCGTCGCGACGCTGGCCCCGACCATCGGGCCAACGGTCGGTGGCTACATCACCGACGCGATGTCGTGGAACTGGCTGTTCTTCATCAACGTCGTGCCCGGCATCGGCATTACATTGGGCGTGCTGGCGCTGGTCGATTTCGACGAGCCGCATTTCGAGCTGCTCGACCGCTTCGACTGGTGGGGCCTGCTGTTCATGGCCAGCTTCCTCGGCACGCTGGAATATGTGCTGGAGGAAGGCCCGCAATATCAATGGATGCAGGACACCTCGGTCGCGATCTGCGCCTGGATCTGCGCGATCTCGGCCATCGCGTTCTTCTGGCGCGTGTTCACGGCGGCCGAGCCGATCGTCAATCTGCGCACCTTCTCCGACCGCAATTTTGCCGTGGGATGCACGCTGCAATTCTGCATCGGCATCGGACTCTACGGCCTGACCTACATCTATCCGCGCTATCTCGCCGAAGTGCGCGGTTACAGCGCGCTGATGATCGGCGACACCATGTTCGTCTCCGGCATCACCATGTTCCTGGTGGCGCCCCTGGTCGGCCGGCTCATGGCCAAGCTCGACATGCGCTACATGATCGCGTTCGGCCTCGTCGTGTTCGCGATCGGCTCGTACCAGATGACCTGGATCACCCGCGATTATGATTTCTATGAACTGCTGGTGCCGCAGATCCTGCGCGGCATCGGCATGATGTTCGCGATGGTGCCGACCAACAACGTCGCACTCGGCACGCTGGCACCTGACAAGGTGAAGAACGCGAGCGGTGTGTTCAACCTGATGCGCAATCTCGGCGGCGCGCTCGGCCTTGCCGTCATCAACACCGTGCTCAACGACCGCACTGATCTGCATATCACCCGTCTGCAGGAGCGCGTGACCTGGGGCAACGCGACCGCGACCGAAACCCTGAGCATGTTCATGCAGAAATTTCAGGGACTTGGCGATTCCACGCTGATGGCCATGAAGCAGCTCAGCCAGATCGTTCATCGCCAGGCCGTGGTGATGAGCTTTGGCGATGCCTTCTTCATGCTGACGTTGTTCTATCTCGCCCTCAGCTTCCTGGTGGTGTTGCTGAAGCGGCCGCCGTCGCCGTTCGGCGCCGGCGGCGACGCGCACTAAATTGCAACACTCGTGCGTGATCTCGCACGCGCCCCGTTGCAATCGGCTGGCGACACATCTATAAAGCGCACCTCATTCATTCGAACCGGGGAGAGATTTGCATGATTTCGTCGCAATCGCAGATCGTACGCCCGCGCTCGATGATGACCTCGATCACGTTCTGGCTCGGTATGTACGCGGCCTGCTAGAGGCCTCTCCCGCCAGCTTCGATCGGGCCAAGGTCTTGGCCAAGCGTCCCGGTCGCTTCGTTTCCCAAGTCAAAATCAGTCTTACGTGACGCCGTTGCGGCCTTCGGGCCGACTTGCGTCCATCGATGGAGCCGGCGCGCGAAGCGGCCGGATGATGCCATGACCGCTCTGTCCAAGAAGCCCACGGCGATTCGCCTCGTGCTTCCCTTCGTGTTCAAGCACTGGCTGAAGCAGCCCGGGCGCGGCCTCGTCGTGGCCGGCGGCCTTTTGGGCGCAACCGCCGCGGATTTGTTCATGCCGGTCTTCTCCGGACACCTGATCGACGCGCTGACCCGCGGTCCGTCCGACCCCGATGCGCGGCACGCGGCCCTGGTCGCGTTCGGCGCCATCGTGGCGCTGGGTGCGGCCTCGATGGTGCTGCGGCTCGCAGGGCTGCAGGCGATCGTGCCGTTCACGCTGCAGATCATGTCCGAGGTCGCGCAGGAGGCGTTCACGCGCGTGCAGCGCTTCTCGACCGACTGGCACGCGAACTCCTTTGCCGGCTCCACGGTCCGCAAGATCACCCGCGGCATGTGGGCGCTCGACCTGCTCAATGACACGCTGCTGCTCGCGCTGTTGCCGTCTTTCGTCGTTCTGATCGGCTCGATGATCCTGCTCGGCGTGCACTGGGCCTCGCTCGGCGCGGTGATCGCGCTCGGTGCGCTGGCCTATGTCGCGATGACGGTGCTGTTCTCGACCCGCTACATCGCGCCGGCCGCGCGCGTCTCCAACGCATGGGACACCAAGATCGGCGGCACGCTGGCGGATGCGCTGACCTGCAACGCCGTGGTGAAATCCTTCGGCGCGGAGCTGCGCGAGGATGCGCGGCTCGCCCGCGTCATCAAGCGCTGGGGCGTGCGGGTGCGGCGGACCTGGTTTCGCTACAACTACACCGCCATGGCGCAGCTCACGCTGCTGCTGGCCTTGCGCGCCTCGGTGATCGGCGGCTCCGTGTTGCTGTGGGTCTCCGGCTACGCCTCGCCCGGCGACGTGACGTATGTGCTGACGAGCTATTACGTGATCCACGCCTATTTGCGCGACGTCGGCATGCACATCAACAACCTGCAGCGCTCGGTCAACGACATGGAGGAGCTGGTGGCGATCCACGACGAGCCGATCGGCATTGCCGATGCGGCCAACGCGCGGCCGATCGCGATCGCAGGCGGCGAGATCGTGTTCGACGACGTCACGTTCCACTATGGCGGCCATCGCGCGCCGCTCTATGACGGGCTGTCGCTGACGATCCGCGCCGGCGAGCGGGTCGGGCTCGTCGGCCGGTCCGGCTCCGGCAAGACCACGTTCGTGAAGCTGGTACAGCGGCTCTACGACGTCAGCGGCGGCCGGGTGCTGATCGACGGGCAGGATATCGCGCTGGCCACGCAGCAATCGCTGCGCAGCCAGATCGCGATCGTGCAGCAGGAGCCGATCCTGTTTCACCGCACGCTCGCCGAGAACATCGCCTATGGCCGGCCCGGCGCCAGCCTGGAAGCGATCGAGCAGGCGGCGCGGCTTGCCAATGCGCACGACTTCATCCTGCGCCTGCCGAAGGGCTACGGCACCTTGGTCGGCGAGCGCGGCGTCAAACTTTCGGGCGGCGAGCGGCAGCGCGTGGCGCTGGCGCGCGCCTTCCTGGCGGATGCGCCGGTGCTGATCCTGGACGAGGCGACCTCGAGCCTCGATTCGGAATCGGAGGCGCTGATCCAGGAGGCGATGGAGCGGCTGATGCAGGGGCGCACCTCGATCGTGATCGCGCACCGGCTGTCAACGGTGAAGAGCCTCGATCGCATCCTGGTGTTCGATCGCGGCGAGATCGTCGAGCAGGGCACGCATGCCGCGCTCGCGCGCAAGCCGGACGGCATCTATCGCAGCCTGTTCGAGCGCCAGGTGGTGGAGCTCGGACAGATCGCAGCAGCGGAATGACGCGCGTGGCCGGTGGACGAATGCCGGCCACGTCGCGTGAGGATGGAACGACATGAAAGACCTGACACACGGCTCCATCGTGAGACACATCCTGGCTATGGCGCCGCCGATCATGGTCGGCATGATCTCGATCATGATCTGCCAGCTGGTCGATCTGTATTTCGTATCTAGCCTCGGCGATGCCGCGGTTGCCGGCGTCGCCGCGGCCGGCAATGCCGGCTTCCTCGTCAACGCCTTGATGCAGGTGCTCGGCGTCGGCACGGTGGCGCTGATCGCACACGCCGTGGGACGCAAGGACCGGGCTGATGCAAACCTGATCTTCAACCAGGCAGTCGTGGCATCGGTGCTGGCCGGCCTCTTGACCCTCGTGATGGGTGCGGCGCTGTCGCGCCCCTACATGCGCTCGGTCGCGGCCGACCAGGCCACGATCGAGGCGGGGACCACTTACCTGCTGTGGTTCATGCCGGCGCTCGCGCTGGAATTCGCCATGCAGGTGCTGGCTTCGGCGCTTCGTGCGACCGGCATCGTGCGCCCCGCGATGGTCGTGCGCGCGCTCGCGGTTGCGATCAACATCGCGCTGGCGCCGGTGCTGATCTCGGGCTGGGGCACCGGCCATGCGCTCGGCGTCGCCGGCGCGGGGCTGGCGAGCTCGATCGCGGTCGCCGTCGGCGTGCTGGTGCTGCTGGTCTATTTCCGCAAGGTCGAGCGCTACGTCGCCTTCAACGCGGCGCAGTGGCGTCCACAGCCACGGCACCTGATGCGCATTCTCAATGTCGGCCTGCCGGCAGGCGGCGAATTTGCGATGATGTTCATCTTCATGGCGGTGGTCTATTACGTGCTGCGCGACTTCGGCGCGGCGGCGCAGGCCGGCTTCGGCATCGGGCAACGTGTGCTCGGCCTGATTCACATGCCTGCGCTCGCGATTGCGCTGGCGGCCGCGCCGATCGCTGGCCAGAATTTCGGCGCCGCCAATGGAGCGCGGGTGCGGGAAACCTTCGTCAAGACGGCGCTGCTGACCACCGTCGTGGCGGTCGGCTTCATGATCCTCGCGCAACTCAAGCCGGAGCTGCTGCTGGCCGGATTTTCCAACGACCGGGAGACGATGGAGGTCGCCTTCCTGTTCCTGCGGATCATCTCGCTGAATATGGTGGCGCAGGGCCTCATCTTCACCTGCTCCAGCATGTTCCAGGGCCTCGGCAACACCAAGCCTGTGCTGGTGAGCTCGGTGACGCGCGTGTTCACCTATTCGCTGCCGGTGCTCTGGCTGTCGACGCGGTCCGGCTTCCGCATCGAGCACGTCTGGTATCTCTCGATCGCGGCGACGACGCTGCAGGCCGGCTTGAGTCTGTGGCTGCTGCGCCGCGAGTTCGGCAAGCGCTTCGCGTCGCCGGACCAGGCCGCGGCGTCAGTGGAAACCGAGCCGGTCGCGCGTCCCGTCCGTGCTCCCGCGTAGCGAAAGTGACCTCCCGCCCACGGCTCCCGCCGGCTTGCGGGGCCGTGGGGTTAATGCGCGCCGATGCTGTTCCAGACGAGAGTGAGGCCCGACAGAAACAAGAGGCCGAGCACGACGTCGCCGAAATGCTTGTCGTTCAGCGCGTGATAGACGCGCGCGCCCGCCCATGCGCCGATCAGCGTGCCCGGAAACGCGACGGCCGCGAGCCAGACCACCTTGAAGGCGACGAGGCCCGACGCCGTCTGCAACACCAGCGCGGTGGCGAGCACCGTGAAGTTAAAGAGCTGGAAGATGCCGCGCCGCTCGTGCTTGCTCCAGCCGCGGACGTTGGCCCACAGGATCGGCAGCGGGCCGGACAGCCCGGCAAGTCCGCCCAGAATGCCGCCGGCAAAACCGATCGCGCCGTCGGCGATCCGGCCGCCGAACTTGAAGGCGAGCGGCCGCTTGTTCAGATAGAGCGCCGTGGAGAAAATCAGGATCAGCACGCCGACGCTCAGCTTGAACACCTCCGGGTCCGCGGAGGCGACCATCATGGTCCCGAGCGGCACGCCGATCAGTCCACCGATCAGGAACGGCCAGACCAGCGAGAGATCGAAATTCTTCCACATCGAGGGCAGCGTCGAGGTCTGCGCGATGACCGAGCAGATCAGCACCAGGGGCACCGCGAGCGAGGGCGGCAGCACGTAGAGCCAGATGCCGAGCGCCATCAGCGCCGTGCCGAAACCGGCCAGTCCCGAGACGAAGCCGCCGGCGAGCGCGCCGAGCAGCAGCAGGACGTAAGTGAGCGTTTCCAACGGATTGTCCTTGTCGCAAGGGAGCGACCCCACGGTTGATCGCACGGCTCGCATAACATGCCTGCCGGCATTGAGGTCAATCCATGCCGCATGCAAGCGTGATCTGCGGACGCTCCGTCGCCGCCATCGTCAATGACCTAGACGATCTGCCTTGTATCGGCAGGCTTCTGCAGCGCGCCGACGAGGATGCGCAACGCTTCCGTCAATTCCGATCTGTTCCGGGCGGCGCCGAGCGAGACGCGTGCCGCATGCGGCGGTGCCGCGTCGACGGTGAAGGCATCCCCGGCGACGACAGCAAGCCCATTCCGCAGGAGATGCGCGGCGAGATCGGGCCGCTCCTCCGGCAGTCGCAGCCACAGATGATGAGCGGCTGGCTTGGCGAGGAACTGAAATCCTTTCAGCGCACGTTGCGCGAGATGCTGGCGGCCGACCGCTTCGTTGCGGATGGCGTTGATGATGCGGTCGGCAACGCCGTTTTCGATCCAATGCGTCACCAGCGCGACCATCAGCGGCGCCGGCATCTGCACGGTCGCCTGCAGGGAGGTGCGCATGTGCCGCTGCGCGCCGCTGTCGGGCGTCACCAGATAGGCAACGCGCAGCGCCGGCGCGATGCATTTTGACAATGTCGTTGCAAGATAAGTCCGCTCCGGAATGAGGTTCGCGATCGGCGACGCCGAGCGGTCGAGCAGCCCGTAGGCATCGTCCTCGATCAGGATGGTGCCGGCATCGCGGATGATCTTCGCGACGGCGCCGCGCCGCTCGGCGGAAAGCGTCGCCGTGGTCGGGTTGTGCAGCGTCGGAATGAGATAGACGGCCTTCGGCTTGTGCACGCGGCACGCCTTTGCCAGCGCATCCGGCAGGATGCCGTCCTCATCCATGGGGACACCGACGAGCTTGACGCCGAGCAGTGCCGCGGCGGCCTTGATGCCGGGGAAGGTGAGCGCTTCGGTCAGCACGGTTTCGCCGGGCCGCGCAAGGTGGGCGAGAAGGTTGAAGAGGATCGTCTGCGCGCCGGGAAAGATCACCAGCCTGTCGGCCTGCGCATGCGGAACGCGGGCGCGCATCCAGCGCGCCGCGACCTCGCGCTCATGCGCGCTGCCGCCGGGCGGCTGGTAGTTGAGATACGCCGTCAGGCCCGATTGCGCGCGCAGGGCTTCCAGCCCGGCGATGATGCGCTTGTCGAGCTGCGCCTCCAGCGGGTGCGGCGGCACGTTCATCGACAGGTCGATCGCGACCGGGTGCGGCAGGTCGACCGCGCGCCGCGCGCTGGTCTCCGACACGAACGAGCCCTGTCCGACACGGGCTTCCATGATGCCGCGGCGCCGCGCCTCGGTGTAGGCGCGCGTCACCGTGGTGAGGTCGATGCCGAGTGCCTTTGCCAGCGCGCGCTGCGTCGGCAGCTGTTGACCGCGCACCAGCCTGCCGGCGGCGATGTCGGCCTCCATGGCTTCGACGATGCGCTGGTAGCGCGGGCCGGAAAGCTCCGAGATTGTAGGGATCCATTCCATGCAATTAGGCCCATAACCTTTGAATGTATGGATGCAAGATATTATTGTATGGATCATCGAAAAGGAAGAGGTGTGGTCATGTCTGTCTCTCTGGCGACGGTCTCTCTGGCCAAGGCAATGTGGCGCGGTTTCAGCGGCAAATGTCCGAATTGCGGGGAAGGGCACATGTTCGGCCGTTTCCTGAAAGTTACGCAGTCTTGCGACCGTTGCGGCGAGGAGCTGTTCCACCAGCGCGCCGACGACTTTCCTGCCTATCTCGTGATGGTGGTGGTCGGCCATCTCGTGGTGCCGGCGATCCTCGCGGTCGAGACCGCCTACGCGCCGCCGGAATGGCTGCAACTCGCGGTATGGCTGCCGGTGACGCTGTTCGCCTCGCTCGCGCTGCTGCAACCGACCAAGGGCGCCATCGTCGGCCTGCAATGGCAGCTCGGCATGCATGGTTTCGAGGCGAGCAAGCTGCGGCGCGACGCCGGCGAGCTTGCGCCGGTACTGGCGAAGGCGGACACACGCGCCGCCTGAGGCGGCGTTTACATCGCGCGGCTGTCCGCTACACTCCATCGTAGAAACAAGAACGATGGAAACGCCGATGGCCGCACGCGCGAAGACCTTCCTGCTCTGTCATGGCGCATGGTCCGGCGGATGGGCCTGGAAGAAGATGCATCCGCTGATGGCGCAGGCCGGCCACCGTCTGGTGGCGCCGACCTACACCGGGCTCGGCGAGCGCGCGCATCTAGCCAATCCGTCGGTCGATCTCGGCACGCATATCCAGGACATCCTCAACGTCATAGCTTTCGAGGATCTCAGCGACATCATCCTGCTCGGCCACAGCTATGGCGGCATGGTCGCGACCGGGGTCGCCGACCGCGCGCGCGAGCGCGTGACGCAATTGATCTATCTCGACGCCTTCGTGCCGCGTGACGGCCAGTCGCTGTTCGATCTCAACGAGGGCGGGCGCGAGCCGATGCGCAAGGCAGTCAGCTCGGGTGACGGCTATCGCATCCCGCCGAACCCGCCGCCGCCGGACACCGCGCAGGCCGATCTCGACTGGCTCAATGCGCGCCGCGTCCCGATGCCGATCAAGTGCTTCGAGACGCGCTTGAGGCTCGAACACGGCGAGCCGGCGATGCCGCGCAGCTATATCTATTGCACGCGCCTTCCGCCCGGCGATGTATTCGGCCAGTTTGCGCAGCGCACGAAGAGCGAGAAGGGCTGGCGCTATGTCGAGCTCGACGCCAGCCACGCGCCGAATGTGACGGCGCCGGAGGCGTTGATGGCAGTGTTGGAGAAGATTGTCGCCTAGTTCGTCATTCCGGGGCGCGACGAAGTCGCGAGCCCGGAATCCATTTCTCCACTGACTCTGCGGCGCGATGGATTCCGGGCTCTCGCTTCGCGAGCCCCGGAATGACACCATTCAATTGTTACGGCTCGGTCAAAATGGTGAGGGGCTCAGCGCATCAACGCCGAACCCCTCGTTGCTCCCTTGGCAAGACGCGTTTTCTTCACGCGAACCGGAAACCCACTTCGCTCGAAAACGCTTTAGAACATCAGCCGGCCTGTAAGCCGGGTTCTGTAGGGCACCGTCCGCTTGCGCGAACGATACGTGACGGCCATTCCTCTGGGACCATGTTTGCACAGGGCCTCGAGCAACCTACCCGGACGGCGGGCCTGACATCGCCCCGCGGCGTTATCGCTTTCGCGAACAGCCCGCATTTGCCGTCCCTATTCGGTTTTGCTCCCGGTGGGGTTTGCCATGCCGGCTCCGTTGCCGGAACCGCGGTGCGCTCTTACCGCACCTTTTCACCCTTACCTCGCCGAAGCCCCGAAGGGCGAAGGCGGGCGGTTCGTTCTCTGTGGCACTTTCCCTGGGGTCACCCCCGCCGGACGTTATCCGGCACCGCATGTCAAGGGAGCCCGGACTTTCCTCCCCGGCGGCCTTTCGGCACCTGCCGGAGCGGCCGTCCAGCCGACTGACGGCTTAGGCATGGGCATTTGTGACGGTTTCGTCAAGCCGATATCGCGAGGCACGCTCGGCCAGAAATAATTTATCCTGAAGATGTCGTTCGGCGCGTGGCCCGTTCGACTGGATGTCGGCGATCCAGCCGAACAACAGGAGTGAAGCGATGCAATACCTGCTGATGATCTACCAGAATGAGGTCGAGTACGCGAAGAATGATGAGGCGACCAGCCAGAAGATGCTGGCCGAATACCAGACCTTCACGCAGTCCATCATCCAGAGCGGCAATTTCAAGGCCGGCGACCGCCTGCAGCCGACCACGACCGCAACGACCGTGCGTGTGCGCGAGGGCAAGACGCTGACGACCGATGGTCCGTTCGCGGAAACGCGCGAGCAGCTCGGCGGCTATTACCTGATCGAGGCCAAGGACCTCAATGCGGCCATCGAGATTGCAGCGCGGATTCCCAGCGCACGCATCGGCTCGATCGAGGTGCGGCCGATCTGGGTCTACGACAAGTGACGGCGAAGCCGTCATGACCCCTGGCGAGATCGACAAAATCTTCCGCGACGAGGCGGGGCGGGCGCTGGCCACGCTGATCCGTCTCGTCGGCGATTTCGATCTTGCCGAGGACGCGCTTCAGGATGCGTTTGCGGTCGCGCTGGAACGCTGGGCGTGTGAGGTCCCCGACAATCCGCGCGCCTGGCTCGTCAACGTCGCCAAGCACAAGGCGATCGATCGCATCCGCCGACAGGCTGTCTTCCGCGGCAAGCAGCACGCGCTCGTGCATGAGCTCGAGCTCAATGCGCTTGGCCCCGGCGAGCCGATCGCAACGCTTGACGACGACATGCTGCGGCTGATCTTCACCTGCTGCCACCCTGCGTTCGCGCCCGAGGTGCAGGTCGCGCTGACGCTGCGTACCGTCTGCGGGCTGTCGATGGCGCAGGTGGCACGCGCCTTCCTCATCAGTGAAGAGGCGGTGGCGCAGCGGCTCGTCCGCGCCAAGCAGAAGATCAGGCTTGCCGGCATCCCCTATGAGGTGCCGGAGCGTGAGGCGCTAGCGCCTCGGCTCGATGGCGTGCTCGCCGTGATCTATCTCGTCTTCACCGAAGGCTATGTCGCGACCGAGGGCGCGGACCTGATGCGGCCCGACCTGGCGACCGAGGCGATCCGGCTCGGCCGCCTGCTGAACAGGCTGATGCCCGATCGCGCCGGCATCACAGGTCTGCTGGCTCTGATGCTGCTACACGACGCGCGCCGCGGCGGGCGACAGACGCCGGCCGGCGACATCGTCCTGCTCGAAGAGCAGGACCGCGCGTTGTGGGACCGCGCGCAGATCGAGGAGGGCCTACGTCTGGTGGAGGACGCGCTGCGCGTGCCGGGCCGGCCGCAGCCCTATGCCGTGCAAGCGGCGATCGCAGCGCTGCATGCGCGTGCGACGAGCTTCGAGGCGACCGATTGGCCGCAGATCGCAGGGTTGTACGAAGTGCTTCTGCGCATCAATCCGTCACCCGTGATCGAGCTCAACCATGCCGCCGCGCTGTCGATGGTCGACGGGCCGGCACGAGCACTCGATCTCGTCGATGCCATCGCCGCGCGCGGCGGGCTTCGCGGCTATGAGCTGTTGCCCGCCGTGCGCGCAGATCTGTTGCGACGGCTCGGCCGCAAGGCCGAAGCGCGCGAGGCGTATCGTGCGGCGACCGAGGCGACGCAGCTGGAACCGCTGCGGCGACTCTATGCGCGGCGGATGAGAGAGATGGAGTAATGCTCACACACGTCATTGCGAGGAGCGAAGCGACGAAGCAATCCAGACTGTGTCCAAGGAGATAGTCTGGATTGCTTCGCTTCGCTCGCAATGACGGGGGATGGAGTGCTATTTCGACGCGACCGTCGTCCCCTCTGGCGGCAGGCTCGCCAGCAGCGCCTGCAAGGTCGAGAGCGTCGAATGATCCGCAACTCCATCGAGCTTTGCCGGACGGAAATGGCGCTGGAAGGCAGTGACGACTTCCATTGTCGCGGCGTCGTACTTGCCGTTTAGGGGAACGCCATAGCCGTACCTTGCGAGTGCCTGCTGCATGCTCAGCACCGCATCGCTGATGGTACCGAGCATCAGGGTCTCGCCGCGGACGATCGGCGCGGGCGTCACCCAGTGGCCGACACCGGAATTGGCCAGCGAATGCCACGGAAATTTCTCGCCGGGATCCTTCTTGCGGGCGGGCGCGACGTCGGAATGGCCGAGCACCCGGTGCGCCGGCACCTTGCGGCGGAGCATGATGCCGCGGCACAGCGCGATCACGGCCGCGATCTGGCGCAGCGGAAACTCAGGATAGCCCCAGTCGTGGCCGCGATTGATGATCTCGATTCCGATCGAGCAGGAGTTGATGTCGTCCTCGCCGGCCCAGGAGGAGACGCCCGCGTGCCAGGCGCGCTTCGACTCAGCCACGCATTGCACGATGCGGCCATCCTCCAGCACGACATAATGCGCCGACACTTCGGTGCCGGCCGTGCAGAGGCGCGCTAGCGCGCCCTCGACATCGGGCATGCCAGTGTAGTGCAGCACGATCATGTCCGGCTGCCGCCCCTTGTTGCGCTCGCCATAGTTCGGCGAGGGGATGATGTCCGAGACGATCGAGGAATCGGGCTCGAACGTCCGCAGGCCCGCCACGGTCTTGGGAACCGGGAGAACGCGGTGACGCTTCGAATCAGATCCAGGCGTGGACGAACCCGAGGGCATGAGCAGCTCAAATCGACGGAGAGTGGGGCAAGCCCTTCTCTTTACTATTCCTTTACCCTCCATCGCGCGCAATCGCGCGGCGCGGTTAACGGATTCATTTTGGCGATGTGTGTGGATGACGCATCACCCCATCGTCACCTTTTCCACTTGTCACGAACCGAGCAACGCTTTCTTAACGCTAAGGGCCGTTACTGAGGGATGAAGAGCCGACCCGCGTCCGGAGGCGGCCAAAGCGTATTTTGGCTCGAAATCCCATGGCTGCCCGACAAATTCCACTGGGAACACTGGGTTTGTGGCCCGGGACGGCCGGGCTCGGTAACCATGCTGGACGAGGGCTTTGTCGTGGAACCGCCGCGACGCGCAATGATTCGAGGCGTTATGGGCTTCTTCGGCCCCGATCTCGCTTGGGGCTCAGGCGGGGCGGTCGGCAGGCGTGGCGCATGAGCTCGGTTCCGCATATCCCCGTTCTTGGCCGTGAGGCGATCGCGCATCTCGCCCCGCGTGAGGGCGGCGTCTACGTCGATGCCACCTTTGGGGCCGGCGGCTATAGCCGCGCGATCCTGGACGTGCCGGGAACCCGACTGATTGCCATCGATCGCGACCGCACCGCGATTGCCGGAGGTGCCGAGCTGGTCGAACGCGCCGCGGGCCGGCTGACGCTGGTCGAGGACCGCTTCTCCAATCTCGCCGAAGTCTGCGCGGTGCAGGGCTTCGATGGCGTTGACGGCGTCGTGATGGATGTCGGCGTGTCCTCGATGCAGCTCGACCAGGCCGGGCGCGGCTTCTCCTTCCGCCTCGACGGTCCGCTCGACATGCGGATGGGACAGACAGGTCCGACCGCGGCCGACGTCGTCGCGCGCGCCTCGGAAGGCGATCTCGCCGACATCATCTATCTCTTCGGCGAGGAGCGGCATTCGCGCCGCATCGCCCGCGCCATCGTGGCGGACCGGCAGGAAACTCCATTCACCACCACGCGCGCGCTCGCCGATCTCGTCGGCAGGGTGGTGCGATCGAAACCGGGGGACATTCACCCTGCGACACGGACGTTCCAGGCGCTGCGCATCTTCGTCAACGAAGAGCTCGAGGAACTCCGGACGGCGCTCGCTGCGGCCGAGCGTGTACTCAAGCCCGGCGGCCGCCTCGTCGTCGTCTCGTTCCATTCGCTGGAAGATCGCATCGTCAAGAATTTCCTCGCCGAGCGCTCCAAGACCGGCGGCGGCTCGCGGCACCTGCCGGAAGTCGCGCAAATTGCGCCGAGTTTCCAGCTGCTGACGCGGCGGCCGGTCGTGGCCGGCGAGGACGAAGTTGCGCAAAATCCGCGCGCGCGCTCGGCAAAGCTGCGCGCCGCCGAGCGCACCGCGGCGCCGGCGCATGAGACCGATGAGGCATCGTTCTGGCCGAAGCTCGCCGACGTGATGAGGGGCGGCTAGCGCATGCGCATAATCCACCTCCTCGTCATCGGTGCGCTGATCTTCGCAGCCGCCCATGTCTACCGGATCAAGATGGACTCCACGGCGCGTACCGAGAAGGTACTGCGGCTGCGTGCGGAGATTCGCGAGCAGCGCGATGCGATCGCGGCGCTGCGGGCCGAATGGGCCAAGCTCGATGCGCCGCAGCGGCTGCAAGGCCTGTCCGACCGGCATCTGCACCTCAAGCCGGTCAATGGCACGCAATATGACTCGCTGAAGAGCCTGCCGGAGCGTCCGCCGCGGATGTTCAGGCCGGGCGAGCCCGATCCGATCGGCGCCATGCTCAAGACCATCGAAGCCGCCAGCGACCCTGATACGGTGACGGGCTCCGTGCCTCAGCCCGAGGACAAGCAATGAGCCCGGCAACGCCTGCAAAACCCACCGAAAAGTCGGCCGAGCGGTCAGTTGAACCTTGGCGGCAGCGGCTGATCCGAAGCATGCTCTACGGGCGCAACGTCGATCGCGCTGCGAAGGCGCGCGCGCGCGTGGGCCTCGCGATGCTCGCCTTCGCTTCGGTCTATGCCCTGATCGGTGGGCGGCTCGTGATGTTCGCGATCGGCGCCGACGCCCACAGCGCGCGCCGCGCCGCCGCGCAGGAGGTGGTTGCGACCGCGCGGCCCGACATCGTCGATCGCAACGGCGCCATCCTTGCGACCGACGTCAAGGCGGCGAGCCTGTTCGGTGAGCCGCGCCGCATCATCGACAAGGACGAGGCGATCGAGCTCCTGACCGCGACCATTCCCGACCTCGATGAGGCCGAGGTGCGCGAGCGCTTGAAGACGCGCAAGGGCTTCGTCTGGCTGAAGCGCGAGGTCACCGCGGCGCAGCAGCAGGCCGTCCACAAGCTCGGCATTCCCGGCATCGGCTTCCTGCGCGAGAACAAGCGCGTCTATCCGACCGGCAACGAGGTCGCCCACCTCATTGGTCTCGTCAATATCGACAACCAAGGTATCGCCGGCCTCGAGAAGTGGCTCGACAATCAGGGGCTCGCCGACCTCCACCGCGCCGGCTTTGCCACTGACCGGTTGCAGAAGCCGATCGAGCTCGCGGTCGATCTGCGGGTCGAGCATGCGCTGCGCGACGAGCTGTTGAAGGCCAAGGACAAGTTCCACGCCAAGGCCGCCTCCGGCATCGTCTCCAACGTCAAGACCGGCGAGATCGTGGCGATGGTCTCGCTGCCGGATTTCGATCCCAACAATCCGAAGGAAGCGCACGACCCCGACCGCATCAACCGCCTCACCACCGGCGTCTACGAGATGGGCTCGACCTTCAAGGCGTTCACGCTGGCGATGGGGCTCGATTCCGGCAAGATCAATCTGAACTCGATGTGGGACGCGCGCGGAAACCTGCATTACGGCAAGTTCACGATCCACGACAGCCATCCGCTCGGGCGCTTCATCAACACCAAGGAAGTGTTCACCTACTCCTCCAACATCGGTGCGGCACGGATCGCGCTCAACCAGGGCGTCGAGGCGCACAAGGCGTTTCTCGCAAAGATGGGCCAGATGACGCGGCTGCGCACCGAATTGCCGGAGAGCGCGGCGCCGCTGCTGCCGCGGCGCTGGAGCGAGCTGAACACGGTCACCGCCGCGTTCGGCCAAGGCCTGTCGGTGGCACCGCTGCAGGCGGTGATGGGCATCAACGCGCTGGTGAACGGCGGCTATCTGATTCCGCCGACATTCCTGAAGCGCAGCGAATCCGAAGCCCAGGCGATGGCCAAGCGCGTCATTAAGCCGGAGACCAGCGACAAAATGCGGTTCCTGATGCGGCTCAATGCCGAAGTCGGCTCGGCGAGAAAGGCGGACGTCAAGGGCTACTACGTCGGCGGCAAGACCGGCACGTCCGAGAAGGTTATCAACGGCCGCTACGCCAAGAAGCGCGTGCTCAACTCCTTCACCGCCATCCTGCCCTGCGATGATCCCAAATATCACGTCCTGATCATGCTGGACGAGCCGCAGGCACTGCCCGAAACGCATGGTTTCATCACCTCGGGCTGGAACGCGGTGCCGACCGGCGGCAAGGTGATCGAGCGGATTGCCCCGCTTCTGGGGGTCGAGCCACGATTCGAGCTGCCGCCTGCGGAGCGCCTTATTCTTGCAGCATCCAGGACAACCCAGTAATCAACCGGGTGGGCCATTGCCGCTGCTGAGTCGGGATTTTCCTTAGGATTCGGCTTTCCGGCAGGGCATGTCGACTGGAACACCATGAAGCTGCGCGACCTCTTGGGTCAGGACGTTACGGGCAATGATGCCGCAATCGAGCCCGCTGCGGCGGCGCTCGAGGTGAGCGGCGTTGCGCTCGACAGCCGCGTGGTCCAGCCGGGTAATCTCTTCTTCGCGCTCGCAGGCAGCAAGACCGACGGCGCCCGCTTCATCGATGCTGCGATTGCGGCGGGCGCGGTGGCCGTCGTCGGCGACCATGCACCGGACGCCTGCAAGGTGCCGTTCATCGCTGTCGCCAATCCACGCCGCGCGTTGGCACTGGCTGCGGCCAGATTTTTCCCGGCGCAGCCTGCGACGATCGCCGCGGTGACCGGAACCAGCGGCAAGACCTCGGTCGCCGCGTTCACGCGCCAGATCTGGGAGCGGCTCGGGCATGCCTCCGCCAGCATCGGCACCATCGGTCTGGTGTCGCAAAAGCGCACCGTCTACGGCTCGCTGACCACGCCGGATCCGATCGCGCTGCACCGGCAGTTAGACGAGATCGCGCGCGAGGACGTCACGCATCTCGCCTTCGAGGCGTCCTCGCACGGGCTCGACCAATATCGCCTCGACGGCGTGCGCATCTCGGCCGGCGGCTTCACCAATCTCTCGCGCGACCACATGGATTACCATCCGACCGTTGCGCATTATCTCGCGGCCAAGCTCCGCCTGTTCCGCGAGCTGGTGCCGCCTAATGGCGCCGCGGTGATCTCGGCCGATCATGATTGCTCGGCGGAGGCGATCGATGCGGCGAGATCGCGCGGCCTGCGCGTCATGGCGGTGGGTCGCAACGGCGATGGGGCAGGCGAGGGCATCCGCCTCACCGCGGCATTGGTCGAAGGCTTCTCGCAAAAACTCACGGTCCAACATCGCGGCAGGGCTTACGCGATCCGGCTGCCGCTGGTCGGCGAATTCCAGATCGAGAACGCGCTGGTATCGGCCGGCCTTGCCATCGGCACGGGCAGCGATGCTGAAAACGTGTTTGCGAGCCTCGAACATCTCGAAGGCGCCAAGGGCCGGCTCGAACGCGTCGGCGAGCGCAACGGCGCGCCGATCTTCGTCGACTACGCGCACAAGCCCGATGCGCTCGCGAAGGCGCTGCAGGCGCTGCGGCCGTATGCGAAGCGCAGGCTGGTCGTCGTGTTCGGCGCCGGCGGCGACCGCGATGCCGGCAAGCGTCCGATCATGGGCGAGATCGCGGCGGAGAACGCCGACGCCGTGATCGTCACCGACGACAATCCGCGCAGCGAGAAGCCCGAAGCGATCCGCGCCGCGATCCTCGCCGCCGCAAAGGGCGCGCGCGAGATCGGCGACCGCGCCGAGGCGATCCGCGCCGCGATCGAGGACTTGCAGGAGGGCGATGCGCTGCTGATTGCCGGCAAGGGCCACGAGACCGGGCAGATCGTCGGCGGCGAGGTGCTGCCTTTCAGTGATCACGAGGCGGTTGCCGCCGCATTAGCGACGAGGGTTGCATGAGCGGGCCAATATGGACGGTTGCCGAGGTCGCCCGCGCGCTGGGCGTGGCCGGATCGTTCCCGAATACGCCGATCGATTTCGTCACCCAGGACAGTCGGCTGGTGAAGCCGGGCGGCCTGTTCGTTGCGCTGAGCGGCACCCCGAGCGGCGGCTTCGTCTCGGCTTTCGCCAGCGCGCGCGACGGCTGGGAGTTCGCCGACAAGGCGGAAGCCGCGGGCGCCGTCGCGATGATCGTGCCGCACGAGATCGCGGGCATCCGCATTCCCCAGATCGTCGTCAAGGACACGCTGATCGACGGCCTCTGGGGCCTCGCGCGCGCTGCACGCGCGCGCTTCAATGGCCCCGTGATCGGGCTGACCGGCAGCGCCGGCAAGACCAGCACCAAGGAATTTCTCGCCGCCTATCCGAACGCCTATGCCAGTCCCTCGAGCTTCAACAATTTCTGGGGCGTGCCGCTGACGCTGTGCAATGCCAGGCGGGACGCCAGCCTCTGGGTCGTCGAGATGGGCATGAACCAGAAGGGCGAGATCGCCCGGCTCAGCGAGCTCACGCAGCCGACCGTCGCGCTCGTCGTCAACGTTCAGCCGGTGCATCTGGAAAAGCTCGGCTCCCTCGAAGCCATCCGGCGCGAGAAGGTGTCGATCGCGCTCGGACTGCCCGAGAACGGCGTGCTGGTGCTGCCCGCCGGAATCAAGGCTTCCGAGTGGAAAGGCAAGGTGGTGCGCTTCGGCGGCGAGCATGCCGAGGTGCACGAGGTCGCGCACAAGCCGCACGGCGAGAGCTGGCAAGTCGTGGCCGCGATCGGCAGGAAGGAGATCGCCTTCAGCCTCACCCCTGGCGCGCCGCACCGGGTGCACAATGCGCTGGCCGCGCTCGCCGCCGTTCACGCCGCGCATCTCGACGTCGCGACGCTCGCGGTCAAGCTCGACCGCGTCGGCATCATGACCGGCCGCGGCGTCGAGCAGGCGGTCGGCGACATCACCGTGATCGACGACAGCTTCAACGGCAATCCGGCCAGCGTGGCCGCGGCGCTGCAAAGCCTGCAGGCGCGCAACATGAGCGGCGGCCGCCGCATCGCGATTCTCGGCGACATGCTCGAGCTCGGCGAGGATGCGCCGAGCTATCACACCGGCCTCGCCAGTCATCTCGACGGCATCGACGGCGTCTATTGCGTCGGTCCCCTGATGCGCCACCTCTATGATGTCCTGCCCTCAGGCAAGGGGCTCGGCTGGCACGACGATCCCGCCACGCTAGAGCCGGGCGAGGTCGCAAATCTGCTGAAGGCAGGCGACGTCGTGGTTGTCAAGGGCAGCAAGAAGATGTTCTGGGTCAACAAGTTTGTGCCGGGGCTGGTGGCCGCCTTGCAGGCAAAGGCGTAAACTGCTTGAAGGCGCCGTTCCCGAATCTCGCCCCTTGCGGCAGGAAGCCGTCCGTTTTCCGAAACGCGCGGCCCATGACGAAGACCAGCGAATGCGCGTGAGGCACCTGACGTGCAAAGGCGCCATAGGACCGTCTGAATGTTTTACTGGCTGATCGAGCTTTCCAACACATTTCCGGGCTTCGGTGCCTTTCGCACGGTCCTGAACGTCTTCCGCTACATCACCTTCCGCACCGGCGGCGCCATCGTGACCGGCGCGCTGTTCGTGTTCCTGTTCGGCCCCTGGATCATCGATCACTTGCGCATCCGTCAGGGCAAGGGCCAGCCGATCCGCACCGATGGTCCGCAATCGCATCTCGCCAAGAAGGGCACGCCCACCATGGGCGGGCTGATGATCCTGTCCGGGCTCACGGTCGGCACGGTGCTGTGGGCCAATCCGCTCAACCCCTATGTCTGGATCGTGCTGGCGGTGACGCTCGGCTTCGGCTTCGTCGGCTTCTATGACGATTACCTCAAGGTGACCAAGCAGACCACGACCGGGTTCGGCAGCAAGCTTCGCCTGCTGATCGAAGCCGTCATCGCGCTGGTCGCCTGCTACGCGCTGGTGCGGCTCAACCGCGATCCCGCCTCGACCGCGCTGACGATTCCCTTCCTGAAGGATACCGTGCTGCATTTCGGCTGGTTCTTCGTCGTCTTCGGCGCCTTCGTCATCGTCGGTGCCGGC
>NZ_JACCHQ010000041.1 GCF_016031655.1 Bradyrhizobium glycinis
CATCGATGACGGCCGCATCGAACTCGACAACAACACGGTCGAACGATCGATCCGCGGCATCAAGCTCAGCCGCAAAAACGCGCTGTTTGCTGGATCTGACGGTGGCGCGGAACATTGGGCTGTTATCGCGTCCTTGGTCGAGACCTGTAAGATCAACGACGTCGATCCGCTCGCCTATCTCACCGATGTCCTGACCAGGATCGTCAACGGGCATCCAAACCGCGACATCGACCAGCTACTGCCCTGGTCCTACCGCGCTCAAGCCCTCAAAGCCGTGGCTTGAAAACGACGCTTACCAGCGAAACGACATTGACGTTATTCATCCTCGCCCTTGCCGTGCACCGTGCTTCGGTCGGCGTTCTGCTTAGCTCTTTGACATCGGCCAGCGTGACGACCGCTAATCCGGCGGCCTTGCCCGCCGGCGAAGTAGCGACGACGTCCTTCAGGCCGGATTGCGCGAAGTAATTGTCGCAAGCTGGGATCGTTACGGGTGCGGAAGCGAACAGAAGTCCGACCATCGCAGCGAAACCGAGGCCGGACATGATCGCCAAGGGAAGCATCCCCCCGGGGCCGGCTCGCCGGCCTGTCGGTTGGATCTTGTGAAGAACAGCCACGGCACGGCGACGACAGGGATCAGTGCGCCGAACACGAACCAAGAAAGAAAGTCATGCCCTCGACGGCGGCCGCGAGCACCAATTCCAATCCCTGCAAACGCCATCGTGCCCGCGGTGAAACAGGTATGCCCATGCCCGCCTTGGGTTGGGTGGATCCACACTACACGCGCGGTCATAGCCCGGGCATGCTCCGGGCCCTTATCCCCGGCAAAACTCCGCCAGCCTCCGGAATCGGCGAACCTCCTCACCCGCGCGATCGAGTGTGATCGAGGACATCGCCGGACAATCCCAGCCGCCAGAGCCCAACGCGCCAACCACGTCCGCCTTCCTCGCAGCGCTCGTCGATCAACTCGCGCGGGGGCGGCCAGTTGAACAGATCCTTCGTCATCTCGAGCGGCGCCAGTCGCCGTCCTCGCAATCGTGATTGTCCCGCCACTCGGAGAACGTCGTGACCAGCACTGCGAGCGCATCGGAACGCGCCCAGCAGTTTTGCGCATTCGCTCCAAACGCCAGATCGCTGGACTTCACTACGCCGCGTTGGCCGTAGCGGAGCCGAGGCGTCCGTTGGAATAGACGAGCCGGCCGCCGCTAATGGTCGCGATCACGTGCCCGATGCCCCGATCGTCTGCGAGGACGAGATCCGCGCGTTTTCCGGGCACGATCTCGCCCCGATCGTCAAGCCCGAGCGCTTTAGCGGTGTTGGCACTGGCAAGGCGAGCCGCTCCGGCAAGGCCGAGGGGATCGATACGCGCGAGTTCCAATACGGCTGGCAGCATGGCTGAAGGGTGGTAATCTGCGGCGAGAATATCCAGCAGTCCTTCGCGATGCGCTTGGCGCGCGGAAAGGTTGCCGGAATAGCTCTCGCCTCGCAAGGCATTGGGAGCACCCATCGCGGTGCGCAACCCACGTGAACGGGCGGCATCGGCTGCCTCGAGAGTGACAGGAAATTCGCTGATAACAACCCCGAGCGCTGCCATCATCTCGACCTTCCGCGGCGTATCATCGTCATGGCTGGCCATGGCGACCTTGTGGGCTCTGCAGGTGAGCGCAATCGCAGACAGTGTTGCGGCCAGCTGGTGCTCCGGGCGGCTGGCCTCTTCGATACGGCGCGCGACGGTTTGCGCGGCTTCGGCTTGGGAGAGGCCTTTGTGGGCGGCAATGGAATCGACCAGCCGCTCGATGTCGCGGTACTGTCCTTGCCCGGGGGTGTGATCATTGAGCGAGACCAGGTCGACGTTCCCTTCTGCGATAAGGTCGTTGATGACCTGAAGGGCATTCGGAAACGTGAGCTCGAAGCGAGCATGCACCTTGTGATCGACCAAAAGCCGATTTCGCATGCGCCTCAACTCCCGGATCACAAGGCAGGTGTGCTCGTAGCTGCGCACATGGCCGTAGGTCGACGATGGACTGAAGGAGAGCGCCGCATAGGCTGTGGTGATCCCGCAGCCGGCGAGGTTGCGATCGAGATCGCGCAGGCCGAGTTCTATCGGCATATGCACGCGCGGGCGCGGCTCGATATCGCGCTCGATCATATCGCCGTGCATGTCAATGAATCCCGGCAGCAGCAGCAGGCCCTTACAGGTGACCCCACCTCGGACCGGCCCCTCCACGACCTCCTTGATAAGGCCCTCCTCGATCCGAACAGAGGCGCGTTCGAGTACTCCGTCTGGCAGAACCGTCCGGACGTCACTCAGCCACATCAGCCATCTCCTTCACCGTCAGCGTCAGTTCCATATCGATCAGCTCCGCGATATCTTCCTTATGGTGAAAGACGCCGATCATCGCTACGCCTTGCAACTTCAGTGCGCCGAGGCGCCGGATCAGCGCCCGCCGCGCGCCGGCATCAAGGCTTGCCGTCGGTTCGTCGAGGAGCAGCAGCCGCTGCGGCAGCACAAGTGCCCGAGCGAGATTGATCTTCTGTTGTTCGCCGCCCGAGAACGTCGTTGGATAGGCGCGCCAGAGCTCGCGCTTGACGCCAAATTCGTCGAGCCAGCGATGCGCCTCGTCGAGTGCCTGCGCCTTGGGCCAGCCCGCAAGGCGAAGTGGCTCGGCAACGAGCTCTTCGGCAGCGACACGCGGCCGGGCGATCAGGAACTGAGTGACGAAGCCGATATCCCGCCGACGCAAGGCGGCGACGTCGACATCCGCCGCGGTGGCGAGGTCGATCCGTCCTTCCGCCGCATCGAACCAGATATGGCCGCCCTTTGGCACATAGCTGCGGTACAGCGTCCGCAGCAGGGTCGACTTGCCGACGCCGTTGCTCCCGCGCAGCAGCAGGAACTGCCCCGGAAACAACCGGAAGCCGACGCCGGAGAACGCGAAGACGCGTTGCTGCAGATGGTGGATATCAAAATGCTTGGCGAGGTTCTCGACCTCAAGCACGGGATCAGACATGGCCGGCCTCACAGCTTGGCGTGGACGAGCGACTGAGTGTAGGGGTGCTGCGGATCCTGGAATATCTGGTCCGCGAGCCCCTCCTCTACGACGCGGCCCTTGCGCATCACCATCACACGGTCTGCCATTGTTCGGATCACGCCGAGATCGTGGCTTACCAGTACCATGGTGATAGCGCGCTCGCGCTGCAGGCGCTTGAGCGTATCGAGCACCAGCGCTTGCACCGAGACGTCGAGGCCGGTCGTTGGCTCGTCGAGCAGCAGCAGCGCCGGCTCGAGGGCGATCGCCTTGGCGAGTTGCACGCGCTGCTGCATGCCGCCGGAGAGTTCGATCGGCGGGGCATCCATGCGCTCGGTCGGGAACTCCGAGGCGTCGAGCGCCTGCCGGCCGCGGGATCGAAGCGCCGAAAAACGCCGTTCACCCGAGATCAGCAAGCGCTCAGCGACATTGCCAGATGACGAGTTACGCATAAGTAGGCCGAGGTGCGGATTCTGGTAGACGATACCAATGTGGCGGGCACGCAACATCCGGCGCGCGAAGCGATCCAGCGCAAACAGGTTTGCGGTCGCACCAGGTATCGCGAGCCTGTAGTCGCCCTGATCGGGCTTCTCTTCGAGGTTCATCATCCTGAGCAGGGTGGACTTGCCCGACCCGGACTCGCCGACAATACCGAGAACCTCGCCGGCATAGACCGTGACATCAACATCCTGCAAGGCTCGCACATCCCCAAAGCGGTGCGAGATGCCGTGCATCGTAAGGATCGGTTGCGTGCGGTTCAGTTTCGGCGCGTCGAGATCGCGTTTGAACGAAGGTGCTTCAATGAGGCTCATGACATCACCCCGTTTCGATACCAGGTTGCGCCGATCGACACGTCTTCGCCTGCGGCACGGCGTAGTGTCTTTTCGCAGAAGCCGCTGTCGGATAGCTCGAAGTGCGAGCCCCCGTCATCCTTTGGGATCTCGTTCATGAAGAAGCCCTTCAGGCCCGAACGAGAACAAGTGAGATGGGCGTGGTCTTCGACCCGATAGGGCACATCCGAGAAGGCGAGCGGCTCGACCCGGGTGAAGGGCGGCACTGCATAGAGGCGCTTCTCGCGACCTGCAGAAAGAAGCGTAAGGTGGCGTGCCATGTGCAGTTTTGGCACGTCCCATCGGGGAATCGGCGAGGGCGACATCACATAACGGCCGTTCACCAGGGATGGATATTCCGTAGCCTGCATGATGCGCCCGGTTCGCACCATCTGCTCATAAAGGATCAGCCAAAGCCTGGCGTAATTGGCATCGGCATGCATTTGCCGCGCCGCTGAAATATGGTGCTCGACCGGACGGAGCGGCTCCGGTTCGGGGACCTGGAGAACGAGGATCTGGTCTTCTCGCATGATCTCCTCGGGGACGCGGTGGCGGGATTGGATGATCGTCGCCTTGCAGGTATCGGTTGTTTCACGGGCACCAGAGACTTTGGCCAGGAAACGGCGAATGGAAGCCGCATTGACACCGTCATCGGCGCCCTGGTCGATGACCTTGACGACCGAGGATGAGTTGAGAAGCGTCAATGTGACCTGCAGCCCACCCGTGCCCCAGCCTCGTGCCATGGGTACTTCGCGGCTTGCATAAGGGATCTGGCATCCTGGAATTGCGATCGCCTTCAACAATTTGCGACGAAGCTCGCGTTTGGCGGACGGATCGAGAAAGCCATAGGACATGAGCTGCGATGGCAGCGTGAGTTGGCTCAGCTTCTTCATTCGGCAGGTTCCTCGGCGGCAGCTTGCGAGGCCATTTCGGCCTGTTTTCGTCGTGCATCGCGCATCGCATCGAGCGTAGACTGGAACGTCACATAGTGAGGCAGCTTGAAATGCTGGCAGAAACCGGCGCCTTCCACGGGCTCTGTGTGCGAAAGGAAAAACTCCTCTTCGAAGGGCGATCCTTTCGTTGCATGCGGCTCATTGAGGTCCAGCGTGCCGCCCGCAATGATCTTGACCTCATTCCAACCAAGCGTGGCACAGAAGCCGAGGTCGATCGTTTCAGCCCCTGCCTTTGAAGCGACTTCTGCCTGGGAGACCCTGACCCGCCCTGCCGAGAACACAGTGCCGCGCGGATGAGAAATCTCAACATCCGCTTCAACCAGTCGAAGCTCGTTGACGGTCGGATGGGAAGGGCCGTAACCACGCATGACCGCGTAGCCCAGCGCCATCAGGCCGCCGGTGTCCGCACGCGCCAGGCTTTGGAGCCGGTGCGCACGACCAGCTGGAAAGAGTAGCGGCTCTCGCGTTAGATCTGGGATGTCCTGTTTGGGAACGTCCTGCCGCTCGAAATCAACCACGAGTCCTTGCGCCTTCTGCCAGGAGGCAAGGGAGGGCTGATGCGGAGGCGCCGGTTCTGGACTCATCTCTACCGGTTCAGGTTCCAAACCGGCTCCATCCAGAATATCTGTTCGCAGGATGCGATGCGAATAGTCGAGAGTAGGCCCCAGGATCTGCCCGCCAGGAATATCCTTGAACGCCGCCGAAATGCGACGATGCGTAAAGAGTTTGTCTTGCCTCAGCGGTTCGGCAACCGCCAGACGCGGCTGCGTCGTCCGCCAGGCCCGCAGCAGCAAAACGGCTTCATAGAGATCACCGCCCGACTGCGCCAGCGCAAGCGCAGCCAGTCGGGGCGCATAAAGAGACGCCTCGCCCATGATCCGGTCAACGAGCCAAGGAAGCGAGCGCGCGATTGCATCGACCCGAGTCGCATCGATTGTCCCCAGCCGTTCGCGATACAAGCGCTCCGATTGCTCGATCGCCTGCTCTCCGCCGCGTGCAGCAACGTAAGACATCAGAGCACCTCCACCCTAGTCGAGCGCGGCAGGCAGACGACCCGGCGTCCCTCAACGAGAACGAGCTCAAAACCGGCAGGATACGCGATGCGCGATCGCGCCTCCCAGAAACCTGGAGCAATTGCAGGCGAGATCGTCAGCGCCCCATCGACGCCGGGACCCGTCAGCCGAACATGGGGACCGTCGTTGAGCTTGGCTGATGCCACCACTGTCGCTCCCAGATCAGGATAAAGCGACGAACCGGTCCCCACTGTAGAGGCGAGAGCTGCCGTCAACTGGCCGGACAGGAAGATATGGTCGGCCTCCTCAAGCGTGGCGACGGCAGCGCCGGTGCGTGCAAGCGCCTCGTGTAGCGCCGGATCGTCGCAATAGATATTGGTCTCAAGATCGACGAGCGAGAGCGCAACGGGCAGGAGGCCTTTTTCCGGCAGCAGCTGCTCTGTACCAGGCCTGGCCATCCCCCGCAGCACGGCCTCGAAAGCGGCGTTGTCTCGCCGCTCCGCCTCGTCGGGAATGGGAAAAGCGATTGTGTTCATCCGACGGTCTCCATCTCGACACGGGTTGCCTCGATCGCGCGCAGAGTCTGGCGATCTGTCTCGGCGATGATTGTGGCTTCGGCTTCGACGAAGGCGCCAATCCGCTCCCGCGCCAGTCCTGCGAAGGCTGCGGCATCGATCAGCGCCATCGCCATCGCGTGCTCGAGGTCTCGGCCGACCACCATGCCGTAGCCTTCGGCGTCCGCCAGCTTCACATGGGCTTCCGCAACCAGCACTTCGCCAAGGTGGAAGTCGGTGCCGCGGACGGTGTCCCGCATCGGCAGCATCACGAGGCCGCTGCGGCTCTTGAGCACCTCGACAGCTCCGAGTTCGGGCAGGAGTTTTTCTGCAAACCCCTTGACTCGGCCTGCTTCGCTGCATGCGAGGGTCTCGAGAAGACGCCGGTGTTCGGTCTGTTCGCAATCAATTGTCATTGCTTTGCCTCCACCTGACGTGCGAAGCGCCATTTGCCCATCCTCCCTCGATGTAAGTTGCTGAATCCACCTGCACACGGCGTAAACATTGACGATAGGCCGGGGTGCTTGCTTCATGCTCCGTCTCGACGATGGAAGCAGGCGGAACTGAGGTCCCTGCCGCGAGGGCCTCGGTGAGAATCCGTCCTTCCATTCCGATCGGTGCGGCGATCCCGAGCAGATGAAGGATGGTCGGCGCGATGTCGCAGATCCCCGATGGGATGTCCGAGACGACATCCGATCGGAAGGCGGGACCGGCAAGAATGCCGACGGACGTCATTTCCTTGGGATGAAGGCCTCCATGCACGCCAAATCCAATCGGTGCGTCATGAGTCCATGTACGGCCGATGAGACCGAATCGATCGGTCTCGTCGTCGGCACGATAGGAAAACAGGATGTCTCCAGAGCGGCCATGATCCATCATGACGAGCTGGCGAGCGAGACTGCCGGGCGCCACGCCATCGACCTCATTGCGACCTGCGGTGAAGATCGGTCCGCACCACGGCGCCTCGGTCATGGCCGCAACGGCCCGCCGAACATTGCTCTCTGACGGGTCGGTGAGATAGATGGCGCCCACTTGTCCGGGAACGAGTACCGCGTCCACATCCTGTCCAGGCGCCGGGCCGCAGCGAAATCCGGCCGTCTTAAGGGTTCCGTACACGTCAGCCTGTGCGTGGACGGTGACATGACCGTGATCTGAAACGGCCAACAGATGTACGTTTTGCTGCCTCCCCTCCGCTTCCCACCAATCCAGAACGCGACCGAATTGACGATCAACAAAAGCCAAGGCTTCCAATGTTCGCCCGTGTGCTGTGCCGCAATAGTGAGACGAAATGTCGGGTTCGCCAAAGGACAGGATCGCAACGTCGGGCCGAATTTCGGGCCAGACGGTTTCGAGCAGCGCCGACGTCAGAAAGCTCTGCGCTGTGAGGTCGGGCGTACCCTGAGGTGGAGGCGCAGGAATGGGGCCAAGTCGAGCCTGAAGCGCCTCGATCAGCGGCCGAGAGGTGGCGAGGTGCGCATAATGGCCGGAGATGGTGTGGTGGCCAAGCGTGCGGGCCTTGTGATTGAAGAGGCAAGTCGTGCCGGCAGAATTGGAGGCAAGCACCGCAAGCGTCCTGCCGTGCGCTGAAAGAATTTCGCCGAGTGAAGCGGCCCCCATAAGATGGCCGCCGCTAGCTGCATCGAGCGCCTGGATAATCCGATCGTCGGAAGTATCGATATAGCGAGGAGGCTGCACGCTGCGGTCGAGATATTTGTTGCCGACCATGCCGTGGCGGCCAGGGGACGCTCCCGTGACGAGGCTCGGCATAGCCGCGCGCGTTTCGCTCGGATAAACCGTGAGGTGCCGGGCAAGGGTGACGCCCTTCTGCCGCAACCGATCAAGATGCGGGGTCAGTTTCGGGCTGACGAGATCGGGACGAAGCCCATCGAAGCTCACCAGAACAACGCGGTGTTGTCGATCAGAATCGGTCACAGCAGGGCTCACGACAATGTTTTGTCTATGCGGTCGCGCAGCCAGTCGCCGACGAGGGAGATACTTAGCGTCGTGAGCGAGATCACGAGCGAGGGCAGCACCAGGATCCAGGGTGCACGGGTGAGATAATCGCGTCCGTAGCCAACCATGTTGCCGAGCGAGGTCAGCGGCGGTTGCACGCCAAGGCCAAGGAAACTGAGCCCGCTCTCGAGCAGGATAATGTCTGGAAAGGCAAGGGTCATGGTAACGATCAATGTGGAGGCGATGTTCGGCAGGACATGCCGCAGATAGAGGCGCCAGGGTCCGGCGCCGAGCTGATGGACAGCCATCACATAGCCTTGCGCGCCCGCGCTCATCGCAAGCGCGCGAGTGACACGCGCATAGCGCTCCCAGCCATGGAGGCCGAGGAGAGCTACGAACAGGACAAGAGAATTGCCGAAGAACGCAAGGACGGCGAGCGCCAAAATGAGAAATGGCATGCTTGCCTGAAAATCGACGCATGCAAGGATGACCTGCTCGACCCAGCCGCGGAAATGGGCGGCGAGAAAGCCAAGCATCGTGCCGAGGGATGCACCAATCAAAGTGGCCCCAAAAGCAATGAGAAGGCTCATGCGGATTGACACGATGAGCCGCGACAGCACATCCCGTCCCAATTCGTCCGAGCCGAGCAGATGCGCGACGTCGCCGCCAAAGCCCACGGGTGCGGCCAGCCGGTGGCGAAGATCGAGCGCCGCATAATCGTAAGGCGCAAGGCGATCGGCGAAGACCACGACAGCTAGCACGACCGTAAGCCAGACAAGGGCGAGCTGCACGGCGCGATCGCGCTGCCACAGCTTCCTTGCCGTGGGCGCAGGTAGGCTCTTTGCAACGAAGCCGTCCACTATCTAGGCTCCCCCGATCGGGTACGAGGCATCGCGCAGTCGCGGATCGAGCACGCCGTAGAGCAAATCAACCGAGACATTCGTCACGATCATGGCCGCGGCCACGACGAGCAGGATGCATTGGACCACGGCCAGATCTCGGCTCACGACGGAGACGACGAGCAGACTCCCGACGCCAGGCCAAGAAAACACGCTTTCGACAAGCACCGTTCCTGCGATCAGGTTGCCGACCATGAAGCCGACGATAGTCAACACCGGGATGGCAGCATTGGGCAGCGCATGGCCTGTGACCACGCCACGCCAAGGCACCCCCTTCGCGCTGGCGGTCCGGATATAAGACTGCCCCAGCACTTCGAGCATGGCGCTCCGCGTGAAGCGGGCGAGAACCGCCGCGCCGCCAAGCCCGAGCGTGACAACAGGCAGCACCAATTGGCGCAAGGTGCCCGCACCGCCCGAGGGAAACCAGGGCAGCTCAACAGCAAAGGCAAGCACGAGCACCAGCCCAAGCACGAAGGAGGGAACGGTGAAGCCTGCTACAGCTATCGCCATGACCAGACGGTCCGCAAGACGACCGTGCTTCAAGGCTGCATAGATACCGGCTGGGATACCGAGCAGGAGATTGAGCGCGAGGGCTGGCCCAGTGAGCATCAACGTCACAGGAATCCGCTCGGCGACAACCGTGATGGCGGCTCGGCCGTCGCGCATCGATTGGCCAAGATCACCCTGAACGATGGCCAGAACATATCTGGCATATTGCACCCCAACTGGCGCATCGAGCCCCCATGCCTTGCGGAAGGCCTCGACGGCGGCTGCCGGGGTTTCCGGTGACAGCATCGCACGCGCCGGATCGCCCGAGGCGCGCAGGACGACAAAGGCGAAGGTGACCACCATGCCAATGGTGAGCAGCGCGCGCGCCAGGCGGATCGCAACGAAGCGGGCCATCAGACCGTTTCCTTCCGTCCCTCGCCGGCAGCTTCGACCAAATGGCAGGCTACGCGCCGTCCCTCCCCGGCGGATGTGAGCTCGGGCGCGAGTTGCGCGCAGACCGGGAGCGCAGCCGGACAGCGCGGATGGAACGCGCAGCCCCTCGGCCGTGCCGCCGGATTGGGGGGATCGCCCTGTAGAACTGTGCGGTCGCGACGACGTCCCGCTCCCGGTGTGGGCACAGCGGAAATGAGCGCTTGCGAATAGGGGTGCAGAGGGTCTCGCAAGACCAGGTTGGGGTCGCCTTCTTCGACGATCACGCCGAGGTACATTACGGCGATGCGATCGCTGATTTGCCGCACCACGCGCAGATCATGGCTGATGAAGATCATCGCCATCCGGCGCTGCTCCTTCAGGTCGGCAAGAAGATTGATGACCTGCGCCTGGATGGACACATCGAGCGCCGAGACCGGCTCATCGCACACGATAAGATCGGGATCGGTCGCAAGCGCCCGCGCCAGGACAGCACGCTGCCGCTGTCCGCCAGAGAGCTCGTGTGGATAGCGCGCGCCGTGATCGGGCCTTAAGCCCACATCGACGAGCAGTGTTTTGACCCGGTCGGCTCTCTCGCTCTTGCTGCCGAGCCGATGAATCTCGAGTGGTTCTGCGATTTGCTCTCCAATCGTCAAACGACGGTCCAGCGCTCCGAGTGGATCTTGAAACACCATCTGGATGCGCGTTCTGAGGCGACGCCAACGAGCATGTCCTGCAGCCGGCAAAGGCTCCCCGCCAAAGCTGATCGTGCCGGAATCGGGCGGTTCGAGGCCGGCCAGGAGCCGACCGGTCGTCGATTTGCCGCAGCCGGATTCCCCAACAATTCCGAGTGTCTCACCACGCGCCACCGAGAGGGACAGGCTGTCGACAGCCTTGACCGTGACCGGATGCCGGAACACTCCCTGGCGCAAACGGTAGCGACGGACGAGGCCCTCGGCTCGCAGAAGCGGTGCAGCCATCATGCGGCGACGACCTCTGCGGGCGCGAGCTCACTGGCGACATGCAGGCAGGCAGCTTTGTGACGACCCTCATTGGGGATGGAGGCAAGTTCGGACGCCCATTCGCCGCAGCGTTCAACGCGTTGCGCGCAGCGGGGCGCGAAGGCACAACCCATTGGCAGGTCGGTCGCACTCGGTACGACGCCAGGAATCGCCACGAGCCTATGCGGCTTTGTCTCCAGACTAGGCAGGGCCTTTAGAAGCCCCTGTGTGTAAGGATGGTGCGGCTGAGCAAACAGGCGATCAACTGGCGCCTCTTCAACGACCCTGCCGGCATAGAGAACGAGCACTCGCTCGCAGAGTTCGCCGATGATGCCGAGATCATGCGAGATCAAGACCAGGGCCATGCCCATCTCGCGCTGGATCTGCTGGAGGAGATCAAGGATCTGCGCCTGGATGGTGACGTCGAGCGCAGTCGTCGGCTCATCTGCAATAAGGATTTCCGGGCGCCCTGCCAGCGCCATGGCGATCATGATGCGTTGGTTCTGTCCGCCGGAGAATTCGTGGGGATAGGCATCGAGCCGCCGCGCAGGGTCTGGGATACCGACCTGGTCGAACAGACGCCGTGCTTCAGCCCTTGCAGCGTGGCGCTCCATACCGCGATGGAGCCGCAGGACCTCGATGATCTGGTCGCCCACTTTTTGGACCGGATTAAGCGCGCTTGCCGGATCCTGAAAGATCATGGCGATGCGACCACCGCGCACTTTGTCGAGGCGAGAAGCGGGCTCATGAAGGAGCTCTTCACCAGCCAGCCTTACGCTGCCGGAAATCTGAGCGCGCTGCGGCAAAAGGCCGAGCGCCGCCAGCCAAGTCACGGATTTTCCGCAACCGCTTTCGCCGACCATACCCACGGATTCACCACGCCTCAGGCTGAGGTCGACACCGTGCAGCGCTGGCACATTGTCGAAAGCAACATGCAGATCGGCAATCTCGATGATCGGCTCCTTGCAGGCGTCGGTCATCTGGATCAGGTCCGGCTCAGGGCCTGGTTGAATGGACCAAAATTGAGATCAAGCGTCAGACCTGGCAACCACGCCACATCGCGGCGCTTGCCGTAGAACTGTCCCGACACGTGCAGGATGATGCTGGGCGGATCGATCTCATTGATGATCTCGAGCATGCGACGGATGATCGGCCGGCGCCTGTCGGCCTCAACCGTCTCTTGAAGCTTCGCACCAAGGGCGAAATATTCCTCATTCCGCCACACGCCGACCAATTTCGGCAGTGAGCCGTTCGGACCGTATTCACGCCAGGGATGCCCAAGGTGGTCGAGAAAGAGTGCCGTGTTGGAAGTATCGTAGATCGCATGCACCGGCTGGCGCTGGATTTGCGCGAAGTTCTCCATCATCTGGATTTTGACGTTCAGGCCTACGGCACGCCACATCTCGATCATGGTCTGTGCGCCAGAGACTTGATTGGGGTAGTAGTTGTTGAGCAGACGATAGGTGATCTGCTCTCCCTTATAGCCAGCGGCCGCGAGCAACTCCTTGGCCTTGACGGGATCGTAAGTGAGGGCCGGGAAATTCTCGATGTAACCCTGGCCGTAGCTCGGGAGCTGATAACCGTTCGGGATCGGGAGCCGATTCTCCCACAGGCTCTCGACGATCAGCTTCCGATCGACAGCCAGACTCATCGCACGGCGAATGCGTGCATCCTTGAGCACCGGATCTGTCTGGTCGAGCACGAGCGAGCGGATGTTCTGAACGGCTCCGCCTGCGACTTCGAGATCGGGACGCTTCTGGATAGCGCTGAACTGGTCCGGCGGGATATCGGTGACGAGGTCGAGCTCGCCGGCGAGCAGGCCATTCATGCGGGCCGAGAGTTCGGGAATAATGCGGTATTCGACTGCATCGAATGGCGGCCGCCCCCCCCAATAGGCATCATGCGCGGCTAAGGTGACATGGATGTCGAGCTTGTGATCGACGAGCTTGTAGGGACCGCTTCCGACGGGAGCCGCTGTCCAGCGCTCCCATGAGCCTGCCGCCGCAAAGGCCCGTTTGCTGACGATTTCCGCCCCCCATGTGGCGAGGCGCTGTTCAAGGAGCGCGTCGGCGCCTTTGGCATGCACGATGACGGTGTAGGGATCGACGACCTCGACTTCCTGGAGCCGATCAAGCGACTGCAGCGCCTCGGACATTCCGCCACGTCCGGGCCCCAACAGATGATCGGGGCCGAGGCTGAAGGCGACGTCTTCAGCCGTGAGCGGACTTCCGTCATGAAAGATCACGCCCTTGCGCAAGACGACCCGAAGCGACTGCGCGTCGATCCGCTCCCAATGCTCCGCAAGGGCCGGGCGCAATGCCATGCCGTGGGCGTGATCGAAGGCGATGAGAGTATCAAAAAGCTGCGGCATGATCCGGCGAATGGCGGTGTCGGTCGCGATGACCGGATCAAATGTCCGAGGAAAGCCGGACATGCCGACTTTCAGTTGCCGCCGCGTCGAATTCTTGATGTCGCCGCCGAGCGCCTTGACGCCCGGGCTGGTCAACATGCCTGCGGCAAGGGCAGCGGTGAGAGCTTGTCGTCGTGTCAGATCGATACGGGTCATCACTGCTCCCAAGTTTCACATCAGTGCCTTCGCCCGGACCTACCAATCCTCAAGCATGAGGACTTTGCAGATCACAGAAATTGATTACCAATCTCGTTCAGGCGGCTCGCCTTCGCGCGATCCGTTAGAGGCCGGAACTGCAACAGTCGGATGACAACCATCGAATAAGTCGATATGAAATTGCGAACATGCGATGAGCTGTGGCGCTGCCGGTGGACACGCCTTGCATTTGCTGTGGTCGTTCTACCGATTCAGCCCACGGCGCATCGTCGCGAAGCTAGAGCATGATGTTTCTACACGGAAACATATCCTGAATTTTTGAGATAGTTGGCGCATTCCTCTTTGGAGAAGATATCGAGGAGTTCGCCGACCTTGCGCCACGTCGCTTCGACATCACCTGTCTGGGCGGCCCGCAGCAGGTGTTTGAGCTTGGCGAAGACCTGCTCGATCGGATTGAGGTCGGGACTGTAGGGCGGCAGGAAGAGGAGATGCGCTCCTGTTCCCGAATGGCGTTGCGCAGCCAGTCTGCGTTGGTGCCGGACAGAACCGGCTTCTTGTGACCGCCAATCTTGCCGGGAGAAACCGCTCCTGTCTCCCGCCATAGATTCCTCCACTTCGTCACACAGGAAGGACTGATCTGAAGTGCTTCTGCAATCGAACGAACCGTCTCGCCAGCGTCAGCCCTCGCCAGCGCAAGTTCGCGAAGGTCTTCCGAATAGGGTCGTGTCATCCATGCTGGCCCCCGTTCTCCAGCATGGAGTTTGAATCAGAAATCCTGCCCCCTGGAATCTCGATTCCGGTAAAAAACAATATGCTCTAATGGCGATCACCTAGGTTTTATGCGTTGTGCTTGCGCGCGCGGCTTCGCTACAAATTCGATGCGGCCCCTCTCGAAAGCAGCGTCCCGATACATCCTGGGTAGGGCGGACCTGCTCGTGACAAATCCGACAATCAAATGCCCGAATGCTGCGCGATCCGTCCTGGCCGGACTCATAGCGTCTTATGAAAGACGGATCGAGGAATGATCGCCGCTTCTCGGCGGCCGCATCATGACCGACCTAGCTCCCTTTTGACGATCTGTCCTGTCCGCTCCAGCTTCTGGTTCGCCAAATCGCATTGCTTGACGCTTGGCAGACGCTTCCCCGAGTGGTTGCTGCGGCCGCGTTCAGAACGCCCAAATGAAATTCGCCGGCAGAGTGGATGTTCCGACTCTACAAGATTGAGCCCAAGCCTGCTGAAGGTGAAGTTCTTGGCCGTCTGCAACAAGTCCTTGAAGGTTTAGCTCGGTAGCCGACGCCTGAGCTTCGATCCGGCATGAGCCTGACGTGATCAGCAGCAATCCAGCTACAATCACCAAATGCGCCGCAAACATAAAAAATGATATATATCCCCAGGCGGCAAAGCCGTGGCGATCGCGCGATAAGGAAGCGTCACGCAAGCACGCTGCCGGTCATGCCTGGCTGCACGTCCGCGCGATGAGTTCTGCCGCCATGAGCGCTCCAGGAGGACGGAAGCCGCGGCGGCGTGCTTGCTTGCCAATGCAGATAGAGCTCGCTGCAGATGCTCTTCCTGGTCATTCGATCAGTAATGTAAGTCTCGTTGCGAAAACGCACGGGATGCGGATGCGTCAAGACAACCTTGTTGTCTTGCAGCTACTGCCATTCGAATGATCGTGCCTTAGCGATTTATGACTTTTCGGGCGATGCAAATACCTCGCTCGCGAAATCCACAATCCACTCTTAGCGCTGTACGATATGCGATTTCGCAGACCCTGATAAGAGCGACAAAGTCCAGCGCTTTGCAGCATTTACGAGTGCTAATGTGCTTGGTCTTCTTATGGAGAGATTTGGTGTCCGACTGCTCAGGGAGGTTTGAGCCGCCTCTTCGAGTACCAAGCCGGCGAATAGCGTTGGGGATTCCCGACCGTTATCTTGGCGCCAGCCAATCGATGCGTGCAAGACCCGGCTCTTCGATTCCTGACGGATTTCCCAGAAGGTGATGTTCTGACCGGCGATTACCGGCCTCGGCCAGGTTGACCCGGCGTTTGGTAGACGTGTTCGCCGAGCTCGAAATGATTCTGCTGCATGCCGCACGCACGATCGAGCGCCTCACGTGCGGCACGGTGGCGACCAACGATTACCAACCGTTAGGCGTTTTGCAGCGTACACTGCAAGCCCGCAATGCTCAGGGTGAGCCGAAGTTACGACATCCATGCCGGAAATTTATCGATGGCGAGTCGTGGAGGCGCTTCATCACTGCTCGCTGCATCCGTCGTAACCGCTGCCAAATAACGAGGAAACAGCGATATCGTCCGCATGTGGGACTCGAGGGAACTCTTGCCGCTCCGGCCTTCCAGCCAATCGTCAAACAGCCTTTTGCGGCCGGCACGAAGGTCGGCGCTTCGGATAAATTTGTCCCCGGCGGGATACAGCCGTTCCTGAATGGTTGCGCCGCGGAGGAAACCCGTATTCCGCCAAACCGTGATGTGTGCCTCCCTCGCCAATTGCGGAGGACCTTCCTTGTTCAAATGTGGGCGCTTGAAGATCCTGGCCCCGACGCGGCGAAGGGACCGATATTCAAGCGAATGGTTTCGGACCCGAACCGCCCGTTCCTGTTGTAGACATCGGTTGGGAGCTGCCGCCAGTTGCGAAGCGACACGCTGGTCTGCAGAAGGTCGAGGCGAAACAGGCAGATGGTATCGCGGCTCCCACAACGCTCTGCGGCGCCGGAGGAGACGAGATCGGTCTCACCTCAAAACGGCGGTTCCGGCAAGAACGCCGCGACTGGCGCCTCACCGCGAAGCTTGCGCACCGGATCCGAGCCGATCTGCCTGACCTGGTCCGCGGTCGCACGGTGGACATTCAGCTCGACCTTCAGACTACCGAAATTGCCCCTCAAAGGATGGAGAGAATGTCGATGTAGTGATGGCCCGAATGGCAAAGCATTCCATAGCGTACCGGTAAGGATGGTCCCTCCCGGCAGAGGATCTCCTCCTCCGTGTTCCACACTCGGGCATGATGCTCGATACCAATATAGGTGATCGGCGTGCCGAAGTTCTGCGAGGCGCGGCGCGCATAGCGTCGAACAAGCTCGTAGACTGTGTTGTGGCGGCGTGGTGCCATCATCACGCAACGGCCGCCAGTTTGATTGCAAATCTCCTTGAGCTCTGCCACCGCGTCAACAAGACGGTCCGGCGCTGGGCGTCCGTTAGATCCCACGGGGAGAACGACCGGCTTGTCAACCAGGCAATCAAGGCCAAGTCCAAGAGCGGCGCGAAGGTAGCCCAAATGGGCCTTCGGTTCGGTCGAGACGATAACTTTTGTATCCGGTCGTGCCAAAGCCATCAGGGCGTCCTCCCCGTGGCCGGAATACCCGATCGCCCAGCGCCGGAGATCGGGTACCCATGAGAGGCTCGCCGGCTTGTATGCCACGGGGACGAAAAAAGGCATTCACATCGTTTTGCACACTCTCGAGTTCGATGACATGGAAAGCGGATGCCCAACCGCTGGCGACAGCGTCCTCGATCAGCGGAATGTACTTTACTCTGGCATAGGGACCGAGCCCCACAGGGATGATATCACCTTGCATGTCTTCCGATACTCACTTGCTTTTGCGTCCACTAAAACTTCCGACCCGAAGCGGGCAAACACGAGATAACCTGACGAGTTCTGAAGACGGGATATTGCCTCCCCCCGCGGGTCACTTCAAATTTCCCCGGGTAGGGTCAGTCAAACTCCTCCACGCCAAGGCAGCACAGAGGTGGGTTGTTAGTTTGACATTGTTTCGCGGGCAAGGGCTTCAGCGGCCTCTTTGAGGCGATAGCTTCGTCCATCGAACTCGAGCAGGTGGCAGTGGTGCATCAGGCGATCGAGGATCGTCGTGCTCATGGTGTTGTCCCCCAGTCCTGCACGACGCGATTGGAGGTGACGATGACGCTGCGGCGCAGCTTGTAGCGCTATTGATCAAGGTCTGCAGCAATGCGCCGGCGTCGTCAGGGATGGCGCGTGCGAGGAACAGATCGTCCAGCACGAGGAGATCGCAGTCGATGATGGTTCGCAGCCGGGCGTCGCGTTGCGCGAGGGAGCAGGACGTGGCGGTGGAAGAAGTCATCGGCCTCGAGATACTGGACCTCGTGGCTGTGCAGGATCGCCTGATAGGCTCGTGGAAGTGTAGATGCGCACCACGACCTGGCTGTCGATGGGCGCGGGCCGCGCGGCGTAATAGCTGCTGTCGACGCGCACGGTGGTATCGTCGCAGACGGTCCGAACGACCTCGGTGAAGATGCGGAAGGCAGCCACCGGCAACGGCCGCAGGTGGGCTTCTCCTCCTGGAACATGGCCTCGACCTGACGGCGCGTGCTACCCTGGATGCGCTTGGAGGCCCAGTTCTCCTCCCAGTGTCTCAAGAACTCGTTCTGGGCTTCGAGCGTCTCGAAGCGCCGTCCGGTCAGCGCGGTGCCCTGGGTGTGTTGAATCGCATTCTCGACACTCCCCTTCCGATTTGGATCGGCCACCCGCGCGGGATCGGCGACCACGGCGTAACGAGCCAGCATCGCGCTGTAAATCGGGTTGAGCTCGGGCTCGTACAAATCCGGCTTGAGGACGCCTTCCTTCAGGTTGTCGAGCACGACATATCTGGGGACCCCGCCAAAATACCGGAACGCCTCTTCGTGAAGCTGCGCCCAGACCTGCTGACTCGACTTCCAGACCACCCGCCGGAAGCTGCGCCGCGAGTAGCGCAGCGTCATCACGAACAGGCGGGGCGGCGGTACCGGCCGCTCTTCGGATCAACCGTCGGCGCGCCCTCACCATAGTCGACCTGAGCCTCCTCGCCATAGAGGACACTTGGCGCCACATCGGTAACGCGTCACTGGAGCGCGACACGCTCACGCCTGGCAGCTCGTGCGCAAGGCGCTTCACTGCGGCGATCTCATGGGAGGCGGTGCGATAGGCATGCAGGAAGCAGATCGCAACCGAAGTGGTGCCAGAGGCGCGGATCGCCGCAATGGCCTCACGCGAGACTTACCGATTTGAAGAACTTAAAGACGCGTCATCTTTTGGACGCGACCTGTGCAAGTGCATCCGAGGCCGCGCGGACAATGGTTCCGATATCACTGTCTCGCATCGGCAGCGACAGCGCGATCAACCCGTGGCCGGCGGCGAGAACGCCGCGGTTAAGAAGTTCAAGGTTGAACACACTTTGGCGTTTGGCCTCAGCTTCGGTCATGTAAGCCGAGCGGTAGTCGCCGATCGGGCGTTCGGCGAAATGTAACTTCAAGAGGGATCCGAGGCCGACCGCGGTACCCGGGACACGGTGGTGGCGGAACGCGTCGTTGATGCCGTTCCGGACCGCCTCACCAATCGCGTCCAGCCGCGCGAACGCCTTCTGGCCAACAGTTCCATAGCCGCAAGCCCCGCTCGCATCGTGACTGGGTTGGCCGAGAACGTACCGCCATGGGGCAATGCAGGCTTGCCGTGGCGCGGATCGAAGACGGCCATAACTTCCCTCTTGCCGGCGATTGCGCCGACGGGAAACCCACCTCCGATGATCTTGCCAAGCGTGGTGAGATCAGGATCAATGCCCCAAAGCCCCTGGGCGCCCTGGTAGCCGAGACGGAAGGAGATCACCTCATCGAAGATCAGTAGCGCACCGACTTCGCGCGTCGCCTGACGCAGGCCTTCGAGGTAGGCCTTGTCGGCAGGTACGAGGCCGGCGCGGTTCGGCATCGGATCGACCAGCACACATGCGAGATCGCGACCATGCTCCCGGATCAGGCTGGTGGCGCCTTCAACATCGTTGAAGGGAATCGTGAGGGGGTCGGCCAGCACCTTGTGCGGCGTACTTTTGGCATAAGCCACAGAGACTGGCGCGTTGCCGCCCCAGTCCGCCGGCTTTGGATCGAGACTGACCTCGGCATAGTCGTAGGAACCATGGTAGGCGCCCTCGCATTTGGCGATCTTCGGGCGCCCGGTAAACGCACGCGCCGCCTTCAGCGCCATCGTCACGGCTTCCGTCCCGGAGTTGGCAAACCGGACCTGGTCGACTGAGGGCAGCCGCGCGGCAAGCAGTTCGGCAAGATCGATCTCCGACTCCGTCGGCATCCCGAATGCAGAACCGAGCGCGAGCTGACGGCTTGCCGCGTGGAGCGCTTTCGACTTTGAATTTGTGTCTGGGTACATGTTGTTGCCTTCTTCACCCGAGGGATTGGGCCCGAGATAAGCTTCGCGGACACGCGTGTTCTGCTTGAGGTCATCCGCGGTGCCCTTAAGGACGATGCGGCCCGTCTCCAGAGGCGATCACCGATAATTGCGAAGTTCGGGCGGACCGCGGGGCGCAGGTCGACTCCGTTCAGACTGATCGGGCCGCTGCACCAGAACCTAAGACGACTCTGGCAAGGATTTCCTCCTTTCTGGTGTTGTTTATCCGCGGGCACGCACAGGTTTGCGCGAGTCGGCAGCCAGCTCGATCGCAACGCTTCCGTGCACACAGACGTTGCGCAACGTCGTGTGAGAAGAGCACTTGTATCAGTGTTGGCGCTCGCAGAAGCTACGCAGAACTGCACGCTTGATAGCATCACTCCACTGAATTGGAGCCATCGAGACCTGTGTCGGAAATGGGACACCGGTGGTTTTGAGAGCCGGAACACTGGCAATTTTCGAGCGATCCTGTCCGGAGGATGCACTTGTTGAGGCATCCTGACGAGTCCTAAGCGCGAGAACGAGGGCTGCGTCGACCACGAATATTTCGACCCCATTTGACCTGGACCCCGCTTTACAAGCCAGACTACACCCCCGGCGTCCTTCGCGCTCGCTCATCTAAATACACCCTATCAACAATCAACCTTTTGCATCTGCTAGAGCTGCGCAGTAACCACGGCATCATTTGGCAGCGTACTCGGTCAACTACCAACGCCGGCCATTGATGCCGATGACAGATGCATGTCACCTGTCGATAGCGCCGTTGGGGTGGCCCGGCCCTCGACAGCCAGAACAGGGTGTGCTCATGGCCAATATTTCGAACGCTCGCGCTAGGAGTCAGCGTGCAACATCAACCATACCCCTCGGCCTATAACGGCCTTGAGCGAGGTGCGGGTCACTTTTTTTCGCAAATGCTCCGCGCTGAGAATTGCAGCAAGTACCCTCTTCTTCCTCATGGAGGCTCAGGATAGGCTTCCCGGTGCGATTGCCAGACGCGCAGGCTTCAAGAGCCTCTGGACGTCAAACCTCTCCATTGCGAGTTCCCTCGGCTACCGCGACGCCAACGAAGCTTCCAGGAGCCAACTCGTCGATGTCGTTGAGCGAATAGTCGGCGCGGCCGAATTTCCGGTCCTCGTGGAGAGCGGCGGGGGTTTCGGCAATTTCAACAATGCGCGCCTTGTGGCGCGCAAGCTTCGCGAGCGTGGCGCTGCCAGGATCGCACTGGAGGACTCCTGCTTTCCGAAAACGAACTTGTATGTCGGCGACAGGCATCCGTTAGCCGATATCGATGAATTTTCTGGAAGACTACGCGCAGTAAAATGCAGTCGCCAAAGAACCGTCCTGATGTCACAGGTTGAGGCGCTAATAGCCGGCCATGGAATGGAGAAAGCCATCATGCGCGCAAGCGCCTACGCCGCGGCGGGCGCTGATGCAATCCTCTTTGGTTCGCGCAAGAGCCCCCCGATGAGACCTCCCATTCGCAAGTGCCTGGCAAAACTGCCTGCCTGTCGTGATCGTTCCGACGAAATACAACCGAACACCTGCCTCTGCATATCGAGACGCCGGTATTTCGACGGTGATCTGGGCCAACCACGCAATGCTGGCCGCAATAGCGGCAACGCGGCATGTCTCCCGCGCGCATGTAACAGCACATTCGATCACACTTTCTGCCCCCTCCGAGAAGTGGCCATCGGAACTACTCGAGGTCAATGTGCTCGTCGGTGTAGCTCCGAAAATGTCCTCGCTGACCACCGTCATGGAATGCAGGCGACTGAAATGACGACAGTTGCACCTAAGAACGCTCTCATTCTCGCTGCTGGTTGCGGCTCTCGCTTGTATCCGCTGACCGAGTCACGGCCCAAGCCGCTCGTTGAAGTCAATGGCACGCCGATTCTCTATAACGCCCTGCGAACGCGTCCAGCCGCCGGGGTCGCGCAAGTGACCATCGCCGGCTGGTATCGGAAGAAACAGCCAATACGCATGCGGCCGTCGCTTCGGAGCCACTATGCCGAGTCTCCGTCTCGAATGCACTGGCAGCGCCTACTCGCTGTGGCTTGCGCGAGACATCCTCCTGTCTGGAGACTGTTTCGTTTTGGACCGCGACGTCTTTTTCGAAGAAAATACGTTACACCGTCTTATGGACTGCCAATCGCCCGACGCCGCCGCAATCGCCCGGATGCCAGTCCCTACCGCAAGGGAAAGGGCAAGGAGACGAAGCTGTGCTTCATCGGGCATAGGCTGATGGCGGACCGCCACGGCCTGCTGGTCGACGCCTGCCTGACGCGGGCCGACGGGTAGGCCGAACGGGTGGCCGCGCTGCACATGATCGAACCGCATGCCGACCGGCTGACAGCGATCACGCTTGGCATCGACAAAACCTGCGACGCAGAAGACTGCGTCAACGAGCTGCGCTCGATGACCGTAACGCCGCATGTTGCGCAGAACACCAGCGGCCGCCGCTCTGCGATCGACAGGCAAACGACACGGCACGGCGACTATACCGTCAGCCGGCGCATCTCCAAGCGCATCGAGGAGGCATTCGGCTGGATCGAGACGGTCGTCGGGCAAGAGAAGACCCGATTCCGTGGCCGTGAACGCGCGGATGGGCCTTTACTTTCGCTGCCGTCGCCCACAATCTGGTGCGGCTGCCCAAGTTTGATCGGAGGCCGGCTGATGGCCAAGGTGCCCGGCTTCGCCAGGGCCTTTGCTGGCCGCTGGCGCATCGTCGAAATGGACAACTGGGACAGCGACTTCCTCGACCTCGTCGAACAGACGCATCTCACCTTCAAGGGCAAGTCCGACGGTGAAATTGCCTTCGGTGCGCTGAAGGGCTTCCTCGATGTCCGCTACGGCGCGCGAGACGGCTCAGCGTGCGCGGAGTTCTCATGGGAAGGGCACGATGAGAATGACCCCGCCTGCGGTCGCGGATGGGCTATGATCGGCACTGCGGCAGCTCGTCGGCCATTTCTACATGCACAATGGCGACGATTCAGCCTTCGTTTGCGAACGCGGCTGAGTTCTTCAACACGGCCTCCTCTCATGTTTGCTGTCAAGCGACTCGATCAAGCGGAGCTGCTTCCGGCTGAACGCCCGGACGCTGGACGTCGAAGGTGCCCAGGGTAGGAGGCGGGGCTAAAGACGACGGTTGGTCAAGCTCTCATGCGCGGGTTTGGTACCGCTTGACCGTTGTTGCGTCTTGGGGCTGCTGCCTCGGTCTAGGGGGCGAGCGTCGACAACGCTGGCTCATAACAGGCCACGAGGATTCGCGCCCTGCCTCCTGCCCCGGGCACCGATATGGTCGAGCAGCGCTCTTCTGGCGGCCGGCCCGAGTTGTACTTGACGAGTGATCGCCCACAGGAAGTCGACCATCTCGCGTGCAATGGCGGTGGTGACGACCACCTTGGGTTTGCCGGCCGCCGACAAGCGGCGATGAAGCGCGCACAGCCTGACCTTAGGCCTTCCAGGCGATATCGCGGATAGCTTGTGGCAGGCGCTCGTTACGGTCATGGAGCTTGAGACTGACGCAGGCTTGCATGCGATAGGTCCATCCCCCCTCGATCAGAGCCCGCCTGGCCAGAGCGTTGCCAGCCTTGGTGATCCCGCCGCCGGATCGTGGCGCCACTCGAATGCTCCGACGGCACGAGGCCGAGAAAGGCCATCAACTGGCGGGGATTGTCGAAGCGGGAGAAGTCGCCGACCTCGGGAACCACCGTCACGGCAGCGATGAAGGCGACGCCGCGCATGGCCTGCACGGCCTCGTCATCGACGGGCCTCAGCGTCTGCCATGGCGTGAATGAGTCCTGCAGAACGATTTTGGCTTGCCGGGTGATCGAAGCGCAACGTGGTGAGCCCGCGACGATAAGCCAGGGCCCACGCCTTCTTCCCGGCATAGATGTGCCCATGCCGCAGCAGGAAGCCTTGGAGATGTTGACGCGCCTTGCCGAGCACACGCATCGCTGTGGCGCGGGCTCTCACCAAGTCGCGCATGGCCTCATGCGCCGCATCCGGAACCCAAACCGCTGTCAGCTCCCGCTCCGGTGCAGCTTGGCCAGCATCGCCGCATCGCGCCGATCGGTTTTTACCCGATCCCCAGCCTTCATCGGGATCAGCGAGGGGGCCACCACGATGCAATTGTGCGTCAGACCCGTCAGCTGTCGATGCAGGCCATATTCGCAGCGGTCCGGCTTCGTAGCAACAACTTACCTGCTGGTCACCCTTGCCAAGTTTCTTCGCCAGTTTGGCGATTTGGTCAGCGCGATTAAGGAATGATCCCGAACTTTCCCGCCGCGCATCGCTTCCGCCACGGGAACCGAAATCGTCGCCTTGTGCATATCCAGCCCCACGAAAATGCTATCGTCCGAGGCTCGGCGCCGGACCATCAGGCGCAACCCTCGATAGGAGCTTGCCACGGGGCCGGCTGTCCGTCACCTCAGAGGGCGAACATAGGGTTTATGTGGTCCACAGCGCCCCGCAGTGACGATCGGCGACGAAATAAAAGCACACCCTGGTACCAGCGCCTGTATCATGGCTACACAGCTGCGGTCGCGTAATTCGCTTCGCATTCCGCCGTAGCAACCCACAGTCGCCCCTTACATTCGCTAGATCTGCATCAGCGGCAACGGAATGGCGGCCGTTACTCGATAAGACGCTGACGCCGCGCCTTGACAACGCATTGGATACGGGTGATCGTTTCCAGCTTTCGTATTGCATTTTTGACATGAAAGTTGACGGTGTTCTCGCTCACTTTCAGGATGACTCCGATGGCCCGGGATGACTTCCCCTCCTCGACCCATCCTAAGCACTGTCCTCCCCGTGCCGACAAAATCTCTTGCACATCCGCCATGAGTTTCTCCTAGAGCAGAGAGGACGTGGAATGAGATCAGCAAACGCCATACGAGTCAGTGGGCATCGCAAACTCTCGCGGCAGGACAAGATTTGGGAGATTTCCGGTTCACTGCTCCGGAGACTGCCACCAACTGCAGTCCTATCGACGGGATTGCGACATATGTCGAAAACGCAACAGCAGTAACTACGACAACCGTAGCAGTCGATATTTGCTCAATATCTGTGGTGAGCTGGATATCGCCTTTTGGCCAGGCGTCCTCCCGCAACGGGTGAATGCTCAGTGAAGGGCCGTTGCACCCGGCTGGCGAGCCGAGATCCTTCATTTGCACCAAAGCTTTCCTTTCCAGCGTATCGGCTCGGATCCGCCCATCACAACAGCCGCGTTCGGCGTCCATCTCTAAGGCGAGCATGCAAGCTTTTACGTGCCAATCACCTACCAACGCTGGTCATTGATCGGCATCACAGCGAAAAGGTATGAGCAGTGCGGATTGCGCCAATCGACGGCCGGCCAACAGGACTTCTGTATGAAGTATCAACCACAATCCGCTCGGCCCAACGCAGGTCATCAATGCACTCCCCGTCGCCTGTCGAAATGCTTCGTGGCAGGTCTGCTCGAATGGCGAGCTCTCATTTCTGATGGAGGCGCATGACGCCCTGTCTGCTACAATCGCCCAGCGCTCGGGATTTAAGGGGCTCTGGGCGTCCGGTCTGTCGATTGCTTGTTCTCTAGGTTACCGCGACGCGAACGAAGCATCGTGGAGCCAGCTTGTCGACGCCGGTGAGCGGATCGTGAATTCGACCCAACTTCCTGTCCTGGTTGACGGCGACGGCGGCTTCGGGAACTTCAACAATGCTCGCCTGCTTGCGCGCAAGCTCTTCCAGCGCGGCGCTGCCGGCGTCGCACTGGAGGACAACTGTTTTCCGAAGATGAACTCGTTTGTTGGGGATCGGCACCCCCTCGCCGATATCGGCGAATTCTCGGGCCTCCGGGCAGTGAAGGATACGGTCGAAGACGACTTGGTTCAGGTGGCAAGGATCGAGGTGTTGATCGCTGGGTATGAGATGGACGAAGCACTTTTGCGCGCTCACGCCTACGCCGACGCGGGAGCCGATGCGATCCTCATTCATTCGCGAAGGAGCACTGCGGACGAATCCTTTCGTTCGCGCGCGCTTGGCAGAACAGATTTCCGGTCGAGATCGTTCCGACGAAATACTACCGAACGCCCATCTCTGTGTACCGTAAAGCTCGAATCTCCACAGTGATCTGGGCCAACCAGTCCATGCGGGCGGCAATGCGGCAAGTTTCCGGTCGCATCATCGCTGAGGAAAACACCGCGAGCGTTGAGCCGAATATCGCTACTCTCGACGAAGTCTTCGAACTTTTGAAGTACGACGAACTCGCCCGTGCGGAAGCGTTGTATCTGCGGCCCGACCCTGAATTGCGCAAATAGGGTTTCGTCGACACAGGAGCATATTTGTTGCCGAAATCTCAGCTTCCTGGAGTTCCTGCTAGCTGCCCAGGTGCGACTTCAATCTCAAACGGCTTTCGTTGTACTGAGATGTCCTTAGATGGCGCAGCACGCCTCGCTCGGCCGAAATTCGCATTTTTCTATCTGGGCAGAAGCTCGAGGTACCGGATCCATGGCCTACCTCCTCTTTGGAAAGGGACCGACGAGGACCATTGTCTGCCTTCACGCTTAGAGTGGATTTTCAAGGCTCCGGCAGGCTTGATTTCGCTTCAGCAAGCAGACGTTGCGGCGGAAGACACTCGTCGGTGCTTCACCTGAGCGGAGGGAAGAAAAGGAACTAAATGGTGACCGATGCTCCCAAGAACGCCGTCATTCTCGCCGCTGGCTGCGGCTCTCGCCTGCGTCCTCTGACAGATCTGCGGCCGAAGCCGCTCATCGAGGTCAATGGCACCTCGATTCTTCACAACGCCCTCCGCAACCTGGAAATTGTCGGCGTGGAAGAGGTGACGATCGTCGTGGGGTACCGCAAAGACGCCATTCAGTATGCCTGCGGCAGCCGCTTTGGCGAGCTCAGAATCAAATATGTCGAGTCGACTGTTTTTGACCGCACCGGAAGCGCCTATTCTTTGTGGCTGGCGCGCGACGCTCTTCTCTCCGGCGACTGCTTTCTGCTCGAGGGCGACGTCTTTTTCGAAGAGGATGCGTTGCGATATTTGATTATCTGCCGGGGGACTGATGTGGCTGCAGTCGTTCCCTTCGATGATTCCATGAAAGGATCAGCCGTTCTGTTGTCGCAGAACGGCTTCATCTCAAGCTTTCGAATGAAGCAAACGGCGTCAAACCTTGTTGCGGATGGCCCAAAGCTATTCAAGACGATGAACCTATTACGTCTCTCGGCGCCGATACTCAAGGCAACGATCGTTCCGACGCTGGACGATATCATCGCTGCCGGGGCTAGGCAGACCTACACCGAAGAACTTTTGGGTTATCTGATAGAAAGACGAGGTTTACAGCTCGCCGCGGCGCGATGCGATGGCCTCAACTGGTACGAAATTGATAATCCTGAGGATTTGCAAATTGCCGAGCGCATTTTCGGGAACCGAATGAACTCGCCGACACGTCATTTGCAGACTAGGTGAGAGTCCATGCTAAAATACCTTTGGGATCCAGCGAACGCCATAACAATCACAGGTCTCGTCTTTTCCTCCACCAGTCTATTTCTTGCTCTCTCTGAGCGCCTCGAACTATCTGTGGCGGTAGCGCTTTGGGCTGTTCTATCGGACCACCTTGATGGGTTTGTGGCAGGTCGTACGAAGCGTCGCGATCCAGATGTTGCAAATATGGGAGCGAGCCTCGACGGGTTTGCCGATATGTCTATGGAGCCGTTCTGCCTGCGGTAATTGTGGTACAAGTCAGCCAAGCCTCGCCGCTCGCCCTTGCGACCGCAGCCATGCTACTGGTCGGTGGTGCAATGAGGCTTAGCTAGTCGATCGTTAATAAGCCGAATTGGGCTGAACTGGACAGTTGAGCGTTGGCCAGAGTGAGAGCAGGAAGAGGGACAAAAGGTCTCTGAGCCAAGCCCAGGACACGGCGGAGGTTGTGGCCAACGGCAGAGAGGAGAACGTTAGCGGCATCTCCGGCGCGGCCTTTGAGATAGCAGCGGCCAAGGTGACCTTCGTTCTTCATGTGTCCGATGATGGGGCTCGATGGCGGAACGGCGGCGTAGCTCGCGCTTGATGACGCCGAAGACGCCGCGCTTCTGGCCCGAGATGAAGACGCGGCGGGGATTTTGTGTGTCGTGGCCGCGATATCCCTTGTCGACATAGGCCCGTTCGATCGCACAGCCGGTGAGGCTCTCGGTGCGCTCGATGACGTCGCGAAGGGTGTGACCGTCGTAGGGGTTGTCCGGCAGCGAGCAGGCGTGGAGCACGAACAAGCCGCCTGGAGCTCTTTGGTTGTTGGTGACGATGGAGGCCTTCACGCCGAATTCGTAAGGCGCCGCGGCCTTGCCCTTGCCGATGCACTCGACCTCCGGAGCATGGAAAGAATAAAGCTTGAAGCCGCGCTGGCGCTGCTGCTGCGAGCGGATCTGGGTGGCCCGGCCAAGCGGGAGAGCGAATGCCTCCTCCAGTGCGGGCTGGCCCTCGGTCTTGCGGCGGATATCGCGGATGATCCGGCCCAGCCGGCTGCGCATGATGCGCAGCTGTCGCTGATGCCGGTTGAACTGCTTGGCATGGGCGTAACGGGAAGCCATCATCGCTGCGCTTTTGGCCACGCGAGCATAGGATTGCCGCAGCCTGACCCCGTGCTTCCTCGCCAGGCGGTTCAACCCGCGGATCGCTGCATGCAGCAATTTGGCGTCGGTCGGGAAGCTGATGGCCTCCGGCTGCACGGTCGTGTCGACCGTGACCCGCTTGAGGTCTTGGCTGCGCAACGCACCGGTCTCGTGCGCCACCCGAAGGCTCTCGGCCAACAACCGCTCCAGCTTGTCGCCGAGCCGCTTGCGCCAATGGCTCAGGTCTGAGCGCTCGTGCGGAAACACATGCTGGAAGAACTCTTCGCCGGTGAAGAACTGGAAGTACGGATCGTGGACCCAGCGCTCGCACACCCCCTCATCGGACAGGCCGTAGATGTGCTTGAGCAGCAGCAATCCGATCATGAAGCGGGTCTCGATACCCGGCCTGCCGTTCTCGCTGTAGAGCGGCGCGATCTCCCCGTCGATCCAGTCCCAATCGATCCTGCCGGCGAGCAGAACCAGCTCGTGTCGCATGTTGATGATCTGGTCCAGCCGGGACCGGAACAGATCGTTCGAGCCTGTCGTCCTGTGCTTCTTCGGTCGCATCGGTCCCTCCGATGCAGCACAGAATCACGGTTCGCAGCGGCAGGGAAATCCAAAATCGAAATTGCAGGGTTTTGGGCTGTGAAGCCTCAATCCCCTGCAATCTCAAATGCCGCCGCAATCGGAAAACAGACTCCCAATCAAGTGCTTGGAGGATTGTTCACGGACAACCAAATAGTACTCCTCAACGACGGGGTTTATGCTTGCTGCCCACGCGGCAAACATCAATGATCGCAATTTGCCGCAAACGGCGGCAGGACACATTTCCTCGTTTCCAGAGAAGGTGAAAGCGATCCTTCTTACTAGGGTTGGTAGCGGAAGTCGCTTCGTGCTTGCTGTAGACTTAATCATCGAGATCGATGACCGGTCGGCGGCTAAGGCACCGCAATTGGTGACCGCGATCAGCAGCGATCGTGCCAGATGACTACAATCCAGAGGGCTCTCTAAAAAGGGAATGAATCCCGCCATTCGCTATCGCGGAGCTGCAGATGCCAAATCTGATAGGTACTCCATGCATTCCACCAGCCCACACGATATCACGACGGTGCGTCGCGGAACCGGTGCGGTCGCCCTGGAGGCGCCAAGCGAGCTTGGCTCACAATCCCGATGGCAATGACGCCGCTTGCGCTTGGCTGCGCTGCGGCGGCGAACCTCGGCGTAGTTCTCGTTGCGCACCTCAAGACCAATGAAAGTGCAGCAACTTTAATCAGAAGCGGCACTATAGCGCCGTGCTGGTTGAAGCGGACAGCTCATAGGCGGGCACACTAAGCGAGCCGTTCCGGCTCGTCTATTCCAGCCGAAAACGGGGATGGTCTCGGGCACCAAACACGTAGGCGATTGGTCCGCTCGTGCTCTGCAGCGAGTCGATTTCATGAAATGGTGCGGTAAGCACTGCTGACACAGTGCGTTCATTTGCGTACCGTTATCGCCCGAAAATGTCTTGATGGTTATCGAGAAAGCCGGCGAACACCTCCACGATGAACTCAGCGTCGGCGCGCGTCATCGGTGTCGAGATCGATGCGGCAGCACCATACGGCAGGATGATGCCATTCACCGCAAAGAAGCGTACGAGCTCCTTCATTCGACCTGCACCGGCAGGCTGGAGATAGGCGTCGCGATAGTCATTCGGGGTTTGCGCCTTCGGATGGATGCGAAACAGTGAGGCGGCTCCGGTCACACACAGCGGCGCGTCCCTGGCTGAGATAGCTCGACGAATCCCGTCCCGGACAATACCTCCAAGGATCTCAAGGTGTGCAAAAGCCGCTTGATCCAGATGCCGCATTGCGGCAAGCCCCGCTGTCATGGATAGTGGATTCGCGGAGAACGTACCGGCTTGCGGAAGCAGCGGCCTACCCGCTGAGGCATCGAATACCTTCATTACGTCCTCGCGCCCGCCGATTGCTCCAATCGGCAAACCGCCACCGATGATCTTGCCCATCGTGATGAGGTCCGGAACAAGGCCGTAACGTGCGGAAGCACCCTCGAAACCCTGCCTAAGATTGAGGACCTCATCAGCAATCACCAGAATGCCGCTTTTGCGCGCAGATTCCTGCACCGCGGCCATGAATTCAGGCTTTGGTCCAACGAGGCCACCGCGGCTCGGCATTGGATCCAGAATGATGGCGGCAAGATCGTGCGCATTCGATGATATCAAGCCGCGCACCCCTTCAACATCATTGAAGCGGAACACAACTACTTCGTCGAGCACGCTCGCAGGCATCCCGCGATAGAAGGCTGTGGCCTTCGGCTCGAGGGCGTCCCCCCAATTATCGGGTGTCGCTGCTTGACTGACCTCGACCCAGTCATAGGCGCCATGGTAGGCGCCCTCGAGCTTGGCAATCTTCGGACGTCCGGTGAAGGCCCGCGCAGCTTTGATCGCAAACAAAACCGCCTCAGTTCCCGTATTGACGAAGCGAACACGATCAACCTGCGGAATGCGGCCGCAAAGTAGTTCAGCGAGTTCGATCTCCCTCTCCGTCGGATTTGCGAAGCAGGTGCCGCGCTGGAGCTGATGCGTTAGCGCTTCCATAACGGGCCCGAAGGCATGTCCATGGATCAACGTCGTAAAGTTGCAATTAAGGTCGAGAAACGAGCGGCCATCAACATCAAACAGATAGCTGCCCATCCCACGCTCGATGTAGAGCGGAGTTGGATCTCGCTCAATCGTCACGCGCGAGGTGCCGTCTGGGAAGACCTTTTGGGCCCGGACAAAGTTTTCGTTGGACCGCCCAGCGCTCAGAAATCCAGGCGAAATATTCGAACCTGCATGCTCCGCGTTCACAATGTCCTCCTCCATTCTTTGCCAATTTTGCTGAGCCGGCCAACCAATCACCGTCGCAGCGCGCACTGTCGAGTCCGTGGCGGCGAATGCGGCATAGGGGCTCGCGGCCAAACCAGCTCGCTTCGAGATAGATCAACCCGGCTCAACATCGCGCCCATCCACCAGAATGTCGCAATCTTCGACAGTTCCATCAGCCGTGTGGTCGCGGTCGGCGCAGCCGCATCGATGATGATGCTTGATTGTTAAGGTTCAGGAATGACGCGATGTGGTCACCGGGCGTGAGCGGCGCGTTGCGGCGACGCGGATCGCCGCCGCTTGGCTCGACTTTCTGAACATCGGCACGAAACTCCGCAAACATGCGCGCAATAGCTGGTCGCAGCCGAGCTCCCGATCTCGACGACCTGCAGATGCTATAAGACTCCCATCGAACGTTCCTTTTTCACCCACACCGATGCTCAGGAAGTCACTTACCAGGCGACGCAATTTATCAGATCGCAACCGCGGATCAGAGGCCGTACGATAGCGCAGGTTAGCCGCTTCAGTCCTGCTGCGGCCGCGATCGAACCGGAGTAAACCACTAGCCGCTCCGCCTGGGCAGCTACCAAATTGGAGAGGCGGCGGCACCATACCCGCATCAATATCGGTCCACGAGAGCCCGTTGGCTTAGCATTTCACGGCGCCCCTTGGACACGATCATCGAGCACGCGGCCACATTCCGCTGCCCGCTCGTCCAGGGGCAGAAATCGTCACGATCATGATGGATATCGCTGCTGTACAATGCTGAAGCGCAACTCTTTCTTCTACTTGGGTACGCAGCCAATTTGTGGGACGCGACGAACTGATATTTCGACGTATAGTGATCCGCCACCTTCCATCGGCATGGCCGCGCTGGCAAGTTCTCGACGACTCCATCTAGCGTGAGAAGGTCCGGACCTTAGTCTGCTACGATGCTGCGGCTGACCTCGAAATGGCTGGCAAGTTAACGCCGTCGCGCGTCAGCGGCCGTCTGTATCTTCGCCGCGGTTCCTAGCGCCTGATACCAGGTCGTTTGATTGATACGACTGAGACGTCGACTGAGGTTTTCCTAGAGCTCGGGCTCCTAATGCGGCAACGATACTGAACTGTGCTATCGTTCGGCCACTTTGAACTTCATACGTGCGAGTTGGGAGACGTAATCCCAGTACGCATCATTGTAAGTAATGTCGCCGCGCTGATGCAGTGCACCCGATAAGTTGGGCGATCGGGAGAGTAACGGGATTCGTACCCATGGTGCCCTGCCATAACAACCCTCATGCCGTGGCTGCGGATTCTAGTTCGATGCGACGGCGGGCTCGCCCTGCGGCGCAGCGCCTCAACTCGGCATGGACGCGAGGCGCTACCATGGTGGCCTGGGTATCGCAGTCAACTGCTTGAGTCGACGAGCTCTTTGCTTGCCCCGGATCGCGGGCTCTCCAATGTCCGCCGGGCGGAATAGTCGTCCAGCAAAGCACCGAGCTCGGCGCAACGATTGTCACCGGAAAGTCGGCACGGCGATCTTTGAAGAGCCGGAACTCCATCGCGGATCCTCGCGCTGCAAAGGAGGCATCTCTGTGGCGTGGCCCGCCGAGGTTAACTCGCTTCGGTTGTGGAGCGCCACCAGCCGCCGTTCCTCTCCCAACCCTGCCTCCTCCACAACACCCGAAGATGGAATCGCGGAGGAGATTTATTCCTGTCACCTATCGTCTAGCGGCCACTGGATGCGACGAGTCAATCAGGCTGCTGGATTTAGTTGCCCTAAATGTAAGTTGATGCCCTCCATCCGATCCTTGCTGGCTCGCCTAGAGGTCGTAGTCGAGTAGCTTAGCCATTTGGCTGTCGCCCTCACAGATCCGGGCGGGCGGATTTCCCGCACCCGGCTCTTCCGGAGAGTAACCCGCGTCATATCCGCGCCTGGGCCCATGTGCGAGTGATGCGTAGACTTGGCAAGCGGAAGCGTGCCGTCAGAGTCTCGAACTCCGGCCAGCTCATGCGCCGACTTTTCTGGCTGCGCCGTCTCAGACAACGCAGCCAGATTCGACGCACTTCGCGGTAGAAGCCGTTGAGCGCTGGATAGTTGTGCGGCCTGCCATAGTAGCCATAGTGCCCGCGCAGCACGGTAGCGAACCACTCGTGCTGCTTGGCCAGTGGCGCGTGTATGAGCCGCCAGGCCGATGCTCGCGGAGGCCGAGTGTGCTCCCTAAGCTCGCGATCGGCGGAGCAAACGAGATGCTGGGGCGCAAGGAGTGGGATCAGCTGGAGCTCTTCATCACTGGCTCGCTCAAACAGCTCGTCCCAGATGAGCACGTGCTGGCGTGGCTCGATCGTGTGCTCGACCTATCTTGGCTACGGGAAGAGGTCTCCGACTGCTATTGCGCGAACGACGGTCGGCCAGGCATCGATCAAGAATCCGCGGTACGCCTGATGCTCGCGGGTCTGCTCACCGGCATCGTACACGATCGCAAGCTGATGCGTGAGGCTCAGATCAACATCGGCATTCGCTGGTTTGCTGGTTATGGCCCTGCACGAGCAGCTACCGCACCATTCAAGCCTGACCCGCATCCGCGAGCGCTGGGGCAAAGAGCGATTCCGTAGGATCTTTAAACGCACGGTCGAGGCCTGCCTGAAGGCCACGATCGCAACAACCGAAGTGGTTCCCATCGATGCATCGCTGATCCGCGCCCACGTGAGTTGGGGCAGCCTCACGGAGCAGCATGTGGTGGATGTGCTGAGCGAAAATCAAAGCGAACATGAAAGCGAGGCTGAGAGGAAGGGCCGGCAAAGCGGCAAGTACAAGAAGATCTGCACCACCGATCCGGATGCGACAATGGCCACCAATGCCCGAAACCGGCGGCTGGAGCCCGCTTACAAGCAGCACACGGCCGTCGATGACAAGGTCGGCGTCATTTTGGACGTCGCGGTCACGACTGGAAAAACGAACGAAGGGGAGGTGATCGAGCCGCAAGTCGATGAGGTTGAAGCGATTGCGGGCGTCGACATCAAGGTGGTCACCGCCGACGCGAGCTATGCCTACGCTAAAGTCAACGGTGCGCTCGAGCGGCGCGGCATCGGCGCTCTGATACCAGCTAAAGCCGAACCAATCAAGAGTCGCGTACCGCTCAGACACTTCCGGTACGACGCCAAGAACGACGCCTTGAAGTGCTCGCGAGGACGTATCTTGCGCCCCGCGCGGCCCATCAAGCACGGCCGTTTCTTTTACTCGAAGGCGAAGGATTGCGCCCGGTGTCCGCTCAAGGGCGATTGCTATCCAAAGGGCGGGTTAACAAAGCAGTCGTTGTCGGTGACGATTATCCGGCACTGCTCCGCGCGCCCGCCGCCGTCGCCAGCGATGGAGTAAGCAGGATTGACGGCTCTATCAACGCCATCGCTGGCGCTCAGAGGGCTTCCACGGCGAAGCCAAAACCTGGCACCGACTAGCGCGCGCCATACGGCACGGTCTACTGAATATGGATCCAGGCCTACCTGACGGTCGCCGCCATCAATCTGAAACGGTTGGCAGCCGCTCTCCTTGCGCTTATTCTGCCTTGGATTGTCCTCATAGTGCGTTTGCGGCTTCAGATCGCCCCGTAGCGCGGGTTTTGATGCGAGGGCCAGGACGGGCCGGTCGCTGCATCGCGCGAATTCTATTGGCCAATTCTTCAACGACCCCCGCCTTCATGCGCAACGCCCTGGCGCATGCCGGCAAGAGCGGCCGCCGCGTCGTCTCCGCCTTCATCGCATCGCCACCGCGTTTGCCCAGGACGATGCCGAGGCCCAGTGGCGCCGCGTCGCAGATCAGCTTCGCCCCAAGCTGCCCAAGCTTGCCGGCTTCCTCGACGAGGCCGAGAGCGATGTGCTCGCCTACATGAGCTTCCTGCCGCAGCACCGCACCAAGCTGCACTCGACGGATGAGATGGACAAGCGATTTTTTATGACCGCGCCGCGATGACGATTGCGGGCATCGCGTCCATTCTTTGGTTCGGCCGCGCGGCGGGCCATTCTTCCGTCCCGGCCACCGATCTCGCAGCCGCCGCGCGCAGGGTCGGTCAAGGCTGGCCGCGTTTGCGGCCACCCTACGGCTTGGCCTTGACCGGCCCGAGCACGGTGGCATGCTGGCGTGGAACGGGACTGCATTCCTGGCTGGCACTTGCCGTCAGCGGCGGTTATGGTTGTTGGGCGCGGGCGACCTCGTGGCGAAGCGTGAGGCGTCGGCTGCAAGCGTTACAGGACTGCCTATTTTGTCCTGCCGAGCTGAGGCGCCCGCGCGCCGGGCTTTGGCCGCCGCGGTTTCCATTGCGACACCAATCGTTCGTAGCTTCGCTCCGCCTGGGCGGCAATCAAAATCTCACGGTCGCGCAGCGCCTTGATGTTGTAGGCATAGGCTGCGCCGGCTGCCCTTCTGTTGCGGATGTCCAGCTTGAAGTTGCATCGCACGAGTCTTGTTGGCAACCAGCGCCGGGCGCGCCCACAGGTAATCCTCGCCCTTCGTCAGCAAATGCCAGCAGAGCACCCTGAGCTTGCGAGCCACGGCCACCGCGGCGACCTGATGGCCACGCCGGGCGCGGATCCGCACGAAAAAAGCATGCAGTGGACCGGGCGCCTTGGCCGCGGCCCAGGCCGCCTCGACCAGCATGGCGCGCGCGTGACTGCGGCCGATCTTGCTGATGCGACCGTGATGGGCGGCTCCCAGTCCCGACTGCCGCACCCGCGGGTTCAGCCCGAAATAGCTCACCAGCTTCTGCGAGCTGTTGAACCGGCTGATGTCGCCGATCGCCGCCACGATGCCGGCGGCAACCGCCAGATTGACGCCGGTGATCGTCATCAATCTGTTGACCTCGAGATCGTCGATGGCGACCTGCGCGATCTCGCGGTCGAGCAGAGCCAGGTCTTCCGCCAGCCGGTCTCAAGCTCACGGACGTGCCGATCGATGGCCGCGCGCTCATCGTCCGGCAGCTGTTGGGCGGCCAACCACGCCCGGCCGCGGGCGTTGAAAGATCGGCATGCGGGCACTTCGGGATTAGGTGCGCGTGCACGATCGAATGCACCTCGTGCTTGAGCCGCGTGCGATGCCGCACGACCTGGTAGCGTCGTGCCACCAGCCGACGCTTGCGCTCGGTCTCCGCGTCAGGCGTCCAGATCTGCGGCAGGTACCCGGCCGCCTGCAGACTGGCGAGCGTGCCGGCATCGATCTTGTCGGTCTTAACGTGAGCCTGGGCGATCGCCTTCCCTGCAGCGGATTGGCGATAATCACCCGTGCCACGAACGGCGCCAGAGCCCGCGACACGGCCATCCTGTTGCGCAGTCCGCGTCATATCGATGCGGCCCGCATGTCGGAGTCTGCCGTCCTCCCAAAACACCACCTCCCCGGAAGTTCGGTGGACGTCGATGCCAATCACCCGTCGCATTCGCACCTCCTGTCAGAGATATGACGGGAGCTGCGGGCGACACGACAACTACGGATTCGCGCTCCCAGCGCAATCGGGCGAGTCGCAGAGGCGGCCAGCTACTAACTCGAGCTCTCGGCTCATCGAATAACATTGGCCTGCCCGCACTTCGTGCTCCCGGCGCCTCTGTCCCGATGGTCGCACCACACGCTACGATGTAGAACACCGCAGCGCGGGACACACCGAGACATCTCATACCCGTTACCAACCCGATCGAGCGTCTCAACGGCGAGATCAAGCGCCGAACCGAGGTGGTGGGCATCTTCCCCAATGAAGCCGCCATCGTGCGCCTGATCGGCGCCATCCTGATTGAGCAGAACGATGAGTGTGCCGTCCAGCGTGCCCGTTACATGACGCTGGAAACCATCGCGCCGTTGAGCGATGATCCCACCGTCAGCCTTCGGGCAATCGCCAGCTGACCTGTCCGGGCCCTGCCGGCGAACGCGGTATCCCAGCGCCAGTTACACCATGCCACGGGACACGATCCGCCTAGACGCATACAGATGTTTATCAAAGAAGTCGGAGGAGGTTCAGCGCTTGCCACTAGAGTAGGTAGTGCCGCCCTCCTTCGGGCTGATTTACGATGAAGCCGACTCATCGCTCTACGCAGCCTGCTGCAATGAGGCGCGTATCGCTAATTGAAAGCCGCTCGCACGTGGCGCGTTCCGCCATTCGGCATCGATGCGATCAACTGATGCCTGTGCCAGTTTCAACATTGCCGAGATGACGCCGGACTGATCATGCCATGTGAAATCGCACGCGCGGTCCTCTGCCGGTGATCGGCGGCTTGATGAGCTATTGAGCCGAATGGATGCCTGTTGACCGGCTTCTTTACTTCCCTCTAACCCAAGGGGTGACCAATGACATTCCTCAAGCCGAAAGAAAACCAACTCCAAGACCGGGTCGCAAGCGCGTTGCGCAAAATCCATGCGATTGAATCTGCGTATGAGACCATTACGGTCGGACAGTTGGTCTCAATGCGGGCGAGAACGCACGCCACATCGATCGCAATCGACGTCTTCGGGCGCGGCGAGCGCGCGACCTACTCAGAGATGGACCGATCATCTAACCAATATGCGCATGCGCTGCGTGCATTCGGCGTACGGAAGCGCGATCGCATCGGGGTCATGCTGCCCAATCGCATTGCATTCCCGATTCTGTGGTTCGCGATCGCGAAGCTAGGTGCGGTGATAGTCCCGATCAATATGCGATACACACCAAGGGAGATCGAATACGTTCTCAGCGATACACAGGCCGCGTTCGCCGTCGTTGACGAGACCGCAATGTCTATGTTCTCGGCAATGGAACCTTGGCCGCAAGGTCTAGCCAATGAGCGTGTAATTGTCGTTGGACAGGGTGGCGGCGGGACAGCCATTACCCTCGATGAGTTGCTCAAGGGCGTCGGGGACTCGCTGGTCGAACAGCATATCGGACCTGACGACCTGTTGAATATCCAATATACCTCGGGGACAACGGGCTTTCCCAAGGGCTGCATGTTGACGCACGACTACTGGAGCGTGAGCTCGCAACAGGGGACGCACGGGGATGGGCGGCCGTACCAAAGATATCTCTCTGCAACACCGTTTTTCTATGGCGATGCGCAACAATATCTTTTGAAGTCGTATCGGCAGGGCGGCACACTGTACATTGCTCCGTCACTTAGCTCGACGCGCTTCACCAGTTGGGTCAAGCAGTACCGAATAGAATGGTGCGATTTTCCTGATTTGGTAGCGCGCCAAGCTGAAGCTGCCAACGAAGACGGAACGACGTGCTTAAAGCAGACCCTCAATTGGGGCTGGAATCCTGATACGGTACGCAAATTCCGGAAGCGGTTTCGAGTGCGCACCCAGGATGCCTATGGGATGACAGAAATCTGGTTCGGCACACAGATGCCGCACGATCTTGACGAGATGGCGGCCTCCGGTTCGGTGGGGATTCGTGCCCCGTTCCGGAACTTGCGAGTGATGAACGACGATGGCACGCCAAGCGCGGTAGGCGAAGTTGGCGAGCTGTGGGTGAGTGGTCGTGGAATCTTCAAGGGTTACTGGAACAGGCCGGAAGCAAACGCCGCCTTGTTTGAAGGTGAGTGGTTCAAGACGGGCGACCTATTGCGGCGCGACGAGCTAGGCTTCTATTGGATGATAGGCCGCACGAAGGACATGATAAGACGTTCAGGCGAGAACATAGCCGCGCGTGAGGTGGAGGCCGTCATTCGCGAGATTCCCGAGATTGCGGATGTAGCCGCTGTGCCGGTTCGCGATAGCAAGCGCGGCGAAGAGGTAAAGATATATGTGGAGCTGAGAGATACTCTCACACCAGGCGATCTGCCTGTACATCGCATTCTCGAACATGCTCGGAGTCGTCTCGCCGTGTTCAAGGTGCCGCGGTACATCGCCTTCATCCCGGTGCTTCCAAGAACCACCTCCAGCAATAAACTACTCAAACGTGAGCTAATGGCTATCGAAGATCCACTTGCGGGTACCTACGACGCCGAGGAGAAGCGCTGGCGCTGAACCGCATTTTCATTGCAATTTTACCAGCTCGACTGAAGTGGACCCTATGCTGAGGACCACTGGGTCCGGTTTGCTAAGTGGAGCTGCTGCCGTTCGTTCTCCCAATAACTCTACGCTACTATGGCTTGCTGCTGTTGTGGCTGTGGGGATGTGGGCAACGCGCAGCGTGTCCGAGCTTCTCGCTTGCGAGAAGCGTCATATCCACAGCCTCTTCGCCGAATGCGCCGATGGCACCAGACCGCCCTCGGCGCGCGGTTTTCCAGCGCCTGATGAGGGCGTTGGAAATTGTAAAACTCCATCCATCGGGCGATTCCGGTTTTGGCCTCGTGGCCATCCGAATACCCCTTGAGATAGATGTCCTCTTGAGATAGATGTCCTCGTATTTGAGCGAGCGCCACAGCCGCTCGATGAACACGTCGTCCATCCAGCGGTCGCGACCGTCCATCGAGATCCTGACGCCAGCGGCGGCTAGCGTGCCGGTGAAGGCGGCGCTGGTGAACTGGCTGCCCTGGTCGGTATTGAAGATCTCAGGCCGGCCGAAGCGCGCCAAGGCCCTCTTCGAGCGCGGACACGCAGAACGATGTGTCCATCGTGTTCGACAGGCGCCAGGTCGGCACCGCACGGCTCGCCCAACGATGATCGCCACCAGGTACAGAAAGCCCTGGCCGATCGGCACATAGGTGATATCGGCCGCCCACACTTGATTCGGCCGGTCGATCACCATCTGACGCAGGAGATACGGGAAGATCTTGTGTCGCGGCGCCGACGTGGTGGTACTGGGCTTGGTCCCAGCGCCGCGATGCCCATCTTGCGCATCAACCGCAGCACGTGCTTGCGATTGATGCGACAGCCTTCGCCATTGAGCATGGCCATCATCCGCCGCGAGCCCAGGAACGGCCAGGCCGTGAACAGCTGGTCGATCCGTCGCATCAGCTCAAGCTCGTTGTCATTGGCCGGCCGCAGCGGCCGATAGACGCTCGATCGCGCAACGCTCAGCAGTTGGCATTGCCGGCGGATCGACAGACTCTCATGATCGCGCTGAAGCAATCCTCGGCGATCCGGCGCGCTCATCTTCCGGACCTCCTGGCTAAGAAATCTCGTTCGACGGTCAATTGGCCGATCTTGGCGTGGATCCGGCACAAGCGCTTCGATGCTTGCCGAGCGATAGCGCCTACGGCAGACCGACGGCCGGGCCGTCAAATTGGTGTCGTCGAAGCTGCTCTGAATGAAATGGTATGGAAGGCAGCGCTAGACTGATCCACATCCGCGACAACACAACATGTTGGACGAGCTACGGCGCTTGGTAGTTGTATCCCTCAAGAAACGTCTGAATGGCCACGAAAATGTTTAGTCGGTCTCGTTCAAAGGGCGCATTGTGTGTGCCCTCACCAAAGCAGGTGTACTGCTTACCTCGCGAATTGACCAACAGCGGAAACAATGTGTGGGACATATAAGGTGGGGTTTCGGCGTCCCATTCCGCCTGTACCAAGAGAGTTGGAGCTAGAATCTTAGCAGGGTCATAGAAAGGCTTTCCCGCCAACCAATAATCTCGCCAGTCTTTGCCGGAACCATTTGGAGCACGAATGAACGGCGGTTCGGCGGTCGCACCGAGCGGGTCGGTCGACCAGATAGCGTCCAAGACTGTTCGACCCCAAGCAGGCGGCAAAATTTGATCGCGCTTTTGATCTGGAACGCCACTGAGCCATCGAGCTAGGGCGCGGTCTCGCTTCACGATACGATAGGCGGGGATCTTTTCAGGAAGCCGGCTAGGCAGCGCTGGCACTGGAAACCAACTTGGCCCGAAAAACACTAAACGCCCGACCTTGTCTGCGTTTTCTGTAGCATAGCGTCCTGCCAAGTCTGTGCCCCACGACCATCCGATTAGCGCGAGCCGTGATAATTGCCGGCGGGCTAATACGAAGTCCACCACTGAAGAGAGGTCGCGGACGGCTGTTTCGCCGTCCACAATCGCGAAATTGTCATTCGGATCCTGTAGCATCTCGATAGGTCGAGTTGATTTGCCATAACCCCGAATATCAAAAACGTAAGCGTCGTTACCATGTCCAGCTAAGTAATCCAACCAAGAGAACCCATCAAGGGCGGTGTCGTACAAGGCATGTCCGGGATATGTGCCGCCATGGACGCATATAACCGTGCTTTCAGGTTTCCACTTGCACATCGAAGCCAAATGTTTGTTTCTGACATAAAGTTCTATGCCTAGATCAGAAGCAGGGATCATAAATTCTTCGACTTGTACCGGACGATTTCGCCAATCTGCCGTCTTCGCATGGAAGCAGGAGCTCTTCACTCTGGTATCCTTTCATTTCCACCTAGTTGGCAGGTGTCTACATGGATGAGTTTGGCGACCGAAAGGAAGGCTTTTTGGACCCATACTACTGTTCAGGTGCTCTCTCAGTGAGTGCCGATCCTACGGCTCCCTAATGTTCAACGGCCGCTCAGAAGAAAATCCGCGCGGAGGTAGAATCAATGAGAGCAGCCAGCCGCCACTTCCGCGTGCGATTCCATAAAGAAGATCACATGAGCACGCGCCCTTGATTTTGGATTTCGAGAGGCTGCATTTACGTAATGCCTCGCTAGTCGTTCCATCCATAGTCATCCCTTTCACATCCAGTGGTTCAATGAACGACGACGTTCCTCTGACTGCACGACTGCGGGCACAGGAAGATAAAAATACGCCAGGACCTATGTTACACAAAGCGTGTTTCACAGAACGACTCCTCTTTGCCTGGAAGCCGCCGCTTGACCAAGCTACTAAGGCTAGCAGTATCTGGCTGAGGCACAGCTGTGAATGTCACTAAGCCTATGGCGGCGTCATCTGGATCATCCTACACTCACCTTGTAGATCGTCGCCTCGGAAAAAACGTGCTTGCGAGCCAGGTCGGCTGTCTTCTGTATTCGATATGCTTCTGTCAATCCCTTAAGAGCGCTGCCGCGGGTACCTTGCTTCCGTTCGTGGTCGGCAAAACCGCCACACTATGGGATTCGTTGAATGGTCGGTTCAAGCTCTTCGGCGTAGTCACCCGACCTGGAGGGCGGACGCCACGACAGATCATACGAACTCGACCATCCCCACGCCCCGCGACGGGCGTCTCTTGGAATGGCGATGGCGTCCTTACGCCACCGCCGTCCATCGGAATTCGGTTCCATCAACCCACATTCGGTGAAGGACGGCAGCCATCTTTCTGGCCAGCGCGACCTTCGCACGCTTGCTTCCTTGCCGGTGGGCAACACGCACCGCCCAGGCCTTCATAGGAGACCGTCGGGTTGATGGCCTGTGACCTGAGGCCGGCAAACTGGACCATTTTTGGCTAGAGTTTTTCGCATCGGTTCCCGGCTGGGAAGGAGCGACCAACGATGAAGGCTTCAAAATTTTCGGACGCCCAGAAGGCGTTCATCCTGAAGCAGGGCCATGATGGGGTTGCGGTGGCGGAGATCTGCCGTAAGGCCGGGATCCGCCAGCCACCTATTTCAACTGGAAGAAGAAGTATGACGGTCTGCTGCCGACCGAGATCCGCCGGCTGAAGCAGCTCGAGGAGGAGAAGGGCAAGCTGAAGAAGCTGGTCGCCGATCTCAGCCTTGACAAGGAGATGCTACAGGACGTGATCCGCCGAAATGTATGGTCTGCCCCGCCTGTGCAAGGCTCTTGAGCGATCCGATTTCGACAGCCTGCGTAAATGTATCCGGCCTCTCGCGAGTGAGCTGCGGTTGCAGCCAGGCCATGATGAGATCAGCACGCAGCGTTCCCAGATAGCTAATCGGGCATGGCCCGTTTTCGGCGAAGGGCTTACGCGGCGCCGATCAACTGTCTCGCCATTGACCTTGCCCCCGAGGCTTAATCCAGTTTGAAGTTCGTTCTGGCCCACGAGAGGACCAGAGCATGAAGCGTAGCCGCTTTACGGAAGAGCAGATTATCGGGATCTTGAAGGAGCACGAGGCCGGGGTGTCGGTCGCCGATCTATGCCGCAAGCACGGCGTGAGCGACGCCAGCATCTACAAATGGAAGGCCAAGTACGGCGGGATGGACGTTTCCGAGGCCAAGCGGCTGAGGACGCTGGAGGACGAGAACACGAAGCTGAAGCGGCTCCTGGCTGACGCCATGCTGGACAATGCGGCATTGAAGGACCTTTTGGGAAAGAAGTGGTGACGCCCGCGGCCAAGCGGAAGGCTGTCGCGCATCTCGTGGATGGCCACGGGATGAGCGAACGGCGGGCGTGTAAAGCCATCGGCTGCTGCCGCATGATGATGAGATATCGGACGACCCGAGCGGATGATGCCGGCGTTCGCCAGCGCATGAAGGCGATCGCCCAGGAGCGCCGCCGCTTCGGCTATCGGCGCCTGCATGTTCTGCTCAAGCGGGAGGGCTTTGCGATCAACCACAAGAAGCTATTCCGGCTGTACCGGGAAGAGAAGCTGGCGTGGTGCGCCGCCGTGGCGGCCGCAAGCGGGCGATCGGGACCCGGGCGCCGATGACGGTGCCGATGGCACCGAACGACCGCTGGTCACTGGACTTCGTCTCCGATCAGCTCACGGATGGCCGCCGCTTCCGCATCTTGACCGTGGTCGACGACTGTACCCGCGAGTGCTTGGCGCTGGTGGCCGATACCTCGCTCTCCGGGGCCCGGGTGGCGCGGGAGTTGGATCGGCTGGTCATGGAGCGCGGCAAGCCGAAGATGGTGGTCAGCGACAACGGCACCGAACTTACCAGCAACGCCATCCTGACCTGGGCCGATCGGAGCCGCGTCGCCTGGCATTATATCGCTCCGGGCAAGCCCATGCAGAATGGCTTCATCGAAAGCTTCAACGGTCGGCTCCGGGATGAATTGCTGAACGAGACGCTGTTCACGTCACTGGCTCAGACCCGCGTCGCGCTCGGATGCTGGCGCGCCGATTACAACGACGCACGACCGCACTCGCAGCTCGGATGGAAGACGCCCTCCGAGTTCGCCTTCACGTGCAACCCGCGCCGGGATCTGGCGCTGCGCTATGCCGACGGCTCCGCGCCAGCTCCCGTCGCTACCACCGCCCAACTGGGGCAAATCCAACAGCCAGGACGAACTCAGGACTGGATAAAACTTGGGGGCAAGGTCACCATCACTACCCTCGAACCTCGCAGTCTGTTGCCCGCGCCCTACGGGACCGCGGCAAGGCGCCGCTTATAGGTCGATCCGGGCCGCGGGTCTCGCTGCAGAGAAGCGCAACAGTCTAACTTCTGGTGGTCTAAACTCAGCTCGCCTTACGAGTGGGTGGAGCTACCCGTTCTTGGAGGGGCTCGTAGGGCTTAGATCAACTACGATGATGCCGGTCCAGGGCTGTCTCATCGGATGGCGATTGTTGCAGGAGATGTTTATGTCAAAGCCTGGCGTCTTGCCGACTCTTGAGAGCAAAACGAGAGAGCGTTTGGTTAGTTCTGGCCATTGGTTCAATATTGTCAGAAACTATCAGGGACAAAGTGCTGCGTCTTGTCGCTCCGCTATTGTAATTCGCGACAGGTTAGGGACAGGAGAACATGGTGGTGTTCCGCTTTGGGTTGAAATGAAAAGCGAAATCGGTAGTTTTACGAGTCTACTGAGCGGAGAAAAGAAATATTACGCGGCACACACGCGAGCAAATACAAGTTTCAATCGTCACCGTATATGCATTTCCTTGGGCGTGGATCCGACCGAGTTCACGTATGAAAACGAGTCTAAGGGAGGGGAATTTTTTGGGCTCGTGAATCCCCTAAACATTGACGTGATTCTGAAGGAGTATTTTGATGTTACGGAGGTTGCCCAAATCTTTGATACTTCCCTCCTCATCGAAGAGGGCTTCCCGACGACGATAACCACTAATATTGGCAACCGTGAGTACGCGATGGAGATGGAGGCGAAAGACCTCATTGAATGCGTGGGGCGCATCTTTCCGCGTACTTTGGTCGCTGAAGTAAGCGGCCATGAAGATATCTGGCTTGGCCGCAATTTAAAGCATACCGACAAGACGAGAGAGGACTGGCGGCGATTTCCTCCACCAACGGGACCAAAAATTGGAATTTTGACGGGCAACTCGCCTGAGTCTGGTCTAACCTTGTGGAAGGACTTCTTAGAACACTTTCGGCGTCTATATAATAATATACCCGATGTGTTAATGCCGGACGTTACCGTCCACTCGCTGCCAGCGATGGGATTGTCGATGGAGCTGATCCAGCGCGAGGAAGTTGTACGGGCGCAAATGGAGCTCGCGATACGGGACTTGCTTAGGTCTGGCTGTAAGCTAATATCGGTTGCTTGCAATACGACAATCTACTTTAAGCCGAACATCATCGAGCTTTGCAACGAGTATGAAGCTCACTTTGTGTCGATTGCTGATGCGTGTGTAGAGGCTCTGAAATACACGTTTGGGCAGACCCAGGGATTGGAGGTTGGTCTCATTGGAATCGATCCGGTTGTAGATGTCGCCGGCGGTTACAGCGGCTATGAGCAGCCCTTTCGTGAAGCCGGAATTAAGGCGAGGGGATATAATGCATCGAATTTAGCCTTCGCTGTGAAGCATATAGGTACTGATCAGCGTCGAATTCAATCCTTGACGGAAAGATTCCGCAGGCTCGTACACGAGACTCTCGCTGATGAATCCATTATTGTCCTGTCGCTAACAGAGATATCTATTCTCTACCGGAATCATATATTAACAGCGCCGAAACGTCAGCCCGGCAAAAAAAAGTTATTCATTGATCCTCTGTTCGAACTCGCCCGACTTCTCGTGCTCAAGTATCTTTCAGCAGGCCTACGCCACAGCAAACTTTGTAATATTCCCAGAGACTTCCCGATTGAAGACAAGGTCGCGCGCATGATCTTTGGTGCTAGGGTTTAGCATTTTTTGGCGGGGCCTATGCGTTCACGTGACTCCACGCGTAGCCCCGGTGCTGGCGAACTGGTCTGAAACTCTCACTTCATCCAGCAATAGGGAGAGTTCCGATGAACTTTGAGTCCGTCAGGCTCGGTGGCGCAACGGCGCGGGGCGCGGAGCCCTCGCAGGCTCGGCATCGGTAAGCGCCGCCAACCGCTCCTGCGTCACTCGGATATCGCGCAACAAGGCGACGGGGTCGAGGCTGGCGAAAGTCTCTTGTAGACGGGCGCGAACTTCATCGGACGTGCGCGCGTCGGCGGCTATTCGTTGATGCGGCGTCGCAGGTGCGCTGGAGGTCTTGTGCACACGGGCGCCGTCGCGCTGCTCGGCGATTAGCGAAGGTTGGAAGAAGTTCACGAGCAGGCGCGCTGAGCGGTAGAGCTCGCCAGCAGCGTCGCCGCCTCCAAACCCTCGAACCGCCGTTAGCCTACCATCCTGCGCACGACGGCGCCGTTCTTTTGCTCGACGAACGCTTGATCGTTTTGCGGTACGGCCGGCAGCGCGTGAAAATAGGATTGGCCCTGTCGCAATACGTCTTGAGCGTCTCGTTCATGAAAACAGTGTCATTGTCCGTGTCCAAGCCAAGAAGCGCCATTGCTTATGCAATTGCACCAGCGCGGTGCTCAGTAGCGTCTGCTCGCGCACCATCAGCGGCGCACATTCCGTCCAGCCGGTCGCGACGTCAGTGAGGACCAGGGTCTGTACGAAACTGGCGCGCGCCGATGGACCGCTGTGGGTGACAAGGTCCGCCTCCACGAACCCCGGCGCGGGATCATTCCAATCCGCCGAAGTCCGTACCGGAATACTGCGTCGCAGGACATGTGCGCCCGGTCGCCGGCGCTGGCGACCGAGCCCGTCCCGAATCCGGCCCAACGCCCGATCGATCGTCGCCGCGCTCATCGAAAGCAGCTTGCCGCGGATCTCGGGAGCGAGGTCAAGATGGCTGTGCGCTCCATCGCTTTGTGTTATTTCGTCCGAATGTCGTCCATTGTGAGCACCCTTCCGAAGATGACTCTTCTAAAGCGTGATAACATTAGGTTCGGTAGCCTGAATTTTTGAGGTAGTTGGCGCATTCGTCGGGGGTGAAGGCATCGAGTGCGCGGCCGATTGCAGCGCAGACCGCGTCGACGGTTCGCGCGGCAGCTTTGCGCAGCAGGTGCTTGAGCTTGGCAAAGACCTGTTCGATCGGGTTCAGGTCGGGCGAGTATTTTGGCAGGAAGAAGAGCTTAGCGCCGACCGAACGGATGAGCTGACGAACTGCTTTGCTCCTGTGGCTGCCGAGGTTGTCCATGACGACGATGTCGCCGGGCCGAAGAACGGGCAGAAGAGCTTTCTCGACATAGGTGCGAAAGCTCACGCCGTCGATCGACCCCTCGATGAACCACGGCGCGTCGATCCGATCATGGCGCAGGGCCGCCAGGAAGGTCATGGTCTTCCAGCGGCCGTGGGGAACCTTGGCGTGAAGTCTGTGCCCGCGCGGCGCCCATCCCCGCAAGGGCGCCATGTCGGTCCTGGTCCAGGTCTCGTCGATGAAGACCAGCCGCTCAGCTTCGAGGCGACCTTGGTACTTTGTCCACTGCGCCCGCCGCCGCGCGACCTCGGGACGATCGCGTTCGCCAGCCGCCACGCCTTTTTTGAAGCTGAGCTTCTCGGCATGCACAAAGTCCCACACCGAGTGGTAGTCGACCTTCAGACCGCGCCCGGCGAGCTCGGCAACGAGACCGCGTATGGTGAAATCGCCGTCCTTGATCCGCTGCGATAGCCAGACCGCGTGCGCGCCCGAATTGCCTTCGGCTTGTAGCCGCCGATCTGGCTAGGCTCGACACTGCCGGTCTCATCGACTCGCTTTATCCAGCCGATGGCCGTGCTGATCGCCACCCCAAACTGCTTGGCGGCCTGATTGCGGGACATCCCGCTCTCAATTGCCGCCACGACCCGCTTGCGAAGATCCAGAGAGTACGGCTTGCCCATCCATGCTGGGCTCCCGCCCAGCCAGCATGGTGCATCAGAAACGGACTGATTTGGGAATCCCAAATCGATTCAACCTAACCCCATCCCGCTTTAGCGGCGCTCCAACGACTACACACAAAAAATCTAAATGGCGTCCGCGCTACGTTTACCTTGTATCGAACCCGGGCATCGGTTCGCGAGCTTTGATAACGACTGGCAGGCATTGCGAAGTTGGCTGCCTTCCTGCCGTGAAACACGCTGTGGTCGGGCACGAGCCAAAGCCATCGGTCGACTTCTGGGAGAGAGGAATTAACTGCGCGCTGACCAATACTCGCAGCGTTCGCCGCTACACCGAGGCCATTCTGGAGAAATCTGACCGGATCTATTCCTCCGTCATCGCCTGCTCGCCGAGGCCAAGAACCCGGCTCGGACCCCACTGCCGAGCGGGACTCAGCACCGCCTGAAAGCCATTATGGCAAGACTCCGCCAGACGATCTTACCGTGCAGAAGCAGCGTCCCGCAAGCCGGTTCAATAACACGGAAATTCGCAAGAGCATCGACGAGGTGATCGCCCTGCTGAAGCGCCAATCCCGCAAGGTCGAGGGGGAGATTGCTTCCATGCTTGACAACTGTGCACTGTGGGCAAAGCTCGCCGAAACCTGGCGCGAGGTGAAACGTGTTGCAGCACAGACCCTCGCTCACGCTATTTGACAGCAGAGATACTCCCTCACCCGCGCCCACCCGCGTTCGTCGGTGCGTCGCGCAAAGCGCGACCATAGCTGGAATTCAGTGCACCCGCTGCCAGGGCGAAGCCCGCATGAGCCGCCTGCGGTTTACAAATGGGCCCATTCGCTGCGCTCCAAGTCGAGATTAGCGAATCCGCGGGCCGCAATGCACCCACGTAACCGGTTCGGCACCCCTCGAAGGGTTTGCTGAGATGTCATCATTGGCTTCAACATCAGACTTTATCTGCGAATTGCTTCTCGATTGAACCGTAAGCGCTGTTCAGTGGCCACCTACCGGATGACGGGGCGATCTGCGAGTCTGCGGTCCGGTTTCGACCGTTAGGCTTAGAATGGACACAGTGCATACTGCTATCACGGAGCCGGTGCGGCGGCTTGAGGTTTTCACCGGTGTCGGTCGTCGGCGGAAGTGGAGCGACGAGGACAAGGCGCGGATCGTCGCGGAGATCCTGGCGAGTGGCGACTCGGTATGTTCCGTGGCTCGACGGCATGGATTGTCGCCGCAGCAGCTGTTTGGGTGGCGGCGTCAGTTGCGAGAAGCCGCAGGCGGTCATTCCGAAGCGGACGAAGTACAGTTTGTGCCCGCGGTCGTGGACGCCGTGGTGCCGGCGCCGACTGCTCACCGGGAGCGCAAAGCGGTACGCAAGCCAGATAGCGGGATCATCGAGATTGAAGTCGATGGCATTACGATCCGAGCCGGTCGTGGGGCGGACACGGCGATGATTGCGTCGATCGTCCAGGCGCTGAAGGCGAGCCGGTGATCGGTCCGTCAGGCGCGGTCCGGGTGATGGTGGCGACCAAACCGGTAGACTTCCGCAATTATGCGGAGCCCACGATTATGCGGAGTGTGCGGCCGTTCAATCCGAGAGCCACTTCGTTATCAACAGTTTAGTTCCTGCTGCCCTCTTTCTCACTCCGCATAATCTGAGCCTCCCTTCCTGTCTTGATGGCAACGGAAGGGAGACAAGGAATGGCCAAGTCGAGTGAGGATCACTGCCACGGGCTGCGCTGCATGGACGCAGGCGATCTCGCCCCGCTGGTGACGGAGTTCACACGACACCTGACGGTGTTGGGGCATAAGAGCTTGACGGTGAGCGGCTATGACGCTGCAGCCC
>NZ_JACCHQ010000042.1 GCF_016031655.1 Bradyrhizobium glycinis
ATGCCGTGTTTGAGCTCCAGAAACTCCCGCAACAGTTCCTCTCGGCCCCTCCCGAAGAATTCGAACTCGGTACAGCTCTTGGCGCCAGCCAGCGTTGCCGCCAAAGCGATGATGACGATATCAGCCAGCGCGTGCCGCGAGTTATCGGCGCGTGGATCCTTGAGAGGTCGGAGCAGGCGCCTGAGTTTGCGCATTTGGGTCTCCCTCGACAATCGAGAGAAACCCAAAGAATCCAGTTCAAATCGCTTTGCAATACACTACCAACGCCATATGCGATTCCCCTACCCTCCAGGGGAGGGTAAGAGCGCTACTCTCTCCTGGAGTAGCCTAGTCGTGTCGGTGCCCGTGCTTGCGCGCCTTCGCCGGCTTGCCATTCCCCGTCGGGATCATCACCACGCGGCCGTAGCGCACGCCGCGTTCGGCGATGATGTGGTCGGCGAAATGCCTGACCTCGGAGGCTGCGCCGCGCAGCGCCGTCATCTCCATGCAATTGTTGTCGTCGAGATGGACATGCAGCGTCGCCAGCGCGAGATCGTGGTGGCCGTGGAATTCCTGCACCAGCCGTTTCGACAGATCGCGCGCCGCGTGGTCATAGACGTAGACGAGGCCGGCGACGCATTGGCCGGTCTGCGCGGTGTCCTCGGCACTCTGCTGCAGGCCGGCGCGCGCGAGGTCGCGGATGATCTCGGAGCGGTTCTGGTAGCCGCGCGCTTCGGCCGCCGCGTCGATCTCCGCCAGGAGATCGTCCTCGATTGTGATGGTAATCCGCTGCATCAGGTCCTCTCCGCGCATGTCGCCGAACGGAGCTGTTTTACATGGATTTTGCGACGCTCACAGTCGCGTCGCGCGCAGCCGCAGCGCGTTACCGACGACGCTGACCGAGGACAGCGCCATCGCCGCCGCGGCGATGATCGGGGAGAGCAACAGACCGAACGCCGGATAGAGGATTCCGGCGGCGATCGGAATCCCAGCGGCGTTGTAGATGAAGGCGAAGAACAGGTTCTGCCGGATGTTGCTCATCGTCGCCTGCGACAGTTTTCGGGCGCGGACGATGCCGACGAGGTCGCCCTTGAGCAGCGTCACGCCGGCGCTCTCCATCGCAACGTCGGTGCCGGTGCCCATGGCGATGCCGACCTCGGCCGCCGCCAGCGCCGGCGCGTCGTTGACGCCGTCGCCGGCCATGGCGACGCTGCGGCCGGCCTTCTGCAGCTTGGTGACCACCGCGCTCTTCTGGTCCGGCAGCACTTCGGCCTCGACCTCGGCGATGCCGAGCCGGCGCGCCACGGCTTCCGCTGTGGTGCGATTGTCGCCGGTCAGCATGATCACCTTGATGCCCTCCGCCGCGAGCGCCTTCAGCGCCTCCGGCGTCGAGGCCTTGACCGGATCGGCGATCGCGAACAGGCCGGCGAGCCGGCCGTCGACGGCCATGTTGATCACGGTCGCGCCGTCGCCGCGCAGCCGTTCGGCCTCGGCATCGAGCGATTGGGTGTCGATGCCGATCGACGACAAATATCTGGCATTGCCGAGCACGATGGTCTTGCCGTCGACCTTGCCGGTCGCGCCCTTGCCCGTCGGCGAATCGAACTGCTCGACCTGGCCGAGGGTGAGCTGCTTCTCCTTGGCCGCGCGCACGATGGCGTCGGCCAGCGGATGCTCGCTGGCGCGCTCGATGGTGGCCGCCAGCCGGAGGATATCGTCTTCGGCAAAGCCGGACGCCGGCGCGATCGACACCACCTTGGGCTTGCCCTCGGTCAGCGTGCCGGTCTTGTCGACCACCAGCGTGTCGATCTTCTCCATCCGCTCCAGGGCCTCGGCGTTCTTGATCAGGACACCGCCCTGCGCGCCGCGGCCGACGCCGACCATGATCGACATCGGGGTCGCCAGGCCCAGCGCACAGGGGCAGGCGATGATCAGCACGCTGACCGCGGCGACGAGGCCGAAGGCGAGTCGCGGCTCCGGTCCGAACCAGGCCCAGGCGGCGAAGGCCGCGACGGCGACGACGATCACGGCGGGCACGAACCAGCCGGCGACCTGGTCGGCCAGGCGCTGGATCGGCGCGCGCGAACGCTGCGCATCCGCGACCATCTGCACGATCTGCGACAACATCGTCTCGCGCCCGACCTTGTCGGCACGCATGATGAAGCTGCCCGATTGGTTCAGCGTGCCGGCGATGACCTTTGCGTCTGTCTCCTTGGTCACCGGCATGGACTCACCCGTCACCAGCGATTCATCGAGCGACGAGCGGCCTTCGAGGATGATGCCGTCGACCGGCACCTTCTCGCCGGGACGGACGCGTAGGCGATCGCCGGCATGGAGCGTGTCGATCTCGACTTCGTGCTCGCTGCCATCGGCATCGACGCGGCGCGCGGTCTTCGGCGCGAGCTGCAGCAGCGCCTTGATCGCGCCCGAGGTCGCATCGCGGGCGCGCAGCTCCAGCACCTGGCCGAGCAGCACCAGCACGGTGATGACGGCGGCCGCCTCGAAATAGACCGCGACTGCGCCCTCATGGCCGCGGAACGTGGCTGGGAAGATCTGCGGCGTGACCGTGCCGAGCACGCTGTAGACATAGGCAACCCCGGTGCCCATCGCGATCAGCGTGAACATGTTGAGATTGCGCGTCAGCAGCGATTGCCAGCCGCGAACGAAGAACGGCCACCCGGCCCACAGCACCACGGGCGTTGCGAAGACGAGCTGGATCCAGTTCGACAGGGTCGGATCGATCCAGCTGTGGGGGCCTGCGAGATGGCCGCCCATCTCCAGCGCGATCGGCGGCAGCGACAGCACGGCGCCGATCCAGAACCGCCGCGTCATGTCGGCGAGCTCGGGATTGGGACCGGTCTCCAGGCTCGCGACCTCAGGCTCCAGCGCCATGCCGCAGATCGGGCACGTGCCCGGACCGACCTGGCGGATCTGCGGGTGCATCGGACAGGTGTAGATCGTGCCCGCGGGCATCTCCGGTTCGGGTGCCTTGTCCTTGGCAAGATACTTGGCGGGATCGGCAGCGAATTTGGTGCGGCAGCCGGCCGAGCAGAAATGGAAGGTCTCGCCGCGATGTTCGAAGCGATGCTTCGAGGTCGCGGGGTCGACGCTCATGCCGCAGACAGGATCTTTGACCTTGGTTGCGGCGTCGCCATGATCATGGCCGTGATGATGACCGTGGCCGGCATGACCGCCGCAGCACGAGGAAGCCTCGGGCTTGGCCGCCGGCGCTGCAGCTTTCGTGGAACAGCCGCATCCGGAATGCGTTGCCGCGTCGTGACGATGCTCGTGCTCGTTGTTGTTCATTGCCATGTTCCGGCCTTTGCGCCTGCTCTTGAAACCTATACCCGGTAAGGGTATATAGACCCCATGCGCAAGGACATCAAGGCATCCATCGGAAAACGTCTCGGCCGGATCGAGGGCCAGGTTCGTGGCCTCTCCAAAATGGTAGAGGAAGACCGCTACTGCATCGACATCGTGACACAGATCGCGGCGGTGCGCGCCGCGCTGCGCCGGGTCGAGGAAGAGGTCCTGAAGGATCACGTCGCCCATTGCGTCGAGCACGCCATCGCGAGCGGCGACAAGGCCGACCAGCGCGCCAAGATCGCAGAGCTGATGGCGGTGATCGGACGGGCGGAGCGGTAACGCCGTTTCTCTCCGCCATCATTGCGAGGAGCTCTTGCGACGAAGCAATCCAGACTGCCACGGCGGCAACAGTCTGGATTGCTTCGCTGCGCTCGCAATGACGGTGGAGAAGTCTCGTCGCCGGAACGACGGCGGACCTAAGCCGCCATCGCCCGCGCCCGCGCGCGATACATCGCGAGCTCGCTCAGCTGCACGAAATGCTCGGAGAACGCCGCGCTCATCCCCGCGGCCTGCGCGCTCACTTCTTCAGCCGGAATTTGAACCTGCGCCTCTTCGTCAGCCGCTTCAGGAACGAGCGGCGGCGCCACGAGCGTTTCTGGAAACACACTGAATGTGCCCGCCACCTCCTCGAGCGGCTTCTGCTTGTCGGCCCAGTGCAGGGCGGTGTAGTCGAACCCGTGCACGATGGTGGGTTTGACGACTTCGAAATAGGGCGAGATGTCGAAGTCGCGGGGCATGTAGAGCGAGGAATCGCGGATGTGCAGGATCTCGCGCCGCGCGGCGCGGCTGCCGGCCTTGGTGATCTTCGGCAGGATCGGGTAGCGCACGGCGTCGAAGGCCTGCGCGATCAGGGCCGAACAGATGATCTTGGTCGGGTCGCCCGAGCCGAACGCGATCATGCGCCGCCGCCAGCGCTGCGGCACCGGCAGCGGGAACAGGTAGCGCATGAGGTCGACGATGTTCTTGGTGTCGTAGCCGAAGCCGATGCGGTTGATCGCATAGCGGCAGACCGTATTGCGGTCCTCGTAGGACAGCCCGACCGGGCGGCAAACCCGGGTGTGATAGGGGAAATATTTCGACAGCGGCGCCGAGCTGACGCCTTCGCCGATATTGGCCTCGATCAGCACATGCGGTTCGCCGTTCTCCTCCGCCGCCCCGTCTATGGGGCCGACATAGAGCGCGGCATGCGACCAGGTCGACTGCGTCAGGTATTTGATGATGCCGGAGATGTGGTTGTTGCCCTCGACCAGCAGCACGTCGCCGGGCTCGATGACGCCGCGCAGATGTTCGGGGTCGCTCGGCGTGAACGGCTCATAGCCCGGCACCTCCTTCGAGAGGTACGCGGCAATCAGCTTGCCGACAGAATCGAGGACCGTCCCCATGTCGAACTCCCCCCACGGCCTTTTCCGGCCGTCTTTTTCCCTTCTCTATCATGGTCGAAACGTGTTGCAATTCGGTTCATCGGCCTGTGAGATCAAGCATGGTTGATTCACCATCATGGTTGCTGTGCAACATCGGATGCGGCAAGGTTCGCGGACTGTTCACGTTCGCCGCAAGTCCCCGGAAACCATGACATGACAATCACGCGCCGCGGCTTTCTTTCGGCGTCGGCGGCCCTTGCGGCGATGCCGATGCTGCGCGCATCCGCCGCGCCCCTGCCGCGCGAGGCCGACATCGTCGTAATCGGTGCGGGGGCAGCGGGAATTGCCGCAGCGCGGCGCATCATGGCAACGGGCCGCAAGGTCATCGTGGTGGAAGCGGCCGCGCAGGTCGGCGGCCGCTGCATCACCGACAGCACGACCTTCGAGACGCCGTTCGACCGCGGCGCGCGCTGGATGCACAATCCCGACACCAACCCGATGATCCGGCTGGCGCGCAGCGCCGGGCTGGACGTGCTGCCGGCGCCTTCGGGCCAGAAGATGCGCATCGGCCGCCGCAACGCGCGCGCAGGCGAGACCGAGCAGTTCCTGGCCGCCCTGGTGCGCGCCAATCGTGCGATCGACGAGGCCGCGCGGGGCAAGCTCGACACCTCCTGCGCATCGGTGCTGCCGAAGGATCTCGGCGACTGGGCCGGCGCGGCCGAGTTCATGCTGGGCGCGAGCTTTGCCGGCAAGGACCTCAAGGAGCTGTCCGCGATCGACAAGGGCCGCGCGCAGGACCGCAACGCGGCGATCGCCTGCCGCCAGGGCCTGGGCACGCTGATCGCCAAGCTCGCCGAGCAGGCGCCGGTGGCGCTGTCGACGCCGGCGAGCCGCATCGCCTGGAGCAGCCGCGACGTCAGCGTCGAGACGCAGTCCGGCAAGATCGCGGCGCGCGCCGCCATCGTCACGGTCTCGACCAACGTGCTGACATCGGGCGCGATCAAGTTCGCGCCCGACATTCCCAAGCGGACGCTGGATGCGGCGTCGAAGCTCAGCCTCGGCAGCTACGATCGCATCGTGCTGCAGCTGCCGGGCAATCCGCTCGGCCTGTCCCGCGACGATATCCTCATCGAGCAGAGCAATTCGACCCGCACGGCGCTGATGTTCGCCAATATCGGCGGTTCCTCGCTGTGCTCGATCGATGTCGGCGGCTCGTTCGGCCGCGATCTCTCTGAGCAGGGCGAGAAGGCCATGGTGGCTTTCGCCAAGGAATGGATCACAAAGCTGTTCGGCAGCGAGGCCGCTGCCGCGGTGCAAAAGACCAGCGCCACGCGTTGGAACGCCTCGCCCTTCGTGATGGGCGCAATGTCGGCGGCCTCACCCGGCGGTCAGCTCTCGCGAAGGACCCTGGCCGAGCCGATCGGCGGCAATGTGTTCCTCGCCGGCGAAGCCACCCACGAGACGCTCTGGGGCACCGTCGACGGCGCCTGGGAGAGCGGCGAACGCGCCGCGGACGCCGCCCTGCGCAAGATCGGCGCGCTGAAGGACGAACCGGCCGACGTGCCGACGCAGTCGACGAAGAAGCGGCGGGTGCCACGGCAGTAAGTACAACTAGGCCGCGACAAACCCCACTGTCGTCCCGGACAAGCGCGCCCCAAGGCGCGCGCCGATCCGGGACCCATAACCCAGGGAGTGGTTTGGCGACGACTCGTGGTGACCGGCTTGCCCAACAACTTCTCCCTGGGATTATGGGTCCCGGGCTCGCGCTATGCGCGCCCCGGGACGACAGCGGAGAGAGTTATCGCAGCACCCCGTCCAACGCCGGCAATCCAAAGATCACCGCCATCGCAATCAGCGCATAGCAGATGCCGCGAAACACTTTCTCGCTCGCGCGGCCGAACAATGAGCTGCCGAACGCAACGCCAGCCGCATAGGCTGGGCCGACGATCAGGGACAGCAGCAGCGATTCGCGGCTGATCAGGCCGGTCGTCGCGTAGCTGACCATCGAGAAGAAATCCGAGGCACCGAAGAACAGCACGATATTGGCGCGCGCGACGATCGGCGCGATCGGGCGGCCGAGCCAATAGCCGACGATCGGTGGCCCGCCGGTCTGCGCGAGCCCGCTGCAGAAGCCGGAGAGGCCGCCGATGCCGACCGACAGCCAGGCGTGGTCCTTGCCGCGATAGCGCCAGCCCGACAGCAGCAGAAGGAGCAGCGCCGCAACGAAGCAGGAGATGATCCAGCGCGTGGTGACGGGTTCGAGCACGCTGAGGAAATAGGTGCCGGCGGGGACGCCGATCAGCGCGCCCAGCACGATCACCGCGGTGGCCTTGCGATCGGCCTTTCGCCACGCATCCGGCAGCAGCGGCGCGGCCGCAACGAAGTCGATGACGAGAAGCAGGGCGGCAACGAGCCGCGGCGCCGCGATGCTGCTCGCCAGCGGCATGAAGATCAGCGCCGAGCCAAAGCCGGAGAAGCCGCGCGCGGTGCCTGAAACGAAAGCGACGGCGCAGAGCGCCGCCGCAATCGTGAGGCTGACGTCCTTCGGAAGGAAGTCCGCAGGACTCATCCGCGCAAGACGCCGCCGGTCTTCTTCGTGACCTCGGCCACGATCTTCGTGGCGACGGCCTCGATCTCCTGATCGGTCAAGGTCTTCTCGCGCGGCTGCAGCGTGACCGCGATCGCGATCGACTTCTTGCCGTCATCAATGCCCTTGCCTTCGTAGACGTCGAAGACATTGACGCCGGTGATCAGCTTCTTGTCGACGCCTTGCGCGACGCGCACGATATCGCCGGCCTTGACGGCGCGGTCGACAATGAAAGCGAAGTCACGCGACACCGGCTGGAAGGCCGAGAGCTCGATCAAAGGCTTGGCGCGCGTCGGCTTCTTCTTCGCCTCGGGAATGCGGTCGAGGATCACCTCGAACACGACAAGCGGCCCGTCGGCGCCGAGCGCCTCGAGCGCTCTGGGGTGCACTTCGCCGAAATATCCGAGCACGTTCTGCGGCCCGATCTGGATCGTGCCGGAACGACCCGGATGCAGCCAGCTGGGACCACCCGCCACGATCTGCAGCGCCTGCATCGGCGCGCCGGCGGCCGCCAGCACGGCCAGCGCATCGGCCTTGGCGTCGAATACGTCAGCCTGCGCCGAGCCGGTCCAGTGCCGTCCGAGACCTCCGGACGAGGCAAGGCCGCGGCGCACGCCGCTCGCCGCCATGAACTGGTCCTGCGGGCGATCGCCTTTGAACACCTGGCCGACCTCGAACAGCGCGACATCGCCGAAGCCGCGATCGGCATTGGTTTGCGCCGCCGCGATCAGGCCGGCGAGGAGGGTCGGGCGCATGTCGGAGAGATCCGAGGCGATCGGGTTGGCCACCTCTAACTCGCGCTGTCCGCCACCGAACAATTCGGCCGCAGGTTTGGCGATGAACGACCACGTCACCGCCTCGACCATGCCGCGGCTTGCGAGCGCGCGCCGCGCGCGGCGGGTGCGCAGCTGCAGCGGCGTCAGCACCGGCTTGCGCGGCTCGTCGCCGCGCTCGAACGGCGTCATCGGCACCTTATCGACGCCGAAGATGCGGACGATCTCCTCGACGATGTCGGCCTTGCCGTGCACGTCGGAGCGCCACGACGGCACCGCGACCTTCACCACCGGGCCGGGACCCGCCATCATGAAGCCGAGATGGGTCAGGATGCGCTTCATCTCGACCTGCGGCACCTCGATGCCCGACAGGCGCTTGACCTCGGTGATCGGGAATTCGATCAGGCGATCGTCGCCAAAAGCCTTGCCGACCACGACGGTTTCGGACGGTGTGCCGCCGCACAGCTCCATCACCAGTTTGGTCGCGAGCTCGATTCCGGGCACCATGAAGGCCGGATCGACGCCGCGCTCGAAGCGGTAGCGCGCGTCCGAATTGATGCCGAGCTTGCGGCCGGTCTGGGCGATGTTGATCTCGTTCCACAGCGCCGATTCGATCAGCACGTCAGTCGTGTTCTCGTCGCAGCCCGAGGCCTCGCCGCCCATGATGCCGGCGAGTGATTCGACGCCGTGCTCGTCCGCGATCACGCAAATGGCGGGATCGAGATTGTAGGTGCGGCCGTCGAGCGCCAGCAGGCTCTCGCCCTCGCGAGCGCGGCGCACGACGAGATTGCCCTTCACCTTCTTGGCGTCGAACACGTGCAGCGGGCGCGCGCGGTCGTAGGTCATGAAGTTGGTGATGTCGACCAGCGCGTTGATCGGACGCAGGCCGATCGCGGTCAGCCGCTTCTGCAGCCATTCCGGCGATGGCCCATTCTTGACGCCGCGCACGAGGCGGAGCGCAAAGCCCGGACACAGCGTGGCATCCTCGACCGTGACCTTCACGGGGCAGGGGAATTCGCCCTTGATCGGCTTGATCGTGGGGTCCTTGAACTTGCCCATGTCGGCGGCGGCGAGATCGCGCGCGATGCCGTGCACGCCGGTGCAGTCCTGCCGGTTCGGCGTCAAATTGATCTCGACCACGGGATCGCCGAGGCCGGCCCATTCGGCGTAAGCCGCGCCAATGGGCGCGTCCGCCGGCAATTCCATGATGCCGTCATGGTCGTTGGAGATCTGCAGCTCGGCCGCCGAGCACAGCATGCCGCGGCTCTCGACGCCGCGAATGGTGCCAACGCCGAGCGTGATGTCCTTGCCGGGAATGTAGGTTCCGGGCGGTGAGAACACGCTGACGAGTCCGGCGCGGGCATTCGGCGCGCCGCACACCACCTGCACCGGCGCACCACCGTCGCCGGTGTCGACCATACAGACGCGCAGACGGTCTGCATTCGGATGCTGCTCGGCCGAGATCACCTTCGCGATGGTGAAGGGCTTGAGCGCCTTCGCCTTGTCCTCGATGTTCTCGACCTCGAGCCCGATCATGGTGAGCTTGTCGGCGAGTTTTTCGAGCGGCTCGTCAGTCTCGAGATGATCTTTCAGCCAGGACAGGGTGAATTTCATGGCTGCTTTTTCTCCAAGGCGACGGTCTGCTCCCTCCCCCGCTTGCGGGGGAGGGTTGGGGAGAGGGCTCTCTCCGCAATGGCAGTGACGATTGTTTCAAGAACACCGGAACGGTTTGTCAGGACATCGAGATTGCTGAAGCGGAGCACCTTGAAGCCCTTCGCTTCGATCGCGGCTGAGCGGCGCGCGTCGGCGCGCTCGCCTTCGTCCGAGAAGTGTTGGCCGCCATCGAGCTCGATGACGAGCTTGGCCGCGTGGCAGATGAAATCGGCGATGTAGTTCTCGATGGGCACTTGGCGGCGAAAATTCACGCCGTTCAACCGCCCAGCGCGCAGCTCCGACCAGAGGATTCGCTCCGCATCGGTCGAGTTGCGCCTGAGCGCGCGTGCATTGGCGCGCAGCTTGTCGGATATTTTCCAGTCCGGATGCTGGGGATCGACCATTGGCAGCCCCATCGCGGAGAAACCCTCTCCCCACCCCTCCCCCGCAAGCGGGGGAGGGAGTCCGACCTGTCGGGCGGACAGAGAATACGCACCCAATCGACGAGTGCCACGCATCAAGTCCATCCGTTCCCTCCCCCGCTTGCGGGGGAGGGTCAGGGAGAGGGTTGTCTCCACGGAGGGAACGAAGAGAATCTTCGCAGACTCAATTTCGAGTGCCACCCTCACGTGCTCAATCCCCCCGCCAGCGTCGGCACCTCCATCGGCTTGAAGCCGTAGTGAGACAGCCAGCGAACGTCGCTGTCGAACAGCTGGCGCAAATCGGCGATGCCGTATTTCAGCATGGCGATGCGGTCGATGCCCATGCCCCAGGCAAAGCCCTGGTACTCGTCGGGATCGATGCCGCAGGCGCGCAGCACGTTGGGATGCACCATGCCGCAGCCGAGGATCTCGAGCCAATCCTCGCCCTCGCCGAAACGGATCTCGCCCTTGTCGCGGCGGCACTGGATGTCGACTTCGAGCGACGGCTCGGTGAACGGAAAGAACGAGGGCCGGAAGCGCATGTTGATGTGGTCGACCTCGAAGAACGCCTTGCAGAACTCGTGCAGGATCCATTTGAGGTGGCCGAGATGCGAGCTCTTGTCGATGACGAGGCCCTCGACCTGGTGGAATTGCGGCGTGTGGGTCGCGTCCGAATCGATGCGGTAGGTGCGGCCCGGGCAGATCACGCGGATCGGCGGCTTCTGACTCAGCATGGTGCGCACCTGCACCGGCGAGGTGTGGGTTCGCAGCAGCATGCGCGAGCTGTCCTGCTTCGGATGGAAGAAGAACGTGTCGTGCATCTCGCGCGCCGGATGGCCTTCCGGAAAATTCAGCTTGGTGAAGTTGTAATCGTCGGTCTCGATGTCAGGGCCTTCGGCCACCGAGAATCCCATGTCGGCGAAGATGGTGGTGAGCTCGTCCCAGACCTGGCTCAGCGGATGGATGCGGCCGGCATCAGCCGGCGCATCACGCAGCGGCAGGGTGACGTCGACGGTCTCGGATGCCAGCCGCGCATCGAGCGCCGCCGACTTCAGCACGTCGCGCCGCGCCGCAAGCGCCCGGCTGACTTCGTCCTTGGCCTGGTTGATCGCCGCGCCTTGCGTCTTGCGCTCGTCCGGCGACATCTTGCCGAGCGTGGCGAGCAGCGCCGAGATCGAGCCCTTCTTGCCGAGGGCTGCAACACGCACGGCTTCGAGCGCAGCCTCGTCGGCAGCCGCGGCGATGTCGGCAATGATCTGGGTTTGGAGCTGGGCAAGATCGGTCATGGCAATCCCTTTTGGCCAGGATGCTGAGCCGATGATCCTGGCCCGTCACGCCCGGCCCAAAAGCGCGAAGCGCGTCTTCGCGTTAGATTCGCCGGGCATCCACGTCGGAGAAGTGTGCTTGCGCGAGAGATGACGGCCGGGGCGGTAAAGCGCGAGACGCGCCTCTGCCCGGGCCATCACAAGCTTAATGCTGCGCAAGTCGCGCAGTGGAGCAGCTTACGCCGCCAGTGCGGCCTTCGCCGCATTACGCCGCCAGTGCGGCCTTGGCCTTCTCGGCGATCGCCTGGAACGCGGCGGGCTCGCGGATCGCGAGATCCGACAGCACCTTGCGGTCCACAGTGATGCCCGACTTGGCAAGGCCGTCGATAAATCGGCTGTAGGTCAGGCCGAACGGACGGACGGCGGCGTTGAGGCGCTGGATCCAGAGCGCGCGGAAAGTGCGCTTGCGACGCTTGCGGTCGCGGAAGGCGTATTGCTGGGCCTTCTCCACGGCCGGCTTGGCGGCACGGATGGTGTTCTTGCGGCGGCCGTAGAAACCCTTGGCGGCCTTGTAGACTTTCTTGTGCTTGGCGTGGGCGGTCACACCGCGTTTGACGCGAGACATGACGAAATCCTTCAGAGATGACTTTGGTTATCGGATCGCCGCGGGATGCGCGGCACGGATGGCAATGATCGTGGACGCGATCAGGCGTTCGGCAAGAAGTACTTCTTGACGTTGTCGCCGTCGGTCTTGAACAGCACGCGGGTGCCGCGGAGCTGACGGATCTGCTTCTTCGTCCGCTTGATCATGCCGTGACGCTTGCCGCGCTGGGCGTGCATCACTTTGCCGGTGGCAGTCACCTTGAAGCGCTTTTTAGCGCCCGATTTGGTCTTCAGCTTGGGCATTTGGCTCTCCTAATGGCCACAGAAATCCGCCCGCGAAGGCGGCTGGGCCGTCAAAATGCTCGTTAGAGCGTTGATTGTGCTCAAGTTTTGCGAACAAGCGCGAAACCCGCACGAGACACCGCCACGGCAGCCCGTAAATCAGCCGGGCGGTGAAGGCTGGGCTTATGACAGAGGACAGGCCAATTGGCAACGATGAACCACCGCAACCTGACCGCCGACCATTGGAGGCTGCCATCCCATGTCCAAGCCCTTCTCGCCTGAAGCAGGTTCAAAAATGGCCCATTTCCCGCAATTTCTGACTTCGCTGGCCGATTTCGCCCGTCTGCGCCGTCTGGCGCTGTTCGCCGTGCTCGCCGCGGCTGGGCTGCCACAGGCGGCCGACGCCCGCGCCAGCGGCTATGACGGCGTCTGGAACGTCACCTTCGCCACGACCCGCGGCAATTGCAGCTCGGGCTACAGCGTCCCCTTCACGGTGACGGGCACCCGCGTCTCCTCCGCCGGCGGCGGCCGGGTCTCGGGCCGGGTCAAGCGCTCCGGCGCTGTCGCCGTCCACGTCTCGGTCGGCGCCTCTCACGCCAGTGGCGGCGGCCGGCTCGCCGGCGTGAACGGCGCCGGGACGTGGAAGGGCCTCATTTCCGGCGACCGGTGCAGCGGCACCTGGCAGGCGACGAGGACTTGAGATCGACGCGGATCGCCAAGACAACGGTGCGCCCCCTCTCCCGCTTGCGGGAGAGGGTCGGGGAGAGGGCTGTCTCCGCAAGCGAGAACCCCCGAGAGGTAAGAGCCCTCACCCGCGCCTTCGGCGCGACCTCTCCCGCAAGCGAGGTGAACAACAAAACGGCCCGCCGGGGATCCGGACGGGCCGTTGAATTCTCGGGGTCCCAAAGCGTTGCGCGTCAGCGCGGCGCGAGCACCATCACCACCTGGCGACCTTCGAACCGCGCGTCCTGCTCGACCTTGGCGAGCTCGGCGACGTCGGTCTTGATCTTGTCGAGCAGCTTGGTGCCGATCTCCTGGTGCGCCATTTCGCGGCCGCGATAGCGCAGCGTGATCTTGACCTTGTCGCCCTCTTCGAAGAAGCGCTGCATCGCGCGCATCTTCACGTCGTAATCGTGGTCGTCGATCATCGGACGGAGCTTGATCTCCTTGATCTCGACGGTCTTCTGCCGCTTGCGGGCTTCCGCGGCTTTCTTCTGAGCGGAATACTTGTACTTCCCGTAGTCCATGATCTTGCAGACGGGAGGGCTGGTATTCGGCGAAATCTCGACCAGATCCATCCCGACTTCCTGCGCCATGCGGATGGCGACGACGGTCTCGACCGTACCTTTGTTCTCACCGGTCTGGTCGATCAGCTGGATCTGCGCATTGCGGATATCATCATTGATGCGCGGCCCGTCTTTGCTGGCAGCGGGCGGAGCTTTATTAGGACGGCGAATGGGTGGTTCTCCAAAGTTGTGAAAGAAGCGGCTATTTTGAAGGAAGATGCGTTTGCCGGCAAGCAAGTCGCTGGTGCGAGGCGCGAAAAACCCTCAAATGCGAGGCATTTTGGTCACGGCCCTCGGCACGCTGACCGACATAGACACCTTGCCTCTGTTCCGCAAGCGTCCCAAAGGACCAATAGCGATGCCGGTCGTGCTTTCGGAACAGGTCCGAACAGCTCCAACCGCACAGCCAGAGTAAACGTTCCATGACCGACGCAATTCCCGATGCCGCGCTTGAGTTCATCGATGTTGGTGAGGGGCCGTCCGCACGCAGGATCGCGGTGCGCCGCCGTCCCGGACAAGGCCCCGGCCTGGTCTGGCTGGGCGGATTCAAGTCGGACATGCAGGGCGGCAAGGCCGTGGCGCTGGATGCCTGGGCCAACGAGCGCGGCCGCGCAATCGTCCGGTTCGACTATTCCGGCCACGGCGAATCCAGCGGCGATTTCGCCAATGGGACCATCGGCAGCTGGCTCGAGGACAGTGTTGCGGTGTTCGAACGCTTCTGCGACGGCCCGCAAATCCTGATCGGCTCCTCCATGGGCGGCTGGATGGCGCTGCTGCTCGCGCGCGAGATCAAGAAGCGTGCCGGCAAATCCTCGCTCGCAGGGCTCGTGCTGATCGCGCCGGCGCCCGATTTCACCGAAGAGCTGATGTGGAAGAATTTCTCGCCCGCGGTGAAGAAGGAGATCGAGACCAAGGGCTTCTGGCTGCGCCCGTCGGAGTATGGCGACGGCTCGCCCTATCCGATCACGCGGAACCTGATCGAGGAGGGACGCAAGCACCTCGTGCTCGGCAGCGCCATCGATCTCGGCTGTCCCGTCCGCATCCTGCAGGGCGCGAAGGATCCCGATGTGCCCTGGCAGCACGCGTTCAAGCTGACCCATCGCCTGCCCGCCGACGACGTCGTCCTGACCATGATCCAGGACGGCGATCACCGCCTGTCCCGCCCGCAGGACATCGCGCGCATTCTTGCCGCGGTGGCGGAGATCGGGTGAGCTTGTCTTTCTTCCTTCTCCCCTTGCGGGAGAAGGTGGTGCGAAGCGCCGGATGAGGGGTATCTCGCGTTGCGTCCGACTGAGAGTTGGACTCGCGGAAGCAACCCCTCACCCAAATGAATGCGCGTCAACGAGCGGAGCTGCCCTCTCCCACAAGGGGAGAGGGCGCAATAACTGAGAGGCAACGCCAATGACCACCACAGCCATGCTGCGCGCCTTCTGCGACGCTGTCGAACAGCGCAACGGTAAAGCCTTCGCCGAGCTGTTCACCGAGGACGGTGTCTACCACGATGTCTTCTACGGCGCCTTCGCCGGCCGGGCGAAGATCGCCGCGATGATCGACGACTGGTTCTATCGCACGGCGACCGATTTCCGCTGGGACATGCACGATCCCGTCACCGATGGCACCACGCTCTATGCGCGCTACACGTTCAGCTATAAGTCGACCCTGCCGGAAGCGGACGGCGCGCGGGCGATGTTCGAGGGCGTTGCGATCATGACGCTGAAGGACGGCAGGATCGCCTGTTATCACGAGGTCGCCAACACCGCGCCGGCGTTCGTGGATTTGAACTTCGCACCGGAGCGGATCGCGAAGATCGTCGCCAAGCAGGGCGCCGAGCTCAAGGCGCGGCCGGAGATGCAGCGGCATTTGGATTAGGTCGTCATTCCGGGGCGCGCGTAGCGCGAACCCGGAATCCATTCCTCCACCAACTCTGCCGATCGATGGATTCCGGGCTCGTGCTTCGCACGCCCCGGAATGACGGCGGTGAGCTAACGTTTCGACGGATTCACCATCGGCTTGCGCTGCGCCAGCGCTGCCACCGTCGCGGTGCCGATCGGACCCTGTTCGTCATAGAGCCAGCATTCGCCGATCGCGACGCCGTCGGTGGCGTGGTGGTTCACCACATCGAAGCCGATCCACTCCGTCACCGGCAGGCGGTGCAGATAGATCGTGACGTCGCTGTTGATGTAGCCGAGCCCCTGGTCGCCGGCGTTCGCAAACGGGCTGGCAAAATCGGCGCCGGTGGCGACGCGGACGAACGGCGTCATCGGGGCGCCCGCGACGAGCTCGCGCACCTCGCTCATCCACAGCCTGCGCGGGCCGAGCGAGCCCATCTGGCCGACGATCGGGCGCGTCGCCCATTTGCCGTTCATGCCGAGCCTGGGATCCGTCGGCTTGGGGATCTCGGCCGGCTTCGGTGCGTCCCAGTTCGGCGGCGACCAGACGTTGCCATCGGGATTTTGCGTCTTACGCAGCAGCTGGCACGAGGCCCGCGCCATGCTGACCCCGCCGGAACAGAACTCCGCTTCCACCACGCGGATGCGCATGCCGTCGCGCACCAGCCGCGTCGTCACGTGAATCGGCTTGTCGATGGTCGGCAGCCGAAACATGTCGACCGTGAGCCGCGCCGGCACGAATTCGGGCCCGGAATGGCGCTCCTCGATGACGAAGCCGAGCAGGCCGACGATGACGCGCCCGTGCAGCGATTTCGGGTCCCATGGACCGTTGGCGACTTCCGTCGGATGGAATGTATCGCCGTCGCGGGTGAAGAAAGGCATGTTTGTCATGCGCGCGAGATTGCGGGAATGGATGGGGAAATCAAGGGTGGTGAGGCGCATGTGTGCTCGCCACACAGAAGGGGTCATCGCCCGGCGAAGACCGGGCGATCCAGTATTCCAGAGGCAGCAGTGATGAACGAGAAGCCGCGGCGTACTGGGTCGCCCGGTCGAGCCGGGGCATGACACCGAGAGTTAGGCAACAGCGCGCCACTCCTCACGCACGCTGTCGTCGCGTTCCACACTCAACTCGGCGGTTTTCATTGCTTGAAACTCGTCCCGCGGCAGCAATTGCCCCAGCGCCCACACTGCCGCCCCGCGCACCAGCGGGCTTGCGTCATCGAGCAGCCGCCGCGCCTCCTCAGCCAGCGAAACATCGCCGGAATTGCCGATCGCAATCAGCACATTCCGCAAGAACCGGCCGCGGCCGACGCGCTTCACCGGTGACTTCGTGAACAGCGCGCGAAACGCGGCATCGTCGAGCCGCGCCAGCTCGGCGAGCGAGGGCGCGCGCAATTCGTCACGCGCGGCGAGTTTGGCCTCGCGCCCCTCTTGCGCGAACTTGTTCCAGGGGCAGGCGGCAAGGCAATCGTCGCAGCCATAGATGCGATTGCCGATGGCCTTGCGAAACTCGCGCGGGATTGGGCCCTTGTTCTCGATGGTGAGATAGGAGATGCAGCGCCGCGCATCGAGCTTGTAGGGCGCGGGGAACGCCGCGGTCGGGCAGACATCGAGACACGCCCGGCACGAGCCGCAATGATCGATCTCGGCGACATCGCGCGGCAGCTCCAGCGTGGTGTAGATCGCACCGAGAAACAGCCACGAGCCGAACTCGCGCGAGACGAGGTTGGTGTGCTTGCCCTGCCAGCCCAGATGCGCGGCCTGCGCCAGCGGTTTTTCCATCACCGCCGCGGTGTCGACGAACACTTTCACTTCGCTCGGCGCGGTCGCGACCAGCCAGCGCGCCAGCGCCTTCAGCCGCTTCTTGATCAGGTCGTGATAGTCGTCGCCTTGCGCATAGACCGAGATCGCCGCGCGCGTGCGCTGCTTCAGGACGGCGAGCGGATCGGAGTCGGGGCCGTAATTGACGCCGAGCATGATCACGCTGCGCACGTCGGCCCACAGCCCGCGCGGATCGACGCGTCGCTCCGGCTGGTTGGCAAGCCAGTCCATGTCGCCATGGCCACCCGAGGCGATGAATTCGAGGAAGTATTTTCCGGCCGCATCGATCGTGCCCGGCGCGGTGACGCCGATGCAGTCGAAGCCGAGCGCGTGCGCTTCGCGCGCCAGCGCCGCCTTCAGTTCAGTCGGATCAAGGCTCAGAAATCCAGGTCCACGTAGGTCCGCGACGCCGGTACGCCGGCCAGCCATTCGCTCAAGAGTGGACGGAACGACGGGCGGGATTTCACCCGCGCGTACCACGCCTTTGCTGCGTCGTCCTCGCTCCATGGCACGTCGCCCAGATAGTCGATCGCCGAGAGATGCGCCGCGGCGGCGAGATCCGCGTAGGTGAGCCGGTCGCCGGCGAGGAAATTGCGGGTCTGCGCCAGCCAGCCGATATAGGCCAGATGATAGCGCACGTTGGCCTTCGCTGCGCGCATCACGTCGGCCGAAGGCGGCCCGCCGCCGTTCTCCTCGCTCATGAAGCGCTTGTAGATGCGTTCCGTGACCAGGGGATGCGAGACCTCCTCGAAGAATTTTTCGTTGAACCAGGCCATCAGCCGGCGCACCTCGACGCGCTCGAATGTCGTCTCCGGCATCAGGCGCTTGACGCCCATCCCGGCGCCATAGGCCTCGTCGACATATTCGGCGATGATGGCCGCGCCCGGGATCGGCGGCCGTTCCTCGTCCACCAGCACAGGCGTGGTGCCGGCCGCATTGAGCAGCAGAAACGCCTCGCGCCGCTCCCAGCTGCGCTCTTCGATCAGCTTCAGGTCGAGCCCGTATTCGCCCGCGATCAGGCGGATGAAGCGCGAATGCGGACAGAACGGATGATGAAACAGCGTAAACATGAAGCCTTTGACTATTTGATGGTGCTTAAGAATCCATCAATGTTTGTGCGGCGCCACACTAGTCCCTCAAAACCGCGAAGCAAGAGCGTGATGCCGCATTTTGCGATTGCAGCATTGGGGGGAATAGGCGAGAAGAGCCCCGCTTTTCCAGCCGAAATGGACCGTAAATATGTCAGACGCAATACGGGCAGTGATCCTCGGCATCATCGAGGGCGTGACCGAGTTCCTTCCCGTATCCTCGACCGGCCACCTCTTGATTGCTGAGCGCTTCTTCCACCTCGGCGAGGGTGCCTTCTGGGATTCGTTTACGGTTCTGATCCAGCTGGGCGCGATCCTCGCGATCGTCGGGCTGTACTTCAGGAAGCTATGGGACGTCGTCATCGGCCTGTTCACGGGCGATGCCTATGCGCGCCGCTTCGTGATCGGCGTGCTGGTGGCGTTCCTGCCGGCCGTGATCGTCGGCCTCATCGCCGGCAAATACATCAAGCTCATGCTTTTTAATCCGTGGGTGGTCTGCTTCACGCTGATCGTTGGCGGCGCCATCCTGCTCTGGGTCGACAGGCTCGAGCTCAAGCCGCGCGAGTTTGAGGCCACCAAATTTCCGCTGCTGATGTATCTCTATATCGGCATCGCGCAATGCGTGGCGATGATCCCGGGCGTGTCGCGGTCCGGCGCCAGCATCGTGGCCGCCATGCTGCTCGGCGCGGACAAGCGCGCGGCGGCGGAGTTTTCCTTCTTCCTCGCCATCCCCACAATGATCGGCGCGTTCGCCTATGATTTCTACAAGAGCCGCGCCGAGATGACGATGGACCACATCAACATCGTCGGGATCGGCTTCGTGGTGTCGTTCATCACCGCGATCATCGTGGTGAAAACGTTCCTGACCTACGTCACCCGCCACGGCTTCGTGTTGTTCGCCTGGTGGCGCGTCATCGTCGGCACGCTCGGCCTGGTCGCGCTGGCGCTGGGACAGTAGGCTTTGAGATCCGGGCACCGCGCCGACCGCGCCTTCAACGCAATATAAGCTTTTGGTCGGTACTCAGGTTCCCATGCTGGGCGGCGCGCGCCCGGCGCAGGAGCTGAGCCATGACCCTCGTCAGCGGCTGGGGGCGCTTCCCGGTCGTCGATAGTGACGTGCTGCGGCCGCGGTCTTTCGAGGCCGTAGGTGAAGCCATGGTGTCAGGCACCGTCGCGCGCGGCAATGGTCGTGCCTATGGCGATGCCGCGATCGGGGCCGTCAGGACGGTGACGATGATGGGCTTCGACCGCATCAGGTGGTTCGATCCCGTGACCGGCCGCATCCGCCTCGAGGCCGGCGTGCTGCTCTCGGATCTGATCGACACATTCGGCCCGCGCGGCTTCTTGCCCTTCGTGCTGCCCGGCACGCGCTTCGTGTCGATCGGCGGCGCCGTCGCCGCCGACGTGCACGGCAAGAACCATCATTGCGAAGGCGGCTTCGGCCGTTATGTCGACGCCATCCTGCTGCGCACGGGCGAGGGCGAAGTGATCGAAGCCTCGCGCGAGCAGAACTCAGATGCGTTCTTTGCGACCATCGGCGGCATGGGCCTGACCGGAATGATCCTCGAAGCGACCCTGCGGCTGCGCAAGGTCGAAACGGGCTGGATTCGCGAGCGCGTGATCTCGGCATCCGATCTCGATGCCGCGATGCGCGCGCTCGATGCAGGCGATGCCGCGACCTATTCGGTGGCGTGGATCGATTGTGCCGCACGCGGCAAGGATCTCGGCCGCTCGCTGATCTATCTCGGTGAGCACGCCGGCAAGAACGAGCTCCCTGCCGGCGCCGCCCCGTTTCACGCCGGCAAGGATTCCGGTCTCGGCGTGCCCATCGATTTGCCCTCCATGACGCTGAACCGCTTCAGCATCCTCGCCTTCAACGAGCTGTATTATCGCATGGGCGCGCGCCGCGCCGGCGGCAGCCATGTGGTCTCGCTCTATCCCTATTTCTTTCCGCTCGACAGCATTGCCGACTGGAATCGCATCTACGGCAGGCGCGGCTTCCTGCAGCATCAATGCGTGATCCCCGAGAACGGCGCGCGCGACGTGCTCGGCGAGATTCTCGATCGCGTCGCGCGCCGCGGCGATGCCTCCTTCCTCCGGTGCTGAAGAAGCTCGGCCAGGGCGAGGGCATCCTGTCCTTTCCGTTGCCCGGCTATACGCTGGCGCTGGATTTTCCCGTACGCGGCGACATCCTGATTTTTCTCGACGAGATCGATCGGCTCGTTGTCGCGGCCGGGGGCCGGCTTTATCTCGCCAAGGATGCGCGCCAGTCGCGCGAGACGCTCAAAGCCGGCTATCCCGCCCTGTCGCGCTTTGCCGCGATCCGCAAAGCGCTCGATCCTGCCGGCAACATCCGCTCCAAGCTTTCACAACGTCTGTTTGATGAGGTCTAGTGCCGTGACGTCGCGCAAGTCTCTACTGGTGCTGGGCGGCTCATCCCACATCGGCCGCGCCGCGGCGCGCGCCTTTGCCGGAGCGGGATACGATGTGGGGCTCGCCGGCCGCGACATCGCCGCACTGGAGCCTGATGCCGCCGATCTGCGCGCGCGCTACAATATCGAGGTAGGTCTCCACAAATTCGACGTGCTCGACACCGCTTCGTTCGAGGGCTTCGTCGCCGGCCTTCCCACGCTGCCCGACGTCGTCGTCTCGATCGTCGGCCTGCTCGGTGTGCAAGAGCGCGCGCAGAGCGATCTTGCCCACGCCACCGCGATCATGCGTTCCAACTACGAGGGCCCGGCGCTGATCCTCGGCCTGTTCGCGGAGAAGTTCTTGGGCCGTGGCAGCGGCACGCTGGTCGGCGTGTCGTCGGTGGCCGGCGATCGCGGCCGCGCCTCCAACTATGTCTATGGCTCCGCCAAGGCCGGCTTCTCCGCCTTCCTGTCCGGCCTGCGCGCCCGCGCCAGCCGTGGCGGCGTCCGTGTCGTCACGGTCAAGCCCGGCTTCGTCCGCACCAGGATGACGGAAGGCATGAAGCTGATCGGCCCGCTCACCGTCGAAGCCCCCGTCGTCGGCGCTGCGATCCTTCGCGCCGTCGAGAGCAAGACCGACATCGTCTATGTCAGCGGCAAATGGCGCCTCGTGATGCTGATCATCAAGACGCTGCCCGAAGCGGTGTTCAAGAAGCTGAGGTTTTGACGGTCGTGTGGCCAGTCTTTGCCCCAGCAACAGTGCGCCCCCTCGCCCCGTTCTTACGGGGAGAGGGTTGGGGTGAGGGGCCTCTCTCTCTCCGCGGGCGCGGTCATTGTGAGACCTGTACCCCCTCACCCGGATTGCTGCGCAATCCGACCTCTCCCCGCAAGCGGGGCGAGGTCAAGAAGATCCTTCACACGCTCATGCGCTGGAACTGCCCTGCGGCGCGGAAGCGCCAGAGATATTGCGGGGCGATCGCCTCCAGTGAATCGGGCGTGATGCCGAGGCCTTCCAGCGTCAGCCCGGCGGCCTTCGCCGCCTCCGACACGACATTGTCGCGCTCGAGCAGTGTGACCTGGTCCGGCGTCAGCTTGAATGCACCCGGCGCGAATTGCAGGAAGTTGGCCTGGAAGCGGGCGAGGCCGAACGGCAGCGGCACCAGCATCCGCTTGCGGTCGGTGATGGCGAGGATGGTCTCGATGATCTCGCGCATGGTCAGCACTTCCGGCCCGCCGAGCTCGTACGTGGCGCCCGCCTTGGCCTTGCCGTCGGCCGCATCCGCGATCGCGCTGGCGACGTCGCCGACATAGACCGGCTGCATCTTCGTCTCGCCGCCGATCAGGGGCAGCACCGGCGACATCCGGGCCAGTGCGGCAAAGCGGTTGGTGAACTGGTCCTCGGGGCCGAACATCACGGAGGGGCGGAAGATCGTGGCGGAGGGAACCGCGGCCAGGACCGCGGCTTCGCCGGCCGCCTTGGCCCTGGCATAGCGCGAGGGCGACTGCGCATCGGCCCCGATCGCCGAGACATGCACCAGCGTGCTACCTGCGGCGGCCGCCGCCTTGGCGACGGTCTCGGCGCCCCTGGCCTGGACGGCGTCGAAAGTCTGCGCGCCACTCTCGGTAAGCACGCCGACCAGATTGATCACGACATGCGAATCACGCAGCGCCGCCTCGACCGAGGCCGGATAGCGCAGATTCGCCTGCACATTGTGGACCTGCCCGACCCGGCCGAGCGGCTGGAGGTATCCGGCAAGTTCCGGCCGCCGCACCGCAACCCTGATACGGTAATCCCGCTTGCACAGGGCTCGGACGACGCTGCGGCCCAAAAACCCCGATCCGCCGAAAACCGTGACGAGCGTGTCGAGATTCGATGCCATGGGAGCCGTTCCTGCGGAAAAGAGTGCGTCTTGTCAGGCTTGTATCGGGCCGGTTTGCGATGCGCAATCGGCATCCCGACTCCGGCCTCACGCATGAATTGACAACGGCGTCACCGAACCGTAGTAACCGCCTCCGTGCCCCAAACGGCATGCCCAGGTGGTGGAATTGGTAGACGCGCTGGCTTCAGGTGCCAGTGGCTTAACGGCCGTGAAGGTTCGAGTCCTTTCCTGGGCACCATTTTGGGTCTGGACCCAAGATAAAGCTACCCAGATCGTGCGGATGGCAGGCGGCGAGGCCGCGTCGCTACCGCGTGAGTCCCGATGGGACCTGGATCGGTCTCTTCCCCCTCACACCACCGCCTTCCCCGTCCGCTCCGCCACCGCCTTCTGCACGAAATACATCATTACCAGCGTGACGAGCGTCGTGGTCACGACGACGTAGCCGATCCGGTCGAAATGGAGCAGCGCGCCGTCCGCGCCTTGCGCGATGATCGCGCCGGCGAGCACCGAGCCGAGCCCGCCGGAGAGTTGCTGGAGCGAGGCGCTGACGGCGCTGAACGAGCCGCGCTGGCTCGCTTCCGGGATCGCCGAGATCAGCGCCTGCGACGGGATCATGCGCGAGAAGATGCCGACGAACATCAGCACGTTGACGAGAATCGCGGTCGTGAGCGAGACGTGGCCGAGATGGGTGTAGATCAGCACCATGACGACGGTCATGGCGCAGCCGAACACGAAGGTCGGATATTTGCCGAACGCGTCGCTGGCGCGGCCGACCAGCGGCCCCGTGACGATGCTGAACAGGCCGGAGACGAGATAGATCGTCGGCAGATGCGTGATGTCGATGCCGAGATTGTGCACGGTGTAGGCGCTGGAGAACGGCATCAGCATGTAGCCGCCGGTCGCCAGCAGCGTCGTGACGGCGAAGGCGAGCGTGTAGCGCGGCTCGAAGACCGTCGCGACCAGATGGTGGAACGGGTTTCTGTCCTGCTTCAGCTTCAGATGTGCATCGACCGGCTCCATGGCGAAGGCGATGACGGCGATCGTCACGAGCGACAGCACGACGATCGCGATGAAGCAGACATGCCAGCTCCAGTGGTTGGCGAGAAACAGGCCGGCGGGAACGCCGAGCACCTGGCTGGCGGCGAACGCGGTCTGGATGATTCCCATCACGCGGCCGCGCATCTGCAGCGGAAACAGGTCGGTGATGATGGCGAGCACGACCGCGCCGATCACGCCGCCGAACAATCCGGTCACGATCCGGCCGATCAGCAGCACATGATAGTTCGGCGCCACCGCGCACAGAAGCGTGCCCAGCGTGAAGCCGACATAGAAGAACAGCAGGAGGCGCTTGCGATCGAAACGATCGGCAAAGCCGGCTGCGAGGATGCCCGATAGGCCCGCACTGAAGGCGTAGGCCGACACCGCGACGCCGAACTGCCCCGCCGTGATGCCGAGCGAGGGCATCAGGATGGCGCCGAGCGGCGACATGATGATGAAATCGAGGATGATCGTGAACTGCGTCAGCGCCAGCAGCGCGATGAGGAGCGCCTGGTAGCGCGAGAATCCGCGCGGGCGCTGGTCGTCGATCGGCGCAGCGAGCGTCTGTTCGGTCATCACATCTCAATCGCAGTGAGGGGGCAAGGCAGTACGAGGTCGGCAATAGATAGGGTGCGCCGGGACGAATTGCAGCGGGCGCTAGTCCGCCGGGAAGAGCAGTGGCTCATAGTCTCGCGCGCCATGGAGGATGTGGATCACCTCGATGGCGTCGCGACCGACACGATAGAAAATCAAATAGTTCCCGAATGGGCGCCGGCGAATGCCTTTCTGCTCGTAGCGCGGCACCAAGGGGTAGCCGCGCGGTGCATCGGCGAGTGTTTCGCACTTCTCCCGCAGTCCACGGATAAGCGTGAGCGCGCTTTGCGGGCTTTGCGCGGCAACGTATGATGCGATGTCCTCGAGGTCGGCCTCGGCTGCCGCGGTCAGGACGACGATCACGTGCGATCGGCCTTGTCGGCCAATCTCGCTTCGAGCCGGTCAAAAACGTCTGATATCGGCTTTGTCCGTCCCGCGTCCGCATCGTCGAGCCCGCGCGCGATCGCGGCATCCAACGCAGCGAGACGCGCCTCGCGCTCCTGGATGAGCCGCACGCCCTCCCTGAGCACCTCGCTCTTGGAGTGATATCGTCCCGACGCGACGAGCTTTGTTATAAAGCTTTCAAGGGCTTCGCCGAGGTCTGCACTTACCGCCATACCGCGCTTCTCCGACGACTCATGCTTCAATAACTATTATTGGAGCCTCCGCATATCAAGCGGGGTCCGGGCCCCCGGTGTCCCGATTAAGCCGCCTTTAGCGAATGTTCCCATAGAGTTGCTCGTCCATTTCCTGCTCCCCGGCCGGATGCCGGCCATGTCGCGGCAAGTCAGAGCGTTTTCGGATGGAGCAGCGTGCCTCGCAGTATGATCCTGGCGTGTCCGAGCCGTCGGCGGGCCGGACCCTCGTCGTCGACCTCGAAGGCGCGCTGTTGCGTTCCGAGCTGCTGATGGAGGCGCTGTTCTCCAGCCCCGGCCGTCTGCTGGCGCGCTTCGGCGCGGGCGGACGGGCAGGGATGGCGGCGCTCACGGCGATCCTGGCGCGAGCCGAAATCGACTACGCCCATCTGCCCTATGATTCCATGGTGATGAACCGGGCGCTGGCGGCACGGGCGCGCGGCGAGAAGATCCATCTCCTCGCCGATCGCCTCGCCGCTCATGCCGCGGCGATCGCGGCGCATCTCGGCTTCGATGGCGTCGTCACGGCGGCCGATCTCGCGGCGGGCAACGTGCCGTTCGATCCTGCCTCCATCACGCGCATCGAACATCGTGAGGTCCGCAGACCAGGCCTCGCCACCTGGGTGAAGGCGCTGCGGGTTCATCAATACGCCAGGAACACGCTGGTTTTCGTGCCGGCGCTCACGGCGCATCAGATGAACCTTTCGACGTTCGGCTACGCGCTGCTCGCGTTCCTGGCGTTCTCGGCCTGCGCCTCGGGCGCCTATCTGATGAACGATCTGCTCGATCTCGCCGCCGACCGGCAGCATCCGAGCAAGCGCCACCGCGCGCTCGCGGCCGGCGATTTGCCGATCTCGTCGGCGCTGTCGGCCATTCCTGCGTTGTGGTTGCTCGCGCTCGCCGCCAGCCTCTGCATCTCGCCGCTGTTTCTCGGCGTGCTCGGCCTCTATCTCGTCACCACGATCGCCTATTCGCTCGTGCTCAAGCGCAAGATGCTGGTCGACATCGTCACGCTCGCCGGCCTCTACACGCTTCGCATCGTCGCGGGCGCGGTCGGCGTCGGCGTGGTGCTGTCGGAATGGTTGTTGATCTTCTCGCTGTTCGTGTTCACCTCGCTCGCCCTCATCAAGCGCTTCAGCGAGCTCAGCATGCGCGAGAGCGTGGGCCTCGCCGATCCCTCCAACCGCGACTATCGCGTCACCGACCTGCACGTCATCGCCGCTATGGCGGCGGCAAGCGCCATGAACGCGGTGACCGTGTTCTCGCTCTACGTCTCGTCCTCGGCGGTGACGCCGCTCTACAGCCGCCCCTGGATGCTGTGGCTGCTCACGCCGCTGCTGCTGTACTGGTTCGGCCGTGCCCTGATGATGGCGCATCGCCGCGAGATGCCGGACGATCCGATCCTGTACGTTTTCCGGGACGGTCCCAGCCGCATCGCGGTCGCGGCGATGATCTGCATCATGCTCGCCGCGATCTGACCGGCCCGTAAGGTCACGGCCGCTTGCGTGACCTGTTGCGACTGGCTACATCGCGATCCATTCGACTAGCCTATGATATCGACGCACCGATTCGACCCGAGGTTTTCATGACCGTACGCCTGCACCGCGGCGACCTGCCCGACCTGTCCCGCTACACCGGAGCGGTGGCGATCGACACCGAGACCATGGGGCTGAACCCGCACCGCGACCGGCTCTGCGTGGTGCAGCTCTCGCCCGGCGACGGCAGCGCCGACGTGGTGCAGATCCCCAAGGGCCACACCGACGCGCCGAACCTGAAGGCGCTGCTGGCCAACCCGGCGGTCACGAAGATCTTCCACTTCGCGCGGTTCGATATCGCGGTGCTGTATCAGACCTTCGGCGTCATGACCGGGCCGATTTATTGCACCAAGATTGCCTCCCGCCTGACCCGCACCTACACCGACCGCCACGGCCTCAAGGACCTCGTGCGCGAGGTGCTCAACATCGACCTTTCCAAGCAGCAGCAGTCCAGCGACTGGGGTTCCGATAGCCTGACCGAGCCGCAGCTCGCCTACGCCGCGTCCGATGTGCTGCATCTGCATGCCTTGCGCGAGCGGCTGGATGCCATGCTGGTGCGTGAAGGCCGCAGCCAACTGGCACAGGCCTGCTTCGACTTCCTGCCGACCCGCGCCCTGCTGGACCTCCAGGGCTGGGCGGAAGAGGACATTTTCGCGCATTCCTGAAGGCCCCCGCGCGGCGGTCGGCCCGGGGTTGCCGCCCCGTTTCGGACACTTTCGTAACGGCCTGTCGCCGGCTGCATATTTGGGCGGCGCCGGATAGAATGGGGCGCCCCCTCGACCGGACGCGGTGAGCAATACGTCAGGAGCCAGGCAAGTAGGAACCCAGGTGAACTCGGCCCAGAATCCCACCTACGACGCCGCGCTCGCGGCGAAGTTCGCCAGCGCGGCGCGCCACAGCCGCCTGGTGCGGATTCTGCGCATCGCGGTCCCGGGAGCGGTGCTGCTGTCCATGGCCGCCATCGTCGGCGTCTCGATCTTCAATCCGTTCCGCATGCTGATGCCGAAGCTGCCGCTCGACTCCGGAAATCTGGTGGTGTCGGGCACCAAGATCACGATGGAATCGCCGCACCTCGCCGGTTACACGCCGGACCAGCGGCCCTACGAGCTCTGGGCCAAGACCGCGACGCAGGACATCACCGATCCCGATCATGTCGATCTCAATGACCTCCGTGCGAAAGTGCTGATGGAGGATCAATCGACCCTGTTCCTCGACGCCCGCACCGGCCGCTTCGACAACAAGCAGCAACAGCTCGATCTGCGCAAGGATATCTTCCTGCGCACCTCGACCGGCTACGAGGCCCGGCTGAACTCGGCCTTCGTCGACATGGGCAAGGGCACGGTCTCCTCGGACGAGCGCGTCGACGTCAAGCTCACCAACGGCACGCTGAGCGCGGATCGCCTGCGAATTACCGAAGGCGGCGACGTCATCCGCTTCGAAGGCAATGTGGTGATGCACCTCGACAAGCTGGACGAGCCCGCCGCTAATCAGCCGCCACCACCCGAGCCGGCGCCGACCAAGACACGCACGCCTCAGAACAAGTCTGCCAATTCGAAGTGATTTTCATGATGACCTGTTTTCCGCGCGACGCTGTTGTCAGCAAGGCCGCGCTCGCAATCGGCCTCGCGCTGCTCGTCACCGGTGCGGCCGTTGCGCAGAGCACGATGCAGGGCGTGCCCAATGCGATGCAGGGCTTCTCGCAGAACCGCGATCAGCCGATCCAGATCGAAGCCGCCTCGCTCGAGATGCGCGACAAGAAGAAGGAGGCGACCTTCGCCGGCAATGTGAAGGTCGTGCAGGGCGACACCACCATGACCTCGAAGACGCTGGTGGTGTTTTACGAATCGGGCGGCGGCGACAAGCCGGCCGCGCCGCAGCCCGCGGCGAAAGGCACGAAATCGGCGCCGATGCAGTCGGCGCAGCCGGGTCCGGGCGGCAGCTCCTCGATCAAGCGGCTTGAGGCGCGTGGCAACGTCGTGGTCACCCAGAAAGACCAGGTGGTGACGGGCGAGACCGCCGTGTTCGACACCAAGACCAATCTCATCACTATGCTCGGCGGCTCTGGCGGCCAGGTGGTCCTGACGCAGTGCAAGAACGTGCTGCGCGGTGATCGCTTGATGGTCGACATGACCACCGGCGTGTCCCGCGTGGAATCCGACAACGGACGGGTGCAGGCGCTGCTGCCGCAGGGCGGCAGCAATGATTGCGGCCAGGGGGGCAAACCTGGCGCGGCGCCGCCCTTGCAATTGCCCGGCGCAAGTAAACAAAAGTGAATTCAACAACTTGGATCAGGTGCTCCCGATCCGAGGTTGAAGCTTGGCGAGCGAGCCTGTATCTAGCGCGCAGGGCTTTCGAAGCGGGGTCCGCCGCTTTTGGGGCGTGTTTCACTGGGCATGAGACATCCCTTCACCCATGCTGCGTCAGCAAATCGCTCAGGCTGGTGCGGCAGATCGCGCGGATTTCGTGCAAGGCGACGCGCAATACGACGCGAAAGGCTAGAAGGCGGGGATGGTCGATCTCTTCAGCATGTTCCGTCGGCGCCCCGCCAAGCGCGGCCGGCCAGGATTTGCGCGTCAGGACATCACTGCGCTCGGTGACAGCGTCGGCGGCCTCGTGCCCAGTCCTGTGAGGGACGCGCCGATTGCCCGCGACCAGCCGCGTGCCCCCGACCAGTTCCAAGGCGAGTATAAGGCCGACTATCAGGCCGAGCCGCGCCCGCAGGCGGTTCATCCCGTCCGGACGGCCACGAGGTCCAACGGTGCCGGCGGGCCGCAGCTGTTGAAGCGGCCCGGCTTCCTGGCTGTGCATAGCGTGGAAAAGGCCTTCGGCAGCCGCCAGGTGGTGCGCGGCGTCAGCATCTATGTGCGCCGCGGCGAGGCTGTCGGCCTGCTCGGTCCGAACGGCGCCGGCAAGACCACCGTGTTCTACATGATCACCGGCCTGATCAAGGCCGATCGCGGCGCGATCGAGCTCGACGGCCACGACGTCACCAAGCTGCCGATGTATCAGCGCGCGCGGCTCGGCATCGGCTATCTGCCGCAGGAAGCCTCGATCTTCCGCGGCCTCACCGTCGAGCAGAACATCCGCGCCGTGCTCGAAGTGGTCGAGCCCTCGCGCAAGAAGCGCGAGCAGCAGCTCGACTCGCTGCTCGACGAGTTCAACATCACGCGCCTCAGGAAATCACCGTCGATCGCGCTCTCGGGCGGTGAGCGCCGCCGCGTCGAGATCGCGCGCGCGCTGGCGACACGGCCGAACTATATGCTACTCGACGAGCCCTTCGCCGGCATCGACCCGATCGCGGTCGGCGACATCCAGGATCTCGTCCGCCATCTCACCAACCGCGGCATCGGCGTGCTGATCACCGACCACAACGTCCGCGAGACGCTCGGCCTCACCGACCGTGCCTATATCGTCTATGCCGGGGAAATCTTGACCGAGGGAACTCCGGATGAGATCGTGGCTGATCCGGACGTGCGCCGCCTTTACCTCGGCGAGGAATTCCGCCTCTAGCCCCTTTTTGCGTTTCGTCAAGACGTGTACATCGGGCTCGGACTAGGATAAGCAAAAATCGGACCATTTTTGGGAACGGTTCTTGCTTCATGGCGCTTACGCAGAGATTAGAGTTCCGGCAATCGCAGTCGCTGGTCATGACGCCGCAGCTGATGCAGGCGATCAAGCTGCTGCAACTGTCCAATCTCGATCTCACGACCTTCGTGGAAGAGGAGCTCGAGCGAAACCCGCTGCTGGAACGGGCTAGCGACGAGGCGCCCGCGGGCGAAACTTCGGCCGAGGCCGGCAGTTACGGCGATTCCGAGGGCGGCCAGGGTGATGGTCATGGCGACAGCCAGGGCGAGGACGGCTTCGGGGGCAGCGCGGAAGGCTTCGAGCCGGGCCAGGAAGAATGGATGAGCAAGGATCTCGGCACCCGCGCCGAGATCGAGCAGACCCTGGACACTGGACTCGACAACGTCTTCTCCGAGGAGCCGGCCGAGGCAGCCGCGCGCAACGCCCAGGATGCCGCGCCGACCACCTATACCGAATGGGGCGGCGGCGCCTCCGGTGACGAAGGCTACAATCTCGAAGCTTTTGTCGCGGCCGAGACAACGTTGTCGGACCATCTCGCCGAGCAGCTCTCGGTCGCCTTCACCGCGCCCGCGCAACGCATGATCGGCCAGTACCTGATCGACCTCGTCGACGAGGCCGGATATCTGCCGCCCGACCTTGGCCAGGCCGCCGAGCGTCTCGGCGCGTCGCAAGCCGAGGTCGAAAACGTCCTCGCCGTGCTGCAGAAATTCGATCCACCCGGCGTCTGCGCGCGCTCCTTAAGCGAATGCCTGGCGATCCAGCTGCGCGAGCTCGACCGCTACGACCCCGCGATGCAGGCGCTGGTCGAGCACCTCGATCTGCTCGCCAAGCGCGACATCGCGGCTCTTCGCAAGATCTGCGGCGTCGACGACGAGGACATCGCCGACATGATCGGCGAGATCCGCCGCCTCAATCCCAAGCCCGGCATGAAGTTCGGCTCGGCGCGCCTGCAGACCATGGTGCCCGATGTTTATGTCCGCCCGGGTCCCGACGGCGGCTGGCATGTCGAGCTCAATAGCGACACCTTGCCGCGCGTGCTGGTTAACCAGACCTATTATTCCGAGCTGTCGAAGAAGATCGGCAAGGACGGCGACAAGTCCTATTTCACCGACGCGTTGCAGAACGCGACCTGGCTCGTGCGCGCGCTCGACCAGCGCGCCCGCACCATCCTGAAGGTGGCGACCGAGATCGTGCGCCAGCAGGACGGGTTCTTCACCCACGGCGTCGCGCATTTGCGGCCGCTCAATCTGAAGGCCGTCGCCGACGCCATCCAGATGCACGAATCCACGGTGTCGCGCGTCACCGCCAACAAATACATGGCGACCAACCGCGGCACGTTCGAGCTGAAATATTTCTTCACGGCCTCGATCGCCTCGGCCGACGGGGGCGAAGCGCATTCGGCGGAAGCGGTGCGTCACCACATCAAGCAGCTGATCGATTCGGAGGAGCCCTCCGCGATCCTGTCGGACGACACCATCGTGGAACGCTTGCGCGCCTCGGGCATTGATATTGCCCGCCGCACGGTCGCGAAGTACCGCGAAGCCATGCGCATACCTTCCTCGGTGCAACGCCGCCGCGACAAGCAGAGCGCTCTTGGTAACGTCCTCTCTACCGCATTGTCCGATCGCTCCCGGAATCCCGAACCGGCCTGATTGCGCTGGCGCCAAATCGCGCTACTCTCGATGCCCCATCGAGACCGATCCAAGCTGGGCACCAACCAAGCGAGGCATCACATGACTCTCAGAATCTCGGGAAAGAGCATCAGCGTCGGCGAGGCTCTGCGCGGCCGCGTTGCCGACCGCACCGACGAAGTGCTGCGCAAATATTTCGACGGCAATTATTCCGGCCATATCACGCTGAGCAAGGACGGCTTCGGCTTTCGCACCGATTGCGCCCTGCATCTCGATTCGGGAATCACGCTGGAAGCCGATTCGAACGCCCCGGATGCCTATGCCAGTGCCGACCAGGCGCTGGTGATGATCGAGAAGCGGCTACGGCGCTACAAGAACCGGCTCAAGGACCGCTCCGCGCGCAAGGCCCATGCTGCCTCCGAGGCGATGGCAGCGCTCGACGCCACCAGCTATGTGCTGGAAGCGCCCGGAGAGGGTGAAGAGGAAGTCACCGGCTACAGCCCCGTCATCATCGCCGAGCAAACCACGTCGCTGAAGCGGCTCTCGGTCAGCGAAGCCGTCATGGAACTTGACCTCAGCGGGGCACCCTGCCTGGTATTCCAGCATGGCTCGTCCGGCCGGGTGAACATCATTTACCGCAGGGCGGACGGCAACGTGGGCTGGATCGACCCGCCGGGAGCCAAGGTGGACGGCCAGGCCGGTGGCTAGGCCCGCCAGCCGGCGCCCGCACCATCCCGCCCTTAACAATGACGGGGGCAAAGCCGCACGCAGGAGTTGGCACCGGGATTGCGTTGGAGTAGAAGCCCCCCACATCTGGAACGGGGCTAAGTCCGCCTCCTGCTTCATGTTATTGACGCCGGCCGAGCTTGGTCTATCAAGCCGGCCAAATCGGAACCTGACGGTTTAATTCACCTCGGAAAGCTTCCATGCCGATTACCGATCTGGTCGCACCCGAGGCGATTCTCCCGGCATTGAAAGTCAACAGCAAGAAGCAGGCCCTGCAGGAGCTCGCGGCCAAGGCCGCCGAGCTGACCGGGCAGAACGAGCGCTCGGTGTTCGAGGTGCTGCTGCAACGGGAAAAGCTCGGCACCACCGCGGTCGGCTATGGCGTCGCGATTCCGCACGGCAAGCTGCCCAAGCTGGAGAAGATCTTCGGCCTGTTCGCTCGGCTCGATCGTCCGATCGATTTCGAGGCGATGGACGGCCAGCCGGTCGATCTCGTCTTCCTGTTGCTCGCCCCCGAAGGCGCCGGCGCCGATCACCTCAAGGCGCTCGCCCGTATCGCCCGCCTGCTGCGCGACCAGGACATCGCCAAGAAGCTCCGCGCCTCGCGCGATGCGCAGGCGATCTATTCCGTGCTGGCACTGCCGCCGGCAACGGCGGCGTAACCTTCCGTCCCTCCTGGTAAGGGCCCGATCCTGTCTGGCACCTGATTGTGAGGGCAGCGTCCCGTCATGCCGCCTTGATCTCAAAGGTAGAAGGTACGACAATCCTCCCGCTTGAGACGCACGGCACGTTGGGCGGCGCCAACATCCGCTGAGAGCCGTTCGAAGCTGTGGACTGAGCGGACGTGACTGGGAATGGAATGACGCCGTTGCGCCTCGCGGCCGCGGTGGGAGAACGGCCCTTGGAATCAGGCCTCGACCGGCCGATCCCCGCGGCAGGCGCGCGTGCAAAGGCGCTCGTGGTGCGCGGTGTGGAAAGATCCGCCCTGCGTCAGGCGGTCAGCTCGTGACCAGCGTGCACGATTCCGAAGAGGACGACGGCGCGATCTGGCAAGCGCCCGGCATCGGCGTGGAAAAGCTCGCCAGAAACGTGATGCGCGGCTCGATCACCGTCAACGTGATCGCGTCGATGGGTGTCTTCAACCCCGCGCTGCTTCCCGCAGAATGGAGCTTTGTGCAACAGGCCGTTGCGCTCTTGATGTGGGTCGCCCTGATCTATGCCAGTGCGTTCGTGCGTCCCTGCGTGCGCGTGCAGCCCAATCCCGACTTCATCGCGCTGGTCGCATTCTATGCTCTCGCCGCTGTGTCCGTGCTCTGGACCGGCCTCGCCGCTGTGGCGATCATGAAGAGCGCGGCCCTCGTGATGACGACCTTCGGCGCGTACTGCCTTATCACGCGGGTCGACATCGACGAGATCGTCGGAGCGACGGCGCTGGGGCTCTTCATCTTGGTCGCCGCCTCGGCCCTGTGTGCGGTCTTCGTGCCCGAGATCGGCGTCGATCAGAGCTGGATGCACAACGGCCAGTGGCAAGGGATCTACGAATCGAAGCAGACTCTCGGCTTCATCAGCGCCTACCTGATGTTCTTTGCCTGCTATCAGAAGATGACGGGCCAGGGCTGGATTGTCTTCCTCCTGACGTTTCTCCTGGCATCGACATGCGTCATCGCCTCGGAATCCCGTGGTGCCGGCGCCGTCGCAATTGCCGCCGGTGCACTGCTCGTGACCTCGATGTGGTCGATCCGCTGCATGAAGATCTACGCGGTGCTGCCGGTCGTCATGTGCATCCTGGCTGCGCTGCTGATCCTGTATTTCTATGTCACGGGCTACGATTCCATCCATCTCGGCGAATCCACCATCAATTTGACGGAGCGAACCTTCATTTGGCAGTACGCCATCGGCCATTTCAACGATGCGCCGCTGCTGGGCTTCGGCATCAACGGATTCTGGACGCGACCTGCGATTTACGACTATTTCAACCAGAACCACGGCTGGGTGCTGGACAATTACCATAGCGGCTACATCGCGGTGGCGATGGAGACGGGATTCCTGGGGTACGTGCTGTTCGTGGCGAGCGTCTATCTGTTCTCGGAGAAGGTCCTGTACTTGATCGCGACGCGGTCGATCGACCGTCGCCACTGCGCGCTCATCATCGGATTTGTCGTCCTCAGCTTTCAATCGAATTTCACGGAGACGATGTTCCTTCGCTCCACGATGTTCACCTCGGTGCTGCTCGTCGCATTCTTCTTCGCAGTATGCCGGCCGGTGCCGCAGCAATGATGGGGCAGGCAGGATGAATGCCATCTGCGTCCGCTGGTCGGTAGCTTTCGGCCTCGCCCTGGCGCTGTTCGTGCTTGGGATCTGCTTTCCGGCCGAGGCAGAAGCGCAGGCCCACGCGCCCGCTCCCCCGAAATTGGGGCGCGGCATCAACATCCTCGGCTACGACGGCATCTGGGAGGGAGGCCGGAACGCGCCCTTTCGTCTGGACAACCTCACCGCGATCAGGCGCGCCGGGTTCTCGCACGTCCGGATCAATTTCTTCGGCTTCAAGTTCATGAATGCGGAGAATTCGCTGGATGAGATCGTCTTGAGACGGCTCGATGCCGTGATCGAGGAGGTGCTCGCCCGAAAGCTCATCCCCATCCTGGACGAGCACGACACCCATGTCTGTCAGCGCGACGTCTCCGCGTGCGCCGAGAAGCTGAAAGCGTTCTGGACGCAAATCGCCGGGCGCTATGCCGGAAAATATCCGAGGCTCGTCTTCGAGGTGCTCAATGAGCCGGGCGGGCAGATGACGTCTGCCGCCTGGAACGCCCTTCTGAACGAGTGCCTCGGCATCATCCGCGCCACCAACCCGCGGCGGCCGGTGATCGCTGCGGTTCTCAACGTCGATGACATGCCCGTCGAAGACCTGGCCCTGCCGTCAGATGACCGAAACCTCATCGTCACGTTTCACTATTACGCGCCGATCCGCTTCACCCATCAGGGCGCACCGTGGTCGCCGACGTTCTCGCAAATCGGCCCACTCGACTGGGGCACGCCGGAGGACGAGCAGAAGGCGCACGCCGATTTCGACAAGGTCAGGTCCTGGTCCGAAAAGGAAAAGCGTCCGATCTATCTCGGCGAGTTCGGCGTGTACGAGGCCGCTCCCGCCGAAGCACGGACGAGATATCTGTCGTTCGTGGCGCGAAGCGCGGAGCGGCTCGGCTGGGATTGGGCCTACTGGCAGTTCGACCACGATTTCGCGGCCTTCGACAGCGCGCGCCAAACCTGGAAGCCGGAGATCCTGCGGGCGCTGATCCCGGCGGGGCGTTGAGGCAGGAAAGCTTTCGCTAACGCGGCCGGTGGCACAATCGCTGCCGAGGTCTTCGCCGCATGCGCGACCAGTTAGTCCGAAAGCCGCTCCAGCACGTCGCGCACCAGCCCTTGCAGAAGATCGAGCTTGTAGGCCGTCATCGGCAATGGTTTGGCACCCGAGCTCGCCGCTTTCGCCGCTTCTGCGATCGATGCCGCATTGGCAATCTTGCCACTGAGCTGGGCTTCCACGGCGGTGAGGCGAAGCGGCACGGGCGCAACGCCGCCTGCAGCGAGACGCACGAGTTCGAACTTGCCGCCGGCGATCACGACGCGGGCGCAGAGTTCGACCAGCGGCCATTCCGCATAGGTCCGGCTGATCGCGCGCTTGTAGGAAGCGCGCTCGCCCTCGAGCGGAGCAGGAAGCGCAATGCTCTTGATCATCTCGCCTGCTGCGAGTGTATGATCGGCGTGCGAGATCGAGCCGTCGCCGAGCAGGCCGGCAATCGTCAATCCGCTGCGCCGGTCCGTGGTGATGCTTGCATCATAGGCGAGCAGAGCCGCCGCCATGGTCGAGGGATGCGGCGCGACGCACGGGCCGAGATCGAAGGCAACGCCATAGAGATGATTGCCAGACCGGGCGGGACAGGTGCTGCCGCTTTTCTTCAGGCAATCGATGTCGGCCCGGCGGAAATACCAGCAGCGCGAACGCTGCGCGAGATTGCCGCCAAGCGTTGCGACCTGGCGCACCTGTGGCGTGGCGAGGCCTTGCGCGCTCGCCGCAAGTCCGGGATAGGCAGCGGCGATGCGCGCGTCGGTCGCGATCGTGGCGATGGTGGTCAGCGCGCCGATCCGGGCTGCTCCGTCGGCGTCCCAGGTGATCGTCTTGTCGCCGGTGGCCGAGATATCGATCAGCATTCCCTGCGACACGCCGCTGCGGCGGCGTTCGCTGAAGTCGGTGCCTCCGGCGCGGAATTCAGGCGTGGGCTTGGCAGTGGGCTTGGCGCTCATGACGGCGACACTCATGCTGCATCCCTCCCTTTCAGCGCGGCTACAAGACGATCGGGCCGGAACGGAATTTCAGTCAGTCTCACGCCGATCGCATCGCGGATGGCGTTGGCGATCGCGGGTGAGGTCGGCACGGTGGCGACTTCGCCGATGCCGACGCTGCCGCCCGGCACATGCTCGAAACCGGCCTCGTCGAAATGCACGTCCAGTTTTGGCATGTCGGCAATCCCCGGAATGCGGTAATCCTCCATGCTGCCGCTCAATATGTGGCCGCTCGAGGGATCGGTCTCCCGCGTCTCATAGAGTGCGTAGCCGATGCCCTGGATCACCGCGCCCGCGGCCTGGCTTCGCGCCAGCGTCGGCGCGGCGAGCTTGCCGACCGCGAGACCGGTATAGGCGTTGAGCACGCGCACGTGGCCGAGCCAGGTATCGACCTCGACTTCCATCACCTGCACCGAGCTCGGCACGCCGGCGCCGACCACCATGTGGGTCATCAGACGCAGCACCCAACCGAATACCCGGCCCATGATGCCCGCCTCGTGCAGCGCGGGCCTGACGCCGGGCGGCGGCCTGCCGTCCTCCTGGCGTCTCGCCGACACGGCGATATCAGGGGAAGCCGCGATCATCTCGCGCCATGGCGCGTTCGAGCCCGGAGCGGGTGTGCGAGACGCGGTGCGCTTGATTTCCGCTTTCAGCTTGTCGATGGCGAGCAAGGTCGGCGGCACCACCGAGGCGGTGACGCGGCTGCCGCCGGAGCCCGGTCCGGGCGGCAGGTTGGAGCGGCCGATGCGAACTTCCACATCCTGTGGCTCGAGATCGAATGCCTTCGCGACGGTGTTGGCGATTACGCTGCGCGTGCCCGTGCCGATATCCTGCACCGCGCAGCTTGCCACGATACGGCCGCCCTTGATCGCGAGTTCGACCGAGGAGCCGGTCTGCCAGAGATAGAGCCAGTAGCCGGTGGCGACGCCGACGCCGCGCCGGTAGCGGCCGGTCTGCGAGGCGGCCGGCTTGCGGTTCTTCCAGACGTCGAGGCCGGCAGCCCAATCGTACAATCGCTGGCGGTTGGGATCGGGGTCCCAGAGCTTGCGCAGCTGAATCGGATCGACCTTCATGCGCAGCGCCGCCTCGTCAACCGCCTGCTCCAGCGCAAACGACATCGGCGGACCGCCGGGGCCACGGAACGGCGCCCCGGGCGGCAAATTGCTGAGCACGTCGAAGTCGACGAGCTCTTTTGCCTCGGCCGGATAGATCAGCCGCGCCAGGCCGGCGATCAGCGAGTTCACGGCGGCGCCGGTATCGGCATGGGCGGTGAGCGACAGCGCCTTGAGGCGGCCCTCCGCCGAAGGCAGCAAGGACAGCTTCAGCTCGGCGGCCGGACGATAGCCAGTGACGGAAAGCTCCTCTTCACGATCGAAGGCGACGCGCACCGGCGCCTTCGCGGCGCGCGCAAGCTCGATCGCGGCGATGGTCTCCAGCCCAACGCTGCCCTTGGAGCCGAACCCGCCGCCGACGTGATCGGCGATCACACGCACCTTGTCGTGCGGAAGACCATAACGCTTGGCGATCTTCTCCATGCTCTCGTGAATGGCCTGGGTCGAGATGTCCACTGTGAGCTGATCGCCATCGAACCGGGCCACGGCGGCATGTGGTTCGAGGCTTGCGTGCTGTTGCGTCGAGACGCGGAAGGTCTCCTCGACCAGCAGCGGATTGCGCTGCTGGCGCGCCTCGTCGAGCCAGCTCCTGGCCCGCTTGGCTTTTTGCGAGAATGGCGCCGAAGGCCCGCGCACATTGCCCTTCCACGACACCGGAGCGCCGCCGGCACCCTCGGATACGTTGCCGGCACGCTTACGGTCCTTCTTTTCGAACACGACGGGCGCATCGTCGCGTCGCGCTGCATCGAGCCCGATCACGGCGGGCAAAGGCTCGGGTTTGAAGCTGATCGCGGCGATGGCCTGCAATGCGGTGCGGCGATCCTTGGCCGCGACGGCGGCAATCGGCGCGCCGACGAAGCGGACCATGTTGTCATCGTCGAGCAGCGGAACGACCGCGGCAACACCGGCAATGGCGCGCGCCGGGGCCAGATCAAGGCCGGTGATCCTGGCATGCGCGACGTGCGCGCGCAGGATGACGCCTTCGAGCTGGCCGTCATGGTGGATGTCGACCGTGTAGCGGGCCAGTCCCGTCACCTTGTCGCGGGCTTCCAGCCGCGGCGCGGTGGGATCGATGCCGTCGAAGCGGCCCGAGCATGCTTCGGCGACGGCGCGATAGATGCCTTCATAGGCGCCGCAGCGGCAGAGATGTCCCGATAGCGCGGCGGCGATCTCCTCGCGCGAAGGTGTCGCCGCGCCCCTGGTCGCGCGCCAGCTGTCATGGAAGGCGGCGGCTTCGACGACGAAGCCGGGCGTGCAGAAGCCGCATTGCAGGGCGTCGTGCGCCATGAACGCCTTCTGCACCGGATGCAATCCGGCTGCTCCGACGCCCTCGATGGTCGTCAGCGATTTGCCGGCGGCCGCCTGCGCCGGCAACAGGCAGCTCACGACGGGCGTGCCGTCGAGCAGCACGGTGCAGGCGCCGCAGACGCCGGAGCCGCAGACGAGTTTGGTGCCGGTGAGGCCGCCATCGCGGATCACGTCGATCAGGAGCGCATCCGGATCGTCGGGTAGCGCCAGAGGTCGTCCATTGATGGTCGTGGTGGTCATTTTCGAACTCCCGTTTTGCGGTGGGACTTCTTTGCGGACGGTGCCATCGCGCCGGCGATCAGCATGCGCAGCATGGTCTCGAGCTGCTTCAGGAACGCCTCGACCGGCTGCATGGAAGGAAAAGCGGATTTGGTGCCGTGGATCGCCATCTCGACGCAGCGCGCGAGCTCGCGCACGCTGACGCCGCTTTCGAGGTTAAGCTTTCGGTTGCGGCACACCCGCGCGATCGTGGTTGCGATCTCGTCGGCGAAACGATTGGAATAGCTCTGGTAGAGGTCGCGCGCCTGCGCGAGGTGCTCGGAAAACAGCTCCTCGGTATGGGGCGAGTCCTTGAGCGAAGCGAGCAGCGACTGCATTCGGGCGCCGATCTCGGCGACCAGGATGTCGGCAAGCTCGAGGCCCGCTTCTTCCGCCGCCTTCGCCGCCGCGATTTCGGCGGCGAGCCCCTGCTCGTAGATCCGCTCGAGCACGGCGCGAAACAGCGCCTCCTTGGAGGCGAAGTGATGATAGAGCGCCTGCCGCGTCAGTCCGGCTTCCTCCGCCGCCTGCTCGATCGAGGAGCGGCGGAAGCCGTGGCGCCGGAACACGCGCAAGGCGGCGTCGAGGATCCGGTCCTGAGGAGGGGCCTTGGCCTGCATTTTGTCAGATTTGACAAATCCGAATGGAATGTCAAATCACGGATTGATGACGGTCTCGTGTGCAAGAGCCAAGGCCGCCCCGCGCGCGGGCGGGGACATCGCGTTTGAATTTTGCAGAGGTCGTCATGCCCGGGCTTGTCCCGGGCATCCACGTTCTTTGTGCTGCGTGGATGGCCGGGACAAGCCCGGCCACGACGCCGTGGACACAGTCGGTGCCCTTAGCCACATCTAATATAGGCGACAGCCCTGTCGCACGCGGGCGGGGCCATCGCCGAATTCCCGTTGGCTGGCGATGGCAACGCGAAACCATCACCTCTCAAATGAAAACGGGCACGCCTTCTCGCGAAGGCATGCCCGTCAAAACCCTATTCGTGCGACGCGCGCGCTTTAGTGCACGCTCACTGCTTGCAGCTCGTTGCTCCAGGCGTTGGCGATCGCAGCTTCGCGGCTGTCGGTCAGCATGATCGGCGTGCCGTCGGCGGCGTGGAGCGCGAACAGCTTGAGGCCCGGCGCAATTTTCGGCGCCTCGGGGAACAGGTCCGGCACGTCCTCTGAGCGGATCTGCTTCACATAGGCGATATGGCCTTCGCCCAGGGTTGCCAAGGTCTCCGGAGAGACGTTCTTGGCTTCGTATTCGAACGCAACGTGACCTTCACTCATGGTCTCGACTCCTCTGGAACACTAAGCGGTCGAGTCCGCTACTCGTTCCATTATTCGTGCTCATTGATAGCGATTGTCTTAACGATCCGCTCCGGTTCAGGCCGGGCCAGATCGATCGACAACAGCCCGTTCTTCAGATCCGCACCCAGCACCAGCATCCCCTCTGCCAGCACGAAGGTGCGCTGGAAGTGGCGCGCGGCGATGCCGCGATGGATGTATTGCCGGGTCTTGTCGTCCTGCTGCCGCCCGCGGATCACGAGCTGGTTTTCCTCAATGGTTACATCGAGTTGGTCGCGCGTAAATCCGGCGACCGCCAGCGTGATGCGCAAACGCTCGGGCTGGCCGTCCGTGCGGTCACACCTCTCGATATTGTAGGGAGGATAACCGTCGGCGCCTTTGACGACCCGATCGAGCACGCGCTCGATCTCGTCGAAGCCCAGCAGGAAGGGACTGGAGAGCGTTGGAACACGAGACATAGTTTACAAAGTCCTCGCAGAAAGCGACTTTGGTGCATCAGGGCCCGCGAGCGGCGCCCCTTGATCAGCAATATGGGCATGTTCCCCTGTGGGTTCAAGGACGTAGCGGGGAGCCTGTGGACGGGCCGATTCCACCGTCGATAGGCTCGACATAGCCTCAGCTGCGTCATGGCCGGGCTCGTCCCGGCCATCCACGACCTTGCTCGCGGCACTGAGAACGTGGATGCCCGGGACTAGCCCGGGCATGACGAATTCGCGAGAAATTTCTCCAACAAAAACAAACCCCCTTCTACTGTGCATGGGGTTGTTTTCGCACTTTTGTTGTCTGGCTCTTCGGAAGCCGTCAGGTCTCGATCCGCTTCCGCCCGTCGCCGCTGAACAGATGCAGCTTGGCCCGCACCGCCGCGACACGGATTCTCGCGCCGATGGCGGGGGCTTGGGTTCCGGGAATGCGGACGATGACCTCGCCGGGCGGCAGCTCGCCGGGCGTGGCGGCGACGCGTTGGTCCTCCTGCTCGCGGGAGCCGTAGACGAAGGTCTCGGCGCCGACGCGCTCGATCGCCTCCACGGTGAGCGGCAAGGCGACGCCGCCGGCCGGCGTCTCGTCGGTGATGACGAAATCCTCCGGGCGGATGCCGACGATGCCGGCATCGGCCGCATTGCTGCCGGCGAGCTGCGACCGGATCTCCTCGGGCCGCGTCGACATCAAGTTCATCGGCGGCGCGCCGATGAACGAGGCGACGAAGGTCGTTGCCGGCTTCTCGTAGATCTCAAGCGGATTGCCGACCTGCTCGACTTGGCCGCCATTCATCACCACGAGAATATCGGCGAGCGTCATCGCCTCGAGCTGGTCATGGGTGACGTAGATCGACGTCGTGTTGAGCCGGCGCTGCAATTTGCGGATCTCGACCCGCATCGCGATGCGCAGCTTGGCGTCGAGGTTGGAGAGCGGCTCGTCGAACAAAAACACCTTCGGTTGGCGCACGATGGCGCGGCCCATGGCGACGCGCTGGCGCTGGCCGCCGGAGAGCTGGCGCGGCTTGCGCTCCAGCATGGCGGAGAGCTCGAGCACGCGCGCAGCTTCCTCGACGCGGGTCTTGATCTCGGCCTCGGCCATGCCGCGGTTGCGCAGGCCATAGGCCATGTTGTTGTAGACGCTCATATGCGGATAGAGCGCGTAGTTCTGGAACACCATCGCAATGTCGCGGTCGGCGGGCTCGATCCCGTTGACGACGCGGCCGCCGATGTCGATCTCGCCGCCGGTGACCGTCTCCAGCCCCGCGACCATGCGCAGCAGCGTGGACTTGCCGCAGCCGGAGGGGCCGACCAGCACGCAGAACTGTCCGTCGCCGACATCGACGTCGACGCCCTTGATGGCCTCGAAGCCGCCGGGATAGGTCTTGCGGACGCTGCGCAGGGTGACGTTAGCCATAAGTCTCTACTTCTCCGTCTCGACCAGGCCGCGCACGAACAATTTCTGCATGGCGACGACGACGACCACCGGCGGCAGCATGGCGAGCACGGCGGTTGCCATCACGATCGGCCATTCGGTCAGCGCGTCGGTGGTGGTGATCATCTTGCGGATGCCGATCTGGATGGTCTGCATGTCGTCGCGCGTGGTGATCAACAGCGGCCAGAGATATTGATTCCAGCCGAGAATGAACAGGATCACGAACAGCGCCGCCATGTTGGTGCGCGACAGCGGCAAGAGCGTATCCCAGAAGAAGCGGAAGGGGCCGGCACCGTCGATGCGCGAGGCTTCCAGCAATTCGTCCGGCACGGTCATGAAGAACTGGCGGAACAGCAGTGTCGCGGTGGCCGATGCGATCAGCGGCAGCGACAGGCCGGCATAGCTGTCGAGCATGTGCAGATCGGCGACGATCTTGTAGGTCGGATAGATGCGAACCTCGACCGGTAGCATCAACGTGATGAAGATGAGCCAGAAGATCGACATCCGGAACGGGAAGCGGAAGTATACGATCGCATAGGCCGAGATGATCGAGATCGCGATCTTGCCGACCGCGATCAAGAGCGCCATCACCAGCGAGTTCAGCATCATGTGGCCGACCGGCTCGCGCGTCGAGCCGCTCGTGCCAACGAAGATGGTCTGGTAGTAGGTCTTGAAGAAATGACCGCCGGGCAGCAGCGACATCTGCCCGTTGGCGATCACCGCGTTGTCCTGGGTCGATGCCACGAAGGCGAGATAGACCGGGAAGGCGACGATCGCGATCCCGATCCAGAGGATGATATGGGCAATGTAGCGCCGAAAGCCTTCTTCCTCGACCATCAGTAGGTCACCTTGCGTTCGACGAAGCGGAACTGGATGCCCGTCAGCACGATCACCATGATCATCAGGATCACCGATTGCGCCGCGGAGCTGCCGAGGTTTCCGCCGAGCAGGCCGTCGGTATAGACCTTGTAGACCAGCGTCTCGGTCGACTTGCCCGGACCGCCGCGGGTCATGGTGTCGATGATGCCGAACGTGTCGAAGAAGGCGTAGACGATGTTGACGACCAGGAGGAAGAAGATGGTCGGCGACAGCAGCGGGAAGATCACGGTCCAGAACCTGCGCATCGGGCGGGCGCCGTCGATCGCGGCCGCCTCGATCACGCTTCTGGGGATGCTCTGCAGGCCGGCGAGGAAGAACAGGAAGTTGTAGGAGATCTGTTTCCAGGCGGCGGCCAGGATGATCAGCGCTGCGGCCTGGTCGCCGTCGAGCAGCGGATTCCAGTCGATGCCCAGCGCTCGCAGGTAGCGCGAGAGCACGCCGAGCGAGGGGTGCAGCATGAAGATCCAGAGCACGCCGACCACGGGCGGCGCCACCGCATAGGGCCAGATCAGCAGCGTGCGGTAGAGCATGGAGCCGCGCAACGGCTTGTCCGCCATCACGGCGAGCAGCAGCGCGAACGACAGCGATGAGACCGCGATCGCGAACGAGAAGAAGAAGGTGCGCAGGATCGCCTCGAAATAGGCGCGCTCCCTGAACAGCTCGAGATAATTGTCGAACCAGACGAAGCTGGTCGACAGGCCGAAGGCGTCCTGGAGCAGGAAGGACTGGATCACCGCCTGCAAGGCCGGCCAGTAGAAGAAAATCAGGACGATCGCGAGCTGCGGCGCAACCAGCGCATAGGGCAATAGCTTCGATTGGAAAATGGCTTGCTTTTGCATGATGTCCGCGGGGGCGGCAGGCCGGCTGACCGGCCTGCCGCTTGTCGCCTTACTTCACGGCAGTCTTTTCGAACTGGCGCAGCATGGTGTTGCCGCGCTCCACCGCCGCGTCCAGCGCCTGCTTGGCGGTCTTCTTGCCGGCCAGCGCCTGCTCGATCTCCTCCGCCCAGACGTCACGGAGCTGCACCATGTTGCCGAGGCGCAGGCCGCGCGAATTCTCGGTCGGCTCCTTGTTGGTCAGCTCGAGCAGCGGCGTCTCCAGATAAGGCTGGTCCTTGTAGAAGCCCTCGGCCTTGGCCTTCTCATACGCCGCCTTGGTGATCGGCAGATAGCCCGAGGCCTTGTGGATGTAGACTTGGCGATCGGTGTCCGAGAGGAAGGTGAGGAATTTTGCGACGCCCTTGTACTCGTCGGCCGACTTGCCGCCCATCACCCAGAGCGAGGCACCGCCGATGATCGAGTTCTGCGGCGCGCCCTTGGCGTCCGGATAATAGGGCATCGGCACCGCAGTGAAGGCGAACTTGGCCTGCGCCTTGACGTTGCCGAAGAACGCCGACGAGGTCAGGTAGAGCGGGCATTCGCCCGACGTGAAGCGGCCTTCGCCGGTGTTGGTGCGGCCGGCATAGTCGTAGGTCTTGTCCTTCTGGAGCTCGACCAGGTTTTCGAGATGCTTGACCTGGAGCGGTCCGTTGAAGGAGAGCACGGTGTCGAAGCCGTCGAGGCCGTTGGCCTTGGTCGACAGCGGCACGTTGTGCCAGGCGGACAACTGCTCGAGATTGACCCAGGTGACCCAGGAGTTGGAGAAGCCGCAGGTGGCGTGGCCGTTGGCGCGGAGCTTCTTGGCCGCATCGAAGACTTCCGGCCAGGTCTTCGGAATCTCGACATTGGCCTTCTTCAGCTCGTCGAGGTTGACCCACATCACCGTGGAGGACGAGTTGAACGGGAACGAGAGCATCTCGCCCTTCGAGGTCGAGTAATAGCCGGTGATCGCGGGCAGATAGGCCTTGGGGTCGAACTTCTCGCCGGCGTCCTGCATCAGCTTGTAGACCGGCTTCACGGCGCCGGTCGCCGCCATCATGGTGGCGGTGCCGACCTCGAACACCTGCATGATGTGCGGCGCGTTGCCGGCGCGGAACGCGGCGATGCCGGCGTTCATCGTGTCGGCGTAGTTGCCCTTGTAGGTCGGGATCACCTTGTAGTCGCTCTGCGTGGTGTTGAAGTCGTTGGCGAGCCTGACGATGACGTCGTTGTTGGCGCCGGTCATCGCGTGCCACCACTGGATTTCGGTCACCGCGAGTGCCGGCGAGGTGCCGAGACCAACCGTGAGTGCGACAGCCGTCGCCGCGCCAAAATGTCGAAGAGCCATCAAGAAAACCTCCCTTGCCCGTCACTAAAGAAGCGCTTGCGCTAGCAGCGCCATATGACGTTCACATGACTGTGTAAGCGGGAGAAACGAAAGCAGCAAGCGCGGCCAAATGGGAAGTCGTCAAATAGGCGAAGAGGAAGCGGTCAGCCGACTCCATTCGCGCTGCACATGCGTGCGCGCGCCGCAGTGCGGTATTGGTTGATGTGAAGTATTTAGCCGCGGGCTCAGAAACCTCTCCCGCTTGCGGGAGAGGTCGACGCGTCCGGGCGATGCGAAGCATCGTCCCGCGCGTCGGGTGAGGGCTTTCTCCTCTAGGGGATTGTCCCGTTGCGGCGAGACCCTCTCCCCAGCCCTCCCCCGCAAGCGTAGGGCTATCGCATATGAGCGAGGGCGGAGAGAAGGAAGTCGTTATTCCATCTGGCTTCGAGCATTTTGTGGCTGGTGCGGGCAGGTCCAGGTGTTGCCTGCAGCGTATTGATAGCCAGCTTGCGGATGGCTGCGAGGTTTTCGGCAGCATGGCCTTTCCGGCTGCGGCAAGCGTCCTCGTCGAACAGAACGTCGAGAACCCAGTGCAAATTGTTTTCGATGCCCCAATGAGCGCGCACGGCTTCAAGCAGCTTCTTGGCTGGGAGCGGACGCGATGCCAGGAAGTATCGAGCCGT
>NZ_JACCHQ010000043.1 GCF_016031655.1 Bradyrhizobium glycinis
CTCCCCCTCCCTCAACCCCCGGTTCCCTGACCTCGGAACCTCGCCCTCACCTAGATTAAATTTGCGCACCGCACCTGTCTGCCGCGTTGCGATGCACAATGTTGACATGATAGGCAGCCATAATTCTGGCGCTGGGCGAGCCATCTCGATTGTTTCGCGTTTCCAGTCTTCGTTCCCGCTCAATGCGAGGGCCCATGGTGGGGGCCGGCGGGCGCGCCAGAAAGGCTCACTCCATTTTTCAATTAGCGTGAGGGACCAACATGACAGGTGCGACTGATCCGTTTTCTGCCTCGATCATCCCGTTCGAGGTTCCCGAGCAGATGCGTGCGTTCGCCGAGAAGGGCGCGGCGCAGGCCCGCGAGAACTACGCCAAGTTCAAGGACGCCGCCGAGACCCACAACGGCACCGTCGAGGCCGTGTTCACCTGCGCCTCCAAGGGCGCGAGCGAGTACACCGCCAAGCTGGTCGAGTTCATGAAGGCCAACAGCAACGCCCAGCTCGACTTCGCCCAGCAGCTGTTCGGCGCCAAGTCGCCGTCGGAAGCGATGGAGCTGTGGACCGGCCACGCCCGCAAGCAGCTCGAAACCTTCCAGGCCCAGGCCAAGGAGCTGGTCGAGCTCACCCAGCGCGTCGCCAATGAGACCGCCGAGCCGATCAAGGCCAGCGCCTCCAAGTACTATCCGTCCGCCGCCTGAGCGGTGAGGCCGGTTTGAGTTGAGGAAACCCGGGCCGAACGGCCCGGGTTTTTTCTTCGCCTCTCCCGCTTGCGGGAGAGGCCGGCGCCCGGGCGATGCGAAGCATCGCCGGGCGACGGGTGAGGGTTCTTTCCGCTCGGGGACTTGGCCTTAAGCCGGCAGACACAGCCCACCGCTCCGATGCCCGCCACCGCGCCGAATCCTCGCACCGAAGGCGATTTCACCGGGTTTTTCACCCCATTGCGGCCTTGCCAAACCGAGCCGTTGCACCTAGTTTCCGCCCCGTCCAGCCCCCCTCAGGCAGCAGGCCTTTTCAGGCAGCCCAAGGCGCGGCTCGCAAGGATGCAGTTGTAGCTCAGTTGGTTAGAGCGCCTGTCTGTGGAACAGGAGGTCGGTGGTTCGAGCCCACCCAACTGTACCAATGAAACCAATCGTTTAGCGAAAACACCCAGTGGTGGCGGATTGTCGTAGCTACCAGGTAGCTACCACGAGAGTGCTAGTCCATTATGCTCGCTATAGCGGGATGGGGTTAGTTTGAATCGACTTGGGATTCCCAAATCGGTGCGTCTCTGATTGACCATGCTGGCTGGGCGGAGGCCTGCATGGATGGGCAAGGTTACTCTGTAGATCTACCCAAGGGTGTCGTGGCCGCGATCGGGGGCGGGATGTCTCGCAACCAGGCCGCCAGGTGATTTGGAGTGGCGATCAGCACAGCGATCGGGTGGATCCAGAGGGTCGAGAAGACCGGCAGTGCAGATCGGCGGCTACAAGCCAAAGACGATCTCGGGCGAGCATGCGCTCTGGCTGTCACAATGGATCAAGAATGGTGAGTTCACCCTACGTGGGCTGATCGCCCAGCTAGCCGGCCGAGCCTGAAGGTCGACTACCACTCGGAGTGGGACTTTGTGCACGCCGAGAAGCTCAGCTTCAAAAAAAGCGTGGCGGCTGGCGAACGCGATCGATCCGAGATCGCGCGGCGGCGAGCCCTGTGGGCAAAAATATCAACATCGCGTCGAAGCTGAGCGGCTCGTCTTCATCGACGAGACCTAGACCAGGACCGATATGGCACCCTTGCGGGGATGGGCGCCGCGCGGGCGCAGGCTTCAGGCCAAGGTCCCCCACGGCGCTGGAAGACCCTGACCTTCCTCGCAGCCCAACTGCAAGCGCGTCGAGATATGTTCACTCGAGCTCGTGGTATTCGGCCCGGTGGAAATCCGAACCGAATAGCGCTGCTGCGGCGTCATAGAGCGCGACGGTATTGACGGTTGACTGCACGTCGTACCAGGCGCGCAATGCCTCCATCGCCGACGCATGGGCTCGCAACGGTCGCGATGGGACCTGGCAATCGAGCACCTTCAGCTTGGGCGCTTCCCGCTTCGTGCCGCTCGCGGTGATAATCCGATCGACTGTCATTGTCTGTGCTTCGCGGTCGTAGTTGGTCCGTCAGACCCTATGGGCTCACCATTAGCCTGCCAGTCCGCCGTAACGTCGGATCATTCGCGATGTGACCGATTGATGAAGGTGCGCTCGACGCAAAAGCCGGCGGTGACTGAAGCGACTAGTGCAAGGCCGCAGGCGACGTAGTCATCAAATAAATTCCAGACTATGTTGCTGCCGGCGACTACGACAAAGGTGAGTGTCATTGCGATATTGCGAAATGCATTAATCATACGTATTCCCCCGGCCGGTTGGCGAGGGATATTAACATTGCAACCAGGACGTTTGGCGGCGTCTGACGTGCGTGATCAGCCGCATTTCTGCTAGGTGCTCGGGCGTGATGTTGCGCGTGCCTAAACCGCATCCAGCGGTGCGCCAGCTCGCGCCAGGCGATTTAGAAATCGTTTCGCGCTCATTGGCGATTTGAATTGTCCCAAGCCGTGGCCCAGAGCTGGCGAACGATTTTTTGCTTCCGGCACGAGATGCAAGCGCCGACGATTATCACATGAGCTTGCCACGGGTTGAACCGGGCGACGGTAACCAGTTTGATGATAGACAGGCTTAAGCCTGCGCGCCTCTCTTGATCGGCATCACCCTCTTGGGATCGAGCCAGTGGTCGATTCGATCAGCCCAATGCTGCATTAGCTTTGTGCGTGAGCCGATCAAGGCGAGTGGTCCGTGCTTCTTGTAGAGACCTTCCACTGTAGAGTTATCGAGATGCGCAAGCTGCAACTCGACGACATCACCATCCCAGGCCTTGGCGTCTTTGATCTCTTCGTGGTGAGACAGGGTCGAGAAGGTAGTCCGAAATCCGTGGGCACAATGATAAGTTTTGGTGTCAATGCCAAGCAGCCGCAAGCGCTTGTTGAGCGTGTTGTTTGATAGCGGTGCGTCCTTCGAGCAGGAAAACGCGTAGCGGCGATGACCCGTCAGCTTCTGAACGCTACGCAGGATTGCGAGTGCCTGCAGTGACAAGGGCACGACATGGTCCCAACCAGTCTTCATCTTGGCGGCTGGAATGGTCCAGCGTTCGGCATCCCAATCGACCTCGCTCCACTCCATTTCATTGACCATGCCGGGGCGGGGAATGGTCAGCGCATCAAAGCGCAAGGCAAGGCCAACAACGTCACCAAACCTGGCTCTAGTCCAAGGCGCGCTAATGAGCTTGAAGACGCGCGTCACGTCACGTGGTTCGGTGACGCCTGGACGCGGAGTCGAAATGTTGGCAATTATCTGCCCCTTCAGATTGCGGAATGGATTGTAGCCGTCGCCTTCGACGTCGGCATAGTCGCAGATTTGCTCACCGATGCTGCGCACGCGGTCGCGGGTTTCCAGCTTTCCCTCGTTTTCATATGAACGCATGAAGGCGAGCACGTCCGGACGCTTGATATCCTGCCTGCGCAGGTTGCCGAAGCGCTTCTTCATGTAGCCGACGCGCAGCTCAAGCACCTCGATGGTCTTGGGGTCGCGCACCGCGACGATCCTGCCGCGTTTGACCTTCTCCACCTTCTTCTTCGCGAGCCACTCGTCGGCCCATTGCCCGAAAGGCCGGGAGGCCGCCTGCCTGTGCTTGTCGAGCTGCTTCTCGGTGCTTGGATCTTTGCCGTCCTTGAGCAGGTCTTTGGCCTTGTCGCGCTCGCGCCGCGCGTCGGCGAGCGAGAACGTGCCATCCTTCCCGTTGCCGTAAGGTCCGATTGAGTAGGTTTTCTGGCGGCCGTGGAAGCGGTAGTCCATCCGCCAGAGCTTGGAGGCAGCGTTGCCAGGCCTGCTCACGTCCGGCGTGACGAAGAGATAGAGCCATCCGCCGGTCACGTCAGAAATCTTGGCGGAAGTCCACGCGCCATTGGCGAATTTCGGTCGAGCGGCGCGGCAATCGACGTCGGTCCTAATGTGCTTGGGATTGGCGCACGCGCCGTCGTCCTTGGCGGCCATCTGCTCAATTCCTTCATTCGCAAAAGCGAAAGTCGCCGTGAACGTTTGTTCTCCTGATACCAGCACGATACCAGCAAAAATACCAGCAAATCAGGCGGCTGGGATCGGAGAAGAACAAACAGTGACGAACAAGAATGTACGCGGAAGTGTCTAGTTTTCAAGGCTTTCCGAGCACTGCGCGAACGCTTGCGGACGATTTAGAACGGCCCTGAAAAGCTTGATTGGTGCCCCTGGCCGGAATCGAACCAGCACTCCTTGCGGAACTCGATTTTGAGTCGAGCGCGTCTACCAGTTCCGCCACAGGGGCCCTCGGTCGGCCTAGAGGCGGCGTCGCGAAGCCGGCGGACTATAGCCATGGACGGGACGGGGTCAACCCGCGCCAAAGTGATCCCGGCCGTTCTCGACAGCCGCATGGGCCGGGGCTAGAGGCTTGGAGCGCGAGAGATGCGAAAGAGGCTGCCGTGACCACCCAGAGTGCCGCCATACCTGCGTTCAAGCCGGCCGCCGCGGGCCCGGCACTGACCGCCGCGGTCCTGGTCACGCTGATCGGCGCAGCCACGATTGCGGGCGCCTGGTTCTTCCAGCTCGTCCTGGAGATCCTGCCCTGTCCATTGTGCCTGGAGCAGCGCTACGCCTATTACCTTGCGATACCGCTCGGTGCGCTCACGGCGCTGGCGGCGCGAAGCGGCGCGCCGCGGCCGCTGCTGCTGGCGGGGCTCGCGATCCTCGCCCTGGCGATGCTCGCCAATGCCGGCCTCGGCGCCTACCATTCCGGGGTCGAATGGGGGTTCTGGAAGGGACCGACCGATTGCTCCGGTCCCGTCGTCAATCTCGGCAGCGCCGCCGATCTGCTGTCGAAGCTCGACACCGTGAAGGTGGTGCGCTGCGACGAGGTACAGTGGCGCTTCCTCGGCCTCTCGCTCGCCGGCTACAACGTGCTGATCTCGCTCTTGATGGCCGCGATCGCCGCCTGGGGATTTGTACGGACGGCAAAGCGCACGCAACTGCCGTAGGTTGGGCAAAGGTGCGCTCTTCGCGCGCCGGGCCCACCATATCTGGACCAGCATTGCTGCGTGGGCACGGCGCAAGTGCGCCTTTGCCCACCCCACAAGAGCTCAGGATGAGGAGAGCTCACTAATCATCCACGTCGTCCTGCGTGCGCCCGAACAGGTGCACGATGCCCGGCGTTGCGATCGTCACGAAGACGAAACGCGACAGGTGGTGGGCGCCGACGAAGATCGGGTCGATGTGCAGCGTCAAGGCCAGCGCCAGCATCGCGTCCATCGCGCCCGGCGCGAAGGCGACAACGACGTCGGAAAATTTCACCTGGGTGGTGAGCGCCACGATGCCGACGAAGATGGCGGAGACGGCGATCGCTACGGCAAACGAGCCCAGGGCCGCGCGGAGGTGGCCGGCGAGCGTCTTGATCCGCATCCGCGCGAAACGGCTACCGATCAGTGCGCCGATCCCGATCAGCGCCACGCCGCGGACCCAGTCCGGCAGGCCGCCCTCGACCCACCCGGCACCATGCAGCACGCTGGAGGCGATCATCGCGCCGAACATCCAACTCGCCGGAAACCTGATCAGCCGCAACACGAGCGCTGCGGCCAGCGAGGCCGCGGCAAGCTCCAGAAGATCGAGCGGCGAGGCGATCGTCGTCGTCAGCGACGGCGCAGCGGAGGGCGCGACGCCTGCAATCGCCAGCACCATCGGCAGCGCGGCGGTCAGGATGATGACGCGCATGGTCTGCACCACCGCAATGCCCGGCAGGTCGGCGCCGCGCTCGACCGCCAGGATCGTGATCTGCGACAGCGCGCCGGGGCTGCCGGCCAGGAAAGCCGAGGTGCGGTCCCAGCCATGGATGCGCTGAAGGTAATAGCTCGAGCCGAACGTGGAGCAGAACGTGGCGAACGCAAGCAGGCCGATGGTGAGAGGATAGGCGCTGACCTGCTGAAGCAAATGGCGCGAGACGACCGAGCCCAGCGAGATGCCGAGCAGCACCAGCACGGTCTGGGTCAGGATCGGCGGCAGGCTCAGCTGGCGGCCGGCGATTGCAGCGATCCCGACCGCGATCATCGAGCCCGAGATCAGCCCGCCGGGAAGGCCGGCAAGCAGAAACACGAGGCCGCCGGCGGTGCCGATGACGAGCGTCTCCACCGTGCTCAGGATCTTGGCACGGCTCGGCCATTCGAACGACAGGGAGGCAGTGATTTGCTTCACGCCACCTTATCGCAAATCGGCGCGAGGCGCACAATTGCAGGCTCGTCATGCCGCGATGCGCGAGGCCTTCCGCGGATGCTCGGAAGGAATTGTGACGTGCTTATTTCTTGTCGGCGGCGGGAGCTGCGGGAGCGGCGGCTGCGCTGCCGGCCTTCGCCTCCTTCTTGCATTCGCGACGGAATTTCTTGCGCTCCTTCCCCTTTAATCCCTTGGCGTCCGCCTGCTTGGAGCATTCCAGCGATTCCGCCGATCGCTCCTTCGTTGCCTTCTTGTCGGGGGCAGTGGCGGCAGTGTCGGTCTTGGCGGCCGGCGCCGCGGTCTGCGCGAAGGCGGTGCCGGTGACGAGCAGGGACGCGAGAGCAACAGCGGCGAGGCGGGACGTGAAGGTCATGTGGTGCACTCTGCTTGCGAGAATTGCGGAAGGCCGGAACGTCGGCTCGCGTTGCTGAACGCGACATGAATGAGTTGAGCGGCAGGATCACTATATTTTGCCGGCGCAACGCATCGCATCCTTGTCGCAAGCGGCCGGCACGCTAGGATAGCAATCCTCAATTCACTTCCGTTGCGGAAGACAAAGCAGGAGACCCAGGGATGACCATCCAGACGAAATTGTTGTGTGCGATCGCAGCGACCGGTGTCGCGGCATTGCTGGCCAGCGCGCCGGCGCAGGCACTGACCGCGCAGGAGTGCAGCGCGAAGTACCAGGCCGCCAAGAAGGACGGCTCGCTCGGCACCATGAAGTGGAATGACTTCCGCAAGGCCCAATGCGGTGCCGATGCGACGCCCGCCGCTGCGCCGACTGCGGCTGCGCCCGCTGCTCCTGCGGAGCCGAAGCAGGCGAAGAAGGAGGAGGCGCCAGCCGCCGCGCCGGCCCTGCCGGCCGGACCCGCGGTCTACCCGAACGCGATTGATCCGAAGTATGCCAAGGAGACTCCCGGCAAGGCGCGCCTGCACACCTGCGTCGACCAGTACAATGCCAACAAGACCACCAATGGCAACGGCGGCTTGAAATGGATCCAGAAGGGCGGCGGCTATTACAGCGAATGCACCAGGAAGCTGAAGGGCGCCGCCTGAGCCTCGACCTGACACGATGGCCGGAGCTGCGCTCCGGCCATTTGCTCAGTCAAGCAGCTTCTCGGCCGATCTCGCCACGAGCTGCGACCGCTTGCGCGGACCGCTCTCGACGAACAACAGGCTCTGGCCGAAGATGAAGCAGTAGAACAGGAAGGCCCGCGCGTCTGCCTCTTCGGTCGCAAGCCCGGTCGCGCGATAGAGGTCGCCGACGTGCCTGAGCCGCGCCGCGTCGACGCTCGCCACCGCCGCCGCGGCGCTCTCGTCCGAGCGGGCCCATTGCCGGATCGCGAGCTCGATCGCCATCCCTTCCGGATTGAGCCGCTCGGAATAAAGCTGGATCACCGCCTTCAGCCGCTCGCGGGGGGCTTGCCCGTCGAGGCTTGTCTGCTGCGCGATCGCGGCGATGCGGCCCTTGCGCCAGGCTTCCAGCATGGCCTCAAGCAGCGCGGCGCGGTCGGCGAAGCGCCGGTAGAAACCGCCCTTGGTGACGCCGAGGTTCTTGGCGAGCACCTCGACCCGCACGCCATCCACCCCCGCGCGGGCGAGCTCGGCAAATCCAGCCTCGACCCAGACGTCGCCCTTGCCGTCGCTCATGAAGGTAGCCTCACCCGGTCCTGATACGGTGCCGTATTGCTAACGCGATACGGGTTTGATACGCTACCGTATCAACGATCAAAGACGAATTGCGGGAGGACATGCGATGGAGCAGGAGGCGACCTATCGCGGCACGGTCTATCCGTGGCAATGCGACCATGTCGGGCACATGAACATCATGTGGTATGTCGGCAAGTTCGACGAGGCCAATTGGAATCTGTTCGCTCGTCTTGGCCTGACGCCGAGCTATCTGCGTTCGTCCGGCCGTGGCATGGCCGCGGTGCAGCAGAACATCGCCTACAAGCGCGAGCTGCTCGCCGGCGACATCGTCGAGATCCGCAGCCATCTGCTCGAGATCAGGGACAGATCGATCCGCTTCCGGCACGACATGACGAATGCCGAGACCGGTGAGCTCGCCGCGACGTGCGAGATCACCGGCGTGCACATGGACCGTCAGCTCCGCAAGTCGGCCCCGTTCGCCGATTGCATCCGTGAAGCGGCCTTGAAGCATCTTGCCGAACCAGCCGAGGTGTAAGCCATGACCGCCTTCGAGCCGAAAAACCCGGGCTATCGCGCGGCGGCCATCGCCATGTTCGATGCCCAACCGGCCATGCGCACGCTCGGCATCGTGATCGTCCGTCTCGCGCCCGGCGAGGTCGAGCTGGCGATGCTGCATGCGCCGGCCCTCACACAGCAGAACGGTTTCATCCACGCCGGCATCATCACGGCCGGGCTCGACAACGCCTGCGGCGTTGCGGCCTTCAGCTTGATGCCGGCGGAGGCCGGTATCCTCACCGTCGAATTCAAGACCACGCTGCTCGCGCCCGCCCGCGGCGAGCGTTTCGTCTTCAAGGCCGAAGTGGTCAAGCCCGGCCGTACGCTCACCTTCTGCGAGGCAAAGGCCTACGCCGAGCATGACGGCAAGACCAAGCTGATTGCCACGATGAGCGGGACGTTGATGGCGATGCTGCCGGCGGCTTAGTCGATCCGGGCGCAATTCGCATGGCAATCGCGCCCGCGGCATTCTATATGACCCGTAACGATGGCCGGTCCGCGGGCGTATATCCGCAAGATGGGACCGGAATGGGACGAGACATGACTGGATTTGGGAACAATGCGCCGAGCCGGCGCGCAGCCTTGACGCTGATCGGAGCGGGTGCTCTCGCGGTGCGTGGCATCGTTTCGGCGCGCGCGGCCACCGGGGATGACGAGGTGCTGACCGAAGCCAAGGTGCTGCGCGATCCCGACACGCCCGTCGCAGGCAATCCCGACGGCAACATCACCATCGTCGAATGGTCCGACTACAATTGTCCCTATTGCCGCAAACTCGAGCCCGAGCTGCGCCAGGTGGTCCAGGACGACGGCAAGGTGCGACTGGTGATGAAGGACTGGCCGATCCTCGGGCCGGTTTCGGTCACCGCGGCGCGGAGTGCGCTGGCGGCCAAATTCCAGGACAAGTACCACCAGGCCCATGACGCCATGATCGGCGTCAGCTCGCGCCTGAGCGAGCCGCGCATCAACGAACTGCTCGCGGCCGCCGGGGTCGACATGGACCGCTTGAAGCGCGATCTCACCGGCCATGCCAAGGACATCGACGCCATCCTCAAGCGCAACAACGAGCAGGCTGAAGCTTTCGGCTTCCAGGGCACCCCGTCCTTCATCGTCGGCAAGTATCGCGTGCCCGGGGTGCTCAGCATGACCGAGTTCGAGCAGGTGATCGCCGACGCCCGCAAGGCCAAGATGAATTGAGCCGGCGATATTTCAGGGCCCAATAGAAAGGCGCCGTCGCGGAGCTGCGACGGCGCCTCGTTCATGTCGATCGGACGAAATTACTTCGACGAGATCCGGACCCAGTCCTTGTGCGCGCGATCGCGCAGCGCATCCCAATCGGCCTTGGCGACGTCCCAGTTTACGATGGTACGGTTGGTGGTCGCGACCTGGCCATTGGCGACCGACGACGTCTGCATGGAATCATAGACGTAGACGCCGCCCGCAAGCAGCAGCGCGCCCAGGATCATTCCGAGAAAAATCTGCATGGCGAACCTCCGGTGACGGGCGATAACGTCGGCCCGGAGTGATGGTTCCGCGACCATGCGGCGCATTCAAGGAGAGGTTATTCATTTTCCATTCAGCCACTGCATCAGCTCCGCATTGATCTCGCGCGGATAGGTGTGGCTGAGATCGTCGATCTCGCGATAGGTGACTTGGGCACCGGCGGCGGACAGCGCCGCCTGCGTCTGCCGCGCGGTCTGCACCGGAAACATCCAGTCGAGCTTGCCGTGAGTGATGAAGACCGGCAAGCCTTGCAGGCGCGTTGCGTCGGCCATTTCCGCCATCAGCGGATGGAAGGTCGCCGCAACGGGCGCGAGATGCGTGAAGGGCGAGGCGCCGTCGAGGCCGTTGACGTAGCAGAAGGTGCCGCCGTCGCTCATGCCGGTCAGCAGCATGCGCGAGGGGTCGATGCGCCAGCGGCCGCGCACCGCATCGAGGATGCGCAAGAGATTCGGCGTGTCGGTGTCCTCGCCCATCAGCGCCCAGGTCTGGCCGGTCGCGGTCGGCGCCACCAGGATCGCGCCGAGGCTGCGGGCGTCGCGCAGCCAGCTCCACAGAAAGCCGCGTCCGTTGCCGCTGCCGCCATGCAGCGCCATGACCAGCGGCATGGCACGCTCGGGCGTATAATATTCGGGGACATAGATCGAGAAGCCGCCGCGGCTGCCGGGCTCGTTGTGGTCGTGGAAGATGCCGGCATCTTCGCTCGCGCCAGCTTCGAGCCGCGACAACACATCCGTATTGTCGCGATTGGCGGCGTTGAGGAAGAAGCCGCTCACGGGCGGAAACTGCGCTGCCAGCGGATAGAGCGCCTCCTGCGCGCGCGGGACATGGCGCAGGGCGCGGAAGACCGCGACGAGATCGCCATGGCCACGCTCGACCTCACGAATGCCGGCAAAAGCGGCGAGCGTCTCGCCGCAGGCGCGATCGAGCCGGTCGCGCAGGCGGGCGAACTGCTCCGGCCAATCCCCGACAGCTGCGTGCGCCGTCTGCAGCGCCTCGTCCGGCGTGCCGATCGCATCCATCACCGCGGCGAACGCCGGCGGATGCAGATGCCGCTGGAAGAAGCCGAGGGCTTTCAGCGCGTTGAGCAGCGGCGGCAGCACGGCCACGATGTCGTCCACCACGGCCTCGGTCATCGCCCGCTTCCTCAAAGCCTATTGGATCAGTGCAGCCTCGGCGCCTTCAACAGCTTGAAGCGATCGGTCGACGTCACGGTGACGTCGAAGGTGACGCCTTCATGATGAATTGTGAGCGGCACGTCGACGCCGGCGGCGCCGAGGGCCCACATTTTCTTGTAGAAGGCGGTCTGGCTCGTCACCTTGTCACCGTTCACGGCGAGAATGACGTCGCCGGTCTTGAGCTCAGCGCGGGCGGCCGGTCCGTTGGCCGAGATTCCGATCACCACCACGCGGTTGTCGATCTCGGTCGAGTAGAGCCCGAGCCAGGGCCGTGCCGGCTTGTTGACGCGGCCGAATTTGCGCAAGTCCTCCAGGACCGGCTTCAGGAGATCGATCGGCACGATCATGTTGACGTGCTCGGCCTCGCCGTCACGTTCGCGCTCGAGCTGGAGCGAGCCGATGCCGATCAGCTCGCCGCGTTCGTTGAGCAGTGCCGTGCCGCCCCAGTTCGGATGCGCCGGAGCGGTGAAAATGGCCTCGTCCAGCAGATATTCCCAGTAACCGGCGAATTCCTGCTTGGCCACGATCTGGCTCGCGACCGAGCGCGTGCGTCCGCCGGCGCCGCCGACCACCACGCGGTCGCCGATCCGTGTCGCCGCCGAAGAGCCGAGCGGCAGCGGCGCAATGTCGAGCTGGCCAAGCGCCTGCACCAGCCCGAACCCGGTCTCGGAATCGAAGCCGAGCGCATGGCCCTCCACCACGCGTCCGTCGGCGCGGTGCAGCCAGACCGTCTCCGCCTCGGTGATGAGGTAACCTATCGTGAGCACCAGGCCGTCGTCGATCACGACGCCGTTGCCGGCCCGTTCAGTGCCCAGAGTCTCGGCGCTGAAGGCGTCCGGGGGGATGATGGCGTGCAGGCCGACGACGGAGCCGAGTGCGCGGTCGAGATCGAAACCATAGTCGCTCGCCCGCGGCTGGTTCGCCGGCGGCACTCTCCATTCGGTCAGAGTGCTCATGGAGTTCTCCTGGCTGAGAGCATCGCTCCGGCAAGGCTGGCGGAGCGATGTGCGAAGCACGCCCAATTTAGGCCGGAGCAGGCCGTCTTGAAAGCCTCGTTCCCAACTATTCGGGAGAACGGTGCGTGAAATCTTCGAAAGGCCCGGAAACACCTCGTGCACGGGAGGTCATATGATCCGGCCGCCGCCGCATGGCTGCTGTCCGGCGCGGTGCTAGGCGCCGTGCAGTGAAGCTGCTAACCATTGCCGCTTCGTTTGACCAAGGGATCACGGACGACAAGCATGGACAACCGCAGCGACATCTGGCGTGGCATCGACACGATCAAGGCACGTTTCATCGACCTCAGCGACAGGGTCTGGGGCATGCCTGAGGTCTGCTACACCGAGGCGCGGTCCGCCGCCGAGCATCTCGCCGAGCTGCGTCATCAAGGCTTCCGCATCACCGAGAATGTCGCCGGCATCCCGACTGCGCTGATCGGCGAGTGGGGCGAGGGCGGTCCGGTCATCGCCTTCATGGGCGAGTACGATGCGCTGCCGGGCCTCAGCCAGGAGGCAGGCGTCGCCGAGCATCGCCCGGTCGAGACCGGCGGCCACGGCCATGGCTGCGGTCACAACCTGCTCGGTTCCGCCGCGCTGCTCGCCGCGACGGCGGTGAAGGACTGGCTGGCCGAGAACAAGGTGCCTGGGCGCGTGCGCTATTACGGCTGCCCGGCGGAGGAAGGCGGCGCGGCCAAGGCCTTCATGGTGCGCTCCGGCGCGTTCGAGGACGCCGACATCGCCATCACCTGGCACCCGCACAGCTTCTGGGAAGTGGCGGTGACGCCGTCGCTCGCGAACACGCGCGCCGATTTCATCTTCACCGGCCGCACCTCGCATGCGGCGGCCTCGCCGCATCTCGGCCGTTCGGCGCTTGATGCGGTGGAATTGATGAATGTCGGCGTGAACTACATGCGCGAGCACATGCCGAGCGACGCGCGCGTGCACTATGCGCTGCTCGACACCGGCGGCATCGCGCCGAACGTGGTGCAGGCCCATGCGCGCGTGCGCTATTCGATCCGCGCGCGCGATCTTCCCGGCATGAACGAGCTGGTCGAGCGCGTGTCCAAGATCGCGCAAGGCGCGGCGCTGATGACCGAGACCAAGGTCGAGATGAAGATCATCTCCGCGGTCTCCAACATCCTGCCGAACACGCCGCTTGAGCAGGCGCTGCATCAGGTCATGGAAGAGCTCGGACCGCCGCATTTCGACGATGCGGACAAGCGCTTTGCCGGCCAGATTCGTGCGACCTTGAGCGACAAGGACATCGCCTCGGTCTATTACGCGATCGGCATGGAGCCGACCGATCGGCCGCTGGCCGACTTCCTGGTGCCGCTCGATGCCAAGCGTAACCCGCTTGTAGGCTCGACCGATGTCGGCGACGTGAGCTGGGTGGTGCCGACCGTGCAGGTGCACGCACCGACGGTTGCAATCGGCACGCCCTTCCACACCTGGCAGGTGGTGGCGCAGGGCAAGAGCCCGCACGCGCACAAGGCCATGGTGCAGGCCGCCAAGGCGATGGCAGGTCTCGGCATCAAGGCGTTGACGGAACCGGAGCTGATCAAGGCTGCCAAGGCGGATCTCCAGAAGCGGACGGCCCGGACGCCTTACGTCTGTCCGTTGCCGGATCACGTCGCACCGCCGCTCGACATGTCCGTCGCGTAGGAATTTTGCCTCGATACTTCGTCTGATCCAGCGAACAAATTTTCCGCAGTGCAGCGCGCAATCCAGCAGATATTAATGCTGGATTGCCGAACGGATGGGCTGCGGAACGCAATTTTGCCCAACGGACAGCCAGAAGACCGTTTGCATACACACGGTCCCAGTTGACGTGCACCCCATTCGGTGTGCCATCTACCGCCAGCCAAACCCGGCGGTCGCGAGCGGCCGCCTGCATCCATGTCGGAACCAGACGGGGGACAACCATGCTGGAAAAAGAGCTGCGTTCGATGATCGGTCAGGTGAAGGACGGGCGGATGGACCGCCGCGCCTTCGTCAAGCGCCTCGCCGCGGTCGGTTTCACCGCTCCCCTGGCCAACCAGCTCCTCGCGCTCGGCGGCGTTGCCATGGCGCAGAGCCCCGCGGTCTACAAGCCGACCAAGCGCGGGGGTGGCGGCCCTCTCAAGGTGCTGTGGTGGCAGGGGCCGACGCTACTCAATCCGCATTTCGCCACCGGCACCAAGGACCAGGACGGATCGCGGCTTTTCTACGAACCGCTCGCGAGCTGGGACGCCGACGGCAATCTCAACCCGATCCTCGCAGCAGAGATTCCTTCGCTTGCAAACGGCGGTCTCGCCGCCGATGCCAAATCGGTGGTCTGGAAAATCAAGCCGGGAGTGAAATGGCACGATGGCAAGCCGCTGACTGCCGACGACTTCGTTTTCACTTGGCAATACGCCAGCGATCCCGCCACGGCTGCCGTCAGCATCAGCACCTATGGTGATATTACGGTCGAGAAGGTGAGCGATCTTTCGATTCGCATCCTGTTCAAGACCCCGACGCCCTTCTGGGCCAACGCGTTTGTCGGCGCTTATGGATGCGTTCTCCCCAAGCATTTGTTCGCGGAGTACAAGGGTTCGAAATCCCGCGAGGCGCCGAACAATCTGACCCCGGTCGGCACCGGTCCTTATAAATTCGTCGAGTTCAAGCCGGGTGATGTGGTCCGCGGCGAACTCAATCCCGACTATCACATGCCCAACCGTCCGCATTTCGACACGATCGAGATGAAGGGCGGCGGCGATGCCGTCTCGGCGGCGCGCGCGGTGATCCAGACCGGCGAATTCGATTTCGCCTGGAACATGCAGGTCGAAGACGACGTGCTGCTGCGTCTGGAGAAGGGCGGCAAGGGCAAAACGGTCTATGCCACCGGTGGTGACATCGAGTTCATCGCCATCAATTTCACCGACCCCAACGTCGAGATCGACGGCGAGCGCTCCTCGATCAAGACCAAGCACCCGATCCTGTCGGATCCGAACGTGCGCAAGGCCCTCGCCCTGCTCGTGGATCGCGACTCCGTCAAGAAAGCGATCTACGGCCGGGCCGGACGCACCACGGCGAACTACCTCAACGGTCCCGAAAAATTCGTCTCCAAGAACACCTCGTGGGAGTTCAACATCGAGAAGGCGTCGAAGATGCTCGATGACGCCGGCTGGAAGGTCGGCGCCGACGGCGTCCGCGAGAAAGACGGCAAGAAATTCAAGCTTCTGTATCAGACCTCGACCAACGGTCCGCGCCAGAAGACCCAGGCCATTGTCAAGCAGGCCTGTCAGAAGGCCGGCATCGACGTGGAGCTGAAATCGGTCGTCGCCTCGGTGTTCTTCTCATCGGACGTTGCCAACCCGGACACCTATCCCAAGTTCTATGCCGACATCGAGGAGTTCCAGATCCCGATGACGCAGCCGGATCCGGCCCTGCACATGCGCCGCTACATCTCCGCCAATGTGGCCACCAAGGAGAACAAATGGCAGGGGCAGAACTTCCCGCGCTATGTCAACAAGGAGTATGATGACGCCATTGCTGCCGCCGAGACCGAGACCGATCCGGTCAAGCGCGCCGCGCTCTACATCAAGTGCAATGACCTGTTGTGGCAGGACACCGTGTTCATTCCGGTGATGCATCGCCTGCTGGTGGATGCCTGCTCCAACACGTTGCGGCCGGCGCTCTCGGGCTGGGCCAATCGGACCGACAACATCCAAGACTGGTACCGGGAGGCATGAGCGCGGGCTAAACGGGATTCTTCCCTATGAGTCAATATGTCCTGCGTCGCCTCCTGATTGCCGTTCCGAGCTTGCTGGCGATCTCGCTGGTGCTGTTCGTCGTGCTCGCGCTCGCGCCCGGCGATCCGTTCTCCGAGCTAGCCACCAATCCGAACGTGCCGCCCGAAGTGCAGGCGGCGCTCCGGGCCAAGTTCGGTCTCGACGATCCGATCTACCTCCGCTACCTGCACTGGCTCAACGCCATGCTGCACGGCGACTGGGGCTTCTCCTTCGTCAGCCGGATGAACGTCGACACGCTGATCCTCCAGCGCCTGCCCGCCACGCTCTACGTGATCGGCTCGGCGCAGATCCTGGCGCTGCTGATCGCGATTCCGGTCGGCGTCTATGCCGCGACGAAACCGTATTCGCTGTTCGACCAGATCGCGAACACGCTCGCCTTCGTCGGCTTCTCGCTGCCCACCTTCTTCACCGGCATCCTGTTCATCCTGATCTTCTCGGTCACGCTGGACTGGCTGCCTTTCGTCTACACCACCGATATCAAGGCCACCGGCATCCGCTGGGTGCTGGAGATGATCCGTCAGGCGATCATGCCGGTGGCGGTGCTCGGCCTGTTCCAGGCGGCATCGATGACGCGCTTCGTGCGCTCGGCGATGCTCGACGTCATCCGGCTCGATTACGTCACCACGGCGCGGGCCAAGGGCCTCGGCCAGACCACGGTGATCATCAAGCACGTGATGCGCAACGCCATGATCCCCGTGGTGACGCTGATCGCGTTGCAGATGCCCGCGGTGTTCGGCGGCGCCATCGTCACCGAGCAGATCTTCCGCATTCCCGGCATCGGCTCGCTGCTGATCTCCTCCATCCTTTCCAACGACACGCCGGTGGTGATGGCCGTGACCTTCGTCTTCGCGTGCCTGGTCGTGCTGTTCAATCTCATCGCGGACGTGCTTTATGGCTGGCTTGACCCTCGCATCTCCCTCCGCTGAGCGGCGCGTCTACTCGCCCTGGCGCGAGACGTGGCGGCGCTACAGCCGTCATCGGCTCGCCGTGATCAGCGCCGTCCTGCTCCTCATTCTGGTGCTCGCCGTCGTGCTTGGGCCGTTCGTGTGGCGCGTGAAGATCAACGAGATCGATATTGTCGCGGGCCTGCAGGGTCCGTCGCTCGCCCACCCCTTCGGCACCGACGATCTCGGCCAGGACATCCTGGCGCGCATGATCTATGGCGGCCGCATCTCGCTCGCGGTCGGGCTCGCCGCGATGCTGGTCGCTGTCATCATCGGCACGCTGATCGGCGCGCTCGCTGGCATGTCGCGCGGCGCGCTCGGGCACGGGCTGATGTGGCTCACCGACCTGTTCCTGTCACTGCCGCAGCTGCCGCTGCTGCTGCTGCTGATCTATCTCTTCCGCGACGGGCTGAAGCAGGTGTTCGGGCCTGAAGGCGGCATCTTCATCCTGATCGTGCTCGTGATCGGAGGTCTGCGCTGGATGCCCGTGGCGCGGCTGGTGCGTGCCCAGTTCTTGTCGCTCCGCGAAAAGGAGTTCGTCGAAGCTGCTCGCGCGCTCGGCGCCAGCCCGGTGCGGCAGGTGGTGCGGCACATCCTGCCCAATGCGGTCGGCCCGGTGATCATCGCCGGCACCATCGACGTCGCCGCCGCGATCATCGCGGAATCGACGTTGTCCTTCCTCGGCCTCGGCTTCCCGCCGGACACCCCGACCTGGGGCCGGCTGCTGTATGATGCCAAGGATTTTCTCGACATCGGCCCGCACTGGGCGCTGTTTCCGGGCGGCGCGATCTTCGTCGCGGTGGTCGCCATCAACTTCATCGGCGACGGCCTGCGCGACGCGCTCGATGCGCGACGGGTGATCTGATGGCGCCGCTGCTCGAGATCAAGGGCCTGAAAACCCATTTCTCCACCGACGACGGCATCCTCCAGGCCGTCGACGGCGTCGACATCTCCATCAACAAGGGCGAGACGCTCTGCGTCGTCGGCGAATCTGGCTGCGGCAAGACCGTGACCGCGATGTCGATCCTGAAGCTGATCGCGATGCCGCCGGGCCGGATCGCGGCGGGTCAGATCATCTTCGAGGGGCGCGATCTCGTGCCGCTGACCAGCAACCAGCTCGACGAGATCAGGGCCAAGGAGATCGGCTTTATCTTCCAGGAGCCAATGACCTCGCTCAATCCGGTGCTCACCATCGGCGAGCAGATCGCCGAGAGCCTGCGGCGGCACGAAGCGGTGACCAAGAAGCAGGCGCTCGAGCGCACCATCGAGATGCTGAAACTGGTGCAGATCCCGAACGCCGAAGGCCGCGTGCACAATTATCCGCACCAATTCTCCGGCGGCATGCGCCAGCGCGTGATGATCGCGATGGCGCTCGCCTGCAAGCCGAAGCTGATCATCGCCGACGAGCCCACCACCGCGCTCGACGTGACCATCCAGGCGCAGATCCTCGACCTCTTGCAGGATATGAAGGACCGCTTCGGCATGGCGGTGATGTTGATCACCCATGCCATGGGTGTCGTCGCCGAGACCGCGCAGCGCGTCGTCGTGATGTATGCCGGCAAGGTGGTGGAGGAGGCGCCCGTCGACGACCTCTTCGGCGATCCCCGTCACCCCTATACGCAAGGCCTGATCCGCTCGATCCCGCGCATCGATCTCGACAGCGAGCACAAGACGCGGCTCGAGGCGATCGGCGGCTCTGTGCCGATCCTGATCAATCCGCCGGTCGGCTGCCGCTTCGCGCCGCGCTGCAAGTTCGCGATGAATGTCTGCACCGAGAAGGAGCCGCTGCTGCGCGAGATCGCGCCCGGTCACCGCATGGCCTGTCATCTCGGCGATCCGAACCTGGGAGCCGCGTCATGAGCGAGCCCTTGCTCCGCGTTAGCGGCCTGAAGAAACATTTCCCTGTGCTCGGCGGCCTCTTGTCGCGCCAGGTCGGCACCGTCTATGCGGTCGACGGCGTGTCGTTCTCGGTCAACCGCGGCGAGACGCTCGGTCTCGTCGGCGAATCCGGTTGCGGCAAGTCGACGACCGGGCGCTGCGTGCTGCGCCTGATCGAGCCGACCGATGGCGAGGTCACCTTCGACGGCCAGGACGTGCGCAAGCTCGGCGGCAACGATCTGCGCGCGATGCGACGGAACATGCAGCTGGTGTTCCAGGATCCGTTCGCCTCGCTCAATCCGCGCATGACGGTCGGGGCCATTCTCGGCGAGGCCTTCACCATCCACAATCTCGCCTCCTCCCCGAAAGAGCGTGAGGAGCGCGTTGCGGGCCTCCTTGTCAAGGTCGGACTCAAGGCCGAGCACATGCGGCGCTATCCGCATGAATTCTCCGGCGGCCAGCGCCAGCGCATCGTGATCGCGCGCGCGCTCGCGGTCGAGCCGAAGCTGATCGTCTGCGACGAGCCGGTCTCCGCGCTCGACGTGTCGATCCAGGCCCAGGTCATCAACCTCCTGGAGGACCTCCAGGCCGAGCTGAACCTGACCTATCTGTTCGTCGCGCACGACCTCTCGGTGGTCGAGCACATCTCGGACCGCGTGGCGGTGATGTATCTCGGCCGCATCGTCGAGCTCGCGAAAGCCAGTGACCTCTACCGCAACCCGCAGCATCCCTACACCAGGGCGCTGCTGTCGGCGGTGCCGGTGCCCGATCCCAAGCTGAAGCGCGAGCGCATCCGCCTCAAGGGCGACGTGCCTAGTCCGATGAAGCCGCCCTCCGGCTGCCACTTCCACACCCGCTGCCCGATCGCCCAACCCCGCTGCGCGGAAAGCGCGCCGCCGCTGAAGGAGGGCGCGGGCGGGCATTTCGTGGCGTGCCATCTGGCCTGACGAAACGCAGCTTCAGTCGAGCGGCAGGCCGTGCTCTTGGACATATCCTGCCGGATCGCGGACAACAAATCCGGCCGATCAGGTCATGCGCTTTTCGCGGGCCAAGCTATCACCTGGCCCGACATCACCAGCCGGTCTCGGCCGCTCTCCTTGGCGGCGTAGAGCGCACGGTCGGCGGTGGCGACCAGCGTGCTAGAGTCCATCGCAGTCTGGGACGGAAGAGCCGCAGCGCCGCCGACGCTCGCTGTTACCAGCCGGGAAGGCGGATTTTGTGCATGCAGCATGGCGAGATCGTGCAGCGCCTGGCGAATCCCTTCTCCGACCTCGGCGCAGCCTTCGGGGCCGGTGTTCGGCAGCAGCACGGCGAATTCCTCGCCGCCATATCGCGCCGCGAGGTCGGCTGGACGCCTGGCCTGGGCGGATAGAATCCGTCCCAGCGCGCGCAGGCAGGCGTCGCCCGCCAGATGCCCGTAGAGGTCGTTGAATTTTTTGAAATGATCGACATCGATCAGCAGGAGCGAGAGCTGCGTTCCGTCGCGGCGAGCCCGCGCCCATTCGTCGGCGAGGCGGTCGTCGAAGGCGCGACGGTTGGCAAGGCCGGTGAGACCGTCGGTGGTTGCCAGCGAGGCGAGCCTGTCCTGAAGATCCTTCTGCTCGGTCATGTCGCGGACGACTGCGACGACGCCATCGACCACGCCGCTGTCGGATGCCACGGTCACATGTAGCGCCGCCTCGGCCCAGATCTCGCCTTTGTCGCGATGACGCTGCCGATAGACGAACCGTGCTTCCTCCGCCTCGCCATTCTTCAGCGCGGCGATGGCCTGCTCGACCCGTTCCATGTCGTCCGCGTGAATGCCGGCCAGCGCCGAGGTGCCCAGCAGCTCTTCGGCCGACCAGCCGGTGATGCGTGCGCAAGAGGGAGAGACGTAGAGCAGCCGGTTATCCAGCCCGATCCGGGTCACCATGTCGCTGGATTGCTCGGCCAACAGGCGGAAATTGGCTTCCTTGGCGACCAGGGCCTGTGCCGTGCGCTGTCGCTGCAGCAATTGACGGACGAGATAGTAGCCGATCACCGCGATCAACAGGACGAGTCCGGAGACGAAGCTCATGCGTGCTGCTGCTGCGCGCCGCCAGGGGGCGAGCACGTCGTCCTGCGACTTGCTCGCCAGCACCATCAGCGGATAGCGGCTGCTGCGCTGGTAATAGCTTAGCCGCTCCACACCATCGATCGGCGATTTGAAATAATAGACCGCCGCGGCGGGGCGGCTTTTCCAGCTCCTGAACAAGGGCGCATCCGACAGGTCGCGTCCGACGAAGGCGCCGCTCTCGTCGCGGCTGCGCGCCAGCATGATGCCGCTGCCGTTGAGCAGAGATGCCGAGCCGTTCGGCCCGATGTCGAACCGCTCGTAGAACTTGACGAAATAGCTGACGTCGATCGTGAGCAGGGCAACGCCGGCGAAGCCGCCGTCGGAATCGTTGATCCGGCGGGATGCGGTGATGATCCATTGGCCGCCGGAGCGGCTCTTGACGGGCCGCCCGATCAGCGTGCCCGTCTCCGGGGAATCGCGATGGCGCTGGAAATAATCGCGGTCGCTGTTGTTGAGCTTGGAGAAGTCGAGGCGTTCCGTCGTGGCGAGCCAGCGGCCGGTTGCATCATACACGAAGATGCCGCGGATGCGGTCCGATGATTTGCGGATCGGCAGATAGGCTTGGAGCTTCATGATCGCGTCCGGACCCGTTCCGTCCATTTCCAGCCGATGGACCAGCCCGACAAGAATCGTATCGGCGAGCTCGAACGTATCGTCCGCGTGCTGGATCAGCGAATGAGCAAGGTTGGTGACGTCGATCTCGGCGTTCCTCAGATCGGCGTTGCGCGCCTCCCATTCACGCCAGGCACTCAGGCCGAGGATCGCCACGCAAATCAGCACGACGAAGCCGGCCGCCCAGAGCGGAAGGCGCGTCTTGCCGAGTTCGCGGCTGGTGACCATCAGGCTTGCTCCAAATCGGAGCAAACCTCTCACTTTGGTCTTAACGGCCTGTTGCAATATCTGCGATGATTGTGCGGGGTCCGTACTCGACCGGGGAACCGTCGCTCTCTCGGTTCACACTCGTCGTCGGACGTTAACCACACCCCAGCCTGACGGCTTTGCTTGCCGTCCCCGGCGTCATTCCTCCAGCGTGAAGCCGACGCGCAGCGTCACCTGAAAATGACGTACGGCGCCGTTCTCGACATGACCGCGCGTCTGTACGACTTCGAACCATCTAATTTCGCGAACGGTCTTGGAGGCGCGGCTGACGGCGTTCTTGATCGCATCCTCGATCGATGTCTCGGACGATCCGACGAGGTCCAGAATCTTGTAGACGTGATCGTGCTCGGCTGTGGGCATGGCCTTCCCTCATTTGATATCTTGCCATCTGAAACATGCGTGGGGCGCAACGTGCGCAGGCGAGCGTGCCTGGCCCACGGTCTGAACGGTCGTGGAAGCTGTGGGTTCCCTGCTATGCGATGGCCCGCATGCACCAGCCGAGGTGGAGGGGCCGACGCCGGCCTGCCAAGTGCTGGGTATGGACAGGGTACGACGCGACGGGACGATCGGCTCTCTCTGCCTCTGCGTGACGCTCGCCTTGCAGCGGGGATAGCAGAGCGCGCTGGCTAGCCCCCTACGGATCCAGCTCCGTATCCCAGTACAGATAGTCCAGCCAGCTGTCGTGCAGATAGTTGGGCGGAAACAGGCGACCGTTGCGGTGGAGCTGGTGCACGGTCGGTGCGAAAGCGGTCTGGCGCGGAAACATCTTGGCTTGCGCCGGCGTGAGGTTGCCCTTGCGCAAATTACACGGCGAGCACGCCGCGACCACGTTCTCCCAGGTGGTCTGGCCGCCTTTGCTGCGCGGGATGATGTGATCGAAGGTGAGGTCTTCGGGCGAGCCGCAATATTGGCAGGCGAAACGATCGCGCAGGAAGACGTTGAAGCGGGTGAAGGCGGGGTGGGTGGTCGGCTTGACGAAGGATTTGAGCGAGACGACGCTGGGCAGCTGCATTTCCAGCGTGGGACTTCGAACCGCCTGATCGTAATGTGCGACGATGTTGACGCGGTCGAGGAACACCGCCTTGATCGCGTCCTGCCACGACCACAACGACAGTGGGTAGTAACTCAGCGGCCGGAAGTCCGCATTCAGCACCAACACCGGCCAACTGCCTTGCGAGACATGTGCGTTCAAGTAACGCTCCCGGCCTCCAGTATACGCTGCGAAGCAGCATGTATTGACATACTACATGCAGCGTGACGGGATTGTGAAGCCCGTTGAGCGACTTATTCAGCCGCGGCCAATGCGGCGTCGGGGTGGCGGAGTGCCCAAAAACGCCGTGATTCCGAAGGGCCGGGCAAGGTTAGCCCGGAACCGCCGGTCACGCGCCGATGCTCATTCCGCTACCCGCTCGAGCTTCTGCAGGCAGCGCGTCGCGCGTACCGTGGCCGGCATCTCCTCGTCCGGAAAGCTGGTCTGCCAGTTGGTGACGCCGACCTCGCCGACATAGATATCGCCCTTCGAGTCCAGCGCGATGCCGTGCGGCGCGAGGAATTTGCCGCTGGCGACGCCCGGCCCCTCCTCCCCGCCGAGCCGCGCGATGCGATTTCCCTTGGCGTCCACGATCGACAGCCGCGGGCCGAGATTGGGCACATTGCGGTTGATGGCAAGGCCGGGGCCGAGCTCACCGATCACGAAGGTCGGGCTCTTGGCCCCGCCGCAGCAGCACAGCGCGCAGGGCCGGTGCAGATTGTTCCACTGCGTCTCGTATTTGCCCTCGGCGTCGAACACCTGGACGCGGTGGTTCTCGCGATCGGCAACATAGACCCAGCCGTCGGCATCGGTCGCGATATTGTGCACGATGTTGAACTGGCCGGGATCGGTGCCCGGCTCGCCCCAGCTCTTGATCAGCTTGCCGTCGGGCGTGAATTTGTGCACGCGCGCATTGCCATAGCCGTCGGAGACGTAGATCTCGCCGCTTGGCGACAGCGCGGTGTGGGTGCAGCGGTGGAACGGCTCGCCGCTCATGAACGGCGCCGGCTTTGCGGGAATGCCGATCGTCAGCAGCACCTTGCCGTCGGTGGTGCATTTGCGCACGGTATGGTCGCCGTCGTCGGTGCAATAGAGATTGTCGTCGGCGTCGATATGCAGGCCGTGCGCGCGCGAGAACAGGCCTTCGCCAAAACTGCGCAGGAAATTGCCCTCGCGATCCAGCACCACCATTGGGTGGGCGCCGCGGTTGAAGACGTAGACGCGGTCCTTGCTGTCGACCGCGACTGAGGCGACGTCGGTAAGCTGCCAGCCGTCCGGCAATTTCGCGAAATTGTCGACGACGCGGTAGCGATGCTCGCCGGTGCCGAGAATGGCTGGCATGGGTGGTCCTTTCCTTCAGATCTTTCTGCCGTGCACGTCTGCATCCGCGTCGTCATTGCGAGCGCAGCGAAGCAATCCAGAATCTTTCCGCGGGGGCAGTCTGGATTGCTTCGCTGCGCTCGCAATGACGGTGTTACTCAAGCTGTGCTCAACGGCATAGCCAAAGCCCTTGCCAAAATCCCCGCCTCGATCGCCTTGATCTGCAGCGCGAGATATTTCGAGTTGATCCGGCATTGCGCGAGGCTCCCGGCGATGAACCAGAGGCCGGGCTGCTTGGTGCGCGCATACATGTTGCGCAGCTCGAAGCCGTCGCCAAAACCCCAGATCGGGCCGACGCGGTCGGCGATGCCATCGCCGAACAGCTTGCGCACCAGATATTCCTGCGGCTTGTAGCCGGTCGAGAGCACGATCAGGTGGGCGGCAATGATCGAGCCGTCCGTCATCCGCGCGCCCTCGGCAACGAAGCCTTCGATCTCGGAAAACTGCCTGAGCTTGATCTTGCCCTCGACGATGAGGTTGGAGCAGCCGACGTTGAAATAATAGCCGCCGCCGCGGGTGAGATATTTGAACTGCCAGCCCGTTCCGGCCTCGCCGAAATCGAGCTTGAAGCCGATGCGCGAGAGGCCGTCGAGCAGCTCCTTGTCGAGCTGCTTCGACTGCTCGGTCAGCATCACATGCGTCTTCTTCGCGAGCGGCGTCGGCATCGAGGTCGCGATCAGGTCGTTGTCCTCGAGCGTGCCCTCGTTATAGGTCGCGTAGGCCAGCTGCGCCGACGGCTCGATATTGGTGACCAGCGTCGGCGAACGCTGCACCAGCGTCACCTCGGCGCCGCTGGAATGAAGATCCTGCGCGATGTCGTGACCGCTGTTGCCGGTGCCGATGACGATGGCGCGCTTGCCGGTCCAATTCTCACCGTCCTCGTAGCGGCTGGAATGCACCAGCGTGCCCTTGAAATTGTCGAGGGTCGCAATGTCCGGAATATTGGCGATGCCGCTGACGCCGGTCGCCATGATCACATGGCGCGGATGCATGGTGCGCTTCCCGTCGGCGCGCCGCAGCGTGACGGTCCAGTGGCCCTTGGCCTCATCATAAGAGCCGCCCTCGAACTCGGTGCCGGTCCAGAAGTTCAGCTCCATCGCATCGACATAGGCCTCGAACCAGTTGGCGAGCTTGTCCTTGGGGATATAGACCGGCCAGTTCGGCGGAAACGGCATATAGGGCAGGTGATTGACCTGCACCTGGTTGTGCAAAGTCAGTGCGTGATAGCGCTTGCGCCAATTGTCGCCGATTCGCGTCTCGCGATCGACGATCAGGGTATCGACCTTAAGCTGCTTCAGCCGCGCAGCGATCGCGAGCCCGGCCTGGCCGCCGCCGACCACCAGCACGGCCGGATCGCGATCGGCATAGGCGCGCGAAGCGTTGCGCTGGTCGAGCCAGTTCGGCCCGCGGAAGTCGCGCGAATAGGCCTGGCCGCGCGGGCGCGAGGTGCCGAGCTGTTCCTCGAAGCCTTTGAGCTCGTCGAGCGCTGTCAGCAGCGTCCATGCCTTCAGGCGGTCGCCGTCGGCAGCATCAGGCACGAGCCGCACGATGCCGCTGCCGCGACCGATCGCGGTCTCGAAGTGGAAGATCGCTTCGATGCAGTTGGTGCCGGCCCGCGTCACCCAGCGCGGCGGCGCGCGGTTCAGTGCGATCTTGAAATGGGTTGGCGCCGCCTTGGGCGCGCGCGCCGCCAACTCCTGCGTGATCGCGTCGCGGCCCGCGATTGTCTGCAGGTTCCAGCTCAGCGCCAGCACGTCGCGCCAGAAGCCGTCGCCGAGGAAGAGCGGGCCCAGCGTCGCGGGATCGGCTCTGCCCAGGATGCGCTCGAACTCGTCGAGCCAGGTCTGTGCGGCGATGGAAATATCCTGCGTCCGGTCCAGCATGCGCGACCTCATGGCCGTCTTCGCGGCGTTTCCTCAGAGATCGAACGCTATACGGTTTCGCCGCCCGCCAAAAGCCGCGAACCCGGGCGAGGCCGGCATGCGGCCCTGCCCGGACGGAATATGGCCGGAATTCCACGCGTGCGGACGCGGCCGGAGAACGACTTAAGTGCCGCCCGGCCTGCGGTCCGCCCAATACGGATCGCGCAGCTTGCGTTTGAAGATCTTTCCGGTTGCCTCGCGGGGCAGCGCATCCAGGAACTTGACCTCCTTCGGCACCTTGAAGTTGGCCAGACGCTCGCGCAAGAAAGCCTGCACCGCGGCGGCCGAGAGCTGCTCGGCCCTGTCGGGCTCGATGCAGGCGCACAGCCGCTCGCCATATTCCGCGTCCGGGATCCCGAACACGGCGCAATCGCGTACGCCGGGCATCGCGATCAATACGTTCTCGATCTCGGCGGGATAGATGTTGACGCCGCCCGAAATCACCATGTCGCGCTTGCGGTCGCACAGGAACAGATAGCCGTCCTCGTCGAGATAGCCGACGTCGCCGACGCTGACGAGACCGTCGCGGCCGGCCTCGGCGCGCGCCTGCGCCTTGCCGTGATAGTCGAAATCCGGCACCGCGGTCTGGCGCATATAGATCTCGCCGACCTCATTGACATCGCAGAGGCTGCCGTCGTCGCGAAAGATCTTGACGATGCCGCCTTCGATGGCGCGGCCGACCGTGCCGGGCTTCTTCAGCGCCTCTTCGGCCGAGTGCCAGACCGGGATGCCGGTCTCGGTCGAGCCGAAATATTCGTTGATGACCGGTCCCCACCATTCGATCATCGCCCGCTTCACCTCGGGCGGGCAGGGCGCCGCGCCATGCACGACGAAGCGCAGCGACGACAGGTCGTAGCGCTGCCTGACCGTTTCGGGCAGGCGCAGCAGACGGACGAACATGGTCGGCACCATGTGGATATGCGTCACACGGTGGCGCTCGATCAGCGCCAGCAGCTCCTCGGCGTCGAAGCGCGGCTGAAGCACGATGGTGCAGCCGTTGCGGAAGGCCATCATGCCGTAGGAATGCGGTGCCGAGTGATACATCGGCCCGTTGATGAGCACGACTTGGCCCTCGCGCGACTTGATGCCGTAGGCGATCGCGCCGACCCGCTCGGAGGCGGCGGCCTGCTCCGGCTGCATTGGCATGCGGCGTACGCCCTTCGGCATGCCTGTTGTCCCCGACGTGTAGATCATCGCCGCGGCCCGGCGCGGCGGCTCCTGCATGTCCGTGTGGCCGTCGCGCCAGCGGTCCCAATCGGTGAGGCCCGCCGGGACCTCGGTCAGCTCATAGGGAATGGCGAAGGTCGCCGCCAGCTCGGGCGGCGTCGCGACCACGAGCAGGTGGACATCCTCCGGAATGCCGCCGCGGATTTGCGGCAGCAGGTCGGCGTGGCAGATCAGGATTTTCGCGCCGCTGTCGGTCAGGATGTAGCGGACCTCCTCCGCCTTCAGGTGCCAGTTGATCGGCACCACAGGGCTGCCGAGCGCGGCCGAGGCCGCGACCACCTCGAACAAGGCGAAGTCGTTGCGCAGCATCATGGCAACCGGTGCGCCTTCGGCAAGGCCGAGGGCGCGAAGCCCGTTCGCCGCGCGTCTGATGCGCGCCTGGATCTCGTCATGGCCGATCCGGCGTTCGCCGCTGATGATCATGGTCTGTCCCATTCCGTTGGAGTCAGCGATCGTCCAGCACGTCGCCGAAGCCCACCCAGCTCTTGCCGTTGAAGCGCCGCAGCTGCAGCTGCTGGAACGGCAGATAGTCGTCGGGGCCCGTGCTGACGGAGATGCCGGGCAGCAGCAGCGGCAGCTTCACCTCTTTCAGCGAGGCGGCATGGCGCATGATGTTGTCGCGGCTGAAATCGTCCTTGCACGCCTTCAGCACGGTCATCAGCAGCGTCGCGTAATGGTAGCCGGCCGCATAGTTGGAGTTGGAGAGGTCCGCATTCGGCATGTACTGCTTCATGAAGGCGAAATACTCCTTCACGCCGGGATCGCTGGTCCATTGCGGATCCATCGTGTCCTTCTGGTTGCTCGACGAGATCAGGCCGACGGCGTTGTCGAGCCCGGCGGGCTCCAGGAACGAGATCGACGAGGCCGAGGTCGGCACGAAGAACAGCTCGGGCTTCCAGCCGAGTTCGGCGACGCCCTTGATCATCTGCGAGGTGAACTTGCCGAGCACGACGCCGAACAGCACGTCGGCGCCCGACGCCCTCAGGGTCGAGAGCTGGGAGCTGATCGTCGGCGCGCTGGTCTCGTAGGTCGCCTCCGCAACGATCATGCCGGCAGCCTTGTCGCCGAGCGCGCGCTTGAAGCCGGCGACATAGTCGCGGCCGAAATCGTCGTTCTGGGAGAGGATGGCGATCTTGGCGCCTGGCTTGGTGCGCAGCACGTGCTTGGCGTAGACCACGCCTTCGGATTCATAGGCGGCCATGCCGGGCATGGTCCATGGATATTTCTGCGGATCGGCCCATTTGGTGGCGCCCGACAGCACGAACAGCTGCGGCACCTTCTTGCCGTTGAGGTAGCGTTGCACGGCGCTATTGGTTGCGGTGCCGAGCGAGCCGAACATCATCAGCACCTCGTCCTGCTCGACGAGCTTGCGGGTCTGCTCGACTGTCTTCGGCGGCGAATAGGCGTCGTCCAGCGTGATGAACTTGACCTTGCGGCCGTTGATGCCGCCTTCGGCATTGATCTTCTCGAAGAAGGCTTCCTGCGTCCGGCCGATCGCGCCGAAGCCGGAGGCCGGGCCGCTATAGGGCAGGGTCTGTCCGATGCGGATCTCGTCGCTGCCCTCGGCATGGGCGCCGCCGCCGGCGAACGCCAGCAGGCACAGGCCGATCAAAGCGGCTGCCAGCTTCATGATGTCCTCCCGTTTGTTGCCAGTCCAATCCTGTCGTTGGACAACGTCGTCAGGCGCTGACGCGCATCAGGAAATCCTGCCTCGCCTGATCGAATTCACGCTTCATGCGGTCGACGAGCTCCGCGACGGGCGGGACGTCGGTGATCTGGCCGATGCCCTGGCCCGATCCCCAGATGTCGCGCCACGCCTTCGATTTCATGTTGCCGCCGGAGCCGAAATTCATCTTCGTTTTGTCTGCGACGGGGAGATTGTCCGGATCGAGGCCGGCGGCAGCGATCGACGGGCCGAGATAATTGCCGTGCACGCCGGTGAACAGGTTGGTGTAGACGACGTCGTGCGCGGCGTGCTGCGTCAGCGCCGATTTGTAGGCCTCGTCGGCGTTGGCTTCCTGCGTCGCGATGAAGCGCGTGCCCATATAGGCGAGGTCGGCGCCCAGCGTCAGCGCCGAGGCGATGCCATAGCCGTCGCTGATCGCGCCCGACAGCAGGACGGCGCCGCCGAACCATTGCTTGACCTCGCGCACCAGCGCGAAGGGCGACAGCGTGCCGGCGTGTCCGCCCGCACCGGCGCAGACCAGGATCAGGCCGTCGACGCCCTGCTCGGCCGCTTTGCGCGCGTGCTTGACGTTGATGACGTCGTGGAACACCAGCCCGCCATAGGAGTGTGCCGCCTCGACGATCTCCGCCGGCGGCCGCAGCGAGGTGATGATGATCGGCGCCTTGTGCTTGACGCAGGTCTCCATGTCCTTCATCAGCCGGTCATTGGAGGCGTGGCAGATTTGGTTGACGGCGTAGGGCGCGACCTTCTTGCCGGGATTGCGCGATTTGTATTCGCCGAGCTCGTCTTCGATCCGGCTCAGCCATTCGCCGAGCTTCTCGACCGGGCGGGCATTGAGCGCGGGAAAGGAGCCGACGACGCCCGCCTTGCACTGGGCGATCACCAACTCCGGGCCGGAGACGATGAACAGCGGCGAGCCGACCACGGGCAGCTCGAGCGAATCCTTCAAGAGAGTGGGCAGTGCCATCATGTCCTCCCGAAACGCGGTCCCGCCGGCTGGCGGATGACGAGGCGTTTCCGTTTTGATTGTCGCGCGGGCGGATGGACCGCCCGGGGGCCGCGGATTTGATCCCATTATAAGGTTGGACGGCGCGGCCCGGCCGTTCAATAATGAACGGACGATCATTCAGGTATGAACAGGGCCGCCGAATGGATTGGGACCTTTGCAAGACCTTCGTCGCGGTCGCCGATACCGGCAGCTTCACCGCCGCCGCCCGCCGCCTGCACACCAGTCATCCCACCGTCAGCCGCAAGATCGCGGCGCTGGAAGCCCAGCTCGGCACAAGATTGGTGGCGCGCGCCGCCGACGGCCTGGCGCTGACCGCGGATGGACGGGCCTTGCGCGAGCACGCCGAGGCCATGGCGGCCGCAGCGCTGCGGGCCGAGACTGCAGTGGCGGCGGGTGGACACAAGGCGCGCGGCATCGTCAAGCTGTCGATCGGCGCGACGCTCGCCTCGCACTGGCTGATGCCGCGCCTGCCTGCCTTCCTGCGTGCGCACGATCATATCCAGCTCGAGATCATCACCCATCCGTTTCCGGCGAGCGTGCGCCGGCGTGAGGCGGACGTGGTGCTGCGGCCGTTCGACAGTGGCGAGGAGAACCTGGTCGGCCGCAAGATCGGCCGTCTCGGCACCGGCTTCTATGCCTCGCGCGATTATGCCGCCGGGCGGCCCCTGCCCGAACGGCGCGGCGATTGGAAGGAGCACAGCGTCATCGGCTTCGCCGACCAGACGTCCAATGCGCAGCTTGCGCGCTGGAGCGACGTCGTCACGCGGCAGGCGAGGGTGGCGATGCGCTGCTCGTCCCAGGGGGACATGCTGGCGGCGGTCCGCGCCGGCATCGGAATCTCCGCGCTGTCGTGCTTCGTCGCCGAAGCCTATTCCGATCTCGTGCGCGTCGCCCCGCAGAAGCTCGCCAGCGTTGCGGATCTCTGGCTGCTGGCCCACCCCGACCTCGTCGAGCTGCCGGCGGTGCGCGCCGTGATCGAATTCGTCGCCGAATGCGCCCGGACCGACCGCGCGCGACTGCGCGGCTAGCCCGATGCCGCGAGCACGCCCTCGCGCTTCTTCACCGCGCGGTAATAGCTCCACCACAGATGCGCCGCCGCACCGCGCAGCGGACGCCAGGGCTCGGCGATCGGCGCCATCTGCTTCTCCGTCGGCCGCGCCTTGAGGCTGAGCCCGATGCGGATGCCTTCCTGCACGGCGAGGTCGCCGGCCGGCCAGGCATCGCCGTGGCCGAGGCAGAACAAGAGGTAGAGGTCGGCCGTCCAGGGGCCGATGCCGGGCAGCGCGATCAGGGTGTGATGCGCCGCGTCGGCATCCTCCTCCGCGAGCACGTCGAGGTTCAGCCGCTGCGCGGCGATCTCGCGGGCGAGATGCTTGAGGGTCTTGATCTTGGCGGCAGAGAGGCCGAGCCGCCCCAGCCGGTCGGCGCGGGCGCGGCGCACCGCGCCATGGTCGAACGGATCGAACGCCGCCGACAGCCGTCCCCAGATCGCCGCGGCACTCGCGGTGGAGAGCTGCTGCCCGCAGACGATGTGCGCGAGCCCCGTAAACCCCGGCTCGCGCCGCCGCAACGCCGGCATGCCCGCGATCTCGAGCACGGGCTTGAGGCGCGGATCGCGCTTGATCAGCGCGTGAACGGCCTCTTCGAGATCGGACTGGGTTTCGAGGTGGATGGTCATGAAGGCCCTGCTCGTCATGCGCGGGCTTGACCCGCGCATCCATCTCCTATCGTAACAGAGTCTTGGAAGATGGATGGCCGGGTCAAGCCCGGCCATGACAAGTCTCGTGAGTATCCATGCCACCCGTTTTCCGATTCGCTCCGAGCCCGAACGGCTTCCTGCATCTCGGCCACGCCTATTCCGCGCTGCTCAACTTCGATCGCGCGAGAAAGACCGGCGGGCTTTTGTTGCTGCGGATCGAGGACATCGATGCGACGCGGTGCCGGCCGGACTATGAGACGGCGATCTACGAGGATCTCGCCTGGCTCGGGATTGCCTGGGAGACGCCAGTGCGGCGTCAATCCGAACATCTCGCCGATTATCGCGCTGCGCTGGAAAAGCTCTCTGCGCTCGGACTTGTCTATCCCGCCTTCGAAAGCCGCGCCGGGATCGCTAAGTTGGTGGCGGCGCGCGAGGCCCATGGGCCCTGGCCGCGTGATCCCGATGGCGCGCCGCTTTACCCCGGTGATGCCAAATCGCTGCCGGCTGACGAACGCACACGACTGATCGCCTCGGGCGCGCCCTATGCGCTGCGGCTCGACATGGCGGCCGCGTGCCGTCGCGTCGCCGGCCTGAGCTGGAACGAGCTCGGCGAGGGGCCGGATGGCGGGGGCGGCATCGTCCCGGCGCGGCCCGAGGCCTGGGGCGACGTCATCCTGGCCCGCAAGGAGACGCCGACCAGCTACCATCTCTCGGTTGTCGTCGACGACGCGCTCCAGGGCGTCAGCGAGATCGTGCGGGGGCAGGACCTGTTTTACGCCACTTCGGTGCACCGCCTGCTCCAGGTCCTGCTCGGCCTGCCCGAGCCGGCCTATCGCCATCACCGGCTGATTCGCGATGAGGCGGGTCGGAAGCTGTCGAAATCGAGCCGCTCGACCGGTCTGCGCGAGTTGCGCGCGGCCGGCGTCACGCCTGCCACGATCCGCCGGCTGGTGGGATTAGGTTAAGTTTCTCTGGGGGTTAGCGAAACGTCGCCGTGACTCCGGGCGTTGCTCCGTGCCATGCTTGGCCCGCGCGGGGTTCGAAGAGGGTACTTCGAAGGGGATTCATGGCGGCGAAGACGCGTCCAGTGCGCACCACCCGGACGTCCAGGCGGCGGCCGCTTCGGCAGCGGCCCAAGGCGGCCGGGAAGGCGGCCGGCCAGCTGCGCAAGCGCAGCACCAAGGCGGTTGCGCCGGATGTCGTTCAGGCGGCGCTGGCCGCTTTTGCTCATGAGGTCCGCACCCCCCTGACCGGCATTCTCGCGATCAGCGACCTGCTCGCGACCTCCGATCTCGGCGAGCGGGAGCGGCGCTGGGCCGACACCATCAAGGCCGGTGCCGAGCATCTGGCGAGCCTCGCCACACTGTTCGTGGATGCTGCCAGAACGGGGAAGGGCGGCAGCACGCCGCGGCAGGACCTGTTCGATCTCAAGACGCTCGCCCGCACCGCCGGCGATTCGCTGGCCGGCCGCGCCGCGGCCAAAGGTCTCCAGGCCAAGGTCGAGATCGCCGAAAAGATCCCAGGGCTCGTGGTCGGTGATTCCGTCCGCCTGCGCGCCGCGCTCGAGAACCTGATCGACAACGCCGTGAAATTCACCGACGAGGGCGGAGTGGCCCTCGCCGTCGAGCCGTGGCGTCCCGCTAGAGGCAAAGCAAAGGGCAAGGTCGGCGTGGCCTTTGCGGTGTCCGACAGCGGCATCGGCCTGACGATGGCCGAGATCAAGCGGCTGTTCCGCCCATTCACCCAGGCCAATGTCACCATTGCCTCACGTTTCGGCGGCGCAGGCTTGGGGCTCTCCTCGGTCAAGCAATTGGCGCGGGCGATGGGCGGCGACATCAATGTCGCTCCGCGCCGCGGTGGGGGCGCCACCTTCACATTGACGGTGTCGCTGGACGCGGCGGGACCGGGCAAGACCCGGAAGGCAAAGGACGGCAGCGAGCCCGAGGCGGTTGCTGCGCTCCGCGTGCTCAGCGTCGAGGACAACCCGTTCGGCCGCGTCGTGCTCAACACCATCCTGACCGAGCTCGGCCATCATGCCGAGTTCATCGGGCGCGGCGAGGACGCCGTGAATCGGCTGGAGCAGGGCGCGTTCGACGCGGTGCTGATGGATATGGTGCTGCCGGGCATCGACGGCATCGAGGCCATCCGGCGGATCCGCAAGCTGCCGACGCCGCTGGCCCACATCCCGATCATCGGCGTGTCCGGCCGCGGCGAGGACGAGGCCGCCTCGCGCCAAGCCGGGGCCGACGCCTTCCTGGTCAAGCCTGTGTCTCCGCGGGCGCTAGCGACTGCGCTGCTTGAAGCGACACGCCGTGAGGAAGCCGCGACTTGATGATCGCGGCGTTCAGCTCGCCGCCGTAAACGAAGATCGCGGCGATGAAGTACAGAAACACCAGCGCGATGATCACCGAGGCGAGCCCCGCATACATCGTCACGTAATTGTTCGCGAAGCGCGCCAGATATTGTCCGAACACGATGCCGGAGATCAGCGACGCCACGATGGTGAAGACGATGCCGGGCAGAATCTGGAAGAAGCTGCGCCGCCCCGCCGGCAGCCAGGCATGCAGAATGATCAGCGCCACCACCAGCGCGCTGATGGTGATGCCGTAGCGCAGCCAGGTGAGGATGCTTTCGTTGGATTCCACGAACAGCGGAATGTGGCGCCGAGCGGCCTCGATGATCAGCGGCCCGAGCACGATCAGGAACGCCATGGCGAGGGCCGTGAAGGCCGCAATGATCGTATAGGCAATCGATTCCAGCCGGAGCCAGTACCAGCTCCGCATCTCCACCACCGCATAGGCGCGGTTGAGCGCGATCCGGAGCGCCTCGACGCCGTTGGAGGCGAAATAGACCGACAGCGCCGCGCCGATGGTCAAAAGGCCGGTGCGGGTGGTGGTCAGCACATCATGCACCTCCCCTGAGATCGAATCCGCGACCTGCTTGGGCCAGATCTGGAGCATCAGGCTGGCGGCTTGATCGGCGAGTTCCTTGGAGCCGAAGAAGCCGGCGAGCGAGGTCAGCACGATCAGGAACGGGAACAGCGCCATCAGCGTCGATAGCGCGATGTGGCTTGCGATCGCCCAGCCGTCATCGGCCAAGAACGTGTAGAACGCGTCCATCGCGACGACGTAGATGTAGCGGATCGCTTTCACGTGGCACCTACACCGCTGCTCTCTCGCCCTGCGTGCAGGGAGAGATCGGGAGAACAGGCAATGGGCGCAAATCGGAAATCATCGCGCTACCATCTGATATTATTGGCCCAAAAGCCAGTTCGCGAAGCGCCCCGGAAATGACGCCGGAGACCGTCGCGGCACCATGGCGGACCGGCGCACACGGTGTTATCTACCCTCAAATGGCATCTCTCCTGAGTACTTTCATCCTGCCGGCCGCAGCCGGCGCCGTGGCGCTGGTGCTGCTGCTCGGGCTCATCAACATGATGCGTGGCGGCTCGCCCAACACCTCGCAGAAGCTGATGCGCTGGCGCGTGCTGCTTCAGTTCGTGGCGATCATCATCGCGATGCTCGCGGTCTGGGCGATGGGACGTTGATCATGGTGGTGCTGAACCGCATCTACACGAAGACCGGTGACGACGGCACGACGGCGCTCGGAACCGGCGAGCGGCGTCCGAAATACGATCTGCGCATCGAGGCTTATGGCACCGTCGACGAGACCAATGCCGCGATCGGCGTGGTCAGGCTCCACACCGGGGAGATGCCCGAGCTCGATGCGATGCTCGGCCGCATCCAGAACGATCTGTTCGATCTTGGTGCCGATCTCGCCGTGCCGGAGCGGGAAGGTAAGGCGGAGCGCCTGCGGGTGGTGGCGAGCCAGGTCGAGCGGCTCGAGCGCGACATCGACACGCTCAACGACAAGCTCGCACCGCTGACCTCCTTCGTGCTTCCCGGCGGCACGCCGGCGGCGGCCCATCTGCATGTGGCGCGCACGATATGCCGCAGGGCGGAACGCGTGATCGTGGAGCTGGCGGCCCAGCCCAGCGAGACGGTCAGCGCGGCTGGCATCCAATATATGAACCGCCTGTCCGACTTTCTCTTCGTGGCCAGCCGGGCGGTGAACGGCAATGGCGTGGGCGACGTGCTCTGGGTTCCCGGCCAGAACCGCTGACCCATCGCGCGCCCGCATTTCAGGAGGCTAAAATTAGGCCCGTTGGCGCGTTGACCGGGGCAGATCAGGCCTTTAGGTTCCGCGCCAGTTGATAACCCCCCTCCCAAATTGAGTGAAAGAGGATCGATGAAGGTCTTAGTGCCGGTAAAGCGGGTGGTCGATTACAACGTCAAGGTCCGCGTCAAGGGCGATGGATCGGGCGTTGAACTCGCCAACGTCAAGATGTCCATGAACCCCTTCGACGAAATCGCTGTCGAGGAAGCGCTGCGCCTGAAGGAAGCCGGCAAGGCCACTGAGGTCGTGGTGGTCTCGATCGGACCGGCGCAGGCGTCCGAGACGATCCGCACCGGTCTTGCCATGGGCGCCGATCGCGGCATCCTGGTGAAGGCGGAAGGCACCGTCGAGCCGCTCGCCGTCGCCAAGATCCTGAAGAAGGTTGCGGAAGAAGAGCAGCCGGGCCTGATCATTCTCGGCAAGCAGGCGATCGACGACGACTCGAATCAGACCGGCCAGATGCTGGCCGCTCTGCTCGGCTGGTCGCAGGCGACCTTCGCCTCCAAACTTGAGGTCGAAGGTGCCGACTTCAAGGTGACGCGCGAAGTCGATGGCGGTCTCCAGACCGTGAAGCTGAAGGGACCGGCAATCGTCACCACCGATCTCCGCCTCAACGAGCCGCGCTACGCGTCGCTGCCCAACATCATGAAGGCGAAGAAGAAGCCGATCGCGGAGAAGACGGTCGCCGATTACGGCGTCGACATCGCCGCGCGTCTCGAGGTTCTGAAGACGGCTGAGCCCGCGGGCCGCAAGGCCGGCGTCAAGGTCAAGGACGTCGCCGAGCTGGTGTCGAAACTCAAGAACGAAGCCGGGGTGCTCTGATGACGACGCTTCTGATTGCCGAACACGACAATGCGTCGCTCAAGGACGCCACCAACAAGGCCCTGACCGCAGCTGGCGCGCTCGGCGCGGATGTCGAGGTGCTGGTCGCCGGCCAGAACGCCAAGGCCGCGGCGGACGCCGCTGCCAAGCTCAATGGCGTGAAGAAGGTGCTGCTCGCCGATGGCGACCTCTACGCGCACGATCTCGCCGAGCCGCTGGCTGCGCTGGTCGTGTCGCTGGCGTCCGGCTATGACGCGATCGTCGCGCCTGCGACTTCGCGCTTCAAGAACGTGATGCCTCGCATCGCCGCTCTGCTCGACGTCATGCAGGTCTCGGAGATCACCAAGGTGGTCGCGCCCGATACCTATGAGCGTCCGATCTATGCCGGCAACGCCATCCAGACGGTGAAGTCGAAGGACGCCAAGAAGGTCATCACGGTGCGCACCTCCACCTTCGCCGCAGCGGGCGAGGGCGGCAGCGCCCCGGTCGAGACCGTGGCGGCGGCGGCCGATCCGGGCCTGTCGACTTTCGTCGGTGAGGAGGTCGCCAAGAGCGATCGTCCCGAGCTGACCTCGGCCAAGATCATCGTCTCCGGTGGCCGCGCCATGCAGAGCCGCGAGAATTTTGCCAAGTACATCGAGCCGCTCGCGGACAAGCTGGGCGCCGGTGTCGGTGCCTCGCGCGCCGCGGTCGACGCCGGCTATGCGCCGAACGACTGGCAGGTTGGCCAGACCGGCAAGGTCGTGGCCCCCGAGCTCTATGTCGCGGTCGGCATTTCCGGCGCCATCCAGCATCTGGCCGGCATGAAGGACTCCAAGGTGATCGTCGCGATCAACAAGGACGAGGACGCGCCGATCTTCCAGGTCGCTGATTACGGCCTGGTCGCCGATCTCTATCAGGCGGTTCCGGAGCTGACAGCCGAACTCGGCAAGCTCGGCAAGTAAAAGGCATCGAAAACACCGGCCGGAGGTATAAACTCCGGCCGGTGTTGCATTTCTGAGGCGTTTTCTTTGGCGTGGGGCGTGCCTTGGAAGCGATCCAATCTAGGTTTCGAGCCAAGGTTCTGATTAAATCGGACCTCCCGGCTCAAGGGGATAGGCAGGGCGCGCCCCCCGGCGCGCCGTTCCGGTGGATGACAATATGGCGGCAGTGATCAAGAAGGTCGGCGTGATCGGCGCGGGGCAGATGGGCAATGGCATCGCGCATGTCGCGGCGCTCGCCGGCTTCGACGTGGTGCTCAACGACGTTTCGGCCGACCGCCTCAAGTCGGGCATGGCCACCATCAACGGCAATCTGGCGCGCCAAGTCTCCAAGAAGGTCGTCACCGAGGACGACAAGGCCAAGGCGATCGCGCGTATCAAGCTGGCCGAGAAGCTGGACGACCTCGCCGACTGCGACCTCGTCATCGAGACCGCGGTCGAGAAGGAAGAGGTCAAGCGCAAGATCTTCCACGAGCTCTGCGCGGTGTTGAAGCCGGAGGCGATCGTCGCCTCCGATACGTCTTCGATCTCGATCACGCGCCTCGCCGCCGCCACCGACCGCCCGGAACGCTTCATCGGCGTTCATTTCATGAATCCGGTGCCGTTGATGGAGCTGGTCGAGCTCATCCGCGGCATCGCCACCGACGATGCCACCTTCGAGACCGCCAAGGAATTCGTCGGCAAGCTCGGCAAGCAGGTCGCGGTCTCCGAGGATTTCCCGGCCTTCATCGTCAACCGCATCCTGCTGCCGATGATCAACGAGGCGATCTACACGCTCTATGAAGGCGTCGGCAACGTCGAGGCGATCGACGCGGCGATGAAACTAGGCGCCCACCATCCCATGGGTCCGCTCGAGCTCGCCGATTTCATCGGGCTCGACACCTGCCTGTCCATCATGCAGGTGCTGCACGAGGGGCTGGCCGACTCCAAGTACCGCCCTTGCCCGCTGCTGGTGAAATACGTCGAGGCCGGCTGGCTCGGCCGCAAGACCCAGCGCGGCTTCTACGATTACCGCGGCGCCAAGCCGGTGCCGACAAGGTAAGGGTCGTGTCGTGCCCCGGACGCTGCGCAACGCGTTAGCGGTGCGCTGCAGAGCCGGGGCCCAGAAGCCACGTGCACGATGAGGCTGGGTCCCGGCTCGGCGGCGCGTCCCTCCGTGTCGCGCCTTGTCCGGGACACAGACGGCGGCCACGCCGCAGCCGCGTGCCAATTCATGTCCCATTAACCCCTCGCGCCTAGGTTACGGCCGGTACGAGGGTTCGCGTCATGGACATGATGGCAATGGTCAGCACCATGCTGGCCGCTCAGCAAGGCGCGCTGCAGTCGAATATTGCGGCGACGCTGACCAAGCAGAACGCGGATATGGAGAAATCCACCATCCTGACGCTGCTCGGCGCCGTTCAGCCTTCTCTTGCCAATGTCGGCCCGGGCGTCGGCGGCAATCTCAACGTCACCGCCTAAGCTTCAAAGCGACGCGGTGGCCTTGCCGGTTGCTGCCCGGATCAGCTTGAGCGCGTCCTCGCTCGCCCATTCCGCCGGCCCCGCGATCGTCGCAATTTCGCACCCCTGCGGGTCGACCAGCACCGAGGTCGGCATGCCCAGCGCCCGACCGACGGCTTTAAGATCCTGAAAAACCTTGGCTTTCTGGTCGCTGAAATAGGCGAGCCGGCTCAGATTGGCCTCTTTCAGGAAGGTTTTCGGCTTCTCCGGGTCGCGGGTGTCGATGTTGATCGCTACCACCTCGAAATTCGGGCCCGACAGCTTGCCCTGGAGCTCGTCCAGCGCCGGCATCTCCTTGCGACAAGGCACGCACCAGGTCGCCCAGAGGTTCACCAACAGGGTCTTGCCGCGGAAGTCGGACAGCTTCTTCGGCTTGCCGTCGGAATCGTCGAAGGCGAGGTCGGGCAGTTTCACGGGGGCGCTTGCCATGGTCAGTGCCGCCACCTCGCCATGCGCGAACGGAGCGATTTTCTGCGCGGTCGCCACCGCCGCCTTGCAGGTCGGATCGCCTGATGGCGCCCGGCTGAGGCCGAGCCCATACAGCGCGGCAAAGCCGGCCAGCCCGACGATCGCCACGGTGGCGACGACGAGGGGGATGCGGCGCGTAGCGGAGGGCTTCGGTTCCAGCATATCGTTTGTCATCCGGTCGCAGATATGGCTATCAGGGGCCTCTTAATACGGCTGGCCGCGGCCAGCAAACGTGCGGCAAAATCAGGCGTGAGCAGGGAATCATGAGCAACAAGATGTGGGGCGGCCGGTTCTCGGAACGTCCCGACGAGATCATGGAAGAGATCAACGTCTCCATCGACGTCGATCGTCACCTCTTCGCCCAGGACATTGCCGCGTCCAAGGCTCACGCCGCGATGTTGGCCAATCAGGGCATCATCACGGCTTCTGATGCGAAAAATATCGGCAAGGGTCTAGACACAATCCTGTCAGAGATCGGCAAGGGGGGCTTCGAATTCAAGCGCGCGCTCGAAGACATCCATATGAATGTCGAGAGCCGCCTGTCGGAGCTGATCGGCCCGGCCGCCGGGAGGCTGCACACCGCGCGTTCGCGCAACGACCAGGTCGCCACCGACTTTCGCCTGTTCGTCCGCGACATCATCGACGAGACCGATGCCGCGCTCGCCGCGTTCCAGCAGGCCCTGGTGGAGCGGGCGCTGGAGCACGCCGCAACCGTGATGCCCGGCTTCACGCATCTGCAAACGGCGCAGCCCGTCACTTTCGGCCATCACCTGCTGGCCTATGTCGAGATGGCCGCGCGCGACCGCGGCCGCTTCCAGGACGCCCGCAAGCGGCTGAACGAATCGCCCCTGGGCGCGGCCGCACTCGCCGGCACCTCGTTCCCGATCGACCGTCACGCCACCGCGAAGGCGCTCCTCTTCGACCGGCCGATGGCGAACTCGCTCGATGCCGTCTCCGACCGCGACTTCGTGCTGGAGACGCTGTCGGCCGCCTCGATCTGCGCCGTGCACATGTCGCGCTTTGCCGAGGAGATCGTGATCTGGACCTCGCCGCTGGTCGGCATGATCCGGCTCAGCGACAAGTTCACCACCGGCTCCTCGATCATGCCGCAGAAGCGCAATCCGGATGCCGCCGAGCTGGTGCGCGCCAAGACCGGCCGCGTCATCGGCGCGCTCAACGGCCTCCTGATCGTCATGAAGGGCCTGCCGCTCGCCTATCAAAAGGACATGCAGGAGGACAAGCAGGGCGCCATGGAGGGTTTTGCCGCGCTGTCGCTGGCAATCCGCGCCATGACCGGCATGGTCCGTGATCTCGTTCCGGACGAAGCCAAGATGAAGGCGGCCGCGGGCGAGGGTTACGCTACAGCGACCGACCTTGCCGACTGGCTGGTGCGGACGCTGAAGATGCCGTTCCGGGAGGCTCACCACGTCACAGGCCGTATCGTCGCCAAGGCCGCCGAGGGCGGCATCGCGCTGCACGAGCTGCCGCTGAAGGAGATGCAGGCGATCGAGCCCAAGATCACCAAAGACGTGCTCGGCGTGCTCTCGGTCGAATCGTCGGTGAAGAGCCGCACCAGCTTTGGCGGCACCGCGCCGAAGAACGTGACGTCCCAGGCCAAGGCCTGGACGAAGCGGCTGGAAAAAGAGCGAAAATTGGGCTGAGGGCAAAATTTCGCTTATGTTTCATGGTCATCCGGCTCTCGCCAGAACGCGCCAATCTCTGTATGGTGCGCCGCGCGTAGTGGGGATTTCGTCGTGACGTCAAAGTTTCGCCCGGCCGGCTCGGGGTGGGCCATCATTGTCTTGAGCCTGACGGCGCTCGCGCTTGCCGGCTGCGGCCGCAAGGGCCCGCTGGATCTGCCGCCGACCGCCTCCAACGCGCCTACAGCCACCGGCGCTGCGCCCGTCGAGACCGAGACCGCGGCCCAGAAGGCGCCGAGCCTGTTCGACCCCACTGCCAGCGCGGATGCCGCGCCCGCGGCGGCCAAAGGCCGGAAGAAATCGTTTATTCTCGACCCGCTCCTGGACGAACCTCCCGGCAAGAAATAAGCCGGGACAACCGAGCCTGCGCCATGAACCATTTCGACTATCGCAACGGCGTGCTGCACGCCGAGGCGGTGAACCTGTCCGAGCTGGCTGCCGCTGTCGGTACGCCGTTCTATTGCTATTCGACCGCAACGCTGGAGCGGCACTACCGCGTCTTCACCGAAGCCTTTGCCGGCGAGAAGGTGCTGGTCTGCTACGCCATGAAGGCGAACTCCAACCAGTCGGTGCTGCGGACGCTCGCCAAGCTCGGCGCCGGCGCCGACGTGGTTTCGGGCGGCGAGCTGAAGCGCGCCTTGGCTGCCGGCATTCCCGCCAGCAAGATCGTCTTCTCCGGCGTCGGCAAGACCGAAACAGAGCTGCGCGCGGCGCTCGCCGCCGACATCCTCTGCCTCAACGTCGAATCCGAGCCGGAGCTCGAGCTGCTGTCGCGCCTCGCGACCGAGATGGGCAAGACCGCGCGCATCTCGCTCCGTGTCAATCCCGACGTCGATGCCGGCACGCACGCAAAAATTTCCACCGGAAAGTCCGAGAACAAGTTCGGCATCCCGATCGTCCATGCCCGCGAGGTCTATGCGCGCGCGGCGAAGCTGCCCGGAATCAAGGTGACCGGCACCGATGTGCATATCGGCAGCCAGATCACCGACCTGTCCGGCATGGAGACCGCGTTCCGCATCCTCTCCGAATTCGTGCAGACGCTGCGGGCGGACGGCCACGACATCAGCCACGTCGATTTCGGCGGCGGTCTCGGCATTCCCTATTACATGGACCGCGAGGCACCGCCGGCGCCCGCCGCCTATGCCGCCATGGTCAAGCGCGTCAGCCACAATCTCGGCTGCACGCTGATGTTCGAGCCGGGCCGCATGATCGTCGGCAATGCCGGCATTCTCGTCACCAAGGTGATCTATGTGAAGCACGGCGACGGCAAGAATTTCGTCATCATCGACGCCGCCATGAACGACCTCATCCGCCCGACGCTGTACGAGGCGCATCACGACATCCTGCCGGTGAAGCAGCCGGCGAAGGGCGCCGCCACCATCAAGGCCGATGTCGTCGGCCCGGTCTGCGAGACCGGCGACTATCTCGCGCTCGACCGCACGCTGCCGACACCCGCGCCCGGCGATCTCCTCGTCATCATGACCGCGGGTGCTTATGGCGCCGTGCAGGCCGGCACATACAACACCCGGCCGCTGGTGCCCGAGGTGCTGGTGAAGGGTGACCAATACGCCGTGGTGCGCCCGCGCATTGAGGTGGAGCAACTGATCGCGATGGATATGCCGGCGCCGTGGCTGTGAGCAATTGATCGACGGAACCGGCGTTATTTCGTCCCGCCGACCACAACACCCGCCTTCTTCTCGATCGGCTTTATCGCAGCAGTGAAATCGGACTCGGCGCCCTCCGCGGCGATGATCGTCTCCCACAGCCGCCCGACCGCGTTGGCGACTTCCATCGACAGGCCAAGCTGCTTCATCTCCTCCAGCGCCAGCCGCACGTCCTTCACCATCAGCCCCGTGGCGAAGCCGAAGTCGAATGTGCGCGGCAGCACCGCGCGCGGAAACTTGTCACGGCTCGCGGTGTTCATGCCCGACCCCGCGTTGATGACGTCGATCATCACGGCGGGATCAAGCCCGGCCTTGACGCCCATCACCACGGCCTCCGACGTCGCCACGATCGCGGTGGCCGACAGGAAATTGTTGGCGAGCTTCATGGTCTGCGCCGCGCCCGGCTTCTCGCCGATGAAGAACACCTTTCCGATCACCTCGAGTGCGGGCTTGAGCAGCTCGAACTCGGCTTTCGGGCCTGACACCATCACCGCAAGCGTGCCCTTCTCCGCGCCGCCGACGCCGCCGGAGACCGGACAGTCGATCTGCACGATGCCGCGTTGGGCGAGCAGGCCGTGAATCTTCGCGGCCATCGCCGAGCCGACGGTGGAGAGATCAATGAAACGTTTCGCGCGCTTGCCCTCGATCACGCCGTTTGCACCGGTGGCAACGTCCAGCGAAGCCTGCAGCGAGGGCAGGCTCGCCATCACGGTCTCGACCTGGTCAGCGACGTCCTTCGGCGACGACGCAGCAATGGCACCGCGCGCGACCAGCTTGTCCATGACCTCCTTGCGCGTGTCGAACACGACGAGC
>NZ_JACCHQ010000044.1 GCF_016031655.1 Bradyrhizobium glycinis
GATCGGCTGCATGCGCGTCTTCATGACGCCTTCCTGCAGCTCGGCGGTGACGTTGGAGAGGCGCTGCAACGGCACCTTGAACTCGGTGTCCTCGTTGCGGCGGGAGATCTCCAAGAGCTGGTTGCGGGTCAGGACCAGCTCGGAGACCATGGTCATCAGGTGCTCCAGCGTATCCACGTTGACGCGGATCGACTGGTTGGCGATGCGCTCGCCCTCGCCCGCGCTCTCGTCGGCCATCGACTTCTTCGGCGCGGCCTTCTCCTTGGCGGGCTTTGCGGTTTCCTTCGCAGTTTCCTTGGCAACGGGGGCTTCAGCCGCCGGCGCGGCCTTGACCTCGGCCTTGACCTCGGCCTTGACCTCGGCCTTGGCAACGGACGCGGGCACCGGGGCTTCGATCGCGGTCTCGCGGAAGGCGCGCTCGAGCTCGTCGAGCGAGACCTCGCCTGGACGCAAGGGGCGCTCCAGGGTCTGCTCGACCAGCGTGCCCATGGTCATCGCCTTGGCGGGCGCAGCGGCCGGGGCTTCCGGTGCCAGCGGCGGCGCATCGGTCACGGGAACTGAGCTACCAGCGGCCGGCATCGGCTGCGCCGAGCCTGACATCGCCGCCATGCCCTGCTCGACCATCGCCTCCAGCTTGTCGATGAGATCGCGGTCGTTCCCCTCCGGCTCGGCTTCAGTTGCCTCCAGCCCAGCCAAAATCTCCTTGATGCGGTCGATCGAGGACAGGATCACCGTCACCGCCTCGGCGGTGACCGGCATGCCGTCGCGGAACTTGCCCATCAGGGTCTCGCCGGCATGCGCCAGCGCTTCCAGCCGCGGCAGGCCGAGGAAGCCGCAGGTGCCCTTGATGGTGTGGACCAGGCGGAAGATGTTATCCAGGATCTTGGCGTTGTTCGGCTCCTGCTCGAACTTCACCAGCTGATTGTTCACGGTGTCCAGGCTCTCGCTGGTCTCCGTCAGAAACTCCCGCAACAGATCATCCATGAGCTACGCCTTACTGACCTGGACCTAAACTCGACGCCTGAACCACTCTTGGCACGGGACGGACGCTCCTATCCTGGATTGTAGATATCCCCTTTCACAGTCCCGTTAATTTCATCCTCCGTGCTACTACGGATATTGAAGAGAAGTTTGCGGTTCTGCTGCATGCTGCGCCGCTTTTCGGCAAAACCGCCTCCGCGCCGCAACGGAGCAAGCCGCGCGGTAAACGCGCCGCTAATGGCGCAACGAGGCGTGTGAGAAAGTCCTGCTCGCGAAGACCGATAGAGCCGGCCGGCTGGCGGTTGGGACGAGCCGCCCGCAGCCGGCGGCGCTCTCGTTGCGCGTTCGCGCGCGGTGCCGCGATCCACGCTCGAGGTAAACGAAGCGTTACCCCGCGGCCGAAGCGGCTCGTGCCGCGCTAACCGAGCTGCACGGCCGTGGCAATGTCGGAGCGGGGGCGATGCTCTGCCAGGCAATCGTTGATGGCGGCGAGCAGTGCGTGCGGCGTGACGGCTTGCGGAGACAGCGCGCGGCGCCGAGCTCGAGCGCCATCCGCAGGAAAATCGGGCGAGATCTGCGAACGCATAGCCGGACATCGCGATCAGCGGAATGACTGGCGCCTGCTGGTGGAAAATCCGGATCGATTCGAACCCGCGCATGTGCGGCATGAAGATGTCGACGATCATCAAATCGAATTGCTTGTGCTCGAGCGCGCGCAGTCCGGCTTCACCGCCCTCGGCGATCGTCACCCTGCCCTCCAACGAGTATATAGACGACGCCACAACCTTCGGATTAGTATTTTCGCGCCGTGCAAATGAGTAACGAAGCTGCCGCGCCGAGCGTCCATCGAACCCGCCGGATTGACCTGCATGACCGTGAGCGGCCACCCGCCCAACCAGCTGCTGCAACTGCTTGATACGGCGGATTTCAATCTGCTGAGCCCGCACCTTGCGACGGTTGAAATGGTCAGCAAATCTGTCGTGGGCGAGGTCGGCACTGCGCCGAGACATGTCTACTTCCCGCATAGTGGATCCGTTTCGATCAGGGTGAGCCTGTTTGAAGGACAGACGATCGAAATTGCGATGCTGGGCCGCGACAGCGTCGTGAGGGCCGGTGCGGCCCTTGCCGACGTTATCTCGCCGATGGACGCGGTTGTGCTGTTCCCAGGCGTGGCTTCCGCGCTCGAAATCGGGGTTTTCCGCGCAGTTGCGACGGCAAGCGCACGCTTTCGCAAGCTGATGGTCCGCCACGAGCAGGTCATGCTCGCGCATGTGCAGCAATCGCTGCTCTGCAATACGTTGCATCCGGTCGAGGCGCGGCTCGCGCGCTGGCTGCTTCGCGCCAACGACCTGTCCGACGGACAAATCCTGCCGCTGACCCAGGAGGCGCTGGCGCAGATGATCGGCGTCCGCCGCAACGCAATCTCGCTGGTCGCGCATGCGCTGCAGCGGGCCGGCATCATTCGCTACAGCCGCGGCCAGATCGAGATCGTCGATCCCAAGGCGCTGCTGGCGACGTCCTGCGGCTGCTATTCGTCGGTGAAGGCCCATCACCTGCGCCTGATGGGAGCCGCGGCGTGACGGGAGCACGATGCGATCCCTGTATGCCGACGTGCACGCAGCGTCGACGCATCGCCAGGGCCGGACAACTTGTCTCAATTGCCAACATATCCCGTCGCGAAGATGATGGAACTTACCCGCGCACGACGTGAATACGGCCGTTGCGATTCGCAGGTGCAAGGGTACGGAGGAGGCAGCTTTGGAAAACAATGCGCGTCCGTCCAACGGTTTCTTGTCCGCATTGTCGGCAGATGATTTTGAATTGATCCGCCCGCACCTGCGAACCATGGATCTGCCCCCCGGGGCGGTGCTGGTCGAGACCGGCGAGACGCTCAGGCGCGCCTATTTTCCTCACCGCGGCGTCATCTCGCTGGTGGTTGAACTGGCCAAAGGCGAGCATGTGCAAGTCGCCATGATCGGCCGCGACAGCCTGCTCGGAACGCTTGCCATCATGGGCGATGCGCGTGCGTTGAACACCGCCATCGTGCTGGTTCCCGGCGTCGCCTCCGTAGTGGATCTGGACCGCCTGCGCATGGCCGCCGACGAGAGCAGCGCCATGCGCACGCAGCTCACGCGTCACGGGCTGGCGGTCTACGCCCAGGTGCAGCAGACCGCGGGCTGCAACGCCGCCCATCCGGTGGAGGCGCGGTTGTCGCGCTGCCTGCTGCACACTCATGACCTGTCGGGCGAGTCGCGTCTGCTGCTGACCCAGGAGACCATGGCCCAGATGATCGGGGCCCGGCGCAACAGCGTATCGCTGGTCGCCAACTCCCTGCAGCAGGCCAATTTCATCCACTACAGCCGCGGACACATCCAGATCACCAACCTCGACGGGCTGCGCCAGACGGCGTGCGAATGCTACGCCGCCGTGAAGGCCCAGTACGACCGGCTGCTCGGCCCGCCCTGAACGCCGCGGTCGCTTGGTAAACCGCGGGCTAATGCCGGCCTGCAAACACCGGCCATCCTGCTACCGGAACTGAAATTCGAAGGAGGTAGACACGCGACATGCCTCGCGCCGCGACGTGCCGCGCGACAACGAACCGGATCAAGGCAGGCAGGGCCATGTTTGACGTCAACCTCCCGCTCGCGGAGGCGCTCGATGCCGAACCCGCGCGCGAGCCGCGCGCGTACGAAGCGCTGGTGGCCGAGATCGGCGAGGACGGTGCCGGCGAAGTGCGCGGCGTGTTCTGGAGCGAGACCCGCGCGCGCCTGCAATCGTTCCGCACGCTCTCGCCTGCGCAGCACCACGCCAGGATCGCGCGCGAAGCCCATTCGTTGAAGAGCGCGGCCGGTACGTTCGGCTATCTCAGGCTCGCAGCGCTGGCCCTGCGGCTGGAGAAAACCGTGCAGAACCTCGGCGAGGCCGAATTCCGCGCGCTCCTGGACCTGATGGACGCGGCCTACGCCGCCGCGCACGCGCAGGAGCCGCAAGGCTAGCTCGCTGGTGACGCGCCCTCGTCGCGCGACTTCGCGTGAAAACGCTCCGAACTACCCGCGCGTGCATTCCCGCCGTACTTCTACGGTTTGCGATTTTCACAGATGGCTAATCATAGCTGGCGATAGTCCCGGAAAACCAGGAGGGTTTTCCATGTTCACCTACGAGACCGCAGACCAGAAGGAGGTTCGTCGCTTCCGGATCGCACAGTTCAACGGCCGGATGGCCACGGTGAAGGCCGGCGAGTCCACCGTGACCGGTTTCGTGCGCTCGGTGCTGGAGCAGGAATCGAGCATGCCTCCCCGCTGGACCATCACGATCATTCCGAGCGCGCCGAAGGAAGAGATCAAGCCGCTGCGTCCCGTCTCGCGCGCACGTCCGTTCGCCGAAGATTATTTCTGAGCGCCACGGATTTCTAAATTTTCGGGATCGGCGTCTCGCCCGACGGCGGGCAACCGCCCCGGCTCAGTCGATCGAATGCAGCAGCGCCGCACGGACGAGGTCCGCGGTGTTGCGCGCACCGAGCTTGCGCATCGCCTCGGCGCGATGGCTCTCGAAGGTGCGCGGACTGATTTGCATGCGAAGCGCACCCTGCTTGTTCGAGTAGCCTTCGCTGATCAGCCTCAGCACCTCGCGCTCGCGCTTGGTCAGCCGCTTCTGGCCCGATGGGCCGAGCAGAGCGGCGCTCGGCGGCCGCGGCGGCTGCAGCACGCGGGCGGCCTTCGATTCTGCCTCTTCGGACGGGCTCGGCAAGCCGCCCTTGGGCGGGCCGGCGAGCTGCTTGACCAGGCCGCAAACGCGCTCGGTCTGGGCCAGCGCGTTCTCCACCACCCGCTGCAAATAGGCGCGATCGCCGGTCGCGGGGACGAGCTGATCGCTGTGATGCTTGATCTCGCCCATGTAGAGCAACAGCGCAGTCAGGGGACCGTTGAGCTCGCGGGCAATGGCAGCCGCCATTTCGTCGGCCGCCTTGGCACGCAAGGCGCTCAGGCGGGCGAAATCGGGCTCTTCGGCTAAAGCAGCGCTGCTTTCGTGCCATGCCGACGGCCGCGAGTCGGTGGCCGTATCATTCTGTGACCCCATGTCACTCGTTTAGCGGAACCGGGGCGGGTCTGTGGTTAACTTTTTGCTCCGTAAGACTACGGTGATTTAGGCCCTTTTACGCTAAAATGATGACTTCGGCACAATTTGTGCTTGCGGGGTACCGCACGCGACCATGCAACGGTTGAGTTTTTTGCCGAAATCCTGGCTGGGAACGGGAAAAGCTCCTCGGCGAGCGCCTTGCTCCGACATCCGCCCCCCGGATTTTACGGATTAATTAACGGCGACTTGCTTCTCTAGGGAGGTTGAGAGCGCGCAAATGCCTCCACGCATTGGGCCCGCAAGCCCGCGGGACACGCTGCGAAAGATTGCGTGCCATGGACGAGATCGACCGGCTGTCGGAATTTCTGCAGAGGCTGACGCCGCTGTCGCGCAGCTGTCTGCTCAGCGAGCTCGAACGGCTCGAGCTGTGCGGCATCGACATGCCGGGTTCGGCCGACATCCAGGCCCGCTTGCGCGCCGAATTCCGCAAGGACGGATCGACCCAGGCGCGCGCCACCAGCCCGTCGCGCTATTTCTTCGCGCCGCTCGAGCTGCTGCTGATCGATGGCGCGCCCGAGCATGCCAATATGGGGCGGATCTCGCGCAATACTCTCACGCCCATCTGGGAATGGATCTGCCGCGACCTGCTGCCGACGATGGCGCGCGACTACATCAAGGCAATCAGCGACCAGGTCGCGGCCAACAACCCGAGGGAAGTCCAGAAGATCGCCTCGACCTTCCAGATCAAGGTCGTCAAGGTCCTCGAGAGCACCCTCGCCTCGCCCGAGAGCGCCGAATCCGCACGCGCCAAGCTCGGGCAATATACGGCCTCGCGCACTGCCTTCGATGACGTCGTGAAGATGCTGCACGTGTTGCGCGCCGGCGATGCGCTACCGAAGTTCAGCGAGAAGCTGCCCGAGAAGATCGCGAAGTTCGACGACGGCCAGGTCGCCCAGATCACCGTGCAGCTCGACGCCTTCAAGAAGGCCCATCCCCAGGCGCTGCCCTTCGCGCTGACGCTGGTGGCGCGACGCCTGAAGACGCCCTGGCAATTGGTGCGGCTTGCCACCAGGGTCGCTGAGAGCAAGGCCGCCGCAGACGTCGCCGCCACCCCCTATGCCTTGGTCGTTCCCATGGTCCTCGACCGGCTCGACGACAAGCGCCTCGCGCTTCGTGTCGCACTCCGGCACAACCGGGTCCTGATCGCCCGCGACCTGCTCGCCGAAATCTATGACACCGAATATGCGCTCAAGGTCCGCATCGACGGCATCGAGCAATGCGAATGGGGCGCTCGCCTCCAGCAATTGATGGACGCGATCGCGGCGCTTGTCTCCGCCGAGGTGAGCCGCTTCCCTGCCAATGTCGGCCACATTCTCGGCTCGCGGCGGCTGCGCAGCCACGATACGCTCGGCGGCAAGCTGACCTATCTGGCCTGGAAGGGACGCGACGCGATGCAGGACGGTGCAGCGGCGTTCCGCAAATTGATCGGGCAAACCTAGATCCGGTTCGGCCGCGAAAAGCCCCGATGCGCCGCGCGGCTAACGCGGCAGACACAGGAAGCGATCCATGAATCGCCCTGACAGCACCAACCTGAACCACCAATAGATCATTCGCCGCATCGACATAGCTGTAGCCCTCGACAGCCCTCCACCGGCTCGGGGGGACGTTTAGCGCGAGTGCGGCAACGCGCGTGTGATGTGCTTCACATTTGTGGCCGCTAACCCGGACCCGTTGTCGCAGAACCGTCACGCGCGAAAGGCCGCGATGCGCGCATCGCGGGAAGGCGCGAGATGAAAGCCGCCGCCGATTAACGCTGCGCCGGCTTCATCGCCGCCTCGGAGCAACCGCGCGCGTGCATCCTTCGACGCCGTCGAGCGGCAAGTCGCGCGCCAAGTACGCGCGGAGGCATTTCACCTGCAACAACCGGCGCTGCGCATGTGGTGCTCGGGTATGCGAATTCTTTTCGAAGATTCTGTCGACAAATTAGCTCGAATTGCAGGGCTTAACGTTACTCAGATAATTCAAGAACGATGTGAAGGTCTCCTTATTTGAACCCACGCTCCGCGTTTATGAAACCGTCACGGAACGGGAGTGGTGTAGATGAACGATGGGATGATTGAACTCGTCGGACGAAGGCCTGTGACCTTCGGACGGCGGAAGGTGACGCCGCGCGCCTGCGTGGCCGACAGCAAACGTCACTTGCGCGCGTTCCTCAGCGAGATCCTCGAGGATCTCGGCTTCGTCACCTGCGAATGTGCCAGCGCCGACGAGCTGAAGACGGTGCTCGCGAGCGAATTGCCGGACCTCATCCTGCTCGGCGTCGCCGCCGACGGTATCGAGCCGGGGCGGTTCCTCGAAATCCTGGTGCGCGAGGCATTCGCCGGCCGGGTTCTCGCCGTCGGCGCCCGCGATTCGATCATCGTCAAAGCCGTGCGGCAGGTCGGTGAGGAATATGGCCTTGCGATGCTGCCGCCGCTGACCACGCCGTTTGCCGCGGAGACGCTGCGCGAGCGCGTTGCGATGCTGCTGCCGGAGGAGCCGGCGCCGAGCCCGGCCGTGCATGTCGGCGAGGCCTTGCATGCCGGCTGGCTCGAGCTCTGGTACCAGCCCAAGATCGACGCGCGCACGCTGGTGCGCAGCGGCGCCGAGGCCTTGGTGCGGATGCGGCATCCGACCTGGGGCGTGGTGCCGCCGGCCTATTTCATCCCGGACCCACACGATCCGCATTTTCGCGAGCTGTCGGAGTTCGTGATCGATCGCGCCATCCAGGACTGGCACTATCTTCTCGAGCAACAAAGTCCGGTCGATCTGTCGATCAATCTTCCCGCCTCCTATCTGAGGGAACCGCAGGCGGTGCGCGATCTCTGCCGCCGCGTGCCGACGCACCCGGCCTTCGGAGGACTGACGGTCGAGATCGACAGCGAGGAGGCGATCCGCGAGCTCGATCTCCTGGCCGAGGTCGCGCGCGAGGTCGGCCTACACAATATCGGCCTGTCGATCGACAATCTCGGCGCCAACTGGCCCTCGCTGATGGACCTGGAGAAGATCCCCTTCGTCAAGCTGAAGGCCGACCGGCAGTTCGTCACCGGCAGTGGCGGTGACCGGCTGAAGCGCACGGTGTGCCGTCACATCGTGGAGCTGGCGCAAGGCCTTGGCGCGCGCGCCGAGGCCCAGGGAGTCGAAAGCCGCGCCGACCTCGTCGCGGCGAACGAGCTCGGCTTCGACTTCGTGCAGGGCTTTCTGTTCGGCAAGGCGATGCCGCTGAAGAAATTCGCACGGAGCGCGCTGACGCGGACGGTGATGGGGCAGGCGTGAGACGAAGCGTCAGGCAAACCGCCGCGCGAAGAAGACGCAGGCGACCACGATTCCCGTCGCGACGATCATGCTTGCTGCGACCGGCTCGTGCAGCAAGAGGCCGGCGAGCGCCAAACCGAAGAACGGCTGCAACTGCTGCAGCTGGCCGATTCGGGCAATGCCGCCGAGCGCGAGCCCGCGGTACCAGAAGATGAAGCCGACGAACATGCTGAAGACGGAGACGTAGGCGAGCCCGATCCAGGCGGGCACGCCGATGCCGCTCCAGACCGGCGGCCACGTCAGCACCGCGAGCGCCAGCATCAAGGGCAGCGCGAGCAGCAGCGCCCAGGAGATCACCTGCCAGCCGCCGAGGCGGCGCGACAGCGCGGCGCCCTCGGCATAGCCAAGCCCGCACAGCACGATCGCGGCCACCATCAGGAGATCGCCTTGAAGCGAGGCCGCGTCGTCGCCGGAAAGCGCAAAGCCGGCCACCGTGGCGCTGCCGAGACAGGCGAACAGCCAGAACAGCGGCCGCGGCCGCTCGCCGCCGCGCAGCACGCCGAAGATCGCGGTCGACAGCGGCAACAGGCCGATGAAGACGATGGAGCGCGCGGAGGTGATGTGCTGCAGCGCGAGCGCCGTCAGCAGGGGAAAGCCGACCACGACGCCGATGGCGACGATGGTGAGCGAGGCGAGATCACCCCGCTGCGGCCGCGCCTGCCGGAGCAGGCCGAGTACCGCCGCCCCGATCAGCGCCGCGATGACCGCGCGCGCCGAGGTCAGGAACAGCGCCGAGAAGCCGCCGACCGCCACCCGCGTCGCCGGCAGCGAGCCGCTGAAGATGATGACGCCGAGAAGCCCGTTGCCCCAGCCGCTGGCGGAAGAGTGCATGTTGGTCTCGCTTGGTAGGAGGCGGCGGATCGGGTGCCCGTGAGGGTTGAACGCCTCGCGTTCTGCCATGGACCAACAAAAGTGCGAAAACAACCCCATGCACAGTAGACGGGGGTTGCAAGATCAATGGGTTAGGTGGGGGGTGGAGACGGGGGACGCGGCGGGCGGCAGTTCAGGAGCCGAAAGGCCAACGGATCGTGGTTTGACTCGACTGTCCGGCGCATCCATGCGAGCCGACGAGGATTGGCGGCGAGCGTTGCCGCCCATTCCGAATGACGTCTCCCGTGATTTGCTTCGTCGGGCAAAACAGGAGCATAGTGGCATCGTCGCAAGAGGTCGGACAGGCAGGGCTTTGGCCCGGGTCTCGTGAAGGCGTCTGCCGCCGGACGGTGCGTGTTTTTGTGCACTGCCACCGCAAGATCCAGCATCCGCTCAGGAGAATTGAGAATAACGCGAAAGCTGAAAGAAGGGCTCTGCGTCGTAGGACGGATCGGTGGCGAGGCGGGCAAGCCTTTGCCCGATGGCCGGCGCGAATTTCGCACCATGGCCTGAACACGCGGAGCAGACGATCAGGCGGGACTCCGGCCAGCGATCGATGATGAATTCCTCGCCCGCATCGGGCCGGCGGTCGGCGGGCGCGGTGTTGGTGTAGAGGCAAACGTCGCGATCGATGATGGGCCCGGCCGCGCCCGGAACGAGGGCGGCCAACGCTTCGCCGACCGGGCGGAGTTCGGCATCGCTGGCCTGCGGGCCCCAGTCGTCGGGGCCGACCACGGGCCCGTGGTTGTGAGGCGCAGCTTTGACGCCGCGCTGTTCGAAATCCGGAAAGCCGTAGACGATGTCGTTCGGACCTCGGTCCAGAATGAAGATCGGAAAACGACCGAGCGCCACGCTGTCGGGGCTAGCAGGCGCGAACCAGCCGACCGCCTGTCGGGTCACGTTGAGCAGCGCGCCTAGTCGCGGGAGTGCGCGACCGAGCCATGGGCCCAGCGCCAGAATCGCGCGCTCGGCGAAGAACTCTTCGGTATCAGTGCGGATCGACACGCCGTCCGGGCGCGGCGTGAAGCTCGCGCGTTCCGGAATCACGCGGTTCCCGGCGCGTTCGCGCATCAGTTTCATGACGACCTCGGTGCGCAAGATCGCGCCACCGTCCTGTACGACGACGTCCCAGTCGCCGGGCAGGCTGAAAGCCGGAAATTCCTTGTTCGCTTGAGCCGCGGTCAACATCGGATCCGGGCGCCCTTTCGCGATCGCGGCCGCGCGCGAGGACGCCACCATGGCGGAGCCGGGCCGGCCGGCCTCCAGAACAGGGGTTTCCGTCAGAACCGTTTGACCGCTTTCGGTCTGCAGCCGGGTCCAGCCGGCATGAGCCTCGTCGCTCACGCTGGTGTAGTTGGGGTTTTCGAAATTGAAGCGACGGAAAATTCGACATGAACCATGTGACGAGCCTCGATCCGAACCTGCTGCGACAGGGTCGAAGCCGAGCGCATCGACGCCGGCATCCAGCAATGCGCCCAGCGCTGCTCCGCCCATGAGCCCCAGACCCAGCACGGCGACTTCGCATTTTCGCATGAAGGCCTCGCGAGCGATGCTACGACGCGCCGATCATCCTGATGATTTCGCGGGTTTGCAAGGTTGACGGAGGGGCGATTACGGCCGGCATCGACAACGCCATATCAGATCAATGGGGCCTCGTCAGCGCTATCAGGACGCGCTTCAGGCCGCTACGGGCTTCATCGAATGTGCGCCATGCAATGTTTGGCGATATTCGAGGGCCTCCGCAATCTCCGTGAACTCAAGCAATTCACCCGTCAGATCATTGAGGTGAGTTTTCACCTGCAGCGGCGTCGCTCTGAAGAATTCGCGCCTTTTATTGACGGTATTGACGCGTAGCGCCGCTAGCCGTTCGTGCATCGCGGATTCGATCCCTACGGCGTCATTCGAGAAGAAGAGTGCGTGAACATCAAAATTAAAGGGCACAGAGGCGTCACTAAGCTCCTTAATCCGGTCCATCGGATCAAGTCGCCGGGTCATTCCAACCTTCACCATATTCTCACCAAAAGATCCTATGTTGGAAATGACATAAACATATCCGGCTCGAATATTGGCGGCGCGCGCATCTACACTCTCAATCGCCTGGTCAACGTCTGCAAGCTGTTCGCGCAGCCTTTGTGCTCCCTCCAAGTCGCCGTTCGCCTCCAAAGTTGCAAGAGCGTTTGAGTAGTGTTGCTTTTCCTTTTCCAATTTGGCTCGCTCACGCTCCATTTCCTGCTGCGCTTTGCGTTCCTCTCGTAGGCGTTCTCGCTCTTGACGCTCTGCTTCCTTTTCCTCAGCTTGCTTCTGCAGAAAATCCGCGGTCAAGGTCAGCTCGTCAACGCGAAGCTGATAGTATGCGGGTGATATGCGAATTTGCATTGTTGCGCCAAGACGCTTGATGATGTCCTCGACCTTACGGAGTCGCTCCAGGGCGCTGTCCAGCTTGTAAGGCTTGAGACCCCGCACCAAAGTATCTGCCTCGGCGTTGAATGCCCGCAGCATCAATTTGGAGAAATCTTCCACCATCTTCCGACCCTCCTGAACTGAGCCGTTAACCGTCCAGTCAGTCGTAGCTAGAATGGCACCGCCATCACGCTTCGTTGCGGACTTGATCGATGCCTGCAATCGGTCGAGCGCCTGCTGATATGCGACCGCGTCAGACAGAGGATGCCGGTAGTCATAGATTCCCACTTCCTGCAGTATGACTGCCTCTCGCGTCTCTACTACGATCTGACGGGCCTCTTGGTGCTTGGCGTCGACCAAGCGGCTGGCTGCTTCAATTTGCTCTTTGGATGACGTGATCAGCGCATCTAACCTCGCGACTTCAGTTTGCGCCTCTTGCTTTCGCTGTTCTAGCTCCAGGATTGGCAGCCCGCCTAATGTATTAAGTTGCGCCAGCGCTTGATCACGTTCGGCCTGGATTGCCTTTGCGTCCGCAACCAAGTTGCGTGCAATTTCGGCGAGCTTTTGCGTCTTTGCTTCCTCAGCGCTCAATCGCGCTTGCAGCTCAGCCACCTCCGCCAATAGCCGTCGGGCAAGTTTTCGCGCCCCAAAAAATGGGATGGAGGGTTTGCTGGTTGTAGACATAGATCATATTTCTTTGTCGGGAAGCCGTTGGCTCCCCAGACTACTAGTGGTTGCAGCTTCGCGCAATTCGTCAAACCGCGCTCCAAGTAAACCGCGGCGTGATGGGCGGAGCGACAAGGATGCGAACCGACAGTATGGTCCGTGACCTTGTGGCGGAGAGGGAGGAGTTCGAACCTCGGATAGGCTTGCACGTATGCCGCGTTTCGCGGTGCATTCAATGCCTCTGCCACCTCTCCTGAAGGCGCCAATGATAGGCTGCGGCCTCTCCACGCATCCGGAGAGGTGAACGGGCGCCGCGGCCATCGATTTATCCTAGCCCCATCCCGTCCTAATACAGCGGCTCCTCGTACACCTTCTCGCCGTCGAGCAGCAGGCGCTTGATGGCGGCGCGGCCCGAGGGCAGCACGGCGGCGACGATGCGGAGCTTCTGCTGGTTGCGGGCCTGCTCGAGCTTGAGGCCTTCGCCTTGGGGGACGAAGTAGCTTTCCAGGCCGTATTTGATCGGCAGGTTGTCGCAGAAGCTGCGCCGGTCCGCGCCGCAGGCCCCACCGTGATTGCCGACGCGGCCGCGGATCAGCACTTCGGGGGCCGTGACCGGGACGGGCTCGGCATGCACCGAGACCGCCTGATAGACGCCGTCGGCCTTGGGCGCGAGCTTGACGAAGACATCAGGATGGCGCGCGTCGGCCGGCTTGCCTTTGAGCGCGCCGGCCGGCACTTGCGAGATGTTGTAGCGGAGCACGACATAGTCGCCGCGCAGGAGATCGCGGGGATCGACCGGCTGGGTCTGCAAGGTCACCTCGACGCCTTCGCGCAGGATCTGCATGCGGTCGGCCACCATCAGGACCAGCAATGCACATTGCAGCAGGACGGCGATGCCGAACAGCACGGCTTTCGGGATGCGCCGCCAGAACGCGGCTAGCCATGCGATCAGCCCGCTCATCGCGCGGTCCTCGGCAGCATGCGGCCCAGCGCGGTGGCGAAGGCGACGGCGGCGACGCCCGCCACTGCCAAGAAGACCGAGCGGCGCAGCAGCGAGCCCTTCACGGCCCAGGTGATGCCGGCGACCACGCCGGCGATGCCGAGCCAGCCCGCGACGATGCGCGGACGCACGTCATCGAGCATCCCGGAGACGACGAGGCACAGCATGGCCGCAAGCAGCGCGGCATAGGCGAGCCAGGATTCGCCGGCCATGGATGCCGGCCAGACCGGCGCCGCGAGCAGGACCAGGGCGATCGCAGCTGCTGCAAGGAATTCTCCCGCACGCCTCGTGATCGCAGCCGAGGCCAGCGCGAGGATCACGCCGGCAATTCCGCACGCGATCGCCCAAAGCGGCTGGCCCGCAACGGACCCTTCGCGAAAGCGGACGAGATCGTCGACCGTCGTCACCTCCAGGAACGCGGCGATGGCCAGCGAGAACGCGCCGTAAATCGACAGGACGCTGCCGAGCCGGAGCGCTCGCGGCGACGGCGCGGCGGCGATCGCGAGTCCGGCGCCGAACAGCAGGGCCGCACCGTTCGCGAGCACGAATGACGGCTGGGTGCCGTCAAGCTCGAAGCGGAGCGAGGTCGCGATCCACCACGGCAGCAGCGCCAGCGCGACGAGGTGGGCCGCGATGCGGGAATGCCAGGCGAAGGCCGTCGCAGCGGCGACGAGCCAGACCGCTACAAAGGGAAGATGCAGGATTTCGGGCGCATCATAGGTCCGCATGCAGGTCCAGATCGAGGCGGCGACGAGAGCGACGGCGAGCGCGCCGCGCGAGGCGGTCAGCAGGGCCGCGGCAAACGCGCCGACCGACCACAGCAGCATGCCGCCGGCAAAGTCCTCGCCGAGATGGTACATCTGTCCGACCAGCGCGATGCCGGCGCCGAAGATGATCGCACCGACACCGGCACAGAGATCGGCGAGAACGGTGCGCCCCCTCGCCGCGAAAAAGGCGCCGAGACCGCCAGCGGCGGCCATGCCGGCGATCAGGATCGCGAACCGCATCAGGCGCGCGATCTCGGTCCAGTGCGCCGCCACGAAGGCGAGGAACGCGGCCGCGATCAGGAGGCCGCCGACGATGGCGACGACCACGGCGATGTTGATGCCGGCCGGAAGCGGCGGCAGCGCGCTGCGGATGCTGGCCGCCGCCGCCGGCGCAATCACGCCTTCGGCCTCCCATCGCGCAAGATCGGCTTCGAGGCGCTGCCGGTAGGATTTGTCGAACATCGTCCTGAATCACCTGCCGCCAGTCGGCCGGCGGGACCTTGCTTGGTCGGATCGTGCGGGCGGCGGGTTCAAGCGCCTCCTCACGGCAGGGTATCGCATATGAATTGCACGGGCACCGTCTGCAGGCTTGCTCCGCCTCTCCCGCTTGCGGGAGAGGCCGACGCGCTCGCAGAGCGCGGCGGGTGAGGGCTCTCGCCGCACAGGGACGTCCTCAGTTGATCTCGATAATCCCAACGCGGAGACACCCTCTCCCCACCCCTCCCCCGCAAGCGGGGGAGGGAGCCCACTGCCGATGCCGCTGCATTTCGCACATCACGTGCGATGACCCTCCTCCTCGCAGCCGACCTATTGAGCTGGCAAAGGAATGCGCCGCAGGACGTCGTCATAGGGGGCGAGGTCGAGATAGGCCGTGACCTCCGCCGCCTTGCCATCCTGCATGAGCAGGATCCACGCATAAGAGTTCGCGTAGGGCTTGCCGTCACGCGCCACGCCGCTGCCTTCCCAATACGCGATGACGTGGTCGCCATCAGCGAAGATCCTCACGGCAGTCGGGCGGACCGGGGTCGACAACCGGCTGGCGAACGGGCGGACCGCGCGGTCAAGGAACACATCGCGCCCTCGGAACTCGCCGGCGCTTGGACCGGAGCCCTTGATGCGCCACACCACGTTGTCATGCAGCAGATCATTGAAGAAGGTGGTCCCTCCCGCCGCCCAGCGATCGAAGGCATCGGTGACGATCCGCTTGTTGTCGTCCTGCACCGAACTGGCCTGGCCGCAAGGCGCGGCCGTTGTCAGGCTCGACGCGGTGAAAATGACCGCATAGACGCACCACGCGAGTGCGCGATTGACCATGGCTGCCATTGTCTCTCCCTTCCTGGTGCAACATATTGTTTTGCCCCGAAGTGATGCACGCGCGGCCGCCTCGAACATCGCGGACACGTTGTTGCCCGATCTACCCGCGGCGCGCGACGGTGGCGCCGCCGAAGATGAGCTGCTCGACCATCGGACGACGCAGGAAGCGGCCTGGAAAAATGGGATCGGGCGCGGTGGCCTGGTCGAGGCGCGCCATCTGCTCGGGAGACAGCGATATCCCGACCGCGCCAAAATTGTCTTCCGCCTGCGCCAGCGTGCGGGCCCCGATCACCGGCGCGGTGACCGCGGGATTGGCCAGCGTCCAGGCGATGGCCACCTGCGAAGACGTCGCGGCGAGCTCCCAGGCGACGGATCGCACCACATCGGCTGCGTCCAGCGATCGCTCGTTGAGAAGGCCGGACGAGGCGATGATCGAGGCGCGTGTCGTTCCGACGGCGCGTTCCTGGGAATCCCTGAGATCGGCCCGGCTGTACTTGCCGGTGAGCACGCCGCCGCCGAGAGGCGACCAGGGCAGCACGCCCAGGCCGAGAGCCGCCGCGAGCGGAATGAGTTCATGCTCGACCGTTCGCTCGACCAGATTATATTCGATCTGCAGGGCAACGAAGGGCGACCAGCCGCGCAGGTCTGCGATCGTCTGCAGCTGTGAAATGCGCCAGGCCGGCGTGTTGCAAATGCCGACATACTGGACCTTCCCGGTGCGCACGAGATCGTCCAGGCCGCGCATCACCTCATCCGGCTGTGTCGTCGCATCCCAGCCGTGCAGGTAAAGCAGGTCGATGCGGTCGGTGTCGAGCTGCCGCAGGCTCTGCTCCACGGAACGAACCATGTTGAGCCGGTGGTTGCCGCCGGAATTGGGATTGCCGGGATCGCGCGCCATGGTGAATTTGGTCGCGAGCACGAGGCGATCGCGCTTGTCGCGGGCGAACTGGCCGACCAGGCGCTCGGACGCGCCGTTGGTGTAATTCACCGCGGTGTCGATGAAATTGCCGCCGCGGTCGACATACAGATCGAAGATCCGCCGTGCCTCACCGGCATCGGCGCCCCACCCCCACTCGGTCCCGAAGGTCATCGTGCCCAGGGCAAGGGGAGAGACGCGCAGGCCGGAACGGCCAAGCAGGCGGTATTGATCGAGTGACGTCATCGGAGCCTCCATCGTATGGCTCCGAGATAGCCCCCGGTGAGGGATAGGAGAAGTTGGCCAATGATGACCGGGGTGGTAAGCTCAGCTAACCAATGACCACCGACCTGAACCTTGTCGCCGTCTTCATCGCGGTCGCGGAAGCGAAGAGCTTCCGTGGTGCCGCCGAACGGTTGGGGGTGACACGATCCGCCGTGAGCCAGGCTGTCCGACGCATGGAAGACAAGTTGGGCGTGGCTCTCGTCCAGCGAACGACGCGCAGCGTCAGCCTCACCGAAGCCGGCATACGCTTGCACGAGCGCGTGGCACCAGCGCTCGCCGAAGTCGAACAGGCGATCAACGGCGCCCGCGACCGTGACGCGCAGCCGACGGGGCAGCTGCGTCTCGCCGTCTCATCCATCGCCGAGCGTTTCATTCGCGGTCCATTGCTGGCCGAATTCACGCAGGCTCATCCCGGCGTGCAGGTCGACGTCACCGTGACCGATGAGGAATTCGACATCGTGGCCGAGGGCTTTGATGCCGGCGTCCGGCTTGGCGAAGTGATCGAGCAGGACATGATCGCCGTGCCTGTTTCGGGCGACCAGCGCCAGCTGGTCGTGGCGGCTCCAGCCTATCTGGAGCGGTTCGGCGCGCCCTCGCACCCGCGCGAGCTGTCGCAGCATTGCTGCATCGGGTGGCGGCCGGCGCCGCACGTCGCGCCCTACCGCTGGGAATTTGCGGAAGGGGGGCGCGAGTTCGACGTCGCGGTGGAGCCGAGGATCACGACCAACGACATGTGGGTCATGGTGCGGACCGCCTGCGCGGGAGGCGGCCTAACGTTCGGCATGGAGGAGACGTTCAAGCCGTATATCGAACGCGGAGAATTGGTGCCCCTGCTGGAGGAGTTCTGCCCGTTCTTCCCCGGCTTCTTCCTCTACTTTCCGGATCGGCGGAATCTTCCGCCGAAGCTGCGCGCGCTGGTCGATCACGTGCGCTATCGGGGAAGCGGAAAGCGCTGAACTAGTTCGCCTTGATCCCAGCTTCGCTGATCAGCTTGCCCCATTTCGCACTCTCGCTCTCAATGAACCGGCCGAACTCCTCGGGCGAGGTCGGCGCAGGCTCCGCGCCGAGGGTGCGGATCTTCTCGGCCACGGCAGGATCCTTCAGCGCTTTGGTGAAGGCCTCGTTCAGCCGGGCGATGATTTCCGCAGACGTGCCGGCGGGCGCGACGAGCCCGAACCAGCCGACGGATTCGAAACCGGCAATGCCGCTTTCGGCCAGCGTCGGCACATCGGGCAGGGATGCAAGGCGGCGCGCGGAGGACACGCCGATCGCGTTGAGCTTGCCTTCGAGGATCAATTGTCGCGATGCCGGAATATCCAGCACCGCGAAGGGGACATGGCCCGCGAGAACATCGACCGCCGCCGGCGCCGTGCCGCGATACGGCACCAGCTCCATCGCGATCCCGCTTCTCTGCGTGAACAGCGCGGCGGTCAAATGCATCGCCGTCGAATTGCCGCCATGCCCGATCGACAGCGCACCCGGCCTCGCCTTGGCGAGCGCGATGGTCTCCGCGAGGGTGCGCGCCGGGACATTGGCGGATGCGACCAGCACGAAGGGGATTTCCGCGAGCAGGGTGATGGGCGCGAGATCCTTCAGCGCAAACGGCATCGCGGCATTGAGGTGCGGATTGACCGTGAGCGCGCCGGCCGGCGCGACGCCGAGCGTATAGCCGTCGGGCCTCGCCTGCGCGACCGCGGCCATGCCGATGTTGCCGCCGGCGCCGGCGCGGTTCTCGATCACGAGGCCCTGCTTGAGCTCGGCGCTGACCAGCGGCTCGAGCGCGCGGATGACCGTGTCGGCGCTGCCGCCGGGCGGGAAGGTGACGATGATCTTGATCAATTGCTCGGGATAGGCGGCTCGGACGGCCGCCGGCGGCAACAATGCGAAAGCCGCGACCGTGAGCGCGGCCAGGATGCGGCGCCTTGCAGCGTGAAACACGTTCTCCTCCTCCGTGCGTTCCTGTTCTTGAAACCGACTTCTTGAAATCGACGTCTTGAAGTTGACTTGGCGAGCTGCGGTGCCAAGCCGTCCGCTCGTTGTCGTCCTACGCCGCAGCGCCGGTGATACGCGCCAGCAGGGCTATCGGGTTCTCCGGCGCGGACTGCCCGCGCCAGGCGATGTGCTGGTCGGGCCGCGCCAGCACGAGCTTCTCGGCATAGGCGCCGTTCGCCTCCTCCGGAGCAATGTCGACCAGCGCGAGCGGCACGCCGCGCTCCTTTGCAGCGTCTTGCAGGTGCGTCACATCGATTGCCGGGTCGAACCGCAGCAATGTGTAGCCGGGGCCGAAGGCGTCGTAGAGCGAGCGTCCGTCGCGCAGGAACAAATGCGGCGCGCGGGCGCCCGGCACGGTGGAGGGCGTGAAGCCGCCCATCGTGTAGGGCGGCGGCGTCTCGCCGTCATAGGCGATGATCGGCGAGGCATCGTAGTAATAGCCGAAGTTGAGGCCGGCGCAGCAATATTGCTGCACGTTCAGATCGTAGGCCGCTCTCGCCAGCGCCGCGCGCGCCGCCTGGCCACGCGGCGTGTCGTCCTCGATCTCCGCAGGTACGCCGCCGCGCTGCGCCATCATCTTCATGGCGTGGTCCATGGCAAAGCGCGACACCTGCTCGGTGATGGGCTGGCGCTCGGCCTCATAGGCATCGAGGATCGCGAGCGGCGCCCAGCCGTTCAGATGCGCCGCCAGTTGCCAGCAGAGATCGACGGCATCCGCAATGCCGGCGTTCATGCCGTAGCCGGCATAGGGCATCCACAGATGCGCGGCGTCGCCGCAGATGAAGACCCTGCGGTTGCGGAAGCGGTCGGCCACGAGGCGGCGTCCGACCCAATCCTCCTTGCTGAGCACCCGGTACTCGAAGCGCTCGTCGACGCCGAGAATGGCGCGGATGGCCCAGTCGCGGTCGACCGAATCGAACTCGGGCTCATCTAGCTTCAGGTGATTGTGGATCAGCCAGCGGTCGTGGCCGTCGATCGCGACCACAGTGCCGGAGCGGCGCGGATTGAGCGAGAGCACCATCCAGGCCGGCTTGTGCGCGCCCATCAGCTCCTTCAGCTGCGGCGCTTCGATGAAGGTCGACTGCACGCGCTGGATCACCGGGGTGCCGGACAGGCTGGCACCGATCGCTTTTCTGACCAGGGATCGGCTGCCGTCGCAGCCGATCACGAAACTGGCTTCGATAGGAAACGAATTGCCGCTGTCGAGATCGCGCGCCAGCGCGACGACATGGTCGTCGTGCTGCGCGATGTCCGTGATTTCCGTGCGCGCCAGGATCTTGATGCGTGATTGCGCCGCGGCATGGCTGAACAGGATCGGCTCGAGACAGACCTGGTTGATCCGGTGCGGCGGCTCGGGCGTCGGCCACCAGGTGTCGGGGCCGCCCGTCGCGCTATAGCGGCGCGCGCGGGAGGGAATGTCGATGCGGCAGAGCTCGATTCCCGTCGCCGTGGTCCGATAGGAGCAATCGTTGGGAAAGTCCGCAGGCAGCCCCGCATCGCGCAGTTTGGCCGCGACGCCGAGCCGCCGAAAAATCTCCATCGAGCGCGCCGAGACGTGATTGCACTTGACGCTGGGCGGATCGCCGGCGTGGCGGATTTCCGCGACGACGACGTCTACCCCGCGCGAAGCGAGATCCATCGCCGCGGTCAATCCGACGGGCCCCGCCCCCACCACCAGCACTTGCGCTCTCATGCTCGCTCCAATCGTTGGCTCAGATCCTTGCCGCGGATTCTGTCCGTCCGCGCATCATGCATTTTATTGCAGGTTCGGTTATGCGATAAGTCGGAAAGAACTCCTCAATTCATGAGCTTTCCCTATGAATGTCACCTTGCGGCAGTTGCGGGTCTTCACCGCCGTGTATCGGACGCGCAGCATCACGCGGGCCGCCGGCGAGCTCGGCATCACGCAATCGGCGGCGAGCCTTTTGATCCAGCAGCTCGAGGCCCAGCTCGGCGTCAAGCTGTTCGACCGCTCGACGCGCTCGGTACAGCCGACGCTGGCCGCCGACGAGGCGTTCGCCGCCGCCGAACGTATGCTGAGCGATGCGCAAGGCCTGTCGCGCCGCATGCGTGATCTCGCGCAGGCCCGCGCCGGCCGGGTCGCGTTTCTCGCCTCGGCCGGCACCGCATCGGCGCTGCTGCCCATGGTGCTGGCGAAATTCCGCGCCAGCCATCCCGACATCGAGATCGACATGCGCGATGTCGCCGCCGACGATCTCGTGCCACGGCTCAGCGCGACCGATGCCGAGTTCGCAATCGGCAGCGTAGAGGGCGAATTCGCGGACATCACGGTCGAGACGCTGACGAGCGGCCGCCTGAGCGCGATTGGCCGGCGCACCGCGGACTTCGCCGCGCGGCGTTCCCTGACCTGGGACGAGCTGGCGCAATGGCCGACGATTGCGATGCGCAGCGAGACACGCATCCGCATGCAGATCGACCAGGCCCTGAGCGCCCAGGGCAAGCGCCTCGATCCGACTTATGAAGTGACCCTGATCAACACGGCTCTCGCCATGACAGCGCAGGGCCTCGGTCTTGCGATCCTGCCCGCGACGATGCTGCCGGCCGACCAGTTCCCGACACTGATCGCAAGACCGCTCGTGCGCCCCGCCCTCACCCGACCCGTGTCGCTGCTGCAGCGCCAGGGCCGGACGCTATCGCCGGCGGCACAGGCCTTCGTGGCGACGGCGCGGACCGTGCTGGCGGGGCGAACGACACCGCCATCAGGCTGATTTTGCGGAGCTATTTGGAAGCGTCGTGTTTGATATGGCGGAGAGGGAGGGATTCGAACCCCCGATAGGCTTGCACCTATGCCGCATTTCGAGTGCGGTGCATTCAACCACTCTGCCACCTCTCCTGAAGGCGCCATATTAGGAAGCTACCGCCCCTGTGGTCGGGGGCGTTAATAGGCGAGGATGGCGGGCCAGACAAGGCGCGAAACAGCAAAATCCGCTGCCTGTTTCGGCCCTTGTCGTCCCAACCGTCGTCCGCCTGGTCTTTCAAGGCAATGAGGAACCGCCATGGAGCACCTGACCATCACGGCCAACGGCGCCGATTTCCACCTGGTCCGCGCTGGAGAAGGCAAACCGCTGCTCTTGCTGCATGGCTGGCCGGAATTCTGGCTGACCTGGGAGCCGGTGATATCGAGGCTTTCGGACCGCTTCACCCTTGTCGCGCCTGACCTCCGCGGTTTCGGCGACAGCGACAAGCCGGATGGCCCTTACGGGCCGGACGGCCATGCCGCCGACATGCTGGCGCTGATGGACGCGCTTCGTTTCGACCGATTCGGCGTCGTCGGCCACGATGTCGGGGGCGCTGTCATGCAGCCGCTGGCCCGGCAGGCGCCCGAGCGGGTGGCGGGACTGTTCTTGTTCGACTTCGTCTATCCCGGGATCGGGCCGCGGATGGCCGCACCCGATCGGCTCAATCACATCTGGTACCAGTCCTTTCACCAGATGGAGATGGCCCCACAGCTGATCGGTGCAAGCCGGGAGAACTGCCGGCTCTATATCAGCCATTTCCTCAAAGGCTGGGCGCACCGGAAGAACGCCTTCGACGACGTGCTGGATGCCTTCACGGACAATTTCCTGAAAGACGGCAACCTCGCCGGCGGCTTTGCGCATTACCGCGCCTCGCATGCCGGGCGCGTGGCGATGATGAAAGGCGAAGCGCCCAGGCTGCCGCCGATCGCGGTGCCGACCTGCGTGCGCTGGGCCGAGCACGATCCGCTGTTTCCGTATCCTTGGACCGACCGGCTGTCCGAGACCTTCAGCGATCTCGATCTCAAGATGTTTCCCGACGTCGGCCACTTCCCGCATCGGGAAGATCCGGATCGCGCGGCAGGCGAGATCGCGGCGTTCTTTGCGCGCGTCGGGTGGAGCTGAGGAAAAAACGGGGTGGGACCGCCAGACGCGGTAAACACTGGCGGTCCCGTGCCGCTCATTGAAATACTGGCCGTGAAGGGCGGCTTCGCCGGCCGAGTGGAAGCGACGATTCGACCCTAGCGTGCGGCGGGCGGCCCGCAACGCAATCCGGTCCTTAACCTAACCGGTCAAGGTTACTCCAGAGCCATTTCCGTTCCGGCAAAGCCGGAACGGGCTCTGGATTCTATGTTTTGACGCGTTTTCTTGACGCGAACCGGGATCCACTTCGCTCGAAAACGCTGGCTAGTCCGCTTTGCCCTTTTTCTTCCCGTTCTCCGTGGAATCACGGTCCTTGCCGTTGCCGTTCTCCTTGCGGCGATTGGTGAAGCGCGCGTTGCCGAGGCCGGTGCCGATGGTGAGCACGCCCCAGCGCTGCACATCCTGCATGAACGGCACTTCCGACAGACCCTGCACCACGCCGTCATTGTGCATCAGGATCGCGGTGTCGTGCCCGCCAATCTCGGGGATCGCCTCCACGAGGCTCGCCGGCAGGTTGAACTTGCTGCTTTCCCAATTACCGGGAAGATTCTGCGCGCCCTTCTCGATCGAGCCGTCCGCATTGATCACGCCGGGACAGGCGATGCCGATGAAGGGTGCGAGCTTGAAGCCTTCGGCCTCGGCGTCCTCGACCAGGCCTTGCAGCATCTTGACCAGCCGCTTCACCGCGGCTTCGCGGCTCGGCTCGTCATCGGCATGGCGCCACAGCTCGGACTTGAAGACGACGCCCTTGGACAGATCGGGCGCCTTCTTCCAGCGGGTCTCGACGATGCCGCAGCGGATGTTGGTGCCGCCGATGTCGACGGCGAGGATGCTGTCATAGGCCTCGAAGATCCATGACGGCGCGAGGTGCAGCGCGCCGATCAGGCCGGCGTCGTCAGGATCGAAGCGGATCGGCACCAGATCGACCTTGAAGCCCTCCGATTTCAGAATGATCTCGGCCCGGGCAATGGCGATCTCGCCGAGCCGGCTGGCGCGAAAGCCGCCCCCGACCACGATGCATTCAGTCTTGGCCCAGGCCTTGGTCTTGAGAAACCGCCGCGTGACGTAGGCGAGCTCCTGCGCATAGTCCTCGATCGCGCTGTGCACGACGGCAGTCGCCTCGGTATCGTCGCCGACCAGAACGGCATCCAGGGCCTTCTTGCTGATCTTGTCGGACGGCTCGTCGCCGAACGGATCCTCGCCGCTCTTGCGCAACGGCTTGCGCCATTCCTCGAGGATCTCGCGAAAGGCGCCCTTGCTGGCGCGGTCGCCGAGGAAGCCGTCCTCGTCCTTGATCTCGATGTTGAAGCTGTCGACATCGACCGACGGCAAGCGGCTCGCCCCATGTTGGGCGATGCCCGTCGCCTTGACCAGTTCGTCTGAACCCATGATAGCCCTAGCCCGCATGTCCTGTTCCGGCCGGGACAACTGCGGGGGAACCTGTTTGTTGCATGACTCGTCGAGATTCGGCTGCGCGCTTTCAGCGCGTCCAAAGCCTTCAAATCCGGGCCTTTTTCGGCGGTTTTCCTTGACTTGGCGCGCTCGGCCGCTATAAGACCCACAGCCGGCGCGGGGCGTTTCTCGCGCCGCTTGTTTTTGCATGGGTTTTCAATGGGATAAGTCCCGCCCACGCAGACTCGCATAAACCATAGCGACTGACAAAAAGCCGGCCCGGACGCATCCCGTCCCGAGGCCGGGATTGAACACGAAGGAAAAAAACGATGTTCGCAGTCATCAAAACCGGCGGCAAGCAATACCGCGTCGTGCCGGATGATGTCCTGGAAGTTGGCAAGATCGAAGGCGAAGTCGGCTCGATCGTGCAGTTGAATGAAGTTCTGGTGGTCGGCGGCGACACGCCGGTGCTGGGCGTTCCGACGGTCGCAGGCGCGTCGGTCGCGGTCGAAGTGCTCGACCACAAGCGCGGCCCCAAGGTCATCGCCTTCAAGAAGCGCCGCCGCAAGAATTCGCGCCGCAAGCGCGGCTACCGCGACGAGATCACCGTGCTGCGCGTCAGCGAGATCCTGACCGACGGCGCCAAGCCCACCAAGGGGCCGCGTCCGAAGAAGGAGAAGGTGGCAGCGGCGCCGGCAGCGGAAGCCGCCGAGTAACGCAAAACCGATCACGCCAATTCACGAATTGATGCGTGCGACGTTTTGAAATGATTCCGTCAAGGAATTGACCTAGAACTACGCAGGATTTCGGAGACGAGCCATGGCTCACAAAAAAGCAGGCGGTTCATCGCGCAACGGTCGCGATTCCAAGGGCAAGCGCCTCGGTATCAAGGCGTTCGGCGGCGAGATCGTCACGCCCGGCAACATCATTGCGCGTCAGCGCGGCACCACTTGGCACCCCGGCCTCAATGTCGGCATGGGTACGGACCACACTCTGTTCGCCAAGATCGAGGGCCGCGTTGCGTTCCAAGCCAAAGCCAACGGCCGCACCTTCGTATCGGTGCTCCCGATTGCCGAGGCTGCTGAATAGACGGTGGATCAAATTGGAGTCCGCCGGTCCCGACTGAACCGGCGGAGTCCTAGAGATCGCAAGAGATCGAAGGCTCCAGGGGGAGGCGGGAAACCGGCCTCCCCTTTTTGTTTGCTCACTTTGATTTAGTGACTTTCACGGAGCCGGACATGTTGCAGGATTTCTCGAGCGTGACCTTGGCCGAGGCGAGACCCAGCGTCGTCGCCACCGAGCGGCTGACCTTGCGGCGGCCGACGCTGGCCGACGTCAGGACCATCGCCCGGCTCGCCAACGACCGCCGTGTCGCCGAGAACACGCGTCGCCTGCCGCATCCCTATTCGCAGGACGACGCCGCCGAATTCATCCGCGCCATCGCCGAGCTCGGCAGCGAGACCGTGTTCCTGATCGAGCACGATAGCGGGCCGGTCGGCATGGTCGGCATCGATTGCTCCAAGCCCGGCAATGCCGAGCTCGGCTACTGGCTCGGCGTCGAGCATTGGGGCCGGGGCTTTGCCACCGAGGCCGCGCGCGGCGCGATCGACTTCTTCTTCGAGGAGTTCGAGGACGAGCATCTCTACGCCAGCGCGCGCGTCACCAATCCGGCCTCGCGCAAGGTGCTGGAGAAGTGCGGCTTCCAGTGGAGCGGCGTCCAGCTGCACCGCTTCCTGGCGCTCGGCTCCTCGACGCCCGTCGACTGCTTCCGCCTGTCGCGCGGGGTGTGGGCCTCGCTGAAGAGCTGGAGCAGCGCGCGACGGGTGCGGTGACTTACCCTCCCCTGGAGGGGAGGGTCGGCTCACATTGAGCGCAGCGAAAATGTGAGACGGGGTGGGGTGACGGTCTCTCCACGTCGAACACTGCCCGTGGGGAGAGATCACCCCACCCCGCTCACGCTTCGCGCGCGCGACCCTCCCCCTCCAGGGGAGGGTAGGCATCACGCAGGCGGATTCACTTCCGCGGTCTCCCGTCCCAGATCGCGCTCGCGCAGATAGATATAGAACCCGGCGCCGATGATGACGGCGGCGCCGACGAGTGTTGCGATCGATGGGACGTCGCCGAACACGACGAAGCCGAAGATCACGGCCCAGACGATCATCGAATATTGATAGGGCACCACGACGCTGGCCGGCGCGAGCTTGAGCGAGCGGTTGACGCAGAACAGCGCCGTCACCGAAACGCATCCGGCGAGCGCGAAGATCACGAGGCTGCCGGGCGTCGGCGGCACCCAGTGGAACGCCGACAGCACCGCGCCCAGCGAAAACGTGCCGATGAATTGCGAGGACGCCATCACGATGTCGGGCGTCTTGCGCAGGCTGCGCGTGATCAGCATCAGGGTTGCGAAGGAGAGGCTGCCGCCGAGCGCGATCAGCGCCGGCAGGCTGACGGTCTGCGCCGAGGGGCGCAGCGCGATCAGGACGCCGCAGAAGCCGATCAGGATCGCGGTCCAGCGCCGCCAGCCGACCTTCTCGCCCAGAAAGATCGCCGACATCGCGGTGACGAAGATCGGACCGGCGAGATAATAGGTGATGACGTCGGCGAGCGGCAGATAGACGGTTGCGAGAAAGAACGCCGCGACTTCCAGCGTCGACAGCACGACGCGAACCAGCTGCAGGCCCGGCCGCTCCAGATGCAGGAACAGGTAGCGCTGCTTCCAGATCAGCGGCGACAGCAGCAGCAGCGCCGCGCAGGCGCGCAGGAACAAGAGCTGCCCCACCGAATAAGTCCCGACCAGGAACTTGCCCATGGCATCGCCGAACGAGAACATGAAGATCGACAGCACCATGAGTCCGATGCCGGCCAGGCGCGCGGAGCGATCGTCATAGGCGGAGAGATTCTTGAACAGGGGCATTGAAGCCGTCATTGCGAGGAGCTCTTGCGACGAAGCAATCCAGACTGCTTCCGCGGCGGCAGTCTGGATTGCTTCGCTACGCTCGCAACGACGGGGAGAGAGCGTCAGGAATCGGCTGGTAGCGGAGCCTGCGGTCGTTTTAATGACGTGAGCCGGCGGGACAAGCCCACTACCGCCGAATTGAACGGATTGTCGCACTCTTCGCATCGCGGTAGCGATACGGGCCACATCGACGAGAGAGCCAAGAAGAGAGCTAAGCCATGACCGATTTCGATCCGGCCCGGCATCGCATGATCCCGGCGCAACGCTGGTTTGAGGATTTCGTCGTCGGCGAACGCTTCGTGCTGCCGAGCCGCACCCAGACCTCTGCGGTGTTCGCCGCATTCCAGACCGCGAGCGGCGACACTCATCCCGTGCACTATGACGTGGAATATTGCCGCAGCCGCGGCATGCCGCATCTGCTCGCCCACGGCTTCCAGACGCTGATCCACACCGCGCCCGGCGCCGGCCTGTTTCCGTTCCTGGTCGAGGACTCGCTGGTCGGCTTCCTCGAGCAATCGAGCCGCTTTCTCAAGCCCGTGTTCGCCGACGACACCCTCTATCCTGCACTGGAAGTCATCGAGCTGGTGCCGGGGCGCACCACCGGCACGGTGACGCTGCGCAGCACCGTGTTCAACCAGCGCAAGGAGCTGGTGCTCGAGGGCACGCAGAAATTCCTGATCCGGCGGCGGCCGGCCGGTTAAGCAAGGGTCCAATTCGCTGAATTTCAGCCGATTTGCGGACCGATCCGGGTTGCCGCACGGGGCCGGCTGGCCTACCTATGCCCCATGAAATTCCTCGACGAAGCAAAGGTCTATATCCGCTCCGGTGACGGCGGAAACGGCTGCGTGGCGTTCCGCCGCGAGAAGTTCATCGAATTCGGCGGTCCCTCCGGCGGCAATGGCGGCCGCGGCGGCAATGTCATCATCGAGGTCGCCGACGGCCTCAACACGCTGATCGACTACCGCTACCAGCAGCACTTCAAGGCCCAGAAGGGCGAGAACGGCATGGGCTCGGACCGTCACGGCGCCAACGGCAAGAACATCGTGCTGAAGGTTCCGCTCGGCACGCAGATCTTCGACGAGGACCGCGAGACTCTGATCCACGACTTCACCAAGGTCGGCGAGAAGTTCGTGCTGGCCGAAGGCGGTAATGGCGGCTTCGGCAACGCGCATTTCAAGTCGTCGACAAACCGCGCCCCGCGCAACGCCAATCCCGGCCAGCCCGGCGAGGAGCGCTGGATCTGGCTGCGGCTGAAACTCATTGCCGACGCCGGCCTGGTCGGCCTGCCCAATGCCGGCAAATCGACCTTCCTCTCCAAGGTCAGCGCGGCGAAGCCGAAGATTGCCGACTATCCCTTCACCACGCTGCATCCGCAGCTCGGCGTCGTGAATGCCGACGGCCGCGAATTCGTGCTCGCCGACATTCCCGGCCTGATCGAGGGCGCGCATGAAGGCGCGGGCCTCGGCGACCGCTTCCTCGGCCATGTCGAGCGCTGCCGCGTGCTCTTGCATCTCGTCGACGCCACCTGCGAGCATGCCGGAAAGGCCTACAAGACCGTGCGCAAGGAGCTCGACGCCTATGGCGGCCAGCTCACGGACAAGGTCGAGATCGTCGCGCTGAATAAGATCGACGCGGTCGAGCCGGACGAGCTGAAGAAGCAGAAGGACCGGCTGAAGCGCGCCGCCAAGAAGACGCCGCTGCTGCTCTCCGGCGTCACCGGCCAGGGCGTCAAGGAAGCATTGCGCGCGCTGGCGGACGTCATCGGCGAGAGCCCGGTCTCCGCCAAGGCGAAGAGCGCGGCCGAAGCGGAGCCGTGGTCGGCTTAGCTGTCGTCCCCGCGAAGGCGGGGACCCATACCGCGCGATACCTCGATTGAGGACGGTCGTAGTACCGAACTTCTAGTCATCGCCAAACCTCTCCCTGTGGTTATGGGTCCCGCCTTCGCGGGGACGACTGCGGTGGATGTGGCCACGCGGTTCGCGCATCACAGGCGGCTTGTCTTCGTTTCTCCAATAGCGCAGCATCGAACAATCAAGAAACGGCAGGGATGACGCATGGCGCGCGCGAAGAACGTTCTCTGGATCATGTGCGACCAGCTTCGCTACGACTACCTCGGCTGCACCGGCCATCCCACGCTGAAGACACCGAACATCGACGCCATGGCCAGGCGCGGCGTGCTGTTCACGAAGGCCTATGTGCAGTCGCCGATCTGCGGCCCGTCGCGGATGTCGTTCTATACCGGCCGCTACATGCGCTCGCACGGGTCGCACTGGAACGGCTGGCCGCTGCGGGTCGGTGAGCCCACGCTCGGCGATCACCTGGGCAAGATCGGCGTGCGCAACGTGCTGGTCGGCAAGACCCACATGGCGCCTGATCTCGAAGGCATGAAGGCGCTCGGCATTCCGCCGGAATCAATCATCGGCGTGCATGTCGCCGAATGCGGCTTCGAGCCCTATGAGCGCGACGACGGCCTGCATCCCACCGGACGGCCACGCCCGAAATACGACGAGTATCTGCGCCGGCAGGGTTTTGAAGCCGCCAATCCCTGGGAGCAATGGGCCAATTCCGGCGCTGCTGACGACGGCTCGCTGCACAACGGCTGGCTGCTGGTGCACGCCGACAAGGCCGCGCGTGTGCCCGAAGAGCATTCCGAGACGCCCTATATGACCCGGCGCGCGATGGACTTCATCAGCGAGGCCGAGACCGACGGCCGGCCGTGGTGCCTGCACCTGTCCTACATCAAGCCGCACTGGCCCTATATCGCGCCGGAGCCCTATGCCAGCATGTATTCGACCGACGACATGATCCCGGTGATCCGCTCGGAGCGCGAACGGCAGAATCCACACCCGGTGTTCGGCGCCTACATGGACATGCGCTACTCCCGCAACATGGCGCGCGACGACGCCCGAGAGAAGGTGATCCCCACCTATATGGGCCTGATCACCCAGATCGACGACCAGATGGGCGTGCTGATGAAGTTTTTGGAGGCGCGCGCCTGCTGGACACCACCATGATCGTGTTCACCTCCGATCATGGCGACTATCTCGGCGATCACTGGATGGGCGAGAAGGATCTGTTCCACGAGCAATCGGCGAAGATTCCGCTCATCATCATCGATCCCTCGCGGGAAGCCGACGCCACGCGCGGCACGCGCAACGATGCGCTGGTCGAGGCGATCGATCTCGCGCCGACCTTCGTCGATTATTTCGGCGGCAAGGTGCCGGGCCACATCCTCGAAGGACGTTCGCTGCTGCCGCTGCTGCGCGGCGAGAGCCCGCCGGATTGGCGCAAGGTGACGTTCTCCGAATATGACTACGCCATGCAGGACGTGCGGCTGAAGCTGAACCAGCCGATCGAGCGCTGCCGCCTGTTCATGGTGTTCGACGGCCGCTGGAAATACATCCACGCCTCCGGCTTCCGCCCGATGCTGTACGACCTCGAAAGCGATCCGGAAGAGTACGTCGATCGTGGCGACGACCCTGATTGCGCCGGCATCATCGCGCGGCTCCAGGCCGAATTGTTCGACTGGGCGCTGCATCCGAACGATCACATCACCACGCCACGCGAGAAGATCGCCGCCTATGCGGATAACCAGCTCCAGGTGAAGGGCGGCATTCTGATCGGCATCTGGGATGAGACGGAGCTCGCCGCGATCAAGGACGGCATCGCGCAGCGCGGGAAACTTTAAGGCCCTCATGGTGAGGAGGCGCGATAGCGCCGTCTCGAACCATGAAGGCCCGGCTCTGGCACCTCGGCCTTTCATCCTTCGAGACGCGCGCAAAGGCGCGCTCCTCAGGATGAGGGGATAGAGCGCGCCGCTAGCTATCGATCGACCACGCGCCCTTCAAAATCAGGCTTACCTGGCACCAGAAACAGTCGGTACCACTCAATGTCCTTTCGCTCGGCTATTTGGGCGTGCGAGAGCTTCGCCGTCTCTCCCAGGCTCAACTGATCGACTCCAAGGTTTTGCCCGGCCACGTAGAGTGCGTAGTCGCCCCGCTCGATATCCGCAGAAATTGGAGGATCGCTATCCATCACCGACATGACGTGGATCCGCCCGCTTCCGGAACGAAAATGTACGCAGGTGATCCGCTGCCATTCTTCTGGTGAGGGCGGCCGGTCGCTCGACACCAGTTCGACCCAATGGTCGTTGAGATCAGCCTCCGTGCCAATCATCCGGAACGCCGGCGCGCCGGCAAACCCTTGCTTTGTCTTCTCCGCGTCCCAGTTTTCTCCGTCATCGAGAGGCCTGAATGGATCGTCGCACACGACGATCTGATAATTGCTCGCAAACACGCGAGCAGCACCGAGTAACCGCTGGGTCATTGTCAGGCAAACCGATTTCAATTCTCGATCTTATACCCCGTCGCCTTCACGATCGGCTGCCACAGCGCGATGTTCGCGGCGAGCTCCTTCGTCAATCCATCCGCATTGCTGCCGACCGGAATCATGCCGATCGCCGTCAGCTTCTCCTTCACCTCGGACTTGGCCAGCGCGGCGCTCGCGGCGGCGCCGAGCTTGCTCGCAAACTCCGGCGGGCTGCCGGCGGGAAGCCACATGCCGTACCAGGCGTCGGCAACGAGATCGACGCCGCTCTCCTTCAAAGTAGGGACCTCAAGCGCAAATGGCGAACGCTCCGCGCTCGACACCGCGATGATCTTCACGCCCTTGGCGCGATGCTGCGGCAGTGCGTCCGCCAGTGTGGTGATGCCGAAAGAGATGTGGCCGCCGACGAGATCGTTGAGGATCGGCGCGCTGCCGCGATAGGGCACGCGGGTCAGGGGGATGCCGAGATCCTTCTCGAGCCTGGAGCCCATGAAATGCGGAATGGTGCCGTTACTTGGTACGCCGAACGACGTCTTGTCCGGATGCGATTTCAGCCACGCCTGGAACGCTTTGAAATCGGCAGCATCGATACCCGGGCCGATCACCAGCGCGAATTCGAACCGTGCCAGCAGCGACACCGGCATGAAATCCTTGGCCGTGTCGAAGCTCGGCGTCGCCTCCACCATCGGCAGCAGGTACATGGTGGGCCCTGTCGTCACCAGCACCATGCTGCCGTCGGGGCTTGCGCCCTTCACCGCCTTGATGCCGATCAGGCCGTCGCCGCCGGTGCGGTTCTCGACCACGACGGTCCGTTGCAGCACCGGCGCCATCTCCTGCGCGATCAGCCGGCACAGCGTGTCGCCGCCGGCTCCGGCCGCGAACGGGAAGATGATTTTCGTCAGCCCCGCCTGCGCTTCCGCCCCGCCCGCCTGCGCCAGCAGCGGCAGCCCAAGATATCCCCCAAGACATCCGGCCATGAATGTGCGGCGATCCATGCTTTCCCCTCCCGACCATTTGATTGCCGGCATTAGAACCGCGCCGGCGTCCGAGACAAGGCCAAAGACGAGACCCGCACCGTTTACCATTCCGCGCCTTGCGCCGGCCCTCGTCCTGCTGCAAAAGCAGGCCTATCGGCGCCGCCTCTCGCTCCGCCGTTTCCAATGCAGAGCAGATCGCCCAAGCGCGCCAACATACATACACACATGGCCAGCCCCGAACTCAGTCAATTCCGCCGCATCGTCGTCAAGGTCGGCTCCGCGCTGCTGGTCGATTCCGACAAGGGCGAGGTTCGGGCGTCCTGGCTCGCCGCGCTCGCCGACGACATGGCCAAGCTGCACAAGGAGGGACGCGACGTCCTGGTCGTCTCCTCCGGTTCGATCGCGCTCGGCCGCAGCCGACTCAAATTGCCGCGCGGCCCGCTGAAGCTGGAAGAGAGCCAGGCCGCGGCTGCGGTCGGTCAGATCGCGCTGGCGCGGATCTGGTCGGAGGTGCTTGGCGCCCACGGCATCGGCGCCGGTCAGATCCTGGTGACGCTGCAGGACACCGAGGAGCGCCGCCGCTATCTCAACGCGCGCTCCACCATCGGCAAGCTGCTGGAATGGCGCGCCATCCCCGTGATCAACGAAAACGACACGGTGGCGACCACCGAGATCCGCTACGGCGACAATGATCGCCTCGCCGCGCGCGTCGCGACCATGGCGAGCGCCGACCTGCTGGTGCTGCTGTCCGATATCGACGGACTCTACGACGCCCCGCCAAAGAACAACCCGAACGCAAAACTCATTCCCGTCGTCGACAGCATCTCCTCGGAGATCGAGGCGGTGGCGGGTGATGCCGAGTCCGAGCTGTCGCGCGGCGGCATGCGCACCAAGGTCGAGGCGGCCAAGATCGCGACGACCGGAGGCACGCATATGCTGATCGCCTCCGGCAAGATCGAGCATCCCTTGCAGGCGATCGCCGATGGCGGCCGCTGCACCTGGTTCCTGACGCCGGCCAATCCGATCACCTCGCGAAAGCGCTGGATCGCGGGCACGCTGGAGCCGAAGGGCACGCTGACCATCGATGCCGGCGCGGTGACCGCGCTGCGCGCCGGCGCCAGCCTGCTGCCGGCCGGCGTGATCAAGGTCGAAGGCCAGTTCGCCCGCGGCGATGCCGTGATCGTGCGCGGCCCTGACGGCAGCGAGATCGGCCGCGGCCTGATCGCCTATGACGCCGACGATGCCGAGCGGATCAAGGGCCGTTCCTCCCCTGATGTGATGACCATCCTCGGCATCAGCGGCCGCGCGGAGATGATCCACCGGGACGATCTGGTGGTGGGCGGGTAGGACTTTGCCCCGTCATTCCGGGATGGTCCGAAGGACCAGACCTCAGGTGCGCAATTGCGCACCGGGGAATCTCGAGATTCCGGGTTCGATGCTCCGCATCGTCCCGGAATGACGGCGGACCGACCTGGCCGGCCCGCTATCGGGGAGACCAGCCATACCCTCCCCGCCCTTCGCAAAAGCGGGATTTCCGTGCTAGGACACTGTCTTAGCAGAAGGTTTGACTCCCATGGCCGCCCCCCTCAAAGCCGTAGACGGCAATGCCGATCTCCAGGCGCTGATGTCCGATCTCGGAACCCGTGCCCGCGCTGCCGCGCGCGTGCTGGCGCTGGCGCCGCCGGAGCAGAAGAACCGGGCGCTGGAGGCCATGGAGCGGGCGATCCGCGCAAGCGCGGCCGCAATTCTCGCCGCCAATGCCGAGGACGTCGCGGAGGCCCGCGCCTCAGGCAATGCTACCTCCGCCTTCATCGACCGCCTGACGCTGACGCCGGCGCGCATCGAGGGCATGGCTGAAGGCATCGGCATCGTGCGCGGCATCGCCGATCCCATCGGGGTCGTCACCGAGCGCTGGCAGCGGCCAAACGGCATGTCCATCGAGCGCGTGCGGGTGCCGCTCGGCGTCGTCGGCGTGATCTTCGAGAGCCGACCGAACGTCGCGGCGGACGCCGGCGTGCTGTGCCTGAAGTCGGGCAATGCCGTGATCCTGCGCGGCGGCTCGGACAGTTTCCGCTCCTGCCGCGCCATCCATGAATGCCTGGTGCAGGGCCTGCGCGAAGCTGGCCTGCCGGAAGCTGCGATCACGCTGGTGCCGACGCGCGACCGCGCCGCGGTCGGCATGATGCTGTCGGGCCTGAACGGCGCCGTCGACGTCATCGTGCCGCGCGGGGGCAAGAGCCTCGTCGCGCGCGTCGAGCAGGAGGCGCGCGTGCCTGTCTTTGCGCATCTCGAGGGCGTCAACCACGTCTATGTCGATGGCAGCGCCGACCTCGCCATGGCGAAGTCGATCGTGCTCAATGCCAAGATGCGACGCACCGGCGTCTGCGGTGCAGCCGAGACGCTGCTGGTCGATCGTGCGGCCGCTGGCAAGAGCCTGAAGCCGCTGGTCGAGATGCTGCTCGATGCCGGCTGCGAGGTGCGCGGCGACGAGGCCGTGCAGAAGGCCGATGCGCGCGTCAAGCCGGCGAGCGACGAGGATTGGGACACCGAATATCTCGACGCGATCATCGCGGCGAAGGTGGTGGACGGCGTCGATGGCGCGATCGCGCATATCCAGAACCACGGCTCGCATCACACCGATGCAATCGTGAGCGCGGATGAGGCTGCGGCCAACAAGTTCCTGAGCGAGGTCGATTCCGCGATCGTGCTCCACAACGCCTCGACGCAGTTCGCCGACGGCGGCGAGTTCGGTTTCGGCGCCGAGATCGGGATTGCCACCGGCCGCTTCCACGCCCGCGGCCCGGTCGGCGCCGAGCAATTGACGAGCTTCAAATATCGCGTCCACGGCACCGGACAGACCCGGCCGTAGACGTCGCGAGGCGCGGGCATTGAGCAACAATCTCGTCGTGCCGCGCTTCGTGGCGCAAGCGGTTCCGCCCTCGACGCCGGGCATGCGCATCGGCCTGCTCGGCGGCTCGTTCAACCCGCCGCATCAGGCCCACCGCGCGATCAGCCGCTTCGCGCTGAAGCGATTGCAACTCGATCGCGTCTGGTGGCTGGTGACGCCGGGCAATCCGCTCAAGGAGAACGGCACGCTGCAGGAACTCGGCGCGCGCATGCAGGCCGCGCGCGAGGTCGCCGATGATCCGCGCATCGAGGTGAGCTGTCTCGAATCCGTCATTCGCACCCGCTATACTATCGACACGATCAACACCTTGCGCCGCCGCTTCCCCGGCTTGCGCTTTGTCTGGATCATGGGCGCCGACAATCTCGCTCAATTCCATCGTTGGCAGGACTGGCGGCGCATCGCCGCTCAGGTGCCGATGGCAGTGATCGATCGTCCCCCGCAGAGTTTTCGCGCGCTGGGCTCGCCCGCAGCCCAGGCGTTATCGCGCTACCGTCTGCCCGAGAACAAGGCATTCCAGCTTGCCGATCGGCCGGCACCGGCCTGGGTGTTCCTGACCGGATTAAAGCTGAATCTCTCCTCCACCGGCCTACGGAACCCGGACGGGAGCTGGAAAGGTACGAAGTGAGACGAAGTGTGGGGACATGGTGTGGACTACGGGCTCTCTGGCATATTGAAACCCTTAACCCCACATGATGTAGTGTAACCAGTGGGCGCCGGATTCGGCGTTCGCGATACAGTGAAAGGAATGGTCCCTGACCGCATCTGTATTGTCCAAGCCTGTTTTACCCAAGGTTGCCAAGCCTACGCGTAAAACATCGACCAAAGCTGCGGCCTTGAAGGCGCAACCCGACGCCGACAAGACGCTGAGCCTGATCCTCTCCCGCCTCGAGGACATGAAGGCGGAAGAGACGGTCACCATCGACCTTCGCGGCAAATCGGCGTACTCCGACTACATGATCGTCACCACCGGCCGGGTGAACCGGCACGTCGGCGCGATCGCGGAAAACGTCACCAAGAGCCTCAAGGAAAACGGCATCAAGAACATCCATGTCGAGGGCTTGCCCAATTGCGACTGGGTGCTGATCGATTCCGGCGACGTGATCGTGCACGTGTTCAGACCCGAGGTCCGCGAGTTCTACAACCTCGAAAGGTTGTATACGCAGGGCCCAGGGGCTGCGAAGGCGATCTAGGCTCAACTGGCCGATTTCGAATCGGCCGACGCGCATGCTAGCGTCGTGCGCGCGCTTGTTGCGCGCGGTCTCGTCAACGCGACTCCAGAATCATGCGTGTTGCTGTTATTGCGGTGGGCCGGCTGAAGCAGGGCCCCGAACGGGAGCTTGCAGACCGCTATTTCGAGCGGTTCGAGGAGGCTGGCCGCAAGCTTGGATTCCGCGAGCTCGGCATCCACGAAATTCCCGAAAGCCGCGCACGCGATGCGCAGACACGGATGGCCGAAGAGGCCGCGGCGATCTCGGCGCATATTCCTGATAAGGCGATCCTGGTGGCGCTGGACGAGCGCGGCCAGAATCTCGATTCCACCGTATTCGCACGGCATCTGGCGCGCTGGCGCGACGAGGGCGCCGGACATACTATCTTCGTGATCGGAGGGGCGGACGGACTTTCGCCCGAATTGCGCCGTAAGGCCAAGCTCGCGATCGCGTTCGGCTCTGCGACCTGGCCGCACCAAATGGTCCGCGTCATGCTTCTGGAACAGCTGTATCGGGCCGCCACCATCCTGGCCGGCCATCCCTATCACCGCGCATGATGCGCGCCACAACGAGCACCTTTGCCGACACGATGCGAGCGCCGCTCCTCAACCTGCTGCTGATCACTGGCCTTGCCGGCGCAAGCCTCGCGCAAGCTCAGACGGCAGCGCCGCCGCAGACCGCGGCGGTCTCGCCCGACGCGATCAAGCAGCGCGAGCAGGAGCTGGAGGCCGCACGCGCGAGACAACGAAGCGCGGAAGAAGCGCAGGCCAAGCTCAAGGCCGAGATCACCGCACTTGGCCAGGACCGCACCCAGCTCAATCAGCAGCTGATCGAGACCGCGGCCAATGTGCGCGCCGTGGAGGCCAAGATCGACGAGGCCGAGGCGCGGCTGCGCACGCTGAACGGCCGCGAGCAGCAGATGCGCGCCTCGCTGGATTCGCGCCGTGCCGACATCGTCGAGGTGCTGGCGGCCTTGCAGCGTGCCGGCCGGCGCACGCCGCCGGCGCTGCTGGTGCGGCCCGAAGATGCGCTGCAATCCTTGCGCACCGCGATGCTGCTTGGCGCCGTCGTGCCGGAATTGCGCGGCCGCGCCGAGAAGCTCGCAAGCGAGCTCGGCGAGCTCGTGGCCTTGCGCAAGACCATCGCCACCGAGCGCGATCAGCTCGCCTCCGACCGTGACAAGGTCAGGAGCGACCAGACCCGGCTCACCGCCCTGATCGAGGAACGGCAGCGTCAGCAGTCCGCACGGGAAAAAGACCTCGATGCCGAAAGCGCGCGCGCGATCGCGCTGTCAAGGCAGGTCGGCGATCTCCAGGGGCTGATCGCCAAGATGGAGCAGGATCTGCAAACCGCCGCCAAGGCGGCCGAGAAGGCCGCCGAGGCCGCAAGGCAGGCCGAGGCCAGGGAGGCCAAACTGGCGGCGGCAAACGCGGCCGCCAGCGCCAAACAGGGCCCGGGCGCGTTCAAGGACAAGTCCCGCACCACCCCGGCGATCGCCTTCGCCTCGGCCAAGGGCCTCCTGTCGCTTCCGGTTAACGGTAACAAGATCAGGGATTTTGGCGGTTCCGACGGGGTCGGCGGCGTCCAGAAGGGTATTTCGCTGGCGACTAAGCCCGGCGCCCAGGTCACGACGCCGTGTGATGGCTGGGTTGTGTATGCCGGCCCATTCCGCAGCTATGGACAACTCTTGATCCTCAATGCCGGGGGCGGGTATCATGTCTTGATCGCCGGGATGGAGCGCATTTCGGTCAACATCGGGCAGTTTGTGCTCACGGGGGAGCCGGTCGCGACCATGGGGTCGACCTCTCAGGTCGCCTCCATTCTCGCCACGAACGCGAGTCAACCTGTGCTGTATGTCGAGTTCCGTAAAGACGGCACTCCAATCGATCCAGGCCCATGGTGGGCCGCAAATGAAGGCGAGAAGGTTCGCGGATGATGCGCAAGACTTCAGTAATCCTCCTCAGCGCCGCCACCGGTGCGGCGTTGACGCTGTTCGTGACCCAGCCGCGCGCGGTGTTCATGGGCTCCAGCGCGCGAGCCGCCACCGCGGACACCTATCGCCAGCTCAATTTGTTCGGCGACGTGTTCGAGCGCGTCCGCTCCGACTATGTCGAGAAGCCCGATGACACCAAGCTGATCGAATCCGCCATCAGCGGCATGCTCACCGGCCTCGATCCGCATTCGAGCTACATGGACGCCAAGAGCTTCCGCGACATGCAGGTGCAGACCCGCGGCGAGTTCGGCGGCCTCGGCATCGAGGTCACGATGGAGGACGGCCTGATCAAGGTGGTCTCGCCGATCGACGACACGCCCGCTTCGCGCGCCGGCATCATGGCCAACGACATCATCACCAATCTCGACGACGAGGCGGTGCAGGGCCTGACCCTGAACCAGGCGGTCGAGAAGATGCGCGGTCCGGTCAACACCAAGATCAAGCTCAAGATCATCCGCAAGGGCCAGGACAACCCGCTCGACGTCACGCTGGTGCGCGACAACATCCGCGTCCGCTCGGTGCGCGCGCGCGTCGAGCAGGACGACATCGGCTATATCCGCATCACCACCTTCAACGAGCAGACCACCGAAGGCCTGAAGCGTGAGATCGGTAACCTCACGAACCAGATCGGCAGCGACAAGCTCAAGGGCTTCATCATCGACCTGCGCAACAATCCCGGCGGCCTGCTCGAGGAAGCGGTCACCGTCTCCGACTCGTTCCTCGAGAAGGGCGAGATCGTCTCGACCCGCGGCCGCAATGCCGAGGAGACCCAGCGCCGCACCGCGCATGCGGGCGACCTGACCAAGGGCAGGCCGGTCATCGTGCTGGTCAATGGCGGCTCGGCCTCGGCGTCGGAAATCGTCGCCGGCGCACTGCAGGACCACAAGCGCGCGACCATCGTCGGCACGCGCTCGTTCGGCAAGGGCTCGGTGCAGACCATCATTCCGCTCGGCAGCGGCAACGGCGCGTTGCGGCTGACCACCGCGCGCTATTACACGCCGTCGGGCAAGTCGATCCAGGCCAAGGGCATCGTGCCCGATATCGAAGTGCTCCAGGACGTGCCGGACGAGCTGAAGTCGCGCACCGACACCAAGGGCGAGGCTTCGCTGCGCGGCCATCTGAAGAACGACGGCGACGAGAAGACGGGCTCGCAGTCCTACGTCCCGCCGGACGCCAAGGACGACAAGGCGCTCAAGCTCGCCGGCGACCTGCTCCACGGCATCAAGAACAGCGCCTCGGCGGCGCCCACGCCCGGCAACGACAACAAGGCGACGGCCGACAAGCCCAAAGCGGCGAATTAAGTCGGCGCCACGCGCGATCTCCAAAGGGCGGCTTCCTGAAGCCGCCCTTTTTGTTTGGAACTCCCCCGTGGTCATTCGGCCTCTCCCGGCCTGCCGCCGCTTGACCGCGGCGTGGTATCGTCGGCACGAGTGATTCGGGATCGCGCATGACTGAGACGGCCGATGATCTGAGCGCCCCGCTCGGACAGGACAAGCCGCGCCGGAAACGCCGGCTGCGGCTGCCGTTCACTGCCATGCAGCTGCTGGCCGTCCTGCTCGGCCTGTTCCTGGTTACCTTTGCCGGCTTCGCCATCTTCAACAACGATCCGCTCGGCGGCGAGCCGATGGCCAGGCTCGCGATCCGCGCTCCCACTGCCACGGACGAGAAACCGGCCGCATCCGGCCCCGGCGCCGAGAGCAAACCAGACGGCAAGCACGAGACCAGAGAGGTGCCGAAGCAGGCCGCGCCCGGCGAGCAGAAGACCATCACCATGATCGACGGCTCCACCGGCGCCCGCCACGACGTGGTGATCGGTGCGGGCGATGCTGCCGACAAGGGTGAGGCCTCCGCCCCGCCGTCTGTCATGGCCGGGATCAATCCGAAACTGCTGGAGAAATCGCGCTACGGCATGATCCCGGTGGCCGCCGACGGGCTGAAGCCGTTCAACGTCTATGCGGCGGACGCCGACCGCGCCAAGGCCGCCAAGATGCCGGTGGTCGCCATCGTGATCGGCGGCCTCGGCGTCGGCGCCGCCAAGACCCTGGACGCCATCATGAAGCTGCCGCCGGCGGTGACGCTGGCCTTCACGCCCTACGGCTCCGACCCCGGCAAGCTCGCCGAGCGGGCGCGGGCGCAGCGCCACGAGATCTTCCTCCAGATCCCGATGGAGCCCTACGACTTCCCCGACAACGATCCGGGGCCGCAAACGCTGCTGACCTCGCTCAGCTCCGACCAGAACATGGACCGCCTGTACTGGCACCTCAGCCGGATGCAGGGCTATGCCGGCCTCACCAATTTCATGGGCGCCC
>NZ_JACCHQ010000045.1 GCF_016031655.1 Bradyrhizobium glycinis
ACCACATGGGGCGGGGGATTGAAGGCTGGGGCAAGGTGACGAGGTCCGGACTCCTAGGCACTCCGGACCTCGAAACTTTTGATATCGAACGTGATCACGCGCCGCCCGGCTGCTTCAGCCGGGCGGCGCGTTGACGTTTCCAGTGCGTCTTCGATCAGCGCGTCTGCGGCTCGATCGTCACGGTGCAGTCGCCCTGCCCTTGCGTCGCGACCACGATGTTGCCCGCGGGAGCGCCGAGCGCAATCGGCGCCGAGGAGCCGCCGCCGGGCATCTGGACCGTCACGCTCAGGGAATCGGTGCGCGCGGTCGAGCCAACAGTCGAAGGTTCCGCCTGGGCGACATTGCCAGAGGCGTCACGCCGCATGATCTGGCAGTTCACATTGCTTCCGCCGGCCGCCGCCATGCTCGACGACGTGCCGCCGCCCATCTGTGCACGGGCGCGCGACGGATCGCGCGGCACCTGGCTGACGATGCGATGCGTACGCGGCTCCACGATGACGACGTCTTCCTCCGTGGCAAAATACTCGTAGTCGCGATATTGCGGCTCGATCGAGATGATCTCGGGCGGCAGCCTGTGGAGACGCACGCGCGGCGGAATGGTCTCGCCGACCCGGATCGAGATGTTCAGATTGCGCTCCGGCTCCGCCAGGCGTGCCCGGCTCATCGTTTCGGAGATCTGCACCTGCCTCTCGGTCGTCACCTGGGCCTGCTGGTTGACCTGCGTGTTGGTCTGCGTGGTCTGATTGGCCTGGTTGGCCTGCGTGCCCGAGGTGCCGGGCGCGGTCTGTGCGTTGTTGGTCGGAGCCGCGCGGTTGGTATCCGTCGCAGTGGCCGGCTGGTTGGTCTGTTGCGCCGGCGGCTGCTGCTCGGCGGCATTGCGCGGCGGCTGGGCCTGGTTGCGCTCGTTCTGGCGGGCTGTAGCTCCCGTGCGCTCGTTCTGCTGGCCAGTCGTCGGGCCCGTCTTGGATTTCTCGGATTCGGCGGTTGATTTCTGCGGCGCCGCCTTGTCCTGCGCAGCCTTGTCCTGCTTGGTTTCCGCACTGCTCTTGCCCGCATCGCGTCCGGACTTGGCGCTCTCGGCCTCCCGGTTGCGATCGCGCGCCGGCTCGCGAGATTCTTGTGCCTGATCCCTGGCCTTCGGTTGATTGCGCTCCGAGGCCGTCGCCGGCTGGCGCTTGTCGTCATTTGCCTCGCTCTTGGCAGCGCCGCCTCGATCCTCGCGGCCTGGGCCCTGGAGCCGCTCCTGGGCACCTTGCGCGCGCTCTTGAACGCGGTCTTGAGCCGCACCACCGCGCTGCGGAGCAGCGCCCTTGGCCGGTTCCTCGGTTCGTTTCGGCTCGTCTCTGCGCTCACCGGGCGCCTGGGCGTAGGCAAGGCCGGATGCGAGCATGAGCCCGACGGCCGCCGTCGATAACAGCAAATGTTGACGCATGGTCCCTCTCCTCGACAATTCGCAACAACACACGCGAACGTTCTGTCCGTGCGAAGGTTCCTGAGCAGGAACGCAGTCGAAGTGAGCCAATCAAGTCGCCATCATATCGCATCCTTCAGCGTCAATCGGGCCGTGAACGTCACGCTGGTCTTGCCGACCAGCGCCATGCCTTCGACTTCCGCACCGCCGGGGAAATAGTCGCCGGAAAAGCCGCAGGTGACCTCCCTGCCGCCGAATGCGAGCGTCCTACCGACCGCCTCGGTGTGCTGATTGACGATCATGTCGCCCCGCCACTTGCCGTTCCGGAAGGTGTAGCTGCCGGTGTAGTAGAAGTAGCTGTCGCCGCCCATGATGCGGCCGTCGCAGAGCACGACCACGCCCCTCGCCTGCCCACGCTTGCCGTCGCGCATTTCGATGTCGAAGATGTAGAGGCCGTTGACGACCCTGGCCTCCTCACCCGCTTCCGCCTCATCGCCAGCCGACATCCGATCATCCCCACCGATCCGCGGCCCCGCTCAGTTTGGCACGTTCCGCTCGAGGTCCTCGAGCCATGCCGCCGCGCTCGAATCCGATGGCGCGCGCCAATCGCCGCGCGGCGACAATGAACCGCCGGCCGAGACCTTCGGCCCGTTCGGCATGGCCGAGCGCTTGAACTGGCTGAAGGCAAAGAAGCGGCGCAGGAACACGTCGAGCCAACGGCGGATCTCCTTGAGATCATAGGCCCTGCGCCGGTCGCTGGGGAAGGCCGGCGGCCATTCGCCCTTGGCAACGTCCTTCCATGCCTGAAGCGCCATGAAGGCGATCTTGGACGGACGCATGCCGAAGCGCAGCGTATAGAACAGGTTGAAGTCCTGCAGCTCGTAAGGTCCGACGGACGCTTCCGTGCTCTGCGGCTTCTGGCCGGCCTCGACCGGCACGAGTTCCGGCGAGATCTCGGCCACAAGGATCGAGCCGAGGGTCCGATTGACGTCGTCGCTGAACTGTTTGGAGGAGATCACCCAGCGGATCAGATGCTGGATCAGCGTCTTCGGCACGCCGGCGTTGACGTTGTAGTGCGCCATCTGGTCGCCGACACCATAGGTGCACCAGCCGAGCGCGAGCTCTGAGAGATCGCCGGTTCCGATCACGATGCCGCCGTGATGGTTGGCGAGCCGAAACAAATAATCCGTGCGCAGGCCCGCCTGCACGTTCTCGAAGGTGACGTCGTAGACCTTCTCGCCCTTGCCGAAGGGATGGCCGATGTCCTTCAGCATCTGCGTCGCCGCGGTGCGGATGTCGAGCTCCTGCCAGCTCGTCTGCAACGCCTTCATCAGCGCGAGCGCGTTGGTCTTGCTCTCGCTGCCGGTGGCAAAGCCCGGCATGGTGTAGGCGAGGATATTCTCGCGCGGCAGGCCGAGCAGGTCGACGGCCTTGGCGGCGACGATCAGGGCGTGGGTGGAATCGAGGCCGCCCGACACGCCGATCACCACGCGCTTAGTGCCGGTGGCGCGCATGCGTTGCACGAGCCCCGCGACCTGGATGTTGTAGGCCTCGTAGCAGTCCTGCTCGAGCAGGCTCTCATCGCTCGGCACGAACGGAAAGCGCTCGACCTTGCGCAGGAAGCCGATATCGGCGGCCGGCGGCTTCAGGGCAAATGTCACCTTGCGGAAAAACGCCTCGCGCTGCCGCCGGTTGTCGTCGAACGTTCCCATCAGCGCGCGCTCCTGCCTGAGCAGGTCGAGGTCGACGTCGGCCAGCGTGATTTGGCCGCCCTGGCGGAACCGCTCGCCCTCGGCCAGCAGCACGCCATTCTCGTAGATCGAGGTCTGGCCGTCCCAGGCGAGATCGGTGGTGGATTCCCCGGCCCCGGCCGCGGAATAGACGTAAGCCGCGAGGCAGCGCGCCGAGGTCGATTGGCACAGCAACGCGCGCGAGCGCGCCCGGCCGATCGTGATCGGACTGCCCGAGAGGTTGATCAGCACGCTCGCGCCCGCAAGGGCGAGCTCCGAGGCCGGCGTCACCGGGATCCACATGTCCTCGCAAATCTCGACGCCGATGGTAAGGCCGGGAACGTCTTCAGCCGCGAACAGGAGATCCACGCCGAACGGTGCGTGCAGGCCGCCAATGGCGATGCTCTCACCGGCGATTCCGGCGCCGGAGGCGAAATGCCGTCCCTCGTAGAACTCGCGGTAGGTCGGCAAGTAAGATTTCGGCACGACACCGAGAACGTTGCCACGATGAATAACGACGGCGCAATTGTAGATGCGATTGCCAAAGCGCAGCGGCGCCCCGACGATCAGGACCGTCATTAGCCCCGCGGAGGCCGCAACGATCGCTACGAGCCCGCGCTCGACCGCATCGAGCAGCGGATCCTGCTTCACCAGGTCCTCGATCGCATAACCGGACAGGCACAGCTCGGGAAACACCGCGACCGCGACCGACTGCTCATGGCAGGCATTGGCCGCCGCCAGCACGGCCTTCGCGTTGGCGCTGGGATCGGCGACGTGGGAGGTGGTCACGCAGGCCGCCACGCGCGCAAATCCGTGGGTGTAGATCGAGTGGAAAGTCATCGAGCGCAGTACCCTCAAGTCTCTTGCCGGCGGCCGCCGCCGTCAGCTCCGGTCATATGTAGCCCATCGATCCGGCCCCGTGCAGGCCATCCGCCATCATGCATAACGGATTTGCGCCCCGTCCGGTCAGTGCCAACGAGCTCAGGCGCTGCGGGCCAGCACACCGGGAAGATCGTCGCGCAGCCACCCGGCGATCCGGGGCCAGGCATGCGCATGGGTGCGCGCGCCCATGAACAGGCCGAGATGGTTGCTGGGCTCGGATGCCGCCGCGATGAAGGCGGGCGGCGTGCCGACGAGCCCCGCGGTGGCGAGCGCTTGCGTCGCGGGCACCACATCGTCGTCCAGTCCGGCGAGCAGGAAGATCGGCGCCTTGACATGCTTCAGATCGATCGGGCGGCCGAGCGCGACGAAACTACCCTGGGCGATGCGGTTCTCCCGGAAGATCGCGTTGACGATCTCGAGATAATAAGTGCCCGGCAAGTTGAGCGTCTCGGCGTTCCAGCGGTCGAACCGCGCGAGCAGCTCGGCGCCCTGCTCGTCCGAGAGATCCCGCTGCAATGCCGCCCTGATAGCGTCGTTGTCAGGGGTTTTGGACCAGAAGCGCAGCATCTCCTCGCCGCTCACATTGCCGCCGCCGCGCGCGACGAGCTGGTCATAGACCAGCTCGGGCGCGTTGCGGGCGAGCCGGGACAGCGAGGATTCGATCGACAGGTCCACGGGAGCACCGACCAGAACCAGCCGCCGCACCTTGGCTGGAAAGCGCGCGGCATAGAGCAGCGACAGCCATCCGCCCTGGCACAGCCCCACGAGATCCACCGGCGCGCCGATCTCGTCGATGGCGACGTTGAGATCGCCGAGATAGCTGTCGATGGAGAGATAGCGCATGTCTGACGTCGCCGACCGCCAGTCGGTGAGATAGACCCGATCGATGCCGCCGTTTTGTAGCGACTGCACCACGCTGTGGCCTGGGGCGAAATCGGCGATCAGGGCCCGGTGCAGCGCATAGGGCGCGCAGACCAGCGCCGGCTGGCCGGACCGGGTCTGCGAGCAATCGCGCAGCTGCATCGTTGCGAGCTCCAACGCAACGCTGCTCGGCGTCGTCCATGGCAGGCTGCTGTCGCCCTGTTGCTCGGGTGCCCGCTCCAGCCACCAGAAGCAGGCATCCACGGCAAGCTGCGCCGCCACAAACGGCCAGAGCCGGGGATCATCAGGCGCCTGCCCTGGCCCGCGTGGCGGTTTGCCGGTCTTGTCCACCATGGCTATCTCGACATCCTCACAGAAACGCCTCGAGGCTCACGACGGCAATGCCGAGGTCCCGAAAACTCCGATGGGTCGCCGCGACCGAGCCGTCGAGATCGATGCCGCGACAGGCATCCTCGATGACGGCCACCTCCAGTCCCGCCTTGCGCGCATCCTCCGCCGAGAAGCGGACGCAGAAGTCCAGCGCCAGACCGGCGACAAAGACGGTCTTCAGCTCGCGTTCGCGCAAATATCCAAGCAATCCGGTCGGTGTGCGATGGTCGTTCTCGAACAGCGCCGAATAGGAATCGATGCCGCGGCGAAAGCCCTTGCGCACCACGAGGCTCGCCCGCGTCACGTCGAGATCGCGATGGAATTCGGCGCCGGCCGTACCTTGCACGCAATGCGTCGGCCACAGCACCTGCCGGCCGTAGTCGAGCTCGATCGTCTCGAACGGCTGCTTGCCGGCATGGTTCGGCGCGAACGAGACGTGGTCGCTCGGATGCCAGTCCTGTGTCAGCACCAGATTGGCGAATTTTTGGGCGATCCTGTTAATGGCGGGGACGACTTTCTCACCCCCTGGCACCGCCAGCGCTCCACCGGTGCAAAAATCGTTCTGCACGTCGATCGCCAGCAGCACGTCGCGGTCGGAAATCTTCATCGTCGTCTCATTCGATCTGCCGGGCGCGATGGCGCCGGCCGAGCCCCCCTCAGTGTCGGCCTTCCCGCGCCGCTTCGCAACCACTGGCACGCGCGACAGCTGCGCGAATTGGTCACCATAGGCCGCCACGATGCAACGGTTTGACCTCGTCCGTGTTGACTAGGCGCACCCAAGGGCAGATTCTCGCGCCGCCCGCGCCAGGCGGATCGGGTCGAAGCAGCGGAGGACAGGGCTGCCAGGGCCTGAAGGTCGTGGCGGCGATGAGGCCATGAATATCGGCAAGACCGGAAAAATTCTTCTCGCCGATATCGGCGGCACCAATGCGCGCTTCGCGCTGAGCCCGAGCGGTCGGACCGGACCGATCGACTATGTCAAGGTCGCAGACTTCCCGACCGTCCGCGAAGCCATCGCGGACGTTCTGGCGCGCCGGTCGAACGGCGAGCCGCCCCATCGCGCGGTGCTGGCCGTGGCAGGTCCCGTCACCAACAATCGCTGCGCCATGACCAACAGCCCCTGGGTCATCGACGGTAACGAGCTGCAGTCCGCGCTCGGCTTCGACAGCGTCCATGTGCTGAACGATTTCGAGGTGGTGGCCTGGTCCCTGCCTGCCTTGGAGCCTTCAGACCTGGTGCCGCTCGGCGGCGGCGACGGCCTGCCCGGAGAGCCGTTGCTGGTCGTTGGTCCCGGAACCGGATTTGGTGTCTCCTGCCTGGTCGACCGCCATGGCTCGCGACTGGCCGTCGTCACCGAGGCTGGACATGCGACCCTGCCGGCGGAGAACGAGCGCGAGGAGCGCGTGATCGCCTGCTTGCGCCGGCGCCTCGGCCACGTCTCTATCGAGCGCGGCGCCCTCTCGGGCTCGGGGCTGCAAAACCTGTATGAGGCGTTGGCTGAGATCGACGGCGTTCAGGTGCCCCATCGCGATGCCGCCGCGATCACCCAGGCCGCCCTGGAGAACAGCTGTCCGGTCAGCCGCGCGACGCTGGAGATGTTTTGCGCCATCCTCGGCTCGGTCGCCGGCAATCTCGCGGTGACCTTCGGCGCCCGCGGCGGCGTCTATGTCGCCGGCGGAATCGTGCCGCGTTTCCGCGAGTTCCTCGCCGCCTCCGCGTTCCGGGCGCGCTTCGAAGCCAAGGGACGGTTCCAGGATTATTTGCGCAACATCCCGACCAGGCTCGTGATCAAGCCCGATGCGAGCTTCCTCGGCCTGACGATGTTTGCCGAGCACAATTCCGGCTGAGTGGCGGCCTCAGGCGGCGAGTTCACGTCATGCACAGCTGATTGCAGCGCGCCCGCGGTTCCACGCAGGTTCGCGCTTGCCTGCATGTTCCCGATGAGAAACAATCTACTCGTGTGTGGCGTAGTTGCGGGGGGCGTGACATGCGTAAGCAGGATTCGGGTTTCGATTATCACCGCTATCACCGCCTGCTGCGCGAAGCGGACAGCGAAGACAAGCGGCTGGCGCTCATCGAGCTCCTGATCGAGGAAAAAGCCCGCGACCAGCTGGCTGCCCAGCGCGCTTCGGACCGCGCGGCCATGACGGCTCACACCATCGCCACGGTGCTGAGGAACGGTCGCAACCCTGCCGGTTGAGCTGCTCTTCAGCCTCGCGCCAAAAGCGCGATCGGTCAGCTCGGGATAGTGGCTGACGGCTCGGGAAACATCGAATCGATCATCGCCTTGAGCTGATCCATCGCGATCGGCTTGCGCAGGATCGGCCTGCGCCGGAGCAAGGACGGCAGCAGTTCCGGACCGTAGCCTGTGGCGAACAGAAACGGTTTTCCGCGACGTTCGATCAGGTCGGCGACGGGGTCGACATAGACGCCCATCAGATTGATGTCGAGGATGGCCAGATCGTACTGCGCGGTCATGGCAAAGGCGCTGGCGTCGCGCACATTATCTGCTTCCGCAACGACGTGGTGGCCGAGCTCCTCCACCATGTCGGCGATCATCATCCGGATCAACGCCTCGTCTTCGACCAGGAAAACGGAGAGTCCGTCCGCCATATCAACCCCGCAATCAGCCTTGCGAAGCTAAGCATAACCGAATTGCAGTGTGGATACACGAATTCGTGGCGCGCGCCGTTAATTCGCACGCGCCCGAACCGATTCAACTTGATCAATCCAGTCCGCGCTCGTGGCTGAGGCGCACCATTTCCTGGATGAACACCTGCTTCTGCTTGTCGTCGAGGCTCGAATAAAGCGGTTCGGCGGCGTCGGCGACGTTGCGCTGGTCGGCGGCACGATCGATCAGGAACTGGGCCTCGTTGCGCATCTGCTCGATGATGTCGTCGGGAGGATCGCGCTTGGCGCGCGCAATCCGCAGGTTGAGCCGCTCTGCGCCATTATGCCCGAGGTAGTGCATCGCGCTCGAGAAGCCGTACCAGTGCTTCTCCTGATCGGGCGTGAGGTTCAGCTCGCTCTTGATCCGCTCGATGTAGGAATCGCTGTTGGCGACGATCTGCTCGGCGGTCAGCTGCGGCGCACCGGGCTGGGTCAGAACCGTGACTTCCTTGTTGTCTTTACCCTTGTTGTCCTGCGGCGCGTTTTTCGCCTCCTTGGTCGCCTTTGCGCCCTTGCCCTTGGCGCTCTTGGCATCCTTGTCCTTGGCCCCGCCCTGCTGCTTGGAATCCTTGCCGGCGTCCTTGCCGGCGTCCTTGGGGGGCGGCGCCTGATTGCCGCTGTTGGTGTTGCCAACACCGAGCACGCCGGTGAACACGCCGACCACTCCGCCGATGGCTCCACCGAGCACGCCTCCGACCGGACCTGCCGCCTTGTTGCCGGCTGCGGCGCCTTCCTGAACGCCCTTGACCAGACCTTGAGCATTCGCCACCGCGGCGGCCCCGAGCAACAGCGCGAGCACGGACCCCAGTGCCAGGCATCGCCGCAGGTGAAGCCGCGCGGGTGGCGCCGGTTTGATCATTCTCGTCTCCATCATCGATCTGGCCTGTCAGCGGGAGGTAGCCGCTAGGCGCAACTCTATCGTTTCCGCCGCTTCGAGGTCCAGACGCGGCCAATTGCTGTCCACGTCCGAAAAGTCTTTCACGCGAAGCGGTTATGCAGGCTCATGCGGAACTGCGGCGTAAATGCGCACGGCGCGTTTCAGACCGCTTGGCGCAAAGTGTGCGTCGCAAAAAGCTTCGGTGCCGGCGCCTTCTGCGGGCCGCATCGCCCAGGCATCGCGACGTTTCCGGGCACAACGTTAGTTTTAGAAGCGGAGCCGTTCGGCTTTCTCGACAGACGCGATCAATCATGATCTGATCGCGCTACCAATTTGCTGCGACAGGCGTGAATTGCCCACGCGGGCCGACGGCACCAACAAGAAAATCGACCAAAAGAACTCAAGAAAGAAGTCTCAAACAACAACACCCAAGCGAGGAAACGAGATGTCACGCAAGAAACTGACGCGACGTCAATTTGTGGCTGCCACTGCAATGTCCTCCGCGGCGCTGATTACAGCGCCCTATGTCCGGGGCGCTTACGCCGCCGGCAAGCTCTCGATCGGCTTCTGGGACCATTGGGTGCCGGGTGCCAACGACGCCTCCACCGCCATGGTCAAAGCATGGGGCGAAAAGGAGAAAGTCGAAGTCTCGATCGACTACATCACCAGCAACAACAACAAGATCCAGCTCACGGTCGCAGCCGAGGCGCAGGCGAAATCCGGCCACGACATCCTGCAGATGCCGACCTGGTGGCCGCACGCCTACGCCGAAAGCCTCGAGCCGGTGAACGACGTCATGGAGCCGCTCGTCAAGCAGAACGGCGAGGTCAACGGCACCGTCAAATATCTCGGCCAGGCCGGCGGCAAGTGGCTCGCCGTTCCCGCAATCCCGGGAAGCCAGATCAAGGGGCCCTGCTCCCGCATCGACCTGATGAAGAAGCATGCCGGCATCGACGTGCAGGAACTGTACCCCGTCGGCGCGCCCGCAAAGGCGGACAATTGGACGTTGGACACCTTCCTCAAGGCGGCCGAGGCCTGCCACAAGGGCGGCGTGCCGTTCGGGATCGGCCTCGGCGAAACCACGGACAGCGTCGACACTGCAGGCGCGATCTTCCAGTCCTTCGGTGCCGAGCTCGTCAACGCCAAGGGCGACGTCACGGTGAAGACCGATGCCGTTCGCCAGGCGCTCGAATATTACAAGAAGCTGATCGCCTTCCTGCCGCCGGACGCTCCGTCCTGGGATGACGCCTCGAACAACAAATGGCTGATCTCGGGCCGCGGCGCGATGATCCTGAATCCGCCGAGCGCCTGGGCGGTCGCAAGGCGCGACGCGCCGCAGATCGCCGAGCAGTGCTGGACGCACGGCATGCCGTCCGGGCCCAAGGGCCGCTTCGCACCCTACCTGCCGTACTTCTGGGGTCTCTGGAGCTTCAGCAAGAACAAGGAAGCGGCCAAGAGCCTCCTCACCTACCTATCGCAGCCGTCATCGATCGAAAAATTCGTCGCGGCGAGCGGCGGCTACGATCTGCCCGCCTACGCCAACATGACGACCCTGAAGACCTGGGCCGAGGAAGGGCCGCCGAAGGGGACGCTGTATCACTATCCGAACCCCAATAACCATCAGACGCTGTCGATCGCGGCGTCTCCCGCGCCGCCCAAGATCGCGCAGCAGATCTACTTCCAGGCGACGTTGACCAAGATGGCGCTGCGCTATGCGCAGGGCGAAAAGATGGAGGCCACGCTCGCCTGGGCCGAAGGCGAGTGCGAGGGCTTCATGCGGAGTTGATGCCGGGCGTGTGCCAGGCGGTTCACGCTTGAGGCTTGAGCCGCCACGCATCGCGTGCCGCCAATCGAGGAAGCCGGCCGAACCGGCCGGCTTCGCCAGTCGACAATTTCCGAGAAAGCTACGCCATGGCTGATGTCGTCGTTGAGCAAGGTCAAGCGGTCCGTGCGGCGCGCGCGCGCAAGCAGGCCAGCCTTCGCAATGTCTTGGGACGAAAATCGACGGTCGCGTTCTTCCTGACGCTGCCGCTGATCCTCCTGATAGCGCTCCTCGTGCTCTATCCCGCCGTCTACTCCGTCCATCTCGCGACGCTGAACAAGTCGATGCAGAAGTTCGTCGGCTTCGGCAACTTCCTGTTCCTGTTCAAGCGCGACACCTTCTGGATGGTGGTGAAGCAATCCTGCATCTTTGCCGTCACGGCCGTGTTCTTCAAGGCGCTGATCGGATTCATCGTCGCCCATTTCGTGCACAACATTCCGGCCAAGGGGCAGCGCAAATGGCGCGGCATGCTGCTGGTGCCCTGGGTGATTCCGCCGGCGATGAGCACGCTGGCCTGGCTGTGGCTGTTCGATCCCTCCTACAGCGCCTTCAACTACACGCTCTCATTCTTCGGTATCGGCCCGATCAACTGGCTCGGCGACAATGTTTGGGCTCGCTTTTCCGTCATCCTCGTCAACATCTGGTACGGCGCGCCGTTCTTCATGATCATGTATCTGGCCGCGCTGAAATCGGTGCCGGACCAGCTCTACGAGGCCGCGGCGATCGACGGCGCCAATTGGTGGCAGAAGATCTGGTACGTCACGCTGCCGATGATGCGGAATATCATCGCGATCACGGCGCTGTTCTCGCTGATCGTGACCTTCGCCAATTTCGACATCGTCCGCATCCTGACCTCGGGCGGCCCGCTCGACCAGACGCATATCTTCGCCACCTGGGCCTTCAAGGTCGGCATCGAAGGCAGCGACATTCCGCTCGGCGCCAGCGTCTCGCTGTTCATGGTGCCGATCCTCGCCATCGCAGCGATCTTCATCCTGCGCGATGTCTCCAAACGCGGGAATGAAGCCTGATGAGCACGCTTGCAATCGACAAGGCCGGACCGTCGCGCAAGGTCAAATATGGCAGCATGAGCCGGGATCGCGCCTGGGCGCTGCGCTGGTCCTATTTCTTCCTGGTGCTGTTCGCGATCTTCTTCCTGACGCCGCCGATCTACATGCTAGTCACCTCGCTCAAGAGCAGCGCGGAGATATCGGCGGCAACAAATCCCTGGTGGGTGTTTCACCCCACCTTGTCGAACTATGTCGAGCTCCTGACCTCCAACCAGTTCCTGCGCTTCTTCTGGAATTCGTCGATCGTCTCGCTCGCGGTCGTCCTCGTGACCATGCTGATCAGCGTTCCCGCGGCATTCGCGCTGGCACGCATGAAGTTCTGGGGCTCGACGACGCTGGCGACCGGCGTCTTCCTCACCTACCTCATCCCGGACAGCCTGTTGTTCATTCCGCTGTTCAAGATGCTGGCGTTGGTCCAGGACTACACCGGCATCACGCTGCTCAACAGATGGTACGTGCTGCTGTTCATCTATCCGACGCTGACGGTGCCGTTCTGCACCTGGATCATGATCGGCTATTTCGCCTCGATCCCGAAGGAGCTCGATGAAGCCGCCCTCATCGACGGCGCCTCCTGGCTGCAGACGCTGACGCGGATCTTCATCCCGGTCGCGCTGCCCGGGCTGATTGCCGCGACCATCTTCGCCTTCACCGTGTCCTGGGCGCAGTTCCTCTATCCCCTGGTGTTCACGACGTCGGTCGACCAGCTCGTGCTGCCCGTGGGCATCACCACCACGCTGATCAAGGGCGACGTCTTCAACTGGGGGCAGATCATGACCGGCGCGCTGCTCGGCGCCGCGCCGCCGCTGATCATCTACGCATTCCTGATGGACTACTACATTGCCGGCCTGACCGCCGGCGCGACAAAGGGTTGATGACGAGGAGCTGAAGTTCGATGGCTGACGTTGCTTTGCGGAAGGTAGTCAAGCGTTACGACGACGTCGAAGCCGTGCGCGGCATCGATCTCGACATCGCCGACCATGAGTTCATCGTGCTGGTCGGCCCCTCCGGCTGCGGCAAGTCGACCACGCTGCGGATGATCGCAGGCCTCGAGGACATCAGCGACGGCGACATCATGATCGGCGGCGACATCGTCAACGACGTGCCGCCGAAGGACCGCGACATCGCCATGGTGTTCCAGAACTACGCGCTCTACCCGCACATGACGGTCGCCGAGAACATGTCGTTCGGGCTGCGCCTGAAGCACTATCCCAAGGCCGAGATCAAGGCCCGGGTGACCGAGGCCGCCCGCCTCCTCGACATCACCGACCTGATCGACCGCAAGCCGAAGCAGCTCTCCGGCGGCCAGCGCCAGCGCGTCGCCATGGGCCGCGCCATCGTGCGCAACCCCAAGGTCTTCCTGTTCGACGAGCCGCTGTCCAATCTCGATGCCAAGCTCCGCGTGCAGATGCGGATCGAGATCAAGAAGGTGCACCAGAAGGTGCGCACCACCACGGTCTACGTCACCCACGACCAGGTCGAGGCGATGACGCTGGCCGACCGCGTGGTGGTGATGAACAAGGGCCGCATCGAGCAGATCGGCACGCCGAACGAGCTCTACCACAAGCCGGCGACGCGCTTCGTGGCGGGCTTCATCGGCTCGCCCGCGATGAACTTCATCCCCTGCCGGCTCGAGGATGTCGGCGGCACGCTCCAGCTCCGCCTCACCGACCGCATCGCCTTCCCGCTGCCGCCGGCCCGCGCCGCGCGCTACAACGCACTACCGCGCACCGAGAAGCTGCTGCTCGGCATCCGTCCCGAGCATCTCACCGAGTCGCATGCGCATCTGGCGCCCGGCGTCGAGACCTTCGATACCGTGCTCGACGTCACCGAGCCGATGGGGATGGAGACGCTGGTCTATTTCGGGCTTGACGGCGCGCCGGTCTGCGGCCGCGTCGATCCCAATGCCGGCGCCAAGGACGGGGCACCCATGCGCCTGGCGATGGACCTCAACAACATGCACCTGCTAAATGAGGAGACCGGCGTCGTGCTGTGACGCCGCGATCCAAGAAAAGCGCAGGCAGGGGAGCAATGGCGACCAACAAGAAGAAGATTTTCGTTACGCAAACTTTGTCGCAAGGGGCACGCGCCCTCCTCACCCAGCGGGACGATATCGAGCTCGTCGAGTTTCCGAACCTGATCTCGGCGAAGGATTTCGAGGCCTTGTTGAAGAGCCATGCGCCGGTGCATGGCGTGGCGCTGGGCGCCACCGCCTTCGGCGAGACCGAGCTCGAGGCTGCCCGCGACATGAAGGTGGTGACCCGCATCGGCGTTGGCTACGACGCCGTCGACGTGCCCGCCCTCTCCCGCCGCAAGGTACCGTTGATGGTGGCCGGCAGCGCCAACTCGCCCTCGGTCGCGGAAGCAGCGTTGTTCATGATGCTGACGCTGGCCAAGCGCGCGCAGGAGCTGCATTCCTGCGTCAAGGAGGGCACATGGGCCGACCGGCTCGGCATGCTGCCGTTCGACCTTTACGGCAAGACCGTGCTGATTATCGGCTTCGGCCGCATCGGCAGCCGCACAGCGAAGCGCTGCCTGGCGTTCGAGATGAAGGTGCAGGTCTACGATCCCTACAGGGACGCCGCCGACATCAAGGCGGCCGGATGCGAGCCGGTCACCGACCTCGACGCCGCGTTGCCTCACGCCGACTTCGTCACCATCCACTGCCCGAAGACGCCGGAGACCGTCGGCCTGTTCGATGCGATGCGGATCGGCCGCATGAAGCCGAGATCCTACCTCATCAACACCGCGCGCGGCGGCATCGTGAAGGAAGCGGCGCTCTATGACGCACTGGCGTCCGGAAAGCTCGCCGGCGCCGGCATCGACGTGTTCGAGGTGGAGCCGCCGCCGGTCAGCAACGCGCTGTTTGCGCTGCCCAACGTCATCATGGCCCCGCACGTCGCCGGCGTCACAATCGAGGCGGTGAGCCGCATGAGCGAGCAGACCGCGCGCAATATCCTGAGCGTGCTGGACGGCGATCCCATCCGTCAGAACGTCATCAACAGGGACGTGCTGAGCTGACATCGCGAAGGTCGGCGGCTCGTCCGCCCGCCTTCGGAAGGCCAGAAAGCGTCCCATTTTGGTGCAGATCGGGCCCCAACTCAGCCTTAATCAAACGCGCGTAATGGTCTTGAAACGCGGCGGCGGTGGGACAGACTGGCCGGCGCGGCGAGCTGGAGGATGGACCCCTTGTCAGAGATCGACCCGACCGACCACGCGCTGGCGACCATTGCCAGCATCCTGGAGCACCCCGAGCCCGTTCTCGTCATTCGCCAGACCGAGACCGAAATCGTGGTCGCCGGAGAGCGTGAGCACACCGTGTCTGACGAGCCGCCGATCGTGGACGAGCGTCCGGCGATCGACGAGCATCCCCTGATCGACGAGCATTCGGTCGTCGCGGAGCATCCGGTGGTCGAGGAGCAGCCGCTGGCGCCGGAGCACACCGATGCCGATGGCTACAGCAAGGTTGGTCCGGGACCCATGGTCGCGATCCGTCTGAAATGGACGGTTCATCGCGGCGATGACGGCCAGTATTACGTTCATGAGACCATCGGTGAGCAGTCCGCGCCGGTGGTCAGTGGTCCCATGACGAGCGAGGCCGCGGTGCGTTTCGTCGACACTCAGCAAGACGAGGCGCAGCGGCGCTTCGAGCTGCTGCGCAGCGAGATCGCCGGCCGCAGCTCGCTTGCCGACTACGAGCGCAAGGGCGAAGCGTAAGGCCCTCGCATTTGAACATTTAGTAGTTGTCGTCATGCCCGGGCTTGTCCCGGGCATCCACGTTCTTTGCGCTGCGTGGACAGGCGCGGATGGTCGGGACAAGCCCGGCCATGACGCTATGGAGACAAACGTGTCCCACAGCCCACAGCTCATCTGCGATGACGCCGTCGTTGGGCCGAGATGGACATCGCGCTGCTACTTCCTCCCCAGATAATCCTTCTTTACCAGCTCGACGCCGGCGTGCCGGAGCAGATCGTAGGCGGTGGTGACGTGAAAGAAGAATTGTGGGACGCTGAACGTCAGTAGCAACGTCCGCCCGGTGAAGGGCAGCGCGGTCCCGTTCTTCAATCTGAAGAAGACATTCCGTTCCGCCGCCGCATCGATCTCCGCGCGCGGCAGGCTCTCGATGAATTCGATGGACGTTGCGATGCGCGCCTGCAGCCCGGCCATCTCGTGCTCCAGCGCCGGCAGCGCCACCGGCTCGCACTGCGCCAGCAGGGCCGGTGCGACCGTGGCATGGCGGCAGGCCTCGCCGACCTGCTGGGCAAGGTCATACATGTTCGGCGCAAGGCGCATGCCGAGCAGAATCGCCGGGTCGAATTTCCGGCCCTGCGCATAGGCAACGCCCTTGTCGAGCAGCGCGGACAGGTTGCGCAAATAGGGCACGAACAGGCCGACCGAGGCCTCGTACATCGAGATCGTCACCTCAAGGATTCCCTTCGATTTCTGCCTCGCCAGCGACGGGCTTCTGGTCTAAATCCACGTCCGAACGGCTGCACAATGACAGCTCGCGCAGGGGTGGAAAAGAGATGATGGTCCGAATCGTGACGGCTTTGGCCGTGATGTTGCTGGCAAACCTTTCGGCCCAGGCGCAGCAAGCGCCCTCGCGTCTCGACGAGATCGTCAAACGCGGCAGCCTGCGCGTCGGCATGACCGGCGACTACAAGCCGTTTACCTATCTGGACAAGGCCACGCAGCAGTTCTCCGGCTTCGACGTCGACATGGCCGAAGCGCTCGGCAAGGCGCTCGGGGTCAAGGTCGAATACGTAGCCACGACCTGGCCGAAGCTGATGAAGGATTTCGAGGCCGACCAGTTCGACATCGCCATGGGCGGCGTATCCGTGACGCTCGACCGGCAGAAGAAGGGCTTCTTCTCCACGCCGATCATGCGCGAAGGCAAGACGCCGATCGCGCGCTGCGCCGATGTCGGCAAGTACCAGACGCTTCCCGACATCGACAAGAAGGGCACCCGCGTCATCGTCAATCCCGGCGGCACCAACGAGCGCTTCGCCCGCGCCAACATCAAGGAGGCCGAGATCACCGTCTTCCCCGACAACACCGCGATCTTCCACGAGATCGCCAAGGGCAACGCCGATCTGATGATGACTGACGCCTCCGAGACCCGCTACCAGCAGAAGCAGCATCCGGGCGTGCTCTGCGCGGTGCATCCGGAAAAGCCGTTCGACTTTTCGGAAAAAGCCTATTGGATCCAGCGCGACATGGCGCTGAAGGCGTTCGTCGACCAGTGGCTGCACATTGCGATGGAAGACGGCACCTACAAGAAGATCCACGCGGCCTGGTTCGATTAGGCCGCGTCCTCCTGTCGCTTGCCTCGCCAAACTTTGGACCGGCTCCGGGCCTATTGAACCCGGAACCGCCGGAAGACGACTCACAGCAACGACAGTGATCTAGATCACTTTTTGCAAGCGAGCCGGCGCGTAAGCGTCGGTGCGGGGACCACCTGTTCAGGAGACGGAAATGAGGAAGCTGTTGGCCACGGCCGCATTCCTTTTGGCGAGCACCGCCGCGCAGGCGCAATACACCTTCGAATATGGCGGGCACACCATCCGCATCGATCCGGACCGCGGCACGGTGCAGATCCCCGGCGTCTACGACAACACAGGCCAGGGCAAGCAGAAGAAGGCCAAGAAGAACGAGACGGCGCCGCAGCAGGCCACGGTCGATCCGCAGGCGCCGGCTGCTCCGGCGCCAGCCCCCGCTCCTGCTGCGCCGCCCGCAGCTGTGCAGGCGCCCGCGGCTGCCGCCGTCGCGCCGCCTCCTGCGCCGCCATCGGCACCGCCGCCGGCGGCTCCCCCGGCGGCCACGACCGCCGCCACCACGCCGGCCCAAACGGCCGTTGCGCCGCCGCCTGCACCGCCTCCGGCCCCTGCTCCGGTCGAGCAGCAAGCCGTGCCGGCCGTGGCACCGCCGCCCGCCCCGGCCGTGGCTGCCGCCCCGCCGGCGCCACCTCCGCCACCTGCCCCGGCGCCTGCTCCCGCTCCCGTTCAGACGGCCGTCGCGCCTCCTGCTCCGACGGCTGCGCCCACGCGTGATCTCAATTCGCCGGTCGGCGTCTGGCTCACCGAGGAGAAGGAAGGCAAGGTCCGCATCGAGCAATGCGGCACCAACCTCTGCGGCTATTCGGTCGACAGCAAGTCGAACCAGAACGGCGAGCAGGTGCTGATCAACATGAAGCCGGGCAAGGACCAGAAATGGTCGGGCCGCATCCTCGACCCCAACTCGGGCTCGACCTACGATTCGACGATCGCCATGAAGGGCACTGACCGGCTGCGTGTGCAGGGCTGCGCCTTCGGCGGCATGTTCTGCGGCGGCCAGACCTGGACGCGGGTGAACTGAGCCTCCCGAACTTTCCAGTACCGAGACATTCCGGGGCACGCGAAGCGTGAACCCGGGATCTCGAGCGTCTCAGGGCGCAATTGCGCACCATAGTTCGGCTCTACGAGCCGCCCCGGAAATGGCGGCAGAAGATGCGTGCGCCGTCTCACAGGTCGAACTTGGCGTGACAGCCCTCACATCTCCGGTTCCGCGAAGCGTGCCAGGATCCCCTGCATGGTCAACCACAGGGGCGTGCCATGAACGGCGTTCGCAGAGGACTTTTCGCCACCATTCTCGCCATCGGCTTGCCGCTCACGCAGGCTGATGCTGCGACAAGCACTTTCGACGGCGCATGGAATGTCCGCATTGCTTCTTCGAGCCAGGCTTGCGGCAACGGCGCGACCGTCGCGATCGGGATCAACAACGGTCAGATCGCCTCGAGCAGCGCCGCAGTGACGGCGTCGGGCCGCGTCGCCGAGGCTGGCAACGTCAACGTCACCTTAAGCACCGGCATCAAGCGTGCCGTCGGCTTCGGCCGGCTCAGCGGTGCGTCCGGCTCGGGCACCTGGCGCGGCGCGATGTGCACGGGAACGTGGACGGCGGAGAAGATGTAGCAGCACCGCCAAGAGCGAATAAATAGCGAATAAAGGTTGTGTTTCCACTCAGGCATGCGCTGCTGCGCTTTGCGCCCATTCTAGCTTCACAACCTTCGGTTCGCGCGACCGAGAACGTTCTTGATTCAATTGGATCACACCGCCGTGAGTCTCGCTGCAAAACTCGTGAAGCGACCCTTCGCTCTGATTCCCGGCGAAACCTGTAACCTAAATCACATCCATTCTCGACCACTCCTCAAAGGTAGATAACTGGCAAGACGAGTAGAGCTCCGCCGCACTGGACCTCACCAGCGTCGCGCCGTTTCTGCAACAAGCATTTGATGTCTTGCTATTTCGTCAAATTGGCAAGCCGCCTCGGCGGCAGCAAGGAGCAATTGCGATGACAGCCACTTCAGCGAAACTCCGATATTGGGTCGACATGGCGATTGAGTGTATTCGTCGAGATCACACCCAGACGCTCAGTCCCGGCGATCAAAGAGGCCCCTTCTTGAGCGCGCGTGCCCTTGGCATGGCATTGGGTGCGCTCAACGATGCCCATGCGCACGCCTCTGGGGGTTCTCCTCTCCTGAACGTGGCCGCCACGCTTTGGTGCGGCCGCTTTTCAGCTGTTGCGACTGTTCCTCGTCGAAAAAGGCGTCACCTCGTTCCATCCCAATGGCATCGACAAATTCAGGCTGGACTTCGTTTCGGACGAATTCAATGGCCGGAACACCGACCCCCGAACCATGCTGCCTCGCGATCACGTCACCCTGAGTTACGATAGCCTGTGGCAGGCAATTGCCGCAAACTCGGTCAGTCGCGTCTATCTCGGCGTTCACTGGCAATTTGACGGTATCACCAGACGCAACGCGGCAGATACCGATGACGAGTTTGGAATTCCAACACCCGACAGACTCGGACGTACTGGTGGCGTTTGGCTAGGCGCACAAATAGCCAACCAGATCGCACCGAAGCTCGGTATCCAGCCAACGACGATCGCCGCATCGAGAATCAATTGAGGCGAATGCGCTCGTTGCCCGCCCAGAGTCACGAGCGCGCTTTGTCCTGAACTCCCGGCGCGGGAGATTGCAGAATTAATTCTCAACCAGCAGGTTTCGAGCCCCGGATCAGCAACGCACCGCTCCGCGCTGTATTGCTTCCGGGGCACGTCAGCTAGCCGACCGCCGCTCCATACTCCGCGTCGGTGACCGGCTCCAGCCAGGTCGAATAGACGCCGTCGAGCGCTTCCTGCATGGCGATGTGGCACATGCCGTTGGTTGGCGAGGCGCCGTGCCAGTGCACTTCACCCGGCGGAATCCAGACGGTGTCGCCGGGACGGATTTCCTGGACCGGGCCGCCCTTGGTCTGGACGCGGCCAACGCCGGAGATCACGTAGAGCGTCTGGCCGAGCGGATGATGATGCCAGTGGGTGCGCGCGCCCGGCTCGAATGCGACGCGCGAGACGTTCAGCCGTGCAGGTGCCGGGGCCATGTTGATGGGGTCCTGCCACACGGTACCGGTGAAGTGTTCCTTCGGCGCGCGGCGGGTCGGCCGGGTGCCGGCGAGCGTGATGTCCATGAGGGTCCTCGTTCCTTATCCGTTACTTCTTGCTGGCGGCGTAGCGCGCCTTGGTTTCGGCGTTCATGGGATAGAGGCCCGGCAGCACCGCGCCATTGTTCACCTCGTTCACGATCCAGGCTTCCATCCGCTCCTGCTCGACGCCCTCATTAAGGACGTGGTCGAGCATCGCCTGTGGGATCAGAACGCAGCCGTCCTGGTCGGCGACCACGATGTCATTCGGGAAAACGGCAACGCCGCCGCAGCCGATCGGCTCGCCCCAGCCGACGAAGGTGAGGCCCGCAACCGACGGCGGCGCGGCATAGCCGTCGCACCACACCGGCAAATCGGTGCCGAGCACGCCCTCGACGTCACGCACCACGCCGTCGGTGACGAGCGCGGTGACGCCGCGCTTGACCATGCGCGCACAAAGGATGTCGCCGAAGATTCCGGCATCGGTGATGCCCATGGCGTCGACCACGGCGATGCAGCCCTCCGGCATCGCCTCGATGGCGGTGCGGGTCGAGATCGGTGACGACCAGGATTCCGGCGTCGCCAGATCCTCGCGCGCCGGCACGAAGCGCAGCGTGAAGGCCGGTCCCACCAGCCGCGGCAAACCGGGGCGCAGCGGACGCGCGCCGCGCATCCACACATTGCGCAGGCCCTTCTTCAGCAGGACCGTGGTGATGGTGGCGGTGGTGATGCCGGCGAGGGTCTTGCGGGCTTCGGGGGACAGCGACATGGACGAGAACGAGCTCCAAGGTGCGGGAAAGAACGCGCGCATCTTGCGAGCCGCAGCCCTTGCGTCAAGGGCCAAGAGGCTAGCAATTACGCAGGGCCGCAGCGCCGTTATGCGATGCGATAACAAGGCTTTATCGCTTCCCCGTGCATTAATTTATTGGACTTGCGGGCGCATTTACGCGAAGCAGGGACAAGCGGAACTCAAGGTCGAGCCCGCGTTCCCGAGAAGACCGATTACGACAGCGCTCTGACAGCTCAATGGCCGCGACGCTTCCCCCGCCCCGCCTTCTGCCCAGTGGCGATAGTGCCGTCACGGTCGAGTTCAGCCGCACCATCGACGACGATGCCAACCAGCGCGTGCTGGCGCTCGACAAGGCACTCACCGCGGCGCCCATCGACGGCATCACCGAGACAGTGCCGACCTATCGCTCGCTGCTGGTCCATTACGATCCCGGCAAGATCGGCTTCGATGCGCTGGGCGAAAAGATCCTCCCCATCGCCACCCGGCCGCTGCCGCCGGTCACCAAAGCGCGCCGCTGGCGCATTCCGGTCGCCTATGGCGGCGAGCACGGCATCGACCTCGAGGACGTCGCCAAGACGCTGGGCACCACGCCGGATGACATCGTCATCAGGCATTCGGGCGGCGACTATAAGGTTGCCATGATCGGCTTCACACCGGGCTGGTCCTATCTCAGCGGCCTCGACAAATTCCTGCACCTGTCGCGACGGCAATCACCGCGGCTGCTGACGCCGGCCGGCACGATCTCGATCGGCGGCGTCCAGGCCGGCATCCAGTGCCTGGCCGCCCCGAGCGGCTGGCACCTGCTCGGCCGCACCCCGGTGCGAACCTATCAGCTCCACCGTGATCCGACCTTCCTCACCGAGCCCGGTGATCGCGTCACGTTCTACGCCATCGACCACAAGACGTTCGAGGACATGGACCGCGCCGCGGAAGCCGGCGAGATCGTCGCCGAGCAGGTGGATGCATGAGCCGGCTCGTCGTTGCCAGCATCGGCCCTGCCAGCTCGGTCCAGGACGGCGGCCGCTATGGCGCCCAGCGCTACGGCTTGACCGTGAGCGGAGCGATGGACCGGCTATCGCTTGCGGCGGCGAACACATTGGTCGGTAACGAGCCGTTCGCGGCCGCCGTCGAGATTGGCCCGTTCGGCGCCTCCTTCACCGCCCGCGACGGCGCCGTGCGCTTGGCGATATCAGGCGCGCCGCGCAACGCGGACGTCGCCGGCAGCCCGGTCGCGATGGACAGCTCGGTGACGCTGAAGGACGGCCAGACGCTGACGCTCGGCTTTGCCCGCGGCGGCGCTTTCACCTATCTCGCGATCGAAGGCGCCATCAAGGGCGAGAAGGTGTTCGGCAGCCTCGCCGTGAACGCCCGCGCCGGCCTCGGCAGCCCCTATCCGCGCCCACTCCAGGCCGGCGACGAATTTACGGTCGATGCCGCCAGCGGTGCCGAGGAGCTGCGCATCGAGCTGCCGAAGCCGGCGACAGGTCCGATCCGCGTGCTGTTAGGGCCTCAGGACGACGAGTTCGACGACGCCAACAAGGCGCTGTTCCTGGATAGCGAGTGGAAGATCTCGGCGACCTCGGACCGCATGGGCTACCGCCTCGAGGGCCCCGCGATCAAGCATCTGCACGGCCACAACATCGTCTCCGACGGCACCGTCAACGGCAGCATCCAGGTGCCCGGCAACGGCGCGCCGATCGCGCTGATGATGGATCGCGGCACCTCCGGCGGCTATCCGAAGATCGCAACCGTGATCACGGCCGATATCGGCCGCCTCGCCCAGACCTCGGCCGGAACCGCTTTCCGCTTCAAGGCTGTCAGCATGGCCGAAGCCCAGGACGAGGCGCGCAAGTTCGCGCAAGCGATCCGCAGCCTGCCCGATCGCCTGCGCTCCTCCGATATCGTCGCGCTCAACATCGAGGCGCTCAGCGATGCTAACGTGGCGGGCTACGCGGTCAGTGCGGTCGATGCCGGGACGTGGCAGGTCACGGCGGAGCCGTAAGCGACAACAAGACCAAAGGCGGAGAGCACCCCATGAAGACAGTCGATCTGAATTGCGACCTCGGCGAAGGTTTTGGCGCATGGGAGATGGGCAACGATGCCGCCATGATCGAGCTCGCAAGCTCGGTCAACGTCGCCTGCGGCTTCCATGCCGGCGACCCCGACATCATGCGCCGGACGGTGGAGCTTGCGAAGGCGCGCGGCGTCTCGGTCGGCGCGCATCCCGGCTATCGCGACCTGCACGGCTTCGGCCGGCATCCGATCGCAGGGCTCAAGGCCTCCGAGATCGAGAACCTCGTCGCCTACCAGATCGGCGCGCTGCAGGCGATCGCGACCGCGGCCGGCCACAAGGTCACTCATGTGAAGGCGCACGGCGCGCTCTCCAACGTCGCCTGCGAGGACGACATGACGGCGAAGGCGATCGCCGCCGGCATCAAGGCGGTGGATCCCAACCTGATTTTCGTGGTGCTCGCCAATTCGAAACTGGTGAAGGCCGGCGAAGAGGCCAACCTGCCGATGGTGCACGAGGTGTTCGCCGACCGCGCCTATGAGGACGACGGCAACCTCGTCTCGCGCAAGAAGCCGGGCGCGGTGCTGCACGATGCCAAGGCGATCGCCGAGCGCGTGGTGCGCATGGTGCAGGACGGCGCGGTGGTGTCGGTCACAGGCAAGGTCATCAAGATGCGCACGGACACGGTCTGCATCCACGGCGATACGCCGGGCGCGGTCGAGATCGCGCGCGGCGTGCGGCAGGCGCTCAAGGCTGCGGGAATTGAGGTCGCGCCGTTCAAGCGCGGAGCGTGAGCAGGCTCGGTGTCGTAGGGTGGATTAGCGAAGCGTAATCCACCTCTTCTGCTACTGTCCAGTAGGGTGGGCAAAGGCGCATAGCGCCGTGCCCACGATCTCTGCATGATTGAGACAGGCGGTGGGCACGCTTCGCTTTGCCCACCCTACGAGACCGAGCAAGATGCTAGAACGGATGCACCGAGAGCGTTCCGAACACGATCGCCGCGATCACCGCAAACGCGCTGTACATCGCAACGTGGTGCATGCTCGCCCCGGTCCGACGCGAGAGCGAGCGCGCGTAGAAGTGCAGCCTGGCTTCCGCCGATAGTTCGCGCATGGTCGATCTCCAACGCCCCATTTGCGGGAGTATGAAGGATCAACCCGGGCGGGAGGCAAGACGGTGGCGGAAATAGCGATGAGGGTTCTCCGAAGGCCCCACATCGCAGACGCAAAATTCTCTTCACGGGTGGGTTCCGAGAATCTTATTCGTTAAAGTCCGAGCCAGCTGGAACCGGAACGGATGACAATCGGATGACGCCCCCACACCGAAGGGCGAGTCATCCGACGTCCCCGACCGCTTAGTACACGTCAGCCTGGAAGCGGCCGGTCTTCTTGAGCTCGGCGACAAAGCTAACGGCCTCATCGGTCGAACGTGCCCCGAACTGGGCGACGATGTCGACCAGCGCGCGCTCGACATCCTTGGCCATGCGCTTGGCATCGCCGCAGATGTAGAGATGGGCGCCGTCGGCGAGCCAGGTCCACAATTCGCGACCGACCTCGCGCATGCGGTCCTGCACGTAGAACTTCTTCTCGCCGTCGCGCGACCAGGCCAGCGACAAGCGCGTCAGCAGCCCGGAGGTCTTCATGGCGTTGAGCTCGTCCTGATAGAAGAAGTCGCAATCGCTGCGCTGATGACCGAAGAACAGCCAGTTCTTGCCGGGCGCGCCGGTCGCCTTGCGGTCGAACAGGAAGGCGCGGAACGGCGCGATGCCGGTGCCGGGACCGACCATGATGATCGGCGTCTTCGGGTCCTGCGGTAGGCCGAAATTGTGCGCCTTCTGTACATAGACCTTGAGCTTCTCGCCCTCCTTGATCCGCTCGCCGAGGAAGGTTGAGGCGACGCCGAGCCGCTTGCGCTTGCCGATGACGTAGCGCACCGAGTCCACCGTCAATGACAGCTTGCCCGGCGTCGCATTGTGCGAGGATGAGATCGAGTAGAGCCGCGGCTGCAGCGGCTCCAGCGCCTCGACGAAGGCCTCGGGATGCGGCCGCATGCCGGAAAACTTCTGCAGCGCCGCCATCACGTCGAGCGTCGCGGCATCGCCATCGGGATCTTCGCCCTGCGCCAGCGCCCGCGCCTTCTCGCGCGCCGCGCCACCGGTGATGAAGGAGATCAGCTCGAACAGCGTGTCGGGTGCCGGTGACAGCGAGACGTCGTCGATCAGCGCCTCGCGCAGCGTCTTGCCGTTGACCTTGGTGGTGTGGGAGGCGCCGAGCAGCGCGATGATCTGGTCGACGAGGCCGACGTCGTTGCGCGGGAACACACCGAAGGAATCACCAACCACATAGTCGAGCTTGCTCTCGGAGAGATCGAACTCGATATGATAGGTCTCCTTCTCCGACTTGCCCTTGTTGAGAAGACGGCGCGACAGGAACGTCGCCTCGATCGGATTGTCGCGCGAGCGACCGGGCTCGGCGATCGTCACGGTCACGGCCGGCGCCGGAGTATCGGCGTTGCCGGCGGCCTTGTCGGTGATCTTGGCCGCGGGCGCCTTGTCGAGTTCCTCGTACAGCGACTTCAGCATCCGCGCGGTTTCCTTGCCGCCGGGGACGCACAGATTGAGCCGCGCTTCGCTGCGGCTTGCGATCGCCTCCGAATAATCGTGGCAATTGTAGCCGCACTGGCCGCAATCCTGCTGTGCCATCGCCGCCATCATCTTGCGGCGCAGGGGACGGCCTTCGGCAAGCTTCATCCGCTCGGCGATCGGCATGGTCTGGTCGTGCCACGGCGCTTCGCCATCGTCGCCGTCGCCAGCCGGCATGACCGCGGCGCCCTGCTCCGCCGACAACGGCGTTGCGACGTCGGGCGAGAGCAGTCCGGCAAAGAAGCCGTTCAGCCAGGAGCGCTGCGCGTCGGAGAACGGCGCGCTGGCCGGAATGATGTCGAGTTTCGGCGGAGGCGTGATCTGGTTCATGCGGACACCTGTGCATCGGCAAGCTTGCGCAGCGTTTCGCCGTCGTGGCGGCGCGCAAAGGAGAGGAAGGTTTCATCGGGCGAGGCGCGGTGGGCGAGATAGGCCTTGAGCAGCGCCTCGACCGTCTTCGGTGCGTCCTCGGCCTTGAGGTCGTGATAGACCTCCTGCCCGACATCGGCATCGGGACCGAACCCGCCGCCGGTGAAGAGGTGATAGCCCTCGACCGTGTCCTCCTCGTTCACGGGCACGCGTGCGCCGATCAGGCCGATGTCGCTGATGTAATGCTGCGCGCAGGAATGATGGCATCCGGTCAGATGGATATTGACGGGCTTGTCCATGGCGACGCGCGGTTCGCACCAGTCGCCGATCTCGGCGGCATTGCGCTTGGTGTTGGACGCCGCGAAACGGCAGCCGGCATTGCCGGTGCACGCGATCAGGCCGGCGCGGATATGCGAGGCCTCGACCGCAAGCCCGATCTGCTTGATCGCGGCAATGGCGAGCTCGACATTCTCATCGCGCACGCCTGATATCAAAAGGTTCTGCCAGACGGTGAGGCGGATCTCGCCGTCACCGAGATCCTGCGCGACCTTGGCGAGGCCCCGCATCTGATCGGAGGTGAGCTTGCCGAGCGTCAGCGACACCCCAATCCAGTTGAGGCCGTCCTGCTTCTGCTTGTGCACGCCGATATGGGCCATGCGATCCGCCGCGGGGCGCGGGAGAAACGCCTCTTCCGGCACGCGCGTGAACGGCGTCTTCAAGCGCTCCTCGACCAGCTTGAGAAAGCCGTCGTGGCCCATCGCGTCGAGCACGTATTTCAGCCGTGCCTTGTTGCGGTTGGTGCGGTCGCCATGCTCGATGAACACGCGCACGATGGCGTCGGCAACAGCGGTCGCCTGCTCCGGCCTGACGATGATGCCGGAATATTTCGCGAAGTCCTTGTGGCCGGTGATGCCGCCGAGGCCGAGCCGGAACCAGACGCCCGGCTCGACGCCGAAGCCGTCCTTCACTTCATAGGCCGTGAAGGCGATGTCGTTGGTCTCTTCCAGCACCGCGATCCTGCCGGCGCCGTCGAAGGCGACGTTGAACTTGCGCGGCAGACCGTAGAGCGAGCGGTCGTTGAGGATGTGGTAGTGCCATTCGCGGGCATAGGGTCGCGTGTCGATGATTTCCTGCGGATCGATGCCTGCGGTCGGCGTCCCCGTCACGTTGCGGATGTTGTCGGCGCCGGAGCCGCGCGAGCACAGGCCGAGCTCCTGGATGCCCTCGATCATTCTGATCGCGTGCTTGGGCGGAATCTCGCGCAGCTGGAGATTGGCGCGCGTGGTGACGTGGCTGTAGGGGCCGCAGAGCTCGTCGGCGAGATCGGCCAAGCCCGACAGCTGCCAATGCTTCATGATGCCGTTCGGAATGCGCAGGCGGCACATGTAGGAGTCCTGCGTCGGCGCGACATAGAAGATGCCGTAATAGCGCCAGCGGAAATTGTCCGCCGGGCTCGGCGGGGTGTTGTCGAGCGCCTGCTGGCGAAGCCGCGGATAGGCATCGAAGGGATGCTCGTCGCGCTTGAACTTCTCCTGATCGGCGAGCTTTTTGCCCGACGCGATCACCTTGTCCTGTGCCTTGATGTGCGCGGCATCGGGACCGACAGGCTCGGCATTTGCCTTGCCGCCGCCACCAAGGCCGCGGCCGACGCGGCTGATCTGCAGGCCGGTCGTGAAGCCTTCGAGATAGCGTTTTTGCTCGTCGGTAAAGTCGACTGAGAGCGTATCGATTTTCATGGTCGGTAACGAAGCTCCTGCGGCCACCTTCGGTGGCTTCGACGGATTGCGCGACCCGCGAGGAACTGAAGGCTGGCTCAGGAGCCGGCTTCGTCACTCATGGTCCGATCAGCTTCGTTGCTGCGGGACTTGGCTCAGCAGGCACCTATGACAAGCTGGCCGCAGTGCAATATTCAAATTGCGTGCCAGCTTGACGAAAATCGAAAATCATGAATTTTCAAATAGTTATAACGAAAGCCAAAGGATCGCGACCCGGGAACACTCCCGAAATTCGAGCAGTCAGCTGAAACATTAGCCAACCGCCCGACATGCTCAAAAACAACGCAACCTCGACTCAGGCCTTCCAGCGCCCGACCTCGAAGGCCTCGAGATGTCCGGGGATATCGGCCGGGTCGAAGGCGGGGCCGGCAAAGGCGCCGAACGCCGCAGGCGCCTCAAGCGGCGCCCTGTTGCCGAGGGCCGCGTCATAAAGATCGGGCCTGAACACCGCCATCGCCGTCTTGACGCCATCAGGGGTGAGCGCCGTCTGGCCCCAGCGCACCATCTGCGCATAGAGCCAGGCGGCCTGGACCGGATCGGGCCGCCCTGCCCCTTCGCGTCCGATCAGCAGGTAGCGGCCGCTTTCGCGCAAAGTGCCATCGGGCGAGATCTTCAGGCGCCCCGTGAGGGTGCGTTGGATGACCTCGGCGTCGACACCGATCCGTTCGGGTTGCGCCAGGATCTGCGCCGCCTCGGTCCGGTTCTCGGGATGCTCGATGAACTCGGCGGCCTTCACGGCTGCCCGCACCAGGGCTGCGACCACATCAGGGTTCTTGTCGGCCCAGGTCTGGCGGATCGCCAGCACCTTCTCCGCTGCACGGACCAGGATGTCGGCGACGAAATGCAGGATGTGGCCGATGCCGAGATCGACCGCGACCGAGTTCCAGGGCGCGCCGACGCAGAACGCATCGACATGGCCGTTCTTGAGACTGTCGACCATATAGGGCGGCGGCAGCACCACGAGGCGCACGTCCTCGTCGGGATCGACGCCCGCCGCCGCCATCCAGAACCGCAATTGATAATTGTGGGTGGAGAACGGGAAGGTCATGCCGAAGGTGAGCGGCTCGGCCCCCGCCTGGCGGCGCTTGGCAACCACCTTCGCCAGCGCTTTCGCCGTCGCCATCGGGTCGAAGCGATCGCCGTCGATCTCCTCCATCAGCGCGGCATGGAGCGCCGGCGACACCGTGATGGCATTGCCGTTGATGCCGAGGTTGAAGGGCGCGGCGATCGGCACCTTGACGTGACCGAGCCCGAGCGAGGACGCGATCGCCACGGGCGCGAGCAGATGCGCCGCGTCGAACAGGCCGATATTGAGCTTGTCGCGGACATTGGACCAGGAGACCTCGCGCACCAGCTCGACCTCGAGCCCCTCAGCGGAGGCAAAGCCCTTGTCGACCGCGACGATCAGCGCGGCGGCATCGACCAGCGGAATGAACCCGATGCGGAGGGGGATGGTCATTTCAGCATCTCCGACGCGGTGATGATCGACTGCGCGATCTCGCCGATTTTCTTCTTCTCGCGCATCGCGGTGGAGCGCAGCAGCACATAGGCCTCGTCCTCGGTCAGGCCCTTCACCTTCATCAGGATGCCCTTGGCGCGTTCGATGACCTTGCGGTCCTCGAGCTGCGACTTGGTGCGCTCCAGCTCTTCCTGGAGCTTGGCGAAGGCGTTGAAGCGGGACACGCAGAGGTCGAGAATCGGCTTGATGCGTTCCTTCTTCAGCCCGTCCACGATATAGGCCGACACCCCCGCCTCGACCGAGGCCTGGATCGAGGCTGAATCGCTCTGGTCGACGAACATGGCGATCGGCCGCTTCACGGCGCGGCTGACCTGGAACATCGCCTCCAGCACGTCGCGGCTGGGGTTTTCCAGATCGATCAGGATGATGTCGGGGTCCACCGCATAAATACGGGCGAGTAGGCTCTGCATCTCGCGGATATGGACGACCTGGGTGAACCCGGCCTCCCGCAACCCCTCCTCCAGGATCGCGGCCCTGACAGGGCTTTCGTCGACGATCACGATTTTGGGCGACTGTTCGGCGCTCATGGCTCACTCACGACAGGTGATTCATCCATAGCACGCCGGATCGCCCTGCAAAGGGTTGTAATTATGGGCAATTGGGACTAGCTCAGGCCGGTCAATCAGGCAGATCAGATATGGATCAGACGGCTGCGCCCAAGGTCAGCTTCGTGTCGCTCGGGTGTCCCAAGGCATTGGTGGATTCCGAGCGCATCATCACGCGCCTGCGCGCGGAGGGCTACGAGCTCGCCCGCAAGCATGACGGGGCGGACATCGTCATCGTCAACACCTGCGGCTTCCTCGACAGCGCCAAGCAGGAATCGCTGTCGGCGATCGGCGAGGCCATGGCCGAGAACGGCAAGGTGATCGTGACAGGTTGCATGGGCGCGGAACCGGAAGCGATAGAGCAGGCCTATCCCGGCGTGCTCTCCATCACCGGCCCGCAGCAATATGAGAGCGTGCTCGACGCCGTGCACCGCGCGCTGCCGCCGGCGCACAATCCGCATCTCGACCTGGTGCCGCCGCAGGGCATCAAGCTGACGCCGCGCCACTACGCCTATTTGAAGATCTCCGAGGGCTGCAACAACCGCTGCACCTTCTGCATCATTCCGAAGCTGCGCGGCGACCTCGTCTCGCGCCCGGCCAATGATGTGCTGCGCGAGGCCGAACGCCTGGTCGGCGCCGGCGTCAAGGAGCTGCTGGTGATCTCGCAGGACACCTCGGCCTACGGCGTCGATCTGAAATATGCCGAGAGCCCATGGAAGGACCGCCAGGTCCGCGCGAAATTCCTCGACCTCGCGCGCGAGCTCGGCGAGTTGGGCGCCTGGGTGCGGCTGCAATATGTCTACCCCTATCCGCATGTCGACGAGGTCATCGCGCTGATGAACGAGGGCAAGGTGCTGCCCTATCTCGACATCCCGTTCCAGCACGCGAGCCCCGAAGTGCTGAAGGCGATGAAGCGCCCGGCGGCACAGGACAAGACGCTGGCACGGATCAAGCGCTGGCGCGAGGAATGTCCCGATCTCGCCTTGCGCTCGACCTTCATCGTCGGCTTCCCCGGCGAGACAGATGCCGATTTCACCTATCTGCTCGACTGGCTCGACGAGGCCGAGATCGACCGCGTCGGCTGCTTCAAATACGAGCCGGTCGCCGGCGCCAGCTCGAACGCGATCGAGAACCCCGTGCCGGAAGAGGTCAAGCAGGAGCGCTACAACGCGCTGATGGCCCGCCAGCAGAAGATCTCTGCGCGCAGGCTGAAGCGCAAGATCGGCACGCGCCAGCAGATCATCATCGACGAGGTCGGCCCGACCGTTGCCAAGGGCCGCTCCAAGGCCGATGCGCCCGAGATTGACGGTGCCGTCTATCTCTCCAGCCGCCGCCCCCTGCGCGTCGGCGAGATCGTCACCGCTAAGATCGAGCGCGCCGACGCATACGATCTGCACGGCAGCGTCGCGGGGTTCTGACGCTCTCCGTCATTGCGAGCGCAGCGAAGCAATCCAGGAATCCCACCGCGGAGACACTCTGGATTGCTTCGCTGCGCTCGCAATGACGATGCGGTGTCAAACCAGCCATTTCGGCACCCAGCGCTCCGGCCTTGGTGCGCGGGCGAGATCGGCTTTGGCCTCGGAGAGCAATGCCGGTTCGCCGTCGATGGTCGGGCGCACGTCGTATTCGAAGTTCGGCATGACGCGACCATCGGCGTAGAGTCCGAACCTCATCGCATACCATAACCCGAGCTCAGGCTGAGCCTTCCACATCTGTTCGCGCAGATCGCGCAGCAGGGATTCGATCGAAGCGGCTTCCTCGAACGGCTGCGGTCCGTGCTTGAGAATTCGCGCCTGGTATTGCTTGCCGACGATCGCGACCTCGAAACGAGTATTTTCCCAGGCATTCTTGCCCTTGGGCAGATGGGCGGCCAGCCGCCAGCCCAGTTCGGCCATCATGCGATGGTTGGCCCAATAGTCCTCGCGGTCCCGGCTCCATTTTTCCATGAAGCCGCGGAAATCAGGCAGCTCCGGGGCCCCGTCGTCACACGTCGCCTTGTCGGCAACGGGCTGTGCAGCGAGCCATTGCGCGAGTTCGCCGGTCTGAGGCTCGATCTCGTCATGCGGCTTCAGGTCGCTCCAGGCCCTGTCGAATTGCTGCGACGTCAGCCTCGTCAGCAGCGCGTCGAAGCTCGGCGCCAGCAGCTCATAGTCGCCTTCGGAGCCCAGGCCGACGATCGGCGGATTGTCGCGGTCGAGGCCGGCGCCATACCAGCCGCCGACGGCCGAGCCATCCGGCAGCCGCATGAACAGCGAGAACCGGTCGCGCAAGGGACTGCCGTCGACGATCGGCGCGGAGTCCGAGAATTGGCCCTGCAGCGAGAACCGGCCAACGCTGCCCCAGGGGCGCCCCTCGAGCCAGCCGGCGAAATCGACCAGCAGCGGCGGCGCCTCGATGCCAGGCGGAAACGCGCCGCGAATGCTGTCGAGATCGATTGGGTAAGGCGTGTCGGACAAGGCTGAAAACTGGTCTGATTGGTCCCGTCTTGCTTGGTCTGAACCGCCGCGAATCCGGTTCGAACCAAATCGCGTCCCGTGATCACAAACGCGCCAGTGCCCGGATGGTTGCTGCAGGACGCGCCACCGCGAGACTGCTAGCGCACCGCAACGTGACACTATAATGCATTCACGCAGGGGTCACGGACTCGGCCTAACTCTGCCCGCGTTTTCAACGCTGTTCGGATTGTTAGAGGCGCCGGCCTCCCGCCTCGACTTCATTCGGCATGTCGGCGCGCTCTGGCTCGCCATCGGCATCGGCTGCGGACTTGCGCGCATGCTGCAGCTGTTCGTCACCCGCGGCGTCATGACCGGCCTCGTCTGGGTGTTCAAGGTGCTGACCGACCCCTTTCACAACATCGCGCTGTACTGGAATTCGCCGCTCAAGCTGCTGCGCGGCGAGCTGATCGACACCGCGATCGCGGACGCGGATTGGGGCTGTGAAGAGGCCGAGGAAGCCGCGCACCCGACCTGACCGATGCACGTTCGGCGAGCATCTCGCAAAACGCCTGCTTGACAAGTCCTGCCATTCGGCTGTACGGACGCGCCCCATGATCAACGCCCGGACCAACCAGCGCACCGAAATGCTCCGCCGTCGCTCCCGCGACGACGAGAGGGTGCGCCATGTCCGAAGACGCCGCTGAACCACTGAATTCAGCTGAAGTTTTCGAGAAAGGCCGCACCCGCAAGGTGCGGCCTTTCTGCTTTTTGCGCCCTTTTTCCACCCGCCTCCAGAGGAGTACGACATGACCACGCATCCGTATGACGCGCTGATGGACATCACCGCACGGCCCAAGGCCGTGTTCGTCCGCGGCGCCGGCTCCTACCTCTGGGACGACAGCCGCAAGCGCTATCTCGATTTCGTGCAGGGCTGGGCCGTGAATTGCCTCGGCCACTCCCCGCCCGCGATCGCCGACGCGCTCGCAGCTCAAGCCAAGCGGCTCTTGACGCCGAGCCCGGCCTTCTACAACGAGCCGAGCCTCAAGCTTGCGCAGGCGCTGGTCGAGAACAGTGCGTTCGACCAGGTATTCTTTGCCAATTCGGGTGCGGAAGCCAACGAAGGTGCGATCAAGCTCGCACGCAAATATGGCAGCCTGTACAAAGGCGGCGCGTTCGAGATCATCAGCTTCGAAGGCGGCTTCCACGGAAGGACGCTGGCGACGATGTCGGCTTCGGGCAAGAAGGCGTTCGAGCCGCTGTTCGAGCCGAAGGTCGCGGGCTTCAAGAAGGCCAAGCTGAACGACATCGCCTCGGTGGAAAAGCTGATCAACGCCAACACGATCGCCGTGATGCTCGAGCCGATCCAGGGTGAATCCGGCGTGTGGCCTGCGACCGATCAGTTTCTGCAGCAGTTGCGCGCGCTGACCGAAGCGCACGGCCTCTTGCTCATTTTCGATGAGATCCAGACCGGCATGGGCCGGACCGGAAAGCTGTTCCATTATGAGCATACAGGCATCGCGCCCGACATCATGACGCTCGGCAAGGGCATCGGCGGCGGCGTGCCGCTCGCAGCCCTGCTCGCGACCGAACGCGCGTCATGCTTCGAGCACGGTGACCAGGGCGGCACGTTCAACGGCAACCCGATCATGTGCGCGGCGGGCCTTGCCGTGCTTGAGGAAGTCAAGAAGCCCGACTTCCTGAAGGCGGTCACCGAGACCGGTCTCCTGCTCGAAAGCGAGCTGCAGAAGGTCGCGGCCCGGCATGGCCTCGGCGGTGTGCGCGGACGCGGCCTGTTGCTCGCGCTCGATCTCAAGCTGCCGATCGCACCAGGCATCGTCGCGCAGGCGTTCGAGGCCGGCGTGCTGCTGAACGCCCCTCAGGTCGACACCTTGCGCTTCATGCCGGCGCTGAACGTCACGAGGACCGAGATCGCCGACATGATCGAATGTCTCGATGCGATCTTGACCAAGGCCGGCGCGGCGAGACGCGTCGCATAGGGCTGTAGGGTGGGCAAAGCGAAGCGTGCCCACCATTTTTCACCGCAATGAAGATGGTGGGCACGGCGCTCCGCGCCTTTGCCCACCCCACGAAACCGCCGATGCCGAAAGGGCTACGGCTTCAAGATCGAAGCCCCCGTGGTCTTGCGGCTTTCGAGATCGATATGCGCCTTGCCGGCGTCCTTGAGTGCGTAGGCGTGGTTGATCGGCACGTGCAGCTTGCCGTTGATCACCGCGGCGAACAGGGTGTCGGCACCTTCGAGCAGTTCCTTGCGCGTGCCGACGTAATCGTTGAGCTTCGGCCGCGTCGCGAACAGCGAGCCGTGATTGTTGAGCTCGGCGATCGCGAACGGCGGCACGGGGCCCGAGGCATTGCCGAACGAGACGAACATGCCGCGCGGCTTCAGGCAGGATAAAGAGCCCGGGAACGTCGCCTTGCCGACGCCGTCATAGACGACGTCGCAGCCCTCGTTGCGGCTGATCTGCTTCACGCGCGCAACGAAATCCTCCTCGTTGTAGAGGATGACGTGGTCGCAGCCATTGGCCTCCGCAAGCTCGGCCTTCTCGCGCGAGCCGACGGTGCCGATGACATGCGCACCGAGCGCCCTCGCCCATTGGCAGGCGAGCAGGCCGATGCCCCCGGCCGCGGCGTGGACCAGCACGCGATGATGCGGCTCGACCTTGAAGGTCTTGTGCAGCAGATACCAGACCGTCAGCCCCTTCAACATCAGCACGGCGCCCTGCTCGTAGGTGATGTGATCGGGCAGCTTGACCAGCTTCTCCCAGGGGATGTTGCGCTCGCCGGTATAGGCGCCGAGATTGTGGTAATACGCAACGCGGTCGCCGGGGTGAAAATTCGTGACGCCTGGCCCGACCGCTGTGACCTCGCCCGAGGCCTCGTTGCCGGCGATGAAGGGCAGCCCCGGCGCCTTGTAGAGGCCGGTGCGGTAATAGACGTCGATGAAGTTGAGGCCGACCGCGTGCTGGCGGATGCGCACCTCGCCGGGCCCGGGCGCCGGCACGTCGACGCTCTCATAGACCAGGCTTTCGGGGCCTCCGACCTTGTGCACACGGATGGCTTTCGTCATCACCTGACCTCCTCTTCTTGCGGCTGAGCGAAAGCCATCGCGCCAGCCTTGTCAACTCGACGCCGACCGGACCGATTAAGCGGAAGGATCGCGTTCGGGGTTGGTGAGCAGCTGCGTCATGCGAAGGATCGCAGCAATCGTATCAAGGCGTCGCTGAAGCTGATCCAGAGCGCGATGGCGCAGAGCACGACGGTCACCCCGGTGCCGACGCGGAAATCCATCTGCAGCGTGTAGAAGGCGAGCACCGCCCAGATCGCGATCAGCGACATCGTGAGCCAGCGCAGCCGCACGACCCTGACTGGGTGCAGCACATGGAACGGCACGAAAGTCAGCACGACCAGCGCGGCGACCAGCAGCGTTGCCCACAGCGGCGGCCAATGCAGCAGGAACAGATAGAACGCGGCCGCGTTCCACAGCGCCGGGAAGCCGCGGAAATGATTGTCGTCGGCCTTCATGCGCTGGTCGGCGAAATACAACGCGCTGGTGACGATGATGGCAATGCCGAGCAAGGGAGCCGCGACCGGCAGCAGCATGCCGCTGGCGACTATCGCATAGGCCGGCACGAAGACATAGGTGACGAAATCGACCACGAGATCGAGCACGTCGCCCGACCAGTTGGGCTGCACGTTCTTGACGTCGAGCCGGCGCGCGATCGGCCCATCGATCGCATCGATGATCAGGGCGACGCCGAGCCATTGAAACATCGCGGCCCAGTGCTCGCGCACGGCCTCCAGCATCGCCAGGAGGGCGAGCGCCGCGCCGAACGCGGTGAAGATGTGCACCGAGAAGGCTGCGGCGCGGATCGCCGGTCGCGGCTTCAGGGAATCCTGCTGCGTGTCCATGGCTTCTGCTATCAGAATGCGACCGGTTTGCACATCCGCCATTGCGGCGCACGATCGCACAATTCGCCACAATATCAGGGAAATATAGGTGGACTTGAATTTGCCGCCCGGCGTGTCAAATGTCGTTCCATGACAGACGCATCGACACTCCATGACGCGGCCGTGATCGGCGGCGGACCTGCCGGCCTTGCCGCAGCGATCGCCCTCGCGCAGGCGGGTGCCCGGACCGCACTGGTGGCGCGCCGCGTGCCCTATGCCGACAATCGCACCACCGCATTGCTGGGCGCCTCCATCGATCTCTTGGAAAGGCTCGACGTCTGGTCGCGCTGCAGGGACAAGGCGGCTGCGCTGGAAGTCATGCGCCTCGTCGACGACACCGGCCGGCTGTTTCGTGCGCCGGAGGTGCGCTTCTCCTGTCGCGAAATCGGCCTCGGTGCGTTCGGCTATAACATCGACAATCGCTCGCTGATGCTGGCGCTGGAAGCGCGCGCGGCCGAGCTGCCCAATCTCGTCCGCTTCGACGACGAGGCCGAAAGCGCCGTCATCGAAGCCGACGACGTCGCACTGCGCACGACGTCCGGACTGTTTCTCTCGGCCCGCCTCGTGGTCGGCGCCGATGGCCGGCACTCGCTGTGCCGCGAGGCCGCCGGCATCGAGGTGGTCAGGCGCGAGCTGAACCAGACCGCGCTGACCTTCAACGTCGGCCATAGCCGGCCGCATCGCAATGTCTCGACCGAGTTCCACACGCCGCACGGGCCTTGCGTGTTCGTGCCCCTGCCCGGCGACCGCTCCAGCATCGTCTGGGTCTCGGCGCCTGCGGAGGTCGAACGGCTGCGCGGCTTGAGCGACGAGGAGCTGTCGGCCGCGATCGAGAAGCAGTCGCATTCGATCCTGGGACGGATGACGGTCGAGCCGGGGCGCAACCTGTTCCCGCTCGCGATCGAGCGTCCGAAATGCTTCGGTCGCGACCGCATCGCGCTGGTCGGCGAAGCCGCCCATGTGGTGCCGCCGATCGGTGCCCAGGGCCTCAATCTCGGCCTGCGCGATGCCGCGGACATTGCCCGGCTCGCGGGCGAGGCCGTCGCCGCGGGACAGGACCCCGGCGCGAACGACGTGCTCAAGCGCTATGACCGCGCCCGCCGGCCGGACATCTTGAGCCGCACCTTTGCTATCGACATCGCAAACCGCTCTTTGCTCAACGACTTCCTGCCGCTTCAGTCCGTCCGCGCGGTCGGCATGCATCTCCTCGGCGCCATCGGCCCGCTGCGGCGCTTTGCGATGCGCGAAGGCCTGACGCCGACCTGGCGAAGGTAGTTTCGAAGCGCATTGGGTTGGACGAATTCACCACTGGCTCGGTGCAATCTCTCCCGCTTGCGGGGGAGGTCGGCGCGAAGCGCCGGGTGGGGGCTCTCTCCGCGACGGGATTTTCTCTGCACTCTCGACAATCCCGACGCGGAGAGAGCCCTCTCCCCGACCCTCTCCCGCAGGCGGGAGAGGGAGCGCACCGGCCCCGCTGAAGAGATCAAGCCGATCTCATCATCATCACGGAAACGCCAGCCGTCCCGTCTGGATCGCCCACATCACGCTGGTCAGCGTGACCACCGACGCGAAGGTCCCAAGCAGCACCGCGACGGAGGCGGACTCGATCCAGGCATCGTTCTGCCGGGCGATGACGAACACGTTGAGCGCCGGCGGCAGTGAGGCCATCAGCACGGCGGTGGCGGCCCAGGGCTGTGCGAACGGGCCGAACGCCAGCATCAGGACGAATGCCGTGAGCGGATGGATCAGCAGCTTGACCGCGATCACGCCCGGCACCTCCCACGGCACCCGATCGAACGGACGGAGCGCCACGGTCAGGCCCAGCACGAACAGCGCAGTCGGCGCGGCCGCGTTCTGCAGGAAGGTGATGGTGCGGTCGAGCGCGACCGGCAGCTCGATATGCAATGCGGCCACCGCCGCGCCGAAGCAGGCTGACATGATCAGCGGATTGAGCACGATCTGCTTCAGCACGACGCCGAACGCGTGGACGAGCGAGGGATGGTCGCGGTCGGAAAGCTCGATCAAGAACGGCACGATCGTGAACAGGAAGATGCTGTCGCAGCAGAAGATCAGCGCGGTCGGCGCGGCCGCCTTCGGCCCCAGCACCGCGAGCGCGAGGCCTGGACCCATATAGCCGATATTGCCATAGCCGCCGGAGAGGCCCGCGAGCGTCGCCTCGCGCAGCGTCAGCCGTCCGAAGAGCTTGCCGACCACCAGCGCCAGCGTGAAGGCCGCAACCGTCGAGAGAGTCGTCGCCACCAGGAACGGCGGGTTATTCAATTCCGAAAACGGCGTCTTCGACATGATCGCAAACAGCAGCGCCGGCAGCGACACGTAGAGCAGGAAGAAGTTCATCCAGGCGAGCCCCGATTCCGGGATCGACTTGAGCTTGCCGCAGGCGAAACCGACGAAGATCAAGCCGAAATAAGGCAGCGCCAGATTGAGGATATCGACCATTGCTGAAGTTTTGTCTGAAGGCTTGGGGGCTATCCGTCCCGGAAACGAAGGTTAATTCCGGCTAAGGGCACTAGCATCGGCCACAATCCTGGTCTATCGACGGGGGATGATTAAAGCGCGGACCGCCAAATTCCAGATCGGACAGGTCGTTCGCCACCGGATCTTCTCGTTCCGGGGGGTGATCTTCGACATCGATCCGGAATTCAACAACACCGAGGAATGGTGGCTGTCTATCCCTGAGGAGGTGCGGCCCCACAAGGACCAGCCGTTCTACCACCTGCTCGCGGAGAACGCGGAGTCCGAATACGTCGCCTATGTCTCGGAGCAGAATCTGTTGCCGGACGATTCCGGCGAGCCGGTCCGGCATTCGCAGGTCGCCGAAATCTTCGTCAAGGACAAGGCCGGCGGCTATCGCCCACGCAATCCATCGCTGAACTGATCGTCGCCGATCGTCGGCCAGCAAAAAAGGCGCTCGCAATGAGCGCCTTTTTCACGTCCGGGATTTGCTCCCGATTACTTCTGGCCGGCCGGAGCCGCGCCCGGCGCGCCACCGCCCTGCTCGAGCTTCTTGCGCTGCTCCTCGGCCTTCTTCTGCAGCTCTTCCTGAAGCTTCTTCTGGTTTTCCTCGAACACCTTCGGATCGGTCGGCGGACCGTCATAAGCCTTCTGGAATTCGCCGGCGAGCGGCAGCGGCAGGGTCAGCGGCGCACCGTTGGCGTTGATAGCCTGAACAACGAGATTCTGGCCTTTCTTCATGTTGTTGATGAGCTCGGGCGTGGCCTCGTAGTCGGACATGCAGCCGTTCTGGAAGCAGATCACATAGGGCTGCTGCAGCGGCGCGTTGCTGTCGACGATGATGCGGGTGCCGTGCACGAGCTGCATGCCGAGCGGCAGCGTCACGCGCAGGATCTTCTTGGGCTCGCCTTCCGGCTCGATAATCACCGCGGCGATGACCGGCTGGCCCGACTCGATGCGGCCGTCCTTGCCGGTGAAGCAGACCTGCTTGGCATTGGCGTCCTGGCCCTTGAGGCAGAATTTGGTCCAGGGCGCATAGATCAGCTGGATCTGCTGATCGGCAGGCTGGGCTGCGCCCTGCTGCGGGGCGCCTTGCGCCGGAGCCTGCTGGGCCTGCGGGGATGCTGCGGGCGCCGGAGCCTTGGGAGCTGCCTTGGGAGCCGCCTTCGGAGCCGGGGCCGGGGAGGCCTTGGGC
>NZ_JACCHQ010000046.1 GCF_016031655.1 Bradyrhizobium glycinis
CGCGTTCCTGGCGACCAAGATCACCTTCATCAACGAGATCGCCGACCTGTCCGAAAAGGCCGGCGCCAACGTCCAGGAGGTCGCGCGCGGCATCGGCCTCGACAACCGCATCGGCACCAAATTCCTGCATGCCGGTCCCGGCTTCGGCGGCTCGTGCTTCCCGAAGGACACCAAGGCCCTAATCAAGATCGCGCAGGATTACGACGTCTCCTTGCGCATCGTCGAATCGGTGCTGGCGGTCAACGAGAACCGCAAGCGCGCGATGGCGCGCAAGGTGAGCCAGGCGCTCGGCGGCAATCTGCGCGGCAAGACCGTCGCCGTGCTCGGCCTCACCTTCAAGCCCGACACCGACGACATGCGCGATGCGCCGTCGATCCCGCTGGTCACCGGCCTGATCGACATGGGCGCGAAGGTGAAGGCGTTCGATCCCGTCGGCATGGAGCAGGCCAAGGGCGAATTGCCCGATATCGCCTATTGCGAGGACGCCTATGCCTGCGCGCAAGGCGCCGACGCGCTCGTCATCGTCACCGAATGGGTGCAGTTCCGCGCGCTCGATCTCGACCGGTTGAAGGCGACCATGGCGCAGCCGGTCGTCATCGACTTGCGCAACATCTACCGCCCCGAGGACATGGCAGCCGCCGGGTTCGCCTACGAGAGCGTTGGGCGGTCGTCTCAGCCCTAGCACGTCGTTGCTCTGAGTTTCGTTCGCCTCATCGAGCCGGGCGAAATCGTTTCCAATGCGGTATGGTCCGCCTTCACGTGCGCGCCGCTGCCGCAAACGGAGGTAATTATGAATCACGACACTGATGTGCTTCGCAGCGGCCTTCTCACCGCGGCCATCAAGGCGCATGGCGCCGAGCTGTGCTCACTGAGGGATGGCAATGGCACCGAGTTCGTCTGGCAGGCGGGGCCGGAATGGCCGCGTCACGCACCGCTGCTGTTTCCGATCGTCGGACGCCTTGCCAACGACGAGTTGCGGCACCAGGGCAAGACGTATCGGATGACCCAGCATGGCTTTGCCCGCGACAGCCGCTTCGTGTGGGCAGAACGCGGCGAGAGCCGCTGCACTCTGGTGCTTGATGACAATGAGACGACGCGCGCGCTCTATCCGTTCCCGTTCCGGCTCACGGCGGCCTATGCGATCGATGAGTCCGGCCTCGATCTGACGCTCACGATCGCCAACACCGGCAAGGAGACGTTGCCGGCCTCTCTCGGCGGTCATCCCGCCTTCAACTGGCCGCTGCGGCCCGGCGCCGCAAAGGAGAGCTATGCGCTGACTTTCGCGAGGGCAGAATCGTCTCCGGTCCGCCGTCTCGAGCGTGGATTGCTGCGGCCGGCAGCGGAGCCGAGCCCGGTCAAAGGCAACTCGCTTTCCTTGTCGGACTCCCTGTTCGTCGACGACGCCATCATCTTCGACCGCATCGAGAGCGATTCGGTCCGCTATGCTGCGGCGGGCGGTGCATCGACCGGGCCATGGCTGAAAATGTCCTGGCGCGGATTTCGCGAGCTCGGTGTCTGGTCGAAACCATCAGGCGCGCCGTTCCTCTGCATCGAGCCCTGGCGCGGCTATGCAAGTCCCGCCGGCTTTCAAGGCGAGTTCAGCGACAAGCCGGGGCTGATGCACATCGCAGCCGGCGCGGAAGAGCAATTGTCGTTCCGCATCGAGGTCGGATTGTCCTGAGGCGGGCGAGTTGATCGGTGATGCTCAGACCTCGATGCGCGTGAGATCCTCGCCGATCACGACCGGCCCCGCATAGTCCCGCCTGACGTCATCGAGCAATGCGGTCAGCATGGCATCGTCGGTGCGCGGACGGTGATGGGTCAGCGCGAGCTTCTTGACGCCGCCTTTGGCCGCGATCTTGCCGACGGTGTCGCCGCAGGCGATCGTGTATTTCGCGAGCCGGCGCAAATGCTCGTTGTTGATCTCGGGCGTCGCGAGGAAGCAGCACTGCACCAGCAGGTCGGCTCCCTGAGCCAGCCGCTCGAGCCCGGGGCAGGGGACGGTGTCGCCGGAAATCGCAATGACCTTGCCTTCCGCTTCGAAGCGATAGCCGAGACACATCCAGCGCGCCAGGAAGGCCGGCGACATGTCGAGGCCGTCGCCATGCGAGACCAACTCGGCGCTGATCTTCCAGCGACCGGTGTCGAGCACGGGGCCTGGAATGATGTCCGTTGCGGCGACAGGCTTCCAGCCGCCGAAGGTCGGCTCGCCCTGGTCGCGCCAGGCGATGTCCTTGTCGTAGACCTGCGTGACCAGCGTGCTGACGAGGCGTTCGGTGTCCGGCGGGCCATACACGCGCAACTCGTCCTTGCGCCCGTGCATCCACGAATTCAACATCACATCGTAGAGATCGCCAATGTGGTCGAAATGGTGATGGGTGAGGAAGACCGTGTTGATGGCGCCGAGCGCCACGCCCGCCTTGTGAAGCTGCACCATGACGCCACGGCCGGCGTCGAACAGGATGTTCTCCTCGCCAAGCCTGATCAGCGTGGTCGTCGCCATGCGGCGCGGGTCTGGACGTGGGCCGCCGGTGCCGAGCAGTATAACCTCCATGCGCCACCTCCGAATGCAGGCTTTTGGAGGCACAGTAGATGCGAAGCTCACGCGGGAGCAAGCCGCAAAGGGCCGCCTGGATCCGGTCAGCGCGACGCGACGCGCTTCCAACGTGCTTCGATGCGCGCCTTGATCTGGCTGACCCTGGCCTCGTGGGCGGCCCAATAGGCGCGGCTGGCGGCCGCGGTGCCTTGACGATAGCGGGCATAGACCGCTTTGGGCTGCACCGGCACCTTCGGGCGGCTCGCCGGTTTCACGGGCGCCGCAATCGCAACCGCAGGCGCAACCGTAGCCGCAGCCGCGGGCGCCGGATCCGGAGCAGCCGCAGCTTCGCGTTCTCGCGGCATCGCGCCAAGCCGGTTGCGGGCCCGGTTGCAATAGACCTGCGACCGCGCGGTCATCTCCTCTTCGCCATGACCCGCCCGGTATTTCATCAGGGCGCGGCAGAGGTCCCCGCCCGAAAGCCGCCAGGCCTGGCTGAGATAAAGCACGCCGTAATGGATGTTGACGTCGGGTTCGGCCAGCTCCGCATTGCTGCCGCGGAAGCCCAGCATCGCTGCCGTCTCGGGGCGCACCTGCATCAGGCCGATTTCGCCCGCGCTGCCGATGACCGCCGGGTTATAGCCGCTTTCGACGAAGACGACCGCCTCGGCGATATCGGCCGGCAGATTGGTGCTCTTGGTTTCCCTCTCGATGATCTTCCGGATCGTGGCTCGCGATGATGGCGTTTCGCCGGCGCCGAGCTCGCTGATGCCGTCGCCCGCGAGCGCGCCGATCGGCGCCGACACGAGCAGGACGACCGCGACGTGCCTCCACGTCGCGCCGAGAATGAAGCGTGCCCGATCCCGCAGCATAGGCCTGTCATAGAGCGCCGGAGTTAACAAACCGGCCTCTGGCGCGTCTGTCACTGTCGCGCGCGGGCGCTCTGGTCGGTGGATCTGGCCTGCGATGACGGGCGGTGCTCCCGAGTACAGCACGAACGCCACCTTCGCTTCCCCAGGAACGCCTTCCTCCTCGCGCGTGTTGTGCCCTTGGCGGGGGCTTGGCCGATGCTATGGTGTCCCGCACTCACGGCAGAACGAGGGTATTCCAGTGGCTGATGTTCATCCCGCGGCGGGCAAGCAGGCCTCGCCGGACGCGCTCACCAATATTCCGCGGCTGGTGACGGCCTATTTCGCTGGCAAGCCGGATGCGTCCGATCCGGCACAGCGCGTGGCGTTCGGCACGTCGGGCCATCGCGGCACCTCGTTCAAGAACACGTTCAACGAAGGCCACATCCTCGCGACCACGCAGGCGATTTGTGATTACCGGAAGGAGAAGGGCCTGACCGGCCCGCTCTTCATCGGCATCGACACCCATGCGCTGGCCGAGCCGGCGCTTACAAGCGCCATCGAGGTGTTCGCCGCCAACGGCGTCGAGGTCATGATCGAAAAGGACGGCGGCTACACGCCGACGCCCGTCGTCTCGCATGCGATCCTTACCTACAACAAGGGCCGCACCACCGGCCTCGCCGATGGCGTCGTCATCACCCCCTCGCACAATCCCCCCGAGGACGGCGGCTACAAATACAATCCGCCCCATGGCGGCCCGGCCGATACGGACGTGACCGGCGTCGTCGAGAAGCTCGCCAATGCTTATCTCGCAGGCGACCTCGAGGACGTGAAACGCATCGACTATGCCAAGGCGCGGAAGGCTTCGAATGTCCACGCCTACGACTTCGTCACGCCTTACGTCGCCGATCTCGGCCATGTCGTCGATCTCGACCTCGTCAAATCCGCCGGCGTCAAGATCGGCATCGATCCGCTCGGCGGCGCCGCCGTGCATTACTGGCATCCGATCATCGAGCGCTATGGCCTCAACGCAACGGTCGTGAACGAGGCGATCGATCCAACCTTCCGTTTCATGACGGTGGACTGGGACGGCAAAATCCGCATGGACTGCTCCTCGCCTTACGCGATGGCGAGCCTGATCGGCATGCGCGACCGCTTCGACGTCGCCTTTGCCAACGACACCGACGCCGACCGCCACGGCATCGTCACGCGCTCCGGCGGGTTGATGAATCCGAACCATTACCTGGCGACCGCGATCTCCTACCTGTTCGCGCACCGTCCGGGCTGGGGCAAGGATGCGGCGATCGGCAAGACCGTGGTGTCGAGCTCGATCATCGACCGCGTCGCCAAGAAGCTCGGCCGCAAGCTGGTGGAGACGCCGGTCGGCTTCAAATGGTTCGTCGATGGCCTGCTCACCGGCGGCTTCGGCTTCGGCGGCGAGGAGAGTGCAGGGGCCTCGTTCCTGCGCCGCGACGGCGCGGTGTGGACCACCGACAAGGACGGAATCATCCTTGGCCTGCTCGCTGCCGAGATCATGGCCAGGACCGGCCGCGATCCCAACCAGATCTTCAATGAGCTCACCGCCGAGTTCGGCATGCCGCATTACGCGCGCATCGATGTCGCCGCCACCGGGCCGCAGAAGAACATCCTGAAATCCGTGACGCCGGAGCAACTCGGCCTCAAGGACCTCGCCGGCGATCCCGTTCGCGCGACGCTGAGCAAGGCGCCCGGCAACGGCCAGCCCTTCGGCGGCATCAAGGTTGAGACCGAGTTCGGCTGGTTCGCCGCGCGGCCGTCCGGCACCGAAGATGTCTACAAGATCTACGCCGAAAGCTTCCGCAGCCCCGAGCATCTGAAACGGATTCAGGAGGAAGCCCAGGCGGGGTTGGCCAAGGTGTTCGCGGCGTAGGGATGAGGCTCTCTTACCCTCCCCCGGAGGGGGAGGGTCGATCGCGCGTAAGCGCGAGCGGGGTGGGGTGATCTCTCCACACGGAGACTGCCCGCGTGGAGAGATCACCCCGCTCCGCATTCCGCTGCGCTTCATGCGAAGCGACCCTCCCCCTCCAGGGGAGGGTAAACAGCGCGCCGCTTTTTGCCGGTTACCTAGCCGCGGCAGATAAAATCTTCGCAAGCTCTGTATACATAGAATCAGATAGAGGTATTATAGTAGCAAAAACTCAGCTTGAAACATTCCTTTCAGGCCTCTATTGTATACACAACGTATTCATAAGCCCGTGGGAGTGAGACAATGACAAAATCCTTCCCCATGAACGCCTGGTACGCCGCGGCGTGGGACGCCGACGTCAAGGCGGCGCTGTTGCCGCGGACGATCTGCGGCAAGCATGTCGTGATGTACCGCAAGGCCGACGGCTCGGTGGCCGCGCTGGAGGATGCCTGCTGGCATCGGCTGGTGCCGCTGTCCAAGGGCCGGCTCGAAGGCGACACCGTCGTCTGCGGCTATCACGGTCTGAAGTACAACGCGCAGGGGCGTTGCACCTTCATGCCCTCGCAGGAGACCATCAACCCCTCGGCCTGCGTGCGCGCCTACCCCGTGGTCGAGCGTCACCGCTACGTCTGGCTCTGGATGGGCGATCCCGCGCTCGCTGATCCCGCGCTCGTCCCCGACATGCACTGGAATCACGACCCGGCCTGGGCCGGCGACGGCAAGACCATCCACGTCAATTGCGACTACCGTCTCGTGCTCGACAACCTCATGGATCTCACCCACGAGACATTCGTGCACGGCTCGTCGATCGGCAATGACGCCGTCGCCGAGGCGCCGTTCGACGTCACCCATGGCGAGAAGACCGTCACGGTGACGCGCTGGATGCGCAACATCGAGCCGCCGCCGTTTTGGGCCAAGCAGCTCGGCAAGCCCGGCCTCGTCGACCGCTGGCAAATCATCCGCTTCGAGGCGCCGTGCACCATCGCCATCGATGTCGGCGTCGCGCCCGCGGGCACCGGTGCGCCGGAAGGCGACCGCTCGAAAGGAGTCAACGGCTTCGTGCTCAATACGATCACGCCGGAGACCGAGAAGACCTGTCATTACTTCTGGTCCTTCGTCCGCAATTACCGCATCAATGAGCAGCGCCTCACCACCGAGATCCGCGAGGGCGTCTCCGGCATCTTCCGCGAGGACGAGCTGATCCTCGAAGCGCAGCAGCGCGCGATGGACGAGAACCCCGATCGCATCTTCTACAACCTCAACATCGACGCAGGCGCGATGTGGTCGCGCAAGCTGATCGATCGGATGGTGGCGAAGGAAAACGCCCCAAAACATCTTCAGGCCGCGGAGTAGACCATGGCCGAGCGTGAGGTCGACCGCTCCGTCTCGCAGACCGTGAAGGCGCAGCTCGCGCTGCGCGACCAGATCCTGTCGGGCGCCTTGCGGCCCGGCGAGCGCATCTCCGAGCTTCAGGCGGTGGAGACCACGGGGGCCTCGCGCACGCCGGTGCGCATGGCGCTGGTGCGGCTGGAGGAGGAGGGCCTGCTCGAGGCGATTCCCTCCGGCGGCTTCATGGTGAAGGCGTTTTCCGAGCGCGACATCTCCGATTCCATCGAGCTGCGCGGCACGCTGGAAGGCCTGGCGGCGCGCTTTGCCGCCGAGCGCGGCGTCTCCGCGCGCGAGCTCGAGCCGCTGAAGGAGTGCCTTGCTGCGATCGACGAGCTGTTGGGGCAGGTGCCGATCTCGGTCGACGCTTTCTCGTCTTACGTCACGCTGAACGCGCGCTTCCATGCCCAGCTCACGGAACTGTCGCGCAGCCCGCCGCTGATCCGGCAGATCGACCGCGCCTCGGCGCTGCCGTTTGCCTCGCCGAGCGGCTTCGTGATGGCGCAATCGGCGTTGCCGGAGGCGCAGCAGATCCTGATCATCGCCCAGGAGCACCATCGTGTCGTGATCGACGCCATCGAAAACCGCGAAGGCGCGCGCGCCGAGGCCGTCATGCGCGAGCATGCCCGGCTGGCGGTGCGAAACCTGCGGCTTGCGCTGCGCAACCGGACCCATCTCGACCTCTTGCCGGCGCTCGCGCTGATCAAAACCGCAACCGATTGAGGGCAGTCACCATGCGCTTCATCGAGACCTGGACCCCGGCAACGCTCGTCGCCACCCGCGATCTCACCCCGAACGTCCGCGAATTCCTGATCAAGCCGGATCAGTTCGAGGCTACGGCCTATCCGGTCGGCAGCCACATCAATGTCAGCGTCGCCATCGACGGCCTGCCGGAGACACGGTCCTATTCGCTGGTCGGTGAGGCCTCGTCGCAGGGCTTCAGAATCGCGGTGCGCCGCGCCGATGATTCCCGCGGCGGCTCGCGCTACATGTGGTCCTTGCAGCCGGGCGCGCGGCTCGACATCACCCAGCCCGCCTCGCTGCTCGCGGTCGATTGGACCCGTGACAATTATTGCCTGATTGCCGGCGGCATCGGCATCACCCCGATCCTCGGCGCCGCGCAGGCGCTGGCCCGACGTGGAGCGGACGTGACCCTGCATTATGCCGTGCGTTCGCGTAGCGAGGCCGCCTATCTCGACGATCTCGCCGCGATGCTTGGCGATCGCCTCGTCCTGCATGTCAGCGAGGAAGGCAGGCGGCTCGATCTCGACGCGCTGTTCGCCTCATTGCCGCGGGGCACGCTAGCCCTGTTCTGCGGCCCGATGCGGATGCTGGACGCCGCGCGCCATGCCTGGACCGGCGCCGGCCATCCGCTCCCCGATCTCCGCTACGAGACCTTCGGCTCAAGCGGCACGCTGCCGACCGAAACGTTCAGGGTGCGCCTGAAGGACTCCACTGTCGAGCTCGAAATCCCGCGCGAGCGCTCGATGCTCGACGTGCTCAATGCCAGCGGCTTTGAGGTGATATCAGATTGCAAGCGCGGCGAATGCGGCCTCTGCGCCATCGACGTGGTCGACATCGAGGGCGAGATCGACCATCGCGACGTCTTCTTCAGCGATCACCAAAAGCAAGCCAACCAGAAGATCTGCGCTTGCGTCTCCCGCGCGCGGGGTACAATTACCGTCGATACGCTGCTGCGGGCGGATGCGGTTTGAGCGAGCCTGGAAGGGAGGCTGTTAGGAGAAATGGACGGCGCCGCGGGCTCCACCTCTCCCGCGTGCGGGAGAGGTCGCGCCGAAGGCGCGGGTGAGGGTTCTCTCCTCTGGGGGAGCCCCTCTGTTGAGACAACCCTCTCCCCAGCCCTCCCCCGCAAGCGGGGGAGGGAGCGCGCCTCTTTCGTAGCGGCACCGATCCCCATCCGATCGAGTCCTACGCCGCAAACGTCGCCCGATGTTTCTTGCTGTCCAGCAGCGCCATCACCGCGTCCGCGGCCACTGGCCGGCTGATCAGATAACCCTGCACCTCGTCGCAACTGATCTGCCTGAGATATTCGAGCTGGTCGGCGGTCTCGACGCCCTCCGCGACCACGCCGATCTGCAAATCGCGCGCAAGGGAGACCACCGATTTCACGATCGCGGCGCAGTCCGGCTGCACCAGCATGTCGCGGATGAAGGACTGGTCGATCTTGATGCGGGTGAACGGCAGCTTGCGCAGGTAGGTGAGCGAAGAGAAGCCGGTGCCGAAATCGTCGAGCGCGAGGGTGACGCCGAGCTCCAGCAGCGCGTTCAGGACCGTCGCTGCCGAGCCGTACTTCGACAGCAGCATCGATTCCGTGATCTCGATCTCGAGCCGATGCGGGGCGATCCTGGCGTCGGCGAGCGCCTGCACGATGGTCTGGAGGATGGCCGTGTTGTGAAACTGTGCGGCCGAGAAATTCACGGCAACCCTGATCTCTTCCGGCCATTCCGCAACGCTCGCGCAGGCGCGGCGGATGACCCATTCGCCGATCTCGTGGATCAGCCCGGTCTCCTCCGCGATGGCGATGAACTCGCTCGGCGGCACCAGCCCGCGCGCGGGATGCTGCCAGCGCAGCAGCGCCTCGAAGCCGGTGATGCGGTTGCTGCCGAGGTCGAGGAACGGCTGGAACACCAGAAACAGCTCGTCGCGCGCGATCGCGCCTGCGAGGTCCGATTGCAGCGCCTTGCGCTCGCGGGACGACCTGTCGTCGGCTTGTTCGAAGAAGCAGACCGTGCCCGGCCCGGCCTTCTTGGCGCGGTAGAGCGCGGCATCAGCATTCTTCATGAGGTCGAGCGGCGCGTTGCCGTCGCGCGGCGCCAGCACGATGCCGACGCTGGTCGCGCCGAGGATCCGACGGCCTTCGATCTGGAACGGTTCGGCGAAGGCCGCGACGAAGCGTTCGGCGATCTCGAGCGCATCCTCAGGCCGCGTCAGATTGGCCATCACCAGCGCGAACTCGTCGCCGCCGATCCGCGCGACGTGCTCGGCGGCACGCGTGCAGCGTTGCAGGCGGCTTGCGACGTGAACCAGGAATTCGTCCCCGGCGGGGTGGCCGAACTGGTCGTTGACCTCCTTGAAGCGGTCGAGATCGAGCAGGAGGACCGCGAATTCCTCGCCCGATAGCGCAAGCCGCTTGAGCGCGGCATCGAGCGTTTCGTTGAAGGCGACGCGGTTGGGCAGATGGGTCAGGGGATCCTGCCGCACCGTGCGCTCGGCCTCGATCTGCCGGATGACGCGACGCGCGAACGCGAACGAATTGACGAACACGCCGCGCAGAAGGACGCTGCCGTAGACCACGACGAGAAAGGCGATGAGGAGAAAGGCGAGATCGCCGTTCCGGCCGAGGCAGATGGCGATGCCGAGGAAGATCGGCGCCGTGAAGGCGATCGCCGCGATCGGAATGGTGGCGAAGGCGAGCGCGCCGCCGGCCAGCATGCCCGCGCACAGGCAGGTGATGACGAGCTGGCCGCCGGTCGAAGCGTCCGCGAAGAAGGCGACCGGCACGATGCCCCAGGCGGCGCCGAGGACGAAGGCGTTCCGCACCAGCCGGTGCATGGCGCGACGCGAGACGAATTGCGGCTTGGTGATGCGGCGAGCGGCGTGGGATTGCAGCCCGAACGCGATCGCGCCGCTGGCCACGGCGGCGGCCCAGATCAGCGCAAAAGTCCTGTCCGGCGACTGCCAAAGCGCGATGGCGAGCACGATGGCGTTGCAGGCGTTGGCGAGCATGATGCCGACCGAATAGCCGAGCACCAGCGACATCTGCTCGGCGCGGATATGGCCAGCTGTGGCTTCGTCCGTCGCGGGACCGCCAAAGGCCGACAGATCGCCGGCGAACAGCCGCGCGACATAGTTGCTCGTTCGAGTCCGCATTCCGGAGCCTGCAGCATGAGCCGTTGGTCCGGCTCGATCGGGAGAATTCGCTGCAAACCTTTGACGAACTATGAATTATCCTTAGCTGCGGTGCTCGCCGTGAGCACTTCTGCGTGTTCGATGGAGAATATCGATAACAAATGGATACAAATTCGGGGCTTCGGATTACGGCTGTAACGAGAGCGGCTGTAACGAGAGCCGGGCGCGCCCCACCAGTTTGCCGTCATGCCCCGGCTTGCCGCCTCCGCTAAAGCTTCGGCGGCCGAGCACCCTCGTGTCCCCGGCATAGCCTTGGCGAAGACGGGACCGGGGCATCCAGTAGGCCGCGGCCTATCGAGGAATCACAACCGTCTCTGGAATAGTTGATTGCCCAGTCAAGCCGGGCAATGACACCTGTGTTGGAGAGACGTCGTCATCGCCCCAATTGCTTCGGATCGTAGTAGAACCGCTCCTCCACCAGCTTATCGCCTCGCCAGGTCTGCCACGCGATCTCCTCCAGCGTCCGCGTCGCGCCCTCGGCGTTGGTGAAGGAGAATTTCCAGCGGCTGGCGACAACGTCGCCATCGATCAGGCTCGGGCCGAGGCGCACGGCCGTGACCTTCTTGAACGCCGCCAGCACGCCGCGCTCCTTGTCCGCGAGCTTGTCGCGCCCGACCACGGGTGCGGCAAGGTTCTCATAGGTCGCTGCGTCCGGGGTGTAGTAGTCGAGGATCGCGCCGACGAAGTCACCGTCCTCCAAGCGCTTGGCAAAGGCTTCGACGACCTCACGGCTCGGCATGGCGACCTCACAAGCTAAAACCGACTGATAGTCGGTAAATACCGACCGATAGTCGAAAAGTCAACTGGCCGCCTTTCTTCCCTTCTCCCCTTGTGGGAGAAGGTGGCGCGAAGCGCCGGATGAGGGGTTTCTCTCGGCGAATCCAACTGGCATTTGGATCCGCGGAGAGAACCCCTCACCCGGCTCGCCGCTTGCGCGGCAAGCCACCCTCTCCCACAAGGGGAGAGGGTGCAGCGTCAGCGCGGCGCACCGCGTTCAACCCACTTGCTGGCCGACTGTCGCGAATTCGACTAGACAAGACCCATGGCCAAACAGGCGGAGCGGCGGGCGACGACATCGGAGGCGATCCTGACGGCGGCGCGGCGCCTGTTCGGGACCCATGGCTTTGCCGCCACCACCATGGACGACATTGCGGAAGGCGCCTCCGTCGCCAAGGGCGCGGTCTATCATCACTTCAAGACCAAGGAGGCGGTGTTCGAGGCCGTGTTCGACCAGGTCTCGCGCGACCTCGTCGCCGAGATCGACCGCACGGCACGCACTGAAAAGGACGCGCTCGCCGCCATGGTCGCCGGCACCCAGCATTATTTCGCCGCGACTGCGAAGGGTCCGACCGGCCAGATCATCCTACGTGACGGCCCGGCGGTGCTCGGCTGGGAACGCTGGCGCGAGATCGACGCGCAGCACTTTGGCGGCAAGATGCCGCGGGCGCTCTCCGCCGCGATGGAGGCCGGCCTGATCGCGCGGCAGCCGGTCGAGCCGCTGGCGCGGCTGCTGCTCGGCGCGGTGACGGAAGCCGCGGTGGCCTGCGCCGGACGCACCGATATCGCAAGGGCGGGCGCGGAATATGCCCGTGCGTTCAAGTCGCTGGTGGAAGCGCTGCGTCTGCCCGCATGATTGTGGTAGTGACGAACCGGAAACGCCCGCTCTAACAAGAAGAACAGTAGCGCATGAATGCAAATTCTGCCCTCGCACCCACTGATCCCGAATACGACTACATCATCGTCGGCGCCGGCTCTGCCGGCTGCGTGCTTGCCAACAGGCTCACTGCGACCGGCAAGTACAGCGTGCTGCTGCTCGAGGCCGGCCCGAAGGATTCCAACATCTGGATCCACGTCCCGCTCGGCTACGGCAAGCTGTTCAAGGAAAAGAGCGTCAACTGGATGTACCAGACCGAGCCGGAGCCCGAGCTGAAGGGGCGCCAGGTGTTCCAGCCGCGCGGCAAGACCCTGGGCGGATCGAGCTCGATCAACGGCCTGCTCTATGTCCGCGGCCAGCACGAGGACTACGACCGCTGGCGCCAGCTCGGCAACACCGGGTGGGGTTATGACGACGTGCTGCCTTATTTCAAGAAGGCCGAGAACCAGTCGCGCGGTGCGGACCAGTATCACGGCACCGGTGGGCCGCTGCCGGTCTCCGACATAATAGTGACCGATCCGTTGTCGAAAGCCTTCATCGATGCCGCAGTGCAGACCGGTCTGCCCTACAACCCCGACTTCAACGGCGCGACACAGGAAGGCGTCGGCCTGTTCCAGACCACGACGCGCAATGGCCGTCGCGCCTCCACTTCGGTCGCCTATCTCGGTCCCGCGAAGACGCGCAGCAACCTCAAGATCGAGACCTCCGCACACGCTCAGCGCATCCTGTTCGAAGAGCGCCGAGCGGTCGGCGTCGAATACCGGCAAGGCGCAGCATTGCGCCGCGCCCGCGCCCGCAAGGAGGTCGTGCTGTCGAGCGGCGCCTACAATTCGCCGCAGCTGCTCCAGCTCTCCGGCGTCGGCCCCGGCGATCTCCTGCGCCGGCACGGCATCGATGTGGTGCTGGACGCGCCGGGCGTCGGTCACGATCTGCAGGATCACATGCAGGTTCGCATCGTCATGCGCTGCTCGCAGAAGATCACGCTCAACGACACCATCAATCATCCGCTTCGCCGCACCATGGCCGGCGCACGCTATGCGCTGTTCCGGAAGGGCTGGCTGACGATCGCAGCCGGCACCGCGGGCGCGTTCTTCAAGACCAGTCCGCGCCTCGCCTCGCCCGACATCCAGGTGCACTTCCTGCCATTTTCGACCGACAAGATGGGTGAGAGGCTGCACGCCTTCTCCGGATTCACCGCCTCGGTGTGCCAGCTCCGGCCCGAGAGCCGCGGCACCCTGCGCATCAAGAGCGCAGACCCGACCGTGCCGCCGGAGATCCGCATCAATTACATGTCCACCGAGACCGACCGCACCACCAACGTCGAAGGCATCAAGATCCTGCGCAAGATATTGAACGCGCCGGCGCTGAAGCCGTTCGTGGTCAGTGAGTACGACCCCGGCGAGAAGGTATCCACGGATGCCGAGATCCTGGATTATTGCCGCGAGCGGGGCAGCACCATCTACCATCCGACCTCGACCTGTCGTATGGGCAACGACGCGCTCGCGGTGGTGGATCAGCGGCTGAAGGTGAGGGGGCTCGAAGCCCTGCGCGTCGTCGACGGCTCGATCATGCCCGACCTGGTGTCGGGGAACACCAATGCGCCGATCATCATGATCGCCGAAAAGGCCTCCGACATGATATTGGAGGATGCGCGATAATTCGCCCTGAAAGGACGTTCGACTTGGCTACTCGCTTTCGGATCGGCACACGCAAGAGCGCCATGGCGCTGGCACAGACGGAAGAGATTGGGCGCCGCCTAACCGTCGCCGTGCCCGGTCTCGACGTCGAGATCGTCAAGTTCGACACCACGGGCGATCTCGACCAGACCAGCAAGCTGTTGCCTCATGGCGGCAAGGGCGGTGCCTTCGTGGCTCAAATCCGCGCCGCCGTGCTGTCGGGTGAGCTCCAGGCGGCGATGCATTCGCTGAAGGACATGCCGGGCAACGAGGACACACCCGGCCTCGTCATCGGCGCCACGCTGTCGCGCGATCCGCCCGGTGACGCGCTGGTGTTGCGAAATGGCGTCACGCTGGAAGCGTTGCGCCAATCGCGCGGTAAGGGTTTTAAGATCGGCACCAACGCCGTCCGTCGTGCCGCCTATGCGCGGCGTCTGTTTCCGGAGGTGGAGGTCATCCATTTCCGCGGAGCAGCCGACACACGCGTGCGAAAGCTCGACAACGGCGAGAAGCAGCGGCTGCCCGATGGCGGCGCGGTCGGACCGGCCGATGCACTGATCATGGCGCGCTCGGGCCTCACTCGCGTCGGCTTGGCCGGCCGCATTGCCTATGAATTCAGGGCAGCGGAGATGCTGCCCGCGGCAGGGCAGGGCATCGTTGCCGTCGAATGCGCCGCGCAGGACTGGCAAACGCGACAAATCCTGTCGTCCATCGACGATCCGGCCGCGCATGCTTGTGCCGACGCCGAGCGCGAGGTGCTGTGGGTGCTCAACGGCCATTGCAATTCGCCTGTGGCGGCATTTTCGACCGTCATTGTCGATCGGCTGGCGCTGACCGCATCCGTGCTCGACCTCTCCGGCAACACCATCATTGAGGCCGAGGGCTTAGGTTTCGCCAATCGTCCGCGCGAGCTCGGCCGTGCGGTGGGTCTGGATCTCCTGAAAAAGGGAGCCGCCGAGATCATCGAGCGGAGCCGGCCGCGCTGAGGCGCTTTCCGCTGTCGCCGTCGTCATTGCGAGCGCAGCGAAGCAATCCAGACTGCTACCCGCGGAAAGATTCTGGATTGCTTCGCTGCGCTCGCAATGACGGGTGGGGTGAGGAGTCGCAGTCGAACCCGCTCCAGCAAGCCGCTTGGCACGCTGGTCCTTATCAAAACGGGTCAGTGGCGATGATGCAATTCTGCGCCTGTTTTGCCCGACAAGTCAAAACTGACAGGCGAGTCATGCCAGTCCACGCTTTTCAAGGGCTTGGCTACTGTGCATGGGGTTGTTTTCGCACTTTTTGTCTTGCCGCGCCCGAAGCACCGAAACAGATCAGCCGCGCACGCGCCTGATCATCTGCTCGACATGGGCAATCGGCGTTTCCGGCTGGATGCCGTGGCCGAGATTGAAGATCAGCCGCCCGGCAGCAAAATTGGCCAGCACGTTGTCGACCGCGCGGTCGAGCGCGGCGCCGCCCGTGATCAGCACCAGCGGATCGAGATTGCCCTGCACCGCGACCCTGCTCTGCACCCGCTCGCGAATGAAGGCAGGCTCCGCTGTCCAGTCGATGCTGACCGCGTTGACACGGGTTGCCTCGACATAGGCCGGCAGCAGCGCGCCGGCGCCGCGCGGGAAGCCGATGATCTTCGCGTCCGGCACCTTGGCTCTCACGCCCTCCACGATGCGCCGCGTCGGCTCGACCGACCAGCGCGCGAACTCCGTGGGCGGCAGCACGCCGGCCCAGGTGTCGAAGATCTGCAACGCGTCGGCGCCGGCGGCGAGCTGTGCCAGCAGATACTGAATCGAGTTGTCGACCAGCACGTCGATGATCTCTGAAAAAGCTTCCGGATGCCGGTAGGCCATCATCCGGGCCGGCGCCTGGTCCGGCGTGCCGTGGCCCGCGACCATGTAGGTCGCCACCGTCCACGGCGCGCCGCAGAAGCCGATCAGCGCGACCTTGGGATCGAGCGCGCCGCGCACGATCCTCAGCGCCTCGAACACCGGCTCGAGCTTGCCGAAATCGGCGCGCGGCGCCAGCGTCGCCACCTTGGCCGGATCGTCCAGCGGCTCGAGCCGCGGGCCCTCGCCGACCTCGAACCGCACCTCACGTCCGAGCGCATAGGGGATGACGAGGATGTCGGAGAAGATGATCGCCGCGTCGAAACCGAACCTTCGGATCGGCTGCAGCGTCACCTCGGCGGCAAGCGCCGGGTTGAAGCAGAGATCGAGGAACCCGCCCGCCTTGGCGCGCACCTCGCGATATTCGGGCAGGTAGCGCCCGGCCTGGCGCATCATCCACATGGGCGGGACGGCTTGGCGCTGGCCGGAGAGGACGTCGATGAAGGGTTTCGTCGAAGACTGGGGCACGAATGGTCCTGAAGAGGGTTGTGCCTCCTGATACACCGCCGCGGCCGTCAGCGGAACAGGGGAACCAGCACGATTGGGCCGCGTTGACGAGCCAATGGAGGAGATCATGGCTGAGACATTCAACCCCGCGCCGCACGACAAGCACGCCGAAGACCTGCGCGAGGCGATCGCTGCCGATCGGCAATCCAAGCTCGACGACGGGCTGAGGGACACGTTCCCAGCTTCCGATCCCGTGAGCGCGGCGCAGCCGACGCCCTCGAAGGCCGATGCCGACGCCGAGCATCCTTCGCTCTGGGCCAAGGTCAAGGCCATTTTCAGCTAGCGGCGCCGGCGCGCCGGATTCCGATCGGCCTGCTAATGTCTTGTTAGCGATGCGCCGATCGCCGCGTCCGTAAGACTACTGGAAAGGGCGGGAATCGCCGCGTAGTCCGGTAGTGATTTCAGAATTAAATAACAGAAGCGGCAGAGTTTCCGAGCGATCGGAGGACCCTGCCGCATGAGCGCTACCCAACGAGCCGGATGGAGCCGCCTGCCATTGCGCGCGGCGGCTTTCGTCGCGCTGACCTGCGCGACCATTCTCGGCGTCAGCGGTTGGCGTGAATGGACGGCCCGCGATGCTGTGCTCAAGGGCGCCGAGACGGAGATGGCGAACGTTGCGCGTTCGCTGACTCAGCATGCCGAGGACAGCCTCGATCTTTTGGATTCCGGCGTCGTCGGCGTGGTCAGCCGGTTGGAGATGGACGGCACAGCGCCGGCCACGATCGGCAAGCTGCGCACCTTGCTGGATGCGCGCAAGAAGGCGATCGCACGCATTCACAGCCTCGCCATCATCGACGATCAGGGCAACTGGCTGACCTCACCCGGTACGACCGGCACCACCTTCAGCGACGATGCCTTCTTCCGATATCACCAGCTCTCGCCGAAGCGCGAGGCCCATGTCGGCCGTCCCGTGAAGAGCCTGCTCGACGGCGAATGGGTCGTCACCCTGTCACGCCGCTTCAACAAAGAGGACGGTAGCTTCGGTGGCGTGGTGCTCGCGACCATCAGCTCGAAATATCTCTCGCATTTTTACGAGCAGTTCGAGATCGGCCGCAACAGCTCCGTGTCACTGGCGCATGGCGACGGTCTGATCGTCGCGCGCAATCCCAGCAACGAGACATTCGTCGGGCGCAGTGTCGCCGACAAGCCGTTGTTCCGCGAGCCGAGCCTGCAACGGCCGAGCGGCGCCTATCATTTCACCTCGCCGCTGGACGGTGCCGACCGCGTCAGCTTCTTCAATCGCAGCAGCCGCTTCCCGCTCCTCCTGCTCGCCACCGTCGACAAGGACGAGTTGCTCGCGCCCTGGCGCGCGGCGGCAATCTCCCGCATGCTCTACGTGCTCGCGCTGGTGATGCTGATCGCTGTCATCGGCGGCGTGCTGGTGCGGCAGTTGCAGCGCGGCCAGCGCATGGCCGTCGCGCTGGCCGAGACGGAGGCGCATTTCCGCCTGCTCGCCGAAGGCTCCAGCGACATGGTGACCCGCATCGGCCTCGACGAGCGGCTGCGCTATGTCTCGCCCTCGTCGGTCCGCATCGTCGGCTGGCGTCCCAATCAGCTGATCGGTTCGCCGGCTCTTGCGGGTATCAATCCGGAGGACCTGCCGGAGGTCCAGGCGATCGTCGACGCCATGAAGCGCGGTGAGAAGGAGGAGGCGCGTCTCACCTACCGCAACTCGCATCGTGAGAACGGCGAAATCTGGCTCGAATCGACCATGCGGGTGACGCGTAGGGACGGTGGCCAAGTCGACGGCGTAGTCGCGATCTCCCGCGACATCACCGAGCACAAGAAGCTGGAAACCAGACTCGAGACGCTGGCGATCGAGGACAGCCTCACCGGCCTTGCCAATCGCCGTCACTTCGACGAGCGCCTGAAGGAGGAATGGGTACGCGCCTATCGCGACCGCTCCAGCCTTGCTTTGCTGATGATCGATGTCGACCACTTCAAGGCTTACAACGATGAATACGGCCATCCCGCGGGCGATGCGTGCCTGCGCCTGATCGCCAAGATCATCGCGGCCGAAGCGCAGCGCGCCGGCGATCTGGCGGCGCGTTATGGCGGTGAGGAATTCGCCATGCTGTTGCCGAACATCGACGCCGCCGGCTGCGCCCGGGTCGGCGAACGGATCCGCAACGCCATTCACGAGGCCGGACTCGCGCATGGCAGCAATCCGGCGGCCCGATGCGTCACCGCTTCGCTTGGCGGCGCAGCCTGCCGGCCGGCGTTCGAACGAACCGCGGGAGTCGCCGCGCTGGTCGAGGCTGCCGACCGGGCGCTCTATGCCGCCAAGGCCGCAGGCCGCAACCGCTTGGTGACGTCCGGCGAGGTCATGGACCTGCTGCCCAAGGCGTCCGGCCAGTAACACCGCTCAATAATGCGGCGGAGGCTCGTTGGCAGGCCCTGGCGCATTTGCCTCGGCCTCCTGCAGCCGGGCATTGAGCTCCGCGATCTGCCGTGTCAGCCTGTCGATCTGCTTCCACTGCGCGGTGATGGTCTGGTTCAACGTCTCGATCGTGTCGTCCTGATAGGCGAGGCGCGTCTCCAGCGTGTCGATGCGCTCGCTCAGCGTCTTGATCTCATTCGTCACGCGTTACGTCCTTGTTTCGCTCGCGCAAGCCGTGGCAGAGCGCCACGCGCTCGTCGAACACGAAGCATTCGCCGCGCCAGCGGCTCTCCGCCTCCGGCACCTCTTCCAGATATCTCAGGATGCCGCCCTTGAGGTGATAGACCTCGGCAAAGCCGCGTGCGAGCAGATGCGCGCTCGCCTTCTCGCAGCGGATGCCGCCGGTGCAGAACATCGCGATCCTGCGGTGCCGTGCCGGATCAAGCCGCTCGGCGGCAAAGTCCTTGAACTGGCCGAAGCTCTTGATGCCGGGATCGACCGCGCCCTCGAACGTGCCCATCGCGACCTCGAAGGCGTTGCGGGTGTCGAGCACGAGCGTGTCGGGTGCTGCGATCAGCGCGTTCCATTCGCGCGCATCGACATAGGTGCCGACCTTACGAGTCGGATCGACGGCCGCATCGCCCAGCGTGACGATCTCCTTCTTCAGCCGCACCTTCAGCCGTCCGAACGGCATCGCCTCCGCAGCGGAGAATTTCAATTCGAGATTGTCGAGCCTGCCGCCGAACATGTCCCCGTGTGCGAGCTCATGAGCGAAGGCGTCGATCGCCTCCGGTGCACCGGCGACCGTACCGTTAATGCCTTCCTGCGCCAGTAAGACGCTGCCCTTCAGCCCAAGGCCGGCGCAGCAGGCGCGCAGCGGCTCGCGCAGCTCGCGGTAATCCGGGAGGGCGACGAATTGATAGAAGGCGCAGACCTTGTAAGGCGTATTGCTGGACGTCATGGCCGCTCGTTTAGCAGGCGGCCCGCGCCCGGAAAACCCGCATCGCAAAGGCCTGCAAAAAGTCCATACGCCCAGCGGATGGCAGCCATTTTCCTGGTATGCCAGCATTGCCCCGCGGGGCGGGAATGTGTCATGTAGACGCGGTTTTTCGAGAGGGCGCGCCAATCGCGCCGACGGCCAAGAGAGCAAGACATTCGATGAGAAACTTCCATTTCCCCGGCAGGTCCACGGTCCACGCCACCAACGCGATGGTCGCGACCTCGCATCCGCAGGCCTCGCTCGCCGCGATCGAGGTGCTGCGCGAGGGCGGCACCGCGGTGGACGCCGCCGTTGCCGGCTCTGCCTTGCTCGGCGTGATCGAGCCGCAATCGACCGGCATCGGCGGCGATTGCTTTGCGCTGATCCAGCCGCGGGGCGAGGGCAAGATCGTCGCCTATAACGGCTCCGGCCGCGCGCCGAAGGCGGCGAATGCCGACTGGTATCTCGAACGCAAGATCAACTCGGTGCCGCTGACCTCGGCGCATGCGGTCTCGATTCCCGGCGTGATCGATGCCTTTGCCACCGTGCTGCGCGATCACGGCAAGTTCGGTTTCGATCGGCTGCTCCAGCCCGCGATCAAGGCGGCCGAGGAGGGCTATGTCGTCGCGCCCCGCATCGCCTTCGACTGGAAGAACCAGTTCGAGAAGCTGAAGAACGGTACCAACACCGTGCGCTATTTGTTGCCGGGCGGCCAGCCCCCGGTCGCCGGCGACGTCATTCGCCAGGCCGAGCTCGGCAAGACGCTGCGCGCGATCGCCAAGGACGGCCGCGACGCCTTCTACAAGGGCGAGATCGCAGAGGACATGGTCGAGACCCTCAGGGGCATCGGCGGCCTGCACACGCTCGACGATTTCGCCGCGCACACGACCGAAGTGACCACGCCGATCGGCACCATGTACAAGGGCTACGACGTCTGGCAGTGCCCGCCGAACGGCCCGGGCGTCACAGCGCTCTTGATGCTCAACATCCTGTCGCGCTTCGATCTGACCAAGTACGCGCCCGTGAGCGTCGAGCGCTTCCATCTCGAGGCGGAAGCGGCACGCATCGCCTACATGAACCGCGAGATGCATGTCGCCTCGCCTGCGCACATGAAGATCAACGTCGCCGAGATGCTCGAGAAGGGCTTTGCCGACGAGTATATCAGCAAGATCCGCCTGGACGGCATGCTCGACCTGCCGAACGTCGCGCCGCCGATGAATCCCTCGACCATCTACATCACGGTCGTGGACAAGGACCGCAACGTCTGCTCGTTCATCAACTCGGTTGCGCATTCCTTTGGCTCTGCGATCGTCTCGAACAAGACCGGTGTCTTGTTCCAGAACCGCGCCGGCGGCTTCCGCATCCAACCGGGCCATCCCAATTGCATCGAAGGCGGCAAGCGCCCGCTGCACACGATCATGCCGGGTCTGCTGACCAAGGGCGGCCGTTCCACGATGTCGTACGCGGTGATGGGCGGCCAATACCAGCCGACCGGCCAGACTCATCTCCTGACCAACATCCTCGACTACGGCTGCGACGTGCAGGAAGCGATCGATATGCCGCGCGGCCTGCACTACGAGGGCCAGTATCAGCTCGAGGACAGCGTGCCGTCCGCCGTCGTCGAAGGCCTGAAGAAGCTCGGCCACAAGACCACCAGCGTGGTCGGCCCGCTCGGCGGCGCCCAGGCGATCTGGATCGATTGGGACAAGGGAACGCTCACCGGCGGCTCCGATCCGCGCAAGGACGGCTGCGCGCTGGGTTATTGATCGCCCCGCGCAGTTCCCCACGCGAGATCAGGAAAAGTTGACGAAGGGCGGCGCGGCATTTGCTGCGCCGCCCTTCTCTCATCCGGAACTGCGCTCATCGCTCGAGGTTAAGGGGCGATGAGCGGTGCAGGCGTGCGCTGCTTTGCAGATCAGCGGCGGAGGCCTGCCATGCCCGACAAACCAGGTTCCAGATCATCCGGATTCGACCGACGCGCTTTCATGGCCGGCGCGGCTGGCAGCGCGCTGATCCCGATAACGGCGCGCGCGGCGTCGGAGGATGCGCGGGCGCCAGCGGCGCAGGATCCGTCGCTTCCCGTCGAGGTCACGCTGCGCGTCAACGGCAAGGACAAGCGCCTGAGCATCGATGCGCGCACCACCGTGCTGGATGCTTTACGCGAACATCTCAAGCTCACCGGCAGCAAGAAGGGCTGCGACCACGGCCAGTGCGGCGCCTGCACGGTGCTGATCGACGATCGCCGCGTGGTGTCATGCCTGACGCTGGCCCTCGCCGCCGAGGGGCAGGAGATCACGACCATCGAGGGCCTCGCCACCGATGACCGCCTGCATCCGATGCAGCAGGCCTTCATCGACAACGATGCGTTCCAGTGCGGCTATTGCACGCCCGGCCAGATCATGTCGGCGATCGCATGCGTGAAGGAGGGCAATGCCGGAAGCGAGGCCGACATCCGCGAGTACATGAGCGGCAACATCTGCCGCTGCGCCGCCTATCCCAACATCGTCGCCGCCGTGAAGCAGGCCGCGCCCGAGATCATGAAAGGCTAGGCGCATGCGACCGTTTTCGTATCAGAGAGCATCAGACCCGGATATGGCCGTGCAGGCGCTCGGCGCCGCTGCGGCCGCCAACGATCCGCTGACGAAGGCGGCGGCGCAGCCGCTTGCTGGCGGAACCACGCTGATCGACTTGATGAAGCTCGACGTGATGCGGCCCACCGCAATCGTCGATATCAGTCCGCTGGCCCAAGCCTGGTCGGCGATCGCGCCAGGCGGCGATGGCTTGCGCCTCGGCGCGCTCGCCAAAATGTCCGACGTGGCCGCGCATGCCGAGATCCAGCGCAGCTATCCGGTGATCGCGGATTCGCTGAAGCTGGCCGCAAGCGCCCAGCTGCGCAACATGGCAACGCTCGGCGGCAACGTGATGCAGCGGACGCGCTGCAACTACTTCCGCGATGTCTCCTATGAGAACTGCAACAAGCGCAATCCCGGCTCCGGCTGTGCCGCAATGGACGGCGTCAACCGCATGCATGCGGTGCTCGGGACCTCCGATCAGTGCATCGCGACGTATCCCGGCGATTTCGCACAGGCGCTGATCGCACTCGATGCGATGGTCGAGGTCACCGGCAAGGCCGGTACGCGCAGCATGCCGTTCGCGCAGCTTCACAAGAGGCCGGGCAGCACGCCGGACATCGAGACGGCGCTTCAGCCCGGCGAGCTGATCTCGGCGTTCTCTATACAGGGCCGCTGGCCACGCTCGGTGTATCTGAAGGCCCGCGACCGGCAATCCTACGAATTCGCGCTGTCGTCAGCTGCGATCGCGCTCGACATCCAGGACGGCACGATCAGGGACGCCCGCGTCGCGCTCGGCGGCGTCGCCACCGTGCCGTGGCGGGCGCGTGAGGCCGAGGCGCTCTTGAAGGGACAGAAGTTCGACGACGGCCTCCCGCAACGTGTTGCCGATGCCGCCTTTGCAGACGCCCGCGGGCGCCGGCACAACAGCTTCAAGATCGCGCTCGGCAAGCGTGTCGTGGCACGCGCGCTCCAGCAGGCCGTAACGATGGAGATCTGACCATGACCGCTGCAGCTCCCGCGCCGAAAGCGAATCTGGGACAGCCCGTGCCGCGCTATGATGCGGCCGCAAAGGTCATGGGGCGGGCGACCTATGCCTCGGACATGCCGCTGGACAATCCAGCCTACGCATTCCTGGTTACCAGCGCCATCGCCAAGGGCCGCATCGACCGCTTCGAGCTCGACGATGCCAAGCGCGTCCGCGGCGTGATCGATATCGTCACGCATGAGAACGCCCCGAAGCTGAAGGAGTCGAAACTGTTCAGTAATGGCGGCTATGCCGGCACCACGATCCAGCCGCTGAAGTCGGCCGAGATCGCCCATGATGGCCAGATCATCGCCGTGGTGGTCGCTGAGAGCTACGAGGCCGCGCGCGAAGCGGCCAACCGCGTCAAGGTCAGCTATAGCGCTGCTGCGCCCAGCGCGACCTTCGATTCGCCGGGGACGACGGCAGCCGCCGCGAAAGGACAAAATTCGCAGTTCAAGGAAGACCCCAAGGTCGGTGATTTCGCCAAGGCGTTCGATGCGGCCGAGGTCAAGCTGAGCGTCTCTTATGAAACGCCGACGCAGCATCACAATCCGATGGAGCTGTTCACGACCAGCTGCGCCTGGATGGGCGACAATCTCGTCATCTACGAGGGCAGCCAGTATGTCTATGGCCTGAAGAACGGCGTGGCCGAGCAGCTCGGCATCGACGCCGACAAGGTGCGCGTGGTCAATCCCTATGTCGGCGGCGGATTCGGCTCGCGAGGTTCGATGACGCCGCGCACCGCCATCATCGCCGCCATTGCCAAGCGCCTGAACCGTCCGATCAAGCTGGTCCCGACCCGCGACCAGGGCTTTACCATCGCGACCTACCGCGCCGAGACGCGGCATGAGATCAGGCTCGGTGCAAGCCGGGATGGCAGGCTGGTCGCTTTGAGGCATGAGGGGGCCGAAGTCTCCTCGCGCCCCGATGCCTATTGCGTTGGTGGCACCAAGACCACGACGCGGCTCTATGCCTGTCCGAACGTCGACAGTCTGGTGTCGATCGTGCGTGCCGATCGCAACACGCCCGGCTTCATGCGCTCGCCCCCCGAGGTGCCGTATCTGTTCGCGCTGGAGAGCGCGCTGGACGAGCTCGCTGTGAAACTGAACATGGATCCGGTCGAGCTTCGCCGTATCAACGACGCCACCAGGGATCCAATCGATGGCAAGCCCTACACGTCGCGATCGCTCATGGCGTGCTTCGACGAAGCCGCCAAGGCGTTCGGCTGGTCGCAGCGCTCGCCACAGCCGAAATCGATGTCCGACGGCGACTGGTTGATCGGCTACGGCTGCGCCGCCACGTGCTATCCGACGCAGATGGCGCCGTCGGCCGCGCGTGTGCGCCTGCAGCGCGACGGCCGCACCCGGGTCGAGATCGCCGGCCATGAGATCGGGACCGGCGCCTACACCGTCATCGCCCAGACTGCGGCCGAGCGGCTCGGCGTGCCGTTGGAGAAGGTTGCAGTCTTCATGGGCGACAGCGACCTGCCGCCCGCGCCGGTTGCCGGCGGCTCCAATTCCACAGCCAGCACCTGCTCGGCCGTGATGATGGTGTGCGATCAGATCCGACAGCGCCTGTTCAAGGCGCTGATGCCCAACGACAGCCTTGCCGACAAGGCCAAGGAGACCGTCGGCATCAGCCCGGCACCGTCGACCCAGGCGGCGAAGGGCGATCGCTCGCTCGACATCGAGAAGGCGTTCGATGCACTCGGCGTCGGCGTGGTCGAAGAATATGGCGAGTGGAAGCCGGAGGGCGCGCCGCTGGATTCGTTCCGCGCCATGCACAATGGGCAGGTACGCCTGGTCGGTGGCCATCAAATGAAGGACCAGATCGCCTATGCCTTCGGCGCCGAGTTCGTCGAGGTCCGCGTCAATCGCTTCACGCACGAGATCCGCTGCCCCCGCCTGGTCGGCGCGTTCGCGGCAGGCAGGATCATGAATCCGCGCACCGCGCGCAGCCAGCTCATGGGCGGCCTGATCTGGGGCATGTCCTCGGCGCTGCTCGAGGCCACCGAGATCGACGAGCGCAATGCGCGCTACGTCAACGACAATCTTGCCGACTACCTCGTGCCCGTGAATGCCGATGTACCCGGCGTCGAGGTGATCATGCTGTCCGAGCAGGACGATCACATCAACCCGGTCGGCGCAAAGGGCCTCGGCGAGCTTGCCAATGTCGGCACCAATGCGGCGATCTGCAACGCGATCTATCACGCCACCGGTCAGCGCATCCGCAAGCTGCCGGTCCGGCTGGAAAACATCGAGCTCTAAAGGGGGTGGAAACGGCGGCCGCCTTGGGTTAGACACCTCCCGCCTCAAACGGAAGGTGTTTTATGCAGCGTTTCCAGCGCGCGCTCCTCGCCCTGATGTCGGCACTCGCGATCACCGTGATCGCCGGCGTGTCGCATTTCGTTTCCACCACGGCCTCGGCCCAGACCGCAGGAAAGACCATGACCACAGCTTCAGGCTTGCAGATCACCGATTCCACCGTCGGCACCGGCGCCTCGCCGCAGCCTGGTCAGATCTGCGTGATGCACTATACCGGCTGGCTCTATGAGAACGGCCAGAAGGGCAAGAAATTCGACAGCTCCGTCGATCGCAAGGAGCCGTTCGAATTCCCGATCGGCAAAAGCCGCGTCATCGCCGGCTGGGACGAGGGCGTTGCCTCGATGAAGGTCGGCGGCAAGCGCACGCTGATCATCCCGCCGCAGCTCGGCTACGGCGCCCGCGGTGCCGGCGGCGTGATCCCGCCGAACGCGACGCTGATGTTCGACGTGGAATTGCTCGCGGTGAAATAACTGACGTCTCCACATCGTCATGCCCGGGCTCGTCCCGGGCATCCACGATCTTCGTGCCGCGTGGTCAAGACGTGGATGGCCGGGTCAAGCCCGGCCATGACGGAGATGAAATCGATACAAACAAAAAGACCGGCCTTGCGGCCGGTCTTTTCATTTTCAATCCAGCGCGCGTCACTCCGCCGCGCGGCGAGCCGCAGCGGCGGCGCGATCCATCGCATCCTTCGCGGCGTCCTTGGCGTCGCCCATGGCCTGCTGGCCCTTGCCCTTGACTTCCTGCACCACGCCCTCGCCCTTCATGCGATCGGATCCGGTGGCTTCACCGACGCCCTGCTTGGCCTTGCCGATCGCCTCGTTGGCGGTGCCCTTGATCTTGTCGCTCGTGCTGCCCATGAAAATCTCCTCTCGATTTGCTTGGAATGACAACGCTGGGCGGCTACGAGGGTTCCGATTTTGGTATGGCTTGCGGCTGCGGCTTTGGGTTAGTTTGCCGCGCACGGAACCAACAGAAAGCAAGTCCCATGACCGGCCATGACCATTCGCATTCCCACCATGACCATGGTCATCATCATGATGACCGCTGGAAACATGACGGCGTGCGCGTCATTCCCGGCAATCAGCTCGATACCAACGTGCCGTCGACAGCGGGCATGGACCGTGCGGCCGCGATCAATTTCGCGCGCGTCGGCGCCCAGAAATTGTGGGCGGGCACCGTCAGCATCAAGCCGGATGCCAAGACCGGCGCGCATCACCACGGCCATCTCGAAAGCGTCATCTATGTCGTGAAGGGCAAGGCGCGCATGCGTTGGGGGGAGAGGCTGCAATTCACGGCGGAAGCCGGCCCCGGCGACTTCATTTTCGTCCCGCCCTACGTGCCCCACCAGGAGATCAACGCCAGCCCCGACGAGGTGCTGGAATGCGTGCTGGTGCGCAGCGACGGCGAGGCGGTGGCGATCAACCTCGATATCGAGCCGGTCGAGAAGCCTGAGACCGTGCTGTGGATCGACCCCGTGCACCGCGATCCCAACGAGAAGAAGTAAGGCTCTTCAGGAGGCCCCGGGGGGCGATGCGGCAGACCCCCGTGGATCGGGCCCAAAAAATTATCGGAAGCGGTGTCGGATGGCAGCTCGGTCGTCCGTCCTTGGGCAGAACCCGCCAAGGAGCTTCCGATGCCCAAGATGATCTTCGTCAGCCTGCCGGTGACCGACCTGAAGCGCGCGACCGCCTTCTATGAGGCCGTCGGCGCGGTCAGGAATCCGCAATTCTGCGACGACACGACGTCCTGCATGGCCTTTTCCGAGGCCATCTACGTCATGCTCACGACGCACGACAAATTTCGCCAGTTCACGCCGAAGCCGATTGCGGATGCCAGGATCTCGAACCAGGTGCTGCTCTGCCTGTCCGCGGACACCCGTGACGACGTTGACGACATCGTCGGCAAGGCCGAGGCGGCCGGCGGCCTGGCCGATCCCAGCCCCAAGGACGAATACAGCTTCATGTACGGCCGCAGCTTCGAGGATCCGGATGGCCACATGTGGGGCGTGAACTGGATGGATCTTTCGGCCGCCCCTCTGCAGCCCGACTTGGCGAGCGTCTGATTGGCGAACGCCTGAGCCGAAACCACGCAAACCTGAAGAGGATCATTCACCATGTCCAAGCTCGTGCCCTGCATGTGGTTCGACGGCGATGCCGAGGACGCTGCAAAATTCTACGTCTCGCTGGTCCCGAATTCGGCGATCACGCACGTTCAGCGCAACGTTGCGGACGGCCCCTCCGGCAAGGAAGGCTCCGTGCTCGTCGTCGAGTTCACCGTGGCCGGACAGCCGCTGGTCGCGCTCAATGGCGGCATGAAGATGGAATACACCCACGCGATCTCGCTGATGATCCATTGCGACGACCAGGCAGAGGTCGACAGCGTCTGGAAGGCGTTCCTCGCCAATGGCGGCAAGGAGGAGCGGTGCGGCTGGTTGAGGGATCGCTGGGGCGTGGCCTGGCAAATCGTGCCGAAGGTGATGTTCGAGTTCCTGTCGAGCTCGGACAAGGCCGCCGCCGCGCGCGCAATGCAGGCGATGATGAAGATGGTGAAGCTGGACGTCGAGGTATTGCGGCGCGCGTTCGAGGGCAAGTCGGCGGCGTGACACCAGCACGGGTGCTGTAGGGTGGGCAAAGGCGCTCTTGCGCCGTGCCCACCATCTGTCTCCGATTGAGAGAGGTGGTGGGCACGCTTCGCTTTGCCCACCCTACGAAACTGTCTCAGTAATTTATTCTCAGCCCCACGCCGCCATGGATCGTGTTGCCGACCGGCTGCGGGCCGAGCGTGCCGTTGGCGAAGAGGTCCACGATCCAGCCCTTCTGCACGCGGAAGCCGAGGCGGCCGCCATATTCGAACCAGCCCTGGTTGCCCATGGTCGGCACCACCGTGCCCTGTCCGGTCACCGTGGCGACGATGCCGCTGTGGCTGGCGAAGGATTGCACCCAGCCGCCATTGATGTTGGTCTCGATGTTGCTGCCGAACAGATGCGTCCACTGACCGCCGATCTTGACGAGGCTGGTGCGGTCGGTGCCATCAGCGATGCTGGCGCCGAACGGATTGAACGCCACCGCGCCGTCGCTATAGCCGGAGACGCGTTGCCAGAGCTGCCAGACCTCGATCGAGGCCGCGACCTCGTCGCGCGGCGAAAGGCGGCTGATCCAGCCGGCCCGGCCGTAGACGGCGTAGTTGGACGCGTTGGTCGAGCTCGTCACGCTCACCGGGGCGAGGCTGGTGTCGTAGCTGCGCGTGTAGCGCGCCTTCTCCCATGGGGTCAGGATCGCGCCGACGTCGAAGAAGGGGCGCGACGAGCCCCAGTCGGTGAAGTCGTAGCGCAGCGCGAAAGCGCCGATCGGTGCGCTCGTGATCTTGTAGCCGCCCTCGTTATAATGCGTGTAGGCAATGCCGGCGAGCAGCGACAGATTGTTGGTCAGCTCCTTGCGTCCGTGGATGCCGGCCGAGAACGAGCCGGCCGAGCCGAACGCGCTGATGCAGTCGCCGCAATTGATCTGCTCGTTCACGCCGAGCAGCACCGTTCCGAGCACCCGGTTGGTGATCATCTGGTTGAAGCGCTGATTGGCGAGGCCGCCGATCGAATTGCCGCTGGAATCCGCGCCGGTCGGCGTCGGGCTCGGCGACGGATACGGGCTGGGCGAGGGCGAGGGATAGGGGCTCGGCGACGGGGACGGGTTGGGCGACGGAGAATATGTCGGTGTCGGTGACGGCGAATAAGTCGGCGTTGGCGACGGCGAATAGGTCGGGTAGGGGGTCGGCTCGCCGCATTCGATTTCGCAGCCCGCCTGGGCCGCCGCTTGACGAACATCGAACGCGACGAACGCAAGCGCAGCGACCACGGTCAGCAGGCCGGTGAGGAAGAGCCGGAAGTTGAAGTTCGCCATCGTCAGCGTCCGCACAGTATGGCGTCGTCCTGGACGGCAGGCGTGATGGTCGGCGAGGCGCTGGCGTACTGGTTGACTGCGCATAACCCGGCACTCGCGGCGCAATTGGCGGCGAAGGTCCAGGGCGGCGTGTTGGTCTTGGTGATGCTCACCTTGCCGCCGGTCGAGGTGATGATGGCGGTGTCGCCGGGCTGGGTGAGTTGCACGCACTGGCCGCTCTTCGTGCAGACGCTGGCCGCGCCGTCCTGAAGCACGACGACGGAGCGACCGCGCTGCGAGAGAATATCGAGCGTCGTGCCGCGCACGCCGATGGTGGCGAGCGGCGTCGTGATCTTGTAGGCCGCCTTGTCGGAGTGTCCGGTGACGAAGCGGAATGCGCCGGTGGTCATGCGGATCGCGACGTCACGATAGCTGTGCTCGTCATTGAAGACGGTGCGGTCGAGCTTCAGCGTGGCGCTCGGCCCGAGCGACAGATTGGTGCTGTCAGCCATCACGAGGCGCGCCGCGCTGTCGGCGCCGGTCCGCACGGTCTCGTCGCGCAGCATGCTGTCGCCGACATTGATCGGCGTCGTGGTCGCGGCGACGCGCACCACTTCGTTCTGGATGACGACAGCCTGGCCGACACGCGTCTGCGCTTCGGCGCCTGATGTCGCGCAGATTGCGGCCGTGAGCAGTGTGGAGAAAAGCCAAAAACGCAAATTCATTTCGCAACCGATCGATGTGTCCCTGATCGTACCGGATCGCGCGCGCTTCTGATGTGGCGGAATTATCACAAGCGGCGCGGGACGTGCGTCATGCTTAGTGACAGTTGCGGCAGAATGCGTTCAATGACGGGAAGCAGTTTGTTTTTCTCCGCGGTGAAGCCAATTTGCCACGCAAGACAGCCCCACAAGAGATGCTCGAATTGCCTGCGGTTCCGGAGGTGTCGCGGAGTGCAGTGATCGCTGTCGCGATCTTCCTGATCGGGCATCTGGCGCTCTTGATCGGCGTCGTCACGCCGGAAAAATTCGTGTTCGACGAGGTGCACTACGTGCCGGCGGCGCGCCAGATGCTGACGCCCGCGATGTCGCAGCCGATGCTCAATCCGATGCATCCGCCACTGGCGAAGGAGCTGATCGCGGCATCGATCGCAACGTTCGGCGACAACGCGCTCGGCTGGCGTTATCCCGCGACCTTGTTCGGCGCGCTCGCGATCGTCGCGATCTATCTGTGCGGACTTGCGCTGTTCGCAGTCCAGGGGCCGGCGATCGCCGCCGCGCTGATCGCGGCCTTCAACCAGATGCTGTACGTCCAGGCGCGCATCGCGATGCTGGATATCTTTGCGCTCGGCTTCGGCCTGCTCGCCACCGCCGCCTTCATGCACGGGTTTCGCAGAGAGCGGCCGCAAGCGCCGTTCGCGGTGGCGGGCAGCCTGTTCGGCCTTGCGGCCGCGTGTAAATGGAGCGGCCTGTTCCCGCTTGGCGTCTGCATCGGCGTTGTTGGGGTGATCCGCCTGATGCAGAGCTGGCACACGCTGTTCGCCGATGCGAAGCCGGACGACTGGTATCGGCCGGAGCTTTGGCCCGGCCTGAAGCTGCATCATGTCGCGCTCTGCTTCGCCGTCCTGCCAGCGATGGCTTATCTTGCCGCCTTCGTTCCGCTCTACGGATTGTCGGTGCCGGACTTGGTCGAGGCGCAGCGGCGGATCTTTGCCGACAACACCACGACGGCAATCGCCGGCCACACCTATATGAGCGCATGGCCGTCCTGGCCGCTGCTTGCGCGCCCGGTCTGGTTCCTGTTCGATAAGACCGCGGAGGACCACGTCTCCGCGATCGTCTTCCTCGGCAATCCGCTCGTGTTGTGGACGGCTCTGCCTGCGCTCGCCATGGTGCTGCGCGATTTCATCGTGGCACGGCGCTGGGATGCATTCCTGATCGCGGCATTCTACTTCGGTCCCTGGCTCGCTTGGGCGTTGCTGCCGCGCACGCTGGGCTTCATCTATTACTATCTGCCGGCCGCGACCGCGGCGTCCCTGGCACTGGTCTACGTGCTGCGCCGCGAGGGGCTGCCGCGCTGGCTGTTGTGGGCCTATGTCGGCGTCGCGGCGGCCGGCTTTGCGGTGATGCTGCCGATTTCCGCGGCCTTCGTCGGCACCTCGATGGGGAGCTTCAACCGGCTGATGCTTTTCCAAAGCTGGATATGATTTCGCCGCCTGCCGGGCTGCGGCAGGCGGCGTGTTTTACTCGGGAGCCGAGAGTTACTTCGCCGCGGTCTTGGTGTCCATGTTCACGACCTGAACGCGGCGGTTGACCGGGGCGGCACCATTGGCGGCATCCTTCAGCTTGGTCTCGCCGTAGCCGACGGTGACCAGATCGGCGCCGTTGAGGCCGTAATTCTGCACCAGGTACTTCTTGATGGTGTCAGCACGCCGCTCGGAGAGCCCTTGATTGTACTCCTCGCCGCCGATCGCGTCGGTGTGGCCGGCGACCACGAAGGTCGAGCCCTTCAGCGCCGGATCGGACAGCGCCTTGCCGAGCGCTTGGACCGAGGCCACCGACGTCTTGGCAATGTCGGCCGAGTTGTAATCGAACTGGATCTCCAGATCGATCTTCGGCTTGGTTGCAGCCAATTCGGCGATCTGCTCGCGCTCGCCAGTCGAGAGCGAGCGGGTCGAGCGGTTGCGCACGGTGTTCAGGAAACTCGCTTCCTTGGCCTGCGCGGTCGTGTCGGCCTGGGGGCCAACGGACAGGCCGCGGGTCGCCGGCTTCGGCTTCAGCGCATCGACGATCTGGCCGGCGGAGATGTTGTTGTCGCCAGCCAGTGCAAGGCTCGCCGTCATCGACAGGACGGCTGTCAGGGTGATCGCCGTCAGTCCAAAAGACTTATTGAAATGGGTCATCGTGGTATCCTCGCTGTTACGCCTGATGGCGATTTGATGCTGCGAGCGTAGGGCAGGTTCAACGGCTCTGATGTGATCTTAGTCACATGCGAAACGGCGAGCCGAGGTCACTGTGGTCCGGTTCGATCGGCCGCAATCCGCTTTCGAATCGGCGGGTCACAAGTTCCAATAAACCTTCTTGAGCGTCGCAAAGGCGCCTCACCGCCCCTCCGCGAACAAGGATTTGTCCAGTTGCCCGGCTAGAACGCTTCAATCATTCGACAATTCGTCAGCGAGGGGGCCGAGTTCCGTCCGGTGCCGAGGCCAAGTGACTATGAGCGCGACTATCAGTTCCGCAGCGGCCCACCGGATCGGACAGTGACCCTGAACGCAATGCCGATCTATATCGGTGCGGCGATGATCGCGGTGGCCATCCTGCTCTCGACACTGATCAGCGGGCTGACCTCGCGCTATGTCGGTCTCGAAGGGCCGACCGACGAGAACATCTGGCTGGTCGATCGCCTCACCGGCAGTGTCTATCGCTGCCAGGCGGAAGGACGTGGCAAGGCCATGTGCGAACCGGAGGTTGCCACCGGCAGCGCAGGGGAGCGCCCAAAAGCCGCACGCTGAAAGGGGGGTACCACTGCAGCGCAGCAACGAAATTGTCTTTTCCCTGCAAACTTGTGGCTGAAGAATGGCGGTCGCGTTGGCCGGCATCAGGCCGGCTTTCTATTCGAGGAGAGACCTTGATGAAGACCCTGTTGCTCGCGACGGCATTCGCCGCACTTGCTCTGTCCCCCGCATCCGCTGCCAAGATGGCGTGCACCAGTGCAAACATGGCAAAGCTCGTTGCCGGCATGGGCGGCGAAGACACGCCCGGCAAGATGGCGGCGAGGAAGTCGATGGCCGCGGCCAATTCCGAGATGAGCAAGGGCAACATGCGTGGAGCGTGCAAGCACTATATGAGCGCCGAGAAGTCGATGGCGATGAAGTAGGCTTCCGCCTGATCCCACACGTCATGGCCGCGCTGGCAGCAGATGGCAGCGCGGCTTTTTCGTGTCCCTGCTTTTTGCCTCGCAGCGAATCCCGCTACATTGCATCCTGCAATGTCCCGCACGCCCAAACCGCTTCCGCTCTCGACGACACAGGCCCGGCAGATCTGGCTGCATGCCCAGCGGCTGACCGACCGCGCTCCGTTCGGCGAAGGCGCACAGGCCGTCTCGGCCGCTGTCGCCCATCTCGGCTATGTGCAGATCGACACCATCAACGTCATCGAGCGTTGCCATCACCACATCCTGTTCAGCCGGATCCCGTCCTACCGCCGCGCCGATCTGCGCCACGCCCAGAGCATCGACAAGACCGTGTTCGAGTACTGGACGCACGCGCTCTCCTACGTGCGGGCGAACGACTTCCGCTTCTTCCTGCCGGCGATGCGCGAGCACCGCCGCGAGGGGCACAAATGGTTCGCCTCGGTGAAGCCGGCCGACACGCGCAAGGTGATGCGGCTGCTGCGCGGTGGGCCACTGACGATCCGCGACATAGACGACGACGTGCTCGTCGAGAAGGAGCATCTGTGGCAGAGCCGCAAGCCTTCGAAGCGGGCGCTGCAGCTCGCCTTCTATACCGGCGCCGTCACCATCAGCGAGCGCCAGGGCATGCTCAAGACCTACGAATTGACGACCCGTCATTTCGGCTGGGACAGGCTGCCGAAGCCGGCGCCGGCAAGCGAGATCACGGCCTATCTGCTCGACCGCGCGTTGCGCTCGCAGGGCGTGGTCAGCCTCGATTCGGTCTGCCATCTCGATGCGCCCAGCAAGAAGCCGGTCGCGCGCCTGATCGCCTCGCGCGTCCGCCGCGGCGAGCTCGTGCCTGTCGCGATCGAGGGCGCAGGCAAGCAGGAGCACTGGGCCTCGCCCGCAGCGCTTGAGCCGCATGAAGTGTCGCCCGATCTCGTCCACATCCTCTCGCCGTTCGATCCGCTGATCATCCAGCGCAAGCGCACCAACCTCATCTTCGGCTACAACCACCTGTTCGAAGCCTATGTGCCGAAAGCCAAGCGCAAGCTCGGCTATTTCGCGCTGCCCGTGCTGGTCGGCGACGAGATCGTCGCCGCGCTCGATCTCAAGACCGACCGGCAGAACAAGAAGCTGTTGATGCAGAAATGGACCTGGGTCGGGCAGGGCAGGAAGACGGCGGGCCGCAAGGAGCTGAAGCGCGTGATCGAGGAGGAGCTCGACCGCTTCGAGCGGTTTCAACTGGCGGAGTGAGCATCGTCGTCGTCCGGTCTACGGCCTGTTTTCGAATTCGGCCGAGGCTCCGGACACGACATGAGCGTACCGGTCCAGCACCTCGTCCGCCGAGTAGCTGGCGCGTTCCGCGAATTCCTGCCGCAGGCCCAGGCGCGCGGAGACCTTCAAGCGCGCCGCCGTGGCGGTCGTCATGACGGGATCAAAGCCCAATTCGCGCAGGCCCGCTGCCACGCCATCCATTTCCACGGCGCGGCGTTCGGCATGCAGCACGTCTGAGCGGACGCACATGTCCAGGAACTTGCTGAACGTGGTGGCATCCATCGAGGCGCACAGCCCGCGCATGGTTTCGTCGCGCACGCCGGCGAGCGTCGCGGCGGTCAGCGCCTCGACCAGCAGCGCTTCCATGCCTTTGGTCACCACGCTCCGCAGCATCTTGACCGCCGCCGCCGTTCCGGCGTCTGCACCGGCCACCTCGATGCAGAAACCCAGTGGCCCGAAAGTCTCCGCGAAGCGCGCGGCGCCGCTGCCGGATGTGTAGAGCGGGACCGCAGCGCCGTAGAGGTCGACCGATCCCATCAGATTCGCATCCGCGAACAGGCAGCCGCGCGCCTCCACGGCTGCGGCGACATGTTTTTTTGTGCGCGGGGTCGCCGCGTTGATGTCCACCACGAGAGTGCCGGGACGAATGACCCTGGAAATCGCCTCACCTGTCTCAGCCGCGACGGCAACGACGACGGCGGAAAAGATGACGTCCGCGTCCGACAGGTTCTCGAGCCGGTCGACCAGCATGACGCCACAACTAGCCGCCATCGCACGAAAGGCCGCAGAGTAGGGCGGGGCGTTGGTCTTGCCCTGACAGAACGCGACCATCGGTGCATCAATCTGCGCCGCAAGATGCGATGCGAAACATCGCGCGGCCTCGCCAAATCCGACAAAGGCGATCCTGGGCTGCGGCACGGCTGGGGCCTCCTAGCGCGGCGTTTCACCGCCGGCGGCCATTGTGCCTGGTTCTGCTGCGGAGTCAATGAACCGGTTCATCTGCGTTTCGTTTTTCCAAGATCGTCTGTTGCAGATTCACTAATACCGCAGGGGAATCTGGCGCATCGCCTTGCTCAGATTAGTGAACCGGTTCATAAGAGGGCATGCCGTCGCACGTGCCCCAATCGCAAACCGTGAAGGTCAAGGACGTCGCCCGGGAGGCCGGTGTCGCGGTCGGCACGGTATCCCGTGTGCTCAACGATCATCCAGCGGTGACTAGGGAGCTGCGCGAGCGCGTCGAAAGGGCGATGGCCCAGCTTGGCTACGAGGTCGATGTCACGGCGCAGAGCATGCGGGCGGGCCGGTCGCGGCTCGTGGCCTGCGCCATCCGTGATTTCGACATCCCGCGCTTTGCGCTGTTCATCAAGGAGGCCGAGGCGGTCCTGCGCGAAGCCGGGTACACCTTGCTGCTGGCGAGCACGACCAACCGGCCCGAAGTCGAGATCGCCTTGCTGCGTGCCTTCCGCAGGCGCCGCGTGGACGGCGTGATGATGACGCTGAGCGACGAGCAGCACCGGGACGTCCGCGCGGCGCTGTCCGAGGCGCCGATGCCGGTGCTGCTTATCGACCGCGATCGCATCGATGCGCTCGATCGCGTCACTGCCGATCATCGCGAGGGCGCCCGTCTGGCGACCAGCCATCTGCTCGGTCTCGGGCACCGGCGGATCGCCATGCTGGTCGGCGACCTCAAGGCCTTTCCGTCGCGAAGCCGCCTCGAGGGCTTTCGTGCTGCGTGCGCGGCGGCGGGCATCGCGCCGGATCCGAGGCTGTTGCGAGACGATGTGCTCTCGAGCGAAGACGCCTATCGGGCGACGGCCTCGCTCGTGAGCCTTGCGGAGCCTCCGACAGCGCTCTTCGTCGCGGCGATGGACACGCTCGGCGGCTGCCTGCGCGCGTTGCGGACGATGGGCCTTGCCGTTGGCGACGGAATTTCGGTCGTGGCCGGCAGCGATTCCGACCTCGCCGAATTGTACACGCCGCCGATCACGGCAATCGCGTGGGATCTGGCAGCCATGGGCCGCCACGCTGCGACCATGCTGTTGGAGCGGATGCGCGGCGACGAGATCGAGCGCGGCCGTGGTCTCACCGTGCCGACGGAGCTGATCATTCGCGGGTCGAGCCAGCCGCTTGCGATTTGAACACGCGCGATCGTGCGGCGCAGCCGTCGAGCCAGATGCCGACGACAATACCGATGAGGTAAGCGACCAAATTCCACAGCGAAAAGATGCGCCCGAGCAGCAGCGCGCCGGCCGCGGTCAGCCGGAACGCATCGAGCCATGGCATGTGCACCAGCCGGGAGAATTCCACGACGACGGCGATCACAGCCGCGATCGTCGCAATCTGCGTCCGCGTGAGTTGCGGCAGCACGACTCCGACCAGCAGAAACACCATCGTGGCCCACAACAGCGAGCCGCCATACTTCACCACGAAAGCAGGTAGACCGAGCGGGAATCCGTACCAGCGCAGCGACAGCCCGCAGACGATCACCGCGAGCGCGAGGCCGGCGCGGATCAGTGAGATCCAGAGCGGCGCCACGGGTTGATCCGGCTGCGCTCCGTGCATTGCTCGCTCCATTGACTCTCTGCCCGCGATGCTCAAAACCGCCACTCAAGCCCTAGAAAAGCAACAACCCGGGGGGAAGCCATGAGCCAGACCACCTATGCCGGTTCCGCCGGCGGCGCCGAAAGCGCCAGCAAGAGCGACATCGAAACCTCGACGATCCGCGCCATCTCCTGGCGCCTGATTCCGTTCCTGGTGCTGGCCTACTTCTTCTCCTATCTCGACCGCGTCAATCTCGGCTTCGCTGCGCTCACCATGAATGCGGACCTGAAGTTCACCCCGCTGATCTTCTCCTGGGGCGCGGGCATCTTCTTCATCGGCTACTTCATCTTCGAGGTGCCGAGCAATCTTGCGCTGGAGAAATTCGGCGCGAGCCGCTGGATTGCCCGCATCATGGTGACTTGGGGCATCATCTCGGCGCTGATGGCGGTGGTCAGCGGCGTCACCAGCTTCTACGTCTTGCGATTCCTGCTCGGCGTCGCCGAAGCCGGGTTCTTCCCGGGCATCATCCTCTATCTCACCTATTGGTATCCGGCCGAATATCGCGCCCGCTTTCTTGCGGCCTTCGCCATCGCGGTGCCGGTCTCGACCGTGATCGGCGCGCCGATCTCGGGCCTGTTGCTCGGGCTTGACGGCATGATGGGGCTGAAAGGTTGGCAGTGGCTGTTCATCATCGAGGGCATCCCGTCGGTGCTGCTCGGCATCGTCACCTGGTTCTATCTCACCGACAAGCCGGAGAAGGCGGACTGGCTCTCGTCCGAGCAGAAGGCCTGGCTGAAGGCCAAGCTCGATGCGGAAGTAGCGGCCAAGCAGGCGGTGAAGCATTTCTCGCTCGGCGAGGCGCTGTCTTCACCGAAAGTGATCGCGCTCAGCCTGATCTATTTCGGCTTTGTCGGCGCGCTCTATGGCATGCAGTTCTGGCTGCCGCAGATCGTGAAGGCGTTCGGTCTCACCAACGCCCAGACCGGCTTCGTCACTGCGATCCCGTATCTGTTCGGCACCATCGCCATGATCCTGTGGGCGCGGCATTCGGATGCGAGCCGCGAGCGCGTCATGCATGTCGGCGCACCGCTGCTGCTCACCGCGCTTGCGCTCGGCATCTCCTCCTATCTCACCGATCCCACGCTGACGATGGTGGTGCTGACGGTCGCCGCAATCGGCGTGTTCTGCTGCTTCGGCGTGTTCTGGACCCTGCCGACCGCCTGGCTCTCCGGCACTGCGGCCGCCGGCGCCATCGCGCTGATCAACTCGATCGGCAATCTCGCCGGCTTCGGCGGGCCTTATCTGATCGGCTGGGTCAAGGAAGCGACGGGGCAGACCTCGACCGGTCTGCTGGTGCTTGCCGTGCTGCCGCTGCTCGCCGGCATCCTGGTGTTCGTCGGTGGCCACGACAGCAAGCACGAATTCGCGGACCAGGGGCGGTAGAGGCTCGTTACTCTCGTGGGGTGGGCGAGGCGCTCTTCGCGCCGTGCCCACCGTCTTCCCGAAAGATCGCTCCGGTGGGCGCTCCGCTTTGCGCGCCTACAATAGCACCTCGCAGCTGGCTGATCCCTCTCCTTACCATCCCTTAGTAATCACGCATTCCTGATGACTGACGATTATTGACTTTTATCAGTGAACAGTCGACATTCCTCTCAATCGAGATGCAGGAGTGTCCTTCGATGTTCGTCCGGTCGGTTTTGTCGAGCTATTCCAAGCTTTTGGCAGGAGCCTCGCTCGCCCTGATGGCCGTTTCGCTGGCGGGGTGCAATGATACCGTTGCCGAGAAGGCCGAGCCGCCGCGGCCGGTTCTGGTGGCAACCGCCCATTACGCTGCCGAGACCCCGGAGCGCAGCTTCGTCGGCACCGTCCGTCCCAGGATCGAGAGCGATCTCGGCTTCCGCGTCGCCGGTAAGGTTGCCAAGCGCCTCGTCGAAGTCGGCCAGACGGTCGAAGTCGGCCAGCCGCTCGCCACCCTCGACGAGGTCGACCTGAAGCTCCAGGCCGAGCAGGCCGTTGCCGAGCAGACCGCCGCGACCGGCGTGCTGGCCCAGGCCGCCGCCGCCGAGCAGCGCGCCAAGGATCTCAAGGCCAAGGGCTGGACCACGGACGCCCAGCTCGACCAGAGCCGCGCCGCCGCCGATGAAGCGCGCGCCCGCCTGAACCGGGCCGAGCGCTCGGTCGAGTTGACCAAGAATTCCCTTTCCTACGCGACGCTCGTTGCCGACGCCCGCGGC
>NZ_JACCHQ010000047.1 GCF_016031655.1 Bradyrhizobium glycinis
ACCTTGTGACCAAGTTCCTGTATCTTCCGGGCGAGCCACTGTGAACCGGCGCAGGATTCCATGCCAACTATGCTTGGTTGTGCCCGAGCAAAGAACTGAAGTAGGGTATCCCGTCGAAAGCGAACTTTCTGAACAGGTGTGCCGTCGCAGCTCAGGCCAACGACGTGGAACAGGTTCTTGCCAATGTCGATTCCATAGACTGCCGCCGGTCGCGGCAAATTGCGATGGACCATGGTACTCTCCTCTTTTGATCTGGCCTTCCTATGATGAAGGAGGAGGACGGGGCGGACCATCCCATTAATGGTAGGGCCCGCCGCCAAGCGCGCTGCGGTCGCGCATCTGCAGGCCGTCATGAGCCTGTCGGAACGGCGGGCCTGCTCGATCGTGGAGGCGGATCGGAAGACGATCCGCTATCGCTCCAGCCGCCCGCCGGACGCAGTTCTGCGTGGCCGATTGCGCGATCTCGCCAACGAGCGGCGGCGTTTCGGCTATCGCCGGTTGTTCGTCTTGCTGCGGCGGGAGGGCGGGCCATCCGGGATCAACCGGATCTACCGGCTTTACCGCGAGGAAGGGCTCACCGTCCGCAAACGGCGGGCTCGGCGCAAGGCCGTGGGGACCCGTGCCCCGATCCTGGTCGAGGCGAGGCCGAACGCGCGCTGGTCGCTGGACTTCGTCCACGACCAGTTCGCCAATGGCCGACGCTTCCGCATCCTCAACATCGTCGACGACGTCACCAAGGAATGCCTGGGCGCCATTCCGGAGACGTCGATCTCGGGGCGGCGCGTCGCCCGCGAACTGACGGCAATCGTCCAGCGACGCGGCAAGCCAGGAATGATCGTGTCAGACCATGGCACCGAGTTCACCTGCAACGCCATGTTCTCTTGGTGCAAGGACGCAGCCATCCATTGGCACTTCATCGCGCCGGGAAAGCCGATGCAGAACGGCTTCGTCGAGAGTTTCAATGGCCGGATGCGCGATGAGCTGCTCAACGAGACCCTGTTCTTCGATCTCGATGACGCCCGCGCCAAGATCGCCAATTGGGTCGCCGATTACAATCTCCAGCGTCCCCACTCGTCGCTGAAATACCTGACCCCCGCGGCCTATGCCGCCCACCTCTCCGCAACGGACGATCGGCTGCGCAACCCCGACCAGCTCCGCCGATCGTCCGTTGCTCCATCCGCGCCACTTGGCGTACAAAACCCCGCAGACTCTAACTGCCGCTGGATGAAAATGCAGTGGCAGGTCAGAGGGGTGCCCCTGCTCACTGCCGGTGGCTGTGGTCTGAACTGCGACTGGAATACAAAATGGCGAGACACTGGGCTCTTTGGCGAAATCTTCGTACCGCCTGTTGCAAATGACTCGGGCTCAGCCATTGGGACGGCGATTGATGCGCAATATCATTTCACCGGTAATCCAAAGATCGACTGGAACGTGTATTCCGGAGTGGCATTCGATGCAGCCGGGATTTTCGACTTGGCGCAGTATCATGCGTTTGAAGCCGACTGCGGGACGATTGCCGACATGCTTGCCCATGGCCTTGTGCTTGGTTGGGTGAACGGCAGATATGAGATTGGTCCTCGTGCATTGGGCAATCGCTCCATTCTGGCTGCGCCGTTCAAGGACAGTACAAGAATACGATTGAATGAGATTAAACAGCGGGAGCAGTTTCGTCCGATCGCACCTGTTTGTCTGGAAGAAGACGCTGCAACATGGTTCGGCTGCAACTGGTCGAGCCCTTATATGCTCTATACGCAAAAGGCGAACACCAATGCCTTGGCCGCAGTCACCCATGTTAACGGAAGTGCGAGGATTCAGACGGTTTCAGCGGCCACTAACCGGCCATTGTATGAGCTGCTGAGTGCCTTCAAGGCGCGGACTGGGTATGGTGTTCTCTGCAATACATCCCTCAATTTCAATGGGCGAGGGTTTATAAACAGGATTGAGGATCTATCGGCTTACGTTTTGGATGGCGGTTTGGATGGGTTTGTAGTTGAAGGCAAAGCGTACCTCGTGAAGTCATCTTCGTATTCTCAGACCTTCGCGGCAGACACCAAAATGCCCTTGAAGGGATGAGGAGAGTGAGTCTCGCCACTCCATCATTTCGTGATCCAACCTACCGTCGGCGCCGGGTGGTCATTTAAGGAAGTTTCTAAGACGCCTTACGGTCGCTGCCCTCGTGATCTTCGAGCAGAGGTATCTCAAGGCTGGGGATTTCAGGCATGGCCTTGCCGGCGATGGCCTGCAGGTCACCCACCATGCCGACAGTCGAGTCGATAACGGACAAGATCTGAGTTTCCCGCTTGGCCCACTGCCGGACCATGAACTTACGCTCGCTGTCCAGGTCCTTACGCATGTCGTTGAACTTTTCGACCACAGCTTCCACACGCTGGCGGAACTTCGTGCCGGTCAGATAGTGGTAGACCTGCTCCATCTTGGTCTGCTGTCCCTGCTGAACCAGACGCGAGTTGCTGACATCAATCAACGCCTGACGTAGCGCAACTGCCACTGGCAGGGCGCAGCGGGGATGCGCCACCCACACGCCATCCATCAGGTCGAACTGCTCGATATGCTTGGGAAGTGCGTGCGAGATAATGAGCGCCACGTCGGCCCCCGATCGGCGTTGATCGTCACGCAACTTGGCAAGCCAACCGTCGCTCCAGGCCTTGGTACGCTTAGTCTCCCAAAGAATGATGCCGGCAGGCTGGCCCACCGCTGCATTGACCTGCTGAATCACGTCGGCACCAAGCTCGCCTTTGCCTACCGGATCAATCGAATCCGTAGGGAAACGTCCTCGCAGCAACTCTTCTAGCTCAAGCTCCAAGACCTCACCTTGGGACTGCTGTGAGCCTTGCTCGGCCTTGCGCTTCAATTCCGCGATTGTCCGCGCCATTGACTCGATGGTCTGGTCCTTCTCGGCCACCCGCAGCCTGGCAGCCTCGTCTGCTTCCTGCCGCGCTTTCACCTGGATTTGCTCTACGGAAGACTGCACCCGCTTTTCAACTGTAAGGTCCAGCTCGCGTTTTGCCTCGTCAAGAGCACGCTCCTTGCGCATTAGCTCTGCCTGGGCCTGCTGCGCTTCGGCTAGCTTTGCGTTGTTTGCTTCCAGGGTCTTGCGAAGATCTTCAAGCTCGACGCCCTTGGATTGAAGTTCTGCAGCAGCGGCTTCCCGCGCTTTCTTGGACTCGGCCGCAACGATTTGGCTGCGCTCTGCGGACAACCGTTGCGCCACCTGGTCTTCAATTTGCTCGCGTGCCTTCTCAAGCTGCTCGCGCTCTTCACGCAGAGCTTCGGACTTCTTTGCGACTTCGGCGTCCTTATTCGCCAATTGCTGTTGAAACCGACGTCGTGTTTCCGCGATTAGCGGCGCTGCAAGAGATTCCGTCAGCTTGATTTCGTGGTTGCAGTTCGGGCAGTTGAGGGTCGGCTCCTGCGGAGCGCTGACCGTAGTTGCTTTAATATTCATGTTCACCCCTGCCACCATAATACCCTAGCAGCTGCAGTCGGTCAGTCTCGGCGCAGCAGCGATTCGCACAACATCTAATTTAGCAGTTGAATCTGAGAGCAAATTTGTAGACGCGCTAGAGTTTCCTGCTTGAAGCAGGTCGGCCACAAACTTAAAGTTGTGGGATACTCACGAATCGGGCGACCTCAACAGGCCCGGATTTTAAGTTGGAAGCATGCTCTTAGAACAGATCGACATAAAGAATTTCAAAGGCCTAAAGGCAGCGACTTTTAAGGCGACCAAGTTCTCTTGCCTTGTGGGCGAGAACAACGCAGGAAAGTCGACGGTGCTTCAAGCTATTGTCGCGGCACTAAAGCAAGTTGGCCTTTCGTCATCCCAGCTTTACGACGCCGAACTTTGCGGAGAGTTCAAGTTGGCGTTCAGCGGCATTACCGAAGCCGACCTTGAACGCCTAGGCGCCACTCATCGGGCTAAAATTGAGCCGCTTGTCGAGCAAGGACGCTTTACGCTTATTTCGCGCTGCAAAGCCGGTGAGAAAGCTGAATATCGCATTCTTAAGAAGGTCCCCCGAGAGGCGCGCTATCGCGAGGAAGCCGTCGCGGGGGTGTTTAAAGGAAAAAAGGGTAGCAATGCAATTCGGGAAGCTCTGGAAGAAAGCTATCCCGAATTCATCGGCAATGCTCCAGAAGACCTAAGCACCATCGCAAAAGCTACCGAATACGTGGCGAAGTGCCTAAGCGGATTAGGTGAGCAGGAGCTTGAGATTGTCGATGGTCCACTACCGTCGGGAATGGCCCCTTCGATTACCGCTCTTATTCCGGAACCGATATACATCCCAGCGGTGAAAAACCTCGCCGATGATCTGAAAACAACGCAGTCTACATCATTCGGCAGACTCTTAGGGCTCCTTCTCGAAGATATGGAGCCCGACCTTGCCCAAATTTCAGAGTCGCTGCTTAAACTCGACACTCTTTTCAATCGGATCGTACGCGACGGCGTACGGCTCGATGAGCGTCACGAAAAAGTAAGATCCTTGGAAAGCTTGCTTGAAGGGATACTCTGTAAAAATTTTCCGAGCGCGAAGATCGAGCTAGCTATTCCACCACCGCAACTGCGAACAATACTGAATGCTGCAGAAATCTATATCGATGACGGCTCTCGTGACCTCATCGAGAACAAAGGTGACGGTATAAAAAGGTCTCTAACGTTTGCTTTGCTGCAAGCCTATGTACAGAGACAGCGAGAAAAAATTGAAGACGGCGCGGCTCACCGGCCTCTGATGTTCTTGTTCGAAGAGCCGGAATTATACCTTCATCCACGTTCACAGAAGGTTCTCTTTGACACCTTGGCCGCAATCTCAAGCGCGCACCAAGTAATCGTCACGACACATTCTCCTCTCTTCTTCGCACCGGGCGTGACCGCAGGATTCACGAGGGTCGCCAAGGAAACAAGCGCTCCTAAGCCCGTCGGTGTGCTGTACCCAATCGATTTTACATTGGATCAGACGTCAGCTGAGGTATTCCGACTTGCGCGATTTGAAAACGCCGACGCCGCGTTTTTCAGTTCGCGTGTTGTGCTGTTCGAGGGACAATCAGATGATAGCTATCTCAAGCATGTGGCTCGGAAGCTAAATCTAGATTGGGACTTCGAGAGAAAGAGCGTCGGCCTAGTTCGGGTAGATGGCAAGGGCAACTTTGGTAAGTATCGAGCATTCTTCGAATCATTCGGCATGAAGGTAATGATCGTTGCCGATCTCGATGCTCTTTTCAAAGATTATGAACACCTCGGCGCAAGCGAGGCTGCCAACTTGCTGCGAGACGCGGCGATTCAACGTATCGACGCTAGAATTCAAGAAGCAGACCTAGCTGCAACTCCATCGGCCTCCCAGATAGGGGATCGATTTAGACGGCACACGTTTAGACAGACGTATGCCAATGCCAAGGTTGGGCTGAAGAATATGAAAACTACAAGAATTGTGGACGATGAAGCGTTGGCGCTCATCGATTCACTTTTCTCTTGGGAAAGCGAATTGTCACGTTGCCTCGCCTGCCGTCAGGACCCGGCTTGTGCGTCGGCCATAGTTCCTCTGCTGGATCAGCTAAGAACCCAGGGTATTTGCGTTCTTTCGAAAGGCCCTATCGAAGAATACTACCCTGATAATTGCCCCGCGGATGGCTCAAAGCCAAGCAGGGCTCTGAAGGCGGCATCCATGGTAGAGACAGAGGCGCAGGCATTAGCGCTCAGCGAGCCACTCGCCGCTAACAGACCGCCGGAGCTGAAAGAAATCTTAGCTGAACTGTTTTCAGGCCTATGAACGACGATAGAAACTCCATCGAACCACAATTTGGTCCTGCCAAAGTCCAGGCATCTCAACCAAACTACGAGCTGCATTCATTGGGATGGAAAGCGTTCCAGCAGCTCTGTGTCGCGATCGCGAGTGAAGTTTGGGGGCAAACGGCCCAGGGCTTTTATGATTCTCACGATGGTGGCCGCGATGGCGCTTTTCACGGGCAGTGGGAAACGCGCTCAGGAGAGATCTTTAGTGGCTCCTTCACCGCCCAATGCAAGTTTACGTCCCAACCATCGAAAGTACTGCGTTTATCCGATCTGAAGGACGAAGTTTCAAAGATTGAGCGTCTGGCCGAACGTGGCTTGGCGCAAAATTATTTTCTCTTCACCAACGCCCGCTTGACGGGCGATTTTGAGGAAAAGCTTCGTCAGGTCATATTGGAGATTCCTGGCGTAAAGCACTTCGCCGCGTATGGGAACGACAGGATCTCTCAATTCATCCATGAATCAGCGCGCCTGCGCATGCTCGTCCCGCGCATTTACGGTTTGGGCGACCTCAGCCAGATCCTGGATGAAAGGGCTTATGCTCAGTCCCAAGAAATCTTAAGCGCGATAGGAGACGACCTTTCTAAGTTTGTTCTCACCTCCGCCTATCGCAAGGCAGCAAGGGCCATAATAGAGCATGGGTTCGTCCTGTTGCTCGGTGAACCGATGTGCGGCAAGTCTACAATTGCGGCGGCGCTTGCGTTGGGCGCTTTAGATGAGTGGGGCTGCTCGACAATCAAAGTTAGAGATGCCGATGAGTTCGTTCGGCATTCTAATCCGCACGAAAAGCAACAGTTCTTTTGGGTTGATGATGCCTTTGGTGCAACGCAGTTGGATGTGGCGGCAACCTTCAAATGGAATAGCGCATTTCCACATCTGCATGCTGCCATCAGGCGCGGAGCGAGAGTGATCTTCACGTCACGGGATTACATCTATCGCAACGCCCGCTCATTCATCAAAGAAGCAGCGCTTCCTGAGATTCTTGAATCGCAGGTGGTGATCAAGGTTCAGGAGCTCTCACGGCCTGAGAAAGATCAGATACTTTACAATCACATCCGTTTGGGAAATCAACCTCGGGCGTTCAAAGCGGAGCTGAAGCCCCATCTGCCTGCTGTCTCGGCTCACCCCGGATTTACCCCTGAGATCGCCCGCAGGCTGGGCAACCGAGCTTTCACCAAGAAGCTTTTGATCTATAGAGCTGCCCTCGAAGATTTCGTAGCGAGGCCGATGCAGCTTCTGACAGATGTAATTCAGACGCTAGATGTTTCCTCACGAGCTGCGATTGCTCTTGTTTTTATGAGAGGCGGCCAACTCACAAGTCCAATTTCGATGACGCCCGATGAGACTGGTGCATTGGAACTGCTTGGTGGATCTCAAGCAGAGGTTCGCAATGCACTAAACGCCTTGAATGGGAGTCTTCTTATCCAGGTTAAATCGGCCGGTGCCCTCGCATGGTCATTCAAACACCCTACAATACGTGATGCCTTCGCCACGCTTGTTGCTGAGAACCGCGAGCTGCTGGATATATACTTGACGGGAACGCCCGTCCCGAGACTCATGCATGAGGTCTCTTGCGGAGATGTAGGATATGAAGGAGCGAAGGTAATTGTCCCTTCCGACCGCTTTTCGTTAGTTCTCAGTCGGGTTTTGGCGTTTAAGAGGCAGCGGTCCGAGAATAGAGATCAAGTCAATCGCTTTCTTGCCTACCGCTGCGACGCTCAGTTCCTGAAGCAATATCTGGACGCCGAGCCTGACTTCCTGCAGTCACTTCATATGTGGTCGTACCTCGATACGATCTCCGAGATAGGCGTGGTCTGCCGACTCCGCACCCATTCGCTTCTGCCGGAAGAAGACAGGAAACGCCACGTTGCCAAGATTTGTGAATTGGCCGTTGATACTCCGGATTCAGGCTTCCTGGACGAAGAAGTTCGAGCCTTGTTTACCGCGGATGAATTTGAGGAGTGTTTAGTCAACGTAAGGAGCAATCTTCTTCTGAAGCTCGACAATTGCATAAGTAATTGGCGCCTCAACTGCGGGTCAGAAGACGACCCTGAGGAATACTTCAGCACGCTGGAAACTACTTTGAAGAACTTCAAGAAAGAATTTGCAGTCGATGAGGATGTCGAAGCAGCAATAGACTCTGGATTGCAAGATATCCAAAGCATAGTCGAGGACCTTCAATCGGATCGGCCTGCTCCACGACGTAGCTCTAATACAATGGCCTCGATTGAAGATAGTTGGGAAGGATCTCGCTCGGTTTTCGACGACGTAGACGAGTAAGCTGCGCCTTCGCGCAAAAAGGGCGAGCCGCTACCGGCTCGTAAGAGGAGCCCCTTCGGGCTCTGAAGTGCGGGCCCAGCTTGGCCCGCTAGACCTCAGCATCCCTAGCCTCTAGAGCTTCGATAGCGAGGGATTGATCAGAATTTCCGTCCCGCCTGAAGGTGCGGGCTTCACCTGACGTACGGATTTCGGACGGCGGACGTTGATGGCAGCAGCATCAAGGGTGTTCTTGATGTGAGCCGCATAGAACTTCTCAATCATCTCTACGCTGGTCCGACAGTTCTTCGCGATCTGATAGATGTCCGCCCCCTCCATAAGCCGCATGCAGATATAGGTATGACGCAGGCTATAGGCGGTACGAGGCTTGCCGTCCCGGTCAAGCTTGAGATTGCTACGGTCGAGCAATCGATTGAAGAGCTTGATGTGGTTGCCTGGAAAGACAGGATCGGTCGGTTGGGGATACTGAGGAGGCAACACAGGACGGAGGTTCTTCTTCCTTTCGCGAGCCTTGCCCTGGGGCACATACTTCGGACGAGTCAGGAGCCTCTCATACGGCAAGACGGCGCTGGGCGTGCTCTTGCAATATCCGACGCCGCGCTTGCCCCGTACCTCGATCTCAAGAATTCTGTCGCCCTTACGCCCCTCCTCCACGATCGTGATATCGCGATGCTGAAGGTTCTTGGCTTCGTCAGGCCGGAGGCCGGTATTGCCAAGAAACAGCACGTAGTCGTGTAACTGCTCGGCATTCCAGCGGTGGTGCGGAAGGCTGGACTTCGCATGCTCGCGGGTCATCGTGTAGAGCTGCTTGTATTCCTCCGGGCTGAACCAGGGGCGGTGCACCACCTTCCCCTGTGACTTATATGGCGGCGAGAAGTCGGGGAGATGTGCCAGCCATTCGTGCCGAATGGCCGTCTTGAGCACCTGACGGAGCGTCACGATCTCATCGTGGATGGTGCTGCGGGCCGGAGCCTTGCCGGTCCTGGAGGTCGAGATCCTGTGCACCCTGTATTCCTGGGCTTTGCCCGGAGTAATCTCGGACAATCCCATGTCGCCAAAGAACGGCAGCAGGTGGAGGCGCAGGCGTATACCGTAACCCTCGATCCATCGCTTGCTGCGGTGGCCCTCGGTGATCACTTCATATTCTTTCAAGAACTGCTCGGCCGCCTGCTTGAAGGTCTTCTCGTTCTTCTTGAGGAGGCCCGCCTTCGCTTTTCCGCGCAGTCCGAGATACCAGTCTTCAGCAAACTGCTTCGCGAGGACGAGGTCGTCCTCGCGAGTGGTCGAGCGGTATTGGCGGCCGTCAATCGAAGCAGAGCAGTGCCAGTGGCGACCGTTGCGCCTGTAAACCTGGATCAGTCCGCCTAAGAGTTCGTGCCGAGCCATCTCGCACCTCCTCAACTCAGGATAGCGCGGAACCGGCCGCCAGTCGAACCGGTGTGCTAGGCGTGTGCTAGGGCATTTACGAAAAATTAAAGGGTTAGGCACTCGCCTAACCCTTTGTATTACATATGAAATTTGGTTGCGGGGACACGCAACACCCGATTCTTGCGATTGATGGAAGCGGCAATCCCACGCTTGGCCGCTTAGATAGACCATTGCCCTCTGAAGGCTGATATCAAGGACACTATACTTAGAAGGAGGCAGGAAAATACCCGCACAATGGCTTGAACGCCACGCTCGACGCCCGCAGAAACTCAGCGAACATCCGCGCCAGCAGTTTTGGGACAGTAGCAGCGAACAAGAGGAAAGAAGGTCGTAGTCCAGCACGATGCCCGCGGATCAGAAGTTGATGAGGGTGCTCCAGCCGCAATCACTCTCGTGACCTCGGGGCGTAGGGTGGCGGGAAACACGAGGTTCTACGTACGCTGGGCGCCGGCAACGAGGTCGGATTCGTGCCGCGCCCGCTGCATCTACCGGAAGGGAAGCTCAGCGCCGGCAACTCCTCGGTCCATATCCTGATGGATCGCGTCGAAACCATCGACCGTGAGATCGGCAGCCCATTTGGTTGGTTATTCTTGATCACCCATGGTAATCGGGTTGGGGCCAGAGGTTGGTCAAGCGATCGCCAAGGGCCTGCATGCCCAGCGTGTGGTCTTAGCCGATCGGGATGCGCGCGTGCTGCTGCGCTGGGCCGAACGCTTGCGGGTTCCGATAGGACATCGGTGATGGCCGGAACCTGGTAGAGGTTGGTCTCGTTGTCGCGCTCCAAGCCTTTTGCATCGAGATCGCCGCCCGCAGCAGCTACCCTACCGGCTAGTAGCGCGGTCTGGCCTCCTTCGCTCGGTCCGGTATTAAAGGTGGCAAGATCCTGTTTCACTCAGCGCTGACGCTCCGGGATTTCATCGCCTGCGCCGCGCAATCTCGTCGGCGACTGTGCTCGAGGCGCGTAAAAGTCGCTCATGAAGGGTCTCAAACATGTCGAGAATCATCATTGGGTTCATTCCTGCCCTCTTCGATGGCCTCGGCAACCAGTTCGTCGAGAGGCGTTTCCGTCAATTGACCTTTCTCGAGAAGGTATTCATATAGCCCGTCATTGCTAGGCTGCGGTTGGATGCGGCCGTCGGAGTTGCACCAAACCCCGAATGTCTGATGCCCCATAACGGCTTGCTCGACCACCTCCGCCCCAGTGGGATCAGCGTACCCCACGGCTCGTCCTCCTCATCGACGAATCCTGCCACGTACATCTGTTGCTCCTCAGCGTCTTCATCGCGAGGGCGGAAGAACGGTGTGAGGACGATTTGAGAGGGTTTTGCCATAACAATCTCTCCAGGGGGCTCAAGCACAGTTGCATCAGTACATGGCAGCATCAGGGCCTGCGCCGAACACGCTGGATCATGCAAGAATGCAAACTGTACGAGCTGCTGGCGGCGCCCGTCGAATTAACACCTATGGCTCAAAGAACCGCCACTATTTCGAGCGCGGCCGCCGCTTGCGAGGAGACCCGCCCCATTCGACTTATTCTCCCCCCTCGTAGAACAGCTCCAGCGGCAGGCCCACTAAGGCCTTTCCGATCCAGTCGCGCGCGATGACATTGGACGGACCCATCGCAATCGCCGCGCGCGCGTCGCGATAGGTCCGTTCGATCGGCCCGCGGTGATAGCCGTAGCCGCCTGTCACCGTCAGCGCCGTCGCCGCAACCTTGTTGGCGACCTCAGCGGCGTGCACCTTGAACTCGGTCAGCGGGATCAGGATCTCGCTTTGCGGCTTTCCGGCGCGCCAGAGCACGTCGAGCTTGGCTGCGAGTTCGTTGCGCCACGGCCGCAACGTCTCAACCAGCACCTTGGCCGCGCCAAGTTCCTGGCGGATCGCCTGATAGTCGGAGAGACTCTTGTTCTTGTCCTTGTGGATGAAGCTCGTGGTGTGGGCGATCGCAGCGTTCAAGGCGCCGCGCGCGACCCCTTCCCAGACCGCGCCAAGCCCAATCAGATAGACCGGCGAAACGCCGTCATAAATGATTTCCTTGCCCTGCCCTTCGGCGCCGAGCCGGTCGCGTTGCGGCACCCGCACATTGCTGTAGCGAATCGGGCCGGAGTGGTTGGCGCGCACGCCGAGCGCATCCCAGGGCCGAGACTCGATCCCCTCCGCCTTGCCGTCGACGATGAAGAAGATGATGTCGGCCTGGTCCTTGGCACCAGGCGTGCGGGTCTGCACCACATAATAATCGGCCTGGCCCGAACTCGTCGTGAACGATTTCTCGGCGTTGACGCGGTAGTCTTCGCCGTCGCGTGACGCTTCGGCAAATTATACCACCAGTGGCCGCCGGTGGCGCGTTCGCTGGTCGAATATGTGCCGAGCAGGCTGCCATTGCTTGCCTTCAGCCAGCGCTCCTTCTGGTCGGTGTTTCCGAACAGGTTGATCGTCTGTGCCGCGCCGACATGCATGACATAGACGAGGCCGGTGGATGCATCGGCCTGCCCGATCCGGTAGGCAGCCTCGGCGAAATCCAGGTGGCCGAGGCCGAGCCCGCCGAACTGGGTTTCGTTCAGCACGCCGGTCCAGCCGGCCTCCGCCAACGCGCGAAGATTCTCGCGTGGAAAGCGGCTCTCGCGGTCGTTACGGTCGGCATTCACCTTCACGGTCGCGTCGATGGCGGCACCGAGCCTGGCATAAGCGTCGTCGTCGATCTTGCGCGCGAGATTGTCGTTGGCCATAGTCATCTCCGGGTTGCAGTCATGCGACAGCCTCTGTCGGCTGCCTCCGGCTTAGATCGCCCTGCGACGATCCGCCGAGATAATGTGTCTTGATGTCGGCGCGCTGGCGCAGCTCGGACGCCGCGCCGGCCAGCACGCTGCGCCCGTTCTCGAGCACCACCGCGTGATCGGAAAAGCGTAGCGCCACCGTCGAGTTCTGCTCGGCGACCAGGATCGACAGCCCCTGCTCGCGGTTGAGCTGCTTCAGCGCGCGAAAAATTCCCTCGACGACGAGCGGCGCGAGCCCCATCGACGGCTCGTCGAGTACCAGAAGCCGCGGACGCGACATCAAGGCGCGGCCGATCGCCGTCATCTGCTGCTCTCCGCCCGAGGTCAGACCGGCCGGCGAGCGGCGATGCTCCTTCAGGCGCGGAAACAGCGCGTAGACCCGGTCGAGATCTGCGACGATCTCTGCCCGCCGCGCATCGCGCCCCATCGCGCCGGTGATGAGGTTCTCTTCCACCGTCAGCGAGGCAAAGCAGCGCCGCCCCTCGAGCACCGGCACGAGACCGGCGCGCACCAGTGTCGCCGCCGATATGCCTGCAACGTCGCGGCCGTCGAACACGATACGGCCGGCGGTGATGTGGCCGCGGCGGGCGGAGAGCAGCGCCGAAACCGCCTGCAGCGTGGTCGATTTGCCGGCGCCGTTGGCGCCGAGCACGGCCACGATTTCGCCGCGCCGCACTGCGAGGGATACATCGCTGACCGCCGCGATCGCGTGATTATAGGTGGCGGCCAGCCCCTCGACCGCGAGCAGAATTTCACTCATCTGTTGATCCGTGGCGTTGAAGGCCGCGGGAGCCGGAAGGCTCCCGCACCTGTCGCAGCATCAGTTGCTGACCGCTTCGTCGCCGGAGGTCCGCACCTTGATGCCGCGCTCCTTTGCATAAGCGGCGGCGGACTTCTCGATGATCGGACGAAGGAAGGCCCAATCCGGCGCGATCCACCCCGAGACCACCTTCCATTGGCCGCCGTCCCACCGCTGGAACGTGACGCGACCATCGCCTTCGTGGTTGTCCCAGGTGACGTTGATTGAATGGAACAGATCCTTGGCGCCGAGCGCTTCGACCCGCGCCGGATCGAGCTGCAAATGCTCAAAGCCCCAGCGCACCTCGTCACCGGTCAGAGTCCGATTGCCGAACTTCTTCTGCGCGATCCTGATCGCCTCCACATTGAGGATGCCGTTCACGATTCCCAGATTGTGATAGACGCTGCCGATCCGCTTTTTGTCGTCGAGGTTGCCCTTGCCGGCGCCGTAGACCGTCTTGATCACGTCTTGGAGCACCGGATATTGTTCGCCGGAGGCCTGCGTGGTGATCGCGATGTAACCCTTGGCGGCATCGCCGGCCGGGATCACGTCTTCCTCGGAGTTGGACCAGACGTTGCCGATGATGTGGTCGGCGGGAAAACCGACCTTTTGCGCGGTCTTCAGCGCCACCGGATTCATCACGCCCCAGCCGCGCAGCACCACGTAGTCGGGCTTCGCTCGTCGGATCGACAGCCATTGCGATTGCTGCTCGTTGCCGGGATGCGGTACCTCGATCTGCTCCAGGCTGAACTGATATTTGTCCGCCAGCAGCTTGTAGATCGGAATGGTTTCCTTGCCGTAGGGCGAGCCGTGATAGAGCACGACGAGCTTCTTGCCCTTCAGCTTGTCGACGCCGCCCTCGCGGCTCGCAATGTAGTTCACGATTCCCGAGGTCTCGCTGTAGGGATTGAGCAGCAGCGGGAAGACGTAGGGAAACACGCGGCCGTCGGTCGAATCGGTGCGGCCGTGATTGATGGTGATAAGCGGCACCTTGTCCTTGGTGAGGCGGTCGATCATGGCGTAGGCGATGCCGAGGGACAGTGGATTCCAGGCAGCGACCCCTGGCCGTCCCTTCAGCCGCTCATAGACCTCGACGCCGCGCTCGACCTCGTACTGGGTCTCGCCCTCGTCCCAGGTCAGCTTGACGCCGTTGACGCCGCCGTCGCGGATGTTGATCAGGTTGAGATAGTCGATGAAGCCGCCGAAGAAGCCGGTGCCGCCGGCCGCATAGGGGCCGACCCGGTAGCTTTGCAGGGGAAAGAACTGCTCATCGGCCCGGGCGACAGGTAGCCCGACCAGCACCGAGGCGACCGCCGCGGCGAAAGTCAACTTCAGATATCTCGATCTCATCATCCTCAGTCTCTCCAGTGGTGCGAAATTCATGTGTTGCGCGCGGCGGTCGGCCTCGTGACGGCCGCCCAGAGCCGGTCCCACAGCGCGATCAGGCCGCGGGGTTCGGCAATCAGGAATGCGATGATGAACGCGCCGACCACGATGCGCTGGCTCATCTCCAGCACGCCCCACGCCGCCGAGCAGGGCCGCGCTGGCGCGTGACAGGATCAGCGGGAACACCACGATGAAGGCGGCGCCGAGAAACGCGCCGCGCAGCGAGGCCAACCCGCCGATGATGATGATGAACAGGATCTGGAACGAACGATCGAGATTGAAGCCGGCCGGCTCGACCGTGCGCAGATAGGCGAAGGCCCACAGCACCCCGGCAATGCCGATCAGGAACGAGGAGACGCCGAACGCCAGCAGCTTGGTACGCAGCAGCGGCACGCCGATCACCTTCAACGAGCTCATGATCCCGCACCGCGACGAAGTTGCGGCCGCTCTGCGAGCGCAGCAGCCGCAAGGTCAGGAACGTCGCGACCGTCACAACGCTCAGCGAGAACACGTAGCGCCCCGCCGGGCTGGTGAACGACAGACCGGCCACGCTGAGCACGGGAGCGTCGATCACGCCGGATGGATTGTCGTTGGAGAACCAGCCGAACTTGGTGAGCGCACATTGCACGAAGAATTGCACGGCCAAGGTCGAGACCGCGAGATAGAACCCGCGCAGGCGCAGGCTTGGCAAGCCGAACACGATGCCGATTGCGGCCGCGATGAAGCCGGCGAGCACCAGATCGACGAGCAGCGGGAGCTCCGGCAGCCGGAGGTGAAGATTATAGGTGGCGTAGGCGCCGACCGCGAGAAAGGCGGCGGAGCCCAGCGACACCTGGCCGGCATAGCCGGTGAGAACGTTGAGCCCGACGGCGGCGAGCGCCAGCGCCAGAAACGGTGTCAGCACAGCATCCAGCAGGTAGTCCGAACTGACCAGCGGAATGACGCCAAACGCAACCACCGCCGCGACAGCGATCGCGATGGTCCGTACGCCGGGCGCGCGCTCTCCTGTCGATGGTGCTGCGCTCATCGCCCTAGACCCTCTCGACCAGCTTCTGCCCGAACAGCCCCGCCGGCCGTACCAAGAGCAGCACCGGCGCGACGACATAGGCGGCCCAGGCCTCGATGCCGCCGCCGAACAACGGCCCGACATAGACTTCGGCAAGCTTTTCGATGGCGCCAATCAAAAGCCCGCCGATGATCGCGCCGGCAATCGAGTCGAACCCTCCCAGCACCAACACCGGCAGCGCCTTCAACACCACGAGCGACAGCGAGAACTGCACGCCGAGACGCGCGCCCCACAACAGTCCTGCGATTAGCGCGACGATGCCGGAAGCCGTCCACACACTGGCCCAGACCCGCGGCAGGCGGAGCCCGACGGCCAGCGCCGCAAACGGATCATCGGCGACGGCGCGGAACGAGAGCCCGGTCCGCGTGTAGCGGAAAAACAGCGCGAACAGCACCACCAGGCTTCCCGCGACCACTGCTGCGAACAGGTCGAAGCGGCTGATGAAGACGCCGGCGATATCCAGCGGAACGTCGCTAACCCCGATATCGAGACCGTGAACCTGCGTGCCCCACAACAGCTGCGCCGCGCCCTCGATCACGTAGGACAGCCCGAGCGTTGCCATGAACAGGGTGATTGGCGGCTGGTTGACGAGCTGCCGGAGCACCGTGCGCTCGACGACCACACCCAGCACTACCATGATCGCCAGAGTGATCAGAAACGCGAGCGGAAACGAGACCCCACGCTCGACCAGGCTGACGAAGGTCAGCGCTGCGAACAGCAGCATCGCGCCCTGCGCGATGTTGAGCACGCCCGAGGTCTTGTAGATCAGCACGAAGCCGATCGCGACCAGCGAGTACATCACGCCCGACAGCAGACCGCCGACGAGCACCTCGATCAGAAACCGATAATCGAACATCAGACCGCGAGCTCCATGACGTCCTGATGCGCGACGCCGAGATAGGCGTCGATCACGGCCTGATCGGATCTCACCTCGTCGGGCGTGGCGTCGGCGATCTTGCGGCCGTTGTCGAGCACCGCGACGCGGTCGGACAATCCCAGCACAACGGCGATGTCGTGCTCGATCAGCACGATGGTGGCGCCGTAGCTGTCGCGGGCATTGCGCACGTGCTCGGACAATTCGCGCTTCTCGCTCAACGTGACACCAGCGAACGGCTCGTCCAGCAGCAGCAGCATCGGCCGCGAGACCAGGGCCCGCGCCAGCTCGACCCGCTTCTGCAGGCCATAGGGCAAGGTTCCGGCGGCGCGCTCACGGACATCGCGAAGGTGCAGGAAGCCAATGACATCCTCGGCGGCGGCGCGGTTTTCCGCCTCGATCCGGCGCGCCAGCGGCGAGCCTATGATCTGGCGCAGGAAACCGGCGCGCACGCGATGCGCGAGCCCCATCAGGACATTGTCGAACACCGACAGCCCCTTGAAGATCGCAAGGTTCTGGAACGTGCGCGCGACGCCGTGCGCGGCCAGGTGCACCGTCGGCACCTGGGTGAACGCGCGCTCGCCGAGCCACACCCGGCCGCGGTCGGGCCGATAGAGCCCGCTGATAACGTTGAGCAGCGAGCTCTTGCCGGCGCCATTGGGCCCGATGACCGCGCGGATTTCGCCCGGCGCGACCTCCAGATCAACGTCGCGCAGCGCCGCGACGCCACCGAATTTCAGCGCGATATCGGTCAACGCAAGCACCGGCCGTGCCGCACGATCTGCGGCCGGCGCGAGCACCCGATCGTCGGCATCGGCAATCGCCGTTGCGCGCGCCTGTCGTTGCGCTGGAGCAGCCTCCAGCGCAAGGACACCGGCATTCGTCGCCATCGCGGTCACCTCGCCAAAACTCCCGTTCACTCGGCAGCCTGGGCGTGCACGGTGGTTTTCGCCTCTAGCGCACGGACCAGCGGAATGACGCGGCGGCCGAAATACTCGACCTCCTCCTGGAAATGCAGGAAGCCGAGCAGCACGAGATCGACGCCGACCTCCTTCAACGCGATGATGCGTTCGGCGATCTGTTCCGGCGTGCCGATTAGGTTGGTCTTGAAGCCGTCATTGTACTGGACGAGGTCCTCGAAGCTCGATTTCGCCCAATTACCCTGCCCTTCTGGTGAGGCCTTGCCGGCATTCTTTACCTCATGGCCAAAGGCAGTGACCGCCTCCGGATCGGCCTTGGCGATGATCTCGTCCAGGACGGCGCGCGCCTCGGCCTCGCTCTCGCGCGCGATCGCAAAGGCATTGACGCCGATCTTGACGGAATGATTGTTGGCGCGTGCCTTGGCCCTGATATCCTCGACCTGCTTCTTGATCTCCTCGACCGAATTGCCGTTGGTGAAGTACCAGTCCGAAACCCGCGAGGCCATGTCGCGCGCGGCGCGCGAGCTGCCGCCCTGGAAGATCTCGGGCGACGGATGCGCCGGCTTCGGCTTCAGCGTGTAGTCCGAGAAGCGGTAGAAATCGCCGCGGAACGTAAAATTGTCCTGGGTCCAGATTCCGCGCAGCGCGCGGATGAATTCCTCCGAGCGGCGGTAGCGCTCGTCGTGATCGAGCCAGGGCTCGCCTATGGCCGTGAACTCGCCGCGGAACCAGCCGCTGACGATGTTGACGGCGACGCGGCCCTCGGTGAGCTGGCTGATGGTGGCGATTTGCTTGGCCGCCACCGCCGGATTCCATGGCCCGGGCAGCAGCGCCGCGATCACCTTCAATTTTTTGGTCGCGGCAAGCAAGGCGTGGCTGAACGCAACCGGCTCATGCTGGAACTCGGCGCCGTAGCCGGCGGTGAAGCGGATCTGGCTCAGCGCATAATCGAAGCCGCTGTCCTCCGCGATCTGCGCCAAGCGGCGGTTGTAGTCGATGTCCCATCCGGTTCGCTGCTCGATCTTGCTGATGACCAGCCCGCCGGAGACGTTGGGCACCCAATAAGCGAATTTGATCTGATCATGGCTGGCGGTCATTCGAATGTCCTCATGTGAGTTGGCGCGCGACGAAAGAGCGTCGAGGGAAGCAGGCAGCACGATGCATTCACGCTGCGCGGGGTCAGCAGGTTGGAGCGAGGCTGATCGAGACTGGTGTCAGCCCGTGAGATTCCGGAAGGTTGGAGCGATCAGGAGGCCTGATCCGCAACGCACCGTCGGTACGTCAACAGCTGATCGTGCGACATGACGTTCGCAATGCGCACGCTTTCGTTTCGTCGAAGACGTCGGTGCACGTCATCAGCATTCCCCTCCCAAGCACCATCGACTGACGATCAATAGTCTCAGAGAAATTGCGGCCAAGCGAGTCCAAGCCAAACTCTTTTTCGGCGATTCCGAGAAAGCGGTATCCTTTTGTTGGCGCGAAGCGGATCGATTGTTGCTGTGCGGCTGAAATCTCGGTCGTGTCGGCCAGTGCGAACGCGAGGGAAATCATTGGCGGATCACCATATGTATTTTCGGTACGGGTCCCCGACCACGATCGGTGCTAGAATCCAATAGTTTGGTTTCAACGAAATTAGTGGGACCTGAGGGGGTCGCCATGGCGCCGATGGGGGGTCATTTTTGATCAGCCATTCACAGCGAGATCCGAGAATCGCGTGAATTCGCCTTCGACAGATTGACAGTGCCAGTCGGCCCGTGGCCTGCTTCCCAATAATGATCTCAGCCTTCCCGCGGGAAGCCTCGAGCTCCGCCGCACATGTGATATGAGCATTGGTTCCTCCCGCCGGTTCCTGACCTTTCAGGTAATACTCCTCGCGGAAGACGCTTTTCTTGCCGGTTCTCGACCCGACACGATGATCGGCAACTTGAGCTCGAGGGCCTTCAGGTCAGCCGTAATCTCGGTCACCTCCCGCGCGCGGTTCGGGGAGCCCGATGGGATATGCCTTGCATGAGCTGAATATAATCGACAACGATCAAGTGTTGGCCGCACACGTCGCCTCAAGCGAAGGGCGCGCGCCGCCAACTGGCCAACGGTCAAGGCGCCGGTCGCATCGATGTACAGTGGGATGCGGCGAATCTCTTGCCGGCGTTGTGCGAGCGCGTCGAAATCATTCTCAGAAATGTCGCCGCGCCTGATGCCATCGTCGAATCTCCCAATGTACCGCCCCTTATCGATTGTCCGGTGGTGTAATCCCGTAGTCGCCGAGACGAGACTGCGCGTGAAACGCGGCCTGTGCCTGCGCCGGATCGGCACCCAGCGCAGCCTGCGTTCCGGTGAACACATCCTTGACTCTAAAGCTCATCGCCGGTCCCTCCATGTGGAGCTGATACGCCGCTGCCATGGTGAGCACGCGAAGTGCGGTGATCAATCGACCCGGAACAAAAAACGATGAACGCAGTCTTCAGCCGAGAAACGGCAGCACGTTCCTTTCACGATACGGGACGGGGCAGCGCAAGCGTCGCAGCTATCGGAGCGCCGACGCGGCGCTCCGATGCAAACGGCGCGTCGATCCGATATTAGCCGAGTGGCAGCGTTCCATTTACAAGGAGATCGCCATCGATGCGGTCGCCATAGACCTTGGATTGTGTGTGCCGCCGCTGGACGGCTCACGACCCGGGAGTCCATTTCCATACAATATCCGAGACATTGACGGGCTTCGGAATCAATCCGATCCGCGCGAAGCGATCGGCGACGGCTTGCTGCCCCTTGATGATATCCTGATCGATCGGCACCACCTGATAGTTCGACCGCGCGACGAAGCGCTTGATCGCCTCGATGTCCACGCCGGTGGCCTCAGCCTGGGCACTGGCCACCTCCTCGCGACCCATCTTCCCTCCCCTGCGAAGATCGTGTTGAGCTTTGCGACAACCGAGGGATATTTCGCGACGAAGTCGGATCCTGCGATATAGAAGGCGTTGGGTTTGTGCACATCCTTGTCGAAGGCAATGACCCGGGCTTTTTCCTTGAGCTCCGCCAATGCAAGATAGATCCCAGATCGGCCATGCATCGACCGCCCCCTTGACGAACGCCACCGTCGCATCGGCTGGCGCAAGCGGCGTCGGCGTGATGTCGCTCCAGGAGAGACCCGCTTTCTCGAGCGCTACGACCAGGAGGTTATGCGCGCTCGATCCCTTACCGAAAGCGACCCGCTTGCCCTTGAGGTCGGCCAGGGTCTTGATCGGCGAATCCGGCGGTACGGTGATCGCCTGATTGTTACCTTCCGATTTCACCGCGGCGACGTAACGGATCTCTGCAGCCCCCGCCTGGCGAAGATTGGCGGCGCGCCACCAACGAAACCGAAGTCGACGCTGCCGACATTGATGGCTTCGAGGAGTGGCGGACCGAACTGGAAGTCGATCCACTTCACCTCGATGCCGAGCGGCTTGAATGCGTCCTCCACGGTGTGATGCTGGCGAACTGCGGGAAACAGGCCGCCCTTCTGCGTCACGACGCGGATCTAGGTCGGCTTGTCTTCCGCTCGCGCCGGGACGACCGCCAACGCTGTGAGCGCGAGCGCTGCGGTGACAAAAACTCGTCTCGTAATCATGTTTGTCCTTTCAGGTTTGATCAAAAAGTGATTGCGACCGTGCCGTCGGCCTGCCGTCGTCGATCAAGAAGCGCCCTCACCGCGCGCTCGGCAGCCCGAGCGGAGCCGAAATGACCGCCATCAAGGCTGTCAAAGGCACGTTCGGACGAGAAAAAGCAAAAGCCGCGCTCGTCGGCGACAACGATACCGGCGGTTCGATCTGATATTTCGATGACATAGGCTCGGGACATGTGTGGTCGATCGCCGGGTTTCGGCGCTCCTGTCTGACTGTCGATGGATTTGGATTTTTCGATACGATCAACAACAGACGCCGGTCGCCGCCGAGACGCAGCGATGGGGCATGCGGCGTCGCATGTCACTCATCAACTGTCCGTATTTCGTTCGCATTGTGGTGACCCTGAGCAGCACAATCTGCTCAGTTCAATATCCGGCACAACAGCACTACGGTCAATGAAATGGGTATCCAAAAGTTGGCGCCTCGGCGCGACACCGCGTTTTGCGGCAGATCGAAAAGGAGCAAAGTTATGGCGATGTCGGTTGCCCGCCGCTTGCTGTTCGAAACGCGCCGGCTTCCCGCCCAACATGAATTTTCAGCGCAAAACCGATCACCGATGTCACACGCGGAACGTTCAACACGACAGCATCGCGCGTGGCTCATCGTCGTTACGTCAGTCTGCAAGAATGGATTTCTCTTTGGCGCGCCTGCCGGCGGAATTATCTTCCTGCAAGGAAACGCGCCGCGCGTTTTCGGTTTCAAAGTTGCATAAACCGCCGACATTCGGGTCCGGCCCGCACCAAGACATACTATGTTCCACAACATCTGCAATGCGGAGGACAATCTATGCAACCGGCAGCGTCTTGGCTTCAGGTTCTTCGTCGTATGACTCGGCGAGTACAGAGATGGCGCCGAAGATTTGCGCCCTCGGCGGCGGCCGACGGACGGGATAATCTCCACGAACTCTTTCTATTCGGGCCGCACGGCTAACCGCGCCTCACGCATCTTGGTTGGCGACGCCGCGTGCACCCGCGGGATGATCTCCTGGGCAAAACGCTCCATCTCCGCCTCGAACGGCTGGAATTGCAGCATGAACAATTCGATTCCAGCGGCATGGAACGCCCGAATGCCGGCCGCCACCTCGCCGTAGCTGCCGACCAACCCCGCGGCGGTCCCGCCATTGCTGCCGACCCGCGCCGATTTCTGCATGGTCTTCATCATGACGACCTTCGGGTCGGTGTTCTGCTTCTGGATCGCCTTGATCGGCGCATCCTTGTTCGACAGATCGAGCAGCCGCTCATAGGCGGCTTGCGCCTCGGCGTGCGTTTCGCGCGTGATGACAAAGGCGGACAGGCCGAAACGGAGCGGAGCCCCGGCACGCGGCCGGGCCGCCACGTCGGCAATCAAGCCGGCGACATCCTCGAGCGGCTGTCCGTTGATGAACCAGACATCGCCGTGATCGGCAACCAATGCGCGCGCCGGTTCGGATTCACCGCCGACATAGATCAACGGCCGAGGCCGGTAGAGGCTCGCCGGCCGCAACACATAGTCGCGGACGTCGAAATGCTCGCCCTTATAGGTCAGCCGCTCGCCTTGCATCAGGCGCGACACCACCGTGATCCATTCGCGGCCGTAGGCATAGCGGGCGTCGTGCTCGGCGAAACCGATGCCCGCCCTGTCGAGTTCGGGCCGATTCCAGGCATTGACCAGATTAATGGCGAACCGGCCTCGGCTGATGTTCTCGATCCCGAGCGCAAGCTTGGCCAGCACGACCGGATGGTAGAGATAGGGCTTGATGGCCGCGATGATCTCGATCCGGCTGGTCAGGGCCGCCAGTGCGGCCGCCGCGCTCCAGGCCTCGAGCTGATCGAGATCCTCCTGGTGCGGATTGATCGTATGCTGCGCGATCAGCGTGGAATCGTAACCCAGCGCCTCCGCCGCGAGCACGAGATCGCGATTGCGCTCCCATGATGCATCGTATGGCTCTTCGGGATCCTGATAGGCAGCGCGCGAACCGTGCACCAGCGCCCAGATGCCAAAACGGAGCGGTCGTATCGTCATCGGCTGTCTCTCCCGAATTCTCCTTCGCGTTGACCCGTTTTCCGCAAAGCGCGGCGAGAGATCAAGCGACGCCGCATCAAAAGATTTTCCTTGTCGTGTTGCGCACACGGATAAATCAGAAAACTCCGGAACAAACGACAATTGGAAAACCACTCTATTTCTGTCCGCCGAAAATCGTGGGACAGTTTGCGGCGCGTGAACGACGGTTTCATTCGAATGGCGACACATTGCCGACCGGGTGAACGAAGACATGCGCCGCATCAACGACTATCGTGCGCAGCGATTAACAAGGACGAATTCATCTTGAGCAACCTCGAACAGACCGCCTCATCGGTCGCATTCGATGCCGCGCAGCCCAGCGACAATGCCGTCTCACGCGCTCCGAAGGTTCCGTTCGAGATCGGCCGGCGTGGTTTGCTGCTGTTGTCGTGGCTTGCTCCGGTCGTGCTTCTCATCGTCTGGGAGCTGCTGGCGCAGGCCGGCTGGTTGTCACCGCAGGTACTGCCCGCGCCGAGCAAGGTGCTCAGGACCGCATTCAAGCTGGCGGCCTCGGGAAGTTTGCTGAACGACCTCGGCATCAGCCTGCTGCGCGCGATTGGGGGCTTTACCATCGGCGCCAGCATCGGCTTCGCACTAGGCATCCTGGTCGGCTTTTCGCGGATCGCGGAGGCCGCCATCGATCGCAGCGTCCAGATGATCCGTGCGATACCGTTCCTTTCCCTGCTACCGCTGGTGATCGTCTGGCTCGGCGTCGGCGAAGCCGAGAAGATCTTTTTGGTCGCGCTTGGCGTGACCTTCCCGATCTATATCAACACCACGCTCGGGATCCGGCAGATCGACCCGAAGCTGATCGAGCTTGGCCGCGTGCAAGGGCTCGGCACGCTGGACCTGATCCGGCGCATTGTCCTGCCGGGCGCTCTGCCCTCGATCCTGACTGGGGTTCGCTATGCACTGGCCACCGCGTGGCTGGCGCTGGTGGTGGCCGAGACCATCGGCGCGCAATCCGGCATCGGCTTCCTCGCCATGGATGCGCGCGAATTCCTGCGCACTGACGTGATCGTGCTGACGATTGTGATCTACGCGCTGATCGGCGTCGCAGCCGACGCGATCGCCCGCACTTTCGAGCGTCGCCTGCTGGCTTGGCATCCGAACTACGGGGGCGCACGATGACCTTGCACGTTGCCCCCTCTTCGACAGCGGCTTCGCCGGCCGTCGTCGTGACACATCTCTATCGCGCCTACGGCAGCCGCGTCGTGATCGAGAACCTCAACCTGCGCATCGAACGCGGCGAGTTCGTTGCCCTGCTCGGTGAAAGCGGCTGCGGCAAGACCACGCTGCTTCGTGCGCTGGCCGGGCTCGACCCGATCGACGGCGGGCGCATCGCCGCACCACGTCGCCCAGCGGTGGTCTTTCAGGAGCACCGGCTGCTGCCGTGGGACACCCTGTGGCGCAACGTGGCACTCGGCCTGCAGGCAGCCGATGTCCGCGAGCGTGCGGCCGCGGCGCTGGCCGAGGTCGGGCTCGGTGACCGGCTCGACGACTGGCCGCGCAACCTCTCCGGCGGTCAGGCGCAGCGCGTTGCGCTGGCCCGCGCCCTGGTGCAGGAGCCCGAGTTGCTCCTGCTTGATGAACCCTTTGCCGCGCTCGACGCGCTGACCCGCATCCGCATGCACCATCTGGTGCGCGAATTGGTGGCCACGCACAGGCCCGGCGTGCTCCTCGTCACCCATGACGTGGATGAAGCGATTGCGCTTGCGGACCGCATCCTGGTGATGCGCGATGGTCGGATCGCCTTCGAGCATCGCACCAGCGGTGCGCGGTCGATTGCGCGCGCCGAGCTGCTGGCCGAGCTCGGCGTCGTCGCCTCCCACCCCATCCCTGCCTGAGTTCTAAGGACCCTGTCATGTCTAAATTCGCAAACCCTTCCCGCCGCGGTTTCCTCGGCGGCGCCGCCTTCGGCATCGGCGCGTTGGCGGGCTTTGACCTGTCCCAGACCGCGGAGGCGGCGACCGGCCGTGTCACTGACGCCGTTCGCCTGACCTGGGGCTTGAGCGGCCTGAACCTGATCGCCAAGGAGCGCGGCCAGTTCGAGAAGCTGCTCGCCAAGGACGGCATCAAGGTCGAATGGCTGGGGCCGTTCCCGAACCACGCCCCGACGCTGCAGGCGGTGACCGGCGGTAGCGCCGATTTCAGCTTCGGCGGCAGCACGACCCCTGCGCTGGCCGCGATCATCGCGGGCTCCCCGCTCGTGTTCACCCAGTTCGTGGTCTACGAGCCGCGCACCACCGCGATCATCGCGAAGGACGATTCCGGCATCAACAGGATTGAGGATCTGGTCGGCAAGTCGGTGGCGGTGAACCGTTCCGGTCTCGGCGAATTCCTGCTGGTCGCGGCGCTCGAGAAGCACAAGGTCGATCGCTCCGCGGTGAAATTCGTCTACCTCAATCCGCCGGATGCGGCACCGGCCCTCGCCTCCGGAAAGGTCGACGCGTGGTCGATGTGGAGCCCCGGCGTCGACATCGCCCGGCTCGAATACAAGGCGCACGATATCTTCCACGAGGGCCGCGACCTGGATTTCCAAATCGACTACACCTCCTATCTCACCACGCGCAAATTCGCGACCGAAAACCCGGCGCTGGTCCGCGCGGTCAACGAAGCATTTCGCTCCGAAGGGAAATGGATCTCGGAGAACAGCAACGAAGCCGAGTACATCGCGCAGAAGGCTGGCAAGTACAGCGACCAGGTGCGCGATCAGTTCATCGCACTGAACCGGACATATCGCTACTTCCCGGTCAAGGATGAGAAATTCCTGTCCGAGCTGCAGAAGGCCGCCGACTGGCTGGTCGCGCGCAAGGTGCTGCCTGAGCCAGTCAAGGTCAGCGATTACCTGGCTCAGATCTGAACCAACGCCAGCTGCCCAACCTCAGCCGGATGCACGCATGAACAAGCCAGTCTCCGCCCATGCTTTGGAACCCTCGCATCACCTCGATCCCGATTCGCCGGACCTCGAGATCCTGCTCAATCGCATCGCCGAAGGCGCTAGCGAACGCGAACGGGAGCGCAACCTTCCCTTCAAGCGAACCCCTTATTGAGAGACGGTCCAAACCTATCTCGAGCTTAGCTTCCGCTGTTCCGCATCGATCCAGAGCCACAGGCGAAGCGACATCCATGACACTGACGACACCCGGCTGAGATCTCCAGCGAGACCACAAGCTCCGCGGAAAATGAGTGGAGCCCGCTCAAGAGGACGTAACATTTAGGAGCGCGATGCGTGCGACAGTCAAAAGGGCGTCTGAGCCAGAGGCCAGAAGGGCCGGCGGCGTCCTACTTGCTCAGCTCAGGTTCGGCAAATAAGCCCTGCCGCGACAGTCGTTCCGTGCTCTATAAGGCGCTTACCGCGACTGTTCGCCGAGCTCGCGTGGCGCGCGGCGCGGGTCGTCATGAACGCCTGTTGCACGATCTCGACCACATCGAGCTTCTGCTCCTCGACCACCGCGGTTTTGAGCCGATCGATGCTGGAGCCCCTTGCGCGGCAGTTCGGGTCCATTAATGGTCTTCCGTTCACGCACAGCTGCCAGCACACCGCCGCAGCGAGCCGACTGCTTCAAATGAGCTTCTAGATCTGGATCGTTGACATCAATTGCCCACCACGTTCCGTCCAAGCATATCGAGGGTGAAGAGACCAGAGTTTTACCTCCCTTGCCAGAACGCACCTCGTTAAGCTCAACTTTCACGATTTCCGCTCCCACCCAATTCAGATTTCAGTGTCGGCAACCTATCCCGGAATGGCTGCAGATTTAGTTGGAAGAGAATGAACACTTTTAGACATTTCCTCGGCCAATTGCCTGCGGCGCGGGCTAGGCAGGGGGTGTTTGCCTCGGCTGTTCGGCAATCGGACGCCGCCATGTTTCGCGAAAATTAACCAAGAATTGTTTCTGTTACCCATAACACTTCCTTAAGACTTAAAGCTAAGCGAGACCGACTTTGCTAGTGGCTCGCGAGTCGCGCGGCAAACGCTTGACGCTATCTTTCCAATTTCAGGGAACGCATGATGAGCGATATTACGGACGCCGCCCGCCATCCGCAGAACGCAATTGCCATTCCCGGCTTACGGAAGGATGACGTGGTTCGCGGAATATACTGCATGATCGCCGCGAGCGTGATGTTCGCACTCTCGAGCGCACTATCGAAATGGCAAGCCGCTCTCTATCCAGTTGGCGAGGTCATGTTCTTTCGCTCCGTTTCTGCGTTTGTCCTCTGCGCGGCATTGATCCTCCCGGCAACGGGCATGTCAGTCTTTAAGACTCGGCGGCCCCGCGCCCATCTTGCGCGCGGGCTGTCGCAGTCGATCTCGCAGACGTTCACTGTCATCGCCGTTAGTCTGATGCCGCTCGCAGGAGCGATCGCAATCAATTTCTCTGCATCGTTGTGGGCGGCCTTGCTGTCGTTTATCTGGCTTAAGGAGCGTGCCGGGATCGCGCGTTGGACCGCGCTGGTAACGGGATTCGTTGGTGTTCTCGTTGTTGTAAATCCAGGTGCAGATTCGTTGCAGATTGGCGCATTGTTTGCGCTGGCAAACGCGGTTATGTATGGCAGCGTCACGGTTGCCGTTCGCGGAATGACCGCAACCGAGTCGGCAAAGACGCTGTTGATGTGGCAGATGCTTACGATAACCTTCTTTCACTCCTTCTTACTGCTGTTTGGATTTCGGATGCCGGCGCCGGCTGACGCAATCATGTTGATCTTGAGCGGTGTTACAAACGCCGCGGCACAATATTTTTGGACGCAAGCGCTCCACCTAGCCCCGGCCGCCGCCGTCTCGCCGTTCTATTACCTGACGCTCGTCTGGGCACTTGCAATCGGATTTTTTGTTTGGGGCGACGTACCGACGCTTTTTCTTCTGATCGGGTCCGGCGTTGTTGTTGCATCCGGCCTGTTCCTGCTCGTGCACGAGGCTCGGCGACCATCCAAGAAGCTGATCTCCGGTGAACAAACTGGAGAGTACGGTCTTGAGAAAGTCGCTGGCTAAACGAGCGGGTCCCAAACTCTACGCGACAAATTTGCGTCCGGGCGACCATTTGGCAATCATTTCAGGAACTGTCGCTATTGGAACAGGCGGACTGAACAGATAGCCTTGCCCTTCGTCGCAATCGAGCGCCGCGAGAAAATCGTACTGCCCGACGGTTTCGATGCCTTCTGCCAACGTCGTCATTCCCAGAGCGCGAGCAATACTCACCACGGCTTGCACAATCACAACGTGCTCGGTGCCTTCAGCAAGGTCAGAAACAAACGACCTATCTATCTTGATTTTGTCGAAAGGGAAGCTGCGGAGGTAACTGAGAGAGGAATACCCCGTACCGAAGTCGTCCAACGAAATGCGGACGCCGAGTTGCTTCAACTGACGCAGGGTAGATAGGGTGGATTCATTATTGGTCATGAATACTCCCTCCGTAATTTCAAGCTCAAGGCGATGCGGCTCAAGTCCGGTTGCCGCCAGGGCGTGTCTCACGACCTCGGAGAGATTGGAAGCTGAAAACTGAATCGGGGAAAGATTGACCGCTATCTTAAGATTGTTCGGCCAGTGCGCGGCGCAGCGGCACGCCTCTCTCAGCGCCCATTCACCAAGAGGTTGAATGAGTCCAGTATCCTCCGCAACCGCGATGAACGTTGTCGGCGGTACCATGCCATTGACAGGATGGCGCCATCGCACCAAGGCTTCGAAGCCGGTTATGATGTTGCTCCGCAAATTTAGGATGGGCTGATAATATAGTTCCATCTCATTTTGCTCGATCGCCTCGCGCAGATCGATCTCAAGCTGCCGTCGTTCCCTAAGCTCCCTGTTCATTGCAGCATGATAGAATCTATAGCTGCCACGTCCTTGGGCTTTGACCGCGTATAGTGCCAGATCGGCGGCAATCAGAAGGTCGTCGCAATTTACTCCGTCGCACGGCCCAATGGCGATACCTACACTGATGCCAGAACGGATTCGGTGGCCTCCGATCTCAAAGGGCTTCTGCGCTGCCTCGATCATGCTATTCGCCAGGTCCGCGATCGCTGGTCGAGACTTAACCGTCGGCACAACAACTGCGAATTCATCGCCGCCGAGCCGTGCCAGCACTTCATTTCCACCGAGCGTATTCTTTAAGCGCCGGGCCATCTCCTGCAGCAGCAAGTCACCGGTCTGATGGCCAAGGGTATCGTTGATAGCTTTAAAACGATCAAGGTCAAGAAACAGGACGGCGAATTCCGCCGCTGGTTGCTCGTTGTCTACTGCCGATGGTTGCCGGCGGCTCATCTGGTCGAGCATGGAGCGGAACATCCGCCGGTTTGGGAGACCGGTGAGTGAATCCTCAGAACTAAGGCGGACTGCATCTGCTTCAGCGCGCGATCTTTTCGTGACGTCAGTGAAGGTTTGGACGAATCCACCATCGGGGAGACTTTCCCTGCGAATCTCGATGATTGATCCACCCGGCATCGTTCGTTCGCTAACGCCGAGTTCTCCTGCGACAAGATCTCCCAAGATCCGAACAGAAGCCTCGGTCAGTTTGCCCGTACGTGTCTCGTATTCGGCGAGTTGATCGACTCTTGGTGGGTCCTGTATGAACTCTACGGGCAAATCGAGCAACTCGCCGCAGCGACGATTGATAATCGGAATCTGCTGATCATAGGTAACCAGCATAATTCCTTGGTTCATATACTCGAGCGTAAGGTCAAGCTGATTCGCTTTTTGTCTTGCCTTCGCGTCTATCCGTAGAAGCTGCTCAAGAGCAATGAGAACCAGCAAAGTAAGTACAGTGCCCACCAACGAGTTCAACTTGAGGGCGTTCCGAGAGCTTTCCAAGATCTGGCTTTTATTCAAGCTAACACTGACCCACAACGGATAGCCCTTGACCTTGCGGACAGTAATGAAACGCGCCTCGTTGTTGGCAGGATCAACGCTCTCAAATGTAGTTTCGACCCCGGCTCGCATTTGGGCGAGCAATTCTGTTCCGCTAAGATCGTCTCCAAGTGTGTAACCGACCGCGCTCCCACCACTCGAACGAACCACGCCATCACTTCCGATCAGGGCGATCGCCGCCGCCGATCCAAAATTGATATTGTTGTAGAATTTCGTCAAATGGTCCGGATTGAGCGAGGCCACGACGACGCCGCCGAACGTCTGGTCACTGTTCACGAAGCGCCGCGTGAATTGCACGGACCATTTTCCGCTGGCACGGCCAACCACCGGCTTGCTGATAAAAAGCTGGTCCGCGATGTTGTTCACATGAAACTTAAAGTGCTCCCGATCACTCAGATCCAGGGCAGGCGCGGGTTGAGGACCGCTGTTCGACGCGCGCATAATTCCCTTGTCATCAATAATGGCGACTTGGACGATGATGTCGCTCAGCACGTCGGTCGTGTTGGCAATAGCGCTAAAGCTAACCGTATTTTTCCGGGTCTCAATGCTCCGTCGCAAGTATAGGAGCGCCTTATCAATTTCTCCGATTGATCGAAGAACATTCTCTTCGAATACCAGCGCAAAGTTATGAGCGTCCCGATACGCCTCTCTTTGGTCCCCCCGAAGATCGCCGAAGTATTTTACAGCAACTCCTGCCCACATCATGGTGATGATCACCAGGCCGAAAATTGCCGAGCTTCGACGCTCAGCAATCAGCTTTGGCAGCTCTAGGATTTGTAAATTCATGCCGAGAACAGGCCCCCTATCGGCAGGGCTTACTCGTCGGATATTTCGGGCGACTTAACTTCATTGATCGGCCACCGGAGCGTGGAAGGTTAACCTTAATAGATGGGCCACCACTCTTCCGAGTTGACGTTGAGAAAAATAACCGATTATTAACTCGCGATAAAAAGATCTTCTTTCGGAGTTCATATGTCCGGTTGCGATACGGTTGGTTCGAAAGAAGACCCATTAACCAACGCTGAAATGGCGGCTCGTCCGCACCCCTTTTGCAACAAAGCAGTTGACGGAGTATTTGAAGGATCAATCGAAATTGCGATGCCTGTCACTCCTCGAGCCAAGGAGATCGCGCCAGAAAAGGTCCTGCAAGCCTTTAATACCTGGGCTTTTAAGCGCGAGCAGCCTGACAACTCTGTTGCAATGTTGCAGAGCATTTCCAAATCAATTGCAGTCAGAAATCCCGTTCCGTTTGTGCTCTATTGGGGCAAAGGTCCGCGGTCCAACATCGACAAGCCAGACTTCGAATGTCTGAACTATTTGGCTGCCTTCAGCCGCCGCATCAGTAAAATATATGCGCCCGGGGCGGCACTAAAGTTGATTTTCACCGATACCCATGCGGAATTGAACGGACATTCGTCACAGAACATACGCCAATATTTTGATGAGGTTGCGGATGGCGCCCGCGAACTCGGTTTCGAGAGCTGTTGGTTGGGCGACCTCACAAAGGACGCGGAAGCGAGTGATACAAGTCCTTTAATCGATGAGATCGCACCGGAGCCGACGTTCGAGCGGCTGCTTGCTAGCGCGATGAAATGGTATCGTGGAAATGGAAGCTGTGAAGAGGGCGCATTACAATACTACCGGATGAACATGGTCGAAAAACGCGCGGTCGAACGTGCATTTCCCGACTCAATTTTCATTACCTTCAATGGAAGCGAATTTCGAGGGCTTTTTCCGCAAAACCTTCCAATCTTCTACATGTATTCGCTTCGCAAAGGGATCAGCATCAAGCCCTGGTTCCTCTTCCCAGATACGGCCACCTGCGACCCTCGTTGATACTTTGCCACTGCCAAGTTGGCGAATAGCGACAAGCGTTATGCCGTCATTCGAATCCGACTGCCACGCATCCAACGAACCGTGCGTCAACGAGAAATCAGAGGCTAATGTAGCCAAGGTAAGCCAGCCTGAATGTCAGCGCTTGCACGCTGACTTTGTATTTCTTTGCAAGCTTTTCCAAAACATCACCGTCGCCGAGCAGGTCGAAATCTGAGTTATGAAGATCCTGCTCTAAAAAGACGGCTGGCATGAGCAACTCCGCCGCAAATAGATTTGCTTCCTTCTCGTCGGTGTCTTCACCTTTCGCCGATTCCGGACTTCTCAAATTGACCCTGAAAGCTCCCTGGTTTTCATCCAAATGAACGTCTTGCCCCTCATGTAGGAGAAAGTGACCGAGTTCATGTGCAATCGTGAACCGTTGGCGGTGAGGGTGATGAGATTTGTTAGCACCAATCACCGCTCCGTTGCTTTTCCGATCCCGCACAAGGAATCCTGAAAGAGTGTCATCAACCTTATCCAACTTGATTTGGATGCCCAGCGCGCGTGCAATAGCGTCTACGGGCACTGGGCCATGCGCCACGTTGTGCCGGGACAAAAGCATCTCAACTTGCTGCCGTATCAACTTTCTACGGACTGCCATCGTCGTGCTCTTTACTTTTTAAGGCGCTCGTTGAGCTCTTGATCCACTCTAGTCCTTTTTGCGTCTTGTCGCGCAATGCGATTTCGAGACTGTCTGCTTTGGGAAGCAAATCCGTCACCGGCACATCCAAGGCGCGCGAAATGTCGACAAGCGTGTGCAACAAGATTTGTTGGCGTCCTTTTTCAATATTTAGAATCGCGGTTCTGGTCAGGTTTGCCTTGCGCGCAAGTGCTTCTTGCGTGAGGCGGCCAACGCGTGCTCGCGCGATCAAGCGGCCTACGACCGCATAGAATTGTCGGTTCTCTTCGAAACGGGCGCGTCTCATCAACGACAGCGAATCAGTGCCATGAGGCGTTTAATTGCCACAGAGGCGCCGTGGAGTCAATGTCAATGACAGTCATTAACAATGACGAATTTAAAAAGACATTTACAACATCCAAGAAGCTGGTACGCTCCAGTCGCGGTTAGATTCGAGAGGTGGCATCCAATGATCGAGAGAACTGCCGATGACCCCCGAGACTAAGGCCGTGTTGCAGCGGATTGGCGCCGCCTTGGACGAGCACCGAGCGCTTCGCGTCCACGTTCACGGGCTAGTTGCCCTGCACCAAGAGTCCAAGAGAGCAGTCTCAGCTAAGGAGAACTGGAATGAACGACAAGGAAAGGGAAGATCCGCAGCCCGATCACGGGAAAGGCCCGCCCGACGGAAAGGGCCGACCTGTGGACCACGGCCGGCCGGTGCCTCATCACGGATCAGCGTCGATCTGCTCCGTGCCGCGTATCAGGTCCAGATAGCGTCACTTAAGGAAGCGTACCCTGAATCCCGAACATTTCCTGACGAGGATGGAATGTGGCTCATCGCAAAAAGCTCGATCATTTCGGGCTTGATGCGTGAAGCCACGTTTCTCGTAGCTCTTCCCTATAGATCAGGGGCAGGGCCACGCGGGTGGGCCTTCTGGACTGCCGATGGCCAGCCTAGATGGATCGGACCCCGGCACACCAATTTCTACGACGGTTCTATCTGCGCCTTTGCCCCGCACGACCGCGTATGGTTTGATGGCGGCGATCTTACAACACTGCTCGATCTCTACACCGTCTGGACCGTGCGCCATCTGCACCTGGAGGTTTTCGGTCGATGGCCAGGAAAGCAGTACGCCCTATTGGGGGCGGACCCACGAGTACAAGCATATTACCGGAAGATTGAGTGCAATGATGATGAGCTATGTGGTTGCGGCTCCGAAACTCTGCGGTACGCCGAGTGCTGCAAGCAATCGGACCTGCAATGGGATCCGATGCAACTCATGTCTCTGTTCTTGAGCCGTGTTCCGGGCGGCTTTTCCACCCGCCGGCCGCCTCGCTCAGTCCTGGAGTTCATCAACGGTCAATCACATCTTCCACGAATAGCCGAGGTCCATCTTCAGATGAACTCGCCTTGAGTGTGGCCTGGGTCCCGGTCTGAACTCATCGATGGGAGACGTGCTACACGAACACGTGCACGCGGACGTATGCCCTATCTGAAGAAGTCAAGTTCCGGGAAACCAAACGCAATTTGCTAATGCGCCTTCGAAATCAAAGGGCAGCTTGCTTAGTGGTGAGACTCTCTTGGCCGCGCCATCGATTGCAATCGTCTGTGTTGCAGCTATGCCTTTGTCCAGAACCTGTTCGAAATAGCACCTTTGGTAGGTTAAGCGAGTTGGATCGGAGACCTCGAAGCTCCAACCCGTAACAACTGTGCCGGACCCAAATGAAGAGCTGTTGAAAATAGTGTAGCGCGTGAAGGGCAATTCCTCGCTGACGCTAGTCGTTTCTAGTTGAAGCTGCTCCTTGGACGGCTGCTGCACATTCACTTTCAGGTCACCTACCACGCGCACCGTCGAAGATGAGTCGAGCTTGACTGTCATCCCCTCCAACACCCTAACGAATTGATCTTTCGAGATTGTAAGCTCCGAATCCGGCGATAAACTCATGGTACCTGAAACCAACGTCTTTATTTCCGCTCGCTTGAAAGCGTCTCCGATTGCGGTTGCAGCAACCTGGGCTGCCAGTACCGGAGAGATGGTCGTGCTGTATCCCCAGAATGCAATAGCGAGCCCTGCCCCAACCAGTCCAGACGCGATCGCCCAACCGACGCACTGAAAGGCAAGACTTTGCCCGGGCAATACGTGACTCGGCAGCAAGCCGCGAATTGATGAGCGCGGCAAATCCGCTCAACCAACTCCGCGCTGCGTCACGCGTAAGTGGATAGGCGGCTCCAGCCAAATCTGCTCTGTTTCCAAGGACGCTTGCTCCACCGAAGGGACTGGCGGCATGCTTGGAGGATGGATTAGCCACGATGACCTTATACGAGCACTTGCCAGCCGACATCCGCGAAGTCGTGGACGCTTACGTCGCGGATCTCAGGCCCCAACCTTGGCGAATCCGCCTCCTCTTGCTGATTGATCTCCTTCAAGAGAAGTTGGAGACCGGGGCCGCCGCTGAGCACTTGCGTCTGCTTCAACAATGGACCGGCATAATGACGGCGATCTTGGAACACTTGCCGCCTGACAGTTCGGTCGTCGAATGTTTGGGGTTGATGATGACCTTGCCCCCAAGTTTTATCCAGTTCTGAGTTCGCCCCGGTCGTTGGATTTGCCCGGTTGGGCGGTGGGAGCGACGGGAGCTGGCGCGGAGCCTTCGGCATAGCGCAGCGCCAGATCCCGGCGCGGGTGGCAGGTGAAGGCGAACTCGGACGGCGTCTTCCATCCGAGCTGCGAGTGTGGTCGAGCGTCGTTGTAATCGGCGCGCCAGCATCCGAGCGCGACGCGGGCCTGGGCCAGCGACGTGAACAGCGTCTCGTTCAGCAATTCATCCCGGAGCCGACCGTTGAAGCTTTCG
>NZ_JACCHQ010000048.1 GCF_016031655.1 Bradyrhizobium glycinis
GCGAGGTGGTCAAGCTGATCACCGCGATTGCCGAGCAGACCAATTTGCTCGCGCTCAACGCCACCATCGAGGCCGCCCGCGCCGGCGAGGCCGGCCGCGGCTTCGCGGTCGTGGCGAGCGAGGTGAAGTCGCTGGCGAGCCAGACCGCGAAGGCGACCGACGAGATCTCCTCGCATATCGCAGGGATGCAAGGAGCGACCGCCGAATCGGTCGCCGCGATCAAGGAGATCGGGGCGACCATCGGCCAGATCTCCTCGATCTCGACCTCGATCGCGAGCGCGGTCGAGCAGCAGGGCGCGGCCACGCAGGAGATCGCCCGCAGCGTCCAGACCGTCGCCCAGGGCACCCAGACCGCGGCCACCGATATCGGCGAGGTCAACCGCGGCGCCGCCGAGACCGGCTCGGCCTCGGAAGAGGTGCTGAACTCGGCCAAGACGCTGTCGAGCGAAAGCACCCGCCTTCGCGCCGAGCTCGACCGCTTCATGGCGAACATCCGGGCGGCGTAGGTTCGCAGCTGCCCGAGGCTATCGCTGTCGCCTTAGACTCAGCCGTCGTCCCGGATCGGCGCTCCGCTCCAGACAATGCTGCGCGTTGTCGGGATCTACGCTTGTCCGGGACGACAGTGGAGTAAAGAGCTCGAGCCTCACTCCCTTCCGAACGCCCGCTTCAGCTCGACCTTCGCCCGCTCCAGTCGCGTGCGCTGCGTCTTCGGCAGCGTCTTGCCGGCGCGGTTGATGTAGAAGGTCAGCATCGACAGCGCGGAGCGATAGGCGCCGGCCTTGCGTCGGGAGCTGTGCTCGGCCGAGCGCTTCAGCGAGGCCGCAATCCTCTTCGCGCTGGTCAGCTTGAACACCCCTTGCTTGAGGTCGAGCGCATCGCTCTCCTGTGTCACGCGTTGCGACCAGCGTCTTGTGGCACGTTTGGTGCTCTTGCGCGCGGCCGCGCTCCGCCGCGCGCTTGCCTTGCGTGCCGTCTTGCGCGGGCTGCTGTTTCGAGAATGTGTCGTCTTTCTGACCTGAGCCATGCGCCAACTCCTTGCGGCTCAGACGGAAACGAGCGGTGCCCCTGGACGTTCCAGGGGAACCCGGCCTCCTCGCAAACGTTGTCGCAAGTGGCAGGCAGAATGCCGCACCCCGATGATCGGGTCGACCCCGTCCACGTCGTGTGAACCGGGGCCGCTTCCATTGATCAGACGCAACAACCCGATGGAATTGCAGCAGAGCCCAGCGCTGACCTATGCACCCGTAGCCCCGGCGGCGGCCGCGACCGACCGCATCGTCGAGACCAGCATTCCCTCGCGGCTCGATGCGCTGCCGTGGAGCGGCTTTCACACTCGCGTCGTGCTCGCGCTGGGCATCACCTGGATTCTCGACGGCCTCGAGGTGACGCTTGCGGGTGCGCTCTCCGGGGCGCTGAAGCAGAGCCCGTCGTTGCATTTCTCCAATCTCGATCTCGGCATCGCCAACTCCGCCTATCTCGCTGGTGCCGTGTTAGGTGCGCTCGGCTTCGGCTGGCTGACCGACCGTATCGGCCGCAAGAAGCTGTTCTTCATCACGCTCGCGCTCTATCTCTCGGCCACGGCCGCGACCGCGCTGTCGTGGGATGTCGCGAGCTACGCGCTGTTCCGCTTCCTCACCGGCGCCGGCATCGGCGGCGAGTACACCGCGATCAACTCGACGATCCAGGAGCTGGTGCCCGCGCGCTATCGTGGCTGGACCGATCTCGTGATCAACGGCAGCTTCTGGATCGGCGCCGCGATGGGCGCCGTGGCGGCCATCGTGCTGCTCGATCCCGTAATGATCGGGCCCGATCTCGGCTGGCGCCTGGCCTATCTGATCGGCGCCGCCCTCGGCCTCGTCGTGCTCTTGATGCGGATGTGGATCCCGGAAAGTCCGCGCTGGCTGATGATTCATGGTCGTCCCGACGAGGCCCATGCCATCGTCGACGGGATCGAGCGGTCGGTGATCGGGCAGGACCAGGATACGAGCGACGGACGCTTTACAAAGATCCGCCTGAAGATGCGCGATCACACGCCGATCGCCGAGGTCGTCCACACGTTGTTCTCGGCCTACCGCCAGCGCGCGCTGGTCGGCCTCGCGCTGATGAGTGCGCAGGCGTTCTTCTACAACGCCATCTTCTTCACCTTCGCGCTGGTGCTGACCGATTTCTACGGCATCAGCGCCGATCACGTCGGCTGGTACCTCTTGCCCTTCGCGGCCGGCAATTTCCTCGGGCCGCTGCTGCTCGGCCGCCTGTTCGATACGCTCGGCCGCCGCACCATGATCATGTTCACCTATGGCGCATCGGGCGTGTTGCTTGCGCTGTCAGGCTATCTGTTCTCGATCGGTGTGCTGAGCGCGCAGGGGCAGACCATCGCCTGGATGGTCATCTTCTTCTTCGCTTCGCCCGCCGCGAGCGCGGCCTATCTCACGGTCAGCGAGAATTTCCCGCTCGAAGTGCGCGCACTGGCGATCGCGGTGTTCTACGCGGTCGGCACCGGCATCGGCGGCGTGATCGGGCCGGCGCTGTTCGGCGCGCTGATCGACACGGGTTCACGCACCAGCGTGTTCGCCGGCTATCTGCTGGGGGCCGTCCTGATGATCGGGGCCGCGATCGTGGCGTGGCGCTATGCCGTGGCCGCCGAGCGCAAATCGCTCGAACACATTGCGCGGCCGCTCGCCTTTATGGAGTAGACTGATGAAATCGGAACTTGCGGAAATGGCATTGGACCAGAAGCTCACCATACCTGATGACGACGAGACGCCGGAAACGGTGCCGGTGCCGCATGCGCTGGTGCCGCATCTCGATGAAATCGCCATTTTGCTCGACATCGATGGCACGCTGCTCGAACTGATGCCGACTCCGCGCGAGGTGTGGGTGCCGCCGGGCCTGTCGGAAACGCTGAAAGCTTTGACCGAGCGCACCTCTGGGGCGCTGGCGCTGGTCAGCGGCCGCTCGCTCAACGACATCGATCTGATCTTCGCGCCCGATGTATTCCGCGCCGTCGCCGGCCATGGCGCGGAGATGCGGCTCGCGGTGGACAGTGAAGCGGATGCCCTGCACGCGCCGCCGCTCGACAAGGAGCTGAAGCGGCGCCTCGCCGCCATTGCCAAGCTCAGCCCCGGAATCCTGCTCGAGGACAAGGGCTACTCGCTCGCGCTGCATTACCGCCTGGCGCCGCATGCGGAGAAGGCGATCTACGAATCCGTCTCGCTGATCCGCGCCGATCTGCCCAATGCGCCGATCGAGGTGCTGCCTGGCAAGTTCGTCTGCGAGATCAAGCATTCCGGATTCACCAAGGCGAGCGGCGTGCGCGAGTTGATGAAGCGCGCGCCGTTCAAGGGACGTCGTCCCCTGTTCATCGGTGACGACGTCACCGATGAGACCGTGTTCGCGATCATGCCCGACATGGACGGGCTGGCGTTCTCGGTCGGCCGCCGCGCCATGGGCGTGAATGGCCACTTCGATGCGCCGGCGGATGTGCGTGCGTTCCTTGCGCACCTGCTCGATCCCAGGTGAAACCTAGGCAGCGCCATCTCGCAGACATAAGGCTTTCATCGCAGCGCCATTGCGCGCCGGGATGCCTGCTACGCAACCAGACCGGAAACGCCGTCTTTGCGCCGAAATGACTAGGTTCCGTGAGCGAAACCAGTTCCAACGCGCACGCCCGATTTTGGTTTCAATTGGTTGAAAGGGTGATCAGGAACCATATTGATGAACGGCAGTTAAATGGGGCGGAATGAACAGGAGGGGACGACCTGTGAACTTGATCGTCGTTTCAAATCGCGTCGCCCGCGGCAAACCCAACGAGCCCATGACGGGCGGCCTGGCGGCGGCATTGCTTCCCGTGGTGGAACATTCTGGTGCGATCTGGGTCGGTTCCTCCGGCCGGGTGCGTGATGGCCACCAGAAGGAACCTTTCGCCGAGATCGAGGCGCTCGGGACAGGCGCGATTGCGACGCTGGATCTGCCGGCGGCGCATTACGGCGGCTATTACGAAGGCTTCGCCAATTCGGCGCTGTGGCCGGCGCTGCATTCGCGCAGCGATCTGATCCGTGTCTCGCGCGAGGACTATGTCAGCTATCGCGAGGTCAACGCCTTCATGGCGCGCGCCTTGATGCGTTTCCGCAAAGCCCGGACTGCGTTCTGGGTGCAGGACTATCATTTCCTCGCGCTCGGTGCCGAGCTGCGCGAGCTCGGCGTCGATGATCCCATCGGTTTCTTCCTGCATACGCCGTGGCCTGTCGCCGCGGTGGTGCAAGGCGTGCCCAACCATCGCGAGCTGATCACGGCGATGCTGGCTTACGATTTGCTCGGCTTCCAGACCGAGGAGGATCGGCAGAACTTCCTCTCTTATGTTGGCACCGAGCTCGGCCTCACCATCGAGGACGGTGTCGTGATCTCGCAGCACGGTCGCACGCGCTGCGAAGTGTTTCCGATCGGCATCGATGCGGAGAAGTTCGCCGCCTATGCCGCGAAGTCGGCCGCGCATCCGGATGTGTCGCGCCTGCGCCGCAGTCTCAACGGCGAGCGCCTCGCGATCGGCGTCGACCGGCTCGACTATTCCAAGGGTCTCGTCAACCGAATCAGCGCATTCGACCGGCTCTGGACCGAGCAGCCGCAGTTTGCGCGCAGCATCTCGCTGCTCCAGATCGCCAACCCCTCGCGCGGCGGCATCGAGGCCTATGGCAATCTTCAGAACGAGGTCGCGCGCCTCGTCTCCGACGTCAACGGCCGCCACGGCGAGGTCGACTGGACGCCGATCCGCTATTTGAACAAAGGCTTCAGCCAGGCGGTGCTCGCCGGGCTCTACCGTACCGCGCAGATCGGCGTGGTGACGCCGCTGCACGACGGCATGAACCTCGTCGCCAAGGAATACGTCGCCGCGCAAAATCCCGCCGATCCCGGGGTGCTGGTGCTGTCGAAGTTCGCTGGCGCCGCCAACGAGCTCGATGCTGCACTGCTGGTCAATCCGCACGACATCGACGGCATGGCCCGCGCGATCGCGGTCGCGGCTTCCATGCCGCTCGCCGAGCGCAAGATGCGCTGGGACGCGATGATGAAGAAGCTGCGGGGCCACACCATCCAGCAATGGTCCGCCGATTTCGTCGCCGAGCTCGAGAAGTGCCGCACCGAGAAGGCCGCCGCCGCGCCGCTCGCAGCCCAGCCGCCGCAGGCGCTGCGCTGGCTGAAGTCGGCGATATCAGGCGTGCGGTTGATCTAGTTCTCTCCGCGTTCTCGCGGGGAGAGGTGAAACGGCAGCCTCAATAGCAATACGACACGCCGTCCAGGATCGCGCACTGCCGCTTGTTCGGCGCGTTCGGATCGTCCAGCGGCACCACGCCCTTGCCCTGGCCGACGAACACGCCCGTCCCGACATGCACCGAGCTCTTGTTGCCGATGATCACACTCTGATGCGGCGTCGAGCTCGAGCGCGTGCCGTCCGGCCAGAGGATGGCATCGCCCGAAAGGACCCCGCGCCGGCCGTCGTCGCAGCTGACGTCGACCCCCTGCCGGGTGCAGACCTGTGCCAAGGCCGGCGCGGCAAGGGCGGAGCCGAGGGTCGAAATCAGGCCAAGGGCGGCGATGGTGTTGCGGATGGTCATGGCGTCCCCGGTCGTGTGTGGCGGCTTGTTGTGAATCGTCGCCCCAGAGCGGCCCGCGGTTCAGCCCCGCGGCCGCTCCAGGTACCCGTGGAGCCGGGTATTGTGCTGTAAATACAAGAAGTTGCGGAAAAATCGCCGGATATCCCCGCGATCCCTTGCAAAATCGTCGGCGCCCCTTCAAGAGAGGGCGCTCCGGAGAGATGGCCGAGTGGCTTAAGGCGCACGCTTGGAAAGCGTGTGTGCGGGAAACCGTACCGTGGGTTCGAATCCCACTCTCTCCGCCATCGGCGCGATTTGGACGCCAGAAAGCTTCCCCCAAAGACCGTCTCCGCAATCCGGCAGCAAGCGATTGGCTGCGCCCTGCGGCTTTCGGGCCGTCAACTAGCCGTCGTTCGATAGGCTGCTCAGCACGGAGGCGCTTAGTTGCTTTCATTGCTGGGCAGCGGCTTCATATTCGTGGGGTCATGCCCTCAGGAGCTTATTCCGTGCCGCAAGCCGTCCTATCCGCGCAGAGCCGATCCCTCCGTTCCCGTGCCGAATTAGCCTCCATCATCATAACCGCCTATGAGCGCATCGAGCGGGACCGGCGCCGCAACTGCTGGATCTATGTGCGACCCATGGAAGAAGCGCTGGCCGAGGCTGATGCCCTTGTGCAACGAGCGGAGGAGGGTGAAGTCCTGCCGCTCCTTGGCGTGCCATTCGGCGTCAAGGACAATATTGACGTTGAGGCCATGCCAACGACAGCAGCCTGTCCGTCATTCGAATATGTGGCTGCGCAATCGGCCAGATGCGTCGAGAGATTGACGGCCGCGGGTGCGATCTGTCTTGGCAAAACCAACCTGGATCAATTCGCAACCGGGCTGTCGGGCACCCGCTCCCCCTATGGCGCCTGTTCCAGCGCTGCCAACGATCTATATATTTCCGGCGGTTCGAGCTCCGGTTCGGCTGCTGCCGTAGCATCCGGCCATATTGCCTTCGCTCTCGGTACAGATACCGGCGGCTCGGGCCGGATTCCCGCAGGTTTCAATGGGATCATCGGGATCAAGCCAACCGTCGGCCTCGTCTCGTCCCGGGGGCTTGTGCCGAACTGTCCGACCCTCGATTGCCCCTCGATTTTCTGCAATTCAATTGCCGAAGGTCGAATTCTGCTCGGGTTGATCGAAGGATTCGACGACAGCGATCCCTATAGCCGTCAACGGATTGCCTCGTCCTCCCCATCTCCTCGCAAATTCCGGTTCGGCCAGGTCTCTGTCGGTCATCTGAATTCATTCGGCATGCCGGAATGCGATGACCTTTACAGGCAGGCCTGCACGAGGCTTTCGGGACTGGGAGGTCAAGCCAGGAAAATTGACTTCGCGGCTTTCGCCGAAGCCGGTGAAATGCTCTTTTCAGGGCCCTGGATTGCCGAACGTCATGCGGCGATCAGCCAGCTTCTGGACATCGATCATGGAGACCTGCTTGACGTCATCCGCAACGTGCTGAGCGCAGCTGCCCGGTTTTCCGCAACAGATGCGTTCGTCGCGCAACATCGACTTTTGAAGCTGCGACGCCAGATCCAAACGCTTTTCGAGGAGATTGATGTCCTGGTGCTACCTACCGCGCCACGCCCCTTCACGATCTCGGAGATGATGGAAGATCCCATTACGCTCAACAACCGCCTCGGTTACTATTCCTATTTTGCCAATCTCGTGGATTTGTGCGCGGTGGCAGTTCCCAACGCAACGCTCGGCAACGGCATGCCGATGGGTATCACTTTGCTAGCGCCTGCTTGGCGTGACCATGCCCTTCTCGACCTTGCCGAGCGATGGCTGCCCGATGCGACGGCCGGACTGTTCGATCTAAAAGTATATCCGCAGGCCGCGTCCTAAAGCGCAATGAGATTAGGTCGAATCGTCGTGGCGCTTTAGCCCTTTGTTCGAGCATGATCTTTTCGGAAAACCGCCTCACACTTTGCGCTAACGCGGTCCTTCGGGTGCGGATTGTGCTCTAGACGACTTCGAGATCGAGAGCGCGCAGATTGAGGATCACAATTAGGCCCCGGTGATAGCGGATGACGCCCCTTGCCTGCATGCGGGAAAGCTGCACCGTCACCCATTGGCGGGTTGAGCCGATCAGGTTGGCGAGATCACCATGTGTGAACGGGATCCCGATCACGATCTCGCGGCCCTGCTGCGAACCGTAGATCTTCGAGAGGAAGACCAGCAGACGATGCAACCGCTCGGTCACCGAGCGGGTCCCCAGCATTTGCGCCATGGCCGAGTAGCACCGTGCCTTGAAGGCCAGCGCGTCCAGCAGCGCGACCGCGATACTTGCCGATTGAAGCGCCAGCGCGCGCAGGGCTGGGCCGGGCAAGAACGTCACTCGGCTCCGTTCCACTGCAACCGAAGACCATACGTGGGCACCAGTACCGAACAGATCCGGGCCGCCGATGAAATTGCCGGCGAACCAGTAGGCCAGCGTCACCTCGCGTCCGGAAGGCGCCGCGTAGTAGCTGCGAATCCGCCCCTCTTCGATCAGATAAATGCCGTTCTGCAGATCGCCCTGGCGCCAGACATGCTTGCCTGCCTGCAGGACCTCCTCGCGGCCGATGGCGAGGACACGACGCCGGTCAGCCTCACACAATGGATCCAGCAAGCTCGGCAGCGACCCGACCAGAGCATCCGATCCCGCCAGCATGATGCCGGTCGCATTCCTGAGACTTGCCGCTGACATCTGCTCGCTCCCCTGCCGCCGCAAGGGAAAGCCATTCAAGAGCCATGCCAGAACCTGTCGTCAGGCGCCTACGTCTTGATTTCCATCTGCTCGAAGGCCCTGCGGCCTTCCGAGCGGATCAGGTCAAGGCAATCCCGCTTGAGGGCAAGATAGGCGGCCTCCGCGACGATGGCGCTGGAGCGGGGCCGCGGCAGGCTCACCTGAAGATCCTTGAGGATGCGGCCAGGTCCGGCGCTCATGATCAGCACACGGTCAGAGAGAAGGATCGCTTCATCGATGTCGTGTGTGACGAAGACGATTGTTGCGTTGATCCGCTCGCGGAGTTCGAGCAGATTGTCCTGCATGACCGCCCGGGTCTGCGCATCCAGCGCTCCGAACGGCTCGTCCATCAACAGTACGCTCGGCTGATTGGCGAGGGCACGGGCAATCGCAACCCGCTGCTGCATGCCTCCCGATAGCGTGTGCGGATATGCCGACGCAAATCTGGTCAGGCCGATCATCTCGATGAGGCCGTCGGCAATCCGCAGCGCCTCCGCTTTCGGCTTGCCGAGGGCGCGGGGCCCGTGCGCGATGTTCCGGCGCACCGATTTCCACGGAAACAGATGTGGCTGCTGGAAGACCATTCCGATCTCGGGTCGTGGCGCGCGCATTGCTTCGCCGGCCATGAGCACCTGGCCTTCGAACGGCCGCTCGAGGCCGGCCATTGCATTCAGCAGCGTGGACTTGCCGCAGCCGGATGGACCGACGATCGAGACGAATTCCCCCTGGGCTACCGCCAGGGATACGCGGTCGACCGCGATGACCTGTCCGCTCGGCGCATCGAAGACGATGCTCAAATCCTCGACCCGGATGATCGCCTGACGCGCCGCGGCGGACGGCGGGTACGTATCCACGAGCCTGAGCGGCTGGTCTGGACGAAGCAGGCTCGGGGTCATCGCCACCACACGGCACGTTCGGCAAGAATCGCGAAGGAACGATCGGCGACGAAGGAAAGCAGCCCGAGAGCCGCCAGCCCGCCCATGACCTGACCCGTTTGCATGTTCTGTTGCGCAATTTCGATACGATAAACGATACCGGCGAACGCTCCTGCCAACTCGGCGGCGACGAGCGTGTAGAAGGAGATGCTCACCGCGGTTCGAAGACCGACCGTGATATAGGGCAGCGCGCCAAGAAGGACGATCTCCCACAGCATCTGCGGTTGCGGCGTGCCGAGCATCTGGGCGGCACGAATAAGTCCGCGGTCGACTTTCTGCACCCCGATGTGGGTCGCGAGCCATACCGTGAAGAACACGCCCCAAACGACCAGGAAAAGCTTGCCTGTCTCCGAGAGGCCAAACCAAAGGATGACGATCGGCACGAAGGCTATGGGAGGAATTGGGCGAAGGATGTGAAACAAGGGCGAAAGCAGACTGGACACCAGCCGAAACCGGCCGGTCAGGATGCCGAGCACGATCCCGCCCGCGGCCCCGATGGCAAATCCCGCGGCCACGCGCGCGAGGCTCGCCATCAGGTCGGCGAAGAATTGTCCACTGCGAATCCATTCGAGAACGGCGACGGCGACGGTCGATGGCGGCGGAAACAGCACGGTGTTCACGATGCCGGAGCGCGCAACCAGTTCCCACACGCCTGTGAAGGCGGGCACGGAGAGGGCGGCGACCACTACGCTCAGCCGTGCGGTCGCGGTCGCGCTGCTGCGTCCGCCGATGCTCACGGGCGCGCCTCCAGTGTGACGCGAGCTGGATCGAGCGTCTTCAGCGGCGCCGTCACCAGGACTTTCGAGAAATCGGGCATGCTCGCTCCAGGGGGATGATTGCCGGTCTCGAGCCGCCAGGCGGCATGGGTTTTCAGAGTCGTGAGAATCCTGTCGTCGAGGCGCACATGGTAGACGTAGTCCGGCCAGATCGAAGCCAATTCATCGCGTTTCATCCCCGTCGCCGCTGCGATGACGTCGATTGCTTCACCCGGATTCGCCTTGAGCCAGCCCTCGGCTTCGATGAGGGACGCCAGGAACTTGCTGACGATCGCCGGGTTGGCGGCGAGGTAAGACTGCGTCACGACGATATTGAACGTCTCCGAGTAGAGACCTTTGGTATCAAGCGGGATCGCGCCTTCGCCGAGAGCTTTCTTCGCATTCGCGACGTGCGGCTCCCAGGTATCGAATGCGTCGATGCTGCCGGCCGCCATGGCAGGGAGCATCTCCTGAGGTCGCAGGTTGACGAGCGTCACGTCCTTCGCCGTCAGGCCCGCCGCTTTCAACAGAACTGAGGTGTAGACTTCGCTGCCGGTTCCGGCCGTAAAGGCGATTCGCTTTCCACGCAGATCGGCCTTCGTCTTGATCCCGGCAGAAGCTGCGGTCATGGTCTTGAGATCCGAATATTCCATCCCGGCCACGAAGGCGATCGGCTGTTGCGCCATCGCGGCCGCCGTGACCGGCGCCTCGGCTGTTGTCGCGATATCCGCCCCTCCCCCAAGCACCGTATCGAGGCACTGCTTCCCGCTGGTGAAATTTGAGACCGAGATGTCGAGCCCCTGCTTGGCGAAAATGCCCTTCGCATTGGCAACGATCGCCAGTCCCGAGATCGGCCCAAGATTCTGGGCGAGCCGCGCCTTCAGCAATTCCTCGGCTGTCGCGCGCTCGGACGGCGCAAACAGGAAGGACGCAGATAGCACGAACACGGCGAAGCGAAGAGCAGTTGTTGATCGCATGCCAAACCCCTGTGATGCCGGCGACCGGAGGTGATCGACCTTAACGATAGGATCGTCTGAAGATGGAAGACCATGAAGCAATTAATCGACAAGGCCCTGCTGTCCACATTTTGCGCAAGCAAACAGCTTCCAACCGTGATCGGGGCAATAAAATCATCAAGCTGCTCACACGTTAGGCGCAGCATGGCCTGCGGCATCGGCACTCTGCTGGCTTTCGCCAAGCCCTGATCCCGATTCAATCAGAACCGATCGGGCTTTCGATCCCGTTGCGTGCGCGACGAAACCATGCCCACGTCTGCCGCGTCACTGCGATGTAGCCCGGGCCTCGGTAGACGATCCGATCGGCGACGATCCGGTTCAGTTTCGGCAGCGCATGGAAAGGAATCGAAGGATAGGCATGGTGTTCGACATGATAGGGCATGTTCCATGCGAACCAGCGCACGAACATGGCGGTATAGGTGGTGCGGGTGTTCTGGAAGGCGCTGCGCGTGCGATCGCAGCCGGTGTGTTCGGCAAGCAGATACGGACGCAGAAACAATTGACCGACGATCACGGGGACGACCCAGACCCACAACAGGATCAAGGTGTGCAACGCGATCGATGCCAGCAACAGCGCGACGTAGCCTGCCAGATGGAGGCGCGCTTCTGTCACGACAATGTGGCGTTTGCTTTCAGGAATCCAGGGTGACGTGGCGTTGCCGGTCAACGCATGGCGAAACATCAGCCCCACCCGGAAGGCAACCTGCCGCAAGCCGCTGTAGACGATCACCAGTTGCGCGTCCGAGGTCGGGATCGGAACCGACAGCAGTTCCGGGTCCCTCTTTGGATCCTGCGTATACCGATGATGATCCCAGTGGAATAGGCAGTAATATTCGTAAGGCAAGCCGACCGCGAACGAGGAGAGATGACCGAAGGCGAGATTAAGCGCGCGGCTGCGAAACGCCGTCTTGTGGGCGGTCTCGTGGACCACCATGAACAGGAATGCGACAAAGTAGCCCTGGACGATCACCAGCGGCAATGCCCAGACGATTCCGTAACGGGATGAGACCAGCCAGATCAGCGCGCCGACAACGACGATGACGCCGTAGTGGCTGACCGCACGGATCAGACCCTGCCAATTGGACCGCACCGACAACTCGCGCAGCATGGCCGGAGTCAGCGGCTTTTCTCCGGTGGCAGTGATGGCATTGCTCATGATTGTGGTCGCCTCTTTTCGGAATCACACTTGACCGTGCTCGTGCGGACGCTGGAATTGGTCAAGCACAGGCCGACCCTAGGAAGCGCGGCCGCAATGCAGAAGCAATTTATTTCGCCGCCGTAGGCTCGCCGGGCATCCCGAGACTGACACTTCTGCCCGACAGCCTTCGCAAACGACGTTTGCGCAGGGCTGTCGGGCCGAAGCCCAAGGGCGAAGGTGGATTCGTTGCCGTTTGCTTCGGTTCGGCAAGCCGGCCGGGGTCAAACGTCTTTCTGAGCCCTCCGCCGCCACTTCACCCCACCAGCTTCCACTTCCCATCCCCGGCCCGCCTCAACGCTGGATCGCTCACCCGCACGTGCTCGGCGAGAAAATCGATGAACGCGCGCACGCGTGCCGGGAGCGGAGCGGTGTGGCCGACATAGACGGCGTGGATGTCTTCGCGGTCGCCGGGATTGTAGCCTTGCAGCACCGGGACGAGGCGGCCGGATTCGATGTCGGGGCCGATGTGGAAGAGGGCGAGCCGCGCGAGACCGACACCGCCGAGGCAGAGACGGCGGGCGGCTTCGCCGTCGCTGGCGCGCGCTACGGGCGGGGGCAGGGCCTCCTCGGCGTGGTCGCCACGCCTGAACGGCCAGCCGCGGACGCTGCGCGGAAAGGTCCAGCCGATGCCGCGGTGGTCGGCGAGGTCGGCCGGAGTTTTCGGCATGCCGCAACGAGCGAGATAGTCCGGCGCGCCGACCACGACCATGCGGCTGGTGCCGAGTTTTCGCGCGACCAGACGCGAGGCGCGCAACGGACCGACGCGGATGGCGACGTCGGCGCGCTCCTGCATCAGGTCGATCACGGTATCGGTCAGCACGAGATCGAGCGTGACGTCGGGATGCTGCTTCAGAAAGCGCGAGATCAACGGCATCACATGCAGCATGCCGAAGGGGATGTTGCAATTGACCGTGAGGCGGCCGCGCGGTGCTGCGCCTGAGGCCGCCTCGCGCTCGGCCTCCTCCATCTCGGCGAGGATGCGCAACGAGCGCTCGTAGAAGGCCTGGCCTTCCTCCGTCAGCGTCAGCTTGCGGGTGGTGCGGTTGACGAGCCGCGCGCCGAGGCGCGCCTCCAGACGCGAGATCAGCTTGCTGACGCCCGATGGCGTCAGGCGCAGCTTTCGCGCGGCCTGCGTGAAGCCGCCGAGGTCGACGACACGGACGAAGACCTCCATCTCGGCCGAGCGGTTGGTGTCGAAACGGGCCATGTTGAATTCACGTCACAAATGATTGGATTGCGGACATTCTAATGGTTTGGCGGCAGTGCCGCTATCTGCGTGGCTCGTCTCATCCCTTGGAGCAACGCATGCCTCCCGCCGTTCTCGCACTCACCGCCGGTGCCTTCGGCATCGGCACCACCGAATTCATCATCATGGGCCTGCTGCTGCAGGTCGCCGCCGACATGCACGTCTCGGTGCCGGTCGCGGGCCTGCTGATATCAGGCTATGCGCTCGGCGTGTTCGTCGGCGCGCCGGTACTGACGCTGGCGACGCGGCGTATGCCGCGGAAAACCGTGCTGCTGGCCTTGATGGCGATCTTCACGCTCGGCAACGCAGCTTGCGCCCTGGCGCCCACTTACGAATTGCTGATGGCCGCACGCGTGCTGACCTCCCTCGCGCACGGCACGTTCTTCGGCGTCGGCTCGGTGGTGGCCACCAGCCTCGTCGCCGAGGACAAGCGCGCCTCTGCGATCGCCACCATGTTCATCGGCCTGACGGTCGCGACGCTGCTGGGCGTGCCCTTCGGTGCCTGGTTCGGCCTGATGCTCGGTTGGCGCGCGGCGTTCTGGGCGGTGACCGTCATCGGCCTGATCGCGTTCGCGGTGGTCGCCGCGCTCGTGCCGGGTCATGTCGGCAGCGACGACAAGCCGATCTCGCTTGTCGAGGAAGTGGCCGTGCTCGGCCGCCGGCAGGTGCTGCTCGGTCTTGCGATGACCGTGTTCGGCTTCGCCGGCCTGTTCGTCGTCTTCACCTACATCCAGCCGATCCTGACGCGCTTCACCGGCTTCTCGGAAGCTGCGGTGTCCCCCATCCTGCTGGTGTTCGGCGTTGGCCTAGCCATCGGCAACGTCGCCGGCGGCAAGCTCGCCGATCGCGGCCTTGCGCGCGCCTTGATCGGCACACTGGCCGCGCTCGCCATCGTGTTGCTTGGCCTGGCCGTCGTGCTGTCGATCAAGATTCCAGCGATCGTGCTGATCCTGCTCCTCGGCATCGCCGCCTTCGCGACCGTCGCGCCGCTTCAGCTTCGCGTGCTGGAAGCCGCAGGTCCCAGCGGCCGGACGCTCGCCTCCAGCCTCAACATCGCCGCGTTCAATCTCGGCAACGCGCTCGGCGCCTGGGTCGGCGGCGTCACTATCGACCACGGGCTCGGTCTCTCCGCGCTGCCGCTGGTTGCAGCCGGGATCACGGCCATCGGTCTCGTGCTGGCGCTGTGGAGTCTCCAGCTTGATCGCACGGCGACCGCAGTCGCAGCGTGCCCGGCGGAATAGGAGAGCGATCAATGGAATACCGCAATCTCGGCGCTTCCGGGCTCAAAGTTCCCGTCCTCAGCTTCGGCACCGGCACGTTCGGTGGCCAGGGCCCGTTGTTCTCCGCCTGGGGCCGCAGCGGCACCGATGAGGCCCGCAGGCTCGTCGATATCTGCCTTGATGCCGGCGTCAATCTGTTCGACAGCGCCGATGTCTATTCGAACGGCGCCTCCGAGGAGATCCTCGGCGCTGCGATCAAGGGGCGCCGCGACAAGGTGCTGATCTCGACCAAGATGAGCCTGCCGATGGGCGACGGTCCGCTCGATGCCGGCTCGTCGCGGCAGCGGCTGCTTGCCTCGGTCGATGCGGCGCTACGACGGCTCGGCACGGACCATGTCGATCTGCTTCAGCTCCACGCCTTCGACGCGTTCACGCCGATCGAGGAGGTGCTGTCCACGCTCGATATGCTCGTGCGCGCCGGCAAGCTGCGCTATGTCGGCGTCTCGAATTTCGCCGGCTGGCAGCTGATGAAGTCCCTCGCCATCGCGGACCGGCATAGCTGGCCGCGCTATGTCGCGCACCAGGTCTATTACTCGCTGCTCGGGCGCGACTATGAATGGGAGCTGATGCCGCTCGCGCGCGATCAGGGCGTCGGCGCACTGGTCTGGAGCCCGCTGGGCTGGGGCCGGCTCACCGGAAAGATCCGGCGCGGCCAGCCGCTGCCGCAAGGAAGCCGCCTGCATGCCACCGCGCAGTTCGGTCCGTCCGTGGACGATGCGCGCCTCTACACCGTCGTTGACGTGCTGGATGCGATTGCCGCGGCGACCGGTCGTACCGTGCCGCAGGTCGCAATTGCCTGGCTGCTGTCGCGTCCCACGGTCTCCTCCGTGATCATCGGGGCTCGCGACGAGGCGCAGCTGCGCGACAATCTCGGCGCCGTCGGCTGGTCGCTGACCGCGGACCAGATCAAGCGGCTCGATGAGGTCAGCGCGGTGATGCCGCCTTATCCGTACTATCCCTATAGCATCCAGGAGGGCTTTGCGCGGATCAATCCCCCGCTGGTGTAGGAGCTCGCTCATAGACGGTTGCGATTGCGACAGAGCGTCGCGACAATGCGCCATGCAGAATCGCGCCTGTACAGGGTCACACGTCGTCCCTAACCTCCGCCGCGCAAATTGAGGAGATGCGGCGTGGCGAAGAAGACGGTGACCAAGAAGAAAAGTGTATTCAAGAAGACGGCGAGGACTTCGAGGAAGGCGAGCTCCGGCCGCAAGAGCGCCATCGCCAAGCCGGCCGGAAAGGCCGTGCCGGGCAAGTCCGCTGCCCCACGCCGACCCAAAGGGGCGCCCTGGCAATGGTCGGCCGTGGAGACTGCGGCTGCGATCCGCTCCGGCGCCATCTCCGCGGTTGAGACGGTCGAAGCGCATCTCGAACGGATGCGCGTCGTCAATCCGAAGCTGAATGCGGTCGTCGTCGATCTCTCGGAGGAAGCACTCAAGGCGGCGCACGCGGCCGACAAGCAGCGCGCGAAGGGTGGCGAGCTCGGCCTCCTGCACGGCGTGCCGATTACGATCAAGGAAAATGTCGACTACGAGGGGCGGCCGAATTTCAACGGCGTACCCGCCAACAAGGACCTCATCGCGCCGTCGGATGCGCCCGTGGTGCGCAACCTGAAGAAGGCCGGCGCGATCGTCATCGGTCTCACCAACACGCCCGAATTCTCCTTCCGCGGCTTCACCGACAATCCCCTGCATGGGCTGACGCTCAACCCCTGGGATCCTGACATCACCTGCGGCGGCTCCTCGGGCGGGGCGGGCTCGGCGGTCGCGGCGGGCATCGGCACCATCGCCCACGGCAACGACATCGGCGGCTCGCTGCGCTGGCCGGCGCATTGCAATGGCGTTGCCACCATCAAGCCGACCCAGGGCCGCGTCCCCGCATTCAACGGAAGCGCAACGTCGGAGCGGCCGATGCTGGCGCATCTGATGTCGGCGCAGGGGCCGCTCGCGCGCCATGTCGCCGACGTGCGCCTCGCCCTGGAGGTCATGAGCCAGCGCGATCCCCGCGATCCCTGGTGGGTGCCGGCGCCGCTCGTCGGCGAGCGGCCGAAGCGGCCGATCAAGGTCGCGCTGGCAAAGTTCCCCGAGGACATGGATGTCGATCCGTCTGTCGCCGCGGCGCTGCGCCAGGCCGCCGATCATCTCGAACGGTCCGGCTATCGTGTCAGCGAGGTCGACGTGCCCGACATCAACGGCGTCTGGCAGACCTGGTGCGACATCATCACCAACGAGACCGTGATGATGCAGGAGGCCGCCATGCTGAAGGTCACGTCCGAGGATTTTCACAAATCCTGGGGCGGCATGAAGGCCAAGGCCAACGTGCTCGACCTCAAGGGCTGGATGCAGGCCACCGCCGCGCGGAACGGCCATATCCGCGCCTGGCAATTGTTCTTCGAGGAGTATCCGGTGGTGCTGGCGCCGACCACTGTGAAGCCGACGCCGGGCCCGCGCGAGGACACCGTCAGCTCCGAGCGCGTGCGCGAGATCTTCTGGGGCGAGATCCGCTTCATCTCCGCCATCAACGTGCTGGGCCTGCCCGGCGCGGTGGTGCCGGTGACGCTGCATGACGGCAAGCCGATCGGCGTGCAGCTGATTGCCGGGCGCTATCGCGAGGATCTCGCACTCGATGCCGCAGCCGCAATCGAGAAACGCGCCGGCGTGCTCGCCCACCGGCTGTGGCAGCAGATGGGCTGATGCCGCGAGCTATCGCAGCGTTGACGGCGGCACCCTCGTCCTTGTGGGAGAGGGTGCCTGCGGGCGTTGGTTAATCGGCCTTAACCCGAATTTCAGTCAATCCGCGAGCATGCATTAGGGTTACTTCCTCGATCTCTAGGCGAATTATTGTCCGCTTTACCACCCGCCTCTAACAGAGGGGCGGCGGACAACGCACATGCCTCATTCTAGGCCAATAAGTGCGGCCCGCTCCACGCGGAGGTGGCACGATGCGCAACGAGACGATCGCTATTCACGCCGGCTACGAGCCTGAAGCGACCACGCACGCGGTGGCCGTGCCGATCTACCAGACCGCGGCCTACGCCTTCGACAGCGCCGATCACGGCGCAGCCCTGTTCAATCTCGAGACCGAAGGCTTTCGCTACAGCCGCATCGCCAATCCGACCAGCGCAGTGCTGGAGAAACGCATCGCCCAGCTCGAAGGCGGCGTCGGCGCGCTCGCGGTCGCGACCGGGCAGGCCGCGCTGCATTTCGCCTTCGTCAACGTCGCCGATCACGGCGGCAACATCGTCTCGGTGCCGCAGCTCTACGGCACCACGCACACGCTGCTCTCCCACATCCTGCCGCGCCAGGGCATCATCGGCCGTTTCGCAGAGAGCGACAAGCCTGAGGCAGTCGAGAAGCTGATCGACGAGAACACCCGCGCCGTGTTCGCCGAGACCATCGGCAATCCCGCCGGCAATGTCTGCGACATCGAGGCGCTGGCGAAGGTCGCGCATGCGCATGGCGTGCCGCTGATCGTCGACAACACCGTCGCCACCCCGATCCTCTTCAAGCCGTTCGACTACGGCGCCGACATCGCGGTGCATTCGCTGACCAAGTTCTTGGGCGGCCACGGCACCACGCTCGGCGGCGCCATCGTCGATTCCGGAAATTTTCCGTGGGCCAAGTACGCTGACCGCTTTCAGGCGTACAACAAGCCCGACGCTTCCTATCACGGCCTGGTCTATGCCGAGCGCTTCGGCAAGACCGCCTATATCGAGCGCGCGCGCAGCGTCTATCAGCGCACCATGGGCTCGGTGCTCTCGCCGTTCAATGCCTTCCTGCTGCTCCAGGGCATCGAGACCGTGGCGCTGCGCATGGAGCGCCATGTCAAGAACGCCCGCAAGGTCGCCGAATTCCTGCGCGGCGATCCGCGCGTGGCCTGGGTCAACTACACCGGTTTTCCGGACAGCCCCTATTATCCCCTGGTGCAGAAGTACCTGAACGGCAACGCCTCCTCGCTGTTCACCTTCGGCATCAAGGGCGGCATGGAGGCCGGCAAGACGTTCTACGATGCGCTGAAGCTGATCACGCGCCTCGTCAATATCGGTGATGCCAAGTCGCTCGCCTGCCACCCGGCATCGACCACCCATCGGCAGATGTCGGCGGAGCAACAGCGCGCCGCCGGCGTGCTTCCGGAGACGATCCGTCTGTCGATCGGCATCGAGCATGTCTCGGACATCATTGCAGACATCGACCAGGCACTGGAAAAGGCCTGCCCGTCGGCGCGCCGCGAGGCCGCGGAGTAGGCGGCGCCGGCCATGACGATCTTGATCGACAAGGATCAGGTCATCGCGGGCCCGACGCTGGTGCCGGCCGCGCACGAACTCGCGCGCGATGCCGGCGCCGAGCTCACCATCGGCCTCGTCAACAACATGCCGGATGCCGCGTTGAAGGCCACCGAGCGACAGTTCATGAAGCTGCTTCAGGCGGCAGCGGGCTCGCGCCGTATCCGCTTCCACTGCTTCTCGCTTCCCAGCGTGAAGCGGTCGCCGGAAGCGAAGTGGCATGTGGAGAGCGAATATTCCGACCTTTCCGATCTCGAGCGCGGCAAGTTCGACGGGCTGATCGTAACAGGCGCGGAGCCGATTGCCCCCGAGCTCGAGCGGGAGCCGTACTGGCGCGACCTCACCAACCTGATCGACTGGGCCAAGGCCAACACCCGCTCGACGATCTGGTCGTGCCTTGCCGCGCATGCCGCGGTGCTGCACCTCGACGGCGTCGAACGGCGGCGGCTGCCGGCCAAATGTCACGGCATTTTCGATTGCGAGGTCGTCACGGACGATTCGCTGATCCGCTCTGCGCCCGCGCCGCTCAAGGTCTCGCATTCACGCCTGAACGAGATCGCCGAGAGCGACCTCGTACAGGCCGGTTATCAGGTGCTGACACGCTCGCAGGAGGCCGGCGTCGACGTCTTCGTTCGCCAATATGAGAGCCGCTTCGTGTTCTTCCAGGGCCACCCGGAATATGACACGCTGTCGCTGCAGCGTGAATATCTGCGTGACATCGGCCGCTACCTCGCGCGGGAGCGGGAGACCTATCCGCGCCTGCCGGCGAGTTATTTTGACGCAGCGACGGAAGAGAAGCTGGCTCGCTTCGAGAGAAAGGCGGCGCACCAGCGCCATCCGGCGCTCAGCAACGAGCTGCCCGCGCTGAAGCTGCGCGCCGATATCGGCGCTGGCGACGCGGCAGCGGTGCTCTTCCGCAATTGGTTGCGCTATCTCGGCGCGGACGCCGACGCGTCGATGTCGGTGCGCTAGCCGAAGCGGTCTTGTTCGGCGTTAGGATTACCCGGGCGTTAGGCTTGCCTCGACCTGCGCACGAATGTTTCAGTAGAGCAAGGCATCATGGGAAACGCAGTCGTGTGGTCGTCACTCCAGGGACGCGTGAGCAATCGGCTGGCCCGGCATTTCCGCGCCGCGCCGCACCGGCTGCCTGCGCATGCGCCGATGGTGAGCTTCACGTTCGACGACGCCCCCGACAGCGCCGCAGACGAGGGCGCCGAGCTTCTGGAGCGACATGGCGGCCGCGGCACCTATTACCTTGCCGGCAGCCTGATCGGTCAGCCGTCGGAGCATTGGCATGGCCTGTCGGATGACGCCATCGTTCGGCTTCACCGCGCCGGGCACGAGATCGCCTGCCACACCTTCTCGCATCAGAGCTCGGCCACGCTCGACGAGGCCGCGATGGCCCGCGAGATCGAACGAAACCGCAGTCATCTCCGCGGCATCGATGCCTCGATCACGCTGGAGAACTTCGCCTATCCCTATGGCATCGCCTCGGTGTGGCGTAAGCCGCAACTCGCGAAGACCTTCCGTTCCGCGCGCGGCATTTTTCCCGGCGTCAACAGCGGTGTCATCGACCTGCAATTCCTGCGCGCCTCGCCGTTGATTGATTGCGAGATCGACGAGGCGGGGGTCGATCGCTATTTCGACGAGGCGGTTGTGAGCGGCGGTTGGCTCATCTTCTACGGCCACGACGTCACCGGCAGACCGAGCCCCTATGGCTGCACGCCGCATCTGATGCGTCATGCGCTCGAAGCCGCCGCCAAGCGCAACATGCCCATCGTGACCGTCGCAGAAGCGCTGCGACGGATGGGGGCGTAGGTCCCTCTTCCCTTCTCCCACAAAGGAGAGAGGGCTAGAGAGTCCATGCCCCTCAAAACAGCCTTGCCACCGCCACACCAGCATGCGACTGGCCTTGTGACGAATCTCACGGCCTGATCCGCTCCGCCCATGTCCGCTCCCTCCAACGCTCCGCTGCCTGCGCCGGCCAACGGCCGCGACGCGCTGTCGGCGCTGCATTCGGTGTTCGGTCTGCCGGGATTCCGCGGCGCGCAGGGCGAGATCATCCGCCACGTCACAGAGGGCGGCAATTGCCTGGTCTTGATGCCGACCGGCGGCGGCAAGTCGCTGTGCTATCAGCTTCCGTCCTTGCTACGCGAAGGCTGCGGCATCGTGGTCTCGCCGCTGATCGCGTTGATGCGCGACCAGGTCGCCGGCCTGATCGAGGCCGGCGTCAACGCCGCCGCACTGAACTCGTCGCTGACGCCGCAGGAGGCGTCCGACATCGAACGCCGCCTGCTCGCGGGCGATCTCGACCTGCTCTATGTCGCGCCGGAACGGCTGGTCACGCCGCGCTGCCTGTCGCTGCTGGCGCAGGCGAAGGTGGCGCTGTTTGCCATCGACGAGGCGCATTGCGTCTCGCAATGGGGCCACGATTTCCGGCCCGAATATGTCGGCCTTTCCGTCATCGCCGAGCGCTTTCCCGACGTACCGCGCATCGCGCTGACCGCGACCGCCGACGAGCTGACGCGCAAGGAGATCATCGAGCGGCTTCAGCTGACGGGCGCGCCGCAGTTCGTCTCGAGCTTCGACCGGCCCAACATCCGCTATGAGATCGTCGACAAGCGCAATGCGGTGTCGCAGCTGAAGGAATTCATCCGCGAGCGCCACCTGGGCGATGCCGGCGTGGTCTATTGCCTGTCGCGCAACCGCGTCGAGGAGGTCGCCGCCGCGCTTGCCGAGGCCGGCATTGCGGCGCTGCCCTACCACGCCGGGCTTGACGGAGCGTTGCGCTCGCGCAACCAGGATCGCTTCCTCAACGAGGACGGCATCGTCATCGTCGCGACCATCGCCTTCGGCATGGGCATCGACAAGCCCGACGTTCGCTTCGTCGCCCATCTCGACCTGCCCAAGAGCATCGAGGCCTATTACCAGGAGACGGGACGCGCCGGCCGTGACGGCAAGCCGTCGACGGCGTGGATGACCTATGGCCTCTCCGACATCGTGCAGCAGCGCCGCATGATCGACGAATCGGCCGGATCGGAGGATTTCAAGCGGGTCTCGATCGGCAAGCTCGATGCGCTGGTTGGGCTCGCCGAGACGCCGCATTGCCGGCGCCGGCGCCTGCTCGCCTATTTCGGCGAGATCGTGATGGGCGAGAGCTGCGGCAATTGCGACAATTGCCTGACGCCGCCGAAGATGCGCGACGGCAAGGTGCTGGCGCAGAAGCTATTGTCCTGCGTCTATCGCACCGGCCAGCGCTTCGGCGCCATGCATTTGATCGACGTGCTGGTGGGGCGTCTGACCGAGAAGGTCACGCAGTTCGGCCACGACAAGCTGTCGGTGTTCGGCATTGGCCGCGAGCTCAACGAGAAGCAGTGGCGCACGGTGCTGCGGCAATTGGTGGCGATGGGCCATTTGCGCAGCGACAGCGAAGCCTACGGCGCGCTCAAGCTGACGGAGTCTTCGCGCGGGGTGCTGCGCGGCGAGACCGAAGTCTGGCTCCGCGAGGAGGCGCCCGGCACGCGTGTTCGCGCCAGCCGCGCCAAGTCGCGCCGCGGCGACCTCGCGCCGGCGGCGAACGCGCCGCAAGGCGACGTCGATCCCGAATTGCGCGCGCGCCTGCGCGCCTGGCGGTCAGAGATCGCGCGCGAACGCGGCGTGCCGGCCTATGTCGTGCTGCACGATGCAACGATCGACGGCATCGTCCGGGCCTGGCCCACAACGCTCGACGAGCTGCGCAACGTGCCGGGGATCGGCGACAAGAAGCTCGAGCATTATGGCGACGAGCTGCTGCAGATCGTCAGGACTCGGTAGGGAGCTAAGCTTGTTGGGGCACTCAACTCCCTCCACACGTCATCCCGGACAAGCGCGCCTCAAGCGCGCGGAGATCCGGGATCCATACCCACAGGGAGAAGTTTGGCAGACCGGCAACCGCGCGTCTTCGCCAAATGCCTCCCTGTGGTTATGGGTCCCGGGCTCGCGATTTCGTCGCGCCCCGGGACGACAGCGGAGTATGACGCGCGAGAGCTACGCCCTCACTCACCCATTTCTAAACGCATACGCATAGCCGTTCAGGGCCGGCGCGCCGCCGAGATGGGCGTAGAGGATCTTCGCGCCCTTCTCGAAATAGCCCTTCTTGGCGAGATCGATCAGGCCCTGCATCGACTTGCCCTCGTAGACGGGGTCGGTGATCATGCCTTCGAGGCGCGCGGTGAGGCGGATCGCCTCCTTCGTCTCCTCCGACGGCACGCCATAGGCCGGATAGGCGTAGTCCTCGATCAGCACGACGTCCTCAGCGACGAGATCCTTGCCGAGCTCGACGAGCTTTGCCGTGTTCTGCGCAATCTCGAGCACCTGCGCCTTGGTCTGGGCGGGCGTGAAGGAAGCATCGATACCGATCACTTTTCGCGCACGGCCGTCCGCCGCAAACCCGACGAGCATGCCGGCATGGGTGGAGCCGGTGACGGTGCAGACGATGATGTAGTCGAACTTGAAGCCGAGCTCGGCTTCCTGCTTGCGCACCTCCTCGGCAAAGCCGACATAGCCGAGGCCGCCATACTTATGCACGGAGGCGCCGGCAGGAATGGCGTAAGGCTTGCCGCCTGCGGCCTTCACTTCCTCGATCGCCTGCTCCCAGCTTTTGCGGATGCCGATATCGAAGCCGTCGTCGACCAAGCGCACGTCGGCGCCCATGATGCGCGAGAGCATGATGTTGCCGACGCGGTCATAGACGGCGTCCTCGTGCGGCACCCAAGCTTCCTGCACCAGGCGGCATTTCATGCCGAGCTTGGCCGCGACTGCCGCGATCATGCGGGTGTGGTTGGATTGCACGCCGCCGATCGAAACCAGCGTATCGGCATTGGAGGCGATCGCATCGGGAATGATGTATTCGAGCTTGCGCAGCTTGTTGCCGCCATAGGCGAGGCCGGAATTGCAGTCCTCGCGCTTGGCATAGACCTCGACATGGCCGCCGAGATGTTTTGACAAGCGCTCCAGCTTTTCGATGGGCGTCGGGCCGAAGGTCAAAGGATAGCGCGGAAATTTGTCCAGCTTCATGGGTCATCCCGATTGGCGTTGGTGTTGGCGGCTCCCTAGCATCGCGTTGGGAAAATGTGCTCCCGAATATTGCGCCCATATTGCGTGATTTCTTGCGCAAGCCGTGACGATTGCTAATATTTCTTCCAGAACAGCACCTATTTACGGAAGCTTCATTCATGGCTGCCCGACTCGACCGCACCGACCTTAAGATCTTGAGATTGCTTCAGAATAACGGTCGGCTCAGCAATGCCGAGCTGGCCGAAACGGTCGCGATCAGCCCCGCCACCTGCCACCGTCGCACCCAGCGCCTGTTCGAGGGCGGCTTCATCGCCGCTGTCCGAGCCATGGTCGCGCCAAAGAAGGTGGCCAAGGGCACGCTGGTGATGGTCGGCGTCGTGCTCGACCGCTCGACGCCGGAGAGCTTTGCCACCTTCGAGCAGGCGATCGCCAAGCTGAAATTCGTGCTCGACTGTCACCTCGTCGCCGGCGATTTCGATTACTTCCTCAAGATCCGCGTCGGCGACATGGAGGATTTCAACCGCATCCACGGCGAGCAGCTGATCGCGCTCCCCGGCGTGCGCCAGACCCGGACCTTCTTCGTGATGAAGGAGGTCGTCGACAACGCGCCGCTGGAGTTCTAGGCGTCAGCACTTGATGCGCCATCCGCATCATGAGAGGTTCGTGCGATGCAGACATTCCCCTTCCGCCACCACAATCCGGCCGGGCCGGCCTATCGGCGCGGCTGGGTCGACGACGCCGTGGCCGCCATCGAGGCCGATCAGTGCCGCACCGCCGATACGCATCTGATCCGGCTGATCGTGCCGGCGCTATCAGGCATCGACATCTATCTGAAGGATGAGTCCACGCATCCGACCGGCAGCCTGAAGCACCGGCTCGCGCGCTCGCTGTTTCTGTACGCGCTCTGCAACGGCCACATCCGCGAAGGCACGCCCGTGGTCGAGGCCTCGTCGGGATCGACCGCGGTATCGGAAGCCTATTTCGCGGAGATGATTGGCGTGCCCTTCTACGCCGTGATGCCGCGCACGACCTCGGCAGAGAAGATCGCCGCGATCGAGCATTATGGCGGCAATTGCCATTTGATCGATGATGGCCGTGCTCTCTATGCGGAGGCCGCCGCGCTCGCCGCCCGGCTGAACGGCCATTACATGGACCAGTTCACCTTCGCCGAGCGCGCCACCGACTGGCGCGGCAACAACAACATTGCCGAATCGATCTTCACGCAGTTGCAGGGCGAGCCGCGCCCGCTGCCGGACTGGATCGTGATGGGCGCCGGCACCGGCGGCACGTCGGCGACCATCGGGCGCTACTTGCGCTATCGGCAGTATCCGACCCGGCTGTGCGTCGCCGATGTCGAGCATTCCGCCTTCTTCGACTGCTTCCGCACGCAGGACCGCTCCCAGACTTGCGACCGCCCGTCGCTGATCGAGGGCGTCGGCCGGCCGCGCTGCGAGCCGTCCTTCGTGCCGGGCGTTGTCGATCGCATGATGAAGATCCCGGATGCGGCAACGATCGCGGCGATGAACGTGCTGTCGCGCCGGCTGCGCCGTCCGGTCGGCGGCTCCACCGGCACCAATTTCGTGGCGCTGTGCCGGCTCGCCTCGGAGATGCGCGAGGCGAACGTCACGGGATCGCTGGTGACGCTGATCTGCGATTCCGGCGAGCGCTATCGGCAGACCTATTACGAGCCCGCTTGGCTCGCCGCACGCGGTCTCAACCCGGCGCCGTTCGAGGCGGCGCTGTCGTCGTTCCTCGCCACAGCTGAGCCACTGGCGCTGGATGTCGACGACATGGTCAATCCCCAAAGTGTGCCAGGCCCCACGGCGTCATAGCCGAGATCTGCCTGGCATTTGCGAATGGCGGTCGTCACAGCAACTTCACTTGCCTTGCGTGCCCCTGCAGGTGACGGTTGCATCTTCTCAACGAGGAGATCTCGCCGTGCGCCTTCCCATTCTCGATCCCAAGGATCTGACCGACGAACAGAAGCCGCTCTATGACGACATGCGGGCCGGCATCAAGGACCACTTTAAGGGCTTCGTGAACATGCGCGAGGACGGCGCGCTGCTCGGGCCCTGGAATCCCTGGATCTGCGAGCCGCGTTTCGGCAAGCCGGTGTGGGAGCTGGTCAAGGCGATCGCGTCGAACCCGCTGCTGCCCGCGGCCGTACGCGAGGTCGCGATCCTCGTCACCGGCTCGCATTTCCGCTCCGGTTACGAGCTCTATGCCCATGTATTGGTGGCCGAGCAGCGCGGCCTCTCCGATGAGAAGCTCGCGACCATCGTTGCCGGCCAGCGGCCGGTGGACCTGACCAAGCAGGAAGCCATCGCCTATGACATGGCCTCGGCACTGGTCAGCGGCGGCGTGCTGCCGGAGCTGACCTGGCGTGCGGCCGTGAAGGAATTCGGCGAGCATGGCGCGGCCGAGCTGTCCTATCTCGTCGGCGTCTACTGCATGGTCTCGGTCACGCTCAACACGTTCGATGTACCGGTGCCGGACTAATTCCGCACCGCGTAGAGCGGCGTTCGCAACGTCACCTGATAGGACGGCTTCGGCATCCAAGCGATCTGCGCAGTGATGCCGAACAGGCGGTTGTCGTTGTCGTCCATGCGATCGAGGTCGAGCCGCAGGATCGGCTGGGTGAAGGATTTCGCGAGCGTCCGGCCCGCGAGCTGCGCGCCGCCGAACGACTGCATGCCGAGGCGCCCCGTGAACTTCCAGTTGCTCGGCCATTGGTAATAGCCGCCGGCATAGAGGATCGTGTTCGGCCGGATCGCGGCGAACGGGCTGGCGATCGTGGTAGTGGTGTATTGCAGGCCGGCGAGCCAGCCCCGTGTCTCGTCCTCGTCGAGCGCGTAGCCGAATTCCACAATGTTGTTGAAGGAATTCGTCATGCCCTGCTCGTTCGGCACCGACTGCGTCAGGGTCGATTGCAGCGTGATGGTCGGGATCTTCCCGCCGTTCTGCTGGTAGAGATCGGCCTGCACGCCGATGTTCCAGCTCGTGATTTCGAAGGACGACCAGCCGGCGCCGATATCCGTCGTCGTACCGGAGACGCCGCCGTAGAGCGAAACGCGGTCGCTGACGTCGACGGTCAGCGGCAGGTCGATCGCCATCGATTTCGCGGCCGGCAGTCCGTTCGGCAGCGTCGTGCCTCGTCGTGCCACCAGGGCTTCGAATGCGGCCGACAGCGAGGAGTTGCCGAAGCCGAGCGCGAGCGTGCCTGCGGGGATCGTCGCATAGATGGTGCGAAGATCGAGATAGATGTTCGGGCCGGTCGGCCTCGTGGGCCCGTCTTCCTCGTCATCGGCGGCAAAGGCCCCTCCTGCCGGGATCGCCAGACACAGCAATCCCGCCGCGGCGGCGCGCAACGCCGGATGACGGGATTGGCGGCGAAGAGGCACGTGACGATCCGACGCGTGGCGATTTGGGGGCAAGACCGTTGTTAGATGGAACGTGATCGCCCGCCTGGTCAAGCGCTATCCGCAAGCGATGGACGGCATGGATATGTGCGGTTACCCTGCCGTGATCGCACTGACACACTCGCCCGCCAAAGTGCAGGCCGAAGAATGGAGGAGACAGCCATGAACACGTCACGCCGCATCCTGCTCACCGGTCTGGCGGGGCTCGCCGTTGCTCCGAGTGCTGCGGTGGCTGCTGCACCCACGGCCGAGCCCGGCGAGGTGACGGTCGCGGAAGAGCGCTTCGCGCGCACGATTGCGGCGGCGCATGCGCCCGACATCACCTGTGCATGGCAGGCGGAGCGCTATGCGGACGCGCACTGGCCGGAATATGTCGCGGCAGCGCGCGCAGTGATCGGCGCGCGCGTGTGATTGAGCGCTATCACCTCTTCACCGCCCGCCGCACCTGCTCGCCGATCTGCGACAGCACGAGCTGTGCCTGGGGCAGGATTGCGCCCATGGCGTGGAAATTGTGGACCATGCCATCGTGGCAGACATGCTCGACCGCGACCCCCGCGGCGAGCAGCCTGCGGGCATAGGCATTGCCTTCGTCGCGCATCGGGTCGTACTCGGCGGTGTGGATGATCGCGGTCGGCAGGTCCGTGAGGAGTGTCGCGCGCAACGGAGAGACGCGGGGATCGGCGGCATCGATGCCGTCAGGCAGATAATCGGAAAGATCGGCTTCGATCGTGACGCGATCGATCAGATGGCCCTCGGCAAAGGCCTCGCGCGAGGGGGAGGTCTCTTCGAAATCCAGCACCGGGCAGATCAGGCACTGGGCGGCGATGGAGAGGCCGGCGGTCTGCGCCGCATTCTGGCACACGATCGCCGCGAGTGTGGCGCCGGCGGAATCGCCGCCGATGACGAGCCGGCCAGCGTCGATGCCGAGCGATGCCGCCTCGCGCGCCACCCATTCGGCGGCGGCGATCGCATCCTCGACCGCGGCGGGGAATTTGTGCTCCGGCGCGAGCCGGTAGTCGACCGACACGAGGCGGCAGCCGGTGGCATGCGCCAACGCCGCCGCAATGCGGTCGTGCGTGGCAATGCTGCCGGCGACGAGGCCGCCGCCATGAAAGAACACGAAGCCCGGTGCGGGCGCTTCAGTGCCGGCCGGCGTGTAGAGGCGATAGGGCAGCTCGCCGCCGGGACCGGGCAGCATGCCGTCGGTGGTCGTCACATCCGGCGCCTCGGCCCGGGCGAACTGCATCAGCTTTGCCAGCGATTGCCGCCGCGCCTCCACGCTCGGCCGGCTCCGCGCCTGCGGCGCAGCCGCAGCCATCATGGTCAACAAACGCTTTGCGAGCGGATCGAGCGGCATGGCGGACTCCGTAGCATGGACCGCACTATAGCCTGTCTTACCCTCCCCTGGAGGGTAGGGCTATCGCATATGAGCGAGGGCGGAGAGAAGGAAGTCGTTATTCCATCTGGCTTCGAGCATTTTGTGGCTGGTGCGGGCAGGTCCAGGTGTTGCCTGCAGCGTATTGATAGCCAGCTTGCGGATGGCTGCGAGGTTTTCGGCAGCATGGCCTTTCCGGCTGCGGCAAGCGTCCTCGTCGAACAGAACGTCGAGAACCCAGTGCAAATTGTTTTCGATGCCCCAATGAGCGCGCACGGCTTCAAGCAGCTTCTTGGCTGGGAGCGGACGCGATGCCAGGAAGTATCGAGCC
>NZ_JACCHQ010000049.1 GCF_016031655.1 Bradyrhizobium glycinis
TGTAACGTCCTCTCGATCGGCGACCGCTTCGATCTCCTTTGTCACTTCGCGGATCCGTTCTTCGAGGCGGCGGAGGTCGGCGAAGAGATCGCCCAGCAGGCGACGCATCACTGGTAACAAATCGTTTCCTTCGTCATTCAAAGCGCGCGGCAACTCGAGTTTGAACATTCCGGCACCCTGACGCAAAGGTACACCGTACTCGAGGCAGAAGGCCCGCATCTGATTGATCAGGCGTGTCCTCGAGCCGACCATCTGGTCACGGATTCGATGCAGGGCTTGAAGATCGACCTGGCCCTCCTCCTTTACGGCGACCAAGCGCATTGTCGGTCGCGTTGCGGCCTCAGCGATCGCCTCGGCGTCGATGATATCGTTCTTGTTTGATTTCACGTAGGGTTTCACGAATTGCGCGGGAATCAGGCGCACCTTGTGACCAAGTTCCTGTATCTTTCGGGCGAGCCACTGTGAACCGGCGCAGGATTCCATGCCAACTATGCTTGGTTGTGCCCGAGCAAAGAACTGAAGAAGGGTGACCCGTCGAAAGCGAACTTTCTGAACAGGTGTGCCGTTGCAGCTCAGGCCAACGACGTGGAACAGGTTCTTGCCAATGTCGATTCCATAGACTGCCGCCGGTCGCGGCAAATTGCGATGGGCCATGATACTCTCCTCTTTTGATCTCGCCTTCCTATGATGAAGGAGGAGGACGGGGCGGACCAGCCCATTAGTGGTGACGCCCGCGGCCAAGCGGAAGGCTGTCGCGCATCTCGTGGATGCCCACGGGATGAGCGAACGGCGGTCGGGTAAAGCCATCGGCTGCTGCCGCATGACCATGAGATATCGGACGACCCGAGCGGATGATGCCGGCGTTCGCCAGCGCATGAAGGCTATCGCCCAGGAGCGCCGCCGCTTCGGCTATCGGTGCCTGCGTGTTCTGCTCAAGCGGGAGGGCTTTGCGATCAACCACAAGAAGCTATTCCGGCTGTACCGGGAAGAGGAGCTGGTGGTGCGCCGCCGTGGCGGCCGCAAGCGGGCGATCGGGACCCGGGCGCCGATGACGGTGCCGATGGCACGGAACGACCGCTGGTCACTGGACTTCGTCTCCGATCAGCTCACGGATGGCCGCCGCTTCCGCATCTTGACCGTGGTCGATGACTGTACCCGCGAGTGCTTGGCGCTGGTGGCCGATACCTCGCTCTCCGGGGCCCGGGTGGCGCGGGAGTTGGATCGGCTGGTCATGGAGCGCGGCAAGCCGAAGATGGTGGTCAGCGACAACGGCACCGAACTTACCAGCAACGCCATCCTGACCTGGGCGATCGGAGCCGCGTCGCCTGGCATTATATCGCTCCGGGCAAGCCCATGCAGAATGGCTTCATCGAAAGCTTCAAAGGTCGGCTCCGGGATGAATTGCTGAACGAGACGCTGTTCGCGTCGCTGGCTCAGACCCGCGTCGCGCTCGGATGCTGGCGCGCCGATTATAACTACACACGACCGCACTCACAGCTCGGATGGAAGACGCCCTCCGAGTTCGCCTTCACCTGCCACCCGCGCCGGGATCTGGCGCTGCGCTATGCCGATGGCTCCGCGCCAGCTCCCGTCGCTACCACCGCCCAACTGGGCAAATCCAATGGCTTGAGCGAACTCAGAACTGGATAAAATCTGGGGGCAAGGTCACCCTAAACTCGCATCCACTCTCTCTCGATCAATCCAACATTCACCTTCCGAGGACGGCAAACAGCCTTTGCCGATCGATCCCTTAATGTCAGCCCCATAGAGCCCCCCTCGCGAATCAGGTGCTCAGAAAGGAATCACAAGTGATTCTTGCGATTCAAGTTTTCGCCGATCAGCGGATCAGCCCGAGTGGTCAAAGTTATGGGTAATTGAAAGCTTCACCGGGTGGATACGCTTCACATCAGCTGCCGGCCGAGCAAGATCGCCCCGATATCGCCCATAAACCGACACGCTGGAAGGCCCATCAAGGCAAACTTGACGCTCAGCGCCTGCTCTTTCTCGACGACACCTGGGTCAAGACCAACTGGATCTCGGCAGTCACAATGGCAGGGCTCGCGCGCAAACAACGAGCTTTTCGAGACACCGAACCCGACGAGGAACTAACTGAAGCGGCCCCGCTGCAGCTATCGCCTACGGGTCGGTGAAAGCTCTCAAGTGCCTTGCACCCAAGGCGCGGTGCTAGATCGCAGGTTTGTCGTTGACCTCCTCTGCCCTGACGCGACTCCCCACGTTGCGTAGCGTTGGACTGAGACGAGCATAGGCAAGCAAGCCGGCGAGCACAACGGACTCGAGGAGAAACGGACCGGGAGGGAAAACCTCATAAAGGTCACCGCGAACGGCGCGAAAAGCACATTAACACCACTGATCGTCCCAATGGCTCCGGCCACACGCGCCTGCTCTTTCATCGGAACGGAAAGGGACGCGCCGACGATGAAGCCCGGTCGGGCCAAGGAGAAGCCGAGGCTCGCCAGGCATAACCCAGGATGGCGATGGCAAGATATGACGAGAGGGCGACCGAGACGCTGCCGAGAGAGGCCAGTCCGGCACCCCACCGCAGTAGGGCTTTTGGTGTCATGCGGAAAATGGGGATGAGGGCCCAGAGCGCAAGCAAACTGGCGAGAGCCCCGCAGACCATCGCAATCTCGATATGGCCTTGCGCTATGCGCAGCAAGTCCTCTGATGGGAGCTCAGGTAGCTCTTTGCTCGTTTTGTCGATGATCAGCAAACCCAACGTCTGTGCCAGGGCATTCTGACAAACGAAGAGCAGGAAGCCGTAAGCGATGAAGGGGACAAAGTTGGAGCGGAGCCACGGCGGTCCACGCGCCCTCTTATCACTCCGGAGCGGTGGCTTCGTCGCCAAGATCGGCGCCTCATCTAGACAGCAGGCGACAATAACCAGCATTGTCGTGGCGATCAGGGCAAAAGCGTACAGCGGGCCCGCGTACCCAAAGCTTCCGATGATGAAAAGTGGCGCCAGCACTGGGCCAACCACGGTGCCAAGGCTAGAAGCCCTAGCGATGCTGGATATCCACCGCGTGCGGTCGGCAGGGCAGGTGCGCTCCGCGATATAGGTTTGATTCGCCGGGCTGGTGGCCGAGCCGAAGATCCCATAGATCGCGCGACAGACGAGGAAAAATCCGAAGACGATCGTGGGAGTTGTCAAGTGGGCCAGGCCGGCGCTGACCACCAGGCCGCAGAGCACCATGCGCGCTCCAGACGATGGTGATCACCAATTCCAGGCCATCGTGATCCCTCATTCCAGGGCATCGTGATCACCGTTTCCAGGGGATCGTGATCACCAATTCCACGGGATCGTGATCGCTATTTCCAGCGGATCGTGATCGGGGACAGCGAGCCGGACACCACTGACAGTCTGCAACCTAGGTAGCTTGGTCTTTTGCCCGATAGCAGAGGATCAGAGGATCGAGATGCCGACAGAGAGACTGTCCATGCGCCAAATTCGCGAAGTTTTACGCCTGCACTACAGCGTCGGCATGTCGCAGCGCGTTGTTACCCGCAGCCTCGGCGTGGCCCAGGGCACGGTCAACAAGTACCTCAACCTAGCACGCCGGGCCGGCCTGACGTGGCCGTTGCCGCCGGAGCTCGATGACGATGCCCGGCTCGAGACGCGCCTGTTTCCGCCACCGTCCGATCTACCCAGCGATGAGCGTCCGCAGCCGGATTGGGCGCTCGTTCATCGCGAGTTGCGGCGGAGGAACGTCACGTTGATGCTATTGTGGGAGGAGTATTGCGACTCCAAGTCCGACAGTTTCGGCTATTCGTGGTCTGCGAACGGTACAGGGAATGGGCTGGCCGCCTCAAGCCGACCTTGCGTCAAGTTCATGTCACCGGCGAGAAGCTGTTCGTTGACTATTCCGGCCACACGCTCGAGGTGGTCGATGGGCTCACCGGCGAGATCCGCACGGCGCAGATCTTCGTCGCCGTGCTAGGTGCTTCCAACTACACCTACGCTGAAGCCAGCCTCAGCCAGAGCCTGCCGGACTGGATCGGCTCCCATATCCGGGCCTTTGGCTTTTTCGGCGGTGTCCGCCCGGCAAACGGTGAGCGACAATCTCAAGGCCGGCATCACCCGGGCCTGCTTTCACGAGCCGATGGTCAACCGGACCTATGCCGATCTTGCCTGCCATTACCGCACTGCCATCGTTCCGGCACGGCCGTATCGGCCACGCGACAAGGCCAAGGTCGAAGTCGGCGTCCAAATCGTCGGGCGATGGATTCTGGCGCGCCTGCGGAACCGCCGTTTCTTCTCGCTCGCCGCCCTCAACGAGGCGATCCACGCACTGCTCGTCGATCTCAACAACCGACCGTTACGGAGCTGGGGACGAAGCCGGCGCGAGCTGTTCGAGGAGCTTGACCGACCGGCACTGACCCCATTGCCCGACGAACCCTACGACTACGCTGAGTGGAAGCGCTGTCGGGTGAACCTCGATTATCATGTCGAGATTGCCAAGCATTACTACAGCGTGCCTCACAACCTCGTGCATGAGGAGGTCGAGGCACGGATCACCCTAAAGACCGTAGAGATCTTCCTGCGCGGCAAGCGCGTCGCCTCCCAACTGCGCAGCTCTCTGCCGCATCGACCAACGAGGATTGCCGAGCATATGCCAAGCTCACATCGCCGCTACCGCGACTGGACCCATGAGCGCATCCGCTCCGAAGCCGCCAAGGTCGGGCCCGACGCCGAGACCCTGATCGAGGTCATCCTCCAGTCGCGGCCGCATCCCGAACACGGCTTCCGCTCGGCCATCGGCATCCTCGGGCTGGTCAAGCGCTACGGCGCGGAACGTGTCGACGTCGCCTGCGCCCGCGCGCTGCTGCTCAATGTCCGTTCCTACAAATCGGTCTCGCCATCCTCAAGAACGCCACCGATAAAGCCGCTCCTCCCGCCCAGGAGGCGCCCGTCCTCTTCCATGCCAACATCCGCGGCCGCAGCTACTACAACTAATCAGGAGATCATTGTGCTCATTCATCCGACCGTCGAACGCCTGCGCGCGCTCGGCCTCACTGCCATGGCCGATACCCTCATCGAACTGCAGAACAATCCCGAGGCCGCCGACATGCCACACCCCGATTGGCTCGGTCTCCCCGTCGATCGCGAGGTCACCGCTCGCGACAACCGACGTCTCGTGCGCGCTTGCGCAGTGCCAAGCTCCGCCAGGCTGCCGCCATCGAGAATGTCGACTATCGCACCGCTCGTGGTCTCGACCGTTCGCTCTTTCAGAGCCTCGCCACCTGTCAATGGATCCGCGAGCACAACCATCTCGTCATCGTCGGTCCGACCGGCACCGGCAAGTCTTGGCTGGTTGCGCGCTCGGCAACAGAGCCTGCCGCGACGGCTTCTCGGTCCTCTACAAGCGCGTGCCCCGCTTGTTCGCCGATCTCGCCCAGGCACGTGGCGAAGGCCGTCTCGCCCGACTAATCGCGGCGCTGGAGCGCGTCAATCTACTCATCCTAGATGACTGGGGACCCGAAGCGCTCACTGCCGACCAGCGCCGCGATCTACTCGAGATCGTCGATGATCGCTACGACAAGGGATCATTGTTGATCACAAGTCAGGTCCCCGTGGCGCAATGGCATGACGTGATTGCCGATCCCACACTCGGCGACGCCATATTGGACCGCATCGTTCACAACGCCCACCGCATCGAGCTCAAGGGCGACAGCCTGCGTCGTCGGGCCGACGATAGGACAACAGCGTGACCACCGCGCGCCCGATCGCCCCACCGGCCCACAGGTCCCTCCCGCGCGCGCCGCTGCGTCGCTCGTGGGGGCCACTCCGCGCCGCGCGCGGGGCCCTCCCAGGGACCGCTGGACCGATCTCCAAGCCCTTCCGCCCGTCTTGACCAGGAAGACCATTTCCAGCAGACATAAACACGTCAGTCGTGTCCGCCTCCGCAAGTGATCACCATCATCTGGAAACCGTGATCGCCATCGCCTGGAACGGCTGATCACCATCCGTGGAATACGCAGCACCATGGAAACCGCAAATCCAGCAAGGCCGATGATCATGGGGGGCTTACGACCACGCAGATCAGATTGACGAGCCTAGAACGGTGAGGTCACAGCCCACAATAGGGAGGAGAGCGAGAAAATTGCCGCCACCATCCAGTCCGCGATCCCAATCGACCGGCCGACCGACGGAAGCACTGACTGCAAGCCAGCTGCCAATCGCGGTAGTTATCGAAAGACAGAAGATGATAGCGAAGGCGCGGCGCGAGAGCCTGGGCATATCGGACACGTGGCGTTCTTGCTAACCCCGCTTGTTGCGAAAGTATTTGTCCGGCCGGCGTCCCACGTCTGCCAAAAAGGGAAAGCAAGCCATCGAAGCGCAGCTTATGCGAGTTCCGCGGCCGAATTTTCGTGTTGATCGTCCGTACTTGCCGAACTTCGGCATCTTAGACGTAAATTCAGGTGAAAGTGTTCTTGCCGCAGATCGGCAACGTTACATTCCACGATACCGGTGCCCAATTCCCATGCTTACCTTCTAATCACGGCTATTTTTCCGGTATAATCCTCACTCCGTTACTTACTTGTTTTTGCGGCGCGGCCCTGTTGCAGCATGACCCGCGCGAACGACGAGCCATGAGCGCTTCCTGCAAAGGCGCGATTAAGTCGTGGTTTGAACGCGAACGTCTAAAGCGCTGCATCATCGAAAGCCCGCGCCCAGCCACAACTCTTAAGGACAGCCTATTTCAGCGCGTGCGGGTTCACGGGCGAGCCAAAGCCGCCGGTAACCTCCAGAGGTGGAGCTGCAAGCAGGAAGCTGTACCGTCCGTCGGCGGCGCAGTCGGTGGCCAGCGCCTCTAGATTGAACATCTCGCCCAGCGGCATGCCCATGTCTCGCAGCGCCAGCATGTGGAAGGCGAGGGGCATCTCTGATGCCAGTCCCTCTGGATCCAGGATCTCGACGGCCATGTTGTCGCCGGCCACAGCGGCTAACGATTTGTCGTGAGCCCACTCGGCGCAGGTATAGCTTAGGCCTGGCTGCATTCCCATAAAGCTGCCGCGGTCTCCGTCTGCGGTGAACCACAGCATATGGCCAGTGCGCACCAAAAGGATGTCACCGGCTCCGACGCTCACGCTCTCCTTCTGACAGGCGGCGTTCAGATCATCGACCGTGATCGCGTAGTCGAGCGGCAGCCGCTCGACCCCCTTTAGCCGTGCGATGTCGAGGAGCACCCCGCGCGAAACAATGCCGGGAGCCGCCAGATGGTCGATGCCCATCTTGAGCGCGCCGCTTTCGGTGAGGCATTCGCGCGCGTTGCAGCCGTTGTAAAGATGGCCGTTATAGTGAACATGGCCGAGCGCGTCCCATTGCGTTGAACATTGCAAGGGCATGTGGATGACGTCATCGGAGTAGCAGACGTCCGGCGCGGCGGGACTCATCGGGGTGAAAAGGTCGGTCGCGTAGACCATCGGGTTGAACCGCTTGCGTCCCAGCTGAGGCCCATTGCGGTCGAACCGCAGACCGAGATTAAAGAGCTTGCCATCGCGTACCTCGACGGCTGCATTCTTCAGTGTTTCTGGCCCGATGTGGTTAAGCGTGCCGCGCTGATCGGCTTCGCCCCATCGCCCCCAGTTGCGCAGCTTGTCGGCAAGATAGTCAAAATTGACGGGCCGCATGGCCGGCTCCTTGTTTAGTCGCGAAATGTTGGGCGGCGTCGGACTGTTCGATGGAATGCCTCTTGGCTGGCTCGGCATTCTTGGTTGGCCAAGCGGCGCCATCACGAGCTATTGTGTCGTCGCGAAGAGCTTCTTCTGCGTGAGAAAGTTACCGATTCGCAACAATTCTGGCCGCTTAAATCGACCGGCGACCTGACGAATTTCTGCGCCCCACCGCGTCGATGCGCAGCTTTCCACAAGTGTACCCCGCCTCCTGATGTGCTCAGCAACTGATCGATTGGGTGAGCGCCGTTTAGGAAATGAAAACGCAACAGCGTCAGCGGGCTCTCGCCGTCAGCCGCTGCCCATTTGCTGCAACTGAACAGTGTCAGTCTGGAAAGCGAGATGTAGGCCAGTTCCTCCAGACAAAGCAGCATTTGGCAGCCATTGAGCATCTAGAGTACCTGGACCTGGTCGCTTACGCGACCCTTGCACCTGTGAAAGCCCTTTGCGGACTGCGGCGTTACTTTGCGTGGCTACCTAGCCGGCTCAACGCGGCTGATCGACGATGTCATATTCCCGCTACGTGACATCCTCGCTCGTTGCCGATGATTGGTTCTGACGATATTTATGAGAGCGGGGTGAGGAGGAGAAACTCGTGGGAGACCACGCCAAGATCATAGGTGGTATAGCTGACAAAGCGGACCCGTTCACCAGGTGGAAGTAGGTAAGGCTTCCGGAAATCGGATTCATAGGAGGCCGTCAGGAACTGTGACACCGAAAGTCCAAACATGTCATCGCAAGGCTCAGCCTCGACGGCCGATAGATAGATCATTCCTTGGGTCAAAGCCCCGCCATCAATCACGTATTTGATCTCGACATATTCTTCCATGCCGTGGCGCGAACCTTCGCGGCCAAGTCCGCTTTCCTTGACGCCGCCGAACGGCGCGACCTCGGTCGTGATCAGGCCGGTGTTGACGCCGACCATGCCCGTCTCCAGTGCCTCTGCCACGCGCCAGACGCGGCCCAGATCGCGCGAGTAGAAATAGGAGGCGAGACCGAAGGGCGAAGCGTTGCACATCGCGATCACGTCGGCCTCGTGCTTGAAGGGGATCACCGGCGCAAGCGGACCGAAAGTCTCCTCCTGTGACACGAGCGAGTCCGGCGTGACGTAGGCGAGGACGGTCGGCTCGAAGAACGAGCCTCCCAGGGCGTGTCGCTTGCCGCCGGTCACGACCTTGGCGCCGCGCTTAACAGCGTCCGCGATATGCCGCTCGATCTTGTCGACCGCATCCATGTTGATCAGCGGCCCCTGCACCACGCCTTGTTCTGTCCCGTCGCCGATCTTCATCGCCGCAACCTTCTTGGACAGCTTCTGCATGAATTCGTCGTAGATTCCTGCCTGTGCGTAGATGCGGTTGGCACAGACGCAGGTCTGGCCCATGTTGCGGTATTTGGAGAGCATGGCGCCTTCGGCCGCGGCCTCGATGTCGGCGTCGTCAAACACCACGAAAGGCGCGTTTCCGCCGAGTTCGAGGCCGAGCTTCTTCACGCCGACGGAGGCTTGCGATAGAGAATTTTTCCGACCTCGGTCGACCCGGTGAAGCCGACGAAGCGCACGGCCGGGTGTTCGCAGAAGACCTTGCCGATCGATCGCGAATCTCCGGTGATGACGTTGAAGACTCCCTTGGGTACACCGGCCTTCTCAGCGAGCGCGACAAGCGCCAGTGCCGAGAGTGGCGTTTCGCTGGCCGCCTTTAGCACCACGGTGCAGCCTGCCGCGAGCGCCGGCGAGACCTTGCGGTTGATCATCGAGTTCGGAAAATTCCACGGCGTGATTGCGCCGCAGAGGCCAATCGGCTGTTCGATCGCAAGCAACCTTGCATCCGGGCGCGGCGAGGGTATCGTTTCGCCATAGATGCGCCGCGCCTCTTCGGCAAAGAACTCGACATAGGCGCCACCGATATCGACCTCACCAAGCGCCTCGGAGAGCGGCTTGCCCTGCTCCGACGTCAGGATTAGCGCGAGATCCTCGCGATTGGCGACGATCAGTTCGTACCATTTGCGCAGAATGTTGGAGCGTTGCTTGGCTGTGTGCTTAGCCCATGCGAGGAACGCACGTTCAGCAGCTTCCACGGCTCTCGTGCAGTCGTCGGCGGAGAGCTGCGGCACCTTGGCGAGCTCCATGCCGGTCGCCGGATTGTTCACCGAAAAGCTCGGCGGTCCGACCCAAGCGCCGTCAATGTAGCAGGCCTCCCGCAGAAGCGCCGGGTCCTTCAGGCGGTCGCGCAGCATGAAGGGACCTTGCTTAGCTTGTGCGGCGGCGGTCGGGGTCATCCCGTTACTCCTGGCGGCTATCGAATCCGAGCGACCCGGACTTCCGCCGATACCGGAAAAAGGCCGCGCGAGACACCGCGCGGCCGAGTCAGGGAGGAAACGCCCCGAAGGGCACTGAATAGGAGCGCTGTAGATGAACTCGCTGGCAACCCCAATCTTGCACGAAACGTCGTCAACTCGTGCAAGCGAACATCGCATACTCATTTTTCGTTTGAGGATTGGCGGCGTTCACCGGCGTATTCTGCGGTTTTTATGCGAAAATCTCGCCAAGCTCACGGCAACTGCGACTTTGAAGCATTTCGCGCGAGATTGTTTGAACTTGTGTGTTGTTTATCGAGGTGCATCGAGCATCCCGCTCGGTGTATTCGCGCGTACCCCTTGGCAGAGTCCGTTTCAGAATTTCGAAATCAATCGAAATTGGTCAGCGCCTCGTCACGGAGAAACATGTGGCTCGGCGCTCTAGCGGACATTATATTCAGTGGAAGTCATAGCAACCACGATCGTGGGACGGCTCGCTTTGCAAGAACCTGAATCCTCTATCAGCCCTCGGAGGGAAACTCGATCGGTACGGCAAAGCCCGCCTTTATCCGATCTAACACAACCATCGTGTTTCAGTCCGTTTAAGTCAGGGTTCGCATGGAAAAAATTTCTGGTGAACTCCTCATAATCCTCCATGGTGCGGGCGGTAACATAAAGGACGAAGTCCGCATCTGACGGTAACGTAGAAACCGATGACGACTTCAACTGATGATTTAACGGCCTTCTTGAACTTGTCGACTATATCTGCCCGCTCTCGCTCCAGGCTCGCAAGCATGAGCATTTGGACACGCCTGCCTACCGCCTTCGGCGAAACGGTCGAGATGTCGGCCTCGATGATGCCTCAAGAACGAAGCCTCTTCAGACGGCGCTAACACGCGGTCGCAAGGCCGGCCAGTTCGACCTCCTCGGAAATTACTCGGTTGTTTTTTGCACAATCTCGAGCATGCGGGCATCTACGCCGATCGTACTGCATAACCGGACCCCAATCTTGAGGTGAATTTCACCGCGAAAACGCCTCACCGAAGGAAATAGCCCGAGACTATCCAGAGTCAGGGATCTTTTCAAAAATGTGATCGCGATAGGCCGTTGGTGCCGGCCGCGACGAAAGCCGGCGCGACATGATAGATGAGACCGGTTCACTCCTTGCGATTGCGTTCGCGCGTCCGGGCTTTCAGTTGGCGGTCGCCGCTCGCAGCTGGATCACGTTGCTCTCAAGAAAAACGAACGCCTACAAACAACACCTTCACCGCCTCAGGGCGTCTTTCCTACATGCTTCGACGGTTGGGCCTTCGGCAAGCTCAAGCGAGCCTCTTAGCGGTTTCAGCCGAAGTTTGCTTGGGTGCCGACGTGAAGGGCAGCGTTCCCGATCGAACAGCCTGCGGCATGATCGCAGTCGTCCTACAGGACATTTCCCAAGACTTGGGCTATTTATCGGAGTGGCACCTTCTGCCTGCTGAGTATGAACGGCAGCTTGGAGGTGGAAGTCCGCCACACAGCTAGAGCGGGATGGGGTTAATTTGAATCGATTTGGGATTCCCAAATCGGTGCGTTTCTGATTCACCATGCTGGCTGGGCGGAGGCCAGCATGGATGGGCAAGCCTTATTCTGTAGATCTACGCAAGCGTGTGGTGGCCGCGATCGAGGGCGGTATGTCTCGCAATCAGGCCGCCAAGCGATTTGGAGTGGCGATCAGCACAGCAATCGGCTGGATGCAGAGGGTCGAGAAGACGGGCAGTGTGGAGCCCAGCCAGATCGGCGGCTACAAGCCAAAGGCGATCTCGGGCGAGCATGCGGTCTGGTTGTCGCAACGGATCAAGGATGGTGACTTCACCATACGTGGATTGGTCGCCGAGCTTGCCGGCCGCGGCCTAAAGGTCGACTACCACTCGGTTTGGGACTTTGTGCACGCAGAGAAGCTCAGCTTCAAAAAAAAGCGTGGCGGCTGGCGAACGCGATCGACCCGAGGTCGCGCGGCGGCGAGCCCAGTGGACAAAATATCAAGATCGCGTCGAAGCTGAGCGGCTCGTCTTTATCGACGAGACCTGGACCAGGACCGATATGGCACCCTTGCGGGATGGGCGCCGCGCGGGCGCAGGCTTCACGCCAAGGTCCCCCACGGCCGCTGGAAGACCATGACCTTCCTGGCAGCCCTGCGCCATGACCGGATCGATGCGCCATGGTTCATCGAAGGGCCGATCGATGGCGCCAGTTTTCGCACCTATATCGAGAAGGTTCTCCTGCCTGTCCTTGGATCCGGCGATATAGTTGTCCTGGATAATCTCGGCAGCCACAGGAGCAAAGCAGTTCGCCAGCTCATCCCTTCAGTCGGCGCCAAGCTCTTCTTCCTGCCAAAATACTCGCCCGACCTGAACCCGATCGAACAGGTCTTTGCCAAGCTCAAGCACCTGCTCCGCAAAGCGGCCGCCCGAACCGTCGATGCGGTCTGCGCCGCAATCGGCCACGCACTCGATGCCTTCAGCCACCCAGGAATGCGCCAACTACCTCAAAAATTCAGGCTATCGAACTTAATGCCATCCCGCTTTAGGTGAGGTTTAGCGAAGCGCAACGGTCGTCATCATGCCCGTCGCTCCTGAATGCGGCTGCGCTGGAAGGTACTGCTAGTGCCTACGCCGCGCCGCTGATCAGCAGCTAGAGCGCGCTCGCGGCGCGGTCGGGCACATCCTCCTTCCAGCGTACCGATCCAAACGGGCGCTCCAGCATGCGTCGGATGCGAACGGGCTCCGGTCCGATATGGAAAGCCGTCGCCTGCTCATCTAACGCACGCTCCGACTGAGTCCAGCGGTTGCGTTGGCGCAAGTAATCGAGCCATGTCGGGCAGTGATAGCGCTCGGTCCATAGCTCGGGGTCGGCGATATCGCGGGCAATCGACCAACCATAGGCACCGTTGCGTTGTCGGTAGAGCTGCACATCCTGCATGACATTATGGAAGGCTCGCGCATTTTCCGAGGCCACCCGATATTCGAGCTCAACCACCAGTGGGCCACTGCGGTAGGTTAACGGAAGTCGCACCTTGGGATCGGCAAGCATCTCAGCGTCCTCTCCCCGCTCGGTGATAGGCGGCATGCACAACCAGCGCCCAAGAAGCGGTAAAAGCAGCATCAGTGCGGCCGAGATGAGCAGCGTGATATCGACACCGACAGCATCGGTGAGACGGCCCCAGCCCCAACTGCCAATGGCAAGGCCCCCGCAGAACGAAGCTTGCCAAGCCGCAAGCGAGCGGCCCGCAACCCAGCGCGGGGCGGAGAGCTGCACGCCAATGTTGAACAGCGTCCACACTATCGTCCATACGGCGCCCGCCAAAACCAGCGCGGCGGCTGTCAAGATCGCATTGTGACTAAGCGCGACCGCCGCGATCGCGCCGCTCATCGATAGTGTGCAAGCACGAACTGCAGCCTCGCCGCTCATACGCCTGCGCATCTCGCTGATGTTAAGAGCCCCGACCACTGCGCCCAACCCGAACGCACCTAGCATGACGCCGTAAGTTTGAGCGCCCCCGTGCAACAGGTCGCGAGCGACGATGGGCATTAACGCTTGGAGTCCGCTTCCGACAAGGCCGGTTATCATGGTGCGAGCTACCACGATCTTGATCGAAGGCGAATTGGCGATGTAGCGCACGCCTGAGACCATGGCGCGGCTCAGGTTTTCGCGCGGCAGCCGCGACGGCTCCGCGACACGTTTCCAGAGAAACAGCGCCACCGTCAGAGGTAGATAGAGTAATGCGTTGATTGCAAAGGCCGCGCCCGCGCCTGCTGTCGCAACAACGATTCCTCCGACCGCGGGCCCAAAGCTACGCGCGATGTTGTAGCTAATGCCATTCAGGGCAACCGCGGATGGCAGCATCTTCGCCGGAACCTGCTCGCTGACCGAGGAACTCCAGGCTGGCCCCATCAAAGCCATGCCGCCGCCGACCACAAAGCAGAGCACCAGCAGCAGATTCGGTGTGGTGAGGCCCGACAAATCGAGAGCAGTCAACGCTGTCGCGCCGCAGAGCGCGATCGAGAGCGCAACCAGCGTCACGATTCGACGATCATACATGTCGGCGATGGCGCCGGCCGGCATGGAGATCAACATGACAGGAAGCAACAAGGCTGTCTGCACCAGCGCGACTTTATCGGCTGACGACGTCATCTCTGTCATGGCCCAAGCCGCGCCGACGCCCTGGATAAGTATACCCAGGTTCGACAGCAGGCTCGCCAGCCAAATCCGTCGAAAAGTGGGGTAATGCAGCGGCGCGGTAATTCCATCGGCGCTGGGAGTCTGGAGTTCGGAAGGAATCGTCATTTGGATTCACAGACCGTGCGCGGCAACCTGACCGAGCTCGGTATCGGTCGCGGAACGCTGAAGTTAGATTGGACGAGCGGTTCTGGCCCGCCCTCAAACATCCGAAACTCGTGTTGCGTGCCCATTTTGAGTTTGCTGCTTCTGTCGCAACCCGCAAGCCCAATATCTAGATCTAGGAATGATTTGTCGCGCTCTGATTGGAGATCGTTCCGAGATCTCTGACAGCGTTAGCACTGCCCCGCAACGCAGTCATGTTCGATCCGGTCATCACGGCCATAACGGCTTTCGTGTTTGCTCTCAAATCCGCAGCATCGGTTCACTTGGCTGCGATCCGGGTTGTTGGAGCACCGATGCGCCTCTACCGCAGAGCGAATTAGCATCACCAAATATACAAGAGCGCTTGTGCTTGTTTCTCGCGTTATGCCCGGATAAGCGATGAAAAAAAGCGCGAAGCCTCAGAACAACGGTGCAAAGGCAGCAACTTCAGTCCTCGTGAGGGGGCTCTACGGGGATCGCAAAACCAGCCTTTACGCGATCCATGACGACCATTGTCTTAAACCCTTTGATGTCAGGATTCTCGTAGAAGAAACGTCGGGTGAATTGCTCGTAATCTTCCATGGTCCGCGCCGTAATATAAAGGACGAAGTCAGCGTCCCCAGTGACGTAGAATCCGTTGACGACCTCAGCCGACGCCTTGATCGCCTTCTTGAACCTGTCAATGATGTCTGCGCGCTCACGCTCGAGACTTACGAGCACGAGCATCTGAATAGGCCGTCCCACCGCCTTTGCCGAAACAATCGAGACGTCGGCCTCGATGATGCCGGCACAGCGGAGCCTCTTCAAACGTCGTTGGCACGCAGTAGCAGAAAGCCCAGCAAGTTCGCCGATGATCTCAGATGTCAGGCGATTGTTCTTCTGCACAATCTCCAGGATGCGGGCGTCTGTCCGGTCGTATTGCATAAATTAGGCTCCAGGTGAATTCCGCTGCAAAGTGGCAAGGTCCTGCAGGAAACCGTCCACGCGATGGTTAAAAGCGACGCAAATCTGTCGCTGACATTAGTATCCTGATTGTCAGCAGAATTTCAACAAGATGCCCGCCAAGGACTTCGAAATGGTTTTCCAAGCTGCCCGGCCCAACAGTCTACCTCAGGTCGGGCTAGCTAAGGTGCATCTCGAGAAGCTGCGCCGCCGCGATTTTGTTGCGGGGAGCGCTCTGATCGATGGGCGCTGGATTGGGGGTGACCAAAGAGACGTTGTCGTCGATCCGGCAACTGGCGAAGTGATCGCCGAAGTTGCTCGTTGTGGCGCCGCAGATATGAATCTTGCGATCGAGGCAGCGCAACGATCTTTTGCTCAATGGCGAGATCTGCTGCCAGAGAGGCGGGGTGCGATTCTCAGGACTTGGGCCTCGTTAATGCTCGCCCATGTGGAGGAGCTTGCCGTCCTCCTAACTTGCGAGCAGGGCAAGCCGCTCGCGGAAGCAAGGTACGAAATTGGATATGGTGCGGGATTTCTCCAGTGGTTTGCCGCAGAGGGAGAGCGCGCCTATGGTGAGACGATCCCAAGCCACAAGCCTGGGAGTGTGCTTCAGGTGAGAATGCAGCCCGCCGGCGTTGCGGCGGCAATCACTCCTTGGAATTTTCCTGTCGCCATGATTACGCGAAAGGCCGGGGCCGCCATGGCGGCTGGCTGCCCGGTCGTCGTGAAGCCTGCGCCCGAGACGCCGCTCTCGGCACTTGCACTGGCGAGGTTGGCTGAAGAGGCTGGGGTTCCGCCCGGTGTGTTTCAAGTGCTCGTCGGCAATCCAATCGAGCTCTCAAAACCTCTGTTGCGGGATGCAAGGGTACGAGCCCTTTCGTTCACGGGGTCGACAGAAGTTGGTCGTTTGCTACTGCAGGGGGCCGCGGAGACGGTAAAGAAGGTCTCTCTCGAGCTCGGAGGACATGCCCCCTTTATTATCTTTGATGATGTCGATCTCGACAAGGCCGTCAAAGGTGCGATGGCCGCCAAGTTTGCCACGTCCGGCCAGGACTGCTTAGCGGCTAACCGAATGTACGTACAGAGGGGCATTTATAGTGCCTTTGTCGAGAGATTGTCTGCGGCAATCACGCGGCTCAGAGTTGGTCATGGCCTTGAGGCTACGACTGATATCGGGCCGATGACGAAGTCGTCCGTGGCCGAAAAATGTAGGGCCCAGATTGCTGACGCGATGGCAAAAGGGGCGCGGGTTGTTTCTGGGAAGCAAGACCGCGTCTTCGGGCAGAACTTCGTCTGTCCAACATTGCTGAGCGATGTCACTGACGACATGCTCATTTCGGGCGAGGAGACATTCGGCCCGGTTGCCGCAGTACTTCCGTTCGGCTCCGAGGAGGAGGTCCTGGCCCGAGCCAATTGCAGTGAAATGGGCCTGGCCGCCTACGTCTACACCGACAGCTTGCGTCGAGCGCTGCGACTTTCTGAGAACATCGAGTACGGAATGGTTGGTATCAATACGGCCTCATTCACTGGGCCCCCAATTCCGTTTGGAGGTTGGAAGCAATCCGGCCTCGGTCGCGAAGGTTCGCGACATGGCATTCAGGAATACATGGAACTGAAATACGTCTGCTTCGGCGATCTGGTCGATTAGGAGAAATGGTATGAACGATATCAAGACGATCGCCGAAAAAGATCGCGCGACTGTTCTGCACCCCTTCACCCAACTTAAGGATTTTGTTACCGGCAAAATTGGTGATCCGACAATCGTCACCGGCGGGAGGGGTATTCGCATCGAAGACGCCAAGGGACATAGCTACATCGATGGCTTTGCTGGTCTTTACTGCGTCAATATTGGGTACGGCCGGACCGAGGTGGCCGAGGCGATTGCGCGGCAGGCCTACAAATTGGCCTACTACCATACATATGCTGCCCACACGACCGACGAGCTGGCTATTCTGTCGGATCGCCTCGTGCGAATGGCGCCTGGTAAACCAAGCAAAGTCTTCTACGGGTTATCCGGATCAGACGCCAACGAGACCCAGGCTAAGCTTGTCTGGTATTACAACAACTTGCGCGGTCAGCCCAAAAAGAAAAAGATTATCTCGCGCGAGCGCGGTTACCATGGCTGCTCAGTCGTTTCCGGCTCGATGACCGGCATGTCGTTCTACCATGATCATATGGACCTGCCCTTTCCGGGTATCTTGCACACAGGCGCGCCCCACCACTACTGGGGTGCCGAGCTAGGTGAGACGGAAGAGGCTTTCTCTCGTAGACGTGCGGCTGAGCTAGAAGAGATGATCGTGCGTGAGGGGCCGGAAACGATCGGCGCCTTTATTGGTGAGCCGGTGCTGGGTACAGGAGGGATCACGCCGCCGCCCGACGGTTATTGGCGTGAAATTCAAGCGGTACTGCGACGCTACGACGTTCTTTTGATCGCAGATGAAGTGATTTGTGGATTCGGTCGCACCGGCGCTGAGTTCGGCAGCACTCTTTATGGAATGGAGCCCGACCTTGTAACAGTGGCCAAAGGTCTGACCTCCGGTTACATGCCACTCTCGGCGGCAATCGTAGGCGAGAGGGTCTATGCAGCCATGGAAGAAGCCGCGGATCGTGTCGGCGCATTCTCCCACGGCTATACTTATTCCGGCCATCCGATCGCGGCCGCAGCTGCTAACGCCGTCCTCGATATCGTGCAGAAGGAGCAACTAAGCGAACGGGCGAGAACCGTGGGCACGCATTTTTTGAAGCGGCTCAAGGAGCGGTTTGCACAGCTGGAGATTGTCGGGGAAGTAAGAGGCGTCGGCCTACTCGGTGCCGTAGAGTTCGTCGCTGATCGCCAGACGAAACGACGCTTTGACCCGCAGCTCAAGGTGGGCGCCCGCATCTCCAAGGCAGCTCGCGACAGGGGACTTATCGCGCGAGCAATGCCGCATGGAGACATTCTAGGTTTCGCTCCACCTCTCGTCGTTTCCGAACATGAGATAGATGAGATCGTCGAACTCGCCTATCGCGCGACGAAGCAAGTCATGGACGAGCTTACGAAAGAATCGGCAATATAAACCGGTTCCTGTATTCCGATCTGAACTCAGCTGTCTGTCCAATTTGCTGATCTTCGGCAGGCTTGTTGCAGTTGGAAGGAGTGGGGCTGGCGTCGCGAAGGAAGGGGCTGCCGAACCGCTCAATAGCACGCCCGGGCAGCTTCGGCCTGATGATGGTCGTGCTTGCCGGGTTTTTGGGGGGGCGATCATCGCGTGACGGCGGTTTGCGGCTGTGCCGGCGTCGCGTGATAACGGCGGTCGCCGCCTACAGCAGCATCGCGAACGTCTTGGTTAAGAGACAGGCGTGGAGTGCATGTAGGGTGCGTATCCTAATTAGATGGGAAAATCGTCGACAGGGAAGCCTGCTAGTTGCGGCCTTTCCTCGCCAATCGACGCTTCCTTGCCGTTTTTGCGCGTCAATATGGCCTTGGACGGTGTAAATTGTTTCGGCAAACGATGTAGGGCTGTGTCAGCTAGGGGAGGAGTGCCATGATAATGAAGGATCGTGTTGGCGGTTTACATCGTGGCCTGAGCCGGCGCTCATTTGTCCAATCGGCAGCGGCTTTACTGAGCACGCCGTTCGTTGCGAGGGCTACCGCAGCCTGGGCGCAGGAAAGGCTTGCTGGCAGCGGGGAAGTTGTCGTCTTCAGCTACGGCGGATCGTACACGCAGGCGGTGAGAAAGTACGTTTATGAGCCCTTCACAAAAGCGACGGGCATTGCTGTGATCGACGTGACCGCTGACATTGCCGAACCTCAAGTGAGGGCGATGACCCGCGCCGGGCGCGTCGATTGGGATGTCGCCTTGATTGACGGGCAGAATTACCCGACCATGCATGATGCTGGTTTGTTTCGGTCCATTGACTACGGTTTGTGGGATGATGAAGCACTTAAGGGGGCACCGCAAAGTGCTCGCCTGAGTGACGCGGTCGTTGCATTCCGTTCGACGACCTTGCTCGCTTATGATGAACGTTCCTTCCCCAAGGGAGGGCCGCAAAATTGGGCCGATTTTTGGAACGTCAAGGCTTTTCCCGGGCCGCGTGGCCTCAGCAGTATTGCCAGGCATATGGTCTTGGCACTCGCGGCTGACGGTGTGCCAAATTCGGATCGTTGGCCGCTGACCGATGACAAGGTCGAGAGGGCTCTTAAGAAGCTCTCGGAAATCAAGCCGAATGTCGCGAAATGGTGGACGGCGGGAGGTGAGCCTGTTCAAGCGTTGATCAATCGGGAGTTCGTGATGACGAGCTGCTACGATGGTCGTGCGCTGTCGGCCATTCGCCAGGGAGCGCCTATTCGCATGGTGTGGAGCGGTGGAAATCTGGTCTATGTCTATTGGACCGTGCTCAAAGGCGCTCCTAACAGCGGAAACGCACAAAAGCTGGTTGCATTCCTGAACCGGGCTCAGAATGCCGCGGCATTCACGATGGGCACAAACCTTACAGGCCCCAATGTGAATCAGCTCGAGCATTTGCCGGCAGATCTCGTTCCGCTTCTCAGCATCACTGAGGACAATGCATCCCAGCTAGTGCCTCAGGATGATGCTTGGCTCGCCGCCAAACGCCCTGACGGCAAGACCAATGTAGATCATCTCCAGGAGCGCTGGCTGGCATGGCGGGCACAATGAGTTCATTGGCAATCAAAGGTGCGCAATCCTCGCGACCTTGGCCCACGCCGTGGGCCTGGCTATTGCTGCCTGGAAGCGTCTTCCTCGTGGTACTCTTTGTCGTGCCGCTCACGGGGCTTCTGCTGCTTGCGTTCGGGATGCCAAATTGGACTCTCGCGAATTTTTCGCGCATCGGCGACACCCCTGTCTATCTGACCGTGATGCGTAACACGCTGGAGATCAGCGTGACAGTGACCGCGCTCGCCTTCGTGCTTAGCTATCCCATCGCTTACGCGCTCACGACAGGCGGAATGGTATTGCGCACCTTTTTGCTTATCGGGGTCGTGCTGCCTTATTTCACCAGCACTTTGGCACGGACCTTCGCCTGGATTGTTCTTCTTGGGCGCAATGGCGTCGTTAACCAGTTCTTGCTGGAGCTCGGCTGGGTGTCCCAACCAATCCCGCTGCTCTACAACCGATTTGGTGTGATCCTCGGCATGACCCACATTGTCATGCCGATGATGATCCTGCCGATGTACACGGTCATGTCTAGCATTGACCCGAAACTTATGCGTGCTGCGAGGGCGAATGGAGCGAGCCCGCTCGCCGCCTTCCTCACCATCTTTCTACCGCTCAGCCTACCGGGCCTGATTGCGGGGGTTCTGCTCGTGTTCATCTATTGTCTCGGTTTCTACATCACACCTGCGTTGATGGGTGGGCTGTCAGACGTCATGATCACCATGGCCATCAGCTCGCAGATCCTGGAGCAACTCAATTGGAATTTCGGCGCTGCGCTTTCCGTGGTCCTCCTGCTGGCCGTCCTGAGCTTATTGTGGATTGGCTCGCGCTTCTTCCCCATTGAGCAGCTGCTGGGATTCTCAGACGGCAAGCTTGGTTCAAGCGTTACTCGCCGCCAGATTGGCGCCAAAATGTTGATGCGGATCGGCTCCGCGGCAAACGCTCTTGATCGCTGGTTTCCTTCGATGAGAGGTCGAGGTGTCCCGATTCTGGCAGGCTTTCTGGCTGTACTTCTCCTGCTGCCGGTACTGATCGTTGCGTATTTGTCGTTCAGCGCCTCGTCCTACTTTGTCTTTCCGTTGCCAGGTTACTCGCTGCGCAACTACGAAGCCTTTCTGTTCGACACGCTGTGGGTGCGCGCGACCTTCACCAGCATCCGCATTGCGTTGATGGCGGTTGCCATGGCAACTGCGCTAGGCGCCATGCTTGCCTTCGGTCTGTCGCGCGGCACCATGCCAGGTCGTGGAACTATGATCGCGCTCTTGCTGTCACCGATTATTATGCCGACTGTAATCGTGGCCGTCGCGACCTATTTCTTGCTGGCGCGGTGGGGCCTGCAGGGCACCGAGTTCGGCCTGGCACTTGGTCACGCGGTCCACGCCATCCCCTACGTGGTGGTGATTGTGGTTGCCAATCTGCGCGACCTTAACCCGAGCTACGAACGTGCAGCCCGCAGCCTTGGTGCCGGGCCTTGGGCCACTATGCGCACAATCGTCGCGCCGCTGGTCCTGCCGGCGCTCATCGTTGCTAGTTTCTTTGCGTTCCTGGCCTCGTTCGACGACGTTGTCTACGTGCTGTTCCTTGGCATCGGAAAGATCACGACCTTGCCGATGCGCATGTGGGAAGGAATCCGGCAGGACATCAGTCCCACCATTGCTGCCGTAGCCACGCTGCAGATGCTGTTTGCGACGATCGTGATCGTCGTCGGTACCCTGCTGAGACGGCAAAAAAAGACCTGACGGCCCTGACTGGGTCGGCAGGTCAAACCAAACCAACGACGAATTCCCTGGGGAGCTGAAATGTTGATGAAAGCGACCGTGAACGGAACTGACGTGAAAACCGCAGGCATTACGCTGCATGACTTGCAGAAGCGTTACGGCAGCGCGATGGCCGTCGACGACGTCAGTCTTTCCGTATCACCTGGAGAGTTCATCTCCTTGTTGGGGCCCAGCGGATCGGGAAAGACAACGACCCTGATGATGATCGCCGGCTTCGAGATGCCGGACAGCGGTCGCGTTCTGTTGGGCGACAAGGATATCACGCGTCTGCCGCCTCATCGTCGAGAACTTGGCGTGATATTCCAGAACTATGCACTCTTTCCACACATGACAGTCGCGGAGAACGTTGCGTATCCGCTTCGGATGCGGCGTATGGCAAAGGCGGAGATCGAAACTAGGGTGCATCGCATCCTCGATCAGGTGCATCTCGGTGCCTTGGCCTCCCGCTACCCCCACCAAATGTCCGGCGGTCAGCAGCAGCGAGTGGCGATAGCGCGGGCACTGGTTTTCGATCCGCCCGTTCTTCTGCTCGACGAACCCTTGGGCGCGCTGGACAAGAAGCTGCGCGAGCATCTCAGGAATGAGATCAAGACGTTACACAAGGAAGTCGGCAAGACGATGATCTACGTCACGCACGACCAGGATGAGGCACTTGCTATGTCCGACCGTGTCGCGGTGATGCACGAGGGCCGGATCCGCCAAGTCTCGGCGCCGAAGGACATTTATCGCAGGCCGGCCGATTTGTTCGTGGCGGGCTTCGTTGGTGAGGTCAATCTCATCCCTGTTAAGCTCAAGTCCGGCATCGTGCACGGTCCTGCGGGCGAACGCCTGCCCTCTCCGCCGTGGCAGGATGCGGATAGGGATGCGACTCTGTGCGTGCGCCCGGAACATTTGCGTCTGGAAGCGAGCGCTGGTTCATCCGGCGGAATTCAGGGACGCATCAGCGGCATGACGTTCGTTGGCGATGCGACAGTTCTGGAATTCCGGAGCGAAACGGGATTGCAGCTGCGATCGAAGGTGCTGAACGTATCGGACCATTCCATGGAGGTTGGCGATCCCTGCGTAGCCTCTTGGGTTGCGAACGATGCAACAATCCTGACAGATTAACTTGCCCGATTAGCCGCATCGAACTTTGGTCCTGGTGTGTAATCTGGGCCCGCCTCTCAATCCAGATGCCTGAGCGCGGGGCTTTCGCAGCCGTCTCTTTTTTATCGCTCTGCCCGCGATCGAGCGATGTGCTTCGCGGCGCTGCGATGTAAGTCACACGAGGAACCCATCCAATGAACGGCGCTGAAAGTCTGGTTCGTACGCTCGTTGCCGGAGGCGTGGACACCTGCTTTGCAAATCCAGGCACCTCCGAGATGCACTTTGTAGCGGCCCTCGACCGCGTCGATGGTATGCGCTGCGTGCTCGTGCTCTTCGAGGGAATCGCTACTGGCGCTGCGGATGGTTATGCGCGTATGGCCGAAAAGCCGGCCGCCACTCTTTTACACCTTGGCCCAGGCTTGGCGAATGGCCTCGCCAATCTGCATAACGCCACCAAGGCGTCCAGCCCGATCGTCAATATCGTGGGAGATCACGCAACCTACCATCTCAACTATGATGCACCGCTCACGTCAGATATTGAAGGGGCAGCGAAGCCGTTTTCTGGCTGGGTCCGTACCTCCCCCGGCGCAACGCGTGTTGCGGCTGATGGCGCCGCGGCCATCGCGGCGGCGCGCAACCCACCCGGTCAGGTCGCAACCCTCATTCTTCCGGCCGATACCGCCTGGAATGAAGGCGGTGGCCCCGCTGCTGTGGCCGAAGCACCCAAAAGAGTACGGGTTTCGCAGGATCGCATCAAGGATGTTGCCAAGGCACTCCGTTCCGGCGAGCCCGCGATGGTCCTGCTGGGGGGACTTGCGCTCCGGCAGCGCGGCCTTGATCTAGCAGGGCGCATATGTGCCAAGACAGGTGCGAAAATCATGGCGCAAACATTTGTTGGCCGGATTGAGCGTGGCGCTGGCCGCGTTCCGGTCGATCGCCTTCCGTACCCAGTTGACCAGGCGCGTGCGGCACTTGCGGGACTTAAGCATCTTATCCTCGTGGGTAGCCGCATCCCGGTGGCCTTCTTTGCCTACCCCGACAAGCCAAGCTTGATGGCTTCTGAGGACACCGACTTCTTGACTCTTGCGCGTGGTGAAGACGACGCATTGGATGCGCTCGAGAGACTTGCGGATGAATTGGATGCTCAAACAGTTCCGAGTCAGGCCGCGAAGCTGGTGCCGCCGTCGTTAGCCATTGGGGCAATTACTGGCGCCAGCCTCTCGCAGTCACTCGGCGCGTTGATTCCCGAAAACGCGATCGTGGTCGATGAATCGATCTCGACTGGCGGTGGCTTTTTCTCTGCAACCTGGAATTCGCAGCCACATACTTGGCTCCAGAACATGGGCGGATCGATTGGACTCGGCATGCCCATGGCCACGGGCGCTGCGATTGCCTGCCCAAACAGACCTGTGCTCAACCTGCAGGCGGATGGCAGCGCGATGTACGCCATTCAATCACTGTGGACCCAGGTGCGTGAGGGCCTCAACATTACGACGGTGCTGTTCAATAACAGATCATACGCTTGCCTCAGAGATGAACTGGCCAAGGTGGGGGCGCAAAATGTCGGGCGCAAGGCTTTGGATATGCTCGATCTCAGCCGGCCTGACATCGATTTTACCGGATTGGCAAAAAGTATGGGTGTGGCGGCGGCCCGGGTGACCACGATGGATGAGTTCAATATCGGGGTGGCGCGCGGACTTGCGACGCCCGGACCTTATCTGGTCGAAGTACTGATCACCTAAGCGGTCAGGTCCTCCGCCCTAGGCGAGCATCGACTGGCGCTTAGGCCCATGTGCTATTGATTGACGAATCTCGTCGAGGGCGAGAGGCCAATTTGATTGATCGCGAACAGCCAGTAGCTGTAGCGGGCGATCTGGATGGGAAGTCGCGGCAATCTGGATGGCGGGTCAGTGTCGCGACGGAGAGATGATTGCGGCACAGAATGTCGCGCGCAAAAGTTTTGTTGAAATCCGGCGATCCATCCTGATCGCCGCGCGACAGAGTAGCCGCGACCGAAGCTTTCAAATCTAGGTAGTGTGCGGGAGGTTCTGCAAAAGCTGAGAGGCTGAAGCGGTCATGGTAAGTCCGGTGATTGCGAAGATCACCGCTCGTAGAGGAGCTTGGACCCGCCATGACCGTGACGAAGATTAGGACGGATGTCTCTGCAGTCAAAGAGTTGTTGAGGTCTGACAAGGAGTTCCTGAAGCCGCTGATCCAGGGTGCGGTGCAGGAAATTCTCGAAGCCGAGATGACGGAGACGCTGGGTGCGGAGAAAGGGGAGCGCAGCGAAGGACGGCTTGGCTATCGCTCCGGCTACTATCCGCGCTCGCTGATCACCGGGGTCGGCAAGATCGAGCTGAAGGTGCCGCAGGACCGGCAGGGGCGGTTCTCGACCGAGCTGTTCGAGCGCTATCAGCGCTCGGAGAAGGCGCTGGTTGCGGCCTTGGCCGAGATGTACGTGCAAGGCGTCTCGACGCGGAAGGTCAAGCAGGTCACCGAGGAACTGGTCGGCCATGCCTTCTCGGCCTCGGCGATCAGCGCGATCAACAAACGGCTGGATGGGTCGCTGAAGGCGTTCTGCGAACGCAAGCTCAAGGAGCCATTCCCCTACCTGATCCTGGATGCGCGCTATGAGCGGGTGCGCGAGGACGGCATCATCGCGAGCCAGGCGGTGCTGATCGCGATCGGCGTCGACTGGGAAGGCCGGCGCCAGGTGCTCGCGGTTGAGCTCGCCAACCGGGAGAGCCGGTCGAGCTGGAAGGAGTGTTTGGAAGCGTTGAAGGCGCGCGGCCTGCATGGCGTCGAGTTCGTGGTCTCCGACGATCATCCCGGGCTGAAGAAGGCGATCGCCGAAGGACTCGCCGGCGTGTCCTGGCAGCGCTGCTATGTGGGGTCGTTGAAGAAGTGGCCAATAGATTTCGCGCGATGCAGCGACCGGCCCCGTCATGGCCCTCTCGTTAAAATCCGCGCTACGGCGCGCTCTGAAGCCGCAAACGCGCTATAAGGGACAATCCAAGACAGAATAAGCGCAAGGAAAGCGGTTGCCAGCCGCTTGAGGTTGATGGCGGCGGCCGTGAGGTAGGCCTGGATCTTCATATTTGGTAGACCGCGCCGTATGGCGCGCGCCAGCCCATGCCAAGTTTTGGCTTCGCCGTGGAAGCCCTCTGAGCGCCAGCGATGGCGTTGATAGAGATGTCGATCCTGCTTACTCCATCGCTCGCGACGGCGGCGGGCGCGCAGCAGTGCCGGATAATGGTCACCGACAACGACCGCTTTGTTAGCCCGCCCTTTGGATAGGCAATCGCCCTTGAGCGGACACCGGGTGCAATCCTTCGCCTTCGAGTAAAAGAAACGGCCGTGCTTGATGGGCCGAGCGGGGCGCAAGATACGCCCTCGCGGGCACTTCAAGATGTCGTTCTTGGCATCGTACCGGAAGCGTCTGAGCGGTACGCGACTCTTGATTGGTTCCGCTTTAGCTGGGATGAGGGCATCAATTCCGCGCCGCTCGAGCGCGCCGTAGACTTTAGCGTAGGCATAGCCCGCATCGGCGGTGACCACCTTTATGTCGATGCCCGTAATCGCTTCAACCTCATCGACTTGCGGCTCGATCATCTCTCCTTCGTTCGTTTGTCCAGTCGTGACCGCGACATCCAGAATGACACCGACCTTGTCATCGACGGCCGTGTGCTGCTTATAAGCGGGTTCCAGCCGCCGGTTTCGGGCATTCGTAGCCATTGTCGCATCGGGATCAGTCGTGCAGACCTTTTTGTACTTCCCGCTTTGCCGGGCCTTTCTCTCATCTTCGCTTTGATTTTCGCTCAGCACATCCACCACATGCTGCTCGGTGAGGCTGTCCCAACTCACATTGGCGCGGATTAGCGACGCATCGATGTGAACCACTTCGGCTGTTGCGATCTTGGCCTTCAGACAGGCCTCGACCGTGCGTTTAAAGATCCTACGGAATCGCTCTTCGCCCCAGCGCTGGCGGATGCGCGTCAGGCTGGAATGGTGCGGTAGCTGCTCATGCAGGCCATACCCAGCAAACCAGCGAATGGCGATGTTGACCTGAGCCTCACGCATCAGCTTGCGATCGTGTATGATGCCGGTCAGCAGACCCGCGAGCATCAGGCGTACCGCGGCCTCCGGATCGATGCCTGGCCGACCGTCGTTCATGCAATAGCAGTCGGAGACCTCTTCCCTGAGCCAGGACAGGTCAAGTACACGATCGACCCGCGCCAGCACGTGCTCATCTGGGACGAGCTGTCTGAGCGTGCCAGTGATGAAGAGCTCCAACTGATCCCGCTCCTTGCGCCCCAGCATCTCGTTTGCTCCGCCCATCGCGAATCGCCGACCAAAACGGAATCAGCCAATTGCAGCTTTTTCAACGACCCCTATGTGCACTTCCTGCGCAACGCGCTCGACTACGTGCCGCGCAAGGTCGACGACGATTGCCTGCTCGAGCTGCGCTGGATGTACGACCGGCGCGATCTTGGCGAGGTCCGGCGCGATCTGGCGGCGTGGCTTGCCAAATGGAGCGGCAAATACCCCAAGCTCACCGGCTGGGTCGAGGACAACATCGAGGAGACCTTGACCTACTTCCGGCTGCCGCTGGTGCACCGCAAGCACATGAAGTCGACCAACATGCTGGAGCGCCTCAACGAGGAGATCCGGCGGCGCACCTACGTGGTGCGAATCTTCCCCAACGCCGAGAGCTGTTTAAGGCTGGTGCGGGCGCTGACCGTCGAGCGCCACGAGGCCTGGCTCGAGGACCATCGCTACCTGAACATGGATCTCTTGAAGGAGCACAAGAAGGAGACGCTGCGTCGGGCGGCCTGACGATGCTCAGGCCCACCAAAGGGATGGACGCCACCCCTCTCCGCCGCCGTCGCTCGCCAGCGCTGCGCTTGGGGCGAGCGAGCGACGGCGGCTCCGAGGGATGGCTTGGCCGGACCCCATGATCGATTTTGCTGAACTTGACGCACAGAACTCAAATCTACTCGTGGCAATAGATTCTGCCATGTGAGGACGACACGGAGATTGTGCCTGCGATGTCGCGGCGCGTCATCCCGCTCAAATGTCTTGCCGATCGGGCTGCTCATTGCCTCAAGCGTGGGCTACGAATGATCGCCAGGCATTTTGGTTTATGCGTAAGCGTCGTTCCGCTCCCACCTTCTCGCGGCAGATGGGATAGGCGAGTTTCACGATCTCTTTGAAGGGATCGGCTTGTGTCTATGCTTGACCATACGCTTAAGTCGGACGTGACGGCGCGCGGGCTGGAAGTGATCACGGAGACGGGACGCCGTCGTTGGTTCTCCAAGGACGACAAGGCCCGGATTGTTGAGGAGACGCTGGTACCAGGCGCGGTCGTTTCCGAGATTGCCCGGCGGCACGGGCTGACCCCACAACAAGTGTTCACCTGGCGCCGGCAAGCACGCCGGTTGGCGA
>NZ_JACCHQ010000050.1 GCF_016031655.1 Bradyrhizobium glycinis
CTGCAGTTTCGCAAGGCCCGCGACCTTGCTGCCTGGCTGGGGTTAGTGCCCAGGCAATACTCGACCGGCGGAAAACAGACGTTGCTTGGCGCCAGCAAACGCGGCAACCGTTATGTGAGAAAGCTTCTAGTGCATGGCGCGCGATCCTGCTTCCGGCATTTGGACCGGACGCGCGATCGCCTAGGAAGCTGGCTCGACGGGCTCCAGGCTCGGATGCATCCGAACAAGGCCGTTGTCGCTCTAGCCGCCAAGATGGCTCGCATTGTCTGGGTGGTCTTGAATAAGCCTGGAGCTCTCTACGAACGCAGAGATCCTGCTTTCACCTGACGCTTCTGGCTTCGATTGCAAGGCTCGGGAACAGTGATGACGAAACAGTGGATCAACATGCCGTAAGCCCTGTGCAAAAAAGCGGGCTTCGTGCCCGAACCATTTATTGGGAACGGCGTGCGCGGATCTCATCATGGCCTGGCTGCAACAGCAGTCCACTCGCGAGAGGCCGGATACATTTATGCAACTGAAAGCGTCATTTTTGCTGTTACGAACCCTTGCACGGACGGGGCGGACCATACATTTTTTGAAAGGAGCTCGCGAAGTGCGGCCGCATCGAGCATCTGCTCGGCCAGAAGCTTCTTCAGCTTCGCGTTCTCCTCTTCCAACGCCCTCAGCCGCTTCGCTTCGGAAACGTCCATGCCGCCGAATTTGGCCTTCCTTGTAGATCGTTGCCTCGGAAACACCGTGCTTGCGAGCCAGGTCGGCTGTCTTCGCCCCAGCCTCATGCTCCTTTAATACCGCGATAATCTGCTCTTCCGTGAACCTTGCTCGCTTCATCTGTCCGTCCTTCTTCGGGCCGGACTCAAACTCCTTCTGGAGGAAATACGCAGTGGCAGGTCACCTCTCTTCAAATTCGATTTGGCGAACTGATAGAAGATATCGAAAAGCTTATCACTGAAGATGCCAGCGAAATTGCGGAACTCAGGGTCATCCAGCCCTACGCAATATGGCAACGCGTCCGGACCATCGTATTCAGATAGCTGCCTGGGATGGCCCCTCCAACAGAAACTTCATCAGTTTCATTTCGGAGGTTGTTGGCTCGTTCCGCCGAGAAAACGAGGCCAAGGCCATCAGCTTGCCAGCATCAGAAATTCGAAAATAGGGAGTGTTCTTAGGGAAGGATGGATCGGCTAAGCCATAGAGCATGGAGTACCGATTTCCCGGCTTGGCTAAAGGCTCCCCGACGACGTCAATGTTCAATTCCGAGTCGATTTCGTAGAAGCTGCCGATCGCGCCTTCCCAGATGAGCGCGTAGCAGGGCGTTCCTTTCGGGAATGGAGACATCCCGAACGCGCAAAGGAGGTGTGAACGCTCGTGAGACGATGAAAAGCAGTGAATTGATTGGCCGAGGAAGTGCCGGCGTCCGACGATGATTTCATTCTTCAATACGCCGCGATAGCCGGCGTGATCGATTGGCCCGCGCACATATTCGAAGTGATCGCGAGGCCACCAGCCGCCGGTGCAAATGACGTCAGGTATCTCGCTGATTTCCCCGAGAACGTTAAAGACGTCGCCAGATGATATCGGAGAATATCGGTAATTCGAATTTTTCTCCGCCTCCACTGAAAGTGCCAGATGGGCATCTTTAAGGTAGGAAACTGCTCCATCATGCGCCGGATTGAACGCAAGAATATTCATTGCAGCGCAATTCCCAATATATCTCCTAATACCTGCCGCCCCATACTCCCTAGACCCCGGCGTGAAAACCTTCGCCAGACAGATCTGATTAAGATACAATTACGTGTGGATGGCAAGCGTTGAAACCATTACGATAGGTCATGATTCATAGCGTGGACATGACCGACAGCCCTGAGCACCACAGGCAACGCTCAGAGTTCATCAAAGGAATGGTTCAGCGGACCGGGAGCAAGGCGTGGGTTGGCCGCAGCCTTCGAGAGCTACCGCCTAAGACAATCATACAGTTTTGGCACGATCTACAGGATTTGCCGGGTGACGTGGAGGACTGTATCGCGTCATGGGCCCGCTGGAAAGAAGTCGGGATCAGGCATCTCCTCTTTGACGAGTTTAGCGCGAGGTCATACATCCGCGAGTCGCTGGGTCCTCGCTACGAGCGCGCTTTCGACCGATGCTACCATCCGGCCATGCAGGCGGACTACTTCCGCTTGTGTTACTTGTCGCTGGAGGGAGGCTTTTATGTCGACGCGGACGACGTCTGTGTCGGGTCACACATTGATTGGATCTTTGAAGACGCTCGATTGAAAGTCCAACCTCTTTGTTACGACATAGCGTCCGCATCGATGGTAAGCACAGCAAGCTTCCTTACGGCGGAAAACGCTACACCCGATTGGATTTTCTACTTCAACAACAATCCGCTTATCGCCGCGAAACGCCACCCAGTCATCCAGCTGGCCCTCCTAAGGTCAACCGAAGCTCTAGAGAATTCGTTTGATGGCGATTTGCCTGAGATCCAGGCAACAACGGGCCCGGGGATTCTATCTCGAACAATCTTCGAACTCGGGGTCGCTTCCGGCACCATAGATCAGGAGGTTGCTGTCCTGCGAGGCTGGGACTTATTCGCTATTTCCAAATGGCCCCTAAGCTATCGCAACGACGCGCGAAATTGGCGCCACTCCAATCAAAAGCGACTTGAGCAGTAGCAGAAGCAGCTCACAATGAATTTGACGAAGCCATTTCACACTGCCTCTCGAATTCTGCATTACCTCGCTTTGAACCTACGACGACGCCTACCGCGTAGGCGGTCCGCTACATTTGGGCTGGAGCGGCCTGAGCGACCAGGCATTTCCCAAATATACGTCATCAACCTCGACCGTCAGCCCAAACGTTGGGCTGAGATTCAGCGAGAGTTCGCTTGCGTTCTGGATGCGGACGGAATTGATCTTGGCACCAGGACAACCCGATACTCAGCCGTTGATGCGCAGAGCTTTTCCCAAAATTCAATTGATGGGGAGGACGTCGACCCATTTTATACTTTGGGCGATCAGCTCTATGTTGAGCCTCAGCCCCAAGCGCTGCCTGACGAATTCGACCTAACTCGCCCAATCCGCATGAGCGCGGCGGAGGTCGCAATCGCCCGCTCTCATATTGGCGTCTGGAGAACTATTGCTGAATCCGCCGCCAGTTATGTGCTCGTGGTGGAAGACGATGTCTGGCTTGAACGAGGTTTCGCCCACGCAATCGATCGAGCTTGGGACGAGATGACAAAGGCTGATGGGGGTGGTCCTACATTTGATCTCCTGTACCTCTCTTATGCCGAGGCGCGGCATGGTGCGCCGAAGGAACTGATTTCAGCGAACTTGTTCTGTCCGGAACGCGGACTTTGGTACTTATCCGGCTACGTCCTTTCGAAGACTGGCGCCCAGAAGCTTCTGAACCTGCTTCCGTGCCGCGGTCCAATTGATTTATGGATCAATCAAAAATTCCAAGAGATCGACGTTCGTGCCCTACGTCGTCCAGTGATACACCAGCGTGCTGACTTGGTATCGACCAACTCTTATTCCATACTGCCGGCCCTGACAAGAATTGGGGTTCTCGATTATGGCAGTACAGCGCTATTCCACCAACGACCGACCTCCTTTCCTGTATTCGCATTCGGTAGACCGGGGACTGGTCTGTCATCTGTAGCAATGGCTTTATCGATGCTGGGCTACCGGTGTTGCAGCGATCTCGACCGGCTGCCTGAGACGGAGCTGAAAGCCCTGCTGGCCGGGAAGAGTCGCACCTTTGATGCTTACGTAAATGTGGGTTCACTGGAGCCCGTCCTCGACCAGCTTGTGCAGCGGTTTCCGCAAGCGAAGTTCATAGTCACCGAGAACGGAGAAGTTGATGATCCAGCCAAGGATAAGTTGCTGAAAAATCTACAAGGCTCCGACGTCATTCGCTTGAAGGGGGAGGACACCTTTTCTTGGCGCGCGCTTTGCGAACACTTACGAACGCCCCCGCCCGTGGCATCCTATCCCCGTATCAAGGAGATCGGTCAGCGAAAGTACCTCGGACCGGCTGAGGCAGCGAAGCCCAATATTCGACCAAAGCAGCTGCGATATGATCGGTCGCTATGGATCGCAGAGCCTAGTGCCGATTGGTGCGGACTACGCACGATATCGCTTGATCGATCGGTACGCGGCTCAAGAATCGTCTTTGACGATGATCTGAGCGAGGTGCGGCCCTCGAGGTGGTCACTCAGAAACGATACCTTCCCTGGGAATCTTGGTTTGTTTCGGCCTTCTAACGTATCGGCATGTACGGAGGGAGGCCTTAAGCTTGCGGTGCGGGAAGAATCACTCGGCGTTCGCAGTTTCGGCGCCGCAGCCATATCCAGTCGCGACAGCTTTCTGTACGGTCGGTTCGAGGCGGTCCTGCAAGCGACGAACGTTCCGGGCGTGGTTACGGGCTTCTTCCTGTACCGAGCCTCTCCTCGCCAGGAGATCGACATCGAGATAGCGGGAAACTGTCCGACCCAAATGCTCGTGAATGTTTTTTATAATCCTGGCTCTGAAGGCGCGAAGTTTGATTACGGCTATCGCGGGACGCCGGTAGCTATCCCTTTGGGCTTCGACGCGTCAAAAGCCCCGCACCGCTTTGCGATCGAGTGGGATCCGTGCGAAATCCGATGGCTTGTTGACGGAAGGCTCGCTCACCGACGCGGCGTATGGAACCCGACACCCATCCCGCACCTTCCCATGGTCTTGCATGTAAATACGTGGCCCGCGCGCTCGCGGGAGCTTGCTGGTCGACTTGCGGCTAACAAGTTACCCGCATCGACTAACTTGCGTGGAATCAGCATTGATGCGTCTGATGTCGGTGCGGATGTTGGCAGTTAGCGTTGGCCTAGAGAGGGTCTCCTCAGTCGCCAAGAGTTTCCGTCGGGCCACGATCAACGCTTGTCTTTTGTATAAGTGGAACGCAACGTACTTGCTCGCGATCATCTTCGGTCGGAGGCGATAGCTCCGAAAAGTAGGTTAGCGTGTCACAGTTCAAGCGATGAGACATGCACGATACTTCCTGATAGTGCATCCCGCAAAAGCAGCCGCAAAAGGGACAGCACTCGTGAAATTCGAAGTGGCCCCATTTCCAGACGCCCATATACTCGGGCACAGCATCGCTATCGTAACCAGTGATTTCGAATGCATCGGCGTTTTTCGCGACGAACCGGTGTTCCCTTGCTCTCATCAAGTCGGGCAAATCTCCGACGGATCGAGGTTGAACCACTCTCCGCGTTCGCGACACATCTTGAATTTCGTGTGCAAAGACCGTTCGAGAGCGATGTCATCGCGAGACTGTATCCAGCCCATAACCTCCAGGGTCACCGGGCTTGCCGTCTGTAGCTGCATCCGGCGACGCCTAAGATTCTTCGCCCTCCCAATCTTGATCAGGCACCCGTCTGTACTTTGGTAGCCAATGAAATAGATCGGCATTTCGCCCCCCGACTTATCGCCCAATGTACGCGGCTTTTAGCGGCCCGACTATCTCTCTCCTCCCTTCAATCCCAAAACTCATTCTGGCGCGGTCCCATTGCGTCTCAGGCCCATCTCCCGTTGCGCGTTTTACCCCAATGCACGGCCAGGAGGACGGGGAAACTAGGCCCGAGGCGCATCCGCGCAAGGCATCCAACCGTATCCCTGAAGGGAGCCCTCGGCCGGACCCTCCATTGCGCCGCTGCTATCTCCTCGTTCCTCGAAATTTCCCGTCCGGCCGCGATTGGCGCAGCCGATAACCAAAGGGAGATCCTCCAATGACTAAGATCCTCAACGTCAACGAGCTCTGCGATGCGATCGCCGCGTCCACGCTCGACGACGACACACAGCGTGCCCTGATCGATGCGCTGGAAACCTCCGTGGCCCATGTCGCCAAGGTTCTGGCCGACCACTACGGGATCATCTCCGAACACGCCGAGTACGAAGGCGGCTTCGGTGGGCTCTGCGTCAATTTCCGTCCTGCCTACGAAGGCCAGGAATGCCCGGACGTGATCGATGAAGGCGACGAAGGCGGGGATTGGCCGTAACCCTGGCCGAAGCACTGCGGGAAGGCATAACCTGGCAGACGACTATCCAAGGTTGAATTCTTCCCGGCACCTGTTACGCTCACCGCATTCATTGATACTTTTCAGGGAGGGCGCCCTCATGGCCAGCCCCAAGATCATTATCCTGTCTGACGGTACCGGTAATGCCGCCTCAAGCGTCTGGCGCACGAACGTCTGGCGGATGTTCCAGGCGCTCGACCTGCAAGGCAACAGCCAGGCCGCGAAATACGACGACGGCGTGGGCACCTCCTCCTTTGTGCCGCTCGCTGTGCTGGGCGGCGCATTCGGGTTCGGTCTCAAGCGCAACATCCTCGACGCCTACAAGTTCATCTGCCGCAACTACGATCACCAGAACCACTCGAAGATTTACCTCTTCGGCTTTAGCCGTGGCGCGTTCACCGTGCGCGTCCTCGGCGCGCTCATTCTTCAGCAGGGTCTGGTTGTGGCGGACACCGAAGCGGAGCTGCACAACGGCGCAGTCAAGGCTTACCGGGCCTACCGGGCCAAGGGCTACCATTCGATCTTGCAGATCGAGGTGCTCTTCCGCGCCCTGCGCGACTACGTCCTGGTGCCGGTGCTGGACCTTGTGCGAGGCAACAAACCCTACGCCGAGATTGTCCGAAAGGACATCCCATCCATAGAGTTCATCGGCGTGTGGGACACGGTCGCTGCCTACGGCCTGCCCATGGATGAGATGACGCGCGGCGTCAGCAACTGGATCTGGCCCCTTGAGCTTCCGAACCGGATCTTGAACCCACGTGTCAAATGCGCAAGGCACGCGCTTGCGCTCGACGATGAGCGGACGACCTTCCATCCCGTGCTCTGGACCGAGGAAGGCGAATCCAAGCCGGCGGTCCCCACCACCATCGGCGACGAGCGCCTGGTCCAGGTCTGGTTCGTCGGCATGCACGCCAACGTGGGCGGAGGTTATCCCGACGATGCCGTATCTTTCGTGCCGCTGTCCTGGCTTGTCGACGAGTCCATTAAGCGTGGTCTCGTGTTCAAGGAGGCCCCCTTCGCAGACCCCGACTCCATCAAACAGATCAACTCCGCGCAGGATAAGGACGGCCGCCTCTACGACTCGCGGTCCGGCCTCGGCTCCTACTACCGCTATGGTCCGCGGAAAGTGTCCGACCTGTGCAATGACCCGGATGTCGGCGTCAGCGTCAAGCTGCCGAAGATCCACGAAAGTGTGTTCGACCGCATCGACAGCGGCTGCAACGCCTATGCCCCGATCGGCTTGCCGCCGGAGTACCTCGTGGTCTCCCGCAACGGCAAGCTCACGCCCCTCGGGTCGACGACATTCGAGACGCCGGGGGGCGCGACCGCCCGATTTGCGGCACAGGAAAAGCTCTGGAATTTCGTCTGGATGCGTCGGCTGGCGTATTTCGCGACCCTGGCCGCCACGCTGCATCTTGCGGCGTTCTGGCTGTTCCACGACCGCATCAAGGAGCATGAGTTCGAGTCGCCGATCCGGATGGTCTCCGAACTCGTGCGGTTCATCGAATCCTTCCTGCCGAAATCATTCCACTGGTGGACGGACTGGTACGCCGCAAACCCTGAATGGTTCGCCGGGGGTATCGCCGCCGTTATCGTCCTGATGGTTCTTGGCAGCAGCCTCAGCGCCAAAATCAAGGACCGGATGCGGCTTCTTTGGCGGGACCGGGCGGCGCCAGTGCCGCTCTCCGGCCTGATGCACGACGCTATTTACGCGTTCAGGACCCACCCGGCCTATCAGTTTGTCATCCGCACCGGGAAGCGGCACGTCCTGCCCCTGCTTCTGGTTATAGCGATGGTCTGGGTTGGCGCGACTCTCGTGAGCCATTTCCTGTTCAACGTCGCGGATTCGATGGGGGCATTCTGCAAGGGCACGGCGGAGGCAACGCTTGTCCCGGTCAATAAGGGCATCGACCAGGACGGCGCAGACTTCGCAACATCTGCGATCTGCGCGCCAACAGGCCTGAAGGTCTTTTCCGGTCGATCGTATGAGATCAGGATCGCGGTGACCGAGCCCTGGAACGACGCGGAGCGGCCGACCACACCCGCTGGCTTCCGGACCTCCACCGTCGAGTTTGCCAACCGGTGGAAGTTTCGCAGCGCCATTTTCCTTCGCCGCATCCTGTTCAGACCCTGGTACCGCATCATTGCGCGGGTGGGCGAGACCGGCGTGGACGAGTATTTCCTTGATCCTATCCCGGTTCCGAACACGACACCGCAGACGTACAAGGCAACGTTCAAGGCTGCACGCAGCGGTGAGCTTTTTCTCTACGTCAATGACGCGGTGATCGGCCTGCCATGGCTCAGCGACGCGTTTTACCCGAACAACGGAGGCAAGGCCAAGGTGACCGTGAAACTGCTGTGAGACCTTTCACACCACCTGTTCTCAAGTCAGCTTCCGGGCTCTTCTCGATCGGCTACGAGCGCGCGGTCTACCAAGGTCCGCTACGTTGGATCCTTCTCATCTTCAAAGTCAGCAAGGGTAGCCAGCTTTTTGATTGCCAGTTTCAGGCCATCGCTCAACAGCTTCGCACCTCGTTGAACAGTGCGACACGAGTCCCGGTAAACCTGCATCCTGGTCAGAGAGACCCTGCCGTCCTCATCCAGGTTGCTCAAGCACCAGGTTTCTTTCTTTCTGGCGTCGTCGACCCCCATCCTGAGATTGTCGAGGAGGTAGATGTTCGACCGTGAAAAGAAATGGATCTTGCGCCACGCTTCCTCGAGCTCATTGTATTCGCCCAGCGACAAACCGTATTCGCCAGACGACAAGCCGTCTCCCCATTGCACATAGTCGGCTTTGGCATCCCTCAGCAGGTCCTCCGGCCCGAGTCTCTCCAGTTGGTTCTTTTTTGTTCGGATCGTCTCTTCCAGTTTCCTCAAAATGAGGTCCGCATCTTGCGACATTCGTTCCACCTCGTGCCGAAGACGCAGAAACATCCCGTACTTTTGGCTCTGCAGCTCACGTCGCGCGGCTTTGCGCTCGTTTGCTGCAATCTGCTTGTCGAACGCTATCCTCTCTTCAGCAACGCTCCTATCGAAGGCAATCCTTTTCATGACACCTCGATAGGCAGCCCACGCCGCGAGAAGTGCAAAAACACCTGCGGCCAATGACTGAAAATCCTTGGCTACGCTGTACCAGGATTGGGGCGCGGGCGGAGTCGTGAAGGCTTTGAGAGCGTCAAACAGGTTTTGAGCAGCGACAGGATCAGGCATGACTTTGCCCCAATGCGGGAATGAATGCTGGCGCAGCCATTACGCGTGTGCGCATCGGCAGTTCTGAGGTCCATGGTAACGGCCCAAGGCCGCCGCGATTGTGAAATAAGACACAACATTTTCGGTAACACAGGCTCGCTCTACGGCCGGCTGCCCTCCCGACGAGAGCCACAGGAGGAAGCACAATACTGAACCCGCGTTCAATTTTACGTTGCCTCGGAGCCGTCCGGCTTTGTCCGGGCGAGGCACTTCTCCCCAACAACCTGAGTAATAGGTTCAGCCCATACTGGATCAGGCATGAGGTTACCCGCATGCGCCGATTTTCATTAGCTGCTCTTTTCCTTTTTGCGTTTTGCACCCACGCCTCAGCATGGGGTGACGAAGGCCACAAGATTGTCTGTGAGATTGCCTACCGGCTCGCCCAGCCGGATACGCGCGCAGCGACACGGAAACTGATCCAGGCGGACAAAGTGTTCGACACCTTTTCCGACTCCTGCGTGTTTCCCGACCATCCGCGCATTCGCCGAACAGAGCACTTCATCAATCTGCCCCGCGACGCGCGCGGGGTAACAGGAGACAACTGCCCGAGCGCTCCAGAATGTGTGCTCACGGCCATCCTCAACGACTCGAAGATTGTGAACTCGAAGCACGCCAAGCGGGCCGACAGGCTTATTGCGCTCAAGTCGCTTGGACACTGGGTTGGCGACATACATCAGCCTCTCCACGTGTCCTTTGAGGACGACCGCGGAGGAAACGATATCAGGGTGAACGGCGAGTGCTCGGGCAATCTGCACGGCACCTGGGATAGTTGTCTTGTGACACACGCGGTGGGGGCCGGATGTCGATGAGGCAGCTTCTGACCTGATAGATGCCATTACTCCTGCGATGAAGACCAAGTGGAGTTCGTCAGACCCGAGTGATTGGGCCAACGAGTCGTTTGCAATCTCAGAAGCCGAGAAGACGGGCTATTGCGTGATGCACGGCTCCTCCTGCGACCGGCCCGAGGGCAGCGTGACCATCAGCACCGAATACCTCGCCGCGAACGAACCTATCGTGAAGGAGCAGCTTCAGAGGGCAGGCGTTCGGCTCGCGGCCTTACTCGATAGCATCTTTGCCGACTGAGCGAGCCGGACCGCGCGGTTATATCCGCAGGATGGCGTCCAGCTTTCCAGCGCAGCCGGTCGCATGTGCTCTCCGGCGTGACATCGCAAAGGCAGTGTGCGGAGGACGAATCCCAGTCGTCTCGCAAGTCAGCTGCGGCGCGTTTCCCTCGTAAAAAGGCTCCGGCGCACGCCACCGCACACCAAAACGCTTCTGGCGCGGTCTTATTGCGTCTCAAGGCCATCTCCCGTTGCGCGTCTGTCCCCAATACACGGCCAGTAGGACGGGGAAACTGGCGCCGAGGCACGTACGCGCAAGGCATCCAACCGTATCCCTGAAGGGTCCCTCGGTCGGACCCTCCGTTGCGCGCCCGCTATCTCCTCGTCTCCCGAAATTTCCCGTCCGGCCGCGATTGGCGCAGCCGGCGAAACCAAACGGGAGACAACCAAATGAAACGCAACGAAAAGACCCAGCGCCCCCACAGCGTCTTTGTGGTCGAGGGCGAAGGCGACAAGGCCTTCTGGACCAAGATCGGCGCAGCCTGGGCGCACGAGGACGGCAAGGGCTTCAACATCCAGCTCAGCTGCTTGCCCCTGAACGGCCGCCTGGTCATTCGCGAACCAAAGGCTGACGCGGAGGCGGGGCGATGAGCCCCGCCGCCACGCGGCGCTTCCTCGTCAAGTGCTTCGACTACGAGGAATGGGGCGTCATCGTCGAGGCTGCCAGCAGCGAGGATGCCATTCACAAGGCCGAGGCCATCTACCTGACCGACAGCCTGGGCAACATGGACGGCTTCGAGCTTCTCCGCAGCGACTTCGGCTGGGAGGCCCGGCCCCTGGTGCAGGAGGTGCAATCATGAACGCCCTGCCCATTCAGGACGTTCGCAACACCGTGGTTCACGGTGTTGCGTGGAGGTCATGCGACGCATGGCCTCAGGCTCAGTGGATTTCATCCTTACCGATCCGCCGTACTTGTGCCGCTACAAGTCGCGCAGCGGGCAGACCATCGCGAATGACGACCGCGATGGATGGCTGGAGCCGGCGTTTGCCGAGATGTATCAGCTACTCAAACCCGACTCCTTCTGCGTCAGCTTCTACGGCTGGAATGCCGCCGACAAGTTCATCGCCGCGTGGCGCAAGGCTGGCTTCCAGATGGTGGGGCACATCGTTTTCAGGAAGAGCTATGCCTCCGCGAGCCGCTTCCTCGAAAGCCGGCATGAGCAGGCCTACCTTCTTGCAAAAGGCCGCCCCGCACTACCGGCGAGTCCGCTGCCGGACGTGATGGACTGGCACTACACCGGCAATCGTCTGCATCCGACCCAAAAATCAATCAACAACTTGCGACCACTTATTCATGCGTTCTGTCGGGAAGGCGGGATCGTGCTCGACCCGTTCTGCGGGTCGGGCTCGACGCTGGTGGCGGCTCGCGGAGCGGGACGCGTCGGCATCGGTATCGAGCTCGACGAGCGTCACCAGGCTACTGCGGCCTTTCGCGTGAACACCTTGGGTGTGGCTGCCTAGCGCCGCGAGTCACCGGCGTACCGCCGGAGGCGGTAGGCCGGATTTTTTGTGCAATCCGGCCGCTTGACCGGCCCTCGATGCACGTGGAAACTGCACGACGGCTGTGGGGTTTTCTGCATGAAATTTTTTGAACCGATCGTCGCCAGGTTTGGTCCCGACCGCATAAATAACCTATCCTCCCAAGAACGTTTGCGTCTGTTGGAAGCACGGCGCCATATCCAACACGGCTGGCTGTCAGGTACAGATCAGGCCCGTCTTAAGATAGCGGGCATCTCCGCTTCGGTCATTGCCGACCTCAATTCCAGCCAAGCCCCTAGGCACCGGGCCGCGTTAGGCGATCCCGCCCTACAGGCATACGTTCGTGCCGAAATCCAGCGATGGATCTCGCTGAGATTGCTGACCTACTTTCAAAGGAAGCTGGAGTCGTTCGACGATTTCAGCCTCGCAAAAGCCGAAGCTGTTTTAAAAGACGAAGGAAGTTTTTGCTTCAGCCCCGGTTTCGTGGATGACACAGACTTCGGAAGGTCTTTCCGGCGCGGTGTACTTTTCGTGGGCACAAACGACGAGAACGTTCTTTTCGTAATAGCGCACTTCTTGAAACTGTTTGTCAGCACTTTGCGTTCTCTGATGCACAGATACGAAGCATTTGACATCAACGACCAGCAGCTGAGGCAGGAACTGCTCAAATCGCTTCCGAACGTTACTGCGACGTTCACGGACAGTGCCTTGAGAAGATTTCAGGACGCCATGGAGCGAGCTGCTGGTTGCGAGGAACCAAAGGCTATTTGTCCCTACTTCGATATTTTGCGTGCACCAGGCCTGAAAGACGAGCTTGTGAGCGCTCAGCTTGAACGCAAGCGGGCGGTCGCTGCTGAAAGGGCAGCTGTCGATGCCGAGAATGTCAGAAAGGCCGCCGCCGACGCAGTTCGTGCGGAGGAGGAAAGGAAACGCCTTGCAGAGGCACAGCTGACACTTGAAATTGTTGACGGGTCTCTCGATGTAACGCCACGCAGTTGGCCGCTCTTGGAGACGGACGCCAAACTTCAGGAGTTGCTTGAAAACATGCGTACAGGCTTTGCTCAAGCCCGGAAGGTTCACTGCGATGGCGCGCCATTGGAGAAAGAATTTCGGAACGGTCGATCGATTGTCTCGATGAATGCAAAGCAGCTTGCTCTCGTGAAGATCGAATTCTGGAAGAGCCGGTCGGGAGTGTTCAGAGGGGTCACGAATCCCGCGTTCATGACGAACCGGATGATTGGGCTCCTTAATTGCGAACACAAACTCAACCCCAACGACACAAAGTTTCAGCACTTTCCAGAACTATACGCGGGCGGTGCCATTGAGCTGGAGGCAGAGTGGCGCGACAACCTCGACTTCTTGCAGAAGTGGATTGATGATGAAGGATTTAAGGGCGAACTCGTCAGATGGTTTGTCGAAGATAAAGACAACGATGACGGCTGGGCAACGTCGCGTTAATCTGCGAGCTCTCCGGTTGTTCGCTGAGGCTCCTTATGTCGCCCTTTGAGCTGAGGGTCCTCATAGGCCTTCACCGCGAGCAGCCGCGCTGGGCGGCGGCCGCCTTCAAGGACGACCACCTTATCCACGTATTCCGGTCCCATGAGTTGCTGTGGTGTCGCCAGCGGCTTCATTTGGCCGGTCAGCAGGTCGCGCCTGCTTCCCAGCTCCTTCGATAATTCCTGAGCGGTCGTGGCGGTTGGCTCCATGAAGCACCGCACCGCCATCAACTCCAGAATTCGTTGCGGGTCGCCGTAAGCCTTCTGAAGCTGCGAAGTCCCTTGCGCAAACAGCCAGAGCCGCAATCCCGATTGGCGGCCGAGCGCGATCATCTGCTCAATCTCCTGCATATACCCGAGCTGTGGAAACTCATCGAGAAAGAAGGTGACGGGCGGCAGGTCGTACTGATCCCGCGCATCGCGGATCGTATAAAAGATCTGGCCGAGTAGCGTACGGATGAGGGGCCGGTACATCAGCAGCTCCTCGGTCGTGACGCAAAGGTAGAGCGTGCCGTTTTTGCTTCTCAGGTCTTCGAAGTTAATGGTCGTCTCCGCGACGACCGTCTCCAATTGGGGGGAGCCCCACACGTCAACGTGCCTCAGTACGGTCTCGAACAGATTGGACCGGGTCTCCTCGTCCGCACTGGCAAGCTGGTTGCCAATGCGCACCAGACTCCTCACCCCACATCCTTGAAGAAATTCGATATGGAGCTTTAGCTCCTTGGGCGATGGCGAGAACCAGTCGACGACGGCCGACATATCCCGCCGCCCTTGGTAGCCGTGCAGGCAGATGTCGAAGAGGGCGCCCTGGAGGAGTTGGGCCGCCCGGCCCTCCCAGAAGCTTTTGGCCGAGTGAGAGTCCGTCGGCACCATGAGCAGCGGCAAAAGCCTTCCTATCGCCGTGTAGGCGGCTATTGGGTCGTTCGGCACGGCATCAAGTGGATTGAATTTCTCGGTCGCGGCGGCATCGCCGGGCCTGAAAACCTGCACTGGCCCGACATTCTGGTCGCGCCACTCGCTGGTGAGGTCGGCTATCTCCGGCTTGACGTCCAGGACAATGGCGGGGGCCTCAAGGTAAAGGAGATTGCGGACCACGTGGGCCTGCGTCTTGCCGCGCCCCGGCCGCGCGATCGTGATGAGGCTCTCGGCGCCATCAAAGACGTACTCCTGCCCGGTCTCCTTGAACACGCCGAGAGTCAAAGGCGCCTTGCCCACCATTTCATCAGCCCCCAATACCCATTTCCGGGACTTCCCCGGTCGGCCCACGAGCCATTCAGCGGCCGATTTCGCGCTGTCTGCGCATCCTAGCTGGCCTTCGTGCATTGCGCCATCCACCGCGGAGTGAGCCCCCCGGCTAGGAGCGTGGCAGCGCCATGTGGCGGTCCTGGAAGTGCTGGTGAGGCCGGAACGTCGGCGAAAGTATCGCCATCAGTGGGGGCCCGGGCGCTTGCCAACTGGGCGGCAGAGGTTAAACTTGCGGTAGTGCGCACTTATGGGTTTGCAGGCAAACCCGCGCCAGTACCCGAGGTGTTGATGGCGATTTACAGCCTGCATCACAGCTCGATTGGCAAGTCCACCCAGGACGAGCCCTACACCGCCGCTGCGCACATCCGATACATCACTCGCACCCGCGCCCTGGGCCGCATTGACGGGGAGCGCATGCCGACTCAGGCCGACCAGGCCATAGGGTATCTGCGCAAGGCAGAGGACACCAGCCGCAAGAATGCTCGCGTCATCGACAAGGTAATGCTGGCGCTGCCGAAAGAGCTGGACGCCGAACAGCGGGTGGCTCTGGTCCGGTCCTTCGCCGAAGACGTGACAAAAGGACGGGCACCGTGGCTGGCTGCCTTTCATGACAGGGGCAAGGACGCGAAGAACCCTCATTGCCACCTGGTCATTCGGGACCGTGACCCGAAGACCAACAAACGGGTCATCGGCATGAGTGAGGTCGGCTCAACCGAGCGTCTCCGGAAGGCTTGGGAGAAACACGCCAACTTGGCGCTGGAGGCGGCCGGAATAGATGCTCGGATTGATAGGCGGACGCTCGAAGCTCAGGGCATCAGGCGCAAGCCGACCATTCATGAGGGCGTGCGGGCCCGCCGCATGAGCCGTGAGGGGCGCACGCCGCATTCGCGGCGCCGCTCCTACCGCAACCGGCCGAGGACACGCAGCAAGAGCCGCGTGGTCGACTACCGCGCGCTCGACAAGGGCATGAGCCGGACTGCCTACAATCGGCGCCTTCAGTTGGCGCACGAGACCGAACAGGCGCGATGGGCTGCCATCGACGCCGATCGGCAGGCTCGGGAGATCGAGCATCTTCGGGGCATCCACCGGCCCGACTTGGACGATGGTTTGGCGCGCGGTTTCAAGCGGAAACTCGAATGATGTTGGCCATTTAATTCAACCGCCGTAGGATCTTCGTGACAATGAATTGAGCAAATGGATTGGATATGGACCGCGCAAGAGATATTGCCGTTCGCCTTGAGAACGTTGAAGAGGGCTTGAAGAAGTTGAAGGGACGGGGTGACGAGGAGGCCTCGATCAGAACGAAGCACCTGACCGGTATCGGTGAGCACCTTCGGACCCAGCTTCTTGAAGAACTTGATTGGATTCACGAGCAGAAGCCCGAACTCGAAATCAAACAAAAGAAGAAGCTAAAGCGTTGAGACCCCGAAGGGCTTGGCTATCCGGAGACTTCGTCGTACGATTCGAGCGTTGGACGGCTTAGACGCTCAGCTTGAACTCACTCGCCGACGCGACCTTCTTGAGTTGCGCGGTTATCTGGATCGTCGACGCCGGTGGGAAGATGAAATCTCCAGCATGAAAGAGACGTTGGCTGACCCGGCCTATGCAATAGATCATAAGGCAGCCAAGCATCGCCTGGAGGCGGCCACTCGGCTACTCGATATCTGCAATCAACTCATAGCTGTCCAACTGGAGAAGTTAGGCATCCGAGACGAAAAGCTGGAGTTGGAACGTCAACTTGCCGCACTAGAAGAGTAAGCGGGGTAAGATGGATATTAACGAACGGGCCGCAGAACGGCACTCGCAGATTGCGAATGAACTGCGAGAGATAAAAGCCGAGGTTCAGCACTTCACTTTGCAGCGAAATGGTCTTCTACGCTCGCTAGAAGAGGCTACTGCTCAGGGGCTGACCATCGAAATCGATCGGCTACAGAAGCTGGTCAACGATTGCAGTCAAAGACTCGACGCCTGCGACATACGGGCGAATTATCTGAAGCGCGCCCACGAAGATGCGACGTTGGCCTTTGAGACAGACGAAAGACATAAGCTAGTCCTCAAACCTAAGAAGCCTAAGCGATAGTCGACGAGTTCATGAGGGGGTCCGGGGCTTGCCCCCGGCCGTTTGTCCGACTAACGACATCGGGTCTCTGGGCCGTCGAGCCTGCGATTTTGATCGATCGCCTGGTGCTACTTTGCAACGAGTTTAGCAAGCAAAGCGGCTTCGCCGAATGAATGGCGCACTTATACATCGCTGCGCGACATAGGTGCACGGCCGTCACACCGGCCGTAAGGTGTCGCCAGGGCGACAATGCTTTTTGGAGGGGAATGGCTTCGTATCATCTTTCAGCGCAACCGGTGAAACGCTCCGAGGGGCGTTCGGTGGTGGCGATGGCGGCTTACCGGGCCGGTGTCTTGCTGAAAGATGAGCGCCGCGGCATTGACGCGGACTATCGGCGTCGCCGGGGTGTAGTGCATGCCGAGATTATGGCGCCGGAAGGTACCGCCGGATGGTTGTACGATCGCGAAGCCTTATGGAATGCCGTAGAGCGCATGGAGAAGCGCCGGGACGCACAGCTCGCACGCGAGATCAACATGGCGTTGCCTCATGAGCTGAGCGATGAAGAGCGCCTTGAGCTGGTCCGCGAGTTTGTGCGCAGCGAGTTTGTGGCTCTCGGGATGGTAGCCGATTTCGCCATCCATGCTCCCGTCCCCGAGAAAGGGGATGACCCTCGCAACTATCATGTGCACGTGCTGCTCACCATGCGTCAGGCCGGTGGCGGAGGCCTGCGGTCGGTCAAGACACGAGCCTGGAATCGCGACGCCATGCTGATCGCTTGGCGCAAATCGTGGGCTGACCATCAGAACAGGATGCTTGGCCGCGCCGGGGCGCGGGCGCGGGTCGATCATCGAACTCTCGCCGCTCGTCGTGCTGATGCGGCGCGGTCTGGCAACCGTCGGTTGGCGGCTGAGCTATCACGTGAGCCCGAGGTCCATGTAGGGCCTAAGGTCAAGAATGCCGTCGGGCAGCAACCAATGAGCAAGGCGCGCCAGGCGGGACCGAAGCGGAGGAGGAGAGAAAGCGAGACCGCGACCCAACGAGAGCTTCGCTATCCCACACTTGATCGTGGAAGTCGCGCACAATGGACCATGAGCCGTCTTACCAGTAATGCGTATTCCTACCAGAAGGCAGCGCGGAAGGCAGAGCGTCAGGCGGCGCGCTTACGGGACAGGCAGGTTTACTATGCGAAGCTTGCCGAATCTGCCGAGGTGCAGAGATCCCAAGACGCGGAACGTTGGGTCGCACGACAAGCGCATGCGCGGCGGCGTTTGGCAGAGATTGCCTATTGGCTCAACGAGCTTGATCTCCTTTTCGTCGCTTTGCTCGGCGTTCGCGAGACCCAGTTGGTCCGGCGCTCTGTGTGGGCCAATCGGTTTTCCGGAAGGGGTGAGCGGGGGCTCAGCGGCGGCCGCAGCCGTCCCTGGATGCCGGACTAGGCGCGACCGAACGTCTGCTGTAAAGCCGACACTGATCATGTCTGCCAGTAGTCGATCGCGCACACAGGACCGTCGATGCATAACCGGCACTAACGGCTCTACCGATACCCTCACTTCTTTTCGGCTGTGCTAACGCACGGCAATGTCTTCGCAAATAGCTTGGCTCCCTGCTTTGCGAATTGCTCACGCGAGCCCTGATCTATGGTGACAACGCACGACTTCTCTATTCTCTTTTCCGAATCGAAGAGAGTGACCAAGAATTTCATCGGAATCGATTTTAGTGGACTATCTTTCTGGTTGATAACACTGAGCAACTCGGACCAAGCCAGAAAATTGGAGCGATCACAGTTGTCACCGACGCAAGACAGTCGTGGATAAAACCGGGTCTCATGGCTCTCAGACTGCCCACCCAGAATCACGCGGGGCGTTGCGACCTTCTGAGGCGCTGCGGTGGACGTAATATCCGAAAAGTAGGTCCAATCCAAAACTATCTGTTTATCACCGAACTTTGGCTCAACTTGCTCTCGTCGAAGCACTGCGTTGTAGGCTGGGTCTCCGCGATTCACATATGACATCGTGGAAGCCGTGATGGTGACCTTGCTCTCAGAGGTACACTCGTTAGCCTCTACCTCGCTGCACCTTAGCTCCACCTGATCCGGTGGAAAGAACTGCACATCAGCCCCTTTTACCCAATTTGCGATATACCAGCCGTATCCAAAGATCGACAGCGCAAAGGCAGCAAGCCCAGCCAGGTCTGTCGCCTTGTATTTCCAAATACGGGGGGAAGCAGGCTCCGAGCTCGGAGCCTTCACCTTAGCTTTGCGTGAATTCAACCGTCGTAATCCTCGCGCTTTCCAGATGCAATTTGTAGTATACAATTGATTGTGAAGCTTAGCCAAGGAGTTTTCCGATGAGAGTCCTTGCATTCGTCGGGGCGTTTTTTGTCGCTTATTCAATTGAGCAGAGTCTCGCCCAGACAATCACGCGCATTGGCATTTTGGCCGATCTTTCGAGTGTGACTTCGGACGGCGTCAGAACGGCAGCTTCAATGGCGCTGAAGGACGTTCCGGACCGAGACGGGCGGCTTAAGGTTGAGACCGTTTGGGCGGACCACCAGATGAAACCCGATGTTGCAGCTAACATCGCTAGGCAGTGGATCGATAATGAAAAAGTTGGTGCAATTATTGTGAGTGGTGGCAGCGCAGTGTCTTCGGCCGTGGCTGGGGTCACAGGCGAAAGGAAAGTGCTCTCGATTATGTCGGACGTCGCTCTCCCGCCAAGTGAACGAAAGGCGCCAACGTTCAACTGGACATCGAACGACCGTTTGATCGGCCTGACTCTAGCGAATTATCTCGTTGATGATCGTCACAAGAACTTCAGCATAGTTGCACCGGATACTGCGTTTGGTACCGCACTCGCGAAAGCGACAAGCAATGTGGTGACGAACCTAGGCGGAAACATCATAGAGGTTTCCAGCTACAGCTGGCAGGGAAGTTGGTCTGGACTAAAAGCTAGCGCGTCTGACGCCACAGTTGTGATGTTTGGCAATTCCCTGAATGGAATTGTAAATCAGATCGATGAAAAGCAGGGGCGTCTTCGGCTTGCGTTTGGTTCACCCCTTCTTCTGACGGATATCGACAAGATCGGGCGCCCTCGTGTTGAGAATGCAATATTTGCCACTTCGTTCTACTGGGACGCGAACGACGCAACAAGAGACTGGGCAAAGCGCTTTTTGAATGCGCGACGTGAACGATCGGCGAACCCACCGGACTTGATCGAGGCCGGCATGTACTCCGCCGTGCGGCATTATCTGAGAGCATTGCTGGAAGCGCGCGAGAGCGACGCTGACAAGGTTGCAGAGAAGATGAAGCAGCTTCCAGTTGATGATTTTTTCGCTCCGAATGGCCGAGTACGCGCAAACGGACAATTGGTGCATCCGGTATACATAGTCCAGATCAAGCCGAAAGGGGACATTCGCTATGCGGGAGATTTTCTGAAAGTGCTGGAAGTGATTCCGGGGATAGCCGCTCAGGAGGCGGCTTGCGGCACGCCTTGCCCGAAGAAGGGTGCATGCCCTCAAAGCTCTGATCAGCCGGACTGCCCGTGCCCGAAGGGCAACGCGTGTCCACAGAAGTGAGAACACCCCTTTTCTGGCTGGAGGCTGACGATGGACAGGTGCGGCGAAAAAGTTGCCGTAAGCAGGGTGAGTAGATTGATCCACACTGGCGTTCGGATATGAAGGTTTCGCCTACTTAGCCTAGGCGTAAACCCTAAACCGGCCAAGTATCGAACTTGCCGCGCCAACGTAGGTTGCGCCACGAGCGATAGTTGACCTTCGTGGCCAGCACTGGATATCGGACGATGTCGCTGCGGTAGATGACGATGGCGCGTCTGCCCGGCAGTCGTATCACTTCGGAAGGGTCCAGGAGCCATCGGCCGGTCTCCGATTGACCAAGCGAATGGTGCTGGCGGATGGTATCGACGTTGCTGTGCGAGGTCCCCTCATTGCGGGAGAGCGACGTGGTCTGCCCGACAATCTCGGACACGAACTTGGCGGCGTCCAGGTCGCTGACGTTGAAGAACACCTTGCATGCGGCGTTGGCGAGGAACGAGCCTGCCCGGCGGTAGATGGTGCGGAGCTGACTCATGTCCTGGAAGACGAGCAGCGGCGTGCAGTAGGCCCGCAGGTAGCCGACACCACGCTCCAGCGGCTCGAGGTAGCCGAGGGCGGCGGCTTCGTCGAGCAGCAAGAGCACTTTACGATTCGGGCGTGGCAGGTTCTTGGAACGCGTAAGTGCATTGAGCACGCTACCCACCATCACGCGGAGAAACCCCGCGTAGATGTCCAGCTTCTCCTCGTCGACAACCAGGTAGAGTGTTTTGACTTCCCTGACGAGATTGACCAGGTCGAAATTGGAATATCGGCTGATTTCTCCAGCAGGACCGCCGGCCGCCCACACCCGGGTTGCTTTCTCCGTGTTAGACAGAATGCTCCTGAATTCTTCGCTACCATCCATGGCCATGAAGCTTGCGGTGATCTCGGCTGCGGCTCGTGGTCCGCATGTGCAGATGGTATGTAATAGTTCCTTGAAGGATTCCGGTGGTAGCGTCGATAACGTACGGACCTCGGCAAGATTGCGTTGCTCCGGCCCGAGGCGCATCACGTAGAGAATGATGCAGGCCAGCAATCCTTCAGTCTTGGCGTCCCAGTGGCTTGTCTTGTCGTCCGGGATGATCATCAGACGGGCCAGCGCTTCGGCGTCGTCGCGTTCGTGGAACGTGCCGGTGCGGATCATGTCGAGAGGGTTGAAGTGATCCGAATGGTACGGGTCGGTGGTATCGAGGGTACGCACTCTGCCCAATGTGGCACGCTGGCGCCGGGTTATTGCACTGTTCTCGCCTTTGATATCTGTGCAAACAATCGAGCCGCGGTAATCCAGCAGGTTGGGAATGACAATTCCTACGCCCTTGCCAGCTCCCATTGGCGCGAACACCGCAATCATCCCATCTTTGTTGAAACGCAAAAAAGAACGGCCTCTTCGGCCGACGATAGGTCCAGGCCCTCGCATCACCCCGGACCACAGCAGCTCCCACCGGGAAGCGAAGCGGGCGGAGCCGAGTGCACCACCAGGACTGAAACCATGCCATCGGTGCAGGGTATGGACGATCTTCAGGATGCAACGTGTGACCCAGAGCGTTATGCGCGCCACCAGCACGGTGGCTCGCAGCAGCCAAAGCACAATCTGCACCATTTGGTCAGTCTGGCACGCGTTCGTAAAGCTAGCCAGCAACCGCGCGTGAGAGATGCGGGTTGCCGGGATAAGCCAATGAAACAGCGTCACCGGTAGGCATCCCAGCCCTACATCCGACATCGGGTCGCGCCGTCCCGCCGCCATGTCAAGGGTAGGACGAGCGGCTAGCCGCCCTTGACATGGGCGTCGCGCCGTCACAGTGGGCTCACCATGGGCAATGCCTAAGTCTGGGCATTGCCCCATTCGGTACGAAGAAAGCGGCCTCCTGTCAGGCGCACGCTTTGTCTGGGCGCGCATAAGCCCCTGAGCACAACCGGCTCATCTCCTTATTTCCCGCTTAGACCGGCCCCGCCGGCACGAGATGTTTGCCCGAGGACTCTCTCCATGAACGAACTGGTAGCAGATCCGACCTTCGGAACGGACATCCACGACCTGACTCCCGAAGAGCTGGACTTTATCGCGGAAAACAAAACTCGCCGCGGATATACGATAGTGAACCTGGAGTATCTGGCACGACTCTACGATGAACTGAACAAGCCAGTGTACGCCGCCAGTCTTCGACGATCAGTCAGCAGCGGCCGCACCACACGGATCGACACAGTCGAGACGTGCTATCTGGCCAGACTGCTAGGAAGAGCCATCGAGGCTCGTGCACAAAACGCAAGGCTGGCTCCGCAATAGCGGAGCTTCGCCCTTTTTTAGCTTCACTTCAACCGAGAGATTGTGCTCGCACTCACGTCAAATGCATTCGCTATTGACGCGAGATGTTCGCCGGCAGCCCTCCTCATAAGCGCCTGCTGCCGCTGTTTCGGGTCCAGCTTTGGCTTCCGACCGAAGCGTACACCACGTGCCATTGCCCTCTCCCGCCCGGCTTTTGTTCGCCTTAGAATATCCTCCCGAGTCTTGCGAGCGATGTAGCCGACCAGGGCCGCCAGGACTTCGCCCAGCTCGTGCGTGGTATCAGCCCAAGGTTCGGCCAATGACTTGTAGGCCGCACCCCGTGATGTGATCTCAGAGAGCACGCTGAGCATCTTGAACGGGCCGCCACGTGTAAGGCGGTCGAGGGCACAAACAATCACGACGTCGCCTTGGCTCAATCTGCGAAGCAGCTGGGAGAGTACACGGCGATTATCCTTTGCACCGCTTTCCTTTTCGCAAAAAATCCGCTCGCACCCAGCAGCATCGAGCTGAGAGATCTGAATATCCAACTCTTGACCGCTGGTGCTGACACGGGCGTACCCGTAGACACGCATGGGATTCAATTTCTCGCTTGCGAAACTCCTGAATTTTGCAAGTCCTGAGCTGCGGGAAAGGCGTCGCTCGCCTTGCGGGCGCTTTGCTGAATCTTTTCGCGGGGTTGGCCGTCTCATGAAACTTTGGATTGGCTTTCTAGTTTTTCCCTAGCGTGCGCTTTTCCGGTCCATGCGTAAATCAGGATTTTCGCTATCACAGCAGACGGCTGCACAACGTCGGGATTAGCCGGCGTTCTCACAAAAGCCGGTGCTTCATGGCAGAAGAGTTCGGTCCTGATATTGCAGAACGCCCCTCTTACCTTGTGCCCGTTGCGATCACGTTTTCGGCGCTTCTGGCAGGAGGTGTCGGCACATTCCTCTATCTTCAGCACGACTCGCCTGTTGCCAGGTTGGCTCCTGCGCCATTTCCTCCGGCTGTTGAAACGCGGGCGGCACCAGCAGAGCCAAAGCCCGAGCCGGTCAGCCGCTTCAAAGGGGTCTACGATACCTTTGGCATCAGCGCGCTGCCGGCAAGTTTTGAGCGGACAAAAAACGCAGCCCGGCTTCTGGACCAGCTTCAGCGGGAGCCTTGCGATCGGCAGGCGATCCTGCCGCTTGCGTCCCTGATGGATGACGCGGGCCATCCGCGCGAAAGCGCGAAGATCGTGATGAAATTCGGAGAACGGTGCGGGCAGAGCGCCCCGCTTTTTGAAAGGGCCTACTTTGCTCTTACACGCATCAGCGACTACTCGGGAGCGCTGGATGTCTCCGAAGCGATGGTGAAGTCGGATCCTGCCAACGGCCGATATCGTGTGTTGAGGGGGACCGCCAACGAGAACCTGAAGAACTACGGCGCCGCGCTCAGCGACTATCTCAGCACCCTTCAGCTGTTCACCGATCTGTCCAGGGTGGCTGCGAGCGAGTTCTACCGGGTCTCGCTGCCGATTCCGAGGTCATCGCGCGCACCGTACCGAGTTGATGGCGCGCAGGGTTCCGAAATGATCGCGCGCGGCGTTCCGAGCATTCTCCGCGCAGCATTCCGACTTGATCGCGCGCAGTTTCGGATGGTGTGAGGCCTGATCGTTGGCCATTTCTCTGGCTGGAAGCAGCTTGGAGAATTGGATGCCGACGAGGAGGGTTATCATGCGCCAGGTGCGCGAGATTGTGAGATTGAGCCTTGAGGCTGGGCTCTCGACGCGCGTGGTTGGCGAGCGTGTAGGCGTCGGGCCGACGACGG